>DASZXS010000098.1:0-26951 GCA_035545735.1 Bryobacteraceae bacterium | reverse complement strand
GCCAATGAGCTACGCTGACGTAGCCCTCGTCGGCCGCATTTCCGGGGCTAATTAGCCCCGGCCTCATTGAAGCTGAAATCGGCGCTCAATTGGTTTACGCAGGATGCGCATTTCCGGGGCTAATTAGCCCCGGCCTCATTGAAGCACGGCAATGCCGTTGTGGCTGCTCCCTGGGCTGCTCTCATTTCCGGGGCTAATTAGCCCCGGCCTCATTGAAGCCTGTTCGTCCAAGCGAACGTATTCTGTGGAGGCTGTATTTCCGGGGCTAATTAGCCCCGGCCTCATTGAAGCCAGCGGATATCTAATCGGCTTGGGCGTTTCCTCGAAATTTCCGGGGCTAATTGGCCTTGGCCTCATTGAAGTCTCCCCAGCCAACGATTCGAAGAACTCCGCAAAGAACTTCCGGGGCTAATCAGCCCCGGCCTCATTGAAGCGTCAAGGCCTTAGTCCGATTCTTTTTGGAATGTTTTTATTTCCAGGGCTAATTAGCCTTGGCCTCATTTGAAGCCATCTGGGCCTGATCCGACGAGGACCCAATCATCCATTTCCGGGGCTAATCAGCCTCGGCCCCATTGAAGCTCGGCCGAATCGATGGCCTCTTGGAGGAACTCGCGGCATTTCCCGGGCTAATTAGCCCCGCGCCCCGTCTTCTACTAGCCCCGTTAAACCCCGCTCTGCTGCAACAACTTCGCCACCAGCGCCGTCCAGCCCGTTTGATGGCTGGCGCCAACACCGGCGCCGTTGTCCCCGTGGAAATACTCATAGAACAGGATATGATCGCGGAAATTCGGATCGGTTTGAAACTTCTCGGCGCCGCCGAACACTGGCCGCCGCCCATCGGCGCCGCGCAGGAATAGCGACGATAGCCTCCGCGAAAGATTCGCCGCCACCTCGCCCAGGTTGCACCAGTTGCCGGACCGCGTCGGATACTCCACTTTCAGCTCATCGCCGAAGTAATGATGAAAGCGCTGCAGCGCCTCGATCAGAAGGAAGTTCATCGGGAACCATACCGGGCCCCGCCAGTTCGAGTTGCCGCCGAACACACCGGTGGATGATTCCGCCGGCTCATAATCCACCCGGTATTCATGCCCGTCCACGTGCACCACGAACGGATAGTTCAGATGATGCCGGGACAGCGAACGGATGCCATGCGGCGAAAGAAACTCGTCTTCATCCAGCATCGTAGCCAAAACGCGCAGAAGGCGGTCTTTGTGCGTGATCGCCAGCAGCCTCCGCGATTCCACTCCGGGACGGCTGATCGACGCGACGTTCGCGCATAGATCCTCGCGATTGTGAATAAACCACTCCATGCGCCGTTTGAACCCCGGCGCGGCGTCGATGGTGCTGTTCTCCAGCGTGACCACCGCCAAAAGCGGAGCCAGTCCCACCATGCTGCGCACCTTCAGCGGCAGCCGCCGGCCGTCACTCAGCTTCAGCCAGTCGTAGTAGAGGCCGTCCGTTTCATCCCACAGGCCGCGGTCGCCCATCCGGTTGATCGCTCCGGATATAAACAGGAAATGTTCGAAGAACTTACTCGCAATGTCCTCGTAAGTGGAATCGTACGGAGTAAGTTCGAGTGCAATCCGGAGCATGTCCAGGCAATATGCCGCCATCCAGCTTGTCCCATCCGCCTGCTCCAGAACGCCTCCGGTCGGAAGCGGTTTGCTGCGGTCGAAAACGCCGACGTTATCCAGCCCCAGAAATCCGCCTTCAAATATGTTGTTGCCTTCGGAGTCCTTCCGGTTCACCCACCAGGTGAAGTTCATCAGCAGCTTGTGAAACGCCGCCTCCAGAAAATGGTAGTCCGGCTTCCCTTGTAATTTCGCGTCGATCTTGAATACTCGCGCGCACGCCCACGCATGCACCGGGGGATTTACATCGCTGAACGCCCATTCGTACGCCGGAATCTGCCCGTTCGGATGCATGTACCATTCCCGGAGAAACAGCGAGAGCTGTTGCTTCGAGAAATCGGGGTCCAGCGGCGCGAATGCCACCGCGTGAAACGCCAGGTCCCATGCCGCGTACCAGGGATACTCCCACTTATCCGGCATCGAGAGAATATCTTCGTTATAAAGATGCCGCCATTCCCGGTTGCGCCCTTCCTTGTGCTCCGGCGGCGGCGGCGGTTGTCCGGGGTCGCCGTCCAGCCACTGCTCCACCACAAAGTGATAGAACTGCTTGGTCCACAGCAGTCCGGCAAACGCCTGCCGCTGCACCAGGTACGCGTCTCCGGTCAGCTTGCCGCGCAGCAGCTCATAAAATTCATCGGCCTCGGCGATGCGCTGCGCGAAGACATCGTCGGCATCCAAATCCGCGCTGCCCTGCTCGCACAACCTCATCCGGATGACTTTTTGCTCGCCGGGTTCGAGGTCAAACTTGTGCCATCCGCACGCCTTGGTGCCGGTCTCCGCCGGATTCACCGCGTTCCGGTTGCCGTGAACGATGCATTCGTGGAACGCGTCTTTATAGAATCCCTGCCCCGCCCGGTACTGCCAGAGCTTTTCGGTGTTCGAAGTATTCTCCGTGAAAAGCAGCTCCGGCGAACCTTCGAAGGAGAGTTGGTACGCTCCCAGCGTGGGCACGTCGAGCCGGATAAGTCCTCCGTCCCGTTTCAATGCGGGCTTTCCCGGGCTATGCCCCCACTCCCAGGTATTCCGGAACCAGACCGTGGGAATCAGATGAAGAGAGGCTTTGTCCGGCCCGCGGTTGATCGCCGTGACGCGGATCCAAACGTCGTTCACATCCGATTTCGCATATTCGATGGTGATATCGAAATAGCGGTCCTGGTCGAAGATTCCGGTGTCGATCAGCTCGAATTCCGGCATCGATCGCGCCCGCGCCCGGTTCCCGTCGCGTAATATCTGATAGGGGAATTCGGCCTGTGGATATTTGTAGAGAGCTTTCTGATAAGAATGCGACGGCGTGGAATCCAGGTAGTAGTAATACTCCTTCACGTCCTCGCCATGATTGCCCTCATTTCCCCCGAGCCCGAAGAGGCGCTCCTTCAGAATCGGGTCGCGGCCGTTCCAGAAGGCCGTGGAAAAACAGACCCGCTGATGGTTGTCGCAAAAGCCCGCAATGCCGTCTTCGGTCCAACGGTAGGCGCGCAATGCGGCTTGGTCGAAAGGAAAATAGTCCCAGGCGTTGCCGTCCGCGCTATAATCCTCGCGGGGATTTCCCCACGCGCGCTCGGCAAGGTAAGGCCCCCATCTGCGCCAGTATTTTTTTCGCTGGATTTCTTCGAGAATCCGGTCGCGCTCGGCGGGCATACGGGTCTATCGGAACACATTCGAGCGGAGTAGAGCAAGGAGAGGTGTTGGAATGCCCTTAACGACGTCGGAAGTGGTGCTCCGCCTCGCGGTGGCTACCTTGTGCGCGGGCGTGGTCGGTTTGGAGCGCGAACGCCGCGAAGCCGCCGCGGGATTGCGGACACACGCGCTGGTCGGGCTGGCCTCCGCCCTGGCGATGGTCTGCTCCGCCTTCGGGTTTTCGGACGTGCTTGGCACGCCGAACGTCTCTCTGGACCCCTCCCGTATCGCGGCCCAGGTAATCTCGGGAATCGGATTCCTGGGCGCCGGGACCATCATTGTTCAGAGGGAAACGGTTCGCGGGTTAACCACCGCCGCCAGCGTCTGGGCGGTTGCAGCCATTGGAATTGCCGTCGGCGGAGGTCTGTATAAGCCGGCCCTTGCCGCCACCGCGCTCGCCCTCACGGTGCTCGCCGCCCTCCGGCCCTTTGAGAAACGCCTCGCCAGGCGCTGGTACAAGCCCGCAATCACCGCCCTCTACGATCGCGCTCAGATCTCCGTCGGCGCTCTCGTAACCGTCGTCGATTCGGCCGGCCTTCAGGTGGAGCGGGTCAGCCTCGTCGAGAGCGGTATTCCGGATCAAGGCAAAGCCGAGATTATCCTCGCCTCTTCGCCGGCCAAGGACGCCCAGGAGACACTGCAAGCTCTGATGGATCTTCCGGGCGTGCGCCACGCGTCCTTCGGCGAGATTATTCCGCCCTGAGCAATGCCTGCCGGGCCTTCGCGGCCCTCGCGCAAGCGGCTTCCGGCGTCTCATCGAGCACGGTGAGGTGCCCCATTTTCCGCCCCGCCCGCGGCGACAGCTTGCCATAGAGATGCAGTTTCACGTTTCGATCCTGCAAAGCCGCCGTCCAGTCCGGCTCACCCGCTACCCAAAGGTCGCCGAGAAGATTGGCCATCGCCGCCGGGCGGATCTGTTCCGTGGAACCGAGTGGCAATCCGCAAACCGCCCGCAACTGCTGCTCGAACTGGCTGGTAACGCAGGCGTCGATGCTCAGGTGCCCGGAATTATGCGGCCTCGGCGCAAGTTCGTTGATGAGCAGGCGTCCGTCGCGCGAAACGAAGAATTCCGTGCAGAGCACGCCCACCACGCCGAGTTTTTCAAGCACCGCCCGGGAGATTTCGGCCGCTTCCCGTTCCAGCCTTTCCGGAATGCCCGCCGGCGCCACCGACACGTCGAGGATGTGGTGCGAATGCCGGTTATGCGCCGCCCGGTAATGCGCAACCGCGCCGTCGTCGCCGCGCACACCGACCACGGAAATCTCCCGTTCGAAGTCGATGAAAGCTTCCAGAATGCATTCCGGCGCGCCCACTCTATCCCAGGCCGCCTCGGCATCCTGGACCGTGCGAATCATACTCTGGCCCTTGCCGTCGTAGCCGAATGCCGCCGACTTGAGCACGGCCGGACACCCCAATTCGCGCGCCGCCTCGCGAACCTCTTCCTTCGAGCCCACCCGGCGGAATGGAACATGGGGCAATCCGGACCGCTCCAGGAAGGTCTTTTCCCGGATGCGTTCCTGCGTGACGTGCAGCACGGACCCATCGGGCCGCACCGGTGCGGCGGACGCCGCGGCCTCCGCGGTGGGCGCGGGCACGTTTTCGAATTCGAACGTCACCACGTCAACGCGGCGGGCGAATTCGCGCACCGCGTCCAGGTCGTCATAGGAGCCGACCACCTCGACGTCCGCAACCTGGCCCGTGGGCGTGTCTTCGTCCGGTGAAAAGGTGTGGACGCGGTAGCCCATCCGCCGGGCGGCGATCGTAAACATTCGCCCGAGCTGGCCGCTGCCGAGAACCCCGATCGCCGCTCCGGGAAGGATCGGTTTCATTCGAGTTCTTGTGACCGGACCGTGGCGGCTAACTGCTCGCGATAGCGCCTCAGTTTCTCGCGCAGCGCTGCATCGTGATTGGCGAGGATCGCGATCGCCAGCAGCGCCGCGTTGGTCGCGCCCGCTTTTCCGATGGCGAGCGTCCCCACCGGGATGCCGCCCGGCATCTGCACAATCGAGAGGAGAGAATCGACGCCTTTGAGAACATGCGATTCAATGGGTACGCCCAGAACCGGCGTCAGGGTCTGCGCCGCCACCATGCCGGGCAGGTGCGCCGCCCCGCCCGCCGCCGCGATGATGACCTGCAGCCCGCGAGATTCCGCCGTGGAGGCGTATTCCGCCATCCAGTCCGGCGTCCGGTGCGCCGAGACGACCTTACACTCGTGCGGCACACCGAACTCGGCCAGAACCGCCGCGGCGTGGCGCATGGTCTCCCAGTCGGACTTGCTGCCCATGATCACGCCGACCAGCGGCGCCGCGGTTGATTCCGGCTCGGCCATCGGCTATTCGCCTTCCTGCGAATACGCCCGCTCGCCGTCGAAATGGCACAGGTTTTCGGTTTTGATGAAATCGATCCCGGCATCCGAACAGCGCTGCAGGAGAGCGGCGATCTGAGCATGGCTCGCCTTGCCGCCTTCTCCCAGGAAGCGGCAACGCCAGTGGTCCGTGCAGAATGTCTCCGGCATTCCGCCGGGATAGACGCGCACGCCCCGGTTGGTAATCACCTGCAGAGACATTCCGCCGCCGTTGAGGGCTTCAATCTTCGGACCCAGTTCGCTCGCGCCGCCGCTCCAATCGACGAACAGATCGACTCCCACGGTTTCCTTCTTCGCCGGCTTGCGAACGTAGCCTTTGACCACGTGGTTTTCCCGAGCCTTATTATAGGCGGCCGCCTTCAACTTCTCCGGTTTCTTGCCGACGCGCGCGACCACCGCTTGCGCGAACTCTTTCGTGCCGACCTTCTGCCGGCTCACGCCATCCTGGAAGATGTCGTAGGTGTGGATGCCCTCTTCGATCGTCCGCAGCCAGGCGTTGTGAACTCGCTCCGCCACGTCGGCCTGGTCGATGTGCACCAGCATCTGCACCGCACCCAGCAGCAGCCCGGACGGATTGGCCAGGTTCTGGCCGGCACGCCGCGGCGCCGAACCGTGGATCGCTTCGAACATGGCGCACTGGTCGCCGATATTAGCCGATCCGGCCAAGCCAACCGACCCCGCAATCTGCGCCGCCACATCGGAGAGGATGTCGCCGTAGAGGTTTGGCATCACCACCACGTCGAACGTCTCCGGACGATCCGCCAGCTTCGCCGCGCCGATATCGACAATCCAGTGCTCCTTCTCGATCTCCGGATATTCCACGCCAATCTCATCAAAGACTTTATGAAACAGACCATCGGTCATCTTCATGATGTTGTCCTTGGTGAAGGCCGTGACCTTCTTGCGGTTGTTGCGCGTCGCGTACTCGAACGCGTAGCGCACAATCCGCTCGCAGCCCGGACGCGAGATCAGCTTCAGGCACTGCATCATCTCGGCGGTCTGCCGGTGCTCGATGCCTCCATAGACGTCTTCTTCGTTCTCGCGAACGATCACCACGTCCATGCCCGGATACTTAGTGTCCACGTAAGGCGCATACGCAACGCAGGGACGCACGTTCGCATAGAGCCCCAGGGCCTTGCGCGTGGTCACGTTCAGGCTCTTGAATCCCCCGCCCTGCGGCGTGGTGATGGGGGCCTTCAGGAACACCTTCGTGCGGCGCAGCGATTCCCAGGCGCCCGGCTCGATGCCAGCCGGAATGCCTCGCAGATACACCTTCTCGCCAATCTCGATGGTTTCGATATCAATTCGCGCTCCTGCTTCCTGGATAATCTGGAGCGTCGCGGCCATAATCTCCGGGCCGATGCCGTCGCCGTGCGCGACCGTAATAGGTACGTTCATAAGGTTAGGGGTGAATTCTCAAGATATCCATTCCCCGGACCCCGGAGCAACCCGGGCCCGGGCGCGATCAGGGCGTATAATGCGCTTTGGAAGCTCTTTTATGAGACCGCTGTGGTTCCTCTCCTTGATTCTTTCGGCCTTTCCGCTCACCGCCGCCGACAAATCACTCCCCATCGAAGCCAATTCGAACGAAAACATCGACATCAGCGCCAAGCTGATTCTGGGGCGCGAGCAGGTCCAGCAAGCGCTGGGCGTCCCCGACATCCCCGAGACGCTGAGCGGCCTGATCGTGGTTCGAGTCGAGGCGCGGCCGCTCACCGCCAAGCCCCTGAACATAGCCCGCGACGATTTCACCCTGCTTTGTACGAAAGACGGGCAGCGCTCTAAGCCTTTCGGCCCGAGCGAGATCGCCGGCGCCAGCACGCTGGTCCTGCACCGCAGCAACGACGGCAAAGGGGGCACGTCTCTCGGCGGCGGCTTCTTCGGGCTGGGCATCGGCAACGCGGCGCCGCCCGAAACCGTGAAAGCCACGGTGGAAGAGAAAAAAGACGAAAATGAATCGCCGTTGATGGCCACCCTCAAAGCTAAAATCATGCCCGAAAAGGAAACTCTCGACCCTGTTTCGGGGCTGCTGTACTTCGAAATCGATGGAAAGAAGCTGAAATCCAAAGATTTTGAACTGCTTTATCGCGGTCCGGGCGGAAGGCTGTCCATGCGCTTCCAGCCGTAGGACTCTTACCCTTTTCTCATGCACATCGACGAACTGGAAACACCCGCGCTGGTGATCGACCTCGACATCATGGAGGCGAACCTCCAGCGAGTCGCGGATTACGCCGCGAAGCACAAGCTGCGGCTGCGGCCGCACACCAAGACACACAAGATACCGGCGCTTGGGAAACGGCAGATTGAGCTCGGCGCGGCCGGCCTTACTGTGGCCAAGACGACTGAAGCCCAAGTGATGCTGCGCGCCGAGCCGCGCGACCTGCTGGTCGCCTACCCGGTGCTCGGGAAGAAGAAACTCGACCGCCTGATGGAGGTCGCCCGAAAAACGGCGGTCACCGTTTCCCTCGACAGTTCTTTCGCGGCCCGGCAGCTTTCCGAAGCGGCCCGGGATGCCGGTCTTGAAATCGGCGTGCTGGCCGAGGTTGACGCCGGATTGGGCCGGGTCGGCGTCAAACCGGGCGCGCCGCTGGTCGCCCTGGCCAGCGAAATCGACAGCCTCCCGCGCCTTCGCTTCGAGGGTATCGCCTTCTACCCCGGCCATCTCCGAAAGATGGACGAACAGGGTCGCACCGCCCTCGACGCGCTTGCACGTTTGCTCGAAACGGCTTACGGAGAACTGGCCGCGGCGGGCCTCTCCCCACACATCGTGAGCGGCGGTTCCACGCCTTCCCTCTACCACTCCCACGAGCTGCCGTACCTCAACGAAATCCGGCCGGGCACGTACATCTTCAACGACCGTAACACGGCGCTCGTGGGTGGATGCACCCTGGAGCAGTGCGCCGCCTCCATCATCGCCACCGTCGTATCGACCGCTCATGACGGGCAGGCCATCATCGACGGAGGATCCAAGACTTTCTCCTCGGACCTCGCCGCGGCGCCCGGACCGCCGACCTTCGGACACATTGTCGAAGCGCCGGCCGCCGCCTTCGTCAAGATGAACGAAGAGCACGGCTACATCGATGTCACCGCCGCCGGACACCGGTTCGAAATCGGATCGCG
Source organism: Bryobacteraceae bacterium (assembly GCA_035545735.1). Taxonomy (GTDB): domain Bacteria; phylum Acidobacteriota; class Terriglobia; order Bryobacterales; family Bryobacteraceae; genus JAJYKC01. The sequence goes on along the minus strand of DASZXS010000098.1, from coordinate 18,158 downwards.
CGTCCACGTGATCCCGAACCACATCTGCGTCGCCATGAACCTGCACGAGCGCGTGCACGGAGTCCGGGGAAACCAGGTGGAAACCACGTGGGAAGTGGCGGGACGAGGCAAACTGCAATAAAAAAACAAAGGGCCGCGACGGCTGCGGCCCTGATAAATCAGTGAGGCTGATCCAGCCTCGGAAGTTACATCTTGATCGATTTGACGCTAACGGTGTCGTTGCTGAGCTTTCCGGTGACGGTCACTTTATGGCCGACGTGCGGAAGCACTTTATCCTTCGAAGCGGCATCGATCTTGTAGACCTTGTCGCCAACCACGAGCACCGGCTCCGAGCCATGTTCCTTCACGCAGGTCTGCGCGCACTTCTGATCGTCTGCGGTGGCGTTGACATGCTTTGCGCCGCACATTGCGTCGGAGATCGTCCCCGTCCAGCTCGCGCCCATCGCGGACATGGCAAATGCCGCGCCCAAGGATAACGTTGCAAACAGCTTGTTCATCAATAAGTCTCCTTTATTCGTTGACTACTCTCCGGTTGATTACCAGGCATTTCTATTCTACGCTTGTCCGCGCCGGGTGGAATATCAGATTCCAAACGTGGCATACCAATGGAGCACAGGCTGGCCAAAGAGGGCGACCGCCAGAGCGCCCAGTCCGAGAAACGTTCCAAAAGGAAGCTCATACGCTCCGGCGTCCTTGGATGTCAACAGGATATAGGCAAGTCCGATGACCGCGCCCAGGACGGAACCGAGAATGAGCGCCAGCAGAACACCCTCAATGCCCAGGAACGCGCCCATCATGGCGACCATCCGCACATCGCCGCCTCCCAACCCTTCTTTACGGCGAATCAGGCGATAGAGCTTCCCTACGAGCCATAACGCGCCGCTTGCGACCACGGCCGCCAGAAGCGCCTCCGTGAGCGAGGGCAGCCCCGGCGCCGAGGAGACCGGGACAAACCAGGCGAAAACGAGTCCCACCGCCGCTCCCCCGAGCGTGAACTCGTCGGGAAGAATGCGGGTTTCGAGATCGGAAAAGCTCAATTCGACGAGAATGGCCGCGAAAACGCATACCGTAGCGGCGCGCGGGGTGGCGCCGTAAATGCGCACCGCGGCGAAGAACGCCGCCCCGGTGATCACCTCCACCAGCGGATAACGCAGCGGAATGTGTGTCTGGCATCCGCGGCAGCGCCCGCGCAGGAAGAGAAAGCTGAGCACGGGAATGTTGTCGAACCACGCGATGCCCTTCCCGCATCCGGGGCAAAAAGAGCGTGGGCGCACAACCGAGAGATCGCGCGGAAGACGGTAGACGCAGACATTCAGGAAGCTGCCGATGACGAGGCCAAACAGCCCGGAGAGAATGGCGTTCAAGCGAGCACCTTCCGGTAAGCGAGCAGCGTGTCGGCGGCCGTTTTCTGAATGGTGAAGCGCTGCCGCACGCGCTCGCGGGCCTGAGCGCCGAGGCGAAGCCTAAACGGTTCATCGTCGAGGAGGCGGCGCAGGCAGGCCGCGACCGAGGCGGCGTCGTTGGCGGTCAGGAGACCGGTGACACCGTCCTCGACCGCCTCCGGCAGCCCTCCGACACGGCTGGCGACCACCGGGACACCGTGCGCCATCGCCAGGAGCGCCGCCGAGCCGAGCCCTTCGGATTCCGAAAGATAGACAAAGACCGAAGCGGCGGGCAGATCGCGATTCAAGTCGGAGGAAAACAGAATATCCACGCGGGCCGCGGCCGCGGCTTCCCGCAGGAGGACGCCGCACTTACCGGGGTCGTGAGAATCGAGCGCGAGAACGGCGGAAGCGCCGGCATTTGCGAATTCCGGAAAGCGCACTCCATCGGGCACGACAACGATTTTCTGTTCCGGCACTCCGGCGGCTATCAAATGACCCTTCACATTCCGGGAGACGGCAATATAGAGCGAAACGCGGGCATATTTCCAACGGGAAACCGGAGACACGCGCACGGGAAAAGCCACGCGGCGGGCAACCACCAGGGGAAGACGGGAATGGAAGAGCGCGCCCATGCTATGCGAGCGGGCGTCATGCGCATGAATAAGGGACGCGCGTCGAGTTTGGCGCCAGAGAGCGCCGAGGCTGATGGGACCGGCCTCGAACCCTGCCTCTTCGACCTTTTCGAGCAAGGGCGAACCTCCGGGCGCGAGGAGGGTTTGCGAAACGCCCAGCCGCCGCAGCTCCTCCATCAACTGAAAAACCTGCCACTGGCCTCCGCGCATCCGGCGTCCCATATCGAGATGAACGGCGTGAATGGCGCTAGTCATGCGGGTTCATGTTGCGCGCTTTGGCGTATTTGAGAAAGTTGTAGAGCGCGGCCATATAGGCGATGGCGAGGCCCTCGGGCCCATCGAGAAAGCCGCGTTGGAAGACGTAGGTCCGAAGAAAGGTCCAGGGCGGATGAAGGGCGAGACGGGACCATCCGACGCGTTCGCCGCGCGCGGCGATTTCCTCGGCGGCAAGCGTGGTGTAGCGGTCCATCGTTCGCAGATGCTCGGAGAGAGAACTGCATGTGAAGTGCAGGACGTTGGAATCGAGATGGCCCAGAGTGCCATCGACAGCGACGGACTCGTGGACAAAATCGCCCCGCCAGCTCGCTTTACGGCGGTCGTAGAGACGGATCTTGCGATCGGGGTACCAGCCCGAATGGAGAATCCAGCGGCCGAGATATTGAGCGAGCCGAGGCATGGTGTAGGCGTCGTAACGCGGGCCATTCTTCTTGATCTGCCAGATGTCGCCTTCGAGCGCCTCGCTGAGCGCTTCGTCGGCGTCGAGGGAAAGAATCCAATCGCTCTCCGCCTGCTGGGCGGCAAAATTCTTTTGGCCGGCATAGCCACGCCAGGGACTCTCGACCACGCGGGCGCCGAGTTTGCTCGCAAGTTCCACGGTCCGGTCCACGGAGCCGCTGTCGACGACCACAATTTCGTCGCAACAGCGCAGGCTTTCGATCACCCGGGCGATGTTTTTTTCCTCATTCAGAGTGATGATCGTCGCGGAGATCTTCATTTGCCGTGGCGCGATTCTCATTATAGGCGGGCGATGGGGGTGGATTCCGGGGAACGGAGCGCGCCGAGGAGCCGGGCGGCCTCCAGACGGCGAGCCTGGCGGCGGATGTGGGCGTCGATTTCACAATTCCCAGGGGAGGACAACGGTCTGGCCGGTGAGGCCGTGGCCTCCGTGGCCCTAACTTCGATGATGCCGGGGAGGATTGGAACCCGTTACTAAGAAGAGCAGTGAGATGTTAACGCCAACTTCGATTTATCGCTCTGACTTTCGCAAACCCCAAGACCTCATCAGACGCGTCAGCACACCGCCGCCTTCAGCGTCGATATTGCCCGGCGACGCTTCCGTTCGAACGTCCGGGATCTCCGGTTGATCCATGGCCGTGAACTCTCTTAGGTTTATCTTCGCCCGGTGATCTGAGAATTTCTTGCCGGTTTGGTCTTCGCCCCGGATGTACCACCCCTGCTTTAGTTTTGGATCCCCCTGGGTTCCATCATCCGGGGATGCTTCCACCGCTGCTTCGCGATTCAGCCGCCACCGCTGGTACCTCTCCAACAGCGCGCTGTCCGACGTCAGATTCCGAATGGCAGGCTGAAACTTCTCCAGGTTTGCCATGCTCGTCGGCGTGATCATGCAAATTGGTTCCCCCCGGCGAAACCGGATCCATTTCGCCCTGCGGGTGATCTTCCAGTTCATCGTAAACGGATAAGGCAGCCAGGATGTTTCTACCAGCCCTTCGAGCGGCTGTGCCCCGTCTTTGATCATGTTCGCGGGCCCTCGAACGAGCAAATCCACCTCGTGCGGCGTTTGGAACAGGTACGGCACCACCCAGGTGACGATGCCATAACCGAACATGCTCGAAACAAACTCGGAATGCTGGCCGTTATCAAACATGATCTTGATCGAGGGCTTCTCCGGCCGCCCGGTCCAGAGAACCTCAAAATCGGCATCATTGAGAATCCACCAACCCGCCTGGTTCGCAATGCGAAGGGGCAAACATCGGTTAGCCCAGCCTTTCGTTTCCTCATCCATCCAGGCGCGTGCGGCCTGCGCTGTTACGATGTCCAGATAGCTCTCATAGCCGGGAACACGAAACGCCCGAATCGATGGATGTTCCAGTATCGGATTTTGCAATTCGGCGGAACCAACCTCTGTTGCCATTCCTAAACCCCCTTGATCACTGTACCGCGGGACTGCGATGGGCTTCCACCGATTCGTCTCGCGGATTGTGGAAATGATACTCCCAATGGTCGAAGATCTCAAAACTCATGTTATGGCACGAGTCACATTTCGTTATTTCACCGGGAGCACTTACTATGCGAACTAAGAAGCCTTTGCGTCAGGCCTGTGTTTACCAGTCGGCGGCTAGTCGCGCACCATCTGCCAGGGAGCCGGCGTCAGCTTTAGACAGAGCGCTTCCGTCTCGGGAAGTGCGCCCTCGACCGTGAGTTTCAGACCCGGGCCGTGCTGAGCCCAGGCGATCTTCGCGGCCGATCCGAGCGCGGAGATGCGGGTTTCTTCGCGGGCGTAGACGGCGGGAATTGTCAGCGATCCGTCCGGCGGACGCTTCAGGAAGAACGCGTACACGCTGTCATCCTTGCGCGTGAAACGAAGGCTGGCGCCATCGGCGGACTCCGCGGACGGGCGCACCCACGGGCGCGTGCCATGGATGCCTTCTCCGTTGACCTTCATCCAGGCTCCCAGTTTGCGCAGCCGGTCCATTTGAATATCGGAGATGCTTCCGTCCGCGCGGGGCCCGATGTTCAGCAGGAGATTTCCGTTCTTACTGACGATATCCACCAGCAGCGCGACGAGCTTATCCGGCGAAAGCACCTGCTCGGGCCCCTCCATCCGGTTGTACCCGAAGCTGAAGCCGAGCCCCCGGCAGGATTCCCATTTCTTCTCCGTGATCTTTGCGTAGTTGGCGTATTCCGGCGTGGTGAAGTCGGAAAAATCGACACTAAAGCGATTGTTAATCACGCCGCCCGGCACGGAGTTGTAATAGTCCGCAAAAATTTGAGGCAACTGGCCAAGCTTCGGATAGCCGATGTCGTTCCACAGCACTGCCGGTTGATAGCGGCGGATCAGTTCGCGCCAGTGCGCGTCGGCGTAGCGGGCGTACTCCTCTGTCTGCGGAATGCGGGCGTACAAGTCCGGGATGGAGGCGATGGGTTCGGAGGTGAACGTCCAGTCCAGGCCGCCGGAATAGTACAAACCCATCTTGAGCCCCGCGCCGCGCACGGCAGCGGTCAGGTCGCCCACCAGGTCGCGATGGGGCGACAGTTGTCTTCCATTGGCATGCGGATTATCCACCTCGCTGGGCCACAAACGGAAGCCGTCGTGATGCTTCGTGGTAAGAACGGCGTAGCGGGCTCCGGCGTCGCGGAAAAGAGTGGCCCATTGTTCGGGCTGCCAGCGGCGGGTCTCGTCGTCGAACGTCTTCGCGAACCGGTAATAGTCAAAATCCTTACCGTAGGTGGCACGGTGATGCTGGTAGGTCGGAGAGCCCGTGATCCGCAGAGAGTTCAGATACCACTCGGCGTATGGGTTTTCGACGAACCACTTCTTGAAATCCACTTTGCCCAACTCGCCCGTGGTCGGCGCCCACGCCGGGACGGAGTACAAGCCCCAATGAATGAAGATGCCGAGCTTCGCGTCCTGATACCAGTCCGGTACGGTGTGCTTCTTAATCGAATCCCAATCCGGCTCATATTTCGCGGGCGGGTGGCCTGCCTCTTGCCCAAACAGACGGGACGCCGGAAACCCGGCCAGGGAACCGGCTACGGAGCCGAGGATCGTGCGGTGAAAGGTTCTGCGATTCATTGGTACTCCCGGAGTTCCATGTTGGCTTTGCGGATGGCATGATTATATGCCCAACCCGGGTCCGCCCGCGCCGGATCTTTTTTTTTGCACTTGACAGCATTAGATTACAGTCGTACTCTTAAATCGTGCGATACCCACCGGAACATAAAGCGCGGAACCACGAGAAGATTCTTTCCATGGCCGCCCGCTCGTTCCGCGAGCACGGCGGCGACAGCAGCGGAATCGGCACGGTGATGAAGAAGGCCGGCCTGACGAAAGGGGGCTTCTACCGGCATTTCGAAAGCAAGGATGACCTGTTCGTCGAAGCCGTAGCGCTGGCATTCGATGAGATGGGAAGGCGCATGGTGGAGGTTGCAAAGGCAGCGCCCGAAGGCCACGCTCTGCGGGCCATGATCGAACACTATCTGAGCGCACAGCACGCGAATTCGCCGGGAACCGGTTGCGTAGTCTCCGCCCTGGGGCCAGAGCTGGCGCGAAGGCCGCTGCCCGTGCGGAAACGGATTGAGGCGTCGCTCGAAACATATCGTGAGCGGTTATTGCCCTTTATTCCCGGTCAGACGCGAGAAGAAAAACTGGCGAAGTTTATAGTGCTGTTCCCCAGCATGGCTGGGGTGCTGGCGATGGCCCGGGTAATATCGTCCCCCGAAAAACGCGAACGAATACTGACGGAGGCAAGGAACTTCTTTGTAAAAAGCTTCACCGAAAGATGAAGCAATTTTTTTTGGCGTTATAGCGTACGGTCGTACGCTTTCATTTAAAGGTGCGAAGACCGGAGAGGAGACAAACATGATCAAGCCAAGGATTCTTGTGACCGGTGCGACCGGCAAGACAGGCAGCGTTGTTGTTACCGAGCTGTTGAAGGCCGGCTATCGCGTTCGCGCGATGGTCCACAGGGAAGATCGGCGCAGCCTGCGGCTGAAAGCGCAGGGGGCCGAGATCGCGGCCGCCGACATGAGCGATACGGAGCGCGTGGCCGGCGCTTTAGAGGACGTCCAGCGCGCGTATTATTGCCCGCCTTACGATCCCTACATGATTCAGGGTGCGGCCGCCTTCGCGGTAGCCGCGAAGGAAGCCCGGATCGAAAGTATCGTGGGGCTGACCCAATGGCTGGCGAGCCCGTCGCATCCCTCGCTCGCAACCCGCCAGAGCTGGCTGGCCGGCCGGCTGTTCTCGATGCTGCCCGGAGTGGCGCATACGATCGTCAATCCGGGCTTCTTCGCCGACTCGTACCTGGGAACCATCGGGCTGGCCGCGCACTTCGGCATTTTTCCCTGGATGTACGGCGACAGCCGCAACGCCCCACCTTCCAATGAGGATATCGGACGAGTTGCCGCCGCCGCACTGATGGACCCCGGGCGGCACGCCGGGAAGAGCTACCGCCCCACGGGACCGGCGCTTCTGAGCGCGGAGGACATCGCCCACGCGATTGGCCGAGCCGTTGGGCGACCGGTGAGGGCCGTGCCAACACCGACCTGGCTGTTCATGAAGACCGCCCGGATGGGAGGCTACCCGATCGATCTGATGAGCAACTTTCGGTACTATGTCGAGGATCACAAACGCGGCGCCTTTGAGCTGGGTGCGCCCACCACGGACGTGCCGGATGTAACCGGCCGCCCCGCCGAGGACTTCGAGACGATTGCCCGCCGTTATGCGGCGCTGCCTGGCAACCGGCGGACGCGCGGCAACTGGCTTCGTCAATTAGGGCAGTTCATCATGGCCCCACTCAGCCCCGGCTTCCATTTGGACCGCTACGACCGCGAACTGCGCCGTCCCTTCCCGAAAGAGCCGCAGGTCGCGGCCGATTCCGGGGTCTGGCGGTTCGAACACACCATCGCCGGCGCCGCCAAGCCAGCGGCTCCGGATCAGGACAGGGCACGTCCGGCCGCCACCGGCCGCCCCCAATCAGCGATCTTTCCTGGAGGTGCGCTGTGACCGATATCACCACCAAGGTGCGCGAGCACTATCGCGCCACGGGCCTGATCGACCGGATCGCGGCGGCGCTGTCAAAGATAGCTCCCCAAGGGCAGACGCTGACCGTCGCTCAGCTCGCTCCGCTCGACCAGTTCCATACTCGCGGCCTCCTGGCAACCGCCGAACTCGCGGCCTCGGCCGGACTCGAGCCCTCGGCGCTCGTGTTGGATCTCGGCTGCGGCATCGGCGGCCCGGCCCGCTACTTGGCCTCAACCTTAGGATGTCAGGTGACAGGCGTCGACCTGAGTCCCGGCTTCGTCGATGCGGCCGCTTATCTAACGGCGCGCTGCGGCCTGTCGGATCGTGTCGCATTCCAGACCGGCGATGCCCTGCATCCGCCTTTCGACGACGCGGAGTTCGATGCGGTTTTCCTGCAGCACGTAGCAATGAACATCGAAGATCGCGCCGCCCTCTATGCGCAGGCGCACCGGATCCTGAGGAAAGGCGGCCGGCTTGCCGTCTACGACCTGGTGCTTCGGGATGGCGATTTGGTGTATCCCGTCCCTTGGGCACGCGATGCCTCGGCGAGCTTCCTGCTCAGCGAGGATGATACGCGTAGGACGCTGGAAGAAGCCGGATTCCGGGCAGCCGTCTGGCGCGACGATACAAAGATCGCGCTCGACTGGTTCCAAGCGATGATGGCCGGCCCGCCGCCCGATGTACAGAACCCGGGTGTTTTGAACCTTGGTTTAGTGGCAGGCCCGGATTTCCCGGCGATTGCCGGCAACCTGGCCCGCAACATTCGAGAGAATCGCGCCGGCGTGTTATCCGCCGTGCTGACGCGCAACTGAAGCTCATGGCCGCTCCAGGCCGCCGGGAGCGTCGCCTTTATCCATGGCCGTAATTCCAACAAGGAGATATTCATGACTCCGCAACTCTGCTTTTTCGTGAGCATCGCATTCAGTTTCATCGCGTGGGGAATCGTCACCGCCCGATACATCTGGCCGGAACTCCGCCTCCGGCCAAGGGTCGAAGCGCTGCGGCCCCTGCTCATCCTGCATAGCTTCCGCTTTTTGGGGCTGGCATTTCTGGTCCCCGGAGTAGTGGCGGCCGATCTGCCATCCCGGTTCGCGAATTCCGCCGGCTATGGTGACCTCATTGCGGCGGCACTCGCGTTGCTTTCGCTGCTGTCGCTGCAAAGCCGGGCCGGCGGCGCCATCGTGTGGACCTTCAATCTCTGGGGCGCAGCCGATCTGCTGAACGCTTTTTACCAGGCCAATCGCGCCGGGCTCCTGGCAGGCCAACTGGGAGCCACCTACTTCATTCCGACTCTCGCTGTACCGCTACTGCTGATCACACATGGACTCGCCTTCCGGATTCTGCTGCAACGCCAGGGCGAATATGCAACACTCGAAAGCCGCGGCATGGGCCGTCCGGCCATCGCGAGGACTCAGCAATGACGCGGATGCGGGCGATATCCGCCGTATGGTCCGCCGTGCGGCATTGCATTCCAGGCTCTGCGAACGTGACCAAAATCAGAAGGAATGGCACGGCGAGGAAGGTCGAGGCAGTCAGATATTCCCATCACGCGGTAACGCGAAATATGTCACGACGCTGGAGGGCAGGAGTGCGGAGCTGCGGAATGAAACGACCTCGGGAGCGGCCGGGCGCTCGCATGGCCCGGCTTCCGCGATCACCCGGCCCAGCAGCGCCGCCGGCTCCAATCCGCTGATCCCGAGGCGTTCGAGCGGCGTGAGCGACAGTTGGTGACCTTCGAGCCAGGGGATGCTCCAGAACTCCACCTTCAGATTGTCGACGCCCCCATCGCGCCGGAGACCCACCATGTAACCAAAGCATCCTCTGCCGGTCCCCTCGGAAAAACCGAGAGCCGCTGCCATCGCCACAAGAGCGGGAGCGGCTGTAGACAAATTCGCCGTCTTGAGAAGGGCGGCAACGTGCGCCTGGCGATACGGAGCGAGACTTCGGTAATAGACATTGTTCACGCGCAACTCATCCTTCACCCCGACGAATGAGCAGCCGCGCATGACGGCCGACGCGGCAATCCGCTCGCACAGCGCGATCGCGGGTTGGGCACGGTCGCGCGGCAGCAATCCACTGGTTCGAAACGAGTGAATCCATCGCCAGAAATCGCCTGGGCTGTCGCTGCCGGCATAGACCTTCCAGCTCACCTGGTTCCTGTTGATACGGAGACCGATTCCAAGCCTGGGGACACCGCCGGCCAGCCGCATCACGCCGCTCAACATGCGGGCCTGATCGGGCGCGGCATGGCCGATGCAAGTGACGATGGCATCGGGGTCATTCGAAAGGAATGACGATAGCTCGATGACCAGGCGAAGCTCATCGGGGCGAGCGGTGTCTACCGATAGCTGAATCGGCGAACCGCCGGAAGACAACGGCGAGATCGGGACGTCCGGCCAACGTTGCGGGAATACCCGGTCGAGAAAGGCGGGCCAGTCGGGAAGGCCAAGGTCTTTCGCCGTTCCGCCGTTCCGTTGTTCGAACCACGTGCCGGCGACGGTGCGCAGCGTGTCCAATGGAGCGGTCACCTGGGCATCCTAAGCCGCCTGTCAGGACTCGTATTGAGACGCCGCCGCAGCTCGCCAGTCTTTCATGGCGCGAGCATAGACGGTTCTTGTGGGCTCACTTTGCAGAGTCTTGATATCAGCCCTGCTCAACGAGGGGAATTGCGCCGCGATCCCGCTATCTAAGCCAAAACAGAGCGCGCGAGCCAGGCATTCCGAGATGGGGAGTTGCGCGTCTTCCTCGGCCCAAAGCCATTGACCGGAAGGGTTGACCTCGAGAAACCACAGGGTGCCCCGGGCGTCGATTTTGCAATCGTACGCGCCAAATGCGAGGCCCAGGAAGCGATGCAGCCGCAAGATCGCATGGCGATGCTCCGGCCGAAGATCGAAGGGCCGCGATACTCGTTTGAAATCCAGCCGAATATCGACAGAATCCGATTCGGGGGAAGCCTCCTCGGCCATTGCGAAGACTTCGCTCCCGACGACGGTGATCCGCAGGTCGACGCCTTCGACGTAACGCTGGAAGATGGTTGGACAGTATCGGGCGGCCTGCAACTGATCGAGCAGGTTTCGATCCAGCACTTGCGTCGATTGGCCCGCTTCGAGCAGGGAGACGACGGGCTTCAGAATAACCCGGGCGCCTTGCGACTCGACCTGGCCGGCGAATGCACGGATTTCGTCGTCATCGTGACTGATCAGCGTGTCCGGGACGCTCAATCCCACCTGTTCAGCCGCCCGGAGTTGATAGGGTTTGTTGATCGCCCTCGCTTCGGCGACCGGAAGATTGATAACGGGCACGTTCTCGGCCAGGATGGCGATCAATGCGCGTATGGACGTCGTCGTGTTCACAACGGCATATTTCCTGAGCTCGGGAGCGCTCAGGTCATCGCTTACGATGGGAGGACGCGGACGGCGCCACCATACGCCGGTGATCCGCTCCGCCGGCAGTGCGATCGCGGATCGAGCCCATTCATCGAGCGCAGCCGCAGCCGTTGCGCCATAGATGGCAGGCAGCGGACGGGACAGGCTGAGACGATGCGATGCCTCTCCGCCCGAGCCAAAGCGCAGGCTGACGCCGCTGCCGACAGGAAAGGTCGCGATATCCGCGAACACCGGCTGTACCCGGCCGCTCGAAACCCGCAAGATCTGGTGAGCGACCGCCAACGCGTGAATATCATCCGCCGGCGCCACCAGCAAACAACTGCCGCGTTCCATTGGTATCGGGCCGTTCGCGAACTCTATTTAGAATGGCCCTTGGATCGGTCCGTCGCCAGGATCGTCAACCCCGATATCTCCGGCTGACTTATCGCAGGAAACACCCCATCCCGAGGAAGTCGACTCAGTGCAAGTGAATTCCATGCACGTCGTGCCGCCGCCACCCCACGAGCCCAGGGGAAATATGAGCGAATCGCCGCCGGCCCCACGACCGCCGATCAAGGCGCTTTCCGGTCCGGCGGGGAGCACACCCTCTGCGCCAAATGCCATTCCGGCACGGGTCATGAAGGGCAGAGGAAGTCCACGGGACTGGTCCACGATGGATAGCATCCGGGGGTTCACGCGCAGAATCACGTCATCGCCGTTTTTGGATTCTTTGACTTGCACGCGGACGAAATTACGCTGCGACGGCTTATCGACGATCTCTTCCACGCTGGAGACATAGGCTGCCGGCAGTTCAACAGCTACGCCGTCGGAGATGTCGAGCACAAACTTTTCCTTGCCTCGTTCGCGGACCCTTCCCTCAATGACCGCGACGATAGGTGTTTGATCGGGTTGATTCGCCATGCCCAGTGACCTCTGGGGTGAGTTTTATCATAGAACTGGCTTGGGTGCTATACAAGATAACCCTGAGGGAAAGAATGAACCACCGGAATGACGTCCAGGAGTAAGATAAGCCTGGAAACAGATCCTGCCGTGAGGCGCATGAGCTCGCCACCACTTTCAATGCGTGGAACCGATTTGGATGTGTTTTACTCATCCGTTCCCATCGAGACGTGGCGTCAGATACTCGGCGACCACATGCACTATCACCATGGCGTCTGGCAATCGGACGAAGATTGGGATACGGCGCTGGAAAATGCCGTGCTCGACTTGGCCCGGCACGTTGAGCCAGGCTCTACCGTGCTGGATCTGGGCTGCGGCTGGGGTGGACCGGCCAGCGTGCTGAAAGAACGATACGGCTGCCCGGTCCGGTGCGTCACCGTGAGCCAAGCGCAGGCATCGTACTGTAACACTCGCGGTCTCGACGTGCATCGCGCAGACCTGGACTCCGAGATCCCGGAAGGAACCTGGGCCGTGGGATGGTGGATGGAATCGTTGGAACATCTGGAGCAGCCGGAGAAGGCTCTGGCGCAGTTACGGCAGCGGTGCAGGAAAGTGGTGATCCGCGCGAACACGTGTGAAGCAGGCCCGCGGCGGCTCTTCGCCGGCTCCATGCCGATGCAATCCACCCGCTTCTACCTGGATGCGCTCGAGAGGACCGGCTGGAGGGTAACGCACGCCGCGAACCGCCGGGCGGAATCCTTGCGCAGCCCGTTCGAGTGGCTGGCCGGACTTAACAGATCCGGCGCGGCTTGGTCCGGCAACCCCCATCTGCGCGCTCTCTGGGAGTATTCGGTCTTCTTCTCCACCAACCCTTCGATGTATGCGGTCTACCCACTGATGGACATCATCGCCGAGTGAAGAGCCCGGTCATCGATCCGGGCCGCGCCTTGGCCTGTAACCTGCCTGCAACTTATCCGTAACCCGGCATGTGATACGATCGCTGCGTCCGGTGGCGGGATAAGTTCTTGTTCGGCAGAAAGAGCCGGGGACAAAGGATACAAACCTATGTTGAGGCGCGAATTTATTGCTTCGCTTTCCGCGGTCGCTCTGGCAGCGCAATCGAAGCAGCGAACCGCGGATGAAACACTGAAAGAGCTTATGGCAGGCAACGAGCGCTTTGTTCGAGGGCACGCCTCGAACCCGCGCCAGAGCCCGGCCGAATTTTCAAAACTGGCATCGGGACAGGCGCCGCATGCCGTCATCGTCGGCTGCTCGGACTCGCGAGTGGCTCCCGAAATACTGTTCGATCAAGGCGTGGGCGATCTGTTCGTCATTCGCGTGGCCGGCAACATCGTGAACGGAGCGGGCCCCATCGTAAAGGGAAGCATCGCCTACGGCGTGGTGGCGCTGGGCGCGCCGCTGGTGATGGTGCTGGGGCACAGCCAATGCGGCGCCGTGAAAGCGGCCCTGGAAAACAAGCAGCAGACACTCCCGCAGTCGATCCGCGATTTAGTCGGTTTGGTGCAAACCGGCAAGCAAGCGGACCTGGACCGGGCGATTGTGGCAAATGTGCGTTCCGGGGTAGAGACTCTGAAGACTATGGAGCCTACACTCAAGCATTACGTCGAGACGAAGCGAGCGAAAGTAGCCGGCGCGGTGTACGATCTCGCGAGCGGCAAAGTCACTCTTGTGGCATGACTCTAACCGGCGCGCCCTCACAGATCGAAGGCTCTTCTAACTTGAGTTAGGGAATCCTGCTCTGTCATTGCGGCGTTCACGTCAATGGAGGATAACTCCAGACGCTCAACCTCCTTCCTGAGGCGATCCGTGAACATCCTGTCGCGTTCGAGCAGGTTTTGAAGCGCTTTCTCCGGATGGCTTGTCCTGGCGAGAAACCCCCTTCCGCATCCGCCCCGCCGCTCGACCGCGGCCCGCCGAAACTCGGGCGTGGGGAGAAGCCAGACCGCGCGGCGCGAAACCAGCAGAAGAGGCGCGACCAGGTGCGGCAACAGGCGGAACCCCTCGGCGATCACGGGACGACCGGCGGGGATTTCGAGAAGATCCTCAACGATGCTGTCGAAGCACTCGCCCTGAAACCAGTGGAAGGTTTCCAGCATCGCCCGGGGGGACCGCGTCAGCCATCTCTCCTCCATGTCCATGGCCATGAATTGGTGAAGGAGCGGGCACTCATCCGGGGCGCTCCGGCGGGCGTGTTCGGCCATAACGCCGTCCGTCGAGTACAAATGCATGCCATGTTCAACGGCTATCCGTTGGGCAACGGTCGATTTTCCGGCGGCGCTTCCGCCACCGATCCAATAGACATGGCGCAGCCGCTCCGGCAGCGTTGGAGGAGCTTTTCGCAAACACCATTATCGCCAGCCCGAGCAGACGCAAACGTGTGAGACTTGTGGGAGTCCGGAGAATCCATTGAATAAACTTTCGCAATTCTCTTTCGCGGCCGCTTTCCTTGCCGTGGCCAGCGCCGCCGGCGTCCAGTTTTCCTCCGCGTTGTCCGCGGCTCCGCGGACCCGGGACGCGGCCAGCGATGAGGCGCGGCTGCTCCGGGATTTTGCCAGGATTGAGCCGATTGATACGCACGTTCATATCTACAAGAACGACCCGGCGCTCAACGCCCTGGTGGAGCGCCTGAATCTGCGCGCGGTCAACATCTGCGTGATCGACGATCGGGACCCCGACTTCCGGGACCTGGAGCCCCAACGGACCCAGGTTCTCCAGGTCCGGAAGAGCACGGGAGGCCGGCTTGCGTTTTGCACCACGTTTCGCCCTTATGCGTTCGAAGAACCGGGATTCCGCGAGCGGGCGATTCGTCAGCTCAACGGGGACTTCGCGCAGGGGGCGCTAGCGGTGAAGATCTACAAGGTGATGGGTATGGAGATGAAGAGCAAGGCCGGAAAGTGGGTGATGCCGGACGACGCGGCGTTTGAGCCCATCTATCGCGACATCGCGGAGCACCATCGCACGATGATCGCGCATCTGGCCGAACCCGACTCCTGCTGGCAAGCGCCGAACCCCGCCAGTCCCGACTTCCGCTACTACAAGGAACACCCCGGCGAATACGCCTTTCTGCATCCGGAGTGGCCCGCGAAAGCGGCGATCCTGGCGGCACGCGATCGCCTGGTGAGCGCGAATCCCGATCTGCGCGTGGTGGGCGCGCACCTCGGCAGCATGGAGAGCAACGTGGAGGACATCGCGCGGCGGTTCGACTCTTATCCAAACTTCGCTGTCGATATGGCGGCGCGCCTTCCGTACTTTATGATCCAGCCGCACGACAAAGTGCGCGCGTTCCTGCTGAAGTACCAGGACCGGGTTCTTTACGCCACGGACCTGGTGGTGGAACCGAGGGCGAAGACCGGCGATACGCTCGCGGAGTTTCGGCGCACTTACGCGCGCGATTGGAAATTTCTTGCGACCAGCGGGGAGGTTGAGTACCTGGGCCGCACTTACCGGGGACTGGCCCTGCCTCGTCCCGTCCTGCGCAAGATTTTTCACGACAACGCCGTACACTGGTTTCCCGGAATCATGGAGAGCGCGGCCTCGGGCGCCAGGTAAATGCGCCACATTGCATTTCGGGCCCCGCTGCTATAACTTGGTCGTTCCTGGAATGATTCGATTTCGAGCAATCCCGGTCCTCGTTTGCGCGGCTTGTACGCTTCCCGTTCTCCACTCCGCCAGCGGTATGTCAGAGCGCCAGGCCGCGGAGTGGGTGATCCGCGAGGGCGGACGGGTCATGGTCGATGGCCGGCGCCAGCCCATCGGCGAACTGGCGAAGCTTCCCGAGTCGCAGTTCCGCCTGACCGGCGTGGATCTCGTGGGAACGACGATCGATCCCAAGGATCTCGCCAAACTTTCCGGGCTGGAGAGCCTGCGGGAGTTGTCGCTTCCCGGCCCGATCTTCACTCCCTTTTCCGACAGCCCCCTGGACGAAAATGAGGCGTTGAAGCCTCTTGCCCGGCTCACCAGTCTGGAGCGCCTCTTTTTCAGCCTCCACTTTCTCTCGACCTACAACGTGAACGATCAAGGGATCGCGTACCTCGCGCCCTTGACTCACCTTCGCGAATTGCGCCTGCCGCAATCGCGGGTCAAGACGCCGGACCTCTCGCCGTTCACGCGCCTGGAATCGCTGGACCTCAGCGATTCTCCGCATTTTGGCGACAAGGGGATGGCGACGCTCGCTCCCTTGAAAAATCTCCGGCGCTTGTATTTGCGGAACGTGCCGGTGACGGATGAAGGTCTAAGACACCTGAGCGAACTCACGGGCCTTGAGGAATTAGACCTCTATGGAGATGGCGTCACCGATCGGGGCCTCGAATACCTGAGAAAACTCACGGCGCTCCGGAGACTCGATCTGCTCGGCGCCGAGGTCACGGATGCCGGCGCCGCGATTCTCGCCGGCCTGCCGCACCTTCGTGAATTGAACCTGTACCGCAGCCACATCAGCAACTCCGGGCTGGCGGATCTGGCCAGGCTGAAGGAACTGACCACCCTCGACATCCGTTATAGCCGCGTAACCGAGGCGGGCGTGGACGCGTTGAAAGCCGCTCTGCCGGAATGCAGCGTTGAATATTCGGGCGGCGCCATGGCCGGGATGGGCAAACCCGCGGAGGTGGAACCCGCGGGACAGGATGAGCCCGCCATCGCGGCCTGGGTGCGGAAACTCGGCGGGAAGGCGGAGATTCAGAGCGGTAAACTGATCCGGATTTCGCTCGCTTCCACGCGTGTCACCGACGCGCAGCTATCTCACTTAAGCGGATTGACCCGATTGGAGCATCTCGATTTGGACGCGACCCAGATCGGAGATATCGGGGTGCGCTCTCTCGGCGGTCTCACTCACCTCCAGACACTGAGTCTCAACGACACGGGCGTTTCGGACGCGGGCCTGGCAGCCTTACAGGATTTGCGCGGGCTACGTTCGCTCCGCCTCTCGGGCACACGAGTTCAGGGTTCCGGGCTCAGCGCCCTGGGGCAGGCTCCCGCACTGACGGAGCTGGACCTGACCAGCGCGCCGGTAAACGACGACGGTTCGAGGCAGATTGCGGAACTCTCCCATTTGCGCGCGCTCTACCTCAGCTATTCGGACATCACCGACGCCAGCGCGCCGTCGTTGGAAAAGCTAACGGGGCTGCAGGTGCTCGAATTGAATGGCACCGATCTTGGCGACAAGGCGCTGGTTTCCATTGGCAAACTGAGCGGTCTGCGAGAGCTTGCCATGAATAGCTGCCGCTTCACCGACAAGGGCATGGCGAGCCTCGCCGGGCTCCAGCACCTGGAACGTCTCGACCTGGTGCGAACGGCGACCGGAGATTCCGCCATCGCCGTGATCGCAGCCTTGAGCAACCTGACGAGTTTGAATCTCGACTACACCGCCGTGGACGACCACGCGCTGGAATCGCTGAAAAAGCTCCCCAAAATTCAGGATCTGCGCCTCAACATGGCGAAAGTCACCGATGCAGGCGTAGACGATCTGGCGTCCATGAGCGCGCTCAGGAGCCTGAACCTGTATCACACGCTGGTTACCGAAAAGGGGCTGGAGCGGCTGAAGGCTGCCCTGCCGCAATGCGGGATCGTTTTCGACCGCGATTCGGCGCTACCCGCCCGCCGGGGCCGAGGTTAGTATGTTTCTGCGATTCGGCGTTTTATTCTCGATCTTCTGCTGCGCGCTTGCGCCGGCCGGGATCGAGGATCCGCTCGCTTGGGTTTCCAATGCGGGTGGCGCCGTCGCGCGCGATGCACAAGGCCAAGTGGTTGCCGTGGATCTTCGGGCAAGCTGGGCTACGGACTCGGAGCTCGACAGCCTCGCCGGCATTCCGACCTTGAGCCGCCTGGATCTTTCCGAAACGCGCATCACCGACCACGGGCTGCGGCGTTTGAAGAACGCTTCCGCGATTACCGATCTGAATCTTAGATACGCGGAGTTGATCACGGGCGAGGGCCTATCGTCCCTGAAGCACTGGACTCAACTGAAGCGGCTCGATATGGAGGGCACAAAGGTAACCGACAACACCCTCCAGCACCTCTCGGCCTTCACTTCTCTGGAGAGCCTGAATCTCGGCTCGGTTCTGGTGACGGACGCGGGACTGGACGCGCTGACTTC
>DASZXS010000097.1:0-2578 GCA_035545735.1 Bryobacteraceae bacterium | reverse complement strand
GGATGCGGGGACGAAGTATCTTTTCGCGGACGGACTGGGAAGCACGCGGTTGGAGACGAACGCGGCCGGCGGGTCGGTGCGGTGCATCGACTATGCGCCGTTCGGGCTGGAGTTGCCGGCGGGGATGGGTGGCCGGGGGAGCTGCTATGCGACGGCGAGCTATCCGTCGGGAACTCCGGATATCCTGGATGCGAAGTTTACCGGCAAAGAACGGGACGCCGAGACCGGGCTGGATTGGTTCGAGGCTCGTTACATGTCCGGCGCTCAGGGTAGATTCACTAGTCCCGATCCGGAGAACGCCAACGCGATGGTATCCGACCCGCAGAGTTGGAACATGTACGCGTACGGCCGGAACAACCCACTGAGCTTCGTCGATCCTGACGGACTTGCCTACCGAGTGTGCCAGGTAGATGAGAACGGCAAGGAAACGAATTGCACAGCCCAGGACAAGCAGCTTTCTGACAAACAGTTCGAGCAGTTCAAGAAAGACAACAAGGGCGGCCTGATCTTCGCTGGAGGGAAGGTGTATGCAGTCAACGAAGATGGATCGCGGGGAGCCCAAACAGGAACTTACAAGCAGACGGATGTCGATATCGACAACCCCGCGTTTGGTGCAGTTGTGCAGGGAGTGCAGGCTGCTAGCCCCGTCACCGATCCTCGGTTCATAGCTGGATTCTACGGAGCTTCCGCCTTGGGCGGGTTGGCACTCTATGGCGGTGGCGCGTTTGCCGGTGGCCAGTTAACGACTCTCGGTTTACAGACTGGTGCTGCGACCGAGGGTTCTACGGCTCTCGCTGGCACACTGAATCTCTCAAAACACGCCGTCCAACGCATGGCCGAGCGTGGCTTCACTCGCGACATGATCCGAGCCACGATCAAGAATGGCACGCGGTACTGGGATCCCAAGAACGGAACGTTCAACTATGTGCTGCGGGGTGGATTCGCCAGCGGCAAGAATGCCTTGGTTGGAGTGAATCCAGTCACGAACACTGTAACAACCGTGATCAGAGGCGGCGGCATTCCGGCGAGGTTGATTCCGTTCTAAGGGTGCGCCATGACGCTGAACATCGAATCGCTCCAAGATCTCATCGGCCTACTCCAGCAGGCGCTTTCGAATCCGGTTGAAAGGGTATCGGCGATCAACATCTTCCAGAGTTATGTCTTCGATAGGACGACGCCAGTTCCGGGAGCCAGCCCTGAGCAATGGCGGATTTTGAGCGATCTCGCCTTCGATCTGGATTACTACGAACCCGATCCCAAGGACCGCCAAGAAGACCCTACATTCTACGGTGACCAACGCGTCGAGATGGAGATCAAGGAAGCCCTTGAGAAGCTTGCTCAGGCAGCTCCGGCTTAGACTTGCCCTCACGCAGATCAGTGCGTTAACGGGCCGCCCTTTCAACCGCCGGCCAAAGACGATGCTGCGCATCGGCAGATAGGGTGACACGTCACCCCGGCGCGGGTTGGCGTATGCGAACGGTTTGTTCGCAGGGGTGAACGTCTTTGTTCCGAGCGGCTTAGCGCCGTCGATCCAACTCATTTTGCGAAATCGAGGAACCGGTGTAGCATCCCGGCATGAAGCAGTTGCGTGGGCGGTCGCTGGGGACCCGGCTCAGCGAGTCGGAGTATGCGCATTGCGAGAAGGCGGCGGCGCGGCGCGGGCAGACGTTGAGCGAGTGGTGCCGCCAGGTGTTGCTCGAAGCCGCGGCGGGTCCCGCGCCGGCGCCGGAGATGGTGGCGACGCTGGCAGAAATCCTCGCGCTGCGCAAGATCATCGTCAACCTGCTGTACGGCGAGCGGACGGAGCTGGCCTCGCCCGTCGCCGTTTCAGACGCTTTTTCGTCGAGTAGCCACGTGGGCTTATAATGCCCCGCTTCCGCCGCCCCGTGAATTCGCGGTGGCCCCAGCGTACAGAAAGCGTGGAAGCAGGCCGACCGGCGAAACCTGCGAAATTGAATAACGATATGAAATAAATTGCAATGTTTTGCAACGATTTCGTCGTTTTAGCTTACCGCTAGATCAGTCGTAAACCACTGAAGAGTAGTGAGTTAACCAGATTGGACGGCCCCTTCTGCGCGGGAAGGCATTTCATTTCACTTTTCGGGAGATCTCCACCCGCATTTCGCGGAATTCGCTCCTACTTCCGACTAGCTTGTGGGCGGCGGCGGAGCGACCAATGTCAACCATGGACGCTCCGAAGGTCGAACAGCAATATCGCCGCCTCCGTTTTGCCGCATCCGTGGGCTCGCTCCTGGACGACTGGATGGTGGTTTGGGGTGGCTGGGAAAAGAATCATGTGTTTTACCTCGTTCTGGTGGAACGAACAGATCTTCGATCCTTATTTCCACAGGCACGACGCGCATCCGCGAGCCCATCCAGAGTTGCACCCAAACGAATCGCTTAGCCGGTGAGAGCGGCTTCGTGGGCCACTCGATAATATCGTTTTTCATGCGCTCGACCTTACCTTAGAGTCGAGCGGGCTCCGGCCCATCCGGCGATGCTTGGTTCGCCTCGGGGCAGCCGTCCGGATTGCCACTCTTGCTGCAAGCGAACAACACCAGATTGCCCTCTTCATCGC
>DASZXS010000096.1:0-62475 GCA_035545735.1 Bryobacteraceae bacterium | reverse complement strand
GCTTGGCCGAGTAGCGCCGGTGCAATGCACAGGCACACGGCCCGATAGGCTGGCTTTGTCATTCCTAACAGGATGTCAGAAAAAGAGCGCGTTATTTGGCGGCCCGAGTCAGAATCGGGCCCAGGATGGCGGTGAAGAGAACATAGCCCGCCGCGAGCGGGCCGAGCGCGGGCTCAATCGCCGTGCCGAGTCCGGCAATCACAATGGAGAACTCGCCGCGAGCCACCAGAGCGGCCCCGGCGCGAAGCCCCGCCTGGCGGTCCCCTCCGCCGCGGCGAGCCGCCCAGTAGCCGGAAGCGACTTTCGTAGCGGCTGTGGCCAGTCCCAATCCGATGGCCGCGGGTAGGGCCGGCAGCAGCGTTGTGGGATTGATCTGCAAGCCGAAAAAGAAAAAGAACGTCGCGGCGAACAGGTCCCGTAGCGGCGCGAAAATCCGGTGCGTCTGTTCCGCCATCGGCCCGGACACCGCGATACCCACCAGAAACGCGCCCACCGCGGACGAAACCTGCAGCCTGTGCGCGGCCCCCGCCACCACCAACAAAGCGCCGAAGGCGGTGAGCAGTATCACCTCGTCCGATTCGTGGGACACCAGCCGGCTAAGTGATTCGCCATAGCGGACGGCCAGAAAGAGGACGAAGCCCACCGTCGCGATGGCAATCGAGATCGACAGCGCCATGGATTGCGCACCGCCGCCGGCAAACAGAGCCGCGACGAGCGGCAGGTAAATCGCCATGGCGAGGTCTTCGAGCACCAGGATGGAGAGCACCTGCGCCGTTTCGCGGTTGTTCACGCGCTTCAAATCGGAAAGCACTTTGGCGACGATGCCGGACGAAGAAACGTAAGTCGCGCCGCCCAGCAACACGCAGGGTAGGGCGCTCCAACCGAGGAGCCATCCCAATATCATCCCGGGTGGAAAGTTCAACAGCAGATCGACGAATCCGGCTGGCATACCCGACCGCAGGCTGGCCTTTAACTCCACTCCGGTATACTCCAGGCCCAGCATGAAGAGCAGGAGAAGGACGCCGATTTCCGCGCCGATCTGGATGAAATTCTGACTCAGGCTGAGGGGCGCGACACCGCCTTGGCCGAACGCAAGTCCGGCTAGAAGATAGAGCGGGATTGCGGAAAACGCCCACCGGCTCGCAAGTCTGGCGAGCAATGCCAGCCCCACAATCGCCACACCCAGCTCGAAAAACATTGTGAAAATGACTTCCGGGTTGTGCGGCACAGTCTAACGCGAGAATAGCAGGGAGAGGGCGCCTCCGGCTCTTGCGGCGCGAAGGAATTGTGTTCACGAAGAGACATGGTTGGGCTACCGTGCTAAAATTCCGTCTGAATTTTCCAGGCTGCTGGTCATGACGCTCACCGTCTTCATATCCTTGCTCCGCGCGGTTAACGTCGGGGGCCGCTGGGTTAAGATGGACGCCCTGCGCGCTCTCTACGAGTCGCTCGGCTTTCGGGATGTCGGCACTTATGTGCAGAGCGGAAACGTTGTATTCCGGAGCCGCAGCGCGAGCGAGCCCGCGGTGTCCCGGCGAATTGAGGCCGCGATTGAGGAGCGCTTTGGATTCCAATCGAGCGTGATCCTTCGCACCCCTTCCGAGCTGCGCGGCGTGATCGAGAGGAACCCGTTCGCCGGAAGGCCGGAACTGGAGCCCTCCAAGCTCCTCGTGAATTTCCTGAGCGCCGAGCCGGACTCCGCCGCCGGTCCGAAAATCCAGCAAGTCCGCCGCGATCTCGAAGAGCTGCACCTGGACCGCCGCGAACTGTATATCTATTTTCCGGACGGGATGGGAAAGTCCAAGCTGCAAATGGCTGCGGTCGATCGTGCTCTCAAAGTTCCCGGAACCGGAAGAAACTGGAACACGGTGAAGAAGCTGCTCGAACTCGGCGAGCAGTTGGAAGCGCTCTGACCTTTCAACTCTTCAGCCAGCGGTCGAACCAGGCGAAGGCGTCTTTTTGCATGTCGCGGTCGAACTTATGCGGTCCGTCGTAGAAATTCGCGCGGTAATGATCCGCGGCGCCGGCTTTCCGGTAGACCTCGGTGAGGATGCGATCCGCGCGCTCCATCTCCGGCATCGTAAACAGTTGGTCCTGGCGGTTGTTGAGGACCAGCACGGGATGGGGCGCGTTCAAGCCGATGATCTCGGGATAATCGAGCTCGCGCGGCAGGCCGGGGACATAGCACATCCAGGTGTGGGTAAACGATTTGTTCAGGAGGTAGTCGCGCCAGGTGGTCATCATTCCGGCGCAGCACGAACAGCGAATGCGTTCGTCGGCGCCCGTGAGCATCACCGTACGCAGGCCGCCGCCGGATAGTCCACAGCAGCCCACGCGGGTTGCGTCGACGTCCGGGCGGGAGGTCAGGTAGTCCAGCGCGCGCCGGTCGTCAAAAATAAACACGCCGGGCCACGTCATACCCGCGCTGAACAGACTCTTGGCAATCACATGCTCGTGTTCGCCGGCAAAGTGGTTGTAGCGCTCGATCTCCTCTTCGGATTCGGGGTTCACTTCCACAAGCTGATGGCGAATGCTCTCCGGGAGATCGCTCAGGCGCATTCGCCGGCTGCCGAATGTGAACGTGTCGTGGACCAGCACCACGTAGCCCCGGCGCGCGAGCTCGTTTGCCCAGGCGGCCCCGCCGTAGTACTCCTGTTGATGGCGCACCATCGCCGGATGAGGATCTTTCGACGTGAGCGTAATTTTCCGCAAGCCGAAATATTTGTTTCCCCCGTGATCGTGCAACCCGACAACCCCGGGCAATTTGCCTCTCGCGCCCGCCGGCTTCAACAATACGGCTTGTGTCGGGGGTCCATAGGGAAGCTGCCATTCCAGATGCTCGATCTCCAGGCCGTCGAACTCCCGCTTGTGCTGTGTCACCGGAATGGGGGTAGCGGATCCCCCGGGGCTAAGCAGCAACTCCAGGAAACGCGCCCGGGCTACCGGCCGCCACGCATCGACGCTGCCGAACTCCGGTTGGCGGAAGGAGAGCCGCGGCGGGTCCGTCATCGATTTTGCCGCCCAATCGCCGTAAGCGCCGAGCATGTTTGGAGTCATGGTTCACATATTTAACGAAGCGGCGACCATTTTGCAAGCGAGGCGGCGCAATGGCTCGAAGCGTTGGCAAATCCGGGATGATAGAAGCATGAGTCTGCGCGCGCTGCGGAGGCAGTGGACCATGCTTGGCGAACAGGATCCCTACTGGGCGATCATCACGGCGGCCGGCAAGGACAATAACCGATGGGATGTGGAGGAGTTCTTCTCCACGGGCGTTGCCGAGATTGACGCCGCCATCTCCTATGTCAGCCGCGTCTTTCCACTCGCGCACAGGCGGTCCGCCCTGGACTTCGGTTGTGGCGCGGGGCGGCTGACCCAGGCTCTTGCCAGTCACTTTGACTCCGTCTGTGGAGTGGATATCTCGCCGCCCATGATTGCACTGGCGAACAAGCACAATCTAGCGCCGCGGCGGGTGGAGTACCTTCTGAATGACCGTCCGCACCTGAAAGCGTTCCCCGGCGGCCACTTCGATTTCATTTATTCGAATATCACCCTCCAGCACATGCGCCCCTCTCTTGGCCGCGTTTACATGGCCGAGCTGGTGCGCGTGCTGGCGCCCGGCGGCGCGCTGTTGTTTCAACTTCCAACTCATTTCCGGCGGCGGAGCGGCTGGCGAAAAAAACGGGCGCTCCAAATACTCTATAGCGAGTTTTGGTGGCTGTTCCGGCGTCCGCACCGCTACCTCGAAATGCACGGAACGCCCCGGGAGCGGGTGGAGGCGATCCTGGGCGCCGCCGGAGGGCGGGTTCTCGATGTGCAGCCCAATGAAAACGCCGGAGAGGACTGGCATAGCGTGAGCTATTTGGTTACCCGTGCCTGAGCTCCCCGAAGTGGAAGCGGTCTGCCGTCGCATCCGGCCGGGCGTGAAGGGACAAACCATCCTCCGCGCTGCCATCTTGAGACCGGCAATCGCCCGGCCTCAGAACGGAGGAGACATGGAACTGGCGCTTCGCGGGAGGCGCATTGATCGCGTTCTCCGCCGCGCCAAGAATATTCTGATTTATACTTCGGGCCGTGGCGGCGTTCGAGTGCTGAGGATTCATCTTCGCATGACCGGGGATTTGTCCATTCTGCCCGACGCGCGGATGCTCCCCGCCGCTTCGCGCATGCTGCTGTTGTTCCGAGGCGGCAGCGGACTCGTATTCACGGATGCAAGGGCGCTGGGCCGCGTTCACCTCCATTCCGAAGAGGAAATTCGAAGCTTGCTCGAAGAACTGGGCCCGGAGCCGCTTTCCCGGGGCTTCACGGTGGATTGGCTCGCTGCCGCGGCCCGCCAATCGCGCCAGCCGGCCAAGCTTTTCCTCATGGACCAGAGGAGGATCGCCGGGCTGGGCAATATTTATGCGGCAGAAGCTCTATTTCAGGCGGGCATTCATCCGGAGCGGAAGATGGATACTCTGCGGAAACCGTCAGTCGCCCGGCTGCACGGTGCGATTGTGAACACCCTGCGGCAGGCCGTGCAGCGAACCTCCGCCAATTACCGCCGTCCGGGGGAATGGAACGGGGATGCCGGCGAAATTCCGTTCCAGGTCTACGGCCGGAGTGGTAAGCGCTGCCCGCGGTGCGGAGCCGCTATTGAAAACATGCGGCAAGGCGGCCGCTCCACCTACTATTGCCCCGGCTGTCAGCGCTGAAATTCTCCGGTCCGGCCGGGGTGCGGTACAATTTGCCTAGAAGTGCAAAGGCAGAGGTCAAGATGCCGCCGCCTCTGAATAGTCGAGCAGCCGGAGCCTTCGGCCAGTTTCCCCGTCTCTAACGCAAGATGAGCACAGTCCCTTCGCAGGCTTCTCCCATACCCGGTGCTGTTCCAGCCGGCCAGACCGCAGATTTCCGCACTCAACTGGCGGCGCGAGTACTGGTGGCGGACGGCGCCATGGGCACCATGCTCTACTCACGCGGGGTCTTCATCAACCGCTGCTTTGACGAATTAAATGTTTCCCAGCCGTCCCTGATTCTCGAAACCCACCAGGAATATGTCCGGGCGGGCGCGGAGATACTGGAGACCAATACATTCGGCGCGAACCGGACCCGGCTCGGATCCTTCGGATTTGCCGACAAACTGCGGGCGATCAATCATGCGGGGGTTCGCCTGGCGCGGGAGGCGGCCAATGATGCGGTTTTTGTAGCCGGCGCCATGGGCCCCCTCGGCATCCCGATCGAACCTCTCGGCCCCACATCGTTTGTGGAGGCGCGGTCGATCTTTCGTGAGCAGGCCGAAGCCCTGGTCGAAGCCGGCGTCGATCTTCTGGTTCTCGAGACCTTCTATGATTTGAATGAGTTGCGGGAGGCGATCTTCGCCGTTCGGGAAGCGGCCGGCGAGAAAATTCCGCTGATTGCGCACGTCACCATCGATGACGAGGGCAATTTGCGAAGCGGCGGAGGTCCGGAGGCGTATACCCTGAAGCTGAATGAATGGCCGGTCGACGTGATCGGCATCAACTGCTCCACCGGCCCGAAAGCGACGCTCGAGGCAATCGAGCGCATGCTTCCCCTCACCCGCAAACCCGTCAGCGTGATGCCCAACGCCGGAATGCCGAGCCGGATCGAAGGGCGCAATATCTATCTCAGCTCACCGGAATACATGGCGCAATACGCGCGCCGGTTCATTCAGGCGGGCGTAAAAATCGTGGGCGGCTGCTGCGGCACGACGCCCGAACACATCAAGCTGATCCATTCGGAAGCCCGGTCCCTGCAACCGGTTCGGAAGGTTTCCTCTCCGGCCGTGGCTGAGATAGTGGGGAAAGCCCAGGCGATGGAAAAAATGCCCGTGGCTGAGCGCTCCGTTCTCGGCGCCAAGCTCGCCGCCGGGAAGTTCGTCGCCTTCGTGGAGATACTGCCGCCGCGCGGGGTAGACGCGAGCAAGGAAATTGAGGGAGCGCGGCTTTGCGCGGCCAACGGAATCGACTGCATTAATGTTCCGGACGGTCCGCGGGCCAGCGCCCGGATGAGCGCCCAGGTTACCTGCCAGCTGATTCAGAAGGAAGCCGGAATCGAGGCTGTGCTCCACTTCTGCTGCCGCGATCGTAATATTCTGAGCATACAATCCGAGTTGCTCGGCGCGCATTCGGCCGGTGTTCGTAATCTCATCTGTATTACCGGCGACCCTCCGCGCATGGGAACTTATCCCGATGCGACAGCGGTTTTCGATGTCGATTCCATCGGGCTGACGAATATCGTCAACAATTTGAACCGCGGGCTGGATATCGGTGGAAACCCCATCGGATCGCAGACGGGACTGCTGCTGGGCGTGGGCGCGAATCCGGGAGCTCTCAACATGGACGAGGAGCTGCGACGCTTCGAATGGAAGGCGGAAGCGGGGGCCGAATACGTGGTCACCCAGCCGGTTTTCGATCTCAATCTGCTGGAAAAGTATCTGAAGAATATCGAGCAGTTCCACCTGCCGGTAATCTGCGGCATCTGGCCGCTCACCAGTTACAGGAACGCCGAGTTCATGGTGAATGAACTGCGTGTTCCGGTGCCCGAGGAGTTCATGGAGCGCATGCGGCGGGCGGACAGCGCTGAAAAGTCGCGACAGGAAGGTGTTTCCATTGCCCGCCAGATGGTGGAGCGCGCTCGCCGCCTTGTATCCGGTGTGCAACTGAGCGCGCCATTCGGACGCTACGCGATGGCGATTGAGGTCGCTCAAGCAATTGGACCGAGGTAGACCCAACCTTGGCAACCGATCTGATTGAAGTTAATCCCGAACAGCCCGATCCGGACGTGATCCAGCGGGCGGCCGCAGCGGTCCGCCGGGGCAGCGTCGTGGCGATTCCGACCGAGGCCCTCTACACTCTGGTCGCCGATCCCTTGAACCTGCATGCCGTGGGCCGGGTATTTTCCGCCAAGGGCCGCGAGCAGCAGCGCTCCCTTCCTCTGTTCGTTAGCGGTACATACATGGCGGAGGAACTGGCGCGCGAACTTTCCGCCCGCTTTTCCCTGCTGGCGCGGCATTTCTGGCCGGGGCCTCTGACCATGATCGTGCCCGCGTCGTCCAAAGTGCCTTTGAAGGTGACCGGGAACACCGGGCGCCTGGCAATGCGCCACTCGACATCGCGCGTCGCGCAGGCGCTGCTCGAAAGCCTGGATCAACCCATCATCGCCACCAGCGCCAACATTTCCGGGCAGCCCACCTGCCGCAGCGGCATCGAGGTTTTTGGCGTAATGGATGGGCGTGTGGACCTGGTTCTCGACGGAGGCGCCTGTAACGGGCCGGGGAGCACTACGGTCGACATCACCGAACCCTACTGGCGCGTTATCCGCGAAGGGGCTGTTACGGAGAAGCAGATTGCGGAATGCTTGAAGACGACGTAGCCGGGTTTCACCTGGACAGTGCCGGGGTCTTTCGCCCCGCGCTTCCTCCGTCGATGGCATGGCTGAGCCTCGGTTTTGGAACTCGCCGCAGCGATGGTTGGGCGAATGGCGCGGTCCAGCTCAAACAGGTGCACTCCAGCCGGGTGGTTCTCGCTGCCGAACCGTGGAGCGACGACGCGGCCCCCGAAGCCGACGCGGTAATCTCCGATCGTCCCGGTATAACTTTATCCGTTCGGACTGCCGATTGTCTCCCGATTCTCCTTGCGGATGAGGCCACCAGGTCGGTGGCTGCCGTTCACGCGGGATGGCGTGGCACGCACGCGCGGATTGCCGCCAAAACAGTGGCCGAATTGCGGCAAAATTTCAACGCCGATCCGGCGACGCTGTGGGTTTGGGTCGGAACGGGAATTGGCCAGTGCTGTTTCGAGGTGGGTCCGGAAGTGGCGGCCTGCTTTCCGGGTTTCATCGTACCGGGCGGCGAGGCAGGCAAGTTTCTACTGGATCTGACCGCCGCGAATGTACGGCAACTCTTGGATGCCGGCATTCCCCGGGACCACATCCTTTGCGCAGGCGGGTGTACTCGATGCGATCCGGCATTATTTCATTCCTGGCGCAGGGACCGGGAGAATGCGGGTCGGATGATCGCCGCGATTGGTACTCGAAGGAAATCGCGTTCGCCAGAAATGTAAAAGGCGCGAGGGAAACCTCGCGCCTTTAGCCGATTCCTTGCTCGAGGCGCATCAGGCCGCGTTTACGAGGACGTCGTCAAACGCGTCGGTCCCTTCTTCCTGATTCCTGTCGGCAATCTCCTGGCACTGGATGCAGTACGGAGTCCAGGGCACCGCGTTCAGCCGCTTGGGACTGATCTCTTCCTCACAATGGAGGCAGATGCCGTAGTTACCTTCCGCGATCCGGTGCAGGGCGCTGCGAACGTTGCGCAGCAGATTGGACTCGCGATCCAAATTGCGGATGGCGAGTTCGCGCTCAGCGGCGTTTTGAACTTCGTCGAGAGCGTCGGGACTCTTTTCGATGGTGATGCCGTCACGGTTGCGCAGCACCTTCGTTAATTCAGCGTGCTTGGTTTCCAGCACTTCTTTATACTTGTTCAGTTCGGTCTTCGTCATGTTCGGTCTCCACTCTGTCGTTTATTATTCTTTTTTATTCACCTCGTTTAGACGTGCCTGCCTTCAGAAAGGTTCAAGAATTGCGATCGCCGGGGAAAGGTGTTTTCGTCTGCCATGGTTGTCCATCTCCAACCCCTCACGGAGCTTGGATGCTCCAACCTTGGTTTTCGAACTCCCGATATCATAGCACGGAATTCTTGCAATTCAAGTGCCAGAGCGGCGATCTCTCCCTCCGGAAGCCTTTTTCCACCTATTCTCATGTCAAAAATACCGCTAAGCCTTGTGGGCTTAATGCTATACGAAAAATGTCTTAAAGCGCAAGATTTTTCTTGACATTCGTGACCTGTTCTTACAGGCGTATACTGAAGCAGACGCGCCCTGTAAGATTCGGTTTGTCCGTTTCAGGGCGCATTCCGTCAAGTTTCCCTTTCTCCATGACCAAATTTGGGAAGACGATATTGAGCGCCCGCGCTCGCCTCCGCAGCCTTCTGAGATGGTGGCCCGCGCTGGCCGGCATTCTCCTTTTTGGTCTGCTATGTATGGCGTTTCTGCCATACCCGGGGTTTCAGAACGATGAGGTTCTTTTTGCCCAACCGCTGTTTGCGGGCGGCGATACGCTCTATACAGGCAGATTGGGCGGCGTTCGCGTACCGTTGATGTTGTTGGATTATCTTGGCGCCTGGAAGACCTGGGTCTACGCGCCCATTTTGAAACACTGGCCTGTTTCGGTCGATTCCATCCGTCTGCCCGTAGTTCTGGTTTGCGGACTCACCCTGTGTATTTTTTTCCAGTTGTTGCACTCTCTGCACGGGCGGCGTGCGGCGATTGCCGGCGTTCTATTACTGGCAACCGACTCCAGTTTCCTTCTAACGGGCGCTTTTGACTGGGGGCCGGTCGCCTTCCAGCATTTTTTCCTGGTTGCGGTTCTGGCGCTGGGTTTGTTTTTTCACCGGACGGGCCGGTTGTGGGTGCTCTTTGCAGCGGCATTTTGCGCAGGTTTGGGCCTTTGGGATAAGGCCCTGTTTTTCTGGCCCCTGAGTGGGGTCTGTCTGGCTTCGATTGCGCTGGCACCCGCATCGTGGAAACCGAGCCGCCGCAAGGTCCTTGCCGCCGTCTTGGGCTTTAGCTTGGGTGCGCTCCCCTTACTGTATTTCAACGCCACTCATCATCTCGAAACCTTCGCCTCCAACGGGCATTTCACGCTCGCGGAGTTTCCGGGCAAGTTTCAGGTTTTGAAGCAGACCTGGAACGGTTCGATCCTGTTCGGTTATCTGATCAACGAGGAATCCGCTGCGAATCCGCGCGCGCCGGAGACAACCATCGAGCGCTACTCGGCCGCTTTGCACAATGCCGCGGGGACCCACCGCACAAACTGGATGACACCGGCCTTGTTGGCGGCGTTGTTGCTGCTTCCCTTCTTTTGGCGCACCGCGGCCCGCCGACCCATGCTGTTTGCGCTGATCGCCTGCGCCGCCGCCTGGTTCCAGATGGCGGTGACCAGGAACGCGGGTGGCTCCGCTCATCACGCGGTCTTGCTGTGGCCGCTTCCCCAGGCTTTCGTAGCGGTTGCGATTGCCCAAGCCGGCGGCGCGCGGTGGAAAGCCGGGTCCTGGCTGTCTGGCGCGCTGGCGCTGCTCCTCCTTGCCGGCAATCTCCTGAACTTGAACCAGTGTTTCTTCCAGCTTGCGCGCTATGGCGCCGCCGGGGCCTGGACCGATGCGAGCCGCTCGCTTTACGTAGGTGTCTCAAAACTACCGGCGGGAACGCCCCTGATGGTGGCGGACTGGGGGATTAACAGCACCCTGGCGGTCATGGGCCGGGGAAGGCTCAATCTCAACGTTGCGATTGACCCTTTTAAGGCTACGGTGCCTTCAAACGGCGACAGGCAAGCCGCGCGGCAGTTCTTTGCGCGCAAAGACGCGGCGTGGGTGCACTTCATCGACAGCCGCGAGCAGTTTTCCGGGATCAACGGCCGTCTCGCTCGAATGGCCGCGGCGGAAGGCTACCACAAGAAAGTGATCATGCACATTGCCGACAGCAACGGAAGGCCGGTCTTCGAGCTTTTCCGCCTGCTGCGTTAGCTGGCTCAAGCGCTAGCTGGCTCAACCGGTTAGTTGGCAGGCGGTGGAGGCGCGGCCGCCGCTCCGGCCGGGTGCTGCTGGAGCACCGCGAGCAAGGCCTCTACCTGGGATTCGGACGCGGTCAGCGAAAGGTGAATCACGTTCGTGCTGGTGGTCAACCGGAGCGAGCTCAATAAGGCGGATATCTGACCCGCCGCCGGGCTTTTCGCCTTGTTCGCTTCGAGCATTGCCGTTAAAAAACGGAGCACTTCGGCGAGCGACTGCGCATCTTTTTCCGAGCGCGCCACCACCTCCGCGGTAATGACTACGTTGGCGCCCAGTTTCATGCCGCCGCTTGCAGCGGTGACGGACTGGAACATTTGCGCCGTTTGTCCGGCGGTTCCCGCAGTCGAGCCCGGCATGCCGGAGGTAAGCTCGGACACGGGCCCTTGAACAAGAAACCATGCGTCGTTTTCCGTGCTGAGAGCCTGGGCTTTCGCGCACCAGGCGCCGGCCGGGTCTCCGCTCGCCCGCCGCACGATTGCTTGCTTGACCAAAGCAGGGTCGCCGATCACCGCGATGCTGGAGTCCAGAAACGCCAGAGCGCCCGTAAGGTCCTGTCCGGGGTGTTCCCCGGAACTCTGCAGCAGGAGATGGGTTCCTTGAAACACGGATAGGGCTCCTCCGTGTGCTACCACGGCGGCCTCAATGCGGGCGGGGTCGAACGAGCCTCGAGCCAGAATGAGAGTTTTCGCTTGTCCCGCCGGGGCCGTCGCCGCGGGAACCTCGTCCGGAATTCCCATGGCAAGGACGATTTCGGACACGTCGCGGCGTGGATCGAAGCCACTTTCAACGTAGAGCTTGGCCATCTGCTCCTGGCGCTCTCCCAGGTGCAAAAGCAGGTACTGCCCGAGCGGCGTATTTCTGTTCCGCTCCAACTGGATGCCCGCGACCGCGGGAGCTTCCGGCGGGACCAGTTGCAGCAGGGCTTGGTCCGCCCCAAAAGCTATACCGGACGCGGCGACGAGAATCAGGCAGGGTCGAATGCGACGCATGAAGAGCTCTTTGCTAACCACTTTGAGCCTAGCACCCAGCCCCTTGGCCGGTAGCGTACAGTGGGCCTATGCGTAACGCGCTTCTGGTAGCGGCTGGCTTCCTCGCTTGGGCATTTACGGGTCTGGCCCTGCCCCCGCCCGAAGATGCTGTCCGCGCGGTTCTGGCTGCGCAGCAGCGGGATTGGAATCGCGGGGATGTGAACGCCTTTCTGGATACGTACGAGCACTCCGGTGATCTGACTTTCGTTGGGGGAGGCATCCGCCGCGGCTTTGCGAACGTGCAGGCGCGGTACCGGGAGCGGTATCCCACCCGCGATTCCATGGGTACACTGCAATTCTCCAATCTCGAGGTAACCATGCTGGGTAAAGGGTATGCCTCCGTGATCGGACGCTGGCATTTGGACCGGAAGCCGGAGAGCGGCGGCGCGACCGGCGGCTATTTCACCCTGCTGCTTCGCCAGACTTCGTCCGGATGGAAGATTTTCCTGGACCATACCTCGTTGGAGTAATGGCGGCCTTACCTAAAATCACGATCGCCGCGCTGGCAGGCCTTCTCGCATGGAGCGCGGCTGGCGCGAGCGAGCGCGGGCGGGTGGAGTTTGAGTCCTCGAACACGCGGCTAAACGATGGATTTCGGTGGGCGAAGACGCAAGCGCTCCGCTACGTGTTCTCCGGCGATGCCGCCGGCGAATGGTACGAAGCTTCGCTCCCCGGACGCTCCGCCTTTTGCATGCGTGATGTCTCTCACCAGGCTCTGGGAGCGCAGGTTCTGGGCCTGGCTCCGGTGACGCGGAATCTTCTGCGCCGCTTCGCCAACAGCATTGCGGGAAGCCGCCAGTGGTGCGGCTTCTGGGAAATCACCAAAGACGGTCTCCCGGCGCCCGTCGATTACAAAGACGACCGCGATTTCTGGTACAATCTGCCAGCCAACTTCGATGTCTTGCACGCTTGCTACCGGCAATATCTCTGGACCGCCGGCGAAACCTACCGGAACGACCCGATTTTCCGGACTTTCTACCGGAGGACAACCACAGACTATATTCGGGCCTGGGACGCGGATGGGGATGGAATTCCCGACAGTTTCCCCGGTTACGGGCGCCGCGGGATTGGCTCCTACTTTGAAGCTTCGGATGTTCCTCTCCGGCAGGGCGTGGATCTGGTGGCGGCCGAGTACGCCGCCCTGCTGGCAGCTTCGCGGATGTCCGATTCGCCGGAAACCGCGGTGCGGCTGCGCGATCGAGCGGCGAAGCTCAAGCGGAGATTGAATCGGGACTGGTGGGATGCCAGCACGAAGCGGTTCTACGCGGGCCGTTTACAGGACGGCCGTTACAGTTCGCGGGCTTTTCCCGAGGCGGCGGTTTTTCCTCTCCATTTTGAATCCTTGCCTTCGACTCCGGAGCACCGCGAAGGAGCGTTGCGCGCGCTGGTGGAGGCCAGCCGCGACGCCGGCATCAACGTCGAAGCGCTCTCCTACATGCCCGAGGTGCTCTTTCGCTGGGGGCATGATGACGACGGCTACCGGGTTCTGCTCCATCTTCTCGACCCCTCCCTGCCGCGCCGCGAGTATCCGGAAGTCTCGTTTGCGGCGGTGGGAGCCATCGTGGCAGGACTGATGGGCATTGCGCCCGAGGCGGATCATACGGTGGCAACCCTGGCGCACCTCACCCCGCAAACCGAATGGGCCGCCGTACGGCACGTCCCCGTTTTCCAGAATGAAATCGGGCTTCGCCACCAGGGCCTCGGAGAATCCAGCCTGACCAATGAGCGAGGAGGCGTCATTCATTGGAAAGCTGTCTTTTCGAGACGGGTAGCCGCCGTGAAGGTGAATGGGGTCCGGCGCACTCCGCGGGCCGGCGAAGACGCCGGCGGCCGGATGTTTCACTATGTCCTGGTGGATGTGCGCCCGGGAGAGACGGTGACCGTGGTCAGCACGGCAGGACCGGAAAAAGGGTCTTCTCCGCGAGTCCGGATGCCGTGACTCCGCCGATCTCCACCTCGATCAGTTGGTTTGCCGGACGCGGGTGTGCGAGCGAGACTTTCAGATAGTTACCGCTCAAGGCGTCGCGGTCCATCGTTACCACCGAAAGCCTCCGGCCCACCATGGCGCGCCGGAACTCCAGGTTTTTCGCGGCGGCCAGTTCGCGGAGGATTCGATTGCGCTCTTTGCGCAGCGGGACCGGCACCTGATGGGCGCTTTCGGCGGCCGGAGTGCCGGGCCGCTCCGAGTACGTGAAAACGTGCAGATAGGTGAAGGGCAGACTAGCGATAAACTCCCGGCTTTCTTCGAATTCCTCATCCGTTTCACCCGGAAACCCGGCCATAACGTCAGCCCCGATCGCGGCGGACGGCATCAACGCACGAGCTTTGCGAACCCGGTTTTCGTAATGCCGGGGCCGGTACTTCCGGTGCATACGCCGCAAAACGGCGTCGCTCCCCGATTGCAGGGGAGCGTGAACATGCTTCGCGATGCGCGGCGAACTCGCCATCAGATCGAGAAGCTCATCGGAAAAATCCATCGGTTCGACCGAGCTTAAGCGCAGGCGTTCCACCGCTGTCTCATCCAGCAGAATCCGCAACAGATTCACCAGCCGCATGGAACTGCCGGGCTCGCGTCCCCAACGGCCTAAGTTGATGCCGCTCAATACTACTTCGCGATACCGCGCGGCGAGTTGCCTCACCTGCTCCACCACTTGGGGAACCGAAGCGCTGCGGCTGCGCCCGCGGACGAATGGAATAATGCAGAACGAGCAGCGATTGTTGCAGCCATCCTGAATTTTCAAATTGGGACGCGTGCGGTCGCCAAGCGCGTCCTGGACCGGGGCGGAGAGAAACTCGTGCTGCTGGAAAATATCCGAATTCAGGATCTGGCCGTGATAGGGCTCCGTATCGGTCTCAAAACTGGCCGCGGCAAGGTCCGGCACACCCATCTTCAAGCTGTTTCCTACCACCCAGGTAACGCCGTCCAGAGCCGCGATTTCCTCCGGGGCGCGCTGGGCGTAGCATCCGGTGACCAGAATGCGCGCCCGAGGGTTTTCGCGGTGAACGCGGTGCACCATATGACGCAGATCTTCGTCTGCCGCCGCTGTCACCGTGCAGGAATTGAGGATCACCAAGCCGGCATCCCTGGCGTCGCCGGCGGCCTGAAACCCCTTTTCCGTCAACGCGGTTTCGATCGCGGCTCCATCGGCCTGGGACGCACGGCAACCGAAACTGTGGACATGGAAACGAGGCATTCCGCCTCTTCAGTTTAACAACCGCTAAAGACCCGGCCTTGCTCCGCCGATGGAGTAGTAAAAGGAGGAGGCACTTTGCCTGCCGAGCGAGTTCCATCTCAACAGGAGATTGATTCCGCTTTCCGGGGTGTGCGAGACGCGAACGGGGGCGACGATCCGGCTCGTCGCGCCCCGCCTTACGATTTCCGGCGGCCCGATCGCATCGCCAAGGATCAGCTTCGCGCTATTCACTTACTGCACGAGAATTTTGCCCGGTCCATCGCCTCCAGCCTGTCCGCCTACCTCCGCGCCTACGTGGCAGCCAATCTGGTTTCGGTGGAGCAGCTCTCCTTTGCCGAATTTGCCCAGTGCCTCCCGTCGCCTACCTGCCTCTCGGTCCTGGGGATGAAGCCGTACGAAGGCAGCGCGGTGCTCGAATTGAGCACATCGTTAGTGTTCCCCATCCTCGAGATGCTCCTGGGAGGCAGCGGGAAAAGCAGCGCTCCGATCACCCGCGAAATCACCGAAATTGAGCTAAGTATCCTCGAAGGGCTATTCCGCATCCTTCTCCATGACTTGCGGCAGTCGTGGCAATCGGTCACCGCTCTCGATTTCACCATTCAAAACCACGAAACCGAGCCACAGTTGCTCCAGATCCTTTCTCCGAACGAGGCCGTAGTCGCCATCGCCGTTGAAATCCGCGTTGGCGATAACTCCGGCATGATGAATCTGGGAATTCCGTCGATCGTGGTGAAGATGCTCCGCCAGAAATTTGATCAGCAATGGTCGATGCGGAAATCGCAAAGCACAGAAGACGGGCAGGAGCGGATTCTCCGCCTCATAAAGCCGGCGACTCTGCGCCTGGAAGCGATGCTGAGCGGCCCCACCCTGAAGGCGTCCGAGTTGTTGGACCTAAAGCCCGGCGATCTTCTGGCCTTCGATTATTGCGTCGATCAGCCGGTCGATCTGTTGATCAATAAATGCCTGAAATATCGCGGCGATGTCGTCAGCACCGGGCGAAAGCGGGCCTTTCTCATCGAAAAACCGTATCTCCCTTCTGAGTAGCGGGCGTCGCGTCCTCCTCTGGCGTTCCGGTTGTTTGTGACAGGTCGTCTCTCCCGGTGATCAGCCGCGCGCCGCGGTTAAAGGTCAGATACAGGAAACCCCATTCAATGAAAATGAGAACGCGACTGGTGTATTCCACGATGTACATCAGGTGAACGAATAGCCAGATGAACCAGGCAATAACTCCGGACACCTTGAGCTTTCCAAGATCGGCGACAGCGGCCCCGCGGCCGATGACGGCAAGCTGTCCCTTATTGAAGTAGTGAAACGGAGGAGGCGGGGGCGTCCCGGAAATCCGGGCGCGGATGGCTTTGGCCGCGTAGGCGCCTTCCTGCATGGCCACGGGGGAGACACCCGGCAATGGCTTCCCGGCGTCGTCGTCGAGGCGCGCGAGGTCCCCGATCACGAAAATTTCCGGATGCCCTGGCACGGTGAGATCCTTTTCGACCCTCACCTGGCCGTTGCGCTCCAGTTTTACGCCCGCCCGCAGTGAAAGCACCTCGCCCAACGAGGAAGCCCGAACGCCGGCGGCCCAGATGACGGTCCGCGCCGCAATGCGCTCGCGTCCTGCCGGCGATTCCACGGTGACTCCGCCTTCGTCTACCTCCACCACCCGGACTCCGGTGCGCGGGCGCACGCCGATGCGGATCAACTGCTGTTCCGCTTTTGCCGATAGCTCCGGCGGGAACGGCGGCAGTACGCGGTCGGAGCCCTCGAGTAACAGAATTCGTGCCTCCTGCGGGCGGATGGAGCGGAAATCGTGGCGGAGCGTGTCGTTGGCGATTTCGCCCAGGGCGCCTGCCAACTCGACGCCCGTTGGTCCCGCGCCGACGACTACGAATGTGAGCCAGTCGTGGCGTTTTTGGGGATCTTCCTCGCGCTCGGCGGCTTCGAAGGCGTAGAGAATGCGATGCCGGATTTGAGTCGCTTCCTCGATGGTTTTCAGGCCGGGCGCGGCCTTTTCCCACTCTTCGTGTCCGAAATAGAAGCTGCGCGAACCGGGGGCAACGATCAAGGTGTCATATGGAACTTCGCCGTCATTTAAAATGAGTCTCCGGCCCTCCACGTCAAGATCCACCGCCTCACCCAGGAGGACCCGGGCATTCTTCTGCCGGCTCAATACCGAACGTAGCGGAGCGGCGATCTCACCGGGCGAAAGCGCGCCCGTCGCGACCTGATAAAGCAGGGGCTGGAAGAGGTGGAAATTGCGGCGGTCAACGAGGGTCACCTCCACCGGCGCTTTTTTGAGAGCCTGCGTGGCATAGAGACCGCCAAAGCCTCCGCCTAGAATGACTACGCGATGCGTTGGCTGCATTTTCTGCTCCTGATCCCATTGTCACAGGAAAGCGGTGGAAATTCCCGGCGCGGGAAGACGCCGTCAGCGCGGTGTGAAGTTCAAAATCTGCTCTTTGTCGATCCAGCCGAAGCGCATCGGAAAGCTGCGCCCGTAGTAGTAGGCCTTCCACTGGTCCCGGTAATGCGGAGAAAGGATATGTCCGGACTGTCCGATGGTGATGTTGTTCAGGGAGTTGTCCCAATTGGAAGGATCGGCGATGAACCGCATGGACGGGCCCAGAGCGCCGCTAACCTGTTTTACCGAGGTGGAAGACCCGCTCATCGGGAAGGGCCCGATGTTGAAAAAGCGTCCGAACAGGGGAATCCGGCTATCCACCGGATGAACGATCGCCAGGCTGTGCGACCTTCCATAATCCCAGCGGGCGAGATTGCCGCCCTGCGCTTTCTTTCCTTCGGCGATGGCGCCTGTCAGCAATTTGAGCAGCGTCTCGTTCTTATCGGTGAACCAGCCCTTGGCGCCGGTTTCGAGAATCGCCTGCACCACCGACGGCGCCATTTCGAAATTGTAAATGTCGCCCCTATGGGGAGAGGCGGCCCGCGCAATTGCGTTTTTCAATCGCGCGTAGGTAAGCGAGACGATCAAGGGCGCGGACTCCCGGATCTCCATCTGCCCGTTCCAGGCCCGCAGTATTTTGGCCGCTTTGGCTAAGTCCGCATCCTTGGGCAGCTTGGCGTCGTAAGCCGCCACCAGTTGCCTGGCCAGGAAGTGGCAGAACGGCGAATAAACGTCCGTTTGAACCGCCAGCATATCCGCCGGCTTCCAGCCCTCGCGCGCCGACAGGAGCGCACGAATCTGATTGGACCGGTATGGCGTGGAGTACCCTCCGTTTGTGCTGTATTTGTAATTCACCGGGAACGGGTTCTGATTGGCAGTCACAATGATCCCCGACGGAGGATTGAAAAACTCCGGCAGTTCGTCGAAAGGGATGTACCCCTCCCATTCGAATGTGCCCGAACTCCCATCCACTGGAAGATCTCCTTCGAAATTGCGCCGGATGGGGAGGCGGCCGGTGGCGTGGTAACCGATGTTGCCGGCGGCGTCGGCGTAAACGAAGTTTTGGGCGGGGCCGGGAAAACGGCGCAGTGCCGCTTTGAATTCGCCCCAATTTGCGGCGCGGTCGATATCGAGAAAGGGGAACGCGAAGGCGCCGGCGTCGTTCGCCGTCCAGCGAAGGGACAACATCGTCTTCCCCTCGCTCAGAATCACCGGGCCATGCCGCGTCACCCATTGGGAAAAGGCGACCGGTTTCTCATTCCGAACCGGAATTTCCTCGGTTTCCTTCACCGCCTGCTCGATCTTGCCTTCAAACTCGTACCGGCCGGTGGCGGTGTCCAGTTTTTCGACATAGAGATCCTGAACATCGAAACCGAGATTCGTCACACCCCAGGCGATGCGTTCGTTGTGCCCGATGATCACCGCCGGGAGACCGGGCAGGGAAACGCCGGTCACGTTCAGCCCGGGCGCTTTCAGATGGACCATGTACCACGTCGAAGGGATGGTGTAATCGAGATGCGGATCGTTGGCCAGAATTGGTTTGCCCGTGGCGGTGTGGGCTCCCGAAATCACCCATGCGTTCGATCCCGGCTGAACTTCGTGGCCGGTGCGGGAAGGGAACAGGAAGTCGACTTTGTCCCGGTCGCCTTCCTGGAACATCACTTGCTTCGCCAAATCGTCTCGCCAGGTATTGGTTAAGGTCCGGTACATTTGCAGGGCGCACAACACGGAATCCACTGGCCTCCATGGTTTCGGTTTGTAGCCGAGCAGATGAAACTCGATGGGAAGGCGATCGCCGAAGGTTGCGAGGTAATAATTGACCCCGCGCGCATAGGCTTCGAGTATGGCGCGGTCGGCGGGGCTCATCGCGTTCACACTGGCCTCCGCGATCCTGCGGAGACGCAGGCGGCGGGACGCGCGGTCCGCTTCCAACGTGGATTTGCCGATGATCTCGGAGAGATTCCCGGCCGCCAGGCGGCGAAGCACGTCCATCTGCCACATGCGATTCTGCGCGGTGACGAACCCTTGTAGAAAGAGCGCGTCCTCAATAGACGCGGCATCAATGTGCGGGACGCCGCGCGCATCATGGGCGATACTGGCCGCCTTCGAAACCGGCGCGCTCAGGGTTCCCGATGTCACGGGCAGTGGCCGGTAGGCAAGCCAGTAGACCGAGCCGACAAGGACAACGAGCAAAACCGCTATGCTCAAATTGAGAATCTTGACGAATTTGCCAGTTTGCACTGCGACGATTCTACTAAGTAAGCCGCCCGGACCGCAGCGCCGCACCGGCGCGGGAAGCTACGCGCTCTAACCGAATGGGATTTCGCTTTCTCATTCTGTTTTTGGTGATCGCGCTGAACTCGTTCTTCGCCGCGGCCGAGGTGGCGCTGATCTCCGCCCGCAAGAGCCGTTTGCGAGCCATGGCCGAGCGGGGCAACACCGGTGCGCAGATCGCTCTGAGTCTTCTGGCTGCTCCCGCGCGCCTGCTCTCCGTAACTCAGGTAGGCGTCACTCTAAGCAGCCTGGGGTTGGGCTGGGCCGGCGAAGACGCCGTATATCAGCTTATTTCGCACCTGGTGGGCGGCGCCCTATCTCCGGGGATCGCTCCGTTCGTGCACGCCCTGCTTCTGGTGGTCAGTTTCATGTTGATCACCTACGCTCATGTCGTGATCGGCGAGGTGGTTCCGAAGAACCTGGCTTTGGAGAAAGCGGACCGGCTGGCGATCCTGGTAGCCCCGGCGCTCCTGGTTTTCCACCGTGTGTCTTCGCCCTTCGTTTTTGTTCTCGAGCGATCGTCGTCGGCTATCTCGCGGTGGATTGGCCTGCGCGGTACGCATCGCGGAGGGCACTCGGCCGAGGAGTTGAAGTTCATTATCAGCCTGAGCCGTTCCGAAGGGCACTTGCGCCGCTTCGAGGAGGATGCGATTCAGAGCGTATTGGAACTGCAGGACTATTACGCGCGGGAGATCATGACTCCGAGGAACGCCATCGTCTCGATTCCCGTGGACGCTTCCCTGGACGAGGTGCTGGAAGTCATCCGCCTGCGGAAACTCTCGCGCATTCCGGTTTTCGACGGCAGTCCGGAACAGATCATCGGCTTCATTCACCTGAAGGACCTGTTGCGCGTCTGGGAAGAACGCCGTCTGGCGAATGAACGGCGCCGTCCGGTGCGGCAGTTCCGAATTCGGGCGCTGCTTCGTAAGCCGCTGGTGGTGCCGGAAACCAAAGAACTGGACCAGTTGATCGATGACTTTCGCGCGTCGCACACGCACATGGCGATAGTGGTCGACGAGTTCGGAACCATCTCCGGTTTGGTGACCCTCGAGGACGTCCTGGAGCAAATCTTCGGCGAGATCGCCGACGAATACGACGCCAGCGCTCCCAGTCTGGAGCTCGAAGCGCCGGAGGTGGAAGTGGAGGGCACCACCCTGATTCGAGATCTCGATAATCTCTACGGCGTGGAGCTTCCTAGTGATGCCGGTTTTGAAACATTGGCCGGATTCCTGTTATTTCAGCTCGGCTATATCCCCGAGCGCGGGGAAACGGTGGAATATGGGGGGCGCCGCTTTACCGTGCTGGAGATGGAGCGCAACCGGATCGCCCGCGTGCGAATCGAGCGTATGGCGCCCCCGGCCGAAACACCCGCGCCCGCGTGAACCATTCCTTTAGGCCGCTTCGGTTTTCTTCGGAGGGACGAGGAAAGAGGCCGCGATGGCCAGCGCCACCAGTGCGCAGATGATCCCGAGGGACCAGCCGATGGGGAATTCGCCATGGAAAGCGTCGTTCAGCCATACCATCTTCAGGCCCACAAAAATGAGGACCGCCGCGAGGCCGTACTTCAGCAGATGGAATCGCTCCACCGCCCCGGAGAGCAGGAAATAAAGCGCGCGCAGGCCGAGGATCGCAAACACATTCGAGGTAAACACGATGAGTGGTTCACGGGTGAGGCCGAAGACGGCCGGCACCGAGTCCATGGCGAACAGGACATCGGTCACCTCGATCAGGGCAAGGGCGAGCAACAGCGGGGTGGCGTAGCGAACGCCGTTCTTTTTCACCAGAAAGCGATCGCCTTCGAGAGTGGGGGTCACGGGTAGGAAACGGCGGAAGAGGCGGAGCACCCGGCTCTTTTCGGGGTCCACGGGACGCTCCGAAGTAAACATCATCTTCGCGCCGGTCAGAATCAGAAACGCGCCGAACGCCAGCATGATCCAGTGGATTTGCAGCAGTTTCGCTCCCGCCGCGATGAACGCCGCGCGAAAAACGAGCGCGCCGAGAATCCCGAAGAACAGGACGCGGCGATGGTACATCGCGGGGATGCCGAAGACGCCGAAGAGGACAACGAATACAAAGATATTGTCGAGGGAGAGCGCCTTTTCCACTACGTACCCGCTCAGAAATTGCAGGCCGGCCTCGCGGGCCGCCGCTCCCGGGTCGAATCCCGGGATGGCCAGCAGCCTCGCGTCGTGGGTAAATTTCCAGAGCGCGTAGCGGTAGAAAAGAAAATTGAAAATCAGCGCCATGCTGATCCAGATGCCGCTCCAGATGGCCGACTCGCGAAAGGAGACCGGCTTGGAGGCGCGGTGGAAGACACCCAGATCCAGCGCAAGCAGGATAAGAACCACACCCGTGAAAGCGAGATAGAACCACCAGTATTCACCGAACGGGAAGTAGATCATGGAAGGGGAGGCGCCGCCTGCTCGCCGAAAAGCCGGTTTGCAGCGGTCTCGCAGATGGTGACCGCCGCCGGGTGTTTCAATTTTCTTTCTATCGAAATTGCGTAGAAGCGTTCGATCACCGAATCAAGCCTTCCAACCGCCGTGACGCGATATCTCGCTTTGACCTCCGCTTCGATCGCCGTCGGAGCGGGAAACAGTCCGGCGCCCGCGCTGCCAAATGCTTTCATCAAGGCCCGGTCTTTGAATTCTCCCACGCGTGCCGGAATGATCTTTTTCGCTTCGAGCCATTGCTCCAGGGAGCGGCGCAAACTGCAACCATCGGCCGGGAGTAGAAAAGGCGCTCCGTTTAGCCGTTTGGGGAAATCCCGGCGGTAGCGCTTCGCCAGGCTGGCGGTTCCGAAAAGCGTGACGCCGGACGCGCCCAGCAGATGATTGAATGCCTTCACTCGCATCGCCGTGGTGACCGGGGCGTCGGACAAAACCACATCCAGGCGGTGTTCGGCAAGCTCCGCGAGCAAGCGCTCCTGCCCGTCTTCGTGACAGATCAGCCGTACGGGTTGAGACATCTTCAGGGAAGGTTCCAGCACTCGATAGGCAATCAATTTCGGCACCATGTCCGATATTCCGACGGTGAGGCGTAAAGGGCGTCCAGGGGGGCTGCCCTTCAATACATCCTGAAGTTCCCGGCCGAGGGCGAAGATCTCTTCGGCGTAGCGGAAAACCACCTGCCCTACTTCGGTGAGCCGCAGTCCGCGGCCCTGGCGCGCGAACAGCTTTTCGCCGAGGCTTGCCTCGAGCATCCGCAATTGCCCGCTGATGGTTGGCTGGGCGAGCAGTAGTTTCTCGCAGGCGCGGGCGATACTGCCTTCCTTGGCGACCGTCCAGAAGTACAGCAGGTGGTGATAATTCAGCCATTCCATGATTTGTGGGTTTTTCGAAAAGGTTTGAGCTTTCTAAACTATACTTCGGAATTTCCTATCGAATGGCATGAATCAAAGAAAAAGCCGGCCGGAGAATGTTCTCCCGGCCGGCCCCCAGTCCAGCCGCCTGGATTACGATCCAGCCTGGCCGATCCTGGCGCGGACGCTTTCGAGCTTGGCCTCCGTACTGGCCAGGTCCAGGTAAAGATCGACCGACGACCGCAGTTTCGAGGCGTTGTCGGCGATGGACCGCAGATGCGACGCATACGAAGGCGCCCAGAGATAGCGCTGGTTGTCCTTCAGATGTTGGATCGCCGCGGTCGTGCTTTCCGCCACCGTCAGTGCGCTCGGCAGGATGGAGTCCAATGCGTTCTGCTGCCAGGGAGCTGTCTCGCCGCGAATGGCTTGCAGACGTTCCAAGACGCCGCCGATGTCATTGATCTGCGATTTCATCGAACTCAGATTGGCGGCGTGGGTATAGTGGCTGTATCCGTGCCATAGCAGGCTCTCGAGTACCGCCCCGGTCTTGGTCAACTCCACGCTTTTTGAGCGGATGTCCTTCAAAAGA
The DNA here is from genome assembly GCA_035545735.1 of Bryobacteraceae bacterium. Taxonomy (GTDB): domain Bacteria; phylum Acidobacteriota; class Terriglobia; order Bryobacterales; family Bryobacteraceae; genus JAJYKC01. The sequence continues at coordinate 39,076 of DASZXS010000096.1, read as the reverse complement.
TCCGAAGCTTCCGGCGAGAATTGGAAATCTTCCATGTGAATTGTCGCGGCCGGCACGTTGGTGGTGGAAGCCGGCGGAGATTCGGCGGACAAAGGCAGGCCGGCTCCGAGGGAAGAAACCAATAGATAGAGGGGAAGTAACGTTACTTTCATTTCGTGTCTCCTGTTTGGATTGAGTTCCAGTTAGTGTGTAATCCCAGATTAGCAATCCGTCTCGGATTTAAAAAATAGAAAGATCCAAAGTATTCCATCGTTTTTCACGATGAAAAAAGGGCGGAAAAACACGCCGGCGCGCCAGTCCGCGAAGAAGCTGTAAAACTCTTGTAAATAATGGCCGCCGCTCTTCTCCCACGAAGAAAGTTGACTTATGCTCGCAGTTGTCCGGCCGTTTTAGGCTGCCGGGCCTGCCGGAGCAAACTGCCCGGTTGCAAGGTCATCCAGGAGGCTTGTCAATGCGGCTGTATCTCATATCCGCTCTCGCTCTGCTCGCGCCGTTTGTCGAAGCGCAGAACTATACGCAAACCAATCTCGTGTCGAACCTTTCGGACGGAGCTCCGATGAGCGACCCGAATCTTGTCAACGCTTGGGGGCTCTGCCGCGGCACCGGCACTCCCTGGTGGATCTCCGATAACGGCAGCGATCTTACGACGCTCTACGATGGCACGGGGGCTCCGCAGACGCTGGTGGTGAGCGTGGCGCAGGGCAGCCCCACGGGCTGCGTCTACAACGGAACGGGCGGCTTTCTGCTTCCGAACGGAAAGCCGGCCGTGTTCCTGTTCGCTTCCGAGAGCGGGACGATCTCGGGGTGGGCCCCCGGGGCGAGTGAGACCACGGTGATGATTACGACGCCTACGGCAAGCTACAAGGGCCTCGCCATCGCCTGGTTCGGCGGCGCGTACTACCTGTACGCCACCGATTTTCACAATGGCCGCGTAGACGTGTTCGATAGCCAGTTCCGGTCGCTGAAGACCACCATGACGGGCATCACAGACAACTGGTTTACATCCTTTCCCGGCGGCCCGGGATATGCACCCTACAACATCCGCAACGTCGGAGGGAACCTGATCGTCACGATTGCCCAACAGGATGGAGCGCGACACGATAGCGTGAGCGGCGCCGGCCTGGGCTACGTTGCGTCGTTTACGCCGCAGGGCCAGTTGATACGGGTCTTCGAGCATAACGCCTGGCTCAACGCGCCGTGGGGAATTGCGCAAGCTCCCGGCGACTTCGGCGCCTTCAGCCACAACCTCCTGGTGGGAAACTTTGGCAGCGGGCAAGTTGCCGCTTTCGACCTGGAGACAGGGAAGTCGAACGGGGTGATGATGGATGGAAACGGAAACCCCATTGTCATCGACGGGCTGTGGGACTTGAGCTTCGGCGCCGGAGACGCGAAGTCCGGTTCGGCGACGGCGCTCTATTTTTCTGCCGGCCCGGATGACGAGAGCAATGGCTTGTTCGGCACACTGACCGCCGCGACCGCCGACCAGGGGTTGGGCAACGGGCATTAGGGGGAAGTTCTATTTCGCGGCCGGAACCACGGCGCCCCACGACTCCGGGTTCACGGCCGCGATGGACTGCGAGAACGTCCAGCGGTGGCCGCCGGGGTCTTCCGCCGTATATTGCCGCTCGCCGAATTCGCAGTTGTGCGGCGGCAGCACGATGCGTGCTCCGCAGCGCGCCGAAGTTTCGCAATGCGCATCGGCGTCCTCCACCGGCACGAACAGGTTTTGCCCCGCGCCGCCGGAGTGCGGCGAAGTCAGAATTACGGCTCCGGATTCCACGGCCATCTGCGCATGATGGATGGCGCCGTCCGGACCGGGCGGGGTGCGAAAACGTTCGGTGAAACCGAATGCTTCGTGCAGCCAGCGAATCGCCTCCGCTACATTTTCATAAGAGAGAATCGGGACCAGTGGTCCTGGGGGCGCGGAAGGGTTTCGAATCACGCCAGTACTCCTTAGAATCCGATGGATGCGAGAACTTCGGATGGATGTTTGTCGAAAGCGCGGCAAATAGCGAGAAAGCTTTCGATGCTGGGAAGGTTGGCCCCGCGTTCGATGGAGCTGATCTGCGACACGCTCAGCCGGGTGGCGGCTGCGAGATCCTTTAGCGGCCACTCGCGCTCCACGCGCAGCATTTTAATCCGGTGTCCGATCCGCTCGCGAAGACGGTCCTGAAGGGTTTTTCCAAAGCCGAACTTCTCCACGGCATTTTCCAGGGTCTGACGGAGCTGCGCGAGCGAAAACGGCTTCGCCATGTAGTCGAAGACCTTCATCTGGAAGGTGGCGCGCATGTCTTCGAGCGACGGGTAGCCGGTGACGATGATGACGCACAGCCCCGGTTGCGCCGCCAGCAACTGCTCCAGCACTCGCTCGCCCCGGAATTCGCCCATTTTCATGTCGAGCAGGACGATGTCCGGAACCCGCTGCTCAATGCCTTCGAAGAGCGCGGCGGGATGGCCGAAAGTCCGCACCGAATACTGGCCTTCATCACGAAGGGTATCTTCAAGGTACGTCCTGAAATCCGAATCGTCGTCCAGAATCGCGACGTCCACCAATCCACCCGCGGTTGCCAGTTCCATATTTATGCCTTTGCCGATTCTACCGGGAGGAGCACTTCTAGACACGCGCCGCCTCCCGGACGGTTCGCGGCTGAGATGCTTCCTCCATGTTGATGGACAATGCCCTCCGCCACCGTAAGTCCCAAGCCGGTGCCGCGCGCGTCCAGGCGCGTGGACACGAAGGCGTCGAAAATGTCCGGCAGAACTTCCGCCGGGATACCAGGTCCGTCATCTTCTACTGTGACGGCGATCCACGGCCGGCTGTTACGAAATGTGCGGCGCGCCGCCACAATAATTTTTCCGGAGATCGGAATGGCATGCAGGGCGTTACGCAGAAGGTTCACAAAAACCTGGATCAGGCGGTCGCTATTCCCTGTCACATAATCGGCCTCGCCGAGCTTGTTGGAGAAACACGCGCTCGACGCTCTTTCATCAATGGCCACCAGGTTCCACGCTTCATCCACCAGCGGGCGAAGCTTCACGAGTTCCATGCGCTCCTTGCGCACGCGTGAGAATCCCACCAGTCCTTCGCTGATCTTACGCAGCCTCTGCGTGACGCGCAGCATTCTCGCCAGGCGTTCCTGGGCGTGCCCGTCCTCAATTGTTTCCGACAGCTTCTCAATGGAACCCTGGAGCACCGTGAGCGGAGTGTTCAGCTCATGCGCGACGCTGGCGCTCAACAGCCCCAGGCTCACCAGGCGATCCTGCGATTCGAGAAGTTGATTTTTGTTTTTCAGGTCGGCGGCGGTTTCTTCCAAACGGCACAACGCCTTCTCCAGCTCGGCCTCGCGTTTCCGCAGCTCGCGCACGGTGGCGTTGCGGGACCGCATGATCTGTCCGATCTCATCGCCGGGGATCAGCGATTCCTCGATCAATTCGTCGGTCCGGTGGCCGTCGCGGCTTGCCTGGTCCGCATCGAGCATCAGCCGCAGCGGACGGTAGACGTAGAGGGGCATGATTACGAGTTCCAGCAAAAGAATCGCGAACACATAAATGGCGCCAAGCACCAGGAAAAGGTTGATGCGCGCCCGCCGCGAGGTTTCCGCGTAAGAGAGCGGAACCGCCTGGCTGGGGTTCGCCTGCCCCGGCGCCAGTGCGTCCGCGGGCAGGGACTGCGCATGCTGCGGCGCGGCCACCTGCCGGTCCACCAGCGGAACCAGCGCGAAGTACACCGCCAGAGCCAGCAGCAGGAAGAAAATGTTGTGAAGCACCATCAATTTCGGACGCACCTTCAGGTCGCCGAAAAGCCGGCCCAGTCCGCGTGTGCCCAGGGTGCTTCTGCTGGCCATTCCGTCTATATCGACCATAATACGGCGCGGACAGGCCGGGCGTAGCATGGTAACGATGGTGTTTCCCCTTCTGCTTCTCCTGGCCGCTCCGGCGAACGCTGCACAGCCGGATCTTTCGCAGTCCCTTTCCCGGTGGAAACAGGTGCGAATGGGCTCCGGGACTGCCGGGCTAACCCCGCGACAGAAACAGGTAGTGGATCGCCTGGTGGAGGCCTCGCGCTGCCTCGAGTCCATCTACTGGCGGCAAGCCGATCCTGCCGGGCTCGAATTGCTGATTTCCACGAAGAATCGGGAGCTGAAGCGGGCACTGATGATTAACGGCAGCCGCTTTGATCTGGTGGGCGGTAACCGTCCGCTGGTCCCCGGGGCGCGCTTCCTGCCCGGGCGAAACCTGTATCCTCCGGAGCTGACGAGCGGGGAGATCGAAGCTTACGTGCGCGCGCATCCGGAGCAAAAGAAGGCGATTTATAGCCCCTTCACGGTAATCCGCCGCGAGGGCAGGGAACTGAAGGCCATCCCGTACCATGTGGAGTTCCGCCGCTTCCTCGAACCGGCCGCGAAGCTGTTGCGCGAAGCCGCGGCCGCCAGTGACGACGCCGCATTCGCCAATTTTCTCCGCCTGCGCGCCGATGCGCTGCTGACGGACGACTATTATCCGAGCGACCTTGCCTGGGTCGACCTCCGGAGTCCCAAAATTGACCTCATTTTCGCGCCCTATGAAACGTACCTGGACGATGTTCTCGGCGTGAAGACGTCCTTTGAAAGCGCGGTCCTCATCCGGAACGAGGAAGAAAGCCGCAAGCTGTCGCTGTATCAAAAATATGTGCCGGAAATTCAGGATGCCCTTCCACTGGGCAAACCGGACCTGCCATCGAAACAGGGACAGGTCTCGCCGATGGAAGTTGTGGATGCTCCGTTTCGCGCGGGCGACCTGCGGCACGGCTACCAGGCCGTGGCCGACAATCTGCCGAATGACGAGCGCGTTCACGAGAGCAAAGGGACAAAAAAGATCTTCTTCAAGAATTTCATGGATGCGCGTGTCGATTTTGTGGTGCTTCCTCTCGCGCGCCAGGTGATGCGTGAGGATCAGGCGAAGCAGGCTTCGGCGGCGGGATACATGGCGGCCGTTATCCTGCACGAAATCTCGCACGGCCTGGGTCCGTCCTACGCGCGGGTCAACGGGCAGCGCAAATCCATCCGCGAGGCGATCGGCCCGGCCTATGGCGGACTCGAAGAGGCGAAAGCGGATGTCACCGGCATGTTTGCCTTGAAATGGCTGGTAGACCGAGGTGTTCTGCCGAAGGAGCGCCTGCCGGAATTTTATGCGTCGTATGTCGCGGGCATCTTTCGCACCGTTCGCTACGGCATCGCCGAAGCGCATGGCCGCGCCGAGATGATGGAGTTTAACTTTCTCGCCGGTCAGGGGGCGATTGTACGTGCCGGCGGAACGTACAGGATCGACTTTGCGAAAATGCCGGACGCACTGGCCAAACTAACACGAGAGCTGCTGGAGATAGAAGCCGCAGGAGATCGGATGAGGGCCGAGAACTGGTTCAACCGCTACGACAAGATGCCTCCGGAACTGGCGGCCGCGCTCGCGGGAGTGAAAGATGTCCCGGTGGACATCGACCCGGTGTTCGCCTATCCCGAGACGGTCCACTAAAGCGGCGCGGCTAGTTGAGCCGTTCCGTGATCCGAACCGGCTGCTCGACACGAAAGCTGAGGCGCGTTTCGACCGGGATGATCGCGCCGGCGCCCCGCGCCGCGAGCACTCCCGCGGCGCCCGCCGCTCCGCCCGCCGCCGCTCCAATGCCCGCGCCTTTTCCTCCCGCCGCCATAGCGCCAATGGCCGCTCCGATGGCGGTGGTCGCGAGAATCGTGGCTGCATCGCGCCCGGCGCTGGAATTGCCGTCGCGGTTCCACAATCCGGTACGGAGGGCGATGTTCTGCTGATCCGAAGTGGCCAGTTTCACCAGCCGGATCGCCAGGTGAGAAACGCCATTTCCACCCCGGGGCGCCGGATCGGACGCCACCACTTCGCCTTCGGCGCGAGCGCCGCGCTCGGCGATGATAAATCCGTCGATGATCAGGGGCTGCTCGAGGGTTGCGAGGAAACGATCGCCGGGGCGATTGCGCTCGGTGGAGAGGGTCTCTCCAATGCGGACATAGAGTTCAGTGCCGCGCTCCAGCGTTACCGAATGCGGCCCGGACACGGGCGGATCAGGGGATTGTTCTTCCTGCGCGGGAGGCCCGCCCTGGGCTTCGACCGGCGTCGCAGGCGCCGGTGCAGGCGCCGGATCGATCGGCGGAGGTATGGTTCGCTCTTCTTCCTCCGGGGGCAGCGGACCAACATCGGACCCTTTAGCCACAGGGCGCGGCGGAGCGGCATGGTCCTCCACGGCGACGGCTAGTACGGTTGGCGGAGGAACGGGGGCCGGCGTCCAGTCGCGGAGGGCGGACGGTTTCCCGCTGTGCCGCGGCAGGGCAAACTGCGTCTGCCCCGCGTCCTTTACCGGTAAAATCCGGGAGGCGGCGGCGGAGGACGGATCCTCTTTTGCCGCAACGTCTTTTGGCGCGAGGTCGCGATTCGCTGGTTTCGAGTTGACCGAGGGCAGCGCGGCAGGCAACTGGACCCGTGGCCCAGGTGTCGCATCTGCCATCACTTGGCCGGCGGCGGAGGGCCGCGCGGCGGACCGGTAATGCCTCACGGCGACCACCATGAGACCCGATGAGATTGCCACCCCGGCGGCGAACGCCAGCACCAAGTTGAGACGCATCGCGACGGCTCCCCCTCCTGATGATAAACGTATCCCAGGGATATTACGTTTCTTCTGCCTTGGCACGCTAGACTGGTAGGCAATGACTACCTTTCCCGATGGGTTCCGAATCGGCGGCGTGCAGATTGCGCCGGCCACGGTTCTGGCTCCCATGGCCGGGGTTACCGATACGGTTTTTCGGCGGCTCATCCGCAATCAGGGCGGGTGCGGCCTCATCATGACCGAATTCACCAGCTCTCATGGTGTGGTCCATCTGGCCAAGGCGACGAAGCCGACCCGGACCTTTCGTTATCTTTATTTCGAGCCGGAAGAACACCCCATCTCGGCGCAATTGTTCGGTTCCGACCCCGGCGTGATGTCCGAAGCGGCGCGCGTCTGTGAGGATCACGGCTTCGATGCCGTGGATATCAACTTCGGATGCCCGGTGAACAAAGTGGTCAAATGCAATGGCGGCTCGGGCCTTTTGCGGGACCTGCCGCTGGTGGAAAAAATCCTCCGGCAGGTCCGTGCGGCCATCTCCATTCCGCTCACCATGAAATTCCGCGCGGGTTGGAACGATCGCGAATTGGTGTTCGTCCGGATGGCGCGTCTCGCGGAGGACTGTGGTTTACAAGCCGTAGCGCTGCATCCGCGAACACGGGAACAGGGATATAGCGGAAAATCGGACTGGTCGCGAATCGCGGCGGTAAAGGATGCGGTGAAAATTCCCGTCATCGGCAATGGCGACATTCTCACGCCGGAAGACGCGGCCCGCATGGTCGGCGAAACCGGATGCGACGCGGTGATGATCGGGCGCGCGGCTTCGTCGAATCCGTGGATTTTCCGGCAGATCCGGCAGTACCTGGAAACCGGAAGCTACGATCATCCGTCCGAACGGCAGCGCTACGACATCATGAAGACGTATTACGAGATGCTGGTGCGGCGCGAGGCTCCGGACGCGGTCGGAAAAATGAAACAGTTCGCCACATACTTCACCCACGGCGTCCGGAATGGCGCCAGGCTGCGCGTCGAGATCTACCATTCTTCGGCGGCGGAAGAGATCCTCGAGAGGGTCGACGCTTTCTTCGAGCGCGAGCTTGAAGCCGCGGCGTAGATGAAGTCCGTTCAATTGATCACCGACGGTTCATGCCTCGGAAATCCGGGACCGGGTGGGTGGGCGTGTATTCTCCGCTACGGGGAAAAGCGCAAGGAAATGTATGGCTCTGAACCCAGGACGACGAACAACCGGATGGAGCTTCGCGCCGCGGTGGAGGGCCTTCGCGCGCTTCGCGAAGGGTGCGAAGTGGAAGTCATCACCGATTCACAGTACGTAAAAAACGGCATTACGAGCTGGATCCAGGGCTGGAAGCGAAACGGTTGGAAGACCTCCACCAAGAAGCCCGTAGTAAACCAGGATCTCTGGCGGGAATTGGACGCGCAGGTGGCGCGCCATCAGACCCGCTGGAGTTGGACCAAGGGGCATGCGACGCACTCGGACAATAACCGTTGTGACGAACTCGCCAATGCCGCGGCGCGCAGCCAGACTTCGCACGCGTAAGCCCGCCGTGCGGGCGAGGTTATGCCAGATACTTCTCCGTCAAATCCAGGAGCTTGCGCACGCCATCGCCCGGCGTATCCAGGCCTTCGAATTCCAGCGAGTAAAGGCCGTGAAAACCTGCTTCGCGCATGACCTTCATCGAAGCGGGAAAATCGTCGGCATAAAATTTGCCCTTGTCGGCGATGCCGTCTTTCGAATGACAGAGATTCGATGCGTAAGGCGCCAGCATGCGAAGTTGGCTAAGAGCGAAGGCTGCGGACCTGGTGGCGAAATTGCCGAAATCCGGGCAGGTCCCCGTTCTATCGCGCCCCAGTTGCTTGATGACCGCGGTCAAAATCTCAGCGGACTCGCGCTGCATGTCGTCGTTGTGGAACAGCACCCTGATCCCGCGCCGATGAGCCGCGTCGACGGCCGGCCTCAGGTTGTCCACCGCGGTATGAGGATCGACTGGCCCATCACCCGTAAGGGCAATCGTAATGCTGGGGCAGTCCAGCGCCGCGGCCACTGCGGCCCATCGGTCTGCTTCCTTTGCGGCCGCTTGAGGATCGGCGCGCGGTGTAAACACGCCCGCGGGAAGCTGCACATCCATCACGTTGCAGCAGTGCGAGTTCGCGTGTTTCAGACGTTTTTTCACTTTTTCGATCGTCACTGGATCCGTGCCGGCGAAGTGCCCCGCCAGGAATTCGACATTGTGGATCTTGAAGTGGTCGGCGAGAAATTCGGGGAAGTCCGCCTGGGTGAGCAGCGGATATTTCGGATCGCGATACTCATGCATTTTCGGCGTATCGAAATATGCCCGGAATGGCCAGGAATTACAGGCAAGCCGGGCGAGTTTGCCCGGGCCGGAGCGCTCCGCGGCCCTGCCGGACGCTGGGGCAAAAAGCGCCGCCGCCGCTGCGCCGCCCAGGAAATCTCTTCGTTTTACGCTCATGTTCGCTTCACCCCATGTTTTGCTCGCGAGCTCTATGGCCTCGCGTTACATCCCGGAGACCGGGCGTAGTACGCATTCCCCTTGTAGCCAAGTTCCTGGAGTCCGGTCCGCGAGGTATAGAAACCTCGAATAGTTTCGGCTTTCAAAAAGTCAAAAAAACGGGTTCCGGAATTGGGCGCCTGCTTTCCGCTTCGTTCATCGCTGATGGCGCCTAGCATCTCAAGCTGTTGTCCTGCCGGGAGCGACAGGAAACCCTCGGGGTGCCGCGCCTTTGTCCAGGTAGCTATCCATTCCAAGCCGCTGCGGCAGATAGCGGGCGAATCCGGCGTATCCATCTTTTTGAGATAGGCAGAACCATGGTAGGCCGCAATCACGGCGCGATGGCCCGCCTCCATTCGCAGCGCCGCGTCACGGATGCTCTTCGCACTCGAAACCCGGAGATCGATCCACTCGGCCACCTCCTGGCTTATGCTGCCGGGATCGCTTCCATCCACCCCCGGCGTCTCGCCGAGTAGCAATTCCGTCAAACGGCGGATCACGGCGAACTCGGACGCGGAGAAAAATAGCGGCACAAATCGCCCGGTGCGAGGCCGTACGTAGTCCGTTGGACATTCCGGCACAAAAGGATGGAATCGCTCCGTGCTCCTGAGGGCGTGGCTAAGATGATCCGGGGATGGCCCGTACAGTCCCGGCGGGAGTGGATTCGCATCCTGCGAAACGGCCGGCCTGTCCGTTAATCCCAAGCCCACAGCCGTCTGGGCGATCGTTACGATCCAGGTTCTACGGGTTTGGCCCATCCCGAACGGTGTCCTTCCTACAACTCGCGTCTCTTGCTGGCATCGACGATATAATCCGCGGCGCGAACCGAAATTGCCATGATGGTCAGCGTGGGCTCGTAACAGCCTTGTGTCACGAACGCGGCCCCATCGGTTACGAAGACATTCTTTACGTCGTGCACCTGGTTGAATGCATTGAGGACGCTTTTCCTTGGGTCGGTCCCCATGCGCGCCGTTCCACATTCATGAATATTTTTCCCGAAAACACTCAGTTCACTGGAAGGGGGATTGGGGTCCTGAACCTTGATCGCGTCCAGCATATCTCCGATATCCCGGCGCATGGATTGCGCCATGGCGAGCTCATTTTCTCCGTAGCTCGCGTGGATTCGCAACGCGGGTATACCCCAGGCATCCTTTTTCACGGGATCGAGTTCGGCGAAATTGTCAAAGCGGGGCAGACACTCGCCCTGTGCCTCGAGCGACAAAACATAGGGGATTTCGCTCGACACCCTTTCCCGCCAGCGGCGGCCGAAGCCGGGGAGGGAGAAGGCCTGCTCGTAGAGTTGCTGGCGCGCGGCACCGTCAAAGCGGTACCCCCGCAGGAAGTTGCTGTTCTTGTGGCCGTCCGTATTGGCGTACTTCGCGATCAGGAATCCGCAAGGGTTGCCGGTGGGCACTCGCACCGAGCTTTTTAAAGAGGCCAACTCTCCGCCGGCGCCCTCCACGGTAAAGTGATCCATCAGGTAGTGACCGAGGACTCCACTGGAATTGCCGATGCCATTCGGAAATCGCCGCGACCGCGAATTCAGGAGAATTCGGGTTGATTCGAGCGTCGCCGCGGCGAGGACAACCACCTTCGCGCGCGCTTCCTTGTGCGCTTTCGTCAGGCGGCTAATATAGTGAACGCCCTTCGCCATGCCTTCGGAATCGGTGACGATGTCACTCACCACCGCGTCGCTCAGCAAGGTGAAACGTCCGGTTTTGGCGGCGGCCGGCAGCGTCACCGACGGGCTGTTGAAGTAGGAAGCGGTGTGGCAGCCCCTCTGGCACTGATCGCAGTAATGGCAAGCGGGGCGGCCATTGTGGGGCACGGTGAGGTTGGCGACTCTGTCGGGCATCAGCCGCCAGCCAAACTGCTTTTCAATCGCTGTCTTGGCTAACATGTCGCCGCAGGAAAGATTCATGGGAGGCAGAAACTTGCCATCCGGCATCTGCGGCAGGCCTTCGCGGGACGCGCTTACGCCCATGTAACTCTCAACCCGGTCGTAATAGGGTTCCAGTTCCGCGTAGCTGAAGGGCCAGTCCTCTCCGTATCCATCCCTACTCGCCGCCTTAAATTCATAGTCGCTATAGCGATAACTTTCGCGCGCCCAGCAAAATGTTTTCCCGCCAACCTGGCGGCCGCGGATCCACATGAACGGTTTGCCGTCGGGAAATGTATAGGGATGCTCGTTGTCGTCGATGAAGAACTGGTGGCTATACTCGTCGCAGGCGTAACAAAGGCTCTGCACGGGCTGGTTGGCCAGCATCCGGCTTTGATTCCCAAAGCCGCGATATCTCACCTGGTAGGGCCATGCGTGTTCTGTGAAATCACGGCTCGGAACTCGTGCCGGACCGGCCTCGAGCATCAGGACTTCCATTCCGCTTTCGGCGAGCTCTTTGGCTACCCAGCCGCCGCTCGCCCCGGACCCCACAATCAGAGCGTCGTAGATCTTGTTCTCAATCGCTCGCATACGCCTCGTTTATGCTTCGACCGCGGCATTACTTTGTTATACCGCGCAGCTCTCGCACGCGAGCGAATTCGCGTTCGGCATCTCGCTGGCGACCGACTTTGAAGTAAGCACGGCCCAATTGGTAGTGTATGTAGGGCTTCGATGGACCGGCCTTTGCCGCTCTTTCCAAATGCTCGACCGCCGCCGGCAAGTCGCCCGCGGCTAATTTCGCCTTCCCATATTCATAGTTGGCATTCGCATGATTGGGCTCGATCGCGAGCACTCGCGTCAACTCCGCCATCCCGGCTGAAACTTCGTTCGAATGCAGGAGCGCCACGGCCAGATCGTAACGGGCCGGCACATTGTTCGCGTTGACACTGAGCTCCGCGCGAAATTGGGCTTTCGCCTCGTTCAAGCGATTCTGCTTCAGTAAAAGTAACCCCAGGTTGTAATGGGCGTCGCGCAAACGCGGGTTTAGCCGAAGTCCTTCTCTGAACTCCTCCTCCGCTTTTCCCGTTTGCGCTACACTCGCATACAGTTGACCCCACAAGAGGTGGAGGTCGGGAGAGTGGGGGTGCCGGGTCAGGAGATCCGCGAAAATATTTTCCGCGGTGCTGGTTTGTCCGGTGCGGGCGTAGGCGGCGCCCAGCGCAAGCAACACCTGCATGTCGTCCGGATCGATCCGTCTTGCCTGCGTCAAAGCTGCTATCGCGCGTTCGAACGAGTTGGCGTGGAACAGCGCCAGCCCAAGCCGCTTGTCAATGTCCGGCAATCCGGGATTCAGCTGTTTTTCGAGGGCAAACTCTCTCGCTGCTCTCCCAGGGTCGCCGTCTGCCGCGGCTTTGATGCCAATTTCGTAGTGGCTGCTTGCAATGCCGGCGCCGGTCAAGACGATCGCTTCAAGAAGTGCCGTCAGCCACATCACAAGAACATTTTGACATTTCCCGGGAGGGGATATGCGCGTTAAGACAATCGCTCTGTCTGTAACACTTGCGTTGAGCATGCTTTCAGCGGCCTACGCCCAGGAAAGCACCGGGACTATCTCCGGCACGGTGACCGACCCATCAGGCGCCGTGGTTCCGCAGGCCGAAATCACGGTAACGAACGTCCTCACCGGGGTCGCTCGCAAAGGAAAGTCCAACTTGAGCGGACTATTCGTTGTGACCAATCTCGCCGTGGGAAACTATACTCTCGCTGCCGAGGCCAACGGATTCAAGAAATTTGAAGCTACCGCGATCAGGGTCGACGTGAACGACCGTCTGACTATTCCCGTGCGCCTCGAAATCGGCGGCGGCGCTCAAACGATTAGCGTCGATGCCAGCGCCGCGCAATTGCAGACCGCGTCGGCTGAGCTCTCTGATCTGATCGGAGCCCGCCAGACGCAGGCCCTGCCGCTGAATGGGCGCGTGTTTAGCCAGTTGGTGATGCTGGTTCCGGGAGTGGTTTCCGAAAATGGCACGATTGGCAACGGCGTCGGAATTAGCAGCGATACGACGGTGTCGATCAACGGGAATCAGAGTAATTCGAATCTGTGGCTTCTGGACGGCCAAAATAACATGGACATCGGCAGTAATGCCGGGAACGTGGTTACACCGCCGCTCGATGCACTCGAAGAGTTCAACGTATTGAGAAGCAATTACAGCGCGGAATTCGGCGGGGGGACGGGCGGCGTCGTCAACGTGGTCACGAAACAGGGCACGCAACAGTTGCATGGAACGGTTTATTCGTATTTTCGAAACGACAAATTGAATGCAAACGATTTTTTCTTGAATCAGCAGGGGCAACCGCGCAATGAGCTTCGCTCGAACAATTTCGGCTACACGCTGGGCGGCCCATTTTTGATTCCTGGTCTTTACAACCGGGACAAGACCAAGGATTTCTTCTTTGCGTCCTATGAGGGCCGCCGCGATGTCCGGGGAAATACGGCCCAGGACAATGTTCCCGACGCGGCCGAACGGGCCGGTGATCTTTCCGAATTGGGCGAGCCCAACGTTCCGCTCTCCCAGATCGACCCCAACGCGCTGGCGATTCTCCAACGATATCCGCTGCCGAATGCAACCGGATCCTTTAACTTCGTGGCGAGCCTTCCCACCGCGACGGCCGATAACATCCAGCTATACAGGTGGGATCACAATATCACTGAAAAAGCCACGCTGATGGCGCGTGTGATGACGGAAAATCAGGGGCTTGGGAATATCAATAACCAGCTGTGGGCCGACGATAACTTCCCCTCGGTTTCGAGCGACTGGACGTTCACCGCGCTCAACAGCATGGTGAGGCTGACGAATATCGTCACGCCGCGCCTGGTGAATGAATTCCAGTTCGGCTATACGGAAAACTTCATCCATTTCCAGACCAGCGCAAAATCCGATCCGGCGCTGGCATCGCGCTCCGGCTTCACCTACACCGAACTATTTCCCCAGACTAGCGGCTCCTTCCCAACCGTCAATGGAGTGGACGGGTTCGGTTCGCTGGTGCATCAGGCGCCCTTTACAAATCGCGAAGCCGTTCTGCAGTGGCAGGACTCTTTGTCGTGGACCATCGGAAACCATAGCCTGAAAACCGGCTTTTTTGTGGGGCGCGGGCGGAAGCGGGAACCTGCCAACGGAGGCGTTGACGACACCGCCGGCACCATGTCGTTTAATAGCTTCCATGATTTGCTGACCGGGAGCCTGTCCCAGTACCAGGAGGAGGAAACCCTCAATCCGGTTTACGACCGCTGGCACGATTACGCCATTTATGTGCAGGATACCTGGAAGGCGATGCCCCACCTCACCATTGACTACGGTTTGAGGTGGCAATACCTTGGCCAGTCTTTCTCGGCCCATGACAACATTTCCAATTTCTATCCGAATCTCTATAACTCAAGCCAGTGCTCGGCGGCCGCGTTTACGCCCGATGGGCTGGTTGATCCGTCTCTTTGTAATACGGCCAACGGCATTGTCACGCCTCAATCTCCTGGCATCCCGGGCCGCGCGCTGGTCAAAAATCATCCGAATGACTGGGAACCGCGGCTCGGGATTGCCTGGGCGCCGGGGTTCTTCCATGACAAGCTCGTATTTCGCGCCGGCGCCGGCATGTTCCATGGCCGCGACGCCATTTCGCAAACCAGCGCCCTGGGACAACTTCCGCCTTTCGACCGGACCGCCACGCTTTCCGGAGTGTCCATCAGTTCCCTTGCTCCTTTCAATCCGAACGCAGCTCAACCGCCCACTTCGCTGCAAACGCTCGAGCCAAATTACGATAACCCCTTGAGCTATCAGTACAGCGCCGGCATTCAGTACAGCATCACGCCGGACACCGTGCTAGCAGTAGGGTATGCAGGCAGCCAGCAGATTCATCAGGGCCTGAACGTCGATATCAACCAGGTGCCGTACGCGGATCTGTTGGGCGTCTATCAATACTTGAACAGCGGAGGGTCCGAGGGCACAAATCCCGACACAGTCCGTCCGTATCTTGGCTACAGCGATATCTTCATGAACGCGCGCGAAGCGGTAACGCGTTACAATTCGCTGCAAACGTCCCTGGAGCGCAGGCTTACCCGTGGTTTCCAGGTGCAGATCTCCTACACGTTCAGCCACCTGATTTCGAATGGCGCAAATCGGGATACGGAGGGCCGCTCGGCGCCGGCTCAAGACGCCAATAACATTGCCGCCGAGAAGGCTTTCGGTACTCAGGATCAACCCCAAACACTCTCGGTCAACGCTGTTTGGGAGCTGCCCTTTTTCTCCAGGAGCGGCAACCGGTTCCTGAAGAATGGTTTGGGTGGATGGGAGTTGAATGGGATATATTCGGCGCGCTCCGGTCTTCCGCAGACCGTTTGCCTGGACCACGACGTGGTCGGTCTAGCCGCGGGAGGCGGGATCTGCGAGCGTGTCGATGTCCTCACGAACCCTAACCTCAGCGGGGGAAAGAGGACGGTGACGAATTTCTTCGATGTGAATGCGTTCCAATTGCAGGCGCCGGGGACCTTCGGCAACTCCGGCCGCAACAATGTGCGCGGGCCCGGCAGCAACAACTTCGATCTTTCTTTGTTTAAGTCTTTCACGCTCCCCCACATCAAGGGCCTTGGCGGGACGGAATCGCCGCGGTTGCAGTTCCGAACGGAGTTCTTCAACGCTTTTAATCACACCCAGTTTGGGTCGATCGATACGACCTTTGTCCCCGCGGAGGATGTGCGGGGCAGCGGCATAAGTTCATCGGCTCCCTTTGGCAGCGTAAATGGCGTGCGCGGCCCGAGAGAGATTCAGTTTGCGCTCAAGCTGCTTTTCTGACTAGCCCGAAGACTGGCTTCCCTGGCCGGCGGCGCCCGGCGATTCCAGCGCGCCGCGGTCCCAATTCGCCAACGTGGCGGCTGCCGCGTAGGTGCTTTCGAAGAAGTCGAGAAGCGCGTCGCGCGGCGACTCCGAGCCCCGCACGTCATCGTACTTCAGGATGAATTCCGACAACTGGGGGTTCCACGCGGCTGCCGCCGGTCGAATCGCTTCCTTCTCCAGCCCGGCCGGCGACGGCGCGGCATAAGCATAAAAGGCCGGCGTCCCCAGGCCCGCGCCCGGCCAAAAGCCAGCGCTGATTACTTCGTGCGAGTATCCCGGTCCGGTGATCGCACCCTTGCGGGGCGGCAGCGCGACGCGGCCGCTGAAGCGCGTGCACGCCAGATCCATCGCGCCCCAGAAAAAATGCACGGGGCTGCATTTCCCAATGAACCGCGAACGGAATTCCTGCAAGACCATGCTCGTGGAAAGCAAGATGCGCCAGAACCGGTAGGCATACTCCCGGTCGTACGACGCGTGTTGGAAGTCCTTCTCGAACGGTACCGCGTTTGCCAGTTCCTGAGGTTGGGTGTTGATGACGACCGTGATGCCCAGCCCGCGCAGCATTTCCATCACCTTGCTGTAGAAAACCGCGACCGGCTCCGCTACCAATGGCATCGTCTTCCGTCCGCCCTGGCTCGTGCGGATCTCCAACTGGTGTTCGAGAAAATCGAACTGAATCTCGAACACATCCGTGCCAAACGGGATCGTCGAAGTGGTCAAGCCGCGGGAGTTAACATAGAGAGCAACCTGCCACCAGTGGTTCAGCTCGGGGCTGAGCGTCATCCGGATCTTTCCGGCCACCTGGGTCCAGAGTTGTAGCGTTTGATAGGTGTCCTGCCAGGCTTCCAGCGGTAGCGCGAGCCACGGGGAATCCGATTGCGTCATCCGAGTCCAGTATGCCAAAGTACGGTGTGCCGCGGCGCGAGGTAATTACTTCGCGGGTGCGCGACATCAAAGTGCGACGGCGGCGGGTTTCTTTTTTGTCAGAATTGTCCTTGCATTCGCCTTTGGCCGACTTTATACTACCGGTGACGCTCATCGTTCGAGTACCGTAGTTGTTCTCTTTATTGGAGGGCCTTTGCGTATCTTTAAAAACAGTTCTGGTGCTTGTGCTGGCGCTCGGGACTCTGCAAGCTTGGTCCGCCACACTCTCGTCACTTAACACGTCGAACCCCATGCTTGGAGAGGACCTGGTCGTCGGTGATGCCAAAACAACTACCATTACCGGAGCTGCTCCCAAT
The DNA here is from genome assembly GCA_035545735.1 of Bryobacteraceae bacterium. GTDB lineage: Bacteria > Acidobacteriota > Terriglobia > Bryobacterales > Bryobacteraceae > JAJYKC01. Next base: position 21,941 of record DASZXS010000096.1, on the reverse strand, counting down.
GCGCCAGTAACGGTTCATGCATTCCTGAACGAGGTCGATGAAGGCACAGCTACCGTTGGTACGACCAGTGCTCAAGGAGGTTTCACTGTCACTGGTCATGCGACCGAAGCCTCAATTGGAGACCACACGGACATATGGTCTGTGGGCTTGCCTCTCCTAATTGCAACAGTGGCTCAAGCGGAGTCCTGACCGACATAAAATACCAGGTCACGGTGCTAGCGGAAATATCTCTGCCATGTTGACAATGACGCCTATGGAGTCAGACGCAATAACTGCGATATTCTCTAACGGCGTGGAGATCTTCCCGCCTCAAACTTACTCTGGACCCATTTGCCCATCGGGCTGGCCATCGTCAATCATGGCACCGCTAGCAATAATCATGGCGTCAATGTCACGAGACGAGGACAAAATGAAGCTATTAAATTCCAAGAGAACAGTGTTCTTGGCATTACTGCCGCTAACTTTCGCGTGCGGCCAAGTACCAGAGGGTACATCTTTCGCTTGGAAGCATAGAGCGGGCATTAGCCAACCTGGCCCGGTTACTGCAGACGATCTCAAGTTCGAGATGATCCAAAACATGATCAAGACTGATGGTCCCCTCACAGTCGGGTTTATTCAGTTACATCGAATGGGCGACGAAGCTGCAGTTATCGTATTAAAGGTGCTTGGATCACTGCCTTCACCCGGTAAATTCTCGGACGCTCAGAAAAGAAAGGTGCTGGAAATTGTTAACAGAGCGTTCGAGCAGCCAGACTCGATCACTAATCGGTCCAACGTAAAGCCCTACGCCACAAACCTTTTGCTGAACCTGCTAAAGGATGATACTGAAGATGTCGAGATCAAGACGGAAATCTCTCGACTACGGTCCTTTGCAGCGAATGCTGCCTCACAGCGTTTTGACCGCTAACGCTCCTTGCAGGCGTCTCTGAACTGCAGGCCACGGACTAAGTGAGAGTCGCTCAACACAAGACGACAAAGCGCTGTACACCTCTTCCGCAAGCGATTTGCTAGTCGACTTTACGTCTTTCGGCAATACGCCATCGCTGTCCGGCTAAACTTTCTTGAGGGCGGATAAACCGTGTTGAGTCAGTGGTTTGGGGACTCCAGAGAGCAACATGCCACCAGTGGTCCAGCGCGAGGCCGAGCGCCATCCGGAGTTTTCCGGCCACCTGGGTCCAGAGTTGTAGCGTTTGATAAGTATCCCGCCAAGCTTCCAACGGTAGCGCGTGCCACGGGGAATCTGATTGGGTCATGCGAGTCCAGTATGCCAAAGTCCGGTGTGCCGCAGTGCGAGGCAATTACTTCGCTCGCGTGGCATCTACGGGAAAGCGGCGCCGCCGCTGCGCTCGATTCACGTGGCGAGGGAGCCTGGCCTTGGGCTTGAGGAAAAGTCGCCGGAAGCGGCCGCGTAATAGAGTTTTCGGTCCGCGTCGCGGCGGGAGGGTGGGCCCCGCAGCCACCGGAGACGGTGTAAAATGCCGAACTTCGGGGATAGGTCCTGCGTATTCCAAAGACGGGAGGGTTTGTGAACCAGACTCAGATCGAGAGAACCTTTGAGGCGAAATTTCCGGTTGCCGGCCCGCTGACATTGGATGTTCGCTTCGATGCCGGAGCGTTGCGGGTCCGGTCCGGAGAGGACGGGACGGTTGTGGTCCGCGGCGTGCTACGGCGAAGGGAATCGTTCTTCGCGCCCGGTGCGGCGGAGCGCCGTATGGACGAGCTTGCCGCGAACCCGCCGGCCGTTCTCGAAGACGCGTCCCTGCGCCTCGGGGATGCCGCCTCGGGGTCGCTCAACGGAATTAGCGCGCTATTCGATGTAACGGTTCCGCGCGCGACCCGTGTTCGCGCCAAATCCGACTCTGCCGATTTTCACCTGAAGGGAATCGACGGGCCGGTGGAGTGCGAGACGGACCACGGACGCATCGAAGCTTCGGAAATTCACTCTGAGGTGCGGGTTAGCTCGGACCACGGGAATATTACGATTCGCAACGTGGACGGTCCGGTGGTCGTACGCGCCGACCACAGCTCCATTGAGGCTCGCGATATCGCTGGCCGCATTGACGTTCGTGCCGATTCCGGAAGCGTCTTTCTTTCGCAGACCTCGGCGGCTTCCATTCAAGTCGCTTCCGATTCGGGCGACGTCTCCATCCGGCTGGCCGGCGGATGCGGGTATTCGGTCTCGCTCGAAACCGACCACGGCAACCTCCGATTTCCGCAACTCGAAAACCAGCAGGCTTCAGGAGGACGCATTCGAGGAAACGTCCGCGGCGGCGGTCCCCTGGTGGACGCGCGGACGGATTCGGGTTCCATCGAAATCGAGTGACCCCGACTGGGCCGCCGGCTCCGCGAGGAGAATCTCGGCGTCCCGCTTCAACTCCCGTTCGCTAAGCTGGCCCACGTACACCTTGGCGACGCGCCCTTCCCGGTCCACCAGAATGCTGGTGGGAAGCGACTCGATTCCATTTCCTAGTGGAAATACCGCGGGCGGGAGCAGAATCGGATAGGGCGTTGGATGCCTCTCGATGAATGGTTTTACAGCGGCCGAACCGTCATCGTCCAGCGCAATACCCGCGATGATGAACTGTCCCGAGGAAAGCTCACGGCTGACTCGCGCAAGGCCGGGCATCTCCGCGCGGCACGGCGGGCACCAGGTGGCCCAGAAGTTCACCAGAACCACCGAGCCGCGATGTTCGCTCAATTTCCAGACTTTTCCATCGAGCGCGGGGAGCGCGAAGTCCGGCATCTTCCGGATTCGTTCGGCAACGGGTTTTATACCCTGCGTCTTGACGCGCGGAACGAACGTCCAGACGATCGCCAGCCCCACCACCGCGATGCAGGCGCCTTTCACCAGGCCGTCCCATTTTGTTTTTCCAGGCAATGTCGTTTCCCACTTACAATTAGATAATTAAATGAAGACCCTCTGCTTGCTTCTTGCTCTTGGCTCTGCGCCTCTGTTCGCGCAGCATGCCGGCGCCCGGATGGAACCGGGCTTTAAACCGATGTTCGACGGCCATAGCCTGAACGGCTGGGACGGCAATCCCCGTCTCTGGAGCATTCATGATGGCGTGGTCACCGGCTCCACCGACGAGACTTCGATCCAGCACAATGAGTTTCTGATCACCAGGCGCGACTACTCGAACTTTATTCTGCGCACCGACGTGAAGCTGCGTAATCACAACAGCGGCATCCAGTTCCGCAGCGAAGCCCTGCCCGATTGGGTGGTGAAGGGTCTGCAGGCGGATATGGCCGAAGGAGACTGGTGGGGCTCGATCTACGATGAAAGGGGAACGCGCGGCACCATTGTGAACGGCTGGAAAGGGAAAGCCGAAACGGTGGTGAAGGCGGACGGCTGGAATACGTACGAGGTCCTCTGCCAAGGCGATCTGATCCGTCTGAAAGTGAACGGCTTGGTTACGGCGGAACTGCACGACACGTCGCGCGCGTCGGGCGTAATCGCTCTGCAGTTGCACGCTGGAAAGCCGATGCGTGTCGACTTTCGGAATATGCGGATCCGGGAGTTGAAATAGGAGAAATGTGGAGGGCGTTGGTGCTGGCTTGTCTTTTGGCGGGCCTCTCGTTCGCGCAGAATATCGCACCCGGAATCAAGGGCGGGTGGATGTTGACCCAGGCCTTTCCCGGCGACCCATCGTTTTCCGGATCGCCGGGCTCCAAAGGGTTTCTGCTCGGCCCGTCGATCGAGGTTCGTCTGCCGTTCGGATTGGGGGTGGAAGCGGATGCGCTCTACCGCCGGTCCGACATTCTATCGAGCCAAGGCAACAGCGTCATTCGCGAAGGCGGGGGCGGTTGGGAGATTCCCGTCCTGGGAAAGTACCGCTTCGGATCTCCGCTGGTGAAGCCATTTGTGGAAGCCGGCCCAGCGTTCCGCTCCGGCCTCGGGAGCGCTCAAAATGTGTCCGGCAAAGGCTTTGTCGCGGGGGGAGGAATCGAGGTGGGCGTGCCCCGTCTCCGCATTTCCCCCGAGATTCGTTTTCTGCACTGGGGCGCCGGCGGCCGTCCGTCCGTGATTCCGGAAGTAGAGGGTCCAAATCAGAACCAGGCCGAGTTCCTGATCGGATTGTCATTCTAGAGAGCGAGAGAGTACCACCCTGTCCATTGCGATTTTTGGGGGCACCTTTGACCCGGTTCACAACGCCCACCTGACGGTTGCCCGCGAGGCCGCGGAGCAGTTTCATCTGGATCAGGTTCTGTTCGTGCCCGCCGCGCACCCCCCGCACAAACCCGAGTTGGGCTGCGAGAGCTTCGAGGAGCGTTTTCGAATGGTCGAACTGGCTTGCCGGTGCGACGCTCGCTTTCTCGCATCGCGGCTGGAGGAAGGCGAGGGGAAGAGCTATTCCATTGAGACGATTGAGAAGGTACGGCAGGCCGAAGCCTCGTTGTTTTTCATTATCGGCGCGGACGCATTTGCCGAAATTGAAAAATGGCATCGCTGGTCCGATGCGGTCGCGCTGACCGATTTTATTGTCGTCACGCGGCCCGGACACGAGTACCATACGCCGGCCGGCGCTCGCGTGCACCGTCTGGACACCCTGGCTCTGCCGGTGTCGTCGTCCGAAATCCGGCGGCAGTTGGCTGAGGGCCATATTCCCGCGGAACTCCCCGCCGCTGTCGCACATCATGTTGTCCAGAGGGGTTTGTACCGTTGGCCGAAAGAAAAAGCATGGCCGGACGCGGGAACGCCGCAAGGCGGTTGCGGGCCGGCCTTGGCGGGCTGACTTTCACCGCCGCGCTCGCCCTGCACGCGGCCGCGCAGCAACCTTTGGACGAGATTCACCGCGGCAATTTTTTTTCTGGAACGCCCCCGGGCCGCGAACTGCGAATTCTCGACTGGAATATCGATCGCGGGTTTCGCTATGCCGAAATTCTGAACGGCATCCGCCGCCTTGCTCCCGATGTCTGCCTGCTTCAGGAGGTCGATCTCCACGCCGCAAGAAGCGGAGGCCGCGATGTTGCCGCGGACCTGGCGCGCGACCTCCAGATGAATTATGTCTTTGCCCCCGAGTTCCGGGAACTGGGCCAGGGCAGGGAAGGCTCCGCCGCCTATCACGGCCAGGCCATTCTGTCGCGCTTGCCCATCCTTAATGCGCGCATCCTGCGATTCACGCGGCAATCCGGCTTCTGGAAGGCAAGGCGCTACGTGCCGAACTGGAGTCTTCTCCAGCGGCGAGAAGGCGGACGCATGGCGTTGGTCGCCGAGCTCGATTCCGGCCCCGGCCGGCTGGTCGTTTACGACGTTCATCTCGAAAGCCGCAGCCTGGGCCGTATCCAATATCGCCAGTTGATCGAAACCGTGGAGGACAGCCGGCGCTACGGAGCGGATGCCGGAATCGTGCTTGCGGGCGACTTGAATACAAAATATTACCCGTCTCTCTTTGCCCGGGTTATGGATCGGGCCGGTTTCGTGAACTGCCTCGGAGGCGTCGCCCGGACGCATGTATTCGCCGGCGCGCTCGATTGGATCTTCGTTCGGGGGCCGGTGACGGCGGAAGAGGGGCGCGTGTTTCGTGACGTCCACGGGTCCGATCATTTCCCGCTGCTCGCGAGAATTCGCCGGAACATACAATAGCTCGATGGAGTTCACCGGCAAGCACGTCGTAATCACGGGCGGATCGAGCGGGATCGGTCTGGCGGTGGCCCGGGAATTTGCCGCGCGCGGCTCCTCGGTTTCGCTCATCGCCCGGGATTTTCGAAAGCTGGAGAGCGCGGCGGGCCAGTTGGGCGCACTCACCGGGCGCGTGCGGATTCGGACCGCCGACGTCAGCGACAAAGCTTCGGTGGATTCCGCCATGTCCGAACTCACTGCGCGCGAAGGCCCCTGCGACGTGCTGATTACCTCGGCTGGCGTCACTCACCCCGGCTACTTCGAAACGCTGGATACGGAGATTTTTCACCGCCTGATGGATATCGATTACTTCGGGACTCTCCACCCGATCCAGGCCGTGATTCCCTCCATGATGGAACGTCACACAGGCTCGATTGTGGCCGTCTCCTCCGCCGCCGGTTTGGTTGGCGTCTTTGGCTACACGGCGTATGCGGCGTCGAAGTTCGCGGTGCGCGGTTTACTCGATTCACTGCGCCAGGAAATGGCTCCGTACGGAATTCATGTGGGCGTAGCCTACCCGCCCGATACCGATACGCCGATGCTCGCCTACGAAAATGAATTCAAGCCCCTCGAGACGCGCCGGGTCGCGGGGTCCATCCACGCAGTGAGCGCGGAGCGCGTCGCGCGAGCCATCGTGCGCGGCGTCCGCCTCCGCCGGCGGGTGATTACCGCCGATACGCTCACAGCGCTGCTCTACCGTTTCGGCGGGCTGGTGGAACCGCTCCTGACGGCCGATTTCGACCGTAAAATAAGGCAGGCCCGGCGGGAGCGCGGCCTACCTGGGCGCGGGTGAAGGCAGTCCGGAGAGTCCGTGCTCGACGTAGCCCTTTAAGCGCGAAAACTGTTCGTGGAGAACGCCATCCACCGGACGGGCCCAGGAGTCCAACCCTTTAGGCAGATAGCCGCTGACGGTATAGGTGACGTCCACCGTCGTGCCTCCATCCGCTCCGGAGGAAAGATGAATATCCATCGTGCCGGTGGCCGCGGTGGGCTGAAGGGGGCCGAGCGCCCCGGACATGCGAAGCCTTTCTCCCGGCGCCGCGTAAATCACTTCCATGTGCCGCACGCCGCCGCCGTGTGAAAGCTTTTCACAGAAGCATCCGAGCGGCTTGTCGTCGATGCTCAGGTTGCGGGAGTCGCCGGAAAAGGTGTGCTGCGAACTCCACCAATCCCCGACGTTGCGGACCATCCGGCGATAGACTTCCTCCGGGGTCGAGTGAATGTTGAAGCTCTCTTTGATAGTGAACCCGCCAGCCCCCGAATCCGCTACTTCCGCGAATGCGGGGAGGAACCCGAACAGGGAAAGCGCAGCAGCTAGGACGACCCAGTTTTTTTTCATACTCGCTAGTGTACGCCCGAAAATCCGCTCCTTCGGATAAAATAGGAAGGGTATCCCACTTGGCGCCTCGTATCTTTTTGAAATTGATCCTCGCGCTCCTGCTGGTTCTCGGGATCACTCTCGCGGCGGTCGATTTCCTGTCCTCGCGCGCGATTAAGCAAAGCTACATTTCCGAGGCGCGCCAGTCGCTCACCGAAAAGGCGCGTATTATGGCCCATCTTTCGGAGAGCGACGTGATTCGGGATTGCGCCGCGCTGGCCGGGTCGGCGCATGCGCGCTTGACGCTGGTCGCTCCGGGCGGCCAGGTGCTTGCCGATTCCCAACTCGACCCGACGCGGATGGAGAAACACACCGGGCGCGCGGAGTTGGAGGCAGCCTGGCGCGGTGAGTCCGGAGTCAGCATGCGGCGCAGCGCGTCCACGGGGGTCGATCTGCTCTATGTGGCTGTTCCGGCCGGAAAAAATGCGCTCCGGCTTGCCATGCCGCTCGAGGGCATCCGGGCGCGTATTCGAGCCGGCCGCCTTCGGATCGCCGGCGCTGCCGCTCTGGCGTTTCTGCCTTTCCTTGCGCTGGCGGCGTTTTTCTCCCGCTCCTATTCACGCCGGTTGAACGTCATCATGGACTACGCCGCCGAGCTCGCGGATGGAAACTTCCGCGCCCGGCTCGATAGCCGGGGCGTGACCGGCGAACTTGCCACTCTGAGCCAAAGGTTGAACGAAACCGGCGAGAAGCTGGAGAAGACATTTCAGGAGTTGCAGCGCGAACAGTCGGAAATGGAGAAATTGGAGCGCATCCGGAAAGACTTCGTCATCAACGTCTCGCATGAATTGCGTACCCCGCTCGCATCCATTCAGGGATATACCGACACTCTGCTGGACGGCGCCATCCATGAGCCGGAGCACAACATGCGGTTCCTCGGCATCATCAAGCAAAATGCCGAGCGCTTGGGACGCCTGACCGCGGACCTGCTTACGCTGTCGCGAATCGAGCTGAAGACGCAGAAATTCCAGTTCGCCGGCTACTATGTCAACGTGCTGCTGCGCCAGAATGCGGATTCGATGCAGCCACTCGCGGACCGGAAGCGCGTTTCGATTGTTATCGATCCATCTCCGCCCGAAACCGAGATTTTTTGCGATGCCGAAGCTGTCCATCAGATTCTCAGCAACCTCATGGACAACGCCCTGAAATACACTCCGGAAGGCGGGAAGATCTACGTGGGCGCGCATGCGCTGGAGGGCTCGCAGCCGGAAAAAGTGGAAATTTACGTTCGCGATACGGGTATCGGCATCCCCGCCCAGGAATTACCCCGCCTTTTCGAACGCTTTTATCGCGTGGATAAAGCGCGTTCCCGCGAATTGGGTGGTACCGGATTGGGTCTGGCCATCGTGAAGCATCTGGTACGCGCGCAAGGAGGCGAGGTTCGCGTCGAAAGTGTTCTAAATGAAGGATCTACCTTCATTTTTACCCTCCCGGTTCACGATCTGGGACTGCAGGAGTCGGGTGCAATTCTGCCAGAGTTAACGGCTCCGTAATCAATTTGTAACAGTGGAAGGTTTACGATTAGGTTTCTAAAAGGCCGGCATGAAAAAAATTGTTTTGATCGAGGATGATTCCGATCTATACGCCCTATTGAAATATAACCTCGAGAAGGAGGGCTTCGGGCTGGCGGGCGCACAGACGGGAAAAGGGGCCATCGACCTCTGCCGGCGGGAGCGTCCCGACCTGATTATCCTCGACATCATGCTTCCCGATTCCGACGGCCTCGACATCTGCAAGGGCATCCGCGCCCATCCCGACCTCGCCCACATCCCCGTGATTTTTCTAACCGCGCGCGCTTCGGAGGCAGACCGGATTATTGGCCTCGAACTGGGCGCAAACGACTATATCGTCAAGCCGTTCTTTATTCGAGAATTGATTGCCCGCGTGAAGACGCAATTCCGGGGACAAGCGATACCGCCGAAGCTGATTCGTTCCGGCTCGATCGAGCTCGACCGTTCCAGTTGCCGCGTCCGGCTCGACGGGCAGGAAATCACGCTCACGGCGACCGAGTTCCGACTGCTCGATTACCTCATGAGCCGGCCCGGCGTGGTGTTCAATCGTGAGCAGCTCCTGGACGCCGTTTGGGGCCAGGATCGCGCCGTCACCGACCGCACGGTGGATGTCTATATTCTCCGGCTGCGCCACAAGGTGGAGGCCGACCCCGCGAATCCTTTGCTCATTCGCTCGGTGCGGGGATTCGGATACAGCTTCAATGAAGAAGCCGTCTCGATGGACCGCGAAAAGACCCCCGCCGCCGTATAGGCTTCAGACCTTCAGCTTCTTAAGATACGGAACGCTCTCGCGCATTAACTCCAGGTCCATTTCCACGAAGTAGTTCTGGATCCCGCCCTTTTTCGCCGCCCGAAAGATCTTTTTCCAATCGAGGGTTCCCTGCCCGATGGCGACAATCTTATGGGTTTCCGCCGACCAGCCCTGCGCGTGCATCGAGATAAAGCGCCCGGGATACTTGTTGAAATATTCCGCGGCATCGAAGCCCTGGGCGATGGTGGAAACCTGGAATTGAAACTTGATCAGCTTGGGATCGAGCAGGCTGAACAGAATATCGTAGGTCCGCTTTCCATCCACGGTCGAGGTTTCAAAGCCTTCGTTGTGCAATCCCTGCTGGATGCCGGCCTGGGCGGCCTGTTCACCCATCTTGTTGTATTCCTCGGCCGCACGCTTCACATCGTCCATCGTGGGGTGCCGGGGCCCGCCGAGGCTCGGCACCATCATCTGCGTCAAGCCCACTTCCTTCGCCCACTCGATGCGCCCCGCCATGTCTTTCCGCAGCTCACCGATTCCGAAGTGGGAGCTGATGCATTCGACTCCGGCGTCTCCCAGAATACGTTTGATTTCGGCCGGCGTGTGCTTTCCGACGCTCGCAAATCCGGCGTCGGCGTAACCTACCGGCGAACAGAGTTCCACACGTTGAAATCCGGCGTCCGCCAGCGTTTTGATCGTGCCGGGGAAGTCCTTCGCGATCAGCGAGCGGACGGGATAGGTTTGGCAACCGATCGGGAAGCCCAGCGGATTCGCGCGCAATACCGGCGCGCCCGCGGATAGAAGCCCCAGGGCGGTGGCGTCCAAGGCCGTCTTCTTGAGAAAACCTCTTCGGGAAACTCCGGACATTCCTCTCTCCTTTACCTGCGACTGTCGGCGCAAGCGGTATTGTCTCACGGTGCTGGCCGGTCCGGCGCGCCGCTTCCAGCTACACTAAAAGTATCAGCCCTTTGTTTCCAAGGCCGTAGTCCACATTTTGGGGTTCGCATTTTGAAGACAGCTCGCCAGCAGTTACTCCTAGACGCTCTCAGTAATCGCATTTTGGTTCTCGACGGAGCCATGGGCACCATGATTCACGCCGAGCCACTCGAATTGGAACGGGATTTTCTCGGCTGCGAGAACTGCCCCGAGATTCTGTCGGCCACCCGCCCGGACGTCATCCGCAATATTCACCGCAAATATCTGGAAGCGGGGGCCGACATCGTCGAGACCAATACCTTCGGCGGAACCAAAATCGTGCTTGCCGAATTCGGCATTGCGGACCGCGCGCACGAACTGAACGTCGCGTCGGTGCGCCTGGCGCGGGAAGCCGCCGCGGAATTTTCCACGCCGCACAAACCCCGGTTTGTCGCGGCCTCCATCGGCCCCACCACCAAGGCGTCCATCACGCTGACCGGCGGGGCCACTTTCCGCGAGCTCGAAGAAAATTACTTTGAACAGGCCAAGTCCCTGATCGAAGGTGAGGCCGATTTACTGCTGATCGAAACGGCGCAGGACACTCGGAACATCAAGGCCGCCCTGCTCGGCGTGGAGCGCGCGAAGCAGGCCCTGGGAGTTGACGTGCCGGTGATGCTCTCGGTCACCATCGAACGGCAGGGGGCCATGCTCGCGGGGCAGCCCATCGACGCGCTGTGGGCATCGGTATCTCATGCGAACCTTTTCTCCGTCGGCCTGAACTGCGCCACCGGCCCCGAGTTCATGACCGACCATATGCGTACGCTCGACGGCCTGGCCACGACATACGTTTCCTGCTACCCCAACGCCGGGCTTCCGAACGAAGAGGGCAAATATCTTGAGACGCCGGAAATGTTCGCCGCGCAGTTGGAGAAGTTCGTGGACCATGGCTGGCTCAACATTGTCGGCGGATGTTGCGGCACCACGCCGGACCATATCCGCGCGGTGGCGCGCATGGTGGCCGGTAAGAAACCTCGCGCCGCTCGCGCCAGTTCCCACCGTGCCTACTATTCCGGAATCGAACTGGTGGAGGCGGAGGATTCCAACCGGCCGTTGATCGTTGGGGAGCGCACGAACGTTATCGGCTCGCGGCTGTTCAAGAACATGGTGGCCGCCGAAAAATGGGAGGAAGCGAGCGAAATCGCGCGGCGGCAAATCCGGAACGGCGCTCATATCGTCGACGTCTGCCTTCAATCGAGCGACCGAGATGAGATAAACGACATCCCTTCGTTCTACGAAAAGCTGATCCGGAAGACCAAGGCGCCCATCATGATCGACACCACCGACTACAAGGCGGTGGAGTTGTCGCTCACCTACTGTCAGGGCAAGAGCATCATCAATTCGGTCAATTTGGAGGACGGCGAGGAAAAGTTTGAGCGAATGTGTCCCATCGCGCGCGCGTACGGCGCGGCGCTGGTGGTGGGAACCATCGACGAAGACAAACTCCAGGCGCAGGCATTCACGCGCGAGCGGAAGCTCGCCGTCGCGCGGCGTTCGGTGGAACTGCTGACGTCGAAATACGGAATCCCGCCGGAGGATATTATTATCGACCCGCTGGTATTCCCCTGCGCGACGGGCGATGAAAACTACATCGGCGGAGCCGTGGAGACGATTGAAGCAATCCGGCTGATTAAAGAAAACATCCCTTACGTCAAAACGATCCTCGGCGTGTCGAATGTCTCGTTCGGCCTGCCGGCGACGGCTCGCGAGGTGGTGAACTCGGTTTTCCTTTACTACGCCACCAAGGCGGGCCTCGACCTCGCAATCGTCAACGCCGAGAAATTGGAGCGCTTCGCGTCGATTCCGGTCGAAGAACGCCGTTTGGCGGAGACCCTGCTTTTCAACACCCCGCCTGCCGCCGTCCCCGCGGATCACAAGGATCACGACCTTCTCCGCACGGCCCCGGAGGATTGGCGCGAACAAAGCCGGGAGCAGAAAATCGCCGTCAATCAATTTCATATCGCCGCCATCGCCGAGCATTTCCGTAAAGCGGTGAAGAAGGAAAAAAACGCCGGCGCCAGCCTTCCGCTCGACCAGCGGCTGGCCAACTACATCATCGAAGGCAGCAAAGACGGGCTCATCGCGGATCTCGATCTCAAACGCGCCGAGGGCGTCAGCCCTCTCGATATTGTGAACGGCCCGTTGATGGCCGGCATGTCGGAAGTAGGCCGGCTGTTCAACAACAATGAGTTGATCGTTGCCGAGGTGCTGCAATCCGCCGAAGCGATGAAGGCCGCGGTAAGCCATCTCGAACAGTTCATGGAGAAATCCGAAACCGCCGCCCGCGGGCGCGTGGTGCTCGCTACCGTGAAGGGAGATGTCCACGATATCGGCAAGAATCTGGTCGAAATTATCCTCTCCAACAACGGCTACGAAGTCATTAACCTGGGCATCAAGGTGCCGCCGGATGAGCTGATTCGCGCATACCAGGAGCACAAGCCGGACGCTATCGGACTCTCGGGACTTCTGGTGAAAAGCGCTCAGCAGATGGTGATCACGGGCAGCGACCTCCGCGATGCGGGGATCTCGGTGCCGCTGCTGGTGGGTGGCGCGGCGCTCTCGCGGAAATTTACCGAGTCGAAAATTGCGCCGGTTTATTCCGCGCCAACCTTCTACGCCAAGGACGCCATGACCGGCCTGAGCCTGCTGAACGCCATCATGGATCCGGCCAGCCGCGACCAGGTTCTGGCGGAGCACACCTTCACGGAAGCCACCACGGTGGCCGCCGTCCCGCCGGAACCCCTGCGTCCGGTGTCGGAAAAGCGCAGCGCGAAAGTCCGGACGGATATTCCCATTCCGCCAGCGCCCTATCTGGATCGCCGGGTGCGCGACATCCCGAATCTGCCGGAGCTCTGGAGCTACATCAATCCTTTCACGCTCTACGGACGCCATCTCGGCTTCAAGGGCAATTTTGAACAACTGCTCGCCCAGCGCGATGCGAAGGCGTTGAAGCTCTTTCATGAGGTGGAAGAAGTGAAGCAATGGGCGTCCGGGTTCCTCAAGGCGAAGGTGGTATGGCGGTTTATGGAGGCGGAAGCCGCCGGCAATTCTGTCCATCTCTTCGCTCCCGGCGGGGACACTCCGCTCTGGACTTTTCACTTCGGCCGCCAGCCTCGCGAAAACGGGCTCTGCCTGAGCGACTACGTGCTCGACCCCGACAACGGAAATCGCGATCACATGGCGTTCTTCGTCGTGACGGCAGGCGCGGGCGTGCGCGAGAAAGCCGAGCAGGCCAAGCGGGACGGCGAGTTCTTCAAGGCGCATGCTCTTCAAGCCCTGGCCATCGAAACCGCGGAAGCCGGCGCGGAGTGGATCCATCGGCGCATTCGCGAAGATTGGGGCTTCCCCGATCCGCCTGCGACTACCATGCACGAACGCTTCACCTCGCGCTACCACGGAAAGCGATATAGTCTCGGCTATCCCGCTTGTCCGAATCTGGACGACCAGAGAGGGATCTGGGAGATCCTGATGCCGGAAGAAATCGGAGTGCACCTAACGGACGGAATGATGATGGATCCCGAGGCGAGCGTGAGCGCGATGGTATTCCATCATCCCGATTGCGCGTATTTCACCGCCAGCGACGCGGGGGAACCGGGGAAGGTCGCGTGACATCCCGCCGCGGTTTTCTACAAACGTCGGCTGCGCTCCTTTCGGCAAGCGCGGCGTTTTCTCAGACGAAGAAGGTCATCGCGTATGTGGGCGCGTACAGTTCGCCGCAAGGCCCGGAGGGCAGCCGCGGGCGGGGCAGCGGGATCCACATGTTCGAAATGAATTCCGCTTCCGGAGTCTTGACCGCGAAAGAGGTCTTTGAGAGCGATATCAACCCCGTCTGGCTGGAAGTGAATTCGGACAGGTCGCGGCTCTATTCGGCGAACGAAGTCTCGAACGGCTCCGTTAGCGCGTTCGCCGTGGACCGTGCGAGCGGACGACTGACGCTGCTGAATCGCGTCGGCTCCGGCGGCGAGGGGCCCACGCATCTCAGCATTCATCCGTCGGGCAAATGGGTGCTGGTGGCGAATTACGCCGCCGGGAAGGTGGCGGTTCTACCAATCCTCCAAGACGGGAAATTGGGCGAAGCATCCGACGTGCAGGAGGATCATGGGGCTCCTGGGCCGCCCCGCGCGACGAGCGCGCCCGAAGGCAGCTTCGCAATCAGCGGACACGATCATCCTCATGCCCACATGGTTCAGGCCGACCCCTCCGGACGTTTCGTTCTGGCGGCGGATCTCGGCCTGGACTGCATCGTCGTATGGAAATTCGACGCGGCGGAGGGAAAGCTCTCCGATCCCGAGCGCGCGGCGCTGCCGCCCGGCGATGGGCCGCGTCATTTCGTGTTTCATCCCAATGGACGCCGCCTCTATTCCTTGCAGGAGGAAGCATCCACGCTGGTCACGTTTGATTTTGATCCCTCCACCGGCAGGCTGACGGCGCGCCAGACCATTTCGACGCTGCCAAAGAGCTTTCGCGGCACCAATTTCACTTCGGGAATCCGAATCTCTCCGGACGCGCGCTTCATTTACATCAGCAACCGCCTGCACGACAGCATTGCATGGTTCCCGATCGCGAAGGACGGTACGCTCCGGTTCGGCGGCGAAGAATGGACACGAGGCGACTACCCGCGCAGCCTCACCATCGACCCGTCGGGAAATTTTCTCTTCTCGTGCAACCAGCGAGGCGACGCGGTTACCAGCTTTCGCATCAATCGCCAGACCGGAGCGCTTGCATTTACCGGCCACTACACGCCGGTAGGGACGCCGTCGATTCTAACCTTTCTGTGACGGCGCGCCGGGCGTCTATTTCTCTTTCAGTTCGCGGATCCAGATGTTGCGGTATTTGACCGGGTGATGGTGATCCTGCAGCTTCAGCGGCAGCTTTTCCGGAGTTGGCTTATACGGCGGGCGGTGCATGTAATCGGTGGGCCCGGTCAGCACCGCGTTGTCTTGAATCAGCACGCCGTTTTGCAGGACCGTTGCGGTGGCCGGACGGATTAGTTCGCCACTCGCCGAGAAACGCGGTCCGTGAAAGATCACGTCATAGGTCTGCCACTGTCCCGGGGGCAGCGTGACGTTGACCTGTGGCGGATGCTGTGCGTAGATCGCGCCCGCCTGTCCGTCGGCGTATGTCTCGCTGCCGTAGGAATCGAGCACCTGCAATTCGTACAAGCCCATCAGGTAAATTCCGCTGTTGCCGCGGTCCTGATCCTTGCCGTGCGGCGGATTGGGGGTCTGCCATTCCACATGCAACTGGCAATCGCCGAACGCCTGCGTGGTGTGAATGTCCCCTCCACCCGAGCTGGTTTGAAAATATCCATCGCCTACAGTCCACCGCGCGGGGTTGCCTTTATCATCGACCCATCCGGCAAGGTCCTTGCCGTCGAATAACACAGTGGCGTCGGAAGGAGGCAGGCCCGCTTTCTGCTGCGTGCTCGGAGTGCCGGGTGTCACCACCGGCGCCATCGGCCGGCTTCGATCGCTGATCTTCCACTTCGGATCGATGCGCGTCGCGAACGGCGTGCCGACGTCCTGCGCGACGAGACTGCCGGCCAGCAGATAACTACCCGCGAGAAGGGATGAAAAAAATACGGATGGACGCTTCATAAGAATGCATTGGATTGTACCTCAATCGCGGCTCTTTTCGCCCTGCGATTGAGCGCGATGTTTTGCGTCCTGCCATCCAGCCTTGATTTGATTTCCAGTCTTGCGCAGCTCGCGGCCCGCCTGCTGGGCGGCCTCCTTGCTCTTATGCGCGAGCTTGTATGCTTCCTCGCCGGCCTTGCGCGCGGCGCTATCGCTCGCCGACCGGGCTTTCTCCGCGTCGGAATTCCGCGAGCATCCGGACACAGCCAGTGACAGCAGAGACAACAGCGCAATACATGAATAGATTCGCAGTGTATTCACACATTTATCCTCTGTGTTAGACGTGCGTGCCCGCCGCGCAGTTTCACTGGCGTGAGCGCGACGGGAAACATTGAAAAACCTCGTAAATTCTACACTCATTTCCAAAAATACAAATGATGGAATCGCCTGAAAACAACGGGAAATCGCGTTCTGGAACCCAATCTGCAACGGAGAAGTTTGCAGAGCCAATTGGCTTCGGACAACGTCTAAAAGATCGAAAGGAAAATCTGCAAAATGAAGTCGCATTCTTTATTTCACTCGCGAAAGATTCTGGCAGCATGCTGTGGGGTGGCCGTTGTAACTGGCGTCCTCGCTACACGGGCCTACGCCGACCAGTGGGATAAGAAAACCGTTCTTACCGTGCACGAGCCTGTTCAAGTGACGAATCGTTTGCTTGAGCCGGGAACCTATATCCTGAAGCTCGCCGATTCCAGTTCCAACCGGCACATCGTTCAGATCTTCAATCACGATCAAAGCCACATCATCGATACCGTGCTAGCGATTCCTAATTACCGCCTCAAGCCGACCGGAAACTCAAAGTTCACGTTCTGGGAAACGCCCCCGGGAAGCGCGAAAGCAATGCGCGCCTGGTTTTATCCCGGTGACAATTTCGGACAGGAATTCGCATATCCCAAGCACCTCGCCATGTTGACGCATGCAACGGCCGCCGCGGCTCCCGCACCGGCTCCAGAGCCCGCGCCCGCGCCCGCTGCGGAGCCTGCACCGGCCGCCGAGCCCGCGCCTGCCGCCGAAGCCCAACAGCCGGCCCAGGAACCGCCTGCCGAAATAGCGCAAAATACGGCGCCCGCCGCCGCTCCGGAGCCGGCCCCGCAAGAAATACCGGAAAAGCTCCCTAAGACGGCGAGTGTGTTTCCCTGGATCGGTCTCGCTGGGTTCCTCGCGGTTGGCTTGTATGGCTTGCTTCGTGTGAGCCGCCACGCCTAAGCTGCCGCGGAAAGGAAATAACATTGGGATAGCCGTGGATAGAAAACAGCCCTCTCTGTGTGTGCTTGCGTGCGCGGCAGGCGTTGTTTTTCCGACGCTATCCCTTTTGGCGCAGGATCAGGAGCCCGACGGATTCGTGATTCGTTCCGATGTTCGTTTGGTTCTCCTGGACGTCAGCGTTAAGGATCGCGCGGGACGGCCCGTTTCCGGGTTGAAGCGGGATCAATTCCGCGTATTCGAAGATGGAAAGCCGCAGACGGTCACCGAATTCGCGAACAGCGACATTCCGGTGACCGTGGGCCTGGTGATCGACGAAAGCTTTAGCATGCGGCCGAAGCGAGACGACGTCCTCGCCGCCGCTTTCACATTTATCGGAGAGAGCAATCCTTTGGATGAGACGTTTGTGGTGAATTTCAACGACACCGTGAAATTGGGCCTTCCGACGGGCACGCCATTCTCCGGCAACGGGCAGGAACTTCAGGCGGCCCTATTTCGCGGAGTGCCCGAGGGCCGCACCGCCTTGAATGACGCGGTGATCGTGGGGTTGAAGCACCTGGGCCTCGGCCGGCGGGCCAAGAAAACACTTGTCGTCATCAGCGACGGTGGAGACAACGCCAGTGTTCACACTCGCCGGCAACTGATCGACATGGTGGAGCGAACGCCAGCCACGATTTACACCATCGGTTTGTATACGGGCGAAGATCCCGACCGCGATCCCGGATTGCTGACCCGGCTCGCGCACATGAGCGGTGGTGATGTCTACCTGCCGGAGAAGCCCACAGAGATGCTGGCAATTTGCCGGCGTATTGCGAAGGACATCCGGGCGCGCTACACCATCGGGTACATTCCCGCTAGAGGAAGTGGAAAAGCGGACCTGAGGCATATCCGTGTGAAGGTGTCCGCGCCCGGGCATGGCGCGTTAACCGCCAGGACCCGCACCAGCTACCGGTATGACGTCAACCCGGCAACTCGCGGAGGGGGCTAGATGAAGCTGCGCCGCGCGTTTGAAAATTTCCTCCTGCTGGGAGGATTGATCGCGCTCAACGTTTGGGTGTGGACCCTTGCCGCCACCGCAATTTACCAGAGCTGGCAGGGCTGGACATTCGACCGGGAGGCGAACGGACTCAGCACCGGTGTGGCGGAGTTCCTGTCCGCCAAATCCTCGGCGGTCGCGGGCGAGCTGTTGGGCTGGTGGGGATTTCCTCGCGATCCATCCGCTCCGGAAACCGGCAAGGTGCGGCAATCACCGCCGGAAGAACGCTTGTTGATTCCTCCGAATGGCCTGGTCGGGAGGCTGGTGGTCCCTCGCCTGCGCCTGACCGCAATGGTGCGCCAGGGGGCGGATGAGGATACCTTGCGCTTTTCGGCGGGACATATTCCCGGAACCGCCTTCCCCGGCCAGCCCGGCAATGTGGGGATTGCGGGACACCGCGACACCCTTTTCCGCGGCCTGCGGAACATCAGGAAGAACGATCTCGTGGAAGTGGAGACTCTTCGCGGAAAATATCTGTATCAGGTGGAGTCCACCCAGATCGTAAAGCCCACCGATGTGAGCGTTCTGCAGGCGGCGAACTATCCCCAGTTGACCCTCGTCACCTGCTATCCGTTCTATTTCGTTGGATCTGCCCCGGACCGTTTCATCGTGAAGGCGCGCCAGGTCCAATGGAAAGACGGACAAGAAGGCGTTACCCTCAGCTCGCGGCGGCGACCACTCCTCAACTCAGACTAAATTCTGTCTACGGCATCTAGAATTTGCGTGTAGGCTGAAAATCCTACCAGGTCCCCGATACGCGTAAGGTTTTCCACCCCGTAGCGATAACCTTGTAATATCAATCAGTTGCAGGGGATTGGCGGAGAGGGAGCGGTTTGGAAGCCGATGTGCCTACTCCTACATGGAAAAAATAAAAAAGAAAGGGAGGAGAATCGAACATGACGCGTGAAGAATATGGCAATGCGTACCGGGACGGGTTCCACCTTACGATGCGCCTGCTGATTTCGCGAGGAGTCTCCCCGGATACCGCGGAGGAAACGGCGCAAGCCGCGTGGTCGCGTGGTTGGGAGCGTCTGCATCAGTTGAGAGATTCGAGCCTGGTTCTCACCTGGGCAAACAGCATCGCTTTGAACATTCATCGTACGCAAATCCGCTCGGAGTCGAGGAAAACGGAGCTCTCTCCCTACGTGGAGGGTCCCGGCTTGAACACGGCGGCAATCGACGTGAAGAAGATCCTTTCGCGCTGCCGCAAGACCGACCGCGCCCTTCTGTCCTCGTACTACCTGCACGGCAGTGCGACGAATGAAATTGCCAGCGAACACGGACTCACGGAAACCGCCGTCCGCATCCGAATGATGCGCGCGCGGCGTTACGTTCAGGACCTGCTCTCCTGCCGTCCCGATCTTTCCGCCGCGGCTGCTTGACCTGACCACCAACCGTTGCTGCATAATAGGGTGTCATGAAGGGTAACGCCAAGGTAATCGACGAGTTGAACAAAGCGCTTGAAGAAGAGCTCACGGCCATCAACCAGTACTTTCTTCACGCCGAGATGTGTGAAAACTGGGGTTACCACAAGCTCTCCGGGTACATCAAGAAGCAATCCATCGGCGAGATGAAGCACGCGGAGGCGTTGCTGGAGCGGATACTCTTCCTCGACGGGAGCCCCATAATGAAGCCGCTCGACCTTTCCGTCGGCGGAACGGTGAAGGACATGATCCAGAATGACCTTCGCCTGGAACTGGCGGCGGTAAAGCAATATAACGCAGCCATCCAGGTCGCCACCGAGCAGAAAGACAATGGGAGCCGTGACCTCTTTGTCGCCCTTCTCAAAGACGAGGAAGAGCACGTGGACTGGCTGGAGGCGCAGATGCATCAGATCGCGGAACTCGGCTACGAGCGCTATCTGACGATGCAGATGGGCGACGAGGACTAGCCCGGCGGCTTTTAAGGGGAGCCCCTCACCCAGTCGAGGGTGAAGCGAGCGAACGTAATCTTTTCATAGGGCTGTGTGTCACCGCGTTCGTACAGCACTCCGAGCGTGCCGTCGCGTAACCCGATCACCGTGGAATACGCGGCCGGACCGGCGTGCAAAATACGGGCAACCGGCCACGTCCTGCCGTCGTCATAGCTCAGCCGCACGGTCAGCTTCTCACGCTTGACGCTGGCGGCGTTCGTGAACACGATCGCGGGCTTGCCGTGATCGTCGATCACCCGCGTGATTCCCGCATTGCAGCCTGGATCGATGAGTGCGGGGTCGTGCTCCACCGGGCCGAAGGTTGCTCCGCCGTCGCGCGATCGGGCAATCGCTCGCCTCGGGCCGTTGCGCATGTTCTGCAGGATGGTTCCGTCGGTCAGTTCGACGTTGTGGCTCTCATCGGTGCCGGACTCGATCATCGCGCCCGTTTTCCAACTGTCGCCGCCGTCGTCGCTATAGATGTTGCGGGAGGACAGTTCGCCACCGGCGCCGCGCACCACGAGCGGCAGCAGATACCGTCCGGTACTGATTTGAATGTTGGTCCCCGAGGTAGCGAACAACCCCATCCATCGCGGGTCCTTGAACTTCGGCGTGAGATCCCGCGGCGGCGACCACGTCACTCCCTGGTCGTCGCTATAAATGGCGTGCAATTGCATTGTCGTGGGGCCAGTGGTCGTGCCGGGCTTGGATTCGAACGTGCCAATGCCCGGGGGGCCATACGCATGGAAACACCACACGCGCCCCGTTTTGCGGTCGAGCAGTAGGGACGCATCTCCCACGCCGCCGGATTGGACTTCGCGTAGGATCTTGGCCGGAGACCACGTCCTCCCGCCGTCCAGGCTCCTTCGCATGACGAGAGCAATGTCGTTTGGCAGATCGCGGCCGCTCTTCCGCCGCGCATCGGCAACGGCAATCAGAACGCCCGTTGCCGTCTGCACCAGCGCCGGAATCCGGTAGGTATGCACACCCCCTTCGCCGGCGTGAAACAGGTCGATCTGCTCAAGAGCCTGCGCGGCCGGCGCACTGCTGCGGCCGGGACCAAGCAGGAGCGCGCAACAGAACAGGCACAGCAAGGGGAGCTTCATGATTTCCGGTGATTTCGCGATCGACTTCCTGACATCCGGTCGTTGCCTCGGGCCCAATTACGAGCCTCAGTCCGGCAACTCATGGAACCCCCGCCCGCTCAGGATCATGGGGGCACACTTTTCCGCCCGCGCTGCTCTGGTTTTTACCTGCTTCGCGGATGAGATGTAGAAAATGTATGATTTCCTCCGGCCTGGCGTGAGCATCGCGAATGCCGACCGGAGAACCGCGTTGTCATCCAGCTTCCTCTGCAACTCCTCGGGAATTGGGTAGTCCGAAGGTTTCTTTAGGTCTATCTTCGCCCCGGACTCCACCAATTCGGCGGCTTCGTAGAGATAGTCCCTCAGAGTTGATCGTGCGGCCGCGATCTCCCGAAGCGAGGTAAATTTAATCCACCGGCCCGCCTGCGTGTGCTCTCCAATCCTTTCGAGAATGTGCTTGGGATCTTTGAGTAGTGCGCCTTGGAAGAACGAGAACGCGCACGACTCCTTAAGCGGGATCACGATGGCCACATTTTTCTTCAGATAGGTGAAGCACGGTTTGCCCCACTTGAGATCTTCAGTCAGGTCGCAGTCAAGCGCGATCTGGCGTAGCTTATCCGTTTCCTTCTGCCACTTCTTCGCATAGGGAACTTTCATAGTTCCAGGCCCTTTTCCGGGATTGCTGAATTCATTCAATTCTGTCAGAAAATAGAATCGCTCCGTCAAGCCGGCAGACTGGGACGAGCCCGGAGGCCGGGGAGCGCTCAGCAGATGCATTTTTCTTTTTGCGAGCGCCGTGCCAACTCTGAGGGGATATTCGCGAAATTCGCCTTACAC
>DASZXS010000095.1:0-48488 GCA_035545735.1 Bryobacteraceae bacterium | reverse complement strand
TCTTGGCGGAAACAAGCTCACCGATGCAGGCCTGCAGGCATTGCGGCAACTGCCGGGGCTGACGTATCTCGATCTGGGCGGCACCCAGCGCGAGGACTCGGGGTTGTGGTCGGTCAGCCTGACGCAGCCTGGCCTGGACACCATAGCCACGCTGAAAGAGCTCCGGCGATTGAAGCTCGATGGCACGCTGATCACCGCGCGAGGGCTGGCAACGCTCCAGGTCTTATCGAACCTGGAGGAATTGGACTTGCACGATTGCGCGCGCGTCGGCGACGACGTGATTCCGGTCCTCTCCGCGATGCCCGGGCTCCGTTCGGTTGACTTGGCCGGGACCAAGGTTACCGGAGCGGGGATCGCGCAATTGAAGAAGGCAAAGCCAAACTGCCTGGTGCGCGGGGGAGGCGCCGCCGCGAAGTCCGACGCCCAGATTGACGAGCGGTAAGGGGCATTACTCGATCCCGCCTTTCTCGCGAAGCAAGCGCACAACCTCGGCATTCGAATCTGGAAACTCCGCGCCCGGGAATCGCAGAGCGTATCCGAGAGGCGTACACTCCACCACCTCCCCCGGCCGGTCATAGTGTCCGGGCAATTTCACCCGCACGGACAAGTCCGCGCCAGCATCCAACAACAACCGCACCATGGTGGACCCCTGGCCCGGAAACTGGGTCACCGCATGGAAGATCGGCGTCTGTCCACCGGTGCCGGCCGCGTCCAGGCTGGCGGGCGCGTTCACCGGCGCTCCGCGCGCCAGAAGCAGCCGCGCCGCTTCGATGCATCCGAATTCCGCGGCAACGTGCAGGAGCGTGGCGCCCTGGAGCAGAAGCCGCCGCCCGCCGGTGCTGCCGCAATCGAGTCCCGGATAGCGTCGATTGACCAGGTCTGGATCCGCATCCAGCAGCTCGCTCAGAGGGTCCGTTCGTTCTCGAAGAACGTCCAGCACTCCGGGCAGGTCATATCGCGTAACGCCGCCGGCATTCAGGAGGAGATCGATGCACATCCCGAGTTCCGGCGAGCGTGCGTAGGTTCCGATGAGGTAATCGAGTGCCGTGGACTCTCTCCCGGGCCTGGAGCAATTCGGGTCCGCCCCGTGTTCCAGGAGCCACTGGAGCGAAGCCGGGCTCACCGACTCGCACGGCGCGAAGAGAATCGGGAAGTCTCCGTTCCATTCGGCATTGACGTTGGCGCCGTTTGCGACCAGCAGTTCCATCATCGGGATTCGCTCACCCCGAAGCGCCGCGCGCATCAGCGGTCCGTCGCCGCCCTGGTGAACATCCGAGCCGTTCTCGATCATCCACTGGGCCATGGCGAGCCGCGCCGGCGCAGGCGGCTCCCAGGGAATGCGGCACTCGGCCACCCAAGTGAGCGGACCGTTCTTTCCGTAGCCCAGCGGCGCCCGGTGCAGCGCCGGATTACCGGTCATGAGAGCCTTCACCCGGTCGAGATCGTTGCCGTCGATGGCCCGTTTCAACCTTCCGAACTCCTGGAGCGAATCGACGTGAGCCTTGAGCTTCGGCCAGCTTGCAAACCCGTAGAGGCCGGCGATCTGGAATTGGGCGTCCGAGACGGACGTAGCGGCTCCCGTCTTGAGCAGGTCCCTGGCTTGCTCCTTCAGATGTCTGAGGTTGGGGCGCTCCGGAAGTGAGCGCGGCGCATCCTGCGAATGATCCGGCATGCGAACTCCTTTCGTCGAAGCGCCCGCCGTCCGCACATCGGGCTGAAAGAAGTATCGCTACAGATCAGGCGCAATCAGGGTGGGCTTCAACCCTTTCCGCGGACCGGATGCGTTCCCTACGCTTTGATCGCAAGGATATCACCCTTTCGATCGCCAAACCGCATCAAAGATCATGCCGTGCCTGCTGTCGCGTGGCTGGCACCGGCCATTACACTGAAATGAGGAGGAGACATGAGCGACGGCCGCGAAGAGCGCGAAGAACGCAAGCTGCGCATCGAACGGGAAAAACAAGAGGACCGCGACGACCGGATCGATCGCGGCCGGCCGGACGAGTGGGAACCGGAGCGCGCCGACTCCTAGAATCGCTGAGAAATCTTACGCCAGCACCTCGGTCAGCCGGCGGTTGAACGTCGGAAATGTGCCGAGCCCGACGCCTAAAATATCGTCGGCCAGCGTTACATAGAGATCGCCAACCGTGCCGGTAGTCTCGGTGTGCACCCCTGTCTTGAGACGCCGCGCGTGGCCTGCCACAATCATCGCCAACCCGTTGTTCTTGTGCGGATTCGCTTCGGCGTGCTCATGGACGAAGGCGAGGCAGCAATGGTCCAGCAGCGTTCCTTCGCCTTCCGGCGTCGATTTGAGTCGCCCCAGAAGATACGCAAATTCCTCGACATGCCAGCG
The DNA here is from genome assembly GCA_035545735.1 of Bryobacteraceae bacterium. Classification (GTDB taxonomy): domain Bacteria; phylum Acidobacteriota; class Terriglobia; order Bryobacterales; family Bryobacteraceae; genus JAJYKC01. The sequence goes on along the minus strand of DASZXS010000095.1, from coordinate 46,135 downwards.
GCAGATGTCGCGCATGATGCGCTGTCCCTCCACTCCGTCGGCGCCGGGCGCGCGTCCGTCCGCGTGCGTGTAGTCGTGGTGGCGCGCCGCGGTGTAGCCGAGCCAGGGGAACCGGCAGATGCTCTGGCACTTGGTCAGCATATAGGATGCGACCCGCGTTTGACGCGTAATTAAGGCATGCGCCAGCAAATCGCTCTGCAGTTTCGCGATCCGCGGCCAGTCCTTCATGTCTTCATACTCCGGCGGGTCGATCCGCCGGTATTCGGGAGGCAGCGTGGTGATCGCGCGTTCCACGTCCCGGACCGACGCCATCTGCTCGTCCACCCGCAACTGATCGTCCTTCGGCAGCTCCTTTTTTAGCGCATGGGCATCCTCCATCACCGCATCGAGGATGCTCTTCTTGCGCTGGATCCACCCTTCCTCGCGGCGGCCGAAAAGCCGGTCGAAAAGCCGGTCCGGCAGCATCTCCGGAGGCAGCGCCCGGTCGTAGCCGGACCAGCTCATGTTCCGCTGGATGCTTTCGCCGAAGGATTCCTGCGCGACACCGATCTGCAGGGAGCGGAAACGAGAATCGCCGCCGATCTTGTTGGCTATGGCCTGATCGATCGAGATCCCGCTCGCGCCACGTCCGCTGAAACGCGTGCACGTCATCAACCCGCTCATGGAGTTGTGGTGGCCGTTGCCGGGCCCCGGAAGCCCCGCGGCCATGTTATCGAGACCCGTAATGACATGAATGTCGTTGCGATACGCGGCCAGCGGAGCGAGACAAGGCGTCATCCGGTAATCGGCCCCGGTCTCCGCGGGGATCCAATAACGCTCGGGAATGCCGTTGCCGTTGAACCAAAGGATGAAACGATTCTCGATCGGCGCCTCTTTCGCGGACGCCGTGCTCAAGTCCGCCGCATAGGCCGTACCCGTGGCGTTGAACATCGACACCAGGGGCGGCAGTCCCATGCAGGCGCCGACTCCCTTCAGCATCTTGCGGCGGGAAACCCTAAGGCGCCTGGTGATTACTTGCGACATACACGTTCCTTTCCTCGGCTAGCGACTCGCGATTGCGGACCAGGGAGAGCATGAGCTCCTGGAAGCGAAATCCGGATCGCTGGAAATCCTCGGTAACTCTTCGAATCAAGGCGGCATCGGCCGGCGTTTCCATGCGTCCGGCTATGTATCTAAAATACTGCTTTACCATGCACTCCTGGCATTTCGGCGTCCTGGCCAGGATCAGCCCGAGCTGCCGCGGCGAAGAGAAGTTCGAATCGGGAATGCCCACCACCCAGCCCTTGGTGTCCATGGGCAAGCTGACGGTTTTAGGGGGCCGGCGCGGCCCGCCGTGGCCGCCGTAAAAAACCAGTTGATACTGATCGCGCCGCGCACCGACCGCGTCGAATTTTTCAAAGCCGACGCCGATGGGATCGATCAGATTATGACAACTGGCGCAAAACGGATTGCTGGCGTGCTCGCCCATGCGCTGGCGGTTGGTTTGCGGATGCGCCTCCGAAGAAGGCGCAAGGTTCGTGTTCACGCCGGCCGGCGGCGGCGGGACGTGCTGGCAGAGGAACTGCTCGCGCACGAAGAGTCCCCGGCCGGTCAACGAGCTGTCGTCCGGCTTCGCCGAAAGAGCAAGAAAGAGCGTCTGTCCCAAAAGGCCCGCCCGCTCGGATTCCGGGGGGAAGCTCACGCGAGCGAAATCCTGCGCCGGCGCGGGTACCCCATAGATGGAGGCGAGATCCGCGTTGACGAAGCTGTATTCTCCGCTGAACACATCCATGAAATTGCGGTCGCTCCAGATCAGGTCGGAGACGAATAGCTTCGCCTCCTCGGTCATGGCGACCGCCAGTTCGCGGCTGAATTTCGGATACCGGCGCCGGTCGCGGCTGCTATTGAGCACGCGGTCAAAACGCAGCCATTCCGCGATGAACTCGTCGACGGCCTGGTGCGCGCGCCGATCTTGGAGCATGCGCCTCGCGGCGGCTTCCATCTGCTTCGGCGTCGAGAGCTGGCCGCGCGCCGCGGCGTCCAGTAACGCGCTATCCGGCGTGGTGTCCCACAGAGAATAAGCCAGGCGGCTTGCCGCCGCGTAGGGCTTCCAGGCTGGATTGGTGGTCTCGTCCAGGCGGAAAAGGAAGTTGGGCGATTGCAGCATCGCCTCCACCACCAGTTGTGCTCCCGCCAGAAAGGTACTCTCCTTGCCAAACAGAGCCACGTACCGGCTTCGCTCTCCCGGATCGAGCGGCCGGCGGAACGCTTTGCGGCCGAATTCGCGCACGAATTGGTCGCGGCACGCCGGACCCGGGGAGCAGGAAATCAAATGGCGGCGATCGCCATTGCGAAAAGCGTTGCGCGCCAGCTTTTCCGCCGCCGCGCCGTAGGCTTCTTCGAGAAGCGGCGAAAGGTTCTGTGCGTCGTACTGGTTCTTAAAGCCGCTGACGAAATCCTCCGGCGGAAACTGGTTTGCCGGCTCGGTCTGGTCGCCAAGCAGATCGCGGACGGTGTTGTTGTACTGGCTGTTGGTGAGACGCCGCAGCACCACTGTGCGCGCCTTGCCCGCATCGGAGCCCGCCTCGTCGTATCGGAGCGCCGCTGCGACCTGCTCCGGAGGCATCGCCGCCAGGACGCGAATCCAGGTGAGGAGCGCCGCCTCTTCCGGACTTCCGGGTTTGATTCTCTCGCCGCCGCCATGCGCGATGCGCTTGGTCGGCTTCCTGAACAGCAGGGATTCTTCCGGATGCTCGCGATCCACCAGCCGCACGAGCGACCGGCCAAAGGCTTCGACGTGCTCGGTGGACGCCGACGCATCGGGAAAGTGCAGCCGGGTTGCGGACGCCACGCCATTGCCGTTGTGGCAGGCCGGGCATCCGGCGTTTTGAAAGATCGGGTACAACCGGTCGGAAAAAGGACTCGGCTGCGCCATGGCCGTGGAGGCGAGCAACAGGCACGCGGCGAGTCTCATGGGGGTAGATTATCGCAATTTAAGCATTGAGGCCAGCGGAAGCATGTCTTTACCTGGGTAAATTGTTTCTCTTGCTTGCGTTTATTTCCTCATTCGGGCTTTCATCCAGCGGCGGTGCGGTACTAAACTGAGCTTCGTGCGCACGTCACTCGCGTTAATCGCCCTTGCCGCCTCCGCCTGCCTGCCGCCGGCGGCCGCGCAGGAAATCGACCTGTTGATTCGCGGCGGGCGCATTGTCGATGGAACCGGAAATCCCTCGTTTCCGGGAGATATCGCGATCCGGGGCGGCCGGATCGCCGCCATGGGCCACTTGGAATCCTGGAGCGCCAAGCGGATCGTCGATGCCCGCGGCCTCACCGTCGCTCCGGGCTTTATCGACATGCACAACCATTCCGACTACACGCTCCTCGTGGATGGCGATGCGCAGAGCATGGTGCGCCAGGGCGTCACGTCCATGATTCTGGGCGAAGGCGAGTCGGCCGCTCCCATCGGCGGCAAGCAGGACGCCTCCGCGCGCCGGGTCCTGCCGGGAGGCGGCGCGGCCGATTGGACCGATTTCAACGGGTATTTTGCGCGCCTGCTTCGCCAGGGAATCTCGACGAATATCGGTAGCTATGTCGGCTCCAGCCAGATCTGGACCTATGTGCGCGGAGAGCGGGCCGGGCTTCCCACGCCGGAAGAGCTGGATCAAATGCGCGCGCTGGTCCGGACCGCCATGGAACAGGGCGCGCTGGGGGTCAGCAGTTCCCTCAGCGGGCCGCCCGGCTCCTGGATTGACACCGGCACGCTCGTGGCGATGTGCCAGGCCGCCGCGCCGTACGGCGGTAGTTACTCAACCCATATGAGGACGGAAGGCAGGGGCGTTTTCGAATCCGTGGCGGAGGCCATCGACATCGGGCGGAGAGCCGGAGTCCCGGTGGATATCATTCATCTCAAAATCGCCGAGCATTCCATGTGGGGCCAGATGCCGGAGCTGATCTCGACCATCGCCCGAGCCCGCGAACAGGGCGTTGCGGTGCAGGCGAATGTGTATCCTTATCGAGCGGGCCAGAATGACCTGGCAACCATCATTCCTCCCTGGGCGCACGAAGGAGGCCCGCAAGCGCTGATCGCGCGGCTCAAGAATCCCGCCCTGAGGCCGCGGCTGGAAAAGGAGATCCTGAACGGCATCCCCGGCTCGAACTGGTACGACCACTACACGGCCACGGGCGGCTGGGACGGCATGCTTCTGGTGTCTCTTTCCAACCCGCAATACCGGAAATTCGAAGGCATGCGCATGAACGAAGTGATCGCCGCGCTGAAGAAGTCTCCCATCGATGCTCTATTCGAGCTGCTGGAAGCCAACGGCGGATCGGTCCCAACCGTTTACTTTCACCACTCCGAGAAGGACATGCAGTATGCGCTCCGGCAGTCTTTCGTGTCCATCGGCTCGGACGGCACGGCGGTTGCAACCACCGGACCGCTAAGCGGAGGGCATCCGCACCCCCGTTATTACGGCACTTTCCCGCGTGTGCTTGGCCGCTATGTTCGCGAAGAACACGTTCTGACCCTGGAAGACGCCATTCGTAAGATGACCTCGGAAAACGCGTCGAAGATCGGGCTGCTGGACCGTGGAATTCTCCGCCCGGGGATGGCGGCCGACGTTACGGTTTTCGACGCGGCAAAAATCATCGATAACGCCACTTTCGAAAAGCCCCATCAGTACGCAACCGGCGTAGAGTACGTCATCGTGAACGGAAAAATCGTACTGGACCAGGGCAGGCACACCGGCGCACGTCCGGGAGTGATCCTGAAACGGCAGGATACGGGCCGGTAAGCAGGCTCGGTATCGGAGTGTCACATACGGATTTATCCGTTTGTTATACGGTCGCGCGGTTTTGCCGCTGCAGGCACTCCTCGGCTTCTATGGGCAGTTCGGGACTGGCTGCACGGGGTCTCCCATAGTTCACCTCTACGGGGGCGCGGATCCGGCGTCACCGGCGGCTGGAACAGTCACTTATGGGATTGAAGGCAATGAAGTCGCTCCCCCCGGCGGTCGGACAAGTTGTAACAGTTAGGACTACACCAACGTCACTCTAATCTCCAGGTTTGCAGTCATCCCGTGAGTTGTCCGAAATTCTAAACTCAGGACCGGAGTGTTCGTAGTACCCGTGGGAGCGTTGGGCCACACCTGCGGAGGGCAATTGCATAAATAGCTGCGCTCCACCATGTCCCCGTTTGGTTTTATCTCCCTACAAATCGGGCGAGCGTGTCCCAGCAATCGTTGAAGGTTGAAGCGGCGGTGGGTGTCGATTCGTTAGAATCGCTTCGCCAAAATTGAAGAGGGGTGGTTTTCCGCAGAACTGCAGCACGTGCTCCGGGAGCGGTCGAAGATAGGGAACAAGACCTACACCCTTACCGTCACGGCGACATACCAGGGAGTGGTCTACACTCAGACCGCGACCTTGACGGTCCAATAGGGATTCAAACCAGGACCATTCGCGTGTTGAGAGCAGCCGATCGCCGGCTGTGCGACACTCGGACCAATGACGCGAGCGTTCCTCCAGTGCGTCTTCGCCGCGGTGCTGGCGCTGTTGTGCGCGCAGCCGGTTGAGCCGTCCCCCAGGGCGGCGGCCGCCATCGAACTTGTCCGCGGCGTAAGAGCGGAACGGCAAACACCTCAAAAGCGGCGGTGCGTTCGCGAATGCCGCTTCGCCCTGAAGCGCGCGCTCCCTTACCAATCGCCGGTGGCGCCGCGGACGGAAGCCTCAGTCCGGTTTCAACGGCCGCCTCCGGCTGCCTCTCTCTTCGCCTAGCCACAAACGCCAAGAGCCAAAAACGCCAGGAAAAGAGGTTGTATGCCGTTGGGGAGTGTAATGCGTTTTCTCGGGCTTTGGAGTCAAAGCTCCGAGGATCAATTGCAGGCGATCAATCGACGCCGGGAAGAGCTGCGCTCTCTCGACGACGGGCAGCTCAGGTCCATTACGCAACAGCTTGGTTCGCCAGAGGCAGGCAGCGGCGTGATTGAGACGTTCGCCGCCGCGGCCGCGGTCGCCGAGCGCGTCCTGGGGCTCCGCATGTTCGACGTGCAACTGCTGGGCGCGCTGGCGATGCAGCGCGGAGAAATCGCGGAGATGCAAACCGGCGAAGGGAAAACGCTCGCCGCCGTTCCCGCCGTCGTCTGGTATGCGCTCCGGCGCCGGGGCGTACATGTGCTTACGACCAACGATTATCTGGCGCGGCGCGATGCGGCCTGGATGGGCGGCATTTACGAGTGGTTCGGCCTCTCCGTGGGCCATATCTCGCAGAGTATGCCCGCCGGCGAGCGCCGCGCCGCCTATCTCCGCGACGTAACCTATGGGACCGCCAACGAGGCCGGCTTCGACTACTTGCGGGATGGACTCGCCAGGGAGGCCGCCGAACTGGTGCAGCGTCCGTTCGCCTTCGCCCTGATCGACGAAGCGGATTCGATCCTGATCGATGAGGCTCGCATCCCGCTCGTCATCGCCGGGGGGATTTCCGGGAATCCCGATCTGGCAACCCGCGCGGATTCCGCGGCGGCCGGTTTGCGTCCCTATCACCATTACTTTGTCGACGAATTCGCCCGCAACGTGCAATTGACCGATGCGGGCATCCAGAGAGTGGAAAACGCCCTCGGATGCGAAAACCTCTTCGACGCCGGAAATCTCCCCGTTCTCACGGCCATCCAGGATGCGCTGCACGCGCGCGTGCTGCTCCGGCGCGGCGTCGACTATATCATCAAAAACGGCTCGGTCGAGTTGGTGGACGAGTTCAAAGGCCGGATAGCACAGGATCGCCGCTGGCCGGCGGGGCTTCAATCCGCTATCGAAGCGAAAGAGCGAGTGGCGCTGAGAGCGCAGGGACGCATCCTGGGATCGATCACGATACAGAACCTGGTCGGGATGTACGAACAAATCTGCGGCATGACCGGAACCGCGGCGACGCAGGCGGAAGAGTTTCGCAGAGTTTATAAGCTGCGGGTGACAGTGATCCCGACGAATCGCCCGGTAATTCGCCAGGACCTCCCCGACATCGTGTATGCCGATCGAGGCGCTCGCGATCGCGCGGTACTGGAGGAAATCCGCAAGACCCACGCGGTTGGCCGTCCGGTTCTGGTGGGAACGGCCAGCGTGGAAGAGTCGGAGCGTCTGAGCCGGCGTCTCCAGATGGCTGGAATACCCCACTCGGTCCTGAACGCGGCGAACGATGAGGCCGAAGCGGCGATCGTCGCGCGGGCCGGCGCGCTCGGGGCTGTGACGATATCGACCAATATGGCAGGGCGCGGAACCGATATCTTGCTGGGTGGCGATCCGCCCGTGGACCGGCGAAGAGTGGTTGAGCTGGGCGGTCTTTACATCATCGGGACCACTCGCCATGAAGCGCGGAGAATCGACAACCAGCTTCGCGGCCGCGCCGGACGGCAAGGCGACCCGGGAACGTCCCGTTTCTTTCTCAGCCTGGAGGATGATCTTCTGGTGCGCTTTGGCGTCGTCGAAAATCCCGATATCGATAGCGTGCAGCGCACGGCGGAGAGCCAGAATCTCGAGATCCGGCAAACGCTCTGGAAATATGAGTCCGCCGTCGAACAGCAGCGCCGGGAAGTCTGCAATTTGCGCCGCCAGGTTCTAACGTCCGCCGAATGGAGCATCGAGTCCATGCTGCCCGAGGAGCAGTATCTGGCGCTGGTCGGGACGCTAGGCCGGGACGCGACCGAAAAGGCCGGCCGCGCGCTGGCGCTTGCCGTGATGGACGACCTCTGGGCGGATTATCTGGCCAATGTCGCCGAGCTGAAGGGCGGCATTCATTGGGTTTCCTGGGGCGGCCGCGACCCTCTATATGAATTCCTCCGTGGAGTGCGCGAGATCTACGACGATTTTTGGGATCTGCTGGCGGACGAGATCGCCAACGCGTTCGCCGCCGCCGGGATCCGGGACGGGGAGATCCATTTCGCGGATCGGGAGCGCTTCGAGCGAGGAGCCACCTGGACCTACCTGACGACGGACCAGCCCTTCGGCACTCTTGGCGAGCGGATTTTGAAGAGTCTGCGCCGGAGGCTCCCGGGAAAATAGAGGACGCGCGGCAGGCGAGTCTAATGCACCGTGTAACGCGCTTTCAGACCGAACGGAGCAATTTCAATATCGAAAATCCGGCCGCCGGGGCCGGTCATTTGATACGTCCCGCGCATGCTTCCCGTCGGGGTTTTCAAGGGGCACCAGGAAGAGTACTGGAACGACTCGCCCGGCGCAAGCACGGGCTGCTCTCCGATCACGCCCGGCCCCTGCACCTCGCGCACGTCGTCGAAGGCATCCGTAATAATCCAATGGCGGGTAAGCAATTGCACGGTTTCCGTCCCCTGGTTCGTAATACGGACCGTATATTCGAAAACCCATTCTCCCTGCGCGGGCCGCGAGTTCTCCGGCGAATGACGAGATAACACCTCGACGCGAATATCCCCGGTCACCGCTTCCGACATGGGAGCTAAATCCGATTGAAGATTGGACATGGCTGCTCTCTCCTCTAGTTTGACACTCCTTCTTGCCAGCGGCTATAGTGAAACTTGTACTTCCTCCGTAGTGTGTCTTAGGGTAGCGCCGCCTTTTTCGGTTGCGTTCCCGGAATCGGGAAGATTATGCCAAAACGTACATTTCAGCCGAACAACCGAAAGCGCGCAAAAACTCATGGTTTCCGGGCGCGTATGAAAAGCAAAGATGGCCGGGCCGTACTCTCCCGCCGCCGCGCCAAGGGCCGCCACAAGCTGACCGTCAGCGATGAGAGAGTTGTCAGGTACGCCGATTAGCTTTCCGCTCTCAAAATCCGCTCGAATTTTGAAGTCATCGGACTTCCGCAACGTCTACCAAAATGGGTTCCGCCAGTCAGGCCATCTATTCGCCGCATTTTGTCTGGCAGTGGAGCGTCTCCCGGGCCAAGGTCCCCGTTTCGGATTTACCGTCCCGCGCGCGTTCGGCCGCGCCGTCAAAAGGAACCGTGCGCGGAGGCGCATCCGCGAAGCGATGCGATTGCGGCTTCCCGAAATCGGCTCCCAATGGGATATTGTCATCAACCCGCGCCGCCCTGCCGTTACGGCTCCCGTCGAGGCTCTGCGGCGGGAAGTGGACCGCCTGGTAAGCCGATGCCGGCCCTAGTTATTTTTCTTTTGCGATCGTACAAGCGGTTTATCTCGCCGTTTCTGCCCTCTGCCTGCCGTTTCTCTCCAACGTGTTCGGAGTACATGATGGAAGCAGTTGCCCGCCACGGGGCGATCCGCGGCGTCTGGATGGGGCTCTGCCGCTTGGGGCGCTGTCATCCCTTCTCCGCCGGCGGGTTCGATCCTGTCCGTTAGCTCTCCGGAATTTGCATGCCAGACTCACCCGAATCCAATAGCAATCCTACAAAACCGGCCAAGAAAGAGATGTCCATGGAGATTCGCCTGCTGTTGGCGTTTCTTCTGATGGGAGTGGTGCTTTTCGTATCCCAGTACATCTACAAGCCCCCGGTTCCAGCCAAAGAGCTGGCGAAAAAGCCGGTGGCGGCTGAGACCAAGGCGCCCGAACCGTCGAAGCTCGCGACCGCGCCGGCTGAAAAGCCTCAGCCGGTGGCGGGTCAAGTGGCTGGCCAGAGCGAGGAAACCTTCGCGGTGGAGACGGAACTCTATCACATCGTTTTTTCGAACCGCGGCGCCACGGTGCGCAGTTGGAAACTGAACAAATTCAAGGATTCGGCCGGCAAGCCGCTGGATCTGGTCAATGTCTCCGTTCTCGGAAAAGTGGACCCGCCTTTTTCGCTCCTGTTTCCGGACTCGCCGAAGCCATCCACCGATCTGAACCAGGCGCTGTTTGCGGTGAAGCGCTCGGCGGACGGACTTAATGTGGAATTTGAATTTTCGGACGGAAAGACTTCATGCCGCAAGAGTTTCGAGTTCTCAAAGAACAGCTATCTCTCTAAATTCAAGTCGGAAGTGATCGAGAACGGCGCGCCGGTGAAGCACATGATCGAATGGCGCGGAGGCTTCGGCGACCAAAGCGTCATCAGCGCCGACGCCGCGCAGCATTCGGTCTACTACGACCTGAGCGAAGGGAAACTGCGGACAAAGACCGGCAAGGACGGCTCCAAGGGCGAGAACGGGGTTTTGAAGGCAACCGGCCGGTATTCCTTCGCCGGTCTGGAGGACGCCTTCTTCGCGGCGGTTTTCCTCCCGGCGGACAATACCACGGTCGAGATCGACACCTACGGCGATAACCTCCCCCGCCTGGCCGACAAAAAGGACGACCTTCACGTGGGCCTTTCCGTGGGAGGAGACAGCGTAAATCGCTTCTCCCTGTTCGCGGGTCCGAAAGACGTGGACATGCTCAACACGGTGGATCCCAAGCTGAAGGAGTTGATCGACTGGGGATGGTTCGGCGTGATCGCCAAGCCCTTGTTCCTGGTGATGAAAGTGATCAACAACGGCTGGATTCACAACTGGGGGTGGACGATCGTCTTCGTGACCGTGGCCATCAGCATCCTGCTGCTGCCGCTGCGGTTCTCCAGCATGAAGTCGGCAAAGAAGATGCAGACGCTGCAGCCGCAGATTGCCGCCATCAATGCAAAATACAAGAACGTAAGCCTCCGGGATCCCCGCAACGCGGAGAAAAACCAGGAGGTGATGGCCCTCTACAAGAAGCATGGCGTGAACCCGGTGGGCGGGTGCCTGCCGATGCTGATTCAGCTTCCCTTCTTCTATGCGTTTTACAAGGTTCTGGCGGTCGCCATAGAATTGCGCGGCGCGCCCTGGCTCTGGGTGAGCGACCTTTCGCAGCCGGAACACCTCCCGGTGCGCCTGCTACCCACGGTGATGATCGTGACCCAATTCTTCATGCAAAAGATGACCCCCAACCCGACGGCGGACCCATCCCAGCAGAAGATGATGATGTTTATGCCGCTGATTCTGGGCTTCTTCTTCTACTATCAGTCCAGCGGGCTGGTGTTATACTACCTCACTAGCAATCTGGTGGGGATTGGAACCCAGTACTTCATCAACCGGCTCTCGGCGGCCCCTACGCCACAACCGGCGGTAGCGGGTTCCCCGAAGAAAATCAAGGCCTAGAATCATGAGCAAGCATAAGTACATCGCGGCGGAGATCGAGCCGAAAATTCAGGAATTCCTCGGACCGGTGCTGCAACGCGCCGGATTTGAGTTGACGATGGAAGCCGTGGAAGGAACCCACGCGCATCCGGATTTTGAGGACCCGGAAGTGGTGGTGAAATTCTCCGGCGACGATGTGGATCTGCTGCTGGCGAACCGCGCGGAACTGCTCCTCGCGCTGGAGCACCTGGCGATGGAAGTTCTGCACGTCCCGGCGGAAGACCATTCCCTGATTTGTTTCGACGCGAACGATTACCGCGTCCTGCGCATTGAGGAATTGCGGTTAAGCGCCATCACCGCCGCCGAAAAAGTCCGCAAGACTCACGCGCCGTTTCATTTCAACCCCATGAGCAGCCGCGAGCGGCGTATCCTCCACTTGAGTTTGCGAAATGAAGCCGGCATCCGCAGCGAAAGCACCGGTGTTGGCTCCATCCGCCAGGTAGTGATCGTGCCGGAAGAGATGAAGACCATCCCCGAACCCATCCGGCCGCCCGAGCCGAGGGATAGCTTTCGCGATCGCCCGCGGGGCTTCGGATCGCGCGGCGATGGTTCGCGGCAGGGTGGACCGCGCGGTGACAGGCCCCGGCGCTCCGGCCCGCGCCGCGGGCGCTAGCGCAGCGATTTCAGGCATTGATTTTCGAAACCATCGCGGCAATCTCCACGCCTCCAGGACGATCCGGGATTGGAGTGGTGCGCCTGTCCGGCCCGGATGCGCGCGCCGTCGCGGCACGCATGCTCCGCTTCCGCCCGGGCCACGAATGGCGGCCCTGGAGTTCTTCCCTCGCGGATTTGGTGGATGAGAGCGGAAACCTCGTCGATCACGTCGTCATCTCGTTTTTTGCCGCGCCCCGCTCCTATACCGCGGAGGATCTGATCGAGATTTCCTGCCATGGATCGCCCGTGGTGCTGCAACACTGCCTGGGACGCGCCTGCGCGTCGGGCGCGCGTCTGGCAAATCCGGGTGAGTTCACGCTACGAGCTTATTTGAACGGCCGCATCGATCTGCCACGGGCGGAGGCGGTGAGGGACCTGATCGAATCCACTACGCTCTATCAGGCACGCATCGCCGCGCAGCAGGCGGAAGGCTCGGTTTCGCGGCGGCTCGCGCCGGTGAAGGAACAGCTTCTGGAGTTGATCGCCCTGCTCGAAGCCGGTATCGATTTCGCGGAAGACGACGTGAGCGTCGCCTCGGCAGATGAGATTCTGCGGCGGCTCGCCCCCATCGAAAAGGATGTGCGCCAACTGGCGGACACCTTTGCCTACGGAAAACTGGTGCATTCGGGGATGATGCTCGCGATCGCCGGCCGGCCGAACACGGGGAAAAGCAGCCTGTTCAACAGGCTGCTCGAACAGGAGCGCTCCATTGTCACGGACGTTCCCGGCACCACGCGGGACCTGGTGTCGGAGACGGTCGCAATCGGCGGAATTCCAGTGCGGCTGGTGGACACGGCGGGCATCCGGGAGGGGCACGACCTGGTGGAGTCGCTGGGAATCGAGCGCAGTTTCCAGGCGATGGCGGACGCCGATTTCACCCTGGTGGTTGTCGATATCTCACAGCCGCTCGATGCCGCCGACCTCAACCTGATCGCCCGCGCGTCGGCCCAGGGACGCTACCTGGTGGCGGCCAATAAGAGCGACCTGGGCGCCGCCGCGGAGCTTCCCGACGGCGCGGTGCTGGTTTCGGCGATCACCGGCGACGGGGTGGCGGCCCTGCGGGAACGGATTCGCGAGACGATCGCGCCAGGGGGCGAGGCTTCCGGCGGATTGATCACCAGCCTGCGGCACGAACAACTTCTGCGCGAGACGCTGGAGGCGCTGACGCAAGCCGGGAATGCCGCCGGCGCGGGCCTGCCGCACGAGATGCTGCTGCTCGATCTTTATGCCGCGCTCCGTCCCCTCGACGGAATCACCGGAGCGACCACGGCGGACGACATCCTCAACCGCATCTTTTCCACTTTTTGCATCGGAAAGTGACGGGTGCGGTAAGCTGGTGAAATAGGTTCCCGGCACTAAAAAGGTTGGCCTTTTGATTCGCTCCCTCATCGTTCTCCCCGCCCTGCTCCTGTTCGCCGCCTCCGGTTGGAGCCAGGAAAATCAGCTCGACACCAATCCGACGCTCTTTGCCATGCTGACCGCGCGCGCGGCGGCGGGCTTCGATTCGCCGGACGCGCCCGACGCTCATCCCGTTCGCTCCGTGCTGATCGATTCCATCCTGAAGGAACATCCGGCATCGCTCGCCGATTTGAAGCGGTTCTTCAATGAGCACCGTCTAAAGGACCCCGAAGCGGATCTCGCGCAGTACATTACTTTCGCGCTGTCGCTGGGGGACCCGCCCGAATTCCAATATCGATACCAGCCCGGAGAACTGGCTCCCGAAGTTGCGCCGCTCGCCGGGTTGGAGACCCTGCTTCTGCGCTTTTGGGCCGACGCCAAGCTCGATGCGCTCCGCAAGCGCGCCAGTCCGGCCTACGAACAGGCGCTCGAGTTTTACCACGACCCCATTACCAAGGCTCTGTTCGCCACCAACGGCTACCTGCGCAATCCCACAAGCGGCTACCTGGGACGGCGCTTCCAGATTTTTGTCGAGCTCGCGGGGCCGCCGGGATTGATTCAGTCGCGCAGCCTGAAGGACGATTATTTTGTCGTTGTCACGCCGAAAGGCCGGAATGGCGATGAGGTCCGGGTGTCGGCGGAAGAACAGACGCGGCAGATCCGGCACGCCTATTTGCACTACGTCCTCGATCCGCTCTCGGTGAAATACGCCGCCCATCTGGAACCGAAGAAATCGCTCGAAGATATTTCCGATACGGCTCCGGCTCTGGACGAATCGTTCAAGAAGGATTTCCTGCTGTTGTCTTCCGAATCGTTGATCAAGGCGGTGGAGGCCCGGTTGTCTCCCACCCGGGAGCGCGGCGGCCTGGTGGACGGCGCGCTGCGCGAAGGCTTTATTCTTACGCCGTTCTTTTATGAGCAGCTTCCCGCCTATGAGAAGCAGCAGGAATCGATGCGGCTCTACCTGCCGGACATGATTGATGCGATCAATTTGAAGAACGAAACGCGCCGGCTGCAAAACGTCGTGTTCGCGCCGGCAAAGATCACCGCGCGCCCGGAGCAGCCCGTCGCGCGGCAGGCGCCGTTGACGGCCTCTCAGACGGCACTGATGAACGCCGAGTCTCTCTCCTTCGACAAGCAATACGACAAAGCGAAGGAGTCGTTCCAACGCGTCCTCGAACTGCCCGACGAAAGCTCGCTGCACGCGCGCGCTTACTTCGGCCTGGGACGGATCGCCGCTTTGCAAAAAGATCCGGAACTGGCGGAGAAGCTTTTCCAGAAGACGCTGGAAGAAAAACCGGATGCCGACACCGAATCGTGGGCCCTGCTCTATCTGGGGCGGCTTGCCGCGGCGGCCGGCGAGAATGACGAAGCGGCCAAACGCTATCGCGCCGCGATAAAAATAGTCGGAGGATCCAAACAGGCTCAAGCCGAGGCGGAGAAAGCGCTCAGCGCGGCACCCCCGCCGGCGAAATCGCAGGAATAGTCCTCTCTGACAGAAGCCCCGCCGATAGTCTTACAATGTGGAGAAGTTTATTTATGAAGACCAGACTCACCCTACTCAGCTTGGTTGCCTGTTTCGCGCTCAGCCCGGCGTTCGCACAAGGCCCGAAGCCCAAATCGCAAAAAGAAGTCGACGCCCTGATGGCCATTCAGAACGCGCAGAATGCCGACGCCCGGCTCGCGGCCATCGACAATTTGCTGACCAAGTTCGCCGACACAGAGTACAAAAGCATGGTTCTGGATATGGCGGTGGAAACCGCGCGGCAGAAGAACGACGCGACGCTGGTGGGCGTATGGGCTGACCGCGCCTTGCTGGCGAATCCGAAAGACTTCATCGCGATGCTGGCGGTCGCCGACATCACCGCGGCAGGCATTAAAGAGTTCGACCTGAACCTCAAAGACGAGGTCGCGAAAGTGGAAAAGAACGCCAACGGCGCGATCGAAGCCTTGAAGGATGCGCCGAAGCTTCAACCGCAGATGACCGACGAGCAATGGGCGGCGGCGAAGAAAGACTACACGTCGGAAGCGCATCAGGCGCTGGCGGTGGCCTCCATGAATCAGAAGAAATATCCCGAGGCGATCAATCATTTCAAGACGTCGATCGATACGGCGGCAACTCCCGATCCCGCCGCTTTCGTTCGCCTCGGCGAGTGCTACGCGCAGACCAGGCAGTACGACGACGCGATCGCGGCTTTCGACAAGGCGATAGCGGTTCCAAACGTGAATCCGCAAGTGAAGCAGGTGGCGGAAAACCTCAAGTCGGACACGGTGAAGCGGAAAGCCGCGGCGGCCGGCGGAACCGGTGGAACAGGCGCCGCCGCCCCCAAGCCGTAGCGGAATGACAAACGCGGCGCCCGGCGAGTTGGAAGCAATCCTGGGTTATTCTTTTCAGAACCGCGAGCTGTTGTCGCGCGCCCTCACCCACAAGTCGCGTATCGTTGACGTCGAAGCGGGCACGATCCGCGACAACGAGCGGTTGGAGTTCCTGGGAGACGCCGTTTTGGGTTTCCTGGTCAGCGAATACCTTCTCCTTCTTTATCCGGAGGAGCCCGAAGGCACACTTTCAAAACTAAAATCCAAACTTGTCAGCGAGGCGCATCTGTTCGCGGTGGCTCTGGCGATTCGCGCGGGAGATTTTCTAATCCTCGGCCGCGGCGAGGAAATGAATGGAGGGCGCGGTAAAAAAGCGCTCCTCGCGGATGCGGTGGAAGCCCTTCTGGGGGCGATTTACCTCGACGGAGGAGTCGCGCCGTGCCGTGCATTCGTGGAACGTTGGGTCGTTCCCGGCCTCGGCGGCGCGGGAGCCGTCGCCACGCCCGATTCGGACTACAAAAGTCATCTTCAGGAACTGGCCCAGCAGCTTAAATTGCCCGTGCCACGCTATTCCGTCGTCGGCGAGCGCGGCCCCGACCACGCGAAAACGTTCGTGGTCGAGGCCAGGATCGGCCGGGAGTGGTCCGCAAAAGCCGAAGGACCCACCAAGAAGAGCGCGGGGCAAGGAGCGGCCCGCGCCGTGATTGAAAAGCTCGGGGAACGGGCGCCCTCTTAGAAAATAAAGCCTCGTTAGAGGAATCTGTGGGTCACTGATGGTCAAATGGTGCGGGGAAGGATCGGCTCGCGTAGCCGGCGAACCTGGTGCCAGGTGGGGGCATCGATTTTTTCGTAGCCAGTTGCAGCACTTCTCAGCATCGGGCGTGATACGTCCAAGCGCTCGGGAGCAGATCCCTAAACCGTAGGCGACTGCGAAGAACCTAGATCGTCGAACCCGGCGTGAGGTGTCGCTGTGGTCTACAGGCAGATGAAGGGTATAGCTGTCATTGGCCTCCCGATTCTGCCGGAGCAGAGTGCGTATCGCGGCGAATGGTGTCGACGACCTCCGTCACCGCATTGACCACGGTCTCCGGAGCTTCCTGCGGAATCCCGTGTCCGCTCTTCTCCACGATCGTTTGTCGGCCCCGAGTCGACAATCGCGCCAGCTTCGGTTGAATCTCGTGCATCCAGACCTGCTCATAGGCCGCGGATTGCCTGTCGATCTCGCCCGGATGTTCCGATGCCGGGATCTTGCCACGTGTAAGGACGATAAGAGGGCCATCGCCGAAACCCGGCGACGCTTCGGCCTCAGCATAGCTCTCCGGAGTTGTCGCGTCGCCGATCAATGTGGCGATCGTCTTCGGCTGCTGGCGGAGCGCGCGCAGTATCTGATTGCGCGTCCAGCCTTGCTGGTCGCCCGGCACTCTCACCGCGGGGCGAGTCAGGCGCAAAACGCCGACGAGCCTGAAGGCTTGCGCTGTCAGCCACAACGGGTGCCATAACATCCGCGGAAGATCGCGCCCCAGCATGAACTTCGGAGCGCGGCGAGGCTCATCTTCATGCGCGGCATCCACCAGTACGGCGCCGGCAACCTCGCCTGGATAAAGTCCCGCGTAAATACGCGCGTTCAGACCGCCGAGGGAGTGACCGACGAGGACATAGGGGCCGGGAACACGAGCCCGCTGGAGCAGCGTGTGCAACTCCCGGGACATTTGCGCGGCTGTTCTGGGATACGGCCCCGTGTCGCTCCAGCCCATACCTGCCCGGTCAAACCAGCATGCGCGAGTGCGCCCGGCAACCGCAGCGTGGATTTCCGACCAACTGTAGCCGGCGGCGCCGGCCCCCGCATCGAAAACAACCGTGGGGCTCCCCTCGCCCGAGCAGTAGAGATTCAGCCGGTATCCCCCGACATCAACCAACTGTCCTATCGCCGGCGGCCGCTCGCGATCCTGCCGTGCCCCCACTTGCTCGTAAATAATCCCCGCCACCATGCCCGCGGCGAGCGCAATACCCACGATTTTTGTAATCCTTCTCATTCCCGAATATCACCTCTAGGCCTTGGAATTTCCCTTCCATGACGCAGGAGACGCGAGCAGATTGGATGGGCCCCGCAGAGGGCGATCGAGGCAGCCGCTGTACCAGCCACGATGAACGGCGGCCTGTCGGCGCGGCCCAGCGAGCCGCTGTACCAGAGGACGAGCGCACCCAAGACAAAGATGAGCGTCGAGAACCACGCAAGAACGAGGAGCACACGGCGCGGACGTGTGGTGAGCCAGGCATTCGCGAGCGCGCCGGCAAGTCCGACGAAGGCCGCGGTCAAAGGCATGCGGATGAGATCCTCCGATGCAGCCCGCAACCCGTTCTGGACTACGAATGCGCCGGCGTCAGTCAGGCCACTGGCGAGGAAGGCATCACGGAGACGCGGTATCGCCTTTGGCCCGAGAAAGTAATTCAAACTGAACGCAAAGCTCAAGGCGTACAAAATGGCCGCGGAAGCGCACCATGTCCCTGCGACCGCGCCCCAGAAAACGGAGCGAGTTTGCGACCACGCCGCGGAACCGGCAGCGCCGAACAGCCCGAGCATGATGAGAGTCACTCCGGCTCCGCTGGCAAAATATGCGGCCCGACTGGATAACGGTATGAAGGACCAGACGATGTGGTTCGCGATAAAGATCGCGGCGATGACCAGCGCGGCCTGGCCCCCCGCTTCGAGCGCGCTTCGCGTTTTGAGGCCGCGCTGCTGCCGCACCCAGCCCGCAAAGGCGGCGTAACCAACCAGCAACGCGACATCCTCGACCAGCAGTAGCCTTCCAGCACCGGTAACGCTGGCGGGATGCCGGACCGCGGTGGCAATGACCAGAATCAGGAGAACCAGACACGGGAATATCGCCCGTGTCCCGCTCGTCCGGTCTCGGGCTCCCGAGATCAGAATCGCCAAAACGGCCTGACGCCAGAACCAGCCGGAGGAGCGCCCGTTCTCATACTGCTCGATGAGATCGCCAGCAAGAGCCTCGCCATGCGGACCTGAAACCAGTCGTTCCAGCAGGCACGGGATCAACGGCCGGTACGGCGCTTTCATCGCGTGCCCTCCCCGAGGGCTGGAATTCGTGCCCAAAGCCGCATCAGGGCGCGGCGCGTGTCCCGGAGCTGCCGAAGGCCGATGTCCGTAATCTTGAAATATCGCTTGGCCCGGCCGCCGCGCTCAGGAGTTGGATCTCCGGTTTCCGACACGACAAAACCCTTGGCCTCCAATCTCTCTAGGGCGGCGTAAACGCTGCCGACCAGCACCTCCCGACCGGTGCTTTCCTCGATCAATCCGGCGATGGGAACGCCGTAAGCCGCCTCGCCCAGACGGGCGATGGCGAGCATAATCATAAGCTCAAAATTGCCAAGAGCCTCACGCGACATTTATTCAATTATAAAGAAGAAATTGCGAAGTGCACGTCTATTCTGTTTGACCCACGGCGTTCGCGCCTACCGCGCGCTCGAATTGGCCCTCTATCACTCACTTGCCAAGCTCCCCGGGCCGGAGGCTACCCACAGATTCCTCTGACGAAGCGAAAATTAAGCCTGCGGCGGAGCCTCGGGGAAGATCGATAAGATCTTCTATATGGGTCCTTTTTATTCTGCAATCTTACTGAGGCTTGCTTGCTTCAGAAACTAGTCGATTTCGCCCTGCGAAACCGGCTTGCCGTTCTTGCGGCCGGTGTCGTTTTGCTCATCTGGGGCGCAATATCCTTTCGATCTCTTCCGGTGGAGGCCTACCCGGACGTCGCCAACAACTACGTAAACGTGATCACCCAATGGCCGGGCCGCGCCGCCGAGGAAGTGGAGCAGCAGGTCACGATCCCCATTGAAGTTCAGATGAACGGGCTGCCGCATCTGATGGCTTTGCGGTCGCAATCGCTCTTCGGGCTTTCGAGCCTGATGATGATCTTCGACGACGACTCGAATAACGACTTGAACCGAACCAAGGTCCTGGAGCGGCTGTCCCAGGTGACGCTGCCGAACGGCCTCCAACCGGCGCTCGGGCCGGACTACAGCCCGGTGGGTCAGATCTATTTCTATACGCTGAAGAGCACCAACCCCGCCTATGACGTAATGGAGTTGAAGTCCCTTCAGGACTGGGTGCTCGCGAAGCAGTTGAAGTCCGTGCCGGATGTCGTGGACGTCTCCGCCTTTGGCGGGACCACACGAGAGTATCAGGTCCAAATCGATCCGAACCAACTGGTTTCCTACGGCCTGAACATCGCGCAGGTGGAACAGGCGCTCGCCAACAACAACACCAACGCCGGCGGGAGCTTTATCCAGCGCGGCGCGCAGTCATTCAACGTCCGCGCGCTGGGATTAATGCAAAACCCCGAAGATATCGGCGAGACCGTTCTTAAGACTCAGAACGGTATCCCGGTGCGCGTGCGCGACGTGGCGGCCGTGACGCAAGGCCCGAAAATCAGGCTCGGCCAACTGGGCAAAGCCGTACATCTGGCGGATGGTACAGTGCTCGACAATCCGGACGCCGTGTCTGGCATTGTCCTCCTGCGCAAAGGCGCGAACGCCGACGCCGTCCTGGCCGCCCTCCACCAAAAGGTCGACTTTCTCAACAACCATTTCCTGCCCCCGGGAGTGAAAATTATCCCGCACCTCGACCGGAGCGATCTGGTCCATCTCACCACCCATACCGTCCTCCATAACCTGACGGAGGGCATCTTCCTGGTGGCTCTGATCCTGTTCATTTTCCTGGGCAACATTCGCGGCGCTTTCATTGTCACCATCACCATTCCGTTCTCGCTTCTCTTCGCTTCCATCTGTCTCGATCTCCGGCACATTCCTGCCAACCTGCTTTCGCTGGGCGCGCTGGACTTCGGAATGATCGTCGAAGGGGCGATTCTTATGGTGGAGAATATCGTCCGGATTCTGTCGAAACAGGAAGACGGTATCGGCGGAAAGGCCACGGTCGAGCGAAACATCAGTGGGGCCGCGCACGAGGTGCAGCGCCCGGTGTTCTATGCCATCACCATCATTATCATTGCGTACCTGCCCATCTTCACGCTGCAGCAGGTGGAAGGGCGGCTGTTCAAACCCATGGCCTGGACCGTGGCCTTCGCCCTTCTCGGCGGTCTTCTCTTCTCGATGTTTCTGGCGCCGGTTCTCGCCAGCATCGTTTTCCCCAAGGGTACGCGCGAGTGGCACAACCCGTTGATGAATCTGTTTATCCGGGCTTATCGGCGCCTGCTCGAATGGGCCATCGGCCGGCGGTACGTGACGGTCTCGCTCGCGGCGCTCAGCCTGGCGGGCGCGCTTCTGCTCGCGCGAACCATCGGCTCGGAATTCCTGCCCCACCTGGATGAAGGCGCGATCTGGGCGCGCGGGACGCTGGCGCCCTCCGCCGGGCCGAGCGAAGGCATCCGGATTATGAACCAGGCGCGAATCGCATTCGCCAAATTCCCCGAAGTGACTCAGGTGGTGAGCCAGGTAGGCCGGCCGGACGACGGCACCGATACCTCGGGTTTCTCGAACACCGAATATTTTATCGACTTGAAACCCAAGGAGCAGTGGCGGCCCGAGTTTCATCAGAACAAGACGCGGCTGATTGAAGCGCTGAATGGCGAGGCCGGCGCAATCCCCGGCGTGGTGTGGAACTTCTCTCAACCGATCGCCGACAACATGGAAGAAGCGGTGAGCGGCGTGAAAGGCGAACTGGCGGTGAAGATCTATGGCGCCGACCTGAAGCTGCTCGAGGAAAAGGGAGATGAAATAGTCCGGACGATGAGCAAGGTCCGCGGCGTGTCCGACCTGGGTCTGTTTCGTGTCATCGGCCAGCCCAACGTCAACCTGGTGGTGAACCGGAAGCAGGCGGACCGGTACGGAATCAACGTTTCGGACATTCAGGACGCGATCGAGACCGCCGTGGCCGGAAAAGCCGTCTCCGAGATTTTGAAGGGCGAGGAGCGCTATGACCTGGTGGTGCGCTATCAACCCCAATACCGCGGAACCATCGATCAGATCAAGCAGATTCGTTTGGCGGCGCCCGGCGGCGAGCGCGTTTCGCTGGGCCAGCTTTGCGACGTCAATGTCACCGACGGGGCATCGGCGATTTATCGCGAGGACAACTCGCGCTATGTCGCTCTCAAGTACAGTGTGCTGGGGCGGGACCTCGGCAGCACCGTGGAAGAGGCGATGTCAGCGGTGCAGAAGAGTGTAAAACTGCCGCCGGGATACCGGCTCGAATGGGCGGGCGAATATGAGTCCGCCAAACGCTCCCAACGCCGCCTGGCGATCATCATCCCGCTGACGCTGCTGTTGATCTTCATGGTTCTTTACTCGATGTTCTCCTCGGTGAAGTGGGCCTCCCTTATCCTGCTGAATGTGGCGATGGCGCCCATCGGAGGCATCGTTGCGCTCTATCTTTCGGGCGCCAATTTCAGCGTCTCGAGCGGGGTCGGATTTCTCGCGTTGTTCGGCGTATCCGTCCAGACCGGCGTCATTCTGGTGGAATACATCAATCAGCTCCGCTCGCGAGGCTATACCATTCTCAAGGCGACCAGCGAGGGCGCGGTGCTTCGCTTCCGGCCCATCCTGATGACGATGCTGGTGGCGTCCCTGGGTCTGGTTCCGGCCGCCACGTCACACGGGATCGGGTCGGACTCCCAGCGGCCGTTCGCGATCGTCATCGTGGGAGGCTTGATCGCGGCCTTGCTGATCAGCATTTTCCTGCTCCCGGCGATGTACGTCTGGTTCGCGCGCGAAGGGGACGCGCTGCCCGCGCCCGACCCGCACTGGCGTGAGGATTAGCCGGACCGGCTGACCTACAATAAAGGTAGTTTGCACCTTGTCCACCGTCACCCGGCCTGAGCCTCGAAATCCCCGCACGACGCGGCTCAGGAGCGCTGGAACCGCTGCCGCCGCAACCGTCCGGTACGTCATGGCGACCGAGGTGCACGTCTATGCGCTTGCCATCGCCGCCAGCGCCCTGCTTGCCTTCGTTCCGTTTCTGATCGTGATGTTGTCGCTCTGCCAGAATATCTTTCACTGGCAGGCCGCCGCCAACGCCATCTACTTCTCGCTCGGCGACTATTTTCCCGGCCAGATGGGCGAATTCATCACCCGTAATCTCCGGGTCATCGTCGGGAAGCATCATATCCAGGCGGCTTCGATCATTCTCCTGCTCTTCACCGCCAACGGAATCTTTATCCCTCTCGAAGTGGCCCTGAACCGGAGCTGGCGCTGCCGCGCCAATCGCAGCTATTTCCGCAACCAGATCATTAGCATGCTCCTGATCTTCCTCTGCGGAGGCGCTTTTTTGCTGTCGGTGACGCTGACGGCCATCAACGCGCAGTTTCTAACCGGACTTTCGGGGTGGAGCGAAGTGCTGGGGCGGATAGCCGGCGTTATCGTGCTCAAAGCCGCGGCCGTCCCTCTCTCGATGCTGACCCTGTTCCTGATTTACTGGCTGCTGCCCAACTGCAAGGTGCCCTGGCGCGGAATTGCGATTCCCGCGATCGTCGTGGGCTTGCTTTTGGAACTGCTGAAATATGTCAACTACGTGACATGGCCCTGGTTCCGTCTTAAGCTGGAATCAGAGTATACTCCGTTTCAGTATTCGGTGGCGATCATTCTTTACGCGTTTGCGGCGTCGATGATTGTGCTTACCGGCGCGGAGTGGGCGGGCCGCCGCCATGCGGAGAACCCGGAAGAGCCGCCGATTGCAAGTGAGCGTATAAGCAGATAGACTTTGGCTTTGATTTCACGAAAGGTGTTTTTATGTCCAACTCCCAAGATCCAACCCGCCGCGAGGTAGTCAAAACAGCGGCCGTGGCCGGCGCGGCTGTGCTGGCCGCCAGTTGCAAGGCTCCAGCCATCCAATCGGCGCGTGCCGCCGGCGATCAGGTGAAGTTTGGCGTCATCGGCACGGGCGGCCGCGGGTCCTACCTTCTGAAGCACCTGCTGAACGTCAGCAACGGCCGCTGCGTCGCGGTTTGCGATATCCAGCAGGAGAAGCTCGACCGGGCCGCCGACGTGATTGGAAATTCGCCCACGAAGTACAAAGACTACCGTGAATTGCTGGCGGACAAGAACGTGGATGCCGTGATCATTGCGGTGCCTCTCTTCGCTCATTTCCCGGTAACCCGCGATGCGCTCGATGCGGGGAAGCACACGTTCTGCGAAAAGAGTCTCGTCTTCCGGCCCTCCGAGGTGCACCAGCTCCGCGCGCTCGCCGCCAATCATCCGAAGCAGGTGCTCCAGGTTGGCCTGCAGCGCCGCTACAGCAAGTTCTACCAACTTGCCAAGGAGATGATCGACAAAGGGATGCTCGGCAACGTGACTCACATTCACGCGCAGTGGCACCGGAACCCGGGCTGGGTGATGAACGGCTTCAACTGGCGTTTGTTCCGCGACTTCTCGGGCGGCCTCGCCGCCGAACTCGCGTCACACCAGATTGACGTCGCCGACTGGTTCTTCGGGCAGAGGCCCGAATACGTGCTGGGAGTCGGCGGGCTCGATACCTGGAAAGACGGCCGCGATATTTTCGACAATATCCAGCTCATCTACAAATACCCGAACAATCAAAAACTGGTCTATAGCTCGATCACGACCAACGCGCACCTTCCCTACCTCGGCGGAACCCGGCCGGAATTCGGCGAACTGATCATGGGCACCGGCGGGTCGCTCGAAATGACAGTCGGCGACGGCGAGAGGACCATGCCGACCGGCCTCTGGTACAAGGAGAACGCGAAAGTCGCGCCCAAGCCCGCGCCGGGCGGCAAGGAACCGGCCGCGGCGGCGGGCGCGAGCTACGCGCTGGCCGCGGGTTCGCGCGGCTTGCCGCTGCTGCTCGACAAGGATACGGTTACCAGCGACGACGGATTCCTGCAGAAGGAAATGAAGTTCGCGCGCCGCTGGCTTTACAACAAGGGCGTCATGACGTCGGACGAGGACGTAAACCCCGTCGAAACGGAACTGACCTCCTTCTTCAACGATGCAAAAACCGGCGGGCATCCGAAGGCGGATCTCGAAGTGGGCCTCCACGATTCGATTGCGGTAATTCTGTCCAATACCGCGATGATCGAGGACCGCAAGGTTTACTTCAAGGAAATCGACGATATGGGCAAGAACGAGAAGCCGGAAGAGTACGCCGCCGAATTCTCCAAGCGCGACGCCAGCTATCGCAGTTCTCTTTTTGCCGGCCACCGCGTGGTCTGAGTCCATGGGCGAAACGTCGTTTCGTAACCGCCGCGCGGCGTCGATTGAAAACGGCTCAATCCGCGTCACCGTCCTGGCGGAAGGCGGCCACGTGGCCGAGATCCTCGATAAAGCCAGCGGCGTGAATCCGCTCTGGCTGCCTCCGTGGCCATCCATCGAGCCGTCCGCCTATTCGGTGTCCGCGCACCCCGAATATGGGAATGACGCCGAAAGCAAGCTGCTCTCCGGCATCATGGGCCACAATCTGTGCCTGGATCTTTTCGGGCCGCCCGCGGAAGAGGAGGCCGCCGCGGGAATGACGGTTCACGGGGAAGCCTCCGTGGCTCCCTACCGGATTTCGACGTCGGGCGATTCGCTCACCGCGTCAGCGGAATTCCCCGTGGCGCGGCTGAAATTCCAGCGCACCTTGCGACTGGAGGGCCGGCGCGTGCTTTTCACTGAGTCCGTGGAGAATCTCTCCGCGGCGGACCATCCGGTCGCCTGGACACAGCACGTGACCCTGGGACCTCCTTTCATCCGGCGCGGGGAGACGCAATTTCGCGCTCCGGTGAAGCGTTCCTATTCGCTCGGCGAGGGTTGCGAAGTGGCCGCCCGCCCGTTGCACACTTTCCCGGATAGCGAGTCGTCCGGGGGATTCGTCACGCACCTGATGGATCCCGCGCGGGACCGCGCGTTCTTCCTCGCACATTCTCCGTCGGCCAATCTTGTATTCGGTTACTCCTGGAACCGCGCCGACTTTCCGTGGCTGGGCGTGTGGGAAGAAAATCATTCCCGCAAGCAGGCGCCCTGGAACGGCCGCACGACCACTTGGGGCATGGAATTTGGCGCTTCGCCTCTGCCGGAAACCCGCCGCGCCATGATCCAGCGCAACGGTTTGTTCGGAGAGCGCGGATACCGCTGGATTCCGGCGCGCTCCACCGTCCGTGTGGAATACTCGGCGTTCGTCGCGGCCTCTCGATCAATCCCCGAGCGTCCGGAGGAACTCGAGATCGGCGTTCCCGCCTGACAGGACGATGCCCGCGCGCGAGATGCCCGCGGGCAGTTTTCCAAAGAGAACCGCGGCGGCTGCGACGGCCCCGCTCGGCTCCACCAGAATCTTCATGCGGGTGAGCAGGAACTTGACGGTTTCACGGATCTCCTCTTCGCTCACCAGCAGAACATCGTCCACCAGCCGCTGAATCACGGGAAACGTCAGCGCGCCGGGCGAGGTGGACATCAACCCGTCGGCGATGGTCTTCGGCATCGGGATTTCGATTCTATGCCCCGCGCGAAAGGACTGCCATGTGTCGTTGGCGGCTTCGGGCTCGACGCCCAGGAGGCGTATCGCCGGCCGTAGCGCTTTCGCGGCGATCGCGCACCCGGCCATCAAACCGCCGCCCCCAATGCACACCACCAGGGCGTCGAGGTTTTCGGTCTGTTCGAGAAATTCCTTGGCAACGGTGCCCTGCCCCGCGATGGTCCAGGGGTGATCGTACGGCGGGGCGAGCGTCGCGCCGGTCTGTTCGGCAATCCGGCGGCCAATCGCCTCGCGATTTTCTTTATTGCGATCGTAGGTGACCACCTGGGCCCCGTAGCCCCGGGTCGCGGCCAGTTTGGAGCGCGGCGCGTCTTCGGGCATCACGATGGTGGCCGGTGTTCCGGCCTCCGCTGCGGCGATCGCTACCGCCTGCGCGTGGTTACCCGACGAATAGGTCACCACCCCGCGCGCGAGGTCCGGCTTGGGAATGGAAAAAACAAAGTTCGTGGCGCCGCGAATCTTGAAGGCGCCGCCGCGCTGCAGATTCTCACACTTAAAAAAAGCCTGAACGCCCGACCGGCGATCGAATGTCCGCGAGGTCATCACCGGCGTGCGGTGCGCCACTGGGGCTATGCGGCCGGCCGCCGCGCGAATGTCGTCGATGCCAACCTCGGTCACCCTCCCGTTTCCACCTCAACAATCGTGTCGATGGGATTGCGCGCCGAAGACGGAATCCGCAGCACCGGACCGAAAGCGTTCTTCACTTCCACCTTCGGCCCATCCGGCCAGACGCGCGCGCTTTTGATGCGGCCGATACCCGGGATCGCCAGCGCTTCGTCCTGCCAGTTCAGAATATGGACGTAGACCTTGCTGCCCTTTTTCGTCGTGACACCCCAGGGCCTCGGCGAAATCGGGCCGCCGCGCGTGCCGTAGATGGAATCGCCGTACTTGCCGGTCCATTCGCCAACCGCGCGCAGCCGCTCCACGAATTCCGGCTGGATGGTCCCGTCCGGCCTTGGACCGATATTCAGCAGAAAGTTCGCATTGTTCCCCGCCGCCTTTACCAGGTATTGAATGAGCTCGGTCGTGGATTTGTATTTGTGGTCGCTGCTGTTGTAGCCCCACGCTCCGCTAATGGTGTCGCACGTCTCGAGCGGCAGGTTTCCGATTTCGGAGGTGTCGTTAAAGCCCTGCGTCTTCTGCCCGGGCAGGTCTTTCTCGAACATCTGAAAATCTTCCCCGGGAAATGGCTTGAGGTGATGGTTGCTGCCGACAAGCGCCGCGGGCTGCAGACTGTGAATCAACGAATAGGTGCGGTTCAATTGCCAGTCGGCATCCGGCTTGTCCCACATGCCGTCGAACCAGATCCCCGCGATATCGCCGTAGCCGGTGAGCAGTTCGCGAAGCTGGGCATCCATGTAGTCGAGATACTTGTGGAAATCGCCGCCGGACGGGCGCTCCGATGCGTGCCCCGTTTTACCGAGCGGGAAGTAATCGGGATTGTGCCAGTCGAGCTGCGAATGGTAGAAAAACAGCTTGATACCCTGGCGGTGGCACTCCTCGGCGAGCATCTTCAAAGGATCGCGGTGGTAGGGAGTCGCATCCACGATATTCCACTGGCTCTGCTTCGTCCCCCACATCGCGAAGCCGTCGTGATGCTTGCTGGTAATGGTGATGTACTTCATGCCGGCATCCTTGGCAAGCTTCACCCAGGCAGCGGCGTCAAATTTTTCCGGATCGAACCGCGGTGCCAATTTCTCGTACTCGGCCACGCTCATTTTGTCGTTGTTCATCACCCACTCGCCCTTGCCGGGGACGCTATAAACGCCCCAGTGAATGAACAGCCCGAATTTACTGTCCTGAAACCACTGGCGGGCAGCCAGATTTTCCTTCGACGGCTGATAGTTCTGGGCCCCGGCGCCCGCGGTAAAGGACGCGGCCAGCATGATTCCAATTACAAACCGGTTCACCATAGTCAGTACCTCGCGCTCTTGTCTACCACGTTCTCCAGCGGCAGGCCTTTCTGAAAACGATCAAAATTCCGCACGAAAAACTCCGTGGACATCTCCAGCCAGCCAGGCGTGCGGTCTGCGCAATGCGGCGAAACCAGAACGTTCTCCATGCTCCAGAACGGATGGTCTTTCGGCATGGGTTCCTGGTCGAATACATCCAGCGCCGCGCCGCGAAGGCCGCCTTCCTGGAGCGCGCGGATCAACGGCGCTTCGGCGATCACCGGCCCGCGCCCGACGTTCAGCACCACCGCGGTTTTCTTCATCACCGCAATTTCCGCTTCGCCGATCATCCCCCGCGTCTGGGGCGTGATCGGGGCGGCCACCAGCACGTAATCGCACTGCGCCAGCATCTCCCGCAATTTTTCCGGCGGATAAATCGCGTCCGCGACGCCATCCGATTCCACCGATGACGCGGTGCGCCGCACGGCCAGAATCTTCATGCCAAACGATTTGGCGAGCGCGGCCGAAGCCCGCCCGATCTCGCCGTAGCCCACAACGCCGAGCGTGTGCCCGTAAGCTTCCTCCACCTCGAACTTCTCCCAATGGGCCGCTTTCTGCTGCCGCAGCATGCGCGGAATATCCTTGGCGAAGTACAAAATGCCGGTGGCCACGAACTCGGCCAGAGATCTCTTATACACGCCGCGGGCGTTCGAAAAAGGCGTCGGACTTGCCGCGAACTCGGGGAACAGAAAATCCTCCACTCCCGCCCACAGCGAGTGAACCCAGCGCACCTTTTTCGCGTAAGGCCAGGCCTCACGCAAAGGCTCCGGAGCGGAACTCGCCAGCAGAATCACGTCCGCTTCCGCCGCCGCCGAGCGGATGAAATCCGGGTCGATACCGGTATCGATCCGGACGGGCTGCGTCAAATCCTCTAATAAGCGCAGATGCGGCATGCCTGGTTTGTCCAAAACCAAAAGTCTGATTTCTTGCATGAGAAACCTGAATGTATCACAGGCCGGCGTTCTTCCTGCGGGAGCCGGTTTCACCAGGGCCTGCCATGCGATGTCCTGCGCGGCAGGCGCAATTCGCCGTTGGATACGCGGAACGCGGAGCGCGGTTTGTTTCGATTCGGCGACAATGGCGGGCGCGTTAGGATGATAGAAATATGCGCAGGTACGCCGCCGTAGACATCGGGAGCAACTCTATTCGCATGCTTGCGGCCGAGATTTCTTTGCGGGGAATAACGATGCCCCTGGCCGCGGAGCGGCAGGTAGTTCGATTGGGAGAAGGGGTGTTTCGCTCCGGACGGATCGGCCGCGAGGCGATGGACGCGGCCGCGGCGACGCTTGCGCGGTTCGGTGAGATTTACCGCCGGCACAATGTGGTCGCCGTCCGCGCGGTGGCCACCAGCGCGGTTCGCGACGCGGGGAACCAGCAGGAATTCCTGGAGCGCGCGTCACAAGCGCTGGGTGCGAACGTGGAGATTATCTCCGGGCAGGAAGAAGCCCGCCTGATTCATCTTGGCGTGCAGGCGCGATGGCCGCAGCCCGGAAAACGTATCCTGATCGCCGATGTCGGCGGAGGCAGCGCCGAGTTGATGTTGAGCGAGAATCAAGCGCTCGCCGTCGCGTTCTCGAAGCCGCTCGGCGCGGTGCGGCTCACCGAGGTTTTTCTCAAAAGCGACCCACCGGCGCCGCTGGAACTGCACCAGATGCACAAGTTTATCGACGAAAAGCTTGCCGCGCCGGTTCTCCGAATCGGGCGGTCGCGGTTTGACCGGGTGATCGCAACCTCGGCATCGGCCGCGGCGATCGTCTGCGCGGTGAACCGGGTTCCACGCGCGCGGCGCGACGATTCCGACCGCCTGCGCGCCTCTGTTTCGCAAATCCGCAAGCTCTATCAGCAATTGAGCACAACCGATGTGACCGGACGGCGGAAGATGCTCGGCATCGGTCCGCGCCGCGCGGAAATCGTGGTCGCCGGCGTCGCGGTGTTCCTGCGCATACTCGAGACTTTCCAGCAGCCGTCGCTTTCCTATTCGAGCGCCGGGGTACGCGACGGAATCATCGCCGACCTCGCCGCGCGCGGCGCCGGCAGCGAGCTTTTGCGGCTTTCGCGGGACCAGCGCAAAACGGTGGAGTCGATGGCGCGGCGCTACGGCGTCGCACTTCCGCACGCTCGCCAGGTGGCCCGGCTCGGCTTGCATCTCTTCGAATCCCTGCAGCACGCTCACCGCCTGCCGCCCGCTCATGGCAAGCTGCTCGAAGCGGCGGCGTATCTCCACGACGTGGGGCACTTTGTCAGCGACAGCAGCCATCACAAACACTCCTACTACCTGGTGGCGAATTCCGACATGCCCGGCTTCACCGTGCCCGAGCGGCGTATCGTGGCCGCTCTGTGCCGCTATCACCGCAAGGCCGCGCCGACGATGCGCCACCCGGTTTTCGAATCCTTCGACGCCGATACGCGCCGCGCCATCGTGCTGCTCGCGCCTCTGCTTCGCCTGGCGGACAGCCTGGACCGGAGCCATGATCAGCGGGTCGCACACCTCGACGTGCAATGGAGGAATGGAACGATCGCCCTGGCGCTTTCCTCGCCTGCCGACATGGACCTGGAAATATGGGCCGCCGAGCGCAATTTCAACCTGTTTCGCGAGGTCTACCAGATGCCGATCACACTGGTGAAAGCAAAACCGTGATGGAGCCCATGCACGTCTACGCGGTCCGAACCGTGGACCACCACTTGCAGATCCTCCAGGATGCCGCGGGCGATGCCGCCACCCAACCCGGCGTTTCGGCGATCCACCATTTGCGGGTCAGCGTGCGCCGCTTTTCCCAGACGTTGACCGTCTTCGAGCAGTTTCTTCCAGCGGCCGCCGTGAAGAAGATCCGGCGCCGCCTGAAAAAACTGATGCGTCTTTCCTCGTCGGTGCGCAATTGCGATATCGCTCTGGAATTTCTGGAAGAAACCCGGGGAACCTCTCCCGCGCTGAAGCCGGTGCGGACGCGTCTGACGCAGGAGCGGATCGAGCGCGGGGCGGAGTTCGCCGCCCTCCTCCAACGCTGGCACACGCGCGCCTTCGCACCCAGGTGGCGCGCCGCGTTGAACCTGCCGCCGGGCGGAATTCGGATGCAGTCGACAGAAACCCGGGAGCTGTGGGACCCGGAGGCGGGAGCAGCCGAAAATGCGCACGCCGTCCTGCCGGGGCTCGCATCGCAATATTTCTCCGCGGGAAGAAAAGCGGTGCGGGAAAAGGCGTCCCATCGGAAACTGCACCGCTTCCGTCTGAAAACCAAGCGCTTCCGGTACACTCTGGAGCTGTTCCACGAATTCTATGACGCCTCGTTCGACGTGAGGCTCTGCCGGATACGGGAAATCCAAACACGGCTCGGCAAGATGAGCGATCACGCAACCATGGCGGATCTTTTCGAGGATGACCCGGCGTTGGCGCAGGGGGCCAGACGCCGGGCCGCAAAGCATGCGGAAGAATTCGCGGCCTATTGGATGGGGGAGTTCGACAAAGAAGGCGAAGAGGAACGCTGGGCCGGATATCTGGAACAGCCCGTTGCTGTGCCATAATCACCTTGCCTCCCATGGGTTTCGCACCTCCCCCCTTAAAAACGGCCAAATCCGCGAGTATTCCCGTCCGCGCGCCGGGGGCCTGGTCAACACAAGGAACACTCACCGCGGTTGCCTGGGGGCTTCTGTCGATCCAGTGCGCGTTCCTCTGGGCGGGAGGACGATTCATCACCCAGGACGGCTCGTCCCATCTCTACAACGGCGTGGCGGCGTGGAATCTGCTGGCTCATCCGGACTCTGCCTACTCCGCCGCCTACCGTTTTATCGGCGGCCCTATCCCCAACTGGACCACTACCTCCGTCATCGCCTTGCTGGCGCCAATCGTGGGAATCAGGCATTCCGAACAGGTGGTAGCCACCCTGCTGCTGATCGCCGCCTTTCTGGCGTTTCATTATGCTGCGGGGGCGCTCGGAGGCGGGCAAAAATATTGGTCTCCGCTTGCAAATTTTGTTTTCCAGAACTGCTTTCTCTGGCTGGGTTTCTTTAATTTCTACCTTGGAATCGCGCTCTTCCTTTTTACGCTGGGCTTTTATTTGCGGCGCGCCGGCGCGCTCACTTCTCGCGGCGCGCTCGCGCTGGCGGGGCTATTTCTAGCGCTTTTCTGGACTCACCTGTTCGCGGTGGAACTCGCTCTCATGACCATCGGTCTGGTCGCCGTTCTGGTGCTTCGCGGCCGGCCGCGAGGCGCCCAGGTCCGGCACATCGGCGCACTGCTCGCGGCGGCGGCGCCGGTGATCTTTCTGACGCTGTGGTTCAGCCGGTCGCCGGCGCCCGCTGTATTTGAAGGAAATCTCGCGCAGTGGGCGTTGGTCTTCCCCTCTCACGCGTTTTGGATTGCCCACGGAGTGGTGGGGCGGCAGGGCCTCACCTGCCTTTTGGTCTTGAGCGACATCCTGGTAGCGCTGGTGCTGAGAGAGCGA
The DNA here is from genome assembly GCA_035545735.1 of Bryobacteraceae bacterium. GTDB lineage: Bacteria > Acidobacteriota > Terriglobia > Bryobacterales > Bryobacteraceae > JAJYKC01. The sequence goes on along the minus strand of DASZXS010000095.1, from coordinate 13,806 downwards.
AAATTGGGTAACCCCGTCGTTACCGGAATATTGCTCGCCGCGGCCTTGAATGCCGTTTTGTATCTTCTGGCGCCGAACACCGCGCTCGGTGGCACGGATGTCAAGGTGCGCTTCGCGTGGGCGGCAATTCTTCTAGCCGTTCTCGGCGCGCACGCGATCCCGCGCCCGAGGGCCACCGCCCTCACCATGGGCGTGTTGGTTTCCGCCCTGGTGCTCGCCGCCCTGATGAACGCGTGGCGGATCAACGCTGTGGCGGTTCCCATGGTGGACAGCTATGCCGCCGCCTTTCAGGGGCTTCCGCGAGGCTCGCGATTCGTCCGGCTACGCTACGGCGCGCCCAGTCTCCAGCCGCGGTACGGTCTGCCTGGAGATCTCCCGTGGTTCCCGGGATTGCACGCCGATGCCTATGCCGCCGCTCAATATGGGTTGATCAACCTGAGCGACTACGAGGCGCAAACGAATCTTTTTCCCATTACCCTTCGCGACGGGATTACGGCTCACCAGCGGGGCTTGCTTTGGGGGTTGGAGATCGCCGGCGAGCGCACTCATGACGCCTTGCAGGAATTACGCCGGACCCTTCCGGAGCCGCTCGACTACGTCGCAATCTACGCCTCGCGAAGCGCGCGAGCCGACGCCGAAGCGCGGCAACTGGAATTGTCCGGCGCCCGCCTGGTTTCGACGGCCGGCGATCCTGTCTTCCTGCGCATCTACCGTCTTCCCGAGAGCCGCCGGTAAGGTTCCTACCAGAAATAACGCGCCACCACGGTAGTAGCAACGGGCGTGCCCGAAATCACTTGCACATGCAACACGAGTTGCAGGTTCTTCTTTTCCCATCCGGCGGGCGCCCCTCGCAGCGCTTCCGCCAGTTGATCCGGTTTCGTAACCAACTCGGCGGCGGCTTCGGTGCCATATTGGGTGATGCCGGAGAGTTCCACCATGGCGGCCCGATTGTCCGGCTTCACCATGCGCGTGACCAGCGCATAATCTTCATCGGTCCGGCGATCCTGCTTCAGTCCGGGGAGAAACCAGTTCGTCGGCGATCCGTTATCCGTGATCCTCACGGGATGCTTCGAGAGGTCGATCACGTATCGCATGTCGCGGCTGATTTCCTTCCACTTAGTGTAGGAGTAGCCAATCAGAATCGCCGGCGTACTCTTGAGATCCTGAAAGGAGACTTCGCTGCCGATTCGCACCTGGTAATCGCGGCCCATTCTCGCGAGCATTCCCGAGAGGCGGCTGGCCGCCACCAAATCGCCGCCCCCCACGAATTGATCGTCCAGCAGCACGAAGTCCCGGGTGTTGGATGTCTGCTGCCGCGGCGTCTCCGGGGCGGCGTAAACCGGCACATAGGCCGCGCAGATCAAGGCGGGCGACGTCCCGGCCAGCGCGGGATTCCAGAATGCGTCCAGAGTGTTTGGAGTGGACTTCCAGATGAGCCAGCCGGCGGCGGCTACAATCGACGCCGCCAGTCCGCCCAACGCAAGCCACCGAAGCGTCTTCCCCCTCCGCGCCAGCACTGGGGGCGCCGCAGCGGGCTCCGGGGCGGGGAGCGCCGGCGAAACCCAGCAGAACTCGGGGACATAGCCGCCCGGAGCAAGGTCGATCCGAATTTCATCCGCGCGCCCTTCTCCCGCATAGTAGAGTCCCAGCCGTTTCCGCACCTCACCGGCTTTCACCCGGACGGTCGCGTCCTCGCTTGGATCGTAGGATGCCGGCCGCCCGAATGCTTCGATTCCAATGGTCCGCTCCTTCAGAATTTCCGCGCGTCCGGCGAGTGTGTTTTCCACGACAAACCGCAGAAAGTCCTGGCAGCGCCGGCTCGCTCGAAACTCGTGGCTCCCCAGAATTTTCTTCAACGCGAAGCGTACGGCATCGTACGGTGGCCGGGCCGATGGGATATTGGCGCCCGGCTCAGCGCCGGCGATATGAAAAATCTGCTCGTTCTGCATCGAAACTTGCGATCCCTCCCAATCCGCCCAGCGTTTGGTGACTGTCCGCTAACTCACTGAATTCAGGAATGTTCAGGGCCGTTTAAAACATGGACGTAACAGGTTCTACAGCGGTTGCAGACTGGACGCCCGTCCGGCACAGGTTCTTAATGGAGGCATCTTTCGAATGTGAGCCTCTAGGGGAGACCATCCGCTAGAGCCAGGAGTCTTGTGAAATTCTTAAAGTCGTCATTGATTTACTGTCTATTGGGGATCGTCTTTCTCGCCTCCTCGATTTTCTGTCAAGCTCAGGAAGTAACAGCCGCCATCACCGGCTCGATCACCGACCAGACCGGGGCCCCCATTTCCGGCGCTTCCATAATTGCGACCGACCGCGCGCGCGGGACGGCATGGCCAACCGTCACCAACAGCGCCGGCGCCTACACGCTGCCGCGAATTCCGGTCGGCGCCTATGACGTTCGAATCTCGGCGTCGGGCTTCCAAACCGCCGTTCGTTCCAACATCCTTCTCGTGCTGAATCAGACCGCGCGCATTGACGTTCAAATGCAGGTAGGCGCCGTGACACAGACTGTTGAGGTCACATCCGCGGCGCCGCTGCTGCAAACCGACTCGACTACTCTCGGCACCATCATCAACTCACGGACGAACGAAGCCATCCCTCTGGCCACGCGCAACTACGTTCAGTTGACGCTGCTGGCGCCGGGCGCGGTCACAACCGACCCGTCGATGTTCACCGGCTCGGAATCGTCCTTCAACGGCGGGCGTCCCCTGATCAACGGAAACCGTGAGCAGGCCGACAACTTTATCCTCGACGGCATGGATAACAACCAGGTATCGGAAAACGCCGTGGGCTATACACCGAGCGTTGACGCGATCGAGGAGTTCAACATGATTACGCAAAATGCCTCGGCGGAATTCGGCAATTTCATGGGCGGCATCATCAACGCCACCATCAAGTCCGGCACCAATCGGTACCACGGCAGCCTTTTCGAGTTCTTCCGCAATGACCGGCTCAATGCGAACGACTGGGCTGCGAACTGGCAGGGAAATCCGCGCTCTCTTTTGCGCTGGAACGAATTCGGCGGCACCATCGGAGGCCCCATCCTCCGCGACAAGTTATTCTTCTTCGCGGACTACCAGGGGTCGCGTTTTGACCAGCCGGCCACCGCCAACAACTTCACGGTTCTCACCTCCGCGGAACGAACCGGCGATTTCTCACAGCTTTTGGCTCAGCAGGGCGTCCAATTAACCTATCCGGGCACGAAGACTCCCATCCCCGGCAACCTCATCCCCACCAGTCTTCTCAGCCCGCAGGCGCTGGCGATCATGAGTTCCTCGCTCTACCCGTCGCCGATTAATAATGCGCTCGTGAACAACTCTGTCAATGTAACCCACTCCTACACGAACCAGGACCAGGGCGATGTAAAAATCGACTGGAATGCTTCGGAAAAGGATCGCGTTTTCGGACGCTACTCCCAAGCGCACATTGTCCAGCCGACCACGAACAGCATCGCCTTGCTTTACAACTCAGAAAACACGTTTCCGTCCTATAACGGGGTGGTGGACTACACGCGCACGTTCAGCCCCACCATGGTGAACGACTTCCGGGCGGGCGTGAACTACATCCCGGTGGTGACCGGGGCGCTTACGGGAACGGCTTTTAGCGCGGGCAGCGTGGGCATCCCGGGCGTCCCCACCGATGTCCTTCCCGGATTCTGTTTCGGGGCCGGAAATCTAAGCAACGTTGGCTGCGGATTCGGCAATCCGCAGGTTTCGGAAGAGTTTTCCGACACGGTCGGCCAGCTGGGCGACACGGTAATCCTCAATCACGGGAAACACACCGTCCGCCTGGGCGCTCAAATCATGCGCCAGCGCATCAACACGTTCTACTCCGGCAACGCCGGTATCGCCGGACAGTTCGATTTCAACGGGCAGTATAGCGGCGCGGCGGAAGCCGATTTCATGCTGGGGCTGCCGGACGAGGTGCAGGGCGGCATCGCCGGAGGCACCTGGGGACAGCGCGCCAGTGTCTTTTCGATGTTTGCGCAAGACGATTGGCGGGTATCGAACAATCTCACGGTCAACATTGGGCTCCGCTATGAGATTCACACGCCTTGGGTGGAAGTTCACAACCGCCAGGCGAATTTCGGCCTTCAAAACGGACAGGAATACCTCGCCGGGAGCAATTGTCCATTCACCAATTGTGAAGCCCTCTACAACACCTACTTCGGCATCGCGAATTACCAGCCTCGCATCGGCATCGCCTGGACGCCCTGGGGCAAAAAGACCGTCATTCGCGCCGCCGGTACCGTTTCGAGCTTTCTCGAAGGAACCGGAACCAATCTCCGGCCGACGTTGAACCCTCCCTTTGCCACCGAGCACGACATCACGTATACGCCGACGCAAACTCCCTCGACGCTGGCCCAGGGCTATCTCCCCTTTGGCAGCAACACCGGCAATCCCTTTGAAGGGGCAAGTTTGCGCGTTTGGGACCCCAATATCCGGCCGGCTGTTTCTCAGCAGTGGAATATCACCGTCCAACACCAGTTCACACACTCCAGCACCGTCCAGGTTGGCTACGTCGGACAGTCGAATAATCACCTGATGGTGCCCATCTACGCGAATCAGGAAATCCTGAATCCCGACGGCTCCGTGTCGCCCGGTTATTACCTGAGCGGTAACCCGACCCTCAAGAACGAGATCGGAGCTGCCAAGCTGACGCAGACCTCCGCAAACCAGCACTACGAAGCCCTGCAGGCAACTTTCCAGCAGCGCTTGAATCGAGGACTGGAGTTCCAGTTCAACTACACGTGGTCGAAATGCATGACCAATTCCATCGGTTACTATGGCGGCGGCGGTCAGGCATCCACCAACATCTACTACTGGCCGAACACCTACGACGCCAGCGGGCAAACGGGTCCCTGTTACTACGACGCGACCCACGTCGTCAACGGATACTTCACCTACGATGTCCCGTTCGGCCGCGGACGCACCTTCGGTTCGAACATCAACAAGGCTGCCGATCTGATCGCCGGCGGTTGGCAGGTGAGTGGGATTCTTACCTTCCGGGGCGGCTTCCCCTACACCATTGGCAACTTCGAAGACAGCTCTCAGACGCATGCGGCAGAACCGCGCGCCGACTGTATCGCGCCGGGCAACGTTTTCGGACAGATGAATTCGCCGACCGGCGGTTACCAGTGGTTTGATCCGAATTCGTACGCGGCGCCCGCGCTCGGCACGTTTGGTAACTGCGGCGTCGGCACCGTTCGGGGTCCGGGACTCGCCACAGTGGATCTGAGTCTCTCCAAGACGTTCGCGTTCACCGAACGCCAGAGCCTGGAATTCCGCGCCGAAGCGATCAACCTCGCCAATACCCCCATTCTCGGCGCGCCCAATATCTCCGTTCCCGGCGAGCAGGTCAGCAACGGAAACATTGGTATCGGCAATTTCGGACAGATCACCAGCTCGCAGGGAGCGCGCAATGTCCAGTTTGCATTGAAATACCGTTTCTGACTTGAGGTATCTTGGACTTGCTGAAAGAGGCCGGCCCGGCTGCGGACCGGCCTTTTTTATGGTTATAGATGCTTCAGGAAAGGATTCTGCTCTTTTTCCCGGCCGATAGTGGTGCGCGCGCCATGCCCGGGATAGACGGCGGCATCAGCCGGCAAAGGCATCAACTTGGTTTGGATCGAACGCAGGATCTGGCGTCCGTCCCCGCCCGGCAGATCGGTCCGCCCGATACTGTCTCGAAAGAGGGTGTCCCCGGCGATCAGCTTGTTTTCGCCCGGAATCCAGATGCTGATGCTGCCTTGGGTGTGCCCCGGCGTTTCGAGCACGTGGAACTGCGCGCCGCCGAGCTCCAGCGTATCGCCTTCCCGCGCGTCCGCATCGATCTCCGTCGTCTCCGGGGTCGCCATCCCAAGCCACGCCGCCTGGACATCGATTTCGTCGTACAGTTCGCGGTCGCGTCGGTTCATGTAAACGGGCGCGGAGGTGAGCGCTTTTAATTTCGCCGCGCCGCCGATATGGTCAATGTGCGCGTGCGTAATCACAATGGCTTTCACTTTGAGCTGATGGCGGTTGAGGATCTGCTCGATTCCCTCAATATCCGCGCCGGGGTCGATCACAATCGCCTCGCGCGTCGCTTCGTCGCCAAACACGGAGCAGTTGCATTGGAGCATGCCTACTGGCAGGATTTCGTGGATCACGAGTCTAACTTTAACCCTAATCCGCGCCGGGGAAAAATTGACGCGAGCCGCTGGGGCCCGCGCCTGAATGGGTTGGACTGGATAAGTTATCGGAGCGAAGCGCTCCCTGCTATAGAGTGAGGATCAGACCACAAAGCGTTTCACCTGGCTCGCTATACTCGGACTATGGACTCAACTTGGCGCATGATCCTGGGGATCGCCATGCGCTGGCTGCATATCGGCTCCGCCATCACGCTTCTCGGCGGCTTTGTGTTCGCGAGATTCGCGCTCGCGCCGGCTATCGATTCGCTACCCGAAGGAGAACGCCGCTCCTTCGATTCGAGCGTGGCATCGCGATTCCGCGGATTAGTGTACACGGTGATCGGTACAGCGCTTATCTCTGGCATTTACAACTACTTGACAAAGTCAGCGTTTCCGCCTGGCTATCACATGTGGATCGGCATTAAATTTCTCCTGGTGCTGCACATCTTTGCGGCGGCTATCCTCTATTCGCTGCCGGACGTGGCTCCGGCGACGCGCAGCCGGCGCGCGACGGGAATCCTGATCTCCGGGGCCCTGGTGGTCCTGATTTCCGCCTACCTGCGCTGGATCTCGGTGATGCCGCGATGAATGCCCGCTGGCTCGACGTATCGACCCGTGGAAAAATCCGCGTCACCGGCGACGACCGCGCGCGGCTGCTTCACGCCATGTCGACGAACCACATTCAGCAGTTGCAACCCGGCCAGGGCTGCTACGCGTTTTTTCTCTCCGCGGTGGGACGCATTCTCGGCGATGCATACATTCTCTGTCGCCCGGATCATTTCCTGCTCGATACCGAGCCGGAAGCCCGCGAGAAGCTGTTGCAGCACATCGACAAGTACATCATCGCCGACGACGCATATGTGGAGGATGTCACCTCCGGTCTGAAATCACTTGCGATGGACGGCCCGGACGCGCCGGCGATTCTTGCAAAGCTGGGAGCCCCGGTTCCCGCCGAAAATTACGCGAATGCGGAATGGGGTTCGCGGCTGGTGGTACGGACCGACTTCACTGGCGATACCGGCTTCTTCCTGCTTGCGCCCATCGCCGAGGCCGAAGCGCTGGTGGCGGAAGTCACCGGCGCGGGCGCGGCAGCCGCCACCGCGGAGGACTTCCGCCTCACTCAACTCGAAAATGGCAAGCCGCGTTACGGCGAGGATATCACCGAGCGCTTCCTGGCCCAGGAGGCCAATCAGCCCCATGCGCTCCATTTCAGCAAGGGATGCTACGTGGGGCAGGAGATTGTAGAGCGCGTCCGCTCGCGCGCTCAGATCCACCGCGTTCTGCGGGCGGTCGAGATCGCGGCCGAAACGCCTCCTCCTCCGCGGACAAAACTACAATCCGGCGGGAAAGACGTGGCCGAAATCACCTCCGCTGCCTACTCCCCAAGACTAGGCAGGGTCGTTGCGCTCGCTTACGTCCGGACCGAATATCTCTGCGAGGGAGGAGAGATCACCTGGGGAGACGCGCGGGCCATGGTAAAGAATAGCTGAGCGAATCTCCAGACATCGAACGAACGTATGGAATATCGACTACTGGGCCGCTCGGGTCTGAAAGTTCCGGCTCTGAGCTTCGGCGCGGCGACTTTCGGCGGCGGCAGCGACTTCTTCCGGGCGTGGGGCGAAACCGGCGTTGGCGAAGCGGAACGCCTGATCGGCATCTGTCTCGATGCCGGCTTGAATCTGTTCGATACCGCGGACGTCTATTCGAACGGCTTGTCGGAGGAGGTCCTGGGCAAAGCCATTGCCGGGAAGCGCAACCGCCTACTGCTTTCGACCAAGACCACCTTCCGGTTTGGCAAGGGTCCCAACGATGCAGGCTCCTCGCGGCATCACATCATCCCGTCGGTGGAAGCGAGCCTCCGCCGTCTGGGCACGGATTACATCGACATCTACCACATGCACGGCTTCGACGCGCTGACGCCCGTCGAAGAGACGCTCGATACATTGAACACGCTGGTGCGTTCGGGGAAAGTTCGCTACATCGCCTGCTCGAATTTTTCCGGATGGCACCTGATGAAATCTCTCGCCGTCTCGGAGAGGCACGGATGGGCGCGCTACGTGGCGCACCAGGTATACTACTCGCTCATCGGCCGTGATTACGAGGCCGAATTGATGCCGCTGGCGCTCGATCAGAACGTTGCCGCTTTGGTTTGGAGTCCGCTGGGCTGGGGCAGGCTCACCGGCAAAATCCGCCGGGGCCAGCCTTTGCCGACGAAGAGCCGCCTGCACAAGACCGCTTCGTACGGGCCACAAGTGGAAGAGGAACATCTGTACCGGGTTGTGGACGCTCTGGAGGAGGTGGCGCAGGAAACCGGGAAATCCATTCCTCAAATTTCACTCAACTGGCTCCTGCAGCGTCCCACTGTGGCCAGCATCATCATCGGCGCGCGCAATGAAGAGCAGTTGCGCCAGAATCTCGCGGCCGCGGAATGGAACCTGACACCGGAGCAGGTGGCCAAACTCGACGCAGCCAGTAAACCCACGCTTCCCTACCCCTACTGGCACCAGCGTCAATTCATCGAACGCATTCCGGCGCCGGTCGTGGATTAGGCAAACACCCGCTTAGGAACTATGGCTTCTTCCATCTCACGGCGCACGCTTCTGGCCGCTTCGTTCGCCTCGGCCGGGATTTACGCGGCGCAGGAACAGAAAGCGTCCTCCGCATCGCCCGGCAAGCCCAACGTCGTGGTTATCCTGTTCGACGATTTGGGGGTTACGGATTTGGGTTACCTGGGCGCTTCGGATCTGCTGACGCCGAACATCGACCGCCTGGCCGCGGAGGGAACCGTCTGCCTGAACTGGTACTCCAATGCGCCAGTTTGCGCCCCGGCGCGCTCGGCATTGATGACCGGACGCTATCCGATCCGCGCCGGCGTGGGCAATAACGGCCTGCCGCTGCGGGCGACGGAAATCACTCTCGCCGCGCTTTTGAAGGAGGCCGGTTACGGCACGGCTCTGACCGGCAAATGGCACCTCGGCAGCACCCCGGATACCGTTCCGAATGCGCATGGATTTGACTATTTCTACGGTTTTCACGAAGGCTGCACCGACTACTACTCCCACCGCTTCTACTGGGGCGAACCAAGGCGCGCCAATTTCCACGACCTCTGGCGCAATCGCGGCGAAATCTTCGAGGACGGCCAGTATCTGACTGAGCGAATCGGCCAGGAGGCTTGCGCCTACATTGAAAGCCGCAACGGCAAGCCTTTCTTTCTGTACGCGGCTTTTAACGCCGTCCATTACCCGATGCACGCCCCCGCCAAGTACCTGGAGCGCTTCCCGGCCTTGGAGCCGGAGCGCCGGATGTATGCGGCGATGCTCGCGGCCGCCGACGACGCCATCGGACAGATTGCCGTCACGCTCGAAAGAACGGGCCAGCGGGAGAACACCATCCTCTTTCTCCTCGGAGACAACGGGGCCACCACGGAACGGCGGGCGGGGTTAAGTCAGCAATACGCCACCGCCGGCCATAACGCCCCGTTCCGGGGCTATAAGTTCAGCACTTTCGACGGCGGCATGCATGTCCCCGCGCTGGTAAACTGGCCCGGACACGTGCCGGCGGGACGAAGGCTGACGGAAGTCGTCATGACGGCCGATATCCTACCCACCGTTTGCGGCCTGGCCGGCGTCAAGGTCCCGGCCGACAGGACCATCGATGGCCGGGACATCTGGCCGGTGCTGACAGAAGGGCGCCCTTCCCCGCACGAATACCTGTGCTGGTCCGAAGGTCCGCAACTCGCTATCCGGCGCGGTAAATGGAAACTGGTGCTGAACGGCGTGACGCATGCAGGCGCCCCGGGCGGCGACAAACCGCTTACCGGCGACGATGCGGTGTTCCTTTCCGACTTGGAAACGGACCCCGGCGAGACTCACAATCTCAGACACGAACATCCGGAGATCGCCGATCAACTGCAGACACTGGTGAACCAGTGGCGCCGGAGCGTCGAGTCCAACTGAACGAGCCTAACCGCGCGCCGGCAGCGGAAGTTCCAGGCTCAACGTTGTCCCCCGGCCCGGCGCGGAATCGACCCGGAAGCGCCCGCCCAGATGGCTGACCCGCTCCTCCATCCCGAGCAAGCCCAAGCCCTTCTCTCGTTTGGCATCGAAGCCCGATCCATCATCCTGGACCGACAGAAAGAGACGGGCACGGTCGGCATGCAAGTGGACGCGCGCGCTGCGCGCGCCGGCGTGACGGCTGCAATTGTGCAGCGCTTCCTGCGCGACCCGGTACACGCAGGTCTTGTGCTCCTCCGGTAGTTCGTCGGGAACGTCATCGGCCGCGATTTCGACGCGCAGGTCCGTGGTGCGCGAAACTTCCCGCCCCAGCCATTTCAGGGCTGGCTGAAGCCCGAGATCGTCCAGCATGGAAGGCCGCAGCAGCAAAGACATGTTGCGTACCGCGCGCACGCTCCCCTCGGCGATACTGCGAATCAAGTCAATCTGCCGGAGCGCTTCCGGCTGATTCCCTTCCTTGAGCGCTCCCGACAGGTTGCCGATTCCCAGCGTCACGGCCCACAGCGACTGGCCCACTTCGTCATGGAGTTCGCGGGCGATCCGGCGGCGCTCACTTTCCTGTGTCTCAAGCACCCGGGCCGAAAGCTCCTGCAGTTCCTGTTTGGCGCGCACAATTTCGCTGAACCGCATTTCCGACTCTTTTTCCAGTTGCAGAATGCGCCAGAGGCTCGCGCCGGCAAGCACCAGCCCCACGGCCAGCGTTAACACAACCAGCACGCTGAGGCGGATGCGAAACTGGCGGAACAGATCGCTGGTTTCCTGGCTCCCCGCCTCCAGCCGCTTTTCATTCGTGCGCTCGATCTGGCCGGCGAAATCGACCATCTCCATCCGCCGCGGCAACAGTTCCCGCTCGACAAACGCATTGCCATCCCGGAGGCGCTGCGGCGGCGTCCAGCCGGCGACGGAGTTGAGCATTCGCAGGTAGCCATCCAAGTCGCCGCGAAACCCCGTAAAGGAGGCGATTTCTTCCGGCCGCAGGAGTTTCTGATACTGCTGCACCGTCCTCAGAATCCGGCGCTCCGTCTGAAAATAGGGTTCCAGCCGGTCTTGCGTTGCGTTCCCATCTTTGTCCAGCAGAAAGTCCCGGACGTACGTTCCACTGAGATAGAGATCCGACCGCAGGCTTTCGAGCAGGCGGTTCCGGTCCACGAAACCGCGCCGGATACTATCCTGGCGGACTTGGATCTGGCGCAGAAAAGAGATAGCGCTAACGCCGGAAACGCCCATCAACAGCAGCAAGCCGCCGAAACCAGCCCACAGCAGGGATTTGGTTTGCCGCCGGAACAAATTCGCCTCCTAGGGACGCGCCGGGCTGACGCCGCCGAGCAGCGCCAGTTCGCGCCATTTCCAATGGCAGTCCACGTCGGAAAAGCCAATTTCGCGAAGCCACTCCAACTGCGTCTCCATGCCGAGCAGCCGGTTGGACGGGTCCTCGGAGCCGTCTCCGAGCGCCGCCCGAAACTGCCGGTGAAGCTCCGGGGTGGGCGAGGATACATGCTCGAGATTGCAGAACACTCCCCCAGGGTTCAAACGATGAAAGACCTCGCGATAGAGGGTCTTCTTGCGCGCATGGCTGAGATGATGGATGGCGAAACTGGAAACCACGGCGTCGAAACGGCCGATCTGAGGCAGTGGGAAATCCATGTTGTGCTCGACGACGGTCACCGCCGAATCGCCGCCGAATCGCTCCGCGAGAGCGGCGAGCATGGCGGGAGAGAAATCCAGCGCAACCGCTTCCACCGCGGGATGCTCGCGCCGAACCAGGTCGAGCAGACGGCCGCTGCCACTGCCCAGATCCAGAACCCGGCGAATGCCCGAAGGGACGAATTCAAGTAGAGTGGCTTCGCCCTCTGCGCGATGGGGAATGGAATCGGCCCTGCGGAGGTACTCCGAGACGTGGTCGGAGGATGTCCACAGGTTTACGGTCGTCGGTTCGGCCATGCAACCAGTGTAGCGAGGGGCAACCGACGCGCGGGGTCTTAGGCCGCCGGGGCCTTAAGAATGTCGGCGATGAGAACGTCCACCTTACGCTGCAGAGTGCCGTTGGCCGTGAAATGAATGCCGCACTCCTTTTGGGTGTCGTTTTCCCACCACCAGCGGCCCGCGCGTTCTCCTTCCCCGGGACGGGGGGCTCGCGTGCAGGGCTCGCACCCGATACTGGTGAAGCCGCGATCGTAGAGCGGGTGCCTCAAGACGTCATGCTGGAGGCAATACTCGGCGACCTCTTCGGCGGACCAATTGGCCAGGGGGCAAAGCTTCAAGCGGCCATCCACTACACTGACGGTCTTCGTGGACTGCCGCGCTTCGTTTTGCTCCCGGCGAATCCCGGTAGCCCAGGCGCGAAACTTCTCGAGTTTACGTTCGAGAGGACGCACCTTGCGAACCTCGCAGCAGAGCATCCGGAGCGCGGATTCCCGATAGAACAGATTCGTTCCGTACTGCTCCACCATAGAACCCACTTCCACCGGGTCCGGAGTGGCTACTTCGACGCGAATGCCATACCGGCTCCGCACTTTTTCGATCATTTCGTGCGTTTCTTCGGGCAGGCGGCCAGTATCCACGGTGACTACTCGAACGTCCGGACAAACCCGTGAAGCCATGTCCACCAGAACCATGCCTTCGGTCTGGAAGCTCGTGACAATTGCAAGGGAGCCCCGGGTCTCTTCCCAGGCCCATCGCAGCAGATCGGGTGCGTCAATCGCCTCAATGTCCATCGGAATCAGTCAGTTCTTAGTATATACAACTGATCTGATGCGTGTCGATAGGAATTTGGATGATGAATTTATTTTTGGGGAGCGACGATGTCGTATTCGAACAGTTCCGTGGCCGCTCGAACCTGCATCTTGCCTGTTCCCAATGACTTACCAAGTGTTTGAAAAAATAGCGCGCCATCCGTGCTCTCGCCGGGGTTCAGCTTGGTCCGGACGAAAACGATCGCCGAGGCCGCCGCTGCCGCTTGAATCCGGTTCGATCCGAACATTCCCAGCGCGTTCCGGCGGCGCATTTCGTAGCCGGTGGTCGTTTTGAAGTTGGGATTCCCGTAGACCCCACCCTCGTAGGTGGTGAGGAGCTTGATGACGTCCGCGCGTCCGGCCTTTTCCATCAACGAATCGACCACGACTTGCGCGTCCAGGGCGGGCAAAGAGACGCCGTCGGCTCGAAGAAACACGAAATCCTCCGGTTTCACCGTCCAGGACGCCGAGGAACCATTCGAAATCGCGACCTGCAGGATGGCGTAGGAACGAATATGCAGGGGAAGGGGCGCGAACATGATGGTGAGCCCGTTCCTGGTGAGGGTCTTGAAATGAAGTCCGTTGGACTCGAAATCAATCACCTGTGCCGGCAGGGGGATCGAAAAACACAACAGGAGCCCGGCGATAACGGAAGTAATCTTTCCGCCAGTAGAATAGGACCCCATACCTTCATGATAAGCTCTCGCCGGCCCATGAACTTCATTCCTTCCGTTCCGAAGGGTCTGGAACGACGTAAAGCGGGTGGCCGGCGGCCTGCGTTCGAGCGGGACGGGGAAAAATGCGAAATGAGGGCGCGCCGATGAGGATTCCGGCTTCCTTGCGGCGCTCCGAGCGGCGGATGTAGGTGTCGATTTCTGAAAGT
>DASZXS010000094.1:0-3029 GCA_035545735.1 Bryobacteraceae bacterium | reverse complement strand
CCGCTCGACGAGATCGGCACGGACCTGATCGCGAAGTACATCGCGTTCCGTCGGCGGGGGGACGTGGAGGTGGCGACCATCAACCGGGAGCTCGCCACGCTGCGGCGCGCGTTCCACCTCGCCCAGGAGTGGGGACGCGTGGACCGCCTGCTCCCGCGGGTCAAGATGCTCCCCGGCGAGAACCGCCGCGAGCAGGTGCTCTCGCCCGAGGACGAGGCCAAGTACCTGGAGGCGGCCGCTCCCCTGCTGAGGGACGTGGCCACGATACTCATCGACTGCGCGCTCAGGCCCGAGGAGGCGTTCAGGCTCCGGTGGGAGCAGGTCCGCGACGGCGCCATCGAGATATTCAGGGGCAAGGCCAAGGGATCGAGACGGCGCGTGCCCTGCTCGGAGAGAGTCCTCGCCGCTATCGAGCGGAGGCGGGGGAGCGGCTGCGATTGGGTGTTCCCGGCGCCGACGAAGTCCGGCCACATCGAGGCGTCCAGCCTGAAGAAGCAGCACGCCCACGCCGTAGAAGAATCGAAGGTTCCGTCCTTCGTGCTCTACGTCCTCCGGCACACCTGCATCACGCGCTGGTCTCGTCACATGGACCCGTACACTCTGCACGTGATCGCCGGCCACGCCGACATGAACACGACCAAACGGTACGTCCACCCGAGCGACGCCGACGTCAGGGCCGCGATGGACCGTGCGCGCACCGCCAACACCTCCGGGCCGTCCGCCGGCGACACGGCTACTCCTCCCAGATAGGGGCGAGCTGTTCGGGCAGTTCAAGCTGCTGGTGCGGATCGCCCGAGAGCAGGACGGCGAACGGGAGGACGCCCCCGTTGCCGGGCTCGATGCTGCCGACGCAGATAGCTGTTACGAGTTGCCCCGTAGCGCGATCGGTGCAGCGCACCAGCACGGCGTCGTCGTTGGCGAACGCTTGCTGCAGGGTCACGAAGTTCTGGCGGTGCCCCGCTGGGATTTCCGGTTCAATCTGGCTCATCACTGCGATTGTCGCAACTGCTTGCGCCCAATTTGGCTCAGGCAGGTCACTAACGAGGCTCGGGGCGGGCATACTTCTGCGCATACCACCGACAACCAGCCTTCAGGAATGTGATCTAAGCTGTTGGAAAGATTGGAGCCACCCGCCGGGATCGAACCGGCGACCTGCTGATTACGAATCAGCCGCTCTACCAACTGAGCTAGGGTGGCCCGAAGGAAGTATTCTCTCATTCTAAAACATCGATCTTCGATATGCTTGAACCGTGACTTCCCGTTCCGCGGGCATTCTTCTTCATCCCACTTCCCTCCCCGGGCGGTTTGGCATTGGGGACCTGGGTCCCGAGGCGTATCGCTTTGCCGGCTTCCTTGCCTCCGCTGGAATCAAAGTCTGGCAAATCCTGCCTCTTGGGCCCACCGGCTATGGCGATTCACCGTATCAGTGCTTTTCCGCCTTTGCCGGCAATCCCTTGCTGATCAGTCCGGAGCGGCTTGTCGAAGAAGGATTGCTCGATGCCGCCGACCTCGCGGATGCGCCCTTGTTTCCCGAATCCACGGTGGCGTTCGAAAGTGTGATTCCATACCGCCGCGCTCTTCTCGAGCGCGCCTTTCACCGCTTCCATCCCGGGTCGGAGTTCGAGGTCTTTTGTCAGTCAAGCCCGTGGCTCGAAGATTTCGCGCGCTTCATGGCGCTCAAGGAAGCGAACGGAAATCGCGCTTTTCCCGGTTGGGATCCGGCCAAAACAGCGCGGGAAGAAGTCGTCCGCTTTCACCGCTTCGCGCAGTTTCAGTTCTTCCGGCAATGGCGCTCGCTCCGCGCCTATTGCCATTCGAAGGGCATCCGCATCATGGGCGACATCCCGATTTACGTTGCCCACGACAGCGCCGATGTCTGGGCCGGCCAACATCTGTTCGATCTTTCGCCGGACGGGCGTCCCAACACCGTCGCCGGGGTTCCCCCCGACTATTTCAGCGCCACGGGACAGCTTTGGGGGAATCCCATCTACCGTTGGGAACAGATGCGCCGCGATGGATTTTCCTGGTGGATTGAGCGCTTCCGCGCCGCGCTCGAAGTGGTGGATATTGTCCGGCTCGATCATTTTCGCGGCTTTGAAGCGTACTGGGAAGTGCCGGGCTCGGAGATCACCGCGATTCACGGACGGTGGGTGAAGGCGCCGGGCGTGGAGCTTTTTGAGGCGCTTGAAAAGGCGCTCGGCAAATTGCCGGTCATTGCGGAAAACCTCGGTGTCATCACTCCGGAGGTCGAGGCAATCCGCCATCGATTCGGCTATCCCGGCATGGCGGTACTGCAGTTCGGGTTCGGAAGCGATCCGCAGGCCCCTACCTTCCGGCCACACAACTATTCACCCGGAATAGTCGCTTACACCGGAACTCACGATAACGATACGACATGGGGGTGGTGGACCAGCGCCGGGGAAGGCGACAGCACGCGAACTCCGGAGGAAATCGTCAAAGAGCGCGCCTTCTGCCGTGCGTATCTGAACACGGATGGCCGGGAAATGCATTGGGATTTCATTCGCGCCGTCTTCGCTTCCGTGGCCGGCCTGGCGATGGCTCCCTTGCAGGACGTGCTTGGCCTGGGCAGTGAATCCCGCATGAACCTCCCGGGCGATATCAAGGGTCACTGGCGGTGGCGGTTCGCCAAAGGCGCGCTTCAAACTCATCATGCCGAACGGCTCCGGACACTGGTAGATTTATACCAACGGTAACGGGACGGCTGGAATGCGGAGGATCGGCATCGCCTTGAGAGCGGCGCGTATTTATCTTGCCCTCGCGCTCTGTTGTGCGACCTATGGCGCGCCATCGGTGAGTAAAGTTGAGCCGCCGAACTGGTGGATGGGGCTTTCGGCAAAGCCGCTTCGGCTGCTGATTCATGGCAGCGGTCTGCAGGGCTGCCGGCTGTTTTCGGACGATCGGGGCATTGTCGCCGGCCGCTCGCGCGTGAACGATGCGGGCACATATCTATTCGCGGATGTGACAATCCTGCGGTCCGGCACGCATGCCTTGCGCGTCTCCGGTCCGGC
>DASZXS010000093.1:0-4834 GCA_035545735.1 Bryobacteraceae bacterium | reverse complement strand
GTGACAGCCGTGGCGGCGAGCCCTGCGCTGTTTACCGCCCACGGTCAGGGATTCGGGCAAGGCTCCATCCTCAATCAGAATTTCAGCGCCAATTCCGCGGCGAACCCGGCGAAGCAGGGGAGCTATGTGATGGTGTATGGAACCGGATTTGGCGCCACTCTACCTCCCGGGCCCGACGGGCTATCGATGCTCGCCTCAGGCGTCAGCGCCACGGTGGGCGGCGCGGCGGCGGAAGTGACCTACGCCGGCCTGGCTCCGGGCCAGACACCGGGACTGCAGCAAATCAATGTGCATCTTCCGGCCGATTGCCCCGTGGGGGACGCGGTGGGCATCCAACTGACGATCAACGGCGTCGCTACGCAGACCGGCGTCACGCTGGCGGTAACCAAATAGCTCCGGGTGGACAGGACACCCGATCCTGTCATAGAGTGCATTCATGAAATTATTTGTACTCGCACTGGGACTGGCCCTTTCCGCGCCGGCGGCGGGGCCCGAAGGCGTCCAGCTCTGGAAGCACTCGCAACTGGACAGCTACGAAAAGACGCTTCATCCGAAAATCGATGCGCACAAAATCGCCGTGGAACCGGTGGCGAATTGGGGCAATCATCGCATGATGATCGCGCACCGCGAAGGCGACGGACAGGCCGAGATGCATGAGCGTCAAGCCGATATTCTGATCGGCCAGAGCGGGCAGGCGACGCTGGTGACAGGAGGAAGCATGCCGCATTCGAAGAACACCGAGCCGGGTGAATTCCGCTCCGCGGCAATCAGCGGAGGATCGAGCCGCGCATTCGGACCCGGCGACATTGTACACATCCCCGCGCATACGCCGCATCAGTTGCTGGTGAAGCCGGGCACGCAGTTCACCTACGTGGCTTTCAAAATCGACGTGAAGTAGTTTTACTTTTTGCGGCGCGCGCCGCGGCGCCTGGGGGCCGCCGGCTCATCGGCAAAAGCGGCCTCGATCAATTCCGCCTGCTCCTGCTGATGGCGCTTGAGGGAACCCGGCCCCGGACTGGAACTTTCGAGCCTTCCCACGTATTCGACGGCGCGCTTTGTTTCATCGAGAATCGGCCTCAGCCATTCGCGCACGAAACGCCAGGCGCCCATGTTACGGGGCTCTTCCTGCACCCAGCGCACTCCGGCAGTCGCGGGGTAGAGAGCCAGCGCGGCGCGCATCTTCGCATCCGGGAACGGATAATACTGCTCCAGCCGGACGATGGCGACATCGGTAATTTTCTTCTGTTCGCGCGCGGCCAGAAGATCGAAATAAACCTGCCCGGAGGTGACCAGCACGCGCCGTACTCGCGCGTTGTCCAGCGCGGTATCGGCCAGCACCTCCTCGAACGCGCCGCTGGTGATGTCGTGCAAATGCGAAACCGCCCTCGGATTTCGCAGCATGCGTTTCGGGGTAAAAATAACCAGCGGCTTGCGAATTCCCCGGCGCTGCGGACCGCCATACATCTGCCGCCGCAAGATATGGAAGTATTGCGCCGGCGTGCTGCAATTGGCGACCTGCATGTTGTCTTCGCCGCAGAGCTGGAGGAAGCGCTCAATCCGCGCGCTGGAGTGTTCCGGCCCCTGCCCTTCCTGCCCGTGCGGCAACAGCAAAACCAGCCCGCTGGGCTGCGCCCACTTGGTTTCGGCGGTGGCGACAAACTGGTCGATCATGATCTGCGCGCCATTGACGAAATCCCCGAACTGGGCCTCCCAAAGCACCAGCGTCAGCGGTCCGGCGACGCTGAAGCCAAACTCGAAGCCCATCACCGCAAACTCGCTCAACGAGCTGTCCCAGACCTCAAAACGCGCCTGGCCGGGAGACAAGTGCTGCATGGGAATGAACGCTTTGCCGGTCTCGTAATCGTAGTATTCGAGATGCCGCTGGCTGAACGTGCCCCGAGCGCTATCCTGACCGCTTAAGCGCACCGGCGTGGATTCCATCACGAGGCTGCCGAACGCGATCGCTTCGCCCGCCGCCCAATCCATCGGCCCCCCATGGAGCACCTGGCGTCGCTTTTCGAGGAACGATTCGAGCTTGGGGTGCACGTGGAAGCCCGGTGGAAACGTGGTGATGCCCTTGATCACATGCTCGGCCAATTCCGGCGTAATAGCAGTGCTGATCTCCTCGGGCCGCTCGACATGATCGAGATCGACGGCGCTCAGGTCGTCCACCTGGTAGGCCTCGGTGTTCTTCTTCGACGCGTCGTAAATTGCATTGAGGCGGCTGGTGACTGCCTTGCGCGCATTCTGCACGCCGGCGGCTCCGATGAGGCCCTCATTTACGAGGCGTTCGGCATAGAGCACCGCAACCGAGGGATGCGTCTTGATTTTCTTATACAACAACGGCTGCGTATAGCTGGGATCATCCGCCTCGTTGTGGCCGTGGCGGCGATAGCAGACCATGTCGATCACGACGTCCTTTTTGAATTCCTGCCGGAAATCGTAGGCAAGCTGGGTGGCACGCACGCATGCATCGGGGTCATCCCCGTTCACGTGAAAAATCGGCGCCTGGACGGCGCGTGCGATATCGGTGGCGTATTGGGCGGACGTCGCTTCGATCGGGTTGGTAGTAAATCCGATTTGATTGTTGATCACGAGATGCACGGTGCCGCCGGTCGTGTAGCCTTCGAGCTGCGACAGATTGAGCGTTTCCCAAACGACGCCCTGTCCGGCGAACGCGGCGTCGCCATGAATCAGTAATGGAAGAACGCGCGCCTGCCCGGAGTCGCCCAGCAGATACTGTTTCCGCCGGACGATGCCTTCGACGACCGGGTCCACGGCTTCCAGGTGGCTCGGATTGAAGGCCACGGAAAGCGTAATTTCCTTACCCTCGGAATTTTTGCGCACGCCGGTAGCGCCGAGATGGTATTTCACGTCTCCCGAGCCCTGCATGCTTTCCGGGTCGATCCCTTCGAATTCGGAAAACACCTGCACCATCGACTTGCCTACGATATTGGCAAGCACGCTGAGGCGCCCGCGGTGCGCCATGCCGATGACGATCTCTTTCACATTGGCGCTGGCGGCCCGCTCCAGGATTTCATCGAGCACCACGATGGCCGATTCCCCGCCTTCCAGGGAGAAGCGCTTATGGCCGATGAAACGGGTGTGGAGAAAATGTTCGAACTCTTCGGCTTCAATCACCCGATCGAGCGCGCGCAAGCGAACCGCCTGGTCCAGAGGCCACTGATTGGACAAGGGTTCCATGCGCTTCTGCAGCCATTGTTTTTCTTCGGGCACCTGGATGTGCATGTACTCGCATGTCATCGTGCCGCAATAGGTGGTCCGCAACGTCGCGAGAATTTCGGCGAGGGTGGCGCAGCGATCCTTGTGATGGCTCACCTGCAAGTTGCCGGTGAGGAATTCGGTGTCGAGATCGGCTTCGGTGAGTCCGTAGCTTTCCGGATCCAACTCCGAATGCGGCTTGCGGGGAGCGAACCCAAGCGGATCGAGATTCGCGATCAAGTGGCCGCGGACCCGGAAAGCGTGGATCAACTGAATTACCCCGGCCTGCTTCGCGGCGTAGCCCGGATCGGAGACCACCTCGGCTGCGCGCCGGGGAGCGGGCTCGGCCGGCGCCGGCGCGGCCGCCTGGGTCGAAACGCCAAGCGCTTCGAAAATGCGATCGTAGAATCCATCCCCGCCTTCGAGCAAACGCTGCATGCGCGCCAGAAACAAGCCCGACTCCGCGCCCTGAATCACGCGGTGGTCGTAGGTGGAGGTCATCATCATCACCTTGCCGACCCCGAGGGCGGCGCGGGCGCTTTCGTCTAACGCGCGAAATTCCGGCGGATAGTCAATGGCGCCGGTTGCAATGATGGCTCCCTGCCCCGGCATCAGACGCGGAATGGATCCGAAGGTGCCAACCGTTCCGGGATTGGTAAGAGAGATGGTTGTGCCCTCAAAATCGGCCAGCGTGAGCTTGTTGTCGCGGGCGCGGCCGACAACCGAATCGAACGCTTCGAGAAACGCGGCGAAGCCGAGAGCGCCGGCGTTCTTGATGTTGGGAACCTTGAGGGAACGGCTGCCGTCCTTGCCGGCCACATCCACCGCGATGCCCAAATTGACGGTTCCGCGAACGGCGCGGTAGGACTGGCCGTCTGTCTCGACGAAGGCGTTGTTGAGAGCGGGGTTGGTCTGGAGCGCTTCGATAAGCGCCCATCCGATGAGGTGGGTGAACGAGATTTTGCTCTGACCCAACTTCGCACGGTGCTGGTTCAGAATATTCCGGCTGATCTCCATCTGCCGCACGGCGATCACGCGCATGGTGGTGGCAGTGGGCAACGTCAGGCTGGCCGACATGTTTTCGGCAATCTTGAGCGCGACGCCTCGCAGAGGGACCAATTCCTCGCCGGAGACCGGGGTAGCGGCAGGGTTTGGGGTCTGCACGACAGGAGGAGGGGCGACGGCGGCGGGCGCGGAATGATTCCCGTTGCCGCCCGCGGCGGTTCCGTCCTCCTCAAACACAGTCTTCCAGCTCTCGTCTACGGTGCGGCGATCGTGCAGGTAATTTTGATATAACTCGTCTTCAAGCCAGCTATTGATTCCAAACGCGGAACTGCTTTGATCTGACATGGAAATGCGGGACGGGAACTCCTCCCTTGATGGTAACAGGACCGCGGCCGGATGCGGCACTCAGCGCGCAGGGTCCGATCCGTACGAATGGTCCAACCTTCATTCCTTCCGTTCCGAAGGATCTGGAACGACGTAAAGCGGGTGGCCGGCGGCCTGCGTTCGAGCGGGACGGGGAAAAATGCGAAATGAGGGCGCGCCGATGAGGATTCCGGCTTCCTTGCGGCGCTCCGAGCGGCGGATGTAGGTGTCGATTTCTGAAAGT
>DASZXS010000092.1:0-3402 GCA_035545735.1 Bryobacteraceae bacterium | reverse complement strand
CCCGGTCGCGCACCGACTCCATGGTGTCGCAGCCGGCCAGAAGCAAGACCGCCATCAGGAGAGGAAGAAACCGCATGGGAACCCTCTGACCCATTTTCTCCGCACTGGAAACGCCAAAAACAGCTTTCGCCGGAGGCGGGCCGGTTTCGCGAAAGCTCGCACTCAGAGATCGAACGCAGCCGAATGACGCCCCTAATCTCCATCGCGACAAACCGACGATAACGATCGCGTCCGATCCGGGCCGGAAAGCGCGCCACGCCTCCTCAGGAGTTTCGATTAGACATGGATCGAATTCGATAATCGACCCGTAAAGGATGCGGTTGAAATCCGTATCTCCAACAACAATGAGCGATCGCCTGGAACGAACTAGCGGCACTATATCAAGAGGAGCTTGCGCATGAGCGAATACCCGCAATCGCGACCTTTAAGAACAAATTCCCTGAATTGGCGCCAGGGAATATCCCTGCCGCAGCACGCGAAAAACGCACACTAGAAGGATCCTAAGCTCAATAAGGCCAGCTTCCCATCGCGAGGTAGCCCCCACTCCGCCTAGGAGATTCTACCTATACATTGTTGGTGATGGAATCGCTAACAGCGATACTTCCAACCCTCGTAAGCGGTAACTTGGGGACAGCCTATGCGAGGAGAACGGCGGCGGGTAGGATGCCGGGATGGACGACAAAATAGCTTTAATCATCGGACCCGGGCGGCGGCAGGCGCGGCGGGATCACTGGGCGGGGATGGTTGCCAGCTGAGAGGAGTCGCGGATGAGTGGGGTGGAGTTCGCCGATCGACGAGGCATCGACGTGCATTTGCTCTATCGGCGGCGGCGGCGCATCCGCCGGGCAGGACGGGTGCCGACGGCATGCGGCGGGATGCTGGAGGGGCCGCGGGTGGCGCCCGGGACTTGGGCGGCGGAGGTCGGCCGTGGCGCGCTCGGCGGGCCGGTAAGCCATGACTTCAGCTTGCGGCGCACTTGCTCCGGAGCAACGCCCCCTCGGCCTCGTCGATGGCCGCGAGCATTCCCGGCGGGCTCCTCCTCGGTCAGCGAGTGGATGAGCTGTTCCCGCTCCGGGGGCGCCAGGTGCTGGATCGCCGCCTGGATTTCCGCAAGCTTGGTCATGGCCGTGACGATGCTCATTTCGGACCGCCTTCGGGTTGTGTACAGCGCCCGCTCCGCGCCGCGCCCATTGTATGGACCTGCGCGCGGCTGTTTTGTTGTCGCACTTTCAACCGCGGCCGTTCCCGCAGCCAGTCCGCGCTCTACCGTTTTCGCGGTAGCCGCCTGAACCGCTGACCTCCGATGGCTCGCCGCTCAGAACGAGCGGGGTTGGTGTCTCGATGCTTTCTGGGTTCGGAGGGATTGAGGGAGAGGCAGACGAGGTGCGGAATCGGCGCATTCGCCGCGCGCTTTGGTCGCACCCGCAAACGTTACGTTTTCCCGTAAGGAGTGCAGCGTGCTTCACCCTGTCAAACGCTTGGCTGCGTTCGCAATCGGAAGCCAGAATGGCGCCGTTTCGCAGCCCAGAATCGATTTCCCGGTCGCTGCAACCTCTGCGACTACCGTCCAATCACCGTGGCCAACTGTCCTCCGCCGGAAGCTGCAATCTTGCGATGCTGAAGGTCTGCATAGGCCCAGAAGTCCTTGCCCATTTCCTCCGCTTTCTGAACAAAGTCCATTCTTCCAGCAACGACCCCTACGACTGCTCCACCTCTCGCACCGCTGAACGATATGGCCTTTGCCTGTTGAACTACGAATCCGCTATGTTCGAGAACTCGAACCGCAATACGTTCTGCTACTCGGTCGGATTCGGTGACTTGTTCCTCGGCACTTGCAAGCGTTAGTTCCGAGGGGAACAAATAGACATCGACCTCGAATCCACCGTCGATTCGATACGCTTGCCAACGATAAGTTTGAGGGCTCTGACAACCGCCTGCTGTGATGAGGCCAAGTGCCAAGAGCGCTGGAATCAATTGTGTCCTTAGGGTCATCGCGCGATCATTACTGCGGCATATGTTGAGCCATATACGTGTTTTTTTTCCGGAAAATAGCTGGAAATAACGGTGTCCGTCCCAGCCACCGTCAGGATCACGTGCCCAACCTGAGCCGCGAAGATATTGGGACCCCAAATGCTAGCCATGACCCTGTCTCCATGAACTACGAGCTGTTGCATCACAACATCGACGTTACCAGGATTCAGAGGAGCGATATCCCCAGCGGCTGGCGCCAGAGTTGTCGAGCCTCCCGCGGCACCAGCCGTCGCCCCGGAACCATCAGCTCCAATCGAGGCGGCGGCCCCGCCTGCGGAACCGGCCGCCGAACCCGCGCCGGAACTTGCCGACGAGAATATCGAGCTCCCCACGCTCTCGACTCCTTGGAGGACGCCGTAGGTCGCCAGGGACACCCCGGCTCCGATGGCACCGGCCTCCAATGCCTGGCCCAAGTTGCCGCCCTGCATGTACGTCGTCACCGAGCCCGAGACAAACCCGCCCACCATCGCCCCAAGCGCTGGATTCTCGGTCACGATCCCCACGACAATCCCGGCCACCGCTCCCAGCACCATTCCACCGTAGCGGTTGTATAACGCCGGATCGGCCATGTTGAGCCTGCCGAATAGGGAAGTGCCGATGATGTCTCTGCCGCTGTATCCCTCCAACGCATGCGCCAACGGCCCACCAAAGAGGCCACTTACGATACCGCGTCCCTGGTGGTCCCAGTTGATCGCGATTTTCCTCCCCAGCGACAAGATAGTCCGGTCCCACAGCTTGGACAGCCACGAATTGCCGTTAACGTCAAACCGGTCGATCGGATCATTGCCGCAGAATCCATAAAGATTCATACCGCCTGCATCTGCGAGAGGGTCGCGACCTATAAACCGTCCTAATCGGGATTGTAGTACCTGGCGCCGTAATAAACGAGGCCAGTTTTCACACCGGTGAAAGCCAGTCTGGCTCTCAGAAAAAGCCATGAAAACCCGGACGAAGGGGTGGAGAACCATAGGAAGCGGAAAGGAGCCGCGCGGCTCCGCCTCCAAACAAGGGCCGCGTCCGATAAGCAAAAGCCCATTCCGTTCAATTCGGTTTCAACCCGGCGCGTACCGCCGTTCGAAACCGGCCGCCGCTACCTATGCCGGCTGCTGCTGCGAGATGCAGTGCAGGGTCCCGTTGCCCCATACCAGATCCAGGCAGTCGATCGGGACAATCTCCCTTCCTGGAAAGCATCCCGCCAGGACCTCGGCCGCCGCCGTGTCGCGGCGGTGTTGGCGGAAGGCCGGCATCAGCACCGCGCCGTTGATCACCAGGAAATTGGCGTAGCTGGCGGGCAGGCGGAACCCGCGGAAGACGCAGGGAGCGGGCATCGGCAGCTCCACCACCTTGAACTTCTTTCCTCCGGGCGTGCGC
>DASZXS010000091.1:0-20254 GCA_035545735.1 Bryobacteraceae bacterium | reverse complement strand
CTCCGGAACGAATTCTTCGGATTGTGCTTGGCCAGCACCTTCGTGATTGCCGCCGTCAGCGTCGTCTTCCCGTGATCGATGTGCCCGATCGTCCCGATGTTCACGTGCGGCTTGCTGCGATCAAATTTCTCTTTTGCCATGTTCGCGAATCCTAAATTAAAGCAAGATTTCCAACGACTTAAAAAATTGTGGAGCCGATGACCAGGATTGAACTGGTGACCTCGTCCTTACCAAGGACGCGCTCTACCAACTGAGCTACATCGGCCCGATACTTCTAAGCTGCCGCCGGACAACGAAGGCGGCGACTGCCCGCCTTGGTCCGGCTGAATTGGTGGACAGGGGAGGATTCGAACCTCCGTAGCTCGCAAGGAGCGGCAGATTTACAGTCTGCTGCCATTAACCACTCGGCCACCTGTCCGGACAACCAAAACCTAAGAAAACCAAAACTTTCAGCCAGAGATTCCCACAATCGACGATCTTTTAGTGGGGCTCAATCTGGAAGGAGGAACAACCCGGCGAGCCTACCCCAGCGGGTGTATTTCCCAAACCTTCTCATTGTAGAGGATATATTAACATCGCGCAACGGCAGGCAAAAAGGACCCACACCTTTTTTCCCCATTGTCCTCAGGCTTCCCGGAGCTAAAGTGCGGGCGAGTACTCAATAACCACGAGCGTGATGTCGTCTGTCAGAACCGCGCCCCCCGTAAATGCCTCCGCCGCATCCAAAAGCCGGCCCTGTAATTCGGCGCACGTGGCGCCGGCGTGCTGCTTCACAATTTTTCGAATTGCCGGGGAACCGAAAAAAGCGCCTTCCTCATTCTGCGCCTCGGACAGGCCGTCGCTATAGAGCACGACCTTGTCTCCCGGCCGGAGCATCCGCTCTTTCGCGGCGTATTCGGAATCCTCCAGCATGCCGAGCGGGAATCCCGTGGTCTCAAGTTCCGCCAGCGTGCCGTCGCTGCTGACTACCAACCCCTCCGGATGCCCCGCATTCGACCAGGAAAGACGCCCGCCGGGCTCCAGCGAACAATAAAGAACTGTAGCGTATTTCTCACCTTGCGTCTGAATGTTAATGAAATGGTTGATGCGCCCCATCATTTCGGACATAGGCAGTGCGGCGTCCGAGCCCAGCAGGAAGGCTCCCTGCAGGAGAGACGCCAGCAGCGCGGAGCTGACCCCTTTTCCGGAAACGTCGGCAATCACCGCATCCCATGCACCGTCCGAGCGGGGCCGGATATAGAAATAGTCGCCGCCTACCTCGTGCGAAGCACGGCTCTTTCCGCAAGCCCGGAACCAACCCTCCGACGGGAGTTCTCTCGGAAGCAGACTTTGCTGGATTTCCCGCGCGACCTTCAACTCCTCCTCGATCCGCTGCTTGGCCCGCTCCTCCTCTAACAGCCGCGCATTCTCCAGAATCGTGGAGGCTTCGAGCGCCAGAGTCTGCAGGAGTTCGCGGTTTCCGGACGACAAATCCGCTGGAGCGAGGCGGGAATCCATATAGATGAGACCGGCCGTGTCGCTCACCGTGGCCATCATCGTTTCATCCGCGGATCCGGTCTTAACCTTTACCAGCGGCAGGCATACGACGCTACGCAGGTCGAGCCCCGCGAGCGACGTCTCCGCTCCGATGCCGCCTTCCTTCTGCGGATCGAAGCTCATGGAAAAAAGTTCACGGCGCGAGTTGAGCGCCCGCTTCAGGACTGAACGGGAAACCCCGAGGGCGTCGGGAGCGAGCGGCGAACCGTTACGGTCACGGGCCACCTTGATTTCCAGCTCGTCGTTTTCCCGAATGAAAAGAAATCCCCGCTCCGACCCGGTGACCGCGAGCGCCGCATCGATGACCGCTCCGAGCACATCTTCGGTCGAGAGCGAGGTCTGAAGAGCGCGCGCCACCTCCACCAGGGCGCGCAGTTTTACCAGATTTCCAGCGCCGGGCCCGGCGGCCGGAGCCGGGGCATGGATTTGTCCCAGAATCCGGTGCAGCTCGTCTTCTTCGACCGTGAAGATCAGGCGGTAGGATTCAGCGATGCCGAAGTCGATACGGTCGCAATTCGCCAGGCGGGCGCGGTCGACGCGTACCCCGTTGACGTAAATCCCATGGCGGCTTTTGGCGTCTTCGACGAAAAATCCGCCCTCGCCCGCGACGATCTTCGCGTGGCAGCGGGAGATGCGGTTGTCCCGCAGCACCAGATGGTTTCCAGCCTGCCTGCCGATTAAGAACGGAAGCGGATCCAGCGCAACACGGGTGCGCCCTCCCGAGGGGTTCACCACAACGAGCCCCGCCATGGTAGCGGGCGCCGGTTTGGCCTCGTTCATCCTGCGACCCGGGACTTGCGAACGGGCGCTTCGGCGGCGCTCTGCATCTCGCGGGCCCGCGCCGCCTGGCACTCCGGACAGTAGCCGCCGACTTCGGTCCTCGCCACCACAATCTGAAAACCGAACGAGCCAGCGATCTCGCGCCGCATTTTCTGCAGCGGAGTACCGAAATATTCCTCCACCCGGCCGCACCCGAGGCACACGATGTGCGCGTGTTCCTGCTTCATGCGCGTCTCGTAATAGTGCTGCTCACCGGCGTGATGCATGAGATCCAGCTCATCGACCAAGCCGTCATGCTTCAGCATCTTGAGCGTGCGGTAGACGGTGACGCGATTCAGTTTTGGATCTTTCGCCTTCGCTCGCTGATAAAGATGGTCGGCATCAAGATGCTCGCCCGATGAATCGATCAGGTCCAACAGAATTTGACGCTGCCGCGTCATTCTGACGCCGCGGCTCTTCAGGGATTCCTTTATACCTTTTGCCGCCGTTGCCATTTTCTTGTGCCTCGCTTCAGGATATCGCACCGGCGCGCCTGCGATGCTATAGGATTGGACGCTTACGCCGCATTCCGCTTCCGCGATTACCGGCTCCTGTTGACCGGCGGCTTCCTCGCCACATTCGGTTTGCAGATGATGTTCGTGGCCGCGAGCTGGGATCTTTATCTGAACACGCATTCGGCGCTCGTCCTGGGCAATGTCGGCTTCGTGCAGGTTGCCCCTTACCTGCTGTTCGCCTTGCATGCCGGGCAGATTGCCGATCGCTATGACCGCCGCCGCATTCTCGCCTTCACCCAGTTTCTCCTGGCGGCGGCGTCGCTGTTGCTGGTGTTCAACTCGCGATCGGTGGCGCTCATCTATCTCTGTCTCTTCCTCACGGCCACGGCGCGGGCGTTTCAGGGGCCGGCGCGGCAGGCCGTGCTTCCTCATGTCGTCCCGCCGGAGACCTTGAGCAACGCGATTACCTGGAACAGCAGCGCATTCGAAGTGGCCAGCGTGACCGGCCCGGCCCTGGCCGGCATCCTGGTGGCCTCCGCCGGCAGCCGGACCGTCTATATCGTGCAACTGGCGTGCGCGGTTCTGACGTTCGCGTGTTTCGTGCTGCTGCGCGTTCCGGTGGCGCCGGACCACGAAATGGAGCCCTTCGAGAACCAATCCATACTGGATGGCCTCCGGTTTGTCTGGACCAACAAGCTGATTCTCTCCGCGGTTTCGCTCGATCTGTTTGCGGTGCTCTTTGGAGGCGCCACGGCGTTGCTGCCAATTTTCGCCGTCGATGTGCTGCGTGCCGGAGCGCGCGGGCTCGGCTGGCTGCGCGCCGCGCCTTCGATCGGAGCCGTCGCCATGGCTGTCTATCAGGCTCACTCGAAACCGGTCCAGCGAGCCGGCCGGGCGCTGCTCTTCGCGGTGGCCGCGTTTGGGATCGCAACGATCGTGTTCGCGGTGTCGCGGTCGCTCCCGCTCTCGTTCTGCATGCTGGTGCTCACCGGCGCGTTCGATAACGTGAGCGTGGTGCTCCGCCAGTCTCTCGTGCAGACCATGACGCCGGAGCGCGTGCGTGGGCGAGTGCTGGCCGTGAACAGCATCTTCATAAGCTGTTCGAATCAGCTGGGCGCGGTGGAATCGGGATGGACAGCGGCGTGGCTGGGAGCAACCACCAGCGTTATCGCCGGGGGCGCCGCCACCGTCGTTATCGTCGCCCTGTTCCTGGCGGGATCGAAACCACTACGCCGCTGGCGGCAGGCCGGCCGGTTCGCCGAGTTTCCGGTTTCCTGAACCAGGGATCCCCCGGTCGAGTGACGCCGCGGCGCGCCGCACCTTCCGTATTCCTTTCTGAAACGCCCCCATGCCTGAATTCACATTCCAGCGGGAGAGAAATGAACGCAACGGTTTCGTTGCCTTGGACGGCATTCCTGGCCGCCGTGCTGGCAGTGTGGCGCGTTACGCACCTGCTGTGGGGCGAGGACGGGCCGTTCGATCTGTTCGTCCGCTTGCGCAAGTTCGCCGGCGCCGGTTTTTTCGGGCGGCTTTTGGATTGTTTCTATTGCTTGAGTCTTTGGATCGCCGCACCGCTCGCCGTGGCGCTTGCAAGCTCGTGGCTTGCCCGGATAGTGCTCTGGTTCGGACTGTCCGGCGGGGCGATTTTACTGGAACGCTTTAGCAGACCCTCTCCGCCTCCGGCGCGCTGGAGCGAGGAGCCGCTCAAAGAAGAGCACGAAAAGGAAGCTTGAGACCATGTCCTGCTGCGGAAAACAACGCGCTGCCCTCCGGCAGCAAAACACCACGGGCGGCATAAACGCACCCTCGGCCTTTGTGCCGCAAGCGATGGAATTTGAATATTCGGGAAGCGCCCAGCTTTCCGTGACCGGCCCCCTGACCGGGGCGGTTTACCGTTTTCGCGGGCGGGGCGCCCGCGTTCGCGTGGACGGCGCCGATGCCGCTTCGCTTGTCTCCGTACCCGGGTTGAAGCCCGTTCGCTGACCCATTCCTTTTTGCGGAATGGCTTCGCCCATCCCGCGCAACCATCCACTGAGATCAACCAGAAACAGGAGTGTCTATGAGTGTCGTAATCGTTCCTATCGACGCCTCGCAGGTTCCGGATCAGGACCGGAAGCAGCAGCGTGTAAAGGTTGCCGTCCAGACTCGCGCGGGCGTCCGTTCGCAGGTCGTCTCTGTCGAAGGCGGAAAATCGGAAGTAAAACTGGAAGTGGAGCCGGGGCAGGCCGCCACCATCGCGCTCGGGCCGGACAACGTCTCCGACGCGGATCTGTTTTACAAGCAGACGCTGACTGTCAATATCCCGGCCAAGCAACTTGGCGACCGCGCGTTCACCCTTCCCCCGATTGTAATTACCCCATGGTGGTGGCGAATCTGGTACCGCTGGTGCCAGACGTTCACCATCACCGGGCAGGTGAAGGATGCGTCCGGCAATCCTGTTCCGGGAGCCCAGGTGCGCGCATTCGACGTGAATTTCTTCTGGTGGTGGTCGTCGGTGTCGCAGGTCGGGCCGGCTGCAATCACCGATGCCAACGGCAATTTCACCATCACGTTCGTGCATTGCTGCGGCTGGTGGCCCTGGTGGTGGTGGAGGCTCCGGCAATGGCGTCTGGACCCGGACCTGATCAACAAGATTCAGCCGGTGCTCAAGGTCAACCCGGCTCTGCGGTTTGCCCAGCCGTCGCCGGATCTCTCTATCCGGTTCTCGGAATTGAATCCGCAGCCGCTGCCGCCCCGTTCGCGGCTGGCCACGCCGGTAGCAGCCGCGGCCAAGCTCGACCCGTCGACGCTGCCGCAGCTTCAGGAAAAGCTGCTCAGCGTTCTTCCGGCCGTTCCGGAGTTGGAGCGCCTGCGCATTTGGCCGTGGTACCCGTGGTATCCGTGGTTCAACTGTGACGTGAATGTCATCTTCCAGGTGACGCAAAACTGCGGCGGCGGCCAAACCAACGTCATCGTGGACGAGAACATATTCCAGACCCGCTGGGACATCCCCACGAATCTGAATGTCACACTCGTCGCCAACCAAAACGCGTGCAGCATTCCTCCGGGCGATCCGCAGCCGGAAGGCGACTGTTTCGTCTTCACCAGCGTGTGCGGCGAAGGCCCGGGAATTCCCGTCACCGATATCGGAGGAAATGCGGGCCTGCCGTCCACGGTGCTCGATGGCTTTGCGGACCCCGGCGGGCTGGACCAGCCATTCGCCGAGGGCGTAACGCTGTTCGGCCTCTTTGGCACCAGCGCCCAGGCCGATTACTACCAGATCCAGTACACCCCGCACGGCGCAAACAGTTGGGCTCCCGTGCCCGACGCCGCGCTTCGCGACATGACGCGCGGCTATTTCGATTCGACGCAACTGTTCCCCAACCAGTGGTTCTACCCGTCCTTCCCGGTGCAGCACTTCAACACGGTCAGCGGACCCGTGAGCGTCTACGAGAGCCGCCAGCATTATGAGACCTCGAATCCGCCGCCCAACTGGGGGAGCGCTTTAAGCGGCCGCGCCTGGTTCCTCAACGCAGACATCGTCGCCTCGCTTGCCACCAACGGGAATTTTTCCGACGGCGCCTACGACTTTCGAGTAGTGGGCTACACCTTGCTCGGAAACGGCGATCTTCAGGTTTCCAACGGCGGCAATCCCCTTCCCGGCTGCGGCGGGGCAAACCAGAACAATAACGTGGTTCTGTACTTCGACAACCGGGTGCTGGGAGCGCCAATTCCCGGCTCCGTCCACGTGAACACTACGGAACCGGACTGCGGCATCAGCTCCGTCACCATCGGCGGAAACCCGGTGCTGCCCTGCGGATCGCAGCCTCTCGGACCAAACGAGGCTCTGGACATCGCCTTCTCCGTTTCCGACCCGGACGGACACCTCGACTACTACACCCTCAACGTATATTGGGGCCAAGGAAACGTGGTGGACCTGCTGGGCCTTGTGGACGGCGTAACAAACACGCTGACCACTTCGTTCGGCCACCAGGTCGGACCCAACTATGCCGACGCAGTGGCGCAAGGCGCGACGCGTCCGGTATGGAACGGCGGGCCGATGGCGCTCCACATCGCCAATGCCGCTCAGGTGTTCCCGGAGACCTGCTGCTATTTGATCGAGTTGACAGTTTACAAACGCAACATCGTAAGCTGCGGCTCGCCACTCTATTACAACCAGATGACCTATTCGTTCACCGTCACGGTGTAGCGGATGTAAGTGGAGCAGGCCCTCGGGGGCTTGCTCCACTCTCACTGCGCTTCCCAGCGGGATGTGGGATCTGCGAGAATCATTGCCGTGAGCACCGGCGATCCGCCTCGTTGGAGACTTTCCAGCGCCGTTTTCGGCGTCTTCCTGCTCATGCCGGCCTTGCACGCGCAACTCGAACGGCACCTTCCCATTTATGACGCCCAGGACAAAATTGTCTACGCAAAGGTCAGGGTTGCGGATGGGTCTCCACTGCCCGGAATTCCGGGCGTGGAAGCGCTGTGCGGCGGAGTGGCCTATCCTCTGGGATACACGGACACGCAAGGTAATTTCCGGGTTGTTGTTCGGAACGGCGCTTCGGCCTTCGGGGCAAGTTTCAACTCCAATGGAGCAACGATGAGTCTGTCCGCGCTCGCGAACTGCGAATTCCGCGCTTTGGCGCCGGGCTATTCGTCCCAGCGGGTCTCGCCGCGCTGGCTGCGCGAGATGAGCGAGGCAAATACGGTCAGTCTCGGCTCCATTCTTCTCTCGCGTCCGGCGGATGCGCACGGCGAACTGGCGCACGACGCTCATGTTCCGAAAGCCGCCCGGAATGCTTATAAAAAGGGCGGGTCGGCGATGGCGGACCGTAAATGGGGCGACGCGAAGGCGCAGTTTGAACAGGCAGTCGGCGCTCACCCCGGCTACGTCGCGGCATGGGTGGCGCTCGGGCTCGCCGACGAGGCGCTCGAACAGTGGAAGGATGCCGAATCAGCCTATCAGCACGCAATCAAGCTAAGCCCGAATTCGGCTGGGCCCTACCTGCGCATTGCCCGCCTGCGAGCCACAGCCGGAGAGTGGCAGCCGGCCGCACTCTATAGCGAGACCGCCATTGGACTGGATCCACAAAATCTCGTCGAGGGCTATTCGCTCTGCGCCATGGCGAACCTGAAGCTTGGGCATCTCGAAACCGCCAGAAGCAGCGCCCGCGCGGGCCTCAAGCTCAAGAACGCCTCCGATTGCCCCGACTTATGGTTGACGCTCGCCCTGGCGGAAGCAGCCGGGAAACGCTACGCGGACGCGGCGGCGGGCCTCCAGATGTATCTGAAGCTCGTGCCCCGGGCGGAGGGCAATCCGGAAGTTCAAAAGGAACTCGCCGAATTACGCGGCCGCCTGCCAAGGTAACCGGACTCTTCCTCGCCGCAAGAGCCGGTCCTGACCCGCCAATAAAACTTATTCCGAGTTGTCGATTCTCCGCGCCGGCGTTCGACGTACAGTCAGAACGGGAATTCACCGAAGAAATCGAAACACAAGGAGAAACACAGTGAAATTTCTTAGCATCTATAGGACCGCCGAAACCGGCGTCCCTCCCACGGCCGAAGAGATGGACCGAATGGGCAAGCTCGTCGAAGAGGGGATGAAAGCAGGCTACCTTCTGGGCGTGGAGGGCTGCCTGCCCAGCGCCCTGGGCGCAAAAGTCCGGCGCTCGAACGGCCAGACGATGGTGACGGACGGCCCCTTTGCCGAGGCCAGGGAGGTGGTCGGAGGTTTTGCCATTCTGAGCGCGAAATCGAA
Source organism: Bryobacteraceae bacterium (assembly GCA_035545735.1). Lineage (GTDB taxonomy): Bacteria > Acidobacteriota > Terriglobia > Bryobacterales > Bryobacteraceae > JAJYKC01. The sequence continues at coordinate 11,704 of DASZXS010000091.1, read as the reverse complement.
GGAGGAAGCGATCGAGCTCACCAAGCATTTCCTTTCGGTCGCCGGCGATGGCGAGTGCGAACTCCGGCAGGTTTACGAGGCGGGCGAAGTGCCCTGCCAGAGCGCTGCAACCGCCAAATAAACGTAGTGCGAACAGGGGCGTCCAGGGCATATAATGCCCTTTCCCTGGATTCGCATGAAATCCCGAAGCCCATTGCGCCGTCCGCCGAAAGTGAAAGGCTTCGCGCGCGTTGCCTCCGGGCTCTTGCTTGCCGGCGCCGTCCTGGTCTTACATGCCCGGGCGGCGCCGGCTGAACTGTTCTTTTCTCAATCGCGGGCGTCGGTCGACGTGTACGATTTTGTCGAAGTAACCGCGCGCATCGAAAAGCCGGACGTGGGCAATCCTTTTACAGGCGGCTCGCTCAGCGGGAGCTTCCAAGCTTCGGGGCGAGGCAGCGCGGTGCATGTCGAAGGGTTCTGCGATTCCCCGGATGGTTCGCTCTACCGCATCCGGTTCATGCCTTCCTCGGAAGGAGATTACCGCTACAACGTCACCTACCGGCAGGGAGCATTTCAGAAACAATACTCCGGCGTTTTTCATGCAGTCAACGCCCATCGCAAGGGACCGATTCGCATTGACCCGCAGAACCCGTGGCACTTCATCTGGGAAGGCACGGGCGAGCATTATTTTTTCGCCGGCACGACGGCTTACTGGCTGACGGGATGGAAGGATGAGCGCATCATCCGCGGAGCCCTCGACCGTCTTCACCGCCTGAAGGTGAACCGTATTCGAGTCACTGTCGCAGGCAGGAGCAATCTCTTCTTCGGCGAACCCGTTATGACCGGCGCCAACTATTCGAACCTGCCGACGCCGTGGATTGCCGAACGTCCCAACGACTTCACCCACCCGGGCTTCGACTATACGCGCTTCTACCTGCCGCTCTGGCAGAAATTCGAGCGCATGCTGAGCCACGCGCGAGATGAGGACATGGTCATCTCGGTGGTCTTCGATATGAACGACAACAAGGTTCACCCAGCCGCCGGGAGCGACGACGAGCGCCGTTTTCTTCGCTACGCGGTGGCCCGGTTTAGCGCCTTCTCCAACGTGACCTGGGATCTCGGCGACGACCTCGAAGGCTATCGCAGCGACGAGTGGACCCATCAGACCGGCACTCTGATCGAGGACTGGGATCCCTATCGCCATCTCGCGACCAGCCATCCGATCAAGACCGTCCATCAGGACCGGGGCTCGGCATGGTTCGGCTTCACCTCCTACCAGGACTGGTCGCGCAAACAGCACGCGCTGATGCTCGAATCCCGCGAGTTACAAAAACGGACCGGGCGCATCATCCCGCAGACCAACGAGGAATACGGCTACGAGGATCACTACCCGATGTGGGCGGAGCCTGGCTCGGATTCGGCGGACGTCCTGCGGCGCACCGCTTGGGACATCGTAATGGCCGGAGGTTATCAAACCGCGGGGGAAACGTGCCGGCGCGGCACGAACATCTATCCCGACACCGGCGGCGGCTGGATGAACGGGCGAGGCGACGATACGATGACCATGTTCCTCGGCTACGGACACATGGTGGATTTCTTCACCGGGTTCGAATGGTGGAAAACCGAGCCGCACGACGAACTTGTCGACGCTGGGAACTATTGCCTCGCTAAGCCGGGCGAAATCTATGCGGTCTATCTGCCGCGCGGCGGAAAGACCACGGTGCGTTTACAGAACGGGACGTACCGCGCTGAATGGTTTTCCGCTCTGAGCGGCGAGAGAATCGCGCTGCCCGACATCCGCGGCCGGTCCTGGATCTCGCCCGAAGCTCCGGACCGCAACGATTGGGCGCTGCTGCTCCAGCGTCGGCCATAGCACCTAACCCCGGCTCTTCGGCAGCCGGCGGCGGTCGCCTTTTTCCTGTCTGGGGACCACCTGGTCCGCGCCCGGCAACTCCGGTTTGGGCAGATTCACGGAAGCGTACTTGGCAAGATTCAAAGTGCCCAGCGTATCCGGCAGCACCGGAGGTCGCGCGCCCGGATCCTTGAACCGAAATGCGGAGAAGAGATTCCCAAACGTCTGCCTCCGCCAATCCGAAATGTTCGGCTCGCGCACGCCGGTCAGTTTTTCGAGAAATTGGAGCACCGAGGTATGATCGAACCGCTCGCTCGATACCCAGCCGCCCATCGTCCAGGGAGAAACGATGATGCAGGGCACGCGAAAACCTCCGCCGATGGGTAGGCCATCTACAAACTCCGCCGGAGTGCCGGGCGGCGGCGTGGGCGGGACGACATGGTCAAACAGCCCGTCATTTTCGTCGTAATCGAGAATAAACGCGGTTTTGGCCCATACGTCGGGATTGGCCGCGATGGCGTCGATCTTGCTGGCGATGAACGCGGCGCCGTCGGCCGGCATGTGATCGGGATGCTCCGACTGATACCCGTTGGGGTAGAGCCATGAGACCACCGGCAGTTTATCGTGCATCGCATCGTATTCGAACTGGCCTTCCGAACTCGTCTGAATCCCTTTCTGGTAGAGCGGCGACGTGGGCGGCGCGGATTCGTATTGCCTGAAGTGCGAGAGCATACTGAATCCGTGCCCATGGGGCTCCTGGTATACCTTCCATGAGATCCCCGCCGCTTCCAACCTCTCGGCATAGGTGGTCCAGGTATATCCGCCGGGCACCTCTTTGTTGTTGATGATCGGACCGCCGCCAGTGTTCTCCGGATCGATCATGCCCGTCATCCAATACATCCGGTTCGGCCAGGTGGGGCCCATCACCGAGCAGTGGTAGGCGTCGCAAATGGTGAACGCTTCAGCGAGAGCAAATTGAAACGGGATGTCTTCCCGCTTGTAGTAGCTCATCACGTAAGGGCCATGCTCGCCGTCCGCCTTGCGATGGGCCGCTAACCACTGGTCCATCTTTCCGCCGTTCCATGCCTCGTGCTGGACAGCCCAGGCGTGACTGGTGGAGGGAATTTTCTGGGCGCTCGTCGAATGCGTGTCCAAGTGGAACGGCAACAGGTATCCGTTCGGATTCTGAGGATCGGGCTGATGAAACACGGACTGGCCGCCTGGCAGCTTGTGCGCGTGCATATCGTCGAAGCCGCGAACCCCGGCCAGGGTCCCGAAGTAGTGATCGAAGGAGCGGTTCTCCTGCATCAGCAAGACGACGTGCTTGATGTCGGCGGGAGATCCCGGGCGGCGCGCTTCCTTCGCCAGGGCGCGCTGTACGTTGGGCGGCATCAGCAGCGATGCGGCGGCGGCGACAGAGAGCCGGGCGGACTCTTTTAGCAAGCGGCGGCGTGTCAATGTTCCAAACATAGGCATCCATGTTATCGAACGTGAAGGGTCCGGCCTCCGATCATTCATGCCGTCACCCGGTCATCGATCCGCGATCCGGCGTTTCGTCCAAGCTATAGCGGCGAGGAGCCCGCCTTCGCCGATGTGCGAAATGTCTTCTCCACTCCGAACGTAGTCAGCAGCGGATGTTTCACCCGGGCCCGGAATTCGTATTCGCGATCCGGCGCCAGGCCCTTCAGCTCATACGTAAATTCGCCGGGGCTAGAGCGCGCGGCCAGCGGTAAATCCGTCCAGGGCTCGGTCCGCTCGGAGAGATCCGTGCCATCCTTCTTCACGCGGAACTGGAAGCCCACTTCGACGCTTGGTACATTGCCCAGGTTCGCCAGGTTGCCGTGTAAGATCTCAACACCCGTTCCGGGATCCCATTCCGCGCGCGATGTCGTTACTTCCGGCGGAGTCATGGCCGGTTCCACATTGGTCATCTTCAACACCACCGGGTCGCGCCAGCCCCGGTCCGTATAGAGCCGCTGCGCGCGGTATACCGTGATATGCAGACCGCCGGCATCTTGGGTCCAGGTCGTCTTCGGTTTTACCTCGGGTTTATACTCCACAATTTCGTCCGATTGCCCGAGCACCGATATCGCGGTGCCGGAGGTTGCGCGAACCGATCGCAGCGTAATCGTCTTCGCGTCGCCGAGCCGCCATTTTTCTTCCCCGGTAAGGAAGGCGTAGACCGTCTTCTCCTCCTTGCGCCTTGTGAACCAGACATTGTTTTCGTTGGTCACCACCCACGGGCGGACGCCGCGAATCGCCTCACCGTTCACGAAATTCCAAAGCGCGATTTCGCGCAGGCGCGCGTCCTGCTCCGGAGCGATGGTCCCATCCGGCTTCGGGCCGATGTTCAGCAGCAGATTTCCACCCTTGGCCCGCGTCTCGATTAACGTGCCGATCAATTCCGTTCCGGATTTGTATACTTCGTTGGTCGCTTTCCAGGGCCACTCGGTGCCCATGGTGAGATTGCCCTCCCACGCTCCGGGAAGCGCCACGCCGGGCGTGTATTGCTCGGGCGTTTCCATTACGCCGCGCGTGATCACCAGCTTCGGCTGGAGCTGCCACGCATAATCGGTCAGTTGCTGCGCCGGTCCATCGAAAAAGAAATAGTCGATGGGACCGTATTGCGTGAGAAGCTCCTTGAGCTGGCGCTTGGTGTATTCCATGAACTCCGGAATATCCTGCGGGTAAACGCCCTTGACGTGCCGGTTGATGGTGATGTGGTGCTGGTGCAGCCACCAGAAATCGTCGGGCGAAAAATAGATCCCGATGGCGATGCCCTGCCTGCGAAACGCGGTAATCAACGGACCCATCACGTCCTTCGCATACGGGGTATGCATCACGCTGAAATCGGTGGTGCGCGTGTTCCACATGCAGAAGCCCGCATGATGCTTGGCGGTAAACACCACGTACTGGAAACCGGCCAGTTTCGCCAGGCGCGCATAGTCGTCCGGCCGGTATTGGTAGGGATTGAAGAACTCCGGCAGCGTCTTAAAGAAACGCTCGACGTAATCGGGCGACGCGCCCACCAGCGAGTGCGAGATGACACCGCCGAGCGATCCATCCACACCCCAGTGAATGAAAAGGCCGAGGCCGCGGTCGCGGAATAGCTCCACCGCGGCTGGATCGTTCGTGCGGCCGCCGTGCGCGGAGGCCGACGTATCCACGTACTGAGCCGAGGCAATGGCAATCGAGCCAGCGAGAAATGCGAATCGAATCAATCTCATTGGATTGTCCGTATCATATACGCTACGCAACCGGCGCCGCGCCGATCCATGCTAGCCTAACGGTTGCCAGCGGCTTCCCGGTTCGCACCCGGGAATGAAAAGGGAATCCGGTGTAAATCCGGAGCTGACCCGCAGCGGTAAGCAGGAACGAACACCGTCATTGGAAGCGGCGGTTAGTAGGTGAGCCAGTGAGGCCTGCAAGCCCGAATACCTGCCGATGGCCCGCGAATGCAATAGCGCGCGGAAGCCAGGGGTCCTCGAGGGGTCGGGACGTCCGGTGGAACCGCGCAGGTGCGGCCTCACCCGTCTCCTTTGTCTCCCCCGGCGAATCTCGAAAAGGAGTGGACAGACATGGCGAAGGCCGTCAACCTCGGATTCTCGCGAATCGGCGCGAACCGTCAATTAAAAAAAGCTTTGGAGACATTCTGGGCGGGCAAATCCTCGCGCGGGGACTTGCTCGCTGCGGCGAAACAAATCCGCCGCGACAACTGGGCGATGCAGAGCGCCGCCGGTATCGACGAGATTCCCTCCGGCGATTTCTCCCTGTATGATCACGTGCTCGACACGGCGATCACATTCGGTGTCATCCCCAGCCGGTTCCGCATCGCCGCGCTGAGCAGCGACCTGGACCGCTATTTCGCGATGGCCCGCGGCATGGCGTCGCAGCAGCCTATCGGCGCGCTCGAGATGACGAAGTGGTTTGATACGAACTACCACTACCTGGTCCCGGAATTCAGCGCCGGCCAGGAGTTCAGCCTTGCGCAGCCGCTGGCGGTGCAAGCTTACCAGGAAGCCCGTACCCTGGGGCATGAGACCCGTCCGGTGATTCTGGGTCCGGTTTCCTTTCTCACCCTGGGAAAAACGCATTCGGCGGATTTTTCCACGCTGAGCCTTCTCGACGGTCTGCTGCCGGCCTATGAGGAGCTATTGCGGCAACTGCAAGCGGCCGGGGCGCGCTGGGTCCAGATCGACGAACCCGTCTTGGTCTTCGACGCCGACCCGGGAATTCAGCGCTCCATCACCGCCGCAATCACGCGGCTGGCGAACGCGGCCCCGGGCTTGAAGATTCTCCTGGCGTCGTACTTCGGCGGCCTGGGTGACAACCTGGACACGGTGCTGCGGCTGCCGGTTCATGCTCTGCAACTCGACCTGGTCCGCGCGCCGGAGCAACTCGACAGCGTAATTCGCAACGCGCCGCGCAATCTCGCCCTTTCGCTCGGGTTGGTCGACGGGAGAAACATTTGGAAAGCGGATCTCGCGAAGGCATTGGAAACCGCCGGGCGCGCGGCGGATGCCCTGACTCCGGACCGTATTTTCATCGCTCCGTCCTGTTCTCTGCTCCATGTTCCGGTGGATCTTGCCGGAGAAACCGCCCTGCCCGCCGAGATCAAGGACTGGCTCGCCTTTGGTAAGCAGAAGCTCGACGAAGTGGCTATCCTGGCGCGTGCTTTGAACGAAGGGCGCGAGGCGGTGCGCGAGGCGCTCGAAGAGAACGCGGCGTCCATGCGCAGGCGCAAGGAATCCGGACTGGTCCTGAAGCAGGACGTCCGGAAGCGCGTGGCCGGGATCGACGCCGCCCGCGATGGCTCGCGGACGCCGTTCAGCGAACGCAATCCGAAGCAGCAGGCCATACTGCAACTGCCGCTCTTCCCCACCACGACCATCGGGTCTTTCCCGCAGACTCCGGAGCTTCGCCGCCGGCGGGCGCAAATGCGCAAAGGAGAGATTACCGCGGCGGAGTACGACGGCCACATCCGCGAAGAGATCGCCCATGCGATCGCGGAGCAGGAGCGCATCGGGATCGATGTTCTGGTGCACGGCGAGGCCGAGCGCAACGACATGGTGGAATACTTCGGAGAACTGCTCGACGGCTTCGCATTTACCGGGAACGGCTGGGTGCAGAGCTACGGCTCGCGCTGCGTGAAACCTCCGGTGATCTATGGAGATGTAACACGCCGCGCCCCGATGACCGTCGAGTGGTGGCGCTTCGCGCAATCCAGGACGCGCCTTCCGATGAAGGGTATGCTTACCGGGCCGGTGACGATTCTGCAATGGTCGTTTGTGCGGAACGATCAGCCGCGCCGCGACACTTGCCGGCAGCTCGCGCTGGCCATCCGGGATGAGACCCGGGATCTCGAAGCCGCGGGCTGCAAGATCATTCAAATCGATGAACCCGCGTTTCGCGAAGGGCTGCCGCTTCGGAAGAGCGATGCCCCGGAATATCTGCGCTGGGCGGTGGATTGCTTCCGCCTGGCCTCCTCCGGCGTCCGGGAATCGACGCAGATTCACACGCACATGTGCTACGCGGAGTTCAATGAAATCATCGACGCCATAGCGGAGATGGACGCCGATGTCATCTCACTCGAAAGCGCCCGGTCTCAGATGGAATTACTCGACGCTTTTGCCGCCCACGCCTACCGCAACGATATCGGGCCGGGTGTTTACGACATCCATTCGCCGCGCGTTCCCTCGGCGGAAGAAATGGTGGCGCTGCTCGAAAGAGCGCTCCAGGTGATCGATGCCCGGCGCCTCTGGGTCAATCCGGATTGCGGTCTCAAGACCCGCACCTGGGAGCAGGTGACGCCGGCGCTCGAAAATATGGTCGTCGCGGCGGGGCGGCTTCGCGTTACCGCTCAGGTCAACCGTTCCGCCGTTTAAGGCCGGCCCGGTTGGGCAGTGGAAAAAATGATGTGGCCATTCCAGGAGGCCTCGTAGGTTCTTGGAACGCCAGGACCGGCGAGCGTTGCCATCACGCAGATGGCAAAGGCCCGTTCGAACGCGGCGTGAGTTTTGTTGGTGGACGCGGCGATGGCGCGCGCCACGTCCGCCCTCTTCTTCATGAAGACTGCATTTCCGGTGGGGTCGCCCGGAACGGTTTTTCCGAAACGAATCGCATCGGCGAGCAGCGGTCCCACCCTGGCGATTGCCTCCGCCCAGAAGGTGATGTCGAACCAGTCCGAATAATGGAGAGCGGGAATACGCGCCGGGTTGGCGGACTGTCCGGCCCATGCGGTGTCGCTCTGCAGGACCGCAATCCGTTGCTGATCGGTGCGATCCTGCGGATCCAGCAGGCTGGCAAGCACGGTGCGGCCAAGCTTCTTCAAGTCCTCTTCCTTGCGTGGCGTCAATGTGGCGGTATCGGAAAAGAAAAAGCGCAGAACATCGTCGTTTCCGTAGTTGCAGGATGCCGAGAACCGCGCGTGATGCACGGTATCGCCCGGGGAGGTCAGGCTCGTTTTCAAGGAGAACGGCAGCACGGACAGTGCGTACCCCGCGTTGAGTTCCTTCAGCGCCTGCCGGTAGCTCATCGATTCCTTGTACAGCAAATAGCTCTGCGAGGCGTCGAACTTGGGGTCCGCGCCGATCCCGGCGCTGAGCGCCTTGTAGGCCGCGGTGGCTACGAAGCTTTCATACAAAGCCGCGCGCAGCTGGTCGCCGTCCGCGGCGTAGGGAGTAGATGCCGCTGCGATCCGGCTGGCCGTCGCGGTGTCGGTGATGGTCACTGAACCGTCGTCATAATTTTTAACAACCCGCATGGACGCGGCGAAATCCTCGATGGAGCGGTAGTTATAAAGCCCCAGCAGGTTCACCGTCAGCGATGCCGTCTTCTCCACGGTCTCGGTGATCACGTCACGCAGCTTATGGGCGTTGGGCAGCTTCGCGAGCGGCGTCCAATCGCCTTTCAGAGCACGCCCCAGGGCGTCCTTTGTCGCCGCGTCCGGCGAGGAAACGTCGATCTCGTAGAGAACGGCGGCTTCATCGGAGCGAGACGCCGAGCAGGCCGCGTTGAGGGAAATGGAGAGACTCCGGTTGATGCTATCCGACAGCACCTGCTGAATCGAGCCCGCTTCCTCCGGCGAAAGGCTGCTGGTGTCGATCTTCGGCGCAACCGCGGCGAAGAACTTGGCGATCCAATCGGCGCGGCCGGGATGTCCGGCGGTAATGCCCGTCGACGCGGCGAAGGACACACTGAAGTCTGTCCCCTTCGATTTGTAGATGCCCACGCGGATTCGGTCCGGCGACGTCCGGTGGAAGCGGCTCGTAAACGCGCCGGTGAGAGAAATCTGCCCGCTCAGGCTGACGTCCGCCGACGGAATCACGGCCACGTTTTGGAGAAAAGGCAAATCCGCGCCTGCTAGGCTCAACTGATTCACAGACAGCGGCAGGAACCATGATCCGGTAACGCTGATGCTGCCGGAAACGCCGGCGGTGTAGATTCGGTTTGGCGGCAAGGTCAGGATGTCGTCCGCCGATCCAGCAATGGCGAAAGAGCCGATGGCCTGGGCAATCGCCTCCTTCAGACTGGTTTGAGGATCGACACGGACATAGGTGACGAAACCGGGTGTTGCCGACACGCCGAAGCTGACACCAAATCCATCGGAGAGCGGGACAGACAGGCCCGCGCCCACCACGGTATCGAGTTCGAACGATACCCAGCACTCCGGGTCGCCGATAGGGACGGGATCGTAGTCGTCGCCTCCAAACAGCGGCGAATCCTCTCCGCGGTAAATGGTCACGGCGGAGTTGACGCCTGCCTGCAGCCCGACCGAGCCGGAACCGGCGGGGATCGACGGGCTGTTGAATGCCGCGGCAAAGGTTGCCGAATGAAACTCCGGATCGCTGACCGGGTTGGAGAAGCGCGCGATAAAACCGGCGGCAGCCGTTTTCAGCCCGGTCAGGCTGTGAATACCGAGTAAGCCGCCGTCGTCGATATGGACCCGGGCGGAGGCGGTGGCATCACCGATAGTGATTTGTGGCATACGGACCTTGTTTGTAAGCGGCCGTCGTTCAAACGGGACGGAAAGAATGAGTGACCGAAAACGCGGTGGGTCAAGCGCGGCTCGCCGCCGCCTTCCCCTGCTGCCGCAGGAACAAAGCCGCCGCCAGGGCCGAGAGCGCCGTAACACCGGCAAGCGCCAGAAATGCTCCCTGCCAACCGTAGGCGACCGAAACACGGGCGACCGTGTCGCCGGCCAGGATACCGCCAACGTAACCGGCGCTGTCGATCAGCGCGGACGAGGTCGCGCTCCCTTCACTGCCGCCGAAATCGAGTGCGATCGCTCCCGCCAGGTAGGAATACGGCCCGAGGATTAAGAAGCCGACCAGGCCCACCAGGATCACCGGAATCACCGGTGTTGAAGCAAACCGGAACATACCAAGGCAGGTAAGCACGCTCGCGGCGAGAAGCAAGCCCCAAAACATGATGAGCGCCCGGCCTGTACGTCCTAACTTGTCGCTCAAATAACCCGCCAGAAGCACCGAGACTCCACCCAGCAGAGGAAACCAGGCGCTTTCATTGGCCGCTTGCGCGTCACCGAACTTCAGCGCCTGGTGAAAATAGGTGGGCGTCCAGAAGTTAAACGTCTCGCGTACGATCGTCGTGCCGCAGGAGAGGGCGCACACCAGCCAGAACAGATAGCTGCCGAGCAGGGGCCGCAGAAGCTGCATCGGCGTGGGCGCGTTCCGCTTCTTCTCTTCGTGGCCGCGTTCGCCGGTTTCAAACAGGTTGAGCGGGTTGACCTCCGGCGCGGCGAAGCCCAGTTGTTTCCGCGATTCTTTCAGAAAGATCAGGTTCAAGAGGAAAAGTACGCCCAGGGTTGCCCCTGCGATGAAAAATATCCCTCGCCATCCGACTCCGCGCTCGATGAGAAAGCCCATGAAGTAGCGCGCAGCGGCGTCTCCAAAAAGGTAACTCAGGCTGATGATTCCCATCACCGTGCCATAAGACGCGTAGGAAAACCACTTCGAGCTGACCTTCACGACGCCTGCCCAACCTACCGATTGCACTGTGCGATTTCCAATCCAGGCCAGGGTGAAGATCGGCAATCCTCCCCCCATTCCGAAGAGAAACGTAAATACCACTGCGCCGCCCATGCCTGCAAGAAAATTTCGCTTGCCGCCCAGGAGGTCGGCTGTGCCACCGAGCAGAAACTTTCCGATGGCGTACGCAAGCACCCCCCACGAGGCGACCTGGCCCAAATGAATCCGGGCCGTTTCCGGCGACACGCCTTTCGCAACCAGTTCGTCAATGATTTGCGGCAGTGTTACCGAAAGGTCAGACCGGCAGAGGTAATAACCGGCGTATCCGAAAAACAGGAGGACGATCGTGACGCCTTGCCACCGCGCGAGGTTGCGGCCCGAGTTCTGAGTCTCCGGCGAAACAGTGGAAATGGACATGGAACACCCGTTTGTACTACGCCGCCCGGCCCGATGCAAGAAGTACCTTCAGAACGCCGGGTTCCGAGGCGCGGGCAAAAGCACGGGGAGCTTCGCGCAGGGGCAGGACATCGGAGATCAGGGGCGAGACCTTCACCTTGCCGGCCCGCAGCAGGGGGAGAGCCCTTTGCAAACGCCCGCAACGTGAGCCGACGAGTGAAATTTCGTTGACAATCACCGGCGCGGTATCCACCGAGACCAACCCGTGAACCGTTGACTTCAGGATGACCATCCCGCGCGGGCGCGTCATCGCGACGGCCTGGGCCAGCCCTTCGCCGGACCCTGTGGCGTCGACGGTGAAACCAAACCGTCCCGCGGGGAGGTGCCTCGGCGCTCGCGCGTCAATGCCCAGCGCAGCCGCAATGCGCAGTTTCTCCCGGTGGCGGCCGAAGAGCCGCACCACGGCTCCGTGCGCATGAAGCACCTGGGA
>DASZXS010000090.1:0-4885 GCA_035545735.1 Bryobacteraceae bacterium | reverse complement strand
GGTATGAAGTCCGCATTGAATCGAGAACACAGCGAAACACCATCGATGACGAAGTCGAGGTAGTGGCGTTCGGTTCGCCCTCCGCCACCAACGCGAGTCGCCCAAGTGACATCGAGGCTCGACACCATCGGCAACCTCAGGCGGCTAACGATACGCTCAGCAGCGGCGGCCGCGCTGAACGACTTAATGTCATGAGGAACCAGAATCGCGGCCGCTGTCTGCTGAAGCGTCTGGTTCGGCGGCCGATCTCAGACACACAGTACGGACGTATCCTTCTTGGCCTGGCTGATATGATGCAGCAGCAAGCGGTAGTGGAACGGAATCTTCGCACCAACATCACCTGCCAGACGTGAACTTACTTTGTCCCAGGCAACAAAAATAACTCTGTAGTTGGGCTCGCCGACCACAAGCACGGGCTGTTCACGCTTCGTAAACCAGGCGTATGCACCGCCGACATTCCGTCGCGCGACCTCCAAGACATACGAGCCGAGGTCCGCGACAAGCGCGGATTTTTGTTCGTCGCTCATCGCGGCAAAGCCTGCGGACGCCTCTACGATATACTGCTGCAGCGGCTCCAAGCTATCCGGTGAGAAATCGAGTTTGCTGACGGTTTTTCCTTGACAAACCTCCACGGCATGCGCGGCATGGTGGGCGATCTCTTGATCCATGTTGTTAATGTCCATGTTGCTCCCTTGTGCTCTTTGGATAATCAGGCGTCCTTGGCGCTACCTGGTCCACAGCTCAGTCGACGACGCAGCCGCCGAACGACCCGCTCAGCAGCGGCGGCCGCGCCGAGAGCCTTGATGTCACGAGGAACCAGTATCGCGGCCGCCGTCTGCTGAAGCGGCTAGTTCGCCGGCGCATTCGCAGACATCCGAGTCAATACCGACATCAGAATTCCTGATCTTCAGGACGGCGGTTCAGAACTCCGCCGTGTACTTGTCACCGTCCTACCCTTGCCGAGATCATTTCCAAAAACTTCGCTGGCTTTGGCGAGGTCATCACGATGCACCTCGATTACATATTCGGGAACTCCAATTTGATGCCAAACCGTTTCGTTGAATCTCACGTCCGCGTCCCGCAGTAGGGCGGCAAGCCGTTTGGATGTCTCCATTTTCGCAGTACAGTGAAACGACTCGTATTCCGGCATCGTTGGCTCGGGGTTCTCCTTCGGCAGCTTGTTGTAGTCGAATTTCTTTTTGGCCATCGAAGCACCAAGACTATAGCCGGCGAACGACGCGTTCACCTGCCGGGCCGCCCGCAACGGCATGGTGGCGCGCAAACCAAAATGGCGGCCCGGTCAGGTGCAACGTCATGGTTCGGCGGAAGCCACGATTGTGCAGTCATACTTTGCCTACAGATCCTCGAGTTCGTTGTCCCATATTTCTTGAGGTCCCGATTCTGTGATCGCAGTGTTCTTTGACCGAGATGTCAAATCCGTAATCGCAGTTTCTTCTGGCATGTTTCCAGCGTTGGTTTCGTCCTTGTTCGCCTCCATAGGCTGCTTACTTAATGGAGGATAACCGAATGCGGCATCGGCCCCTTCAAATCCCCCACCGTGAAGCGAGCCTTCATTCCGAGGGGTTCTCCGCAGGAGATACAAAAGAGCAAACAATGCACCTCCAGCTGCCAAGATGCAAATCACATTGCACAGAGTGTCCACGCCGACACCAGAAAAAGGATACCGCACCCAGGAGGAGCGATTACCATACCGCCGAACGTTAAGGATTTTATCCGTCGTGCTCCGCGTGCATTGACCGGCCCACATGCGTTCGTGTGGTGGCGGAGCACGACGGATAAAATCCAGTTGAACTGAACCGCGGGTCCCACCGTCAGGGACTATGGAGCAGGAATGCCGCGCGTGATGTAGGTTAGTCGGCTCGGACGCCTCCTGTCAATGATTTTCCGCATGCGGTCGCAAGGTCGGATTGCCTGGCGTCGGCGCCAAAAAAGCGAGCTTTTGGCCGTCGGCGCGCACCGCGGACGCAGGGCAGCAGGATGTTGTCGAAGCGATCCCCGCTCTGGCCGCTTACGATGTGTCGAGCGACGGTTGCGCCTGCGTCGCACCCGGCGCGGCGCAGGCAAAAGGGGACAACGGCTGGCGTGGCAGAACCTCGCCACGCGTCAAGCGTACACTGCCGCACACGGGACAATGCGGCAATTCCGCCGGTTCGATCATGCCAACAGCACTCGATGCCTGCACCAGCGCCGGCAATAACAGCTTCCGCGCCTGATGCAAACGCGTCTCACGCTGACGGCTTGCTAGCAAGCCATAGTGTCGAATCTTCATGAAGCCCTTCGGCAACACGTGCTGGACGAAGCGTCGCAAAAACTCCTCGGCCGACAAGGTAAGAAGTTTCTCTTTGCGTGAATCTGCGTAGTCCCGACAACGAAACGTCACGCGTCCGTCCGCCAGCTTGACGAGCCGATGGTTGCTGATCGCCACCCGGTGCGTGTAGCGCGCCAGGTACTTCAGCACCTGCTCCGGACCGCCAAACGGCGGCTTGGCGTACACCACCCACTCCTTGGCATAGAGCGGACCCAGCGCTGGCAACGATACCTTGCCTTGCGCCGCCAACGCACGCAGACCCGCCACGAACTTGCCCCGAAACACTCGGCTCAACACGCGCACCGGCAGAAAGAAGCCCGGTCGGCACGATACCCAGCGTGGCGACGCATCGACCTCGCCGCGCGCATTGCACGACAAACCTCCGCCCGTCACCACGCAGTGCACGTGCGGATGATGATGCAGGTTCTGGCCCCACGTGTGCAACACCATCAACACGCCAACTTGCGCCCCGAGCCGCTTCGGGTTCGCGGCCACCTCGCGCAACGTCGCCGCGGCCGACGACATCAGCAGGTTGTACAATTCCGACGCGTGCACCAATGCCAACTCGGCAATCTCCGCTGGCAGCGTGAACACCACATGGTGATACTCCACGGGCAACAGATACCCCGACTCACGTTCCAGCCAGCGTGCCCGCGCCAATGCCTGGCACTTCGGACAATGCCGATTGCGGCACGAGTTGTACGCGATCCGCGCCGCGGCGCAGTCCAGGCAACGCTGTATGTGCCCGCCCAACGCCGCCGTTCGGCACAACGCCAACTCACGCAACGCCTTCTCCTGCGTCTTACTCAGATGTTTTCCGTATTTGCTCAGGAACGCCCGACCATGGCTGCGAATCACGTCCGCCACTTCCAGCGCTGGACGCGCCGGCTCAGGCATCCGTCACCTCCGCCTTCGTCAGCAGCGGCAGCGCCAACAGGTCCGGCAGATTCGCCATCTGCCGACGACTCAAATGCAGATACCGCGCCGTCGTCGCCAGGCTGGTGTGCCCCAAGAGCTTCTGCAGCGTCACCACATCCACGCCCGCTTCCATCAAGTGCGTCGCGTAACTGTGCCGAAGCGTGTGCATCGTCGCTTTCTTCTTCAGCCCCGACCGCGCCACGATCTGCTGCATCAGTCGTTGCAGATGACCCGCCTGCATCGGCCTGTAACAGGTCCGCTCCACGCACCCAGGAAACAACCACGGCTTGCGACGATGTGTGCTCCACCATGTTCGCAACTCCTTCAACAATCGCATCGACAACGGCACCTGCCGATCCTTCGCGCCTTTGCCTTGCCGCACGTTCACCACCATCCGCGCGCTGTCGATGTCCGTCACCTGCAACGTGAGCAACTCGCTGATCCGCAAGCCGCACGCGTATGCCGTCTGCAACAACATCCGCTCACGCCCAGGCCGCGCCGCCTCCAAAAGCTGCGCCACCTCCTCCACGCTCAACACCACCGGCAACCGCCGCGGCCTCTTGCCGTAAGGCAACATCTCGACCATGCCCGGACGCAACAACGTTGTGCCGAAAAAGAAACGCAGCCCTGCCACGATCTGGTTGAACTGCGACCACGATGTCTTCTGCGCCAACAACTGCACCTGAAACGCGCGCACCTCCTCCGCTCCGAGTTGATCCGGAGACCGCCGAAAATGCTTCGCTAGCTTGGCGACCGCCGCCACATACGCTTCCACCGTGCGCGGCGAATAATTCCGCACCCGCATGTCCTCGATCATGCGTCGTCTGAGCCCTGTCATCGAAGCTTCTCCTTCGCGCAAAGAATCCGCGCCGGGGAAAGCTCCAGCGTAAACCAGCGATAGCAAAAAGAAAAACCTCGGCGCTATCTCAACGCCGAGGCCACGATTTGGTTGGACAAGGAAATGACCACCGCCCAGCGGTTTAGTTCAACCATTGATTATCTATCCCGCGCTAGATAGTACCGAGGTCGCCAAACAATTGCACGAATAATTCAGGAAAATACTTGACAAGCGTTAGTATACAAAGGTATATATCCGTGCTATCTCGCGCAGGCGAGATAGTTCAATATTCCAGCTGGCGCGAGATAGCGGAGATCCCCATGAAACTCATGGATCGCGTTCGCGAGGTGCTGCGGGTCAAGCACTATGCCCTTGCCACCGAGCGTGGCTATTGCCAGTGGATTCGCCGGTATATCTTCTTTCATGGCGTGAAGCATCCTGGCACCCTGGGGGCGGAAGAAGTCGAGCGATTTTTGACCCATCTGGCAACGGTCGACAAGGTCGCGGCCAGCACGCAGAATCAGGCTCTCAATGCCCTGGTGTTTCTCTATCGCGACGTGCTGGGCGTGGACCTTGGCAATTTCAACGCCGTCCGCGCTCGCCGCCCCGTGCGCGTGCCGACCGTCCTGTCGCAGACGGAAGTGCGCGATTTTCTGGCAGCCGTACGCAAACTCGACACCACCGAGCCCTACCACTTGATGTGTCAATTGATGTACGGCGCCGGCCTCAGGCTCAGTGTTGCCGATTGCGTGTCAAGGATGTGGATCTAGCGCGGCCAGTTGACGGTGCGTGGCGGCAAG
>DASZXS010000089.1:0-7249 GCA_035545735.1 Bryobacteraceae bacterium | reverse complement strand
AGATGGAATTCCCACCCGGCCGGAAGCCGATCTCGTCCGTGATAGACTTTCAATCGTCATTCTGGAAAATTATGGATCGCAGAAATTTTCTTTCCGCCTCTCTCGCCGTGTCCACGCTGTCCTTCGGCGGTGCCGCGCAAGCCGCGGAGGGCACGGCCGCCTCCGAATATTACGACCTCCGCCGCTATCAGCTCGTCAACGGACCCGGCGCGAAATTAACGGAGAGTTATTTTTCCGGCGCGCTCATTCCCGCCTTGAACCGGCTCGGCATCGGACCGGTGGGAGCCTTCTCTGTCTATTTCGGCCCCGACACCCCCGCCTACTACCTTCTGCTGCCGTCCACAAAGCTCGAAACTCTCGCGACCGCTGACCTGGAACTGGCCAAGGACACCGAGTTTATGAAGGCCGCCGCGCCTTTCTGGGATGCCCCCGGCGGCGATCCTCCATTCATCACGATCGAGAGCACCCTGCTGCGCGCCTTCGCGGGCTATCCGAAACTCACCGTCCCCGCCGCCTCCGCCAAGAAGGAACACCGCATCTACCAACTCCGCACGTATGTTTCGCCGACGAATATGGACCACGTTCGCAAGGTGGAAATGTTCCACCACGGCGAGTTCGATATCTTCACCAAAGCAGGCGCCGAGAATGTGTTTTATGGGGACGCGCTCATCGGACCGAGGCTGCCGCACCTGACCTATATGCTCAGCTTCCCGAATCTCACTGCGCTCGAAACCGCCTGGGGTAAGTTCTTCGCCGACCCCGACTGGACGAAACTTTCCAACGACCCGCGGTTCAAGCTGGACCCGCCGACGGTCTCAAACGTGAGCAGCCTGGTGCTGCAGCCGCTCCCGTGTTCGCAGGTGTAGCGAGGCGCGAGTCCACCATCCGGTATTCTGGCGACCGCTGGAATTGTCGTCAAGACCGCTGAGCGTGGGACATAATCGAAACCTACTCTACCCTAATGTCTCGGCCTGAATACCATGCCGCATCCCGGACACTTGACACTTCCAGCCTTGTCGACAGGCAGCAGCAGATTCCGGCAACAACCTGGACATGAACGCGTGATGTGGCCGAGCCGCTCTCCTCGGTTGGACACCGGCGGATCAGCATCAAGTTTCGAACCGACTTTCTGACCGCCAAAGAAACCCATCATGCCACCAATGATCGCGCCGGGGATGGTCCCTGCGATCGCGCCAAGAGGGCCTCCAGCGATCCCTATATGCGCGCCCATCATCGCGCCGGTGCCCGCTCCCGCCATGGCACAAACCCATCCAGCCTCTCTTTGATAGCTGCGCTCCAAATCGTCCGGAATCGGAGGGACGGCGGACGAAGCCTCCGTTAGTAGACGTTCGATGATCTCATCCACAAACGGATCTCGATATGCCATTATATTTCGGCCCCTTCACCCAGCAAATACTTTGCCTCACTCGATAGCGAGTTTTCATAAAATAACCGAAGTCCTCTAGCTGCGAGTTCCAAGTCCAGGCAGCGTTCGGCGTGCTTACGGGCGTGTGAACGCCAGAGTTCCGTAGAACGTCGCGACATCTCTTCAAGAATCGGAGCGGCAAATGTCCTCAGCTCCGGGTCCCCACAAATCGCCGTCAAGTGTTCGGATATTTGAGAATCTCTGAGGAAAGACTCCCAAGCCACATATAACGCTCGTTCATTTCGCTCAAAATCTCGCTCGGCCGTAGCCCTGTCGGCCATGGCCAGTTCATAAGCCGACTCGAGGTCTTGTATGACGCGCTTGCTGGCGGCGTCCGCGAAAACGGATGAAAAGAAACCAAAAGGAGCCGCCCGATGGTAAGCACTCCGAGCCTTCTGTTCGTTAACTTTGGTGTCTTCAAATTTAACTTTCAGGGAGCGCTGTTTCTGTTTCAGCTCTACCCAAACATCAATTGACACTCGGTCCGTGACCTTTGCAAACGCCTCGCGAATTCGGTCGGAGATCTTGGTGGTTGTATCGATTGCGGCAAGCCAACCCGCGAGCGCCTGTAATAGTTCTCGCTTTGCCTCCATTGTCACGCTTTTGATTTGACTAACACAGCTTGCATCCTCCGCCTGCTGACGCTTAACATAAGCTAAGATTTCTCTACGTTGTTGACGAGCCTCAATTAGATCCATATAAATACGACTCGCGAGGCACTATGAGCATTTGCCATACAACACATCGCACTCTCTCCAAATCGATGAGTTACTCACGATGAAATATAACATATGCCGCGGTCCAGCAATAACACTCGCCGCGACCGGATGAGCAAAGATGAAATATGAGTGAGGCGAACCCGCTGCTCAGCATCGCTCTATTGCGGCTTTGCCTCGATCAGCAGATGCTGATCGAACTGAACGTCGATCGTCCCCACGGGCCCTCGAACCACCCCCAGATCCCTGCCCTCCACATAATCCGTTACGTGATACGCGCCCTTTCCCAGCCCGCGCAGCGTAACTTTGCCGCTCCAGTGCGGCGCAAAAAACGCATAGTACATGCTGCCGTTCTTGCGAATGGCGTGCGTCTCCGGACGGTCGAAACCAATATCGTACAAGCCGCCGAGATATTCGCCGCGAGAAAGCATTTTTTCCTTATAAATACGCAGCCATTTCTCAAACGCCTGCTCGCGCGCCGGAGTAAGATCGATCCGCTTCCTTTCCGCCGATCCCTCGGGCCAGGTGAAATTCGTGCCCAAGACGGCGCCGACGCCGACGGTGGATGCAAAGTCGTACTTCGACAGCTCGACGTGATCGCCGAAGTAGGCCACCGAATCCCCTTGCAGCGCCTTGAGTGTCTTGCCCTTGGTGCGCACCTGCCACGCCGACCGGGGATCGGACGCCACCGACATCGTCATGAACGGCAAAGTGAAAAACGAATACGCCGTACCGCAGGGGCAGAACTCCACCAGTGCGTCCGGCTTAATCGCGCGGGCCTGGTCGTAGATGGCCTCGAAGAACTTGGGCATCCCTTCGACCGACTCCTCCGGCCTGGCGTGATGATGCGCCGGGTTGTAGCAGGGCGGCGCGGCATTCATATGCTGCCCGTCGAGCTTCAATCCGTCAAACCCCCAATCCCGCAGCGCCTTCACGACAATCGCCTTGTGATAGTCGATCACCGCCTGCTCGGCCGGGCAGAGATACCACGAATTCCAGTAGGAGATCTTCTGCTTGCTGCCATCGGCATTCAACAGCAGCCACTCCGGGTGTTTCCTGGCGAGCTCGCTTCCGGGGTCGGCGGTTAGCGGCGCCCACCACAACTGCGCCTTGAACCCTTCGGCATGAATCTTGTCCACCAGCGCGCGCATGTCTGCATCGCCGCGAGGAAATTTCTGCGGCTGCAAAAACCAATCGCCTTGCGACGTCTGCCAGCCGTCATCCAGCGTCACCCACGTGAAGCCGAGCTTCTTCACCTCCGGCAGCGCGTGATAGATCTGGCTGGGAGTAATTTTTCGTCCGAACCCCCACGCGCACCAGATGGGTTGGAACGCGCTGTCCGGCGAGGCGTTGAACCGCACCCCCTGGGCGACCATCACATCCCGGTAATCGCGCAGCGCCTCGAAATAATCGCCGCGATGGACCGCGGCAAACGTGCGGAAGGTCTTGAGCGTTGCTCCGGGCTGGAGAACCTGATCGTGCCTATATTCCACCGCCACCGACGCCTGGTCCGGCCCTTGTAGCGTGACGGGCATGGAGACCAACTTCGGAGCCATTTCCACGTGCCCCACAGCCAGACCCACGTCCCGCGACCAGACATCGACCACCGGCGTTCCTCCCCCGTAATCCGGCGCGTTCATGCCTAGAAAATTTCCCTGATGAAAGCCGGCCTTCAGCGGCAGCACCCAATCCGGGCGCTCTTCGTAGGACCCGGGTTGATAGGACCAGAACGCCGGCTGTTCGGAGGACGCCGCGGCGCTCATCACGTAGTGCTGGTTCGTCCAGCCATTGACGGCAAGGTCCGCCGCGCCGGTGTTCGTGTATTCCACGTCGAAGAACGCCATCCTCGGAAAGCGGTCGTACACGGTGACGGCCACTGTCTTCTTTAGCCCTGGAGCGCTGCCGGTAACCACGGTCTGAAAGCCTGAGCCTAGACGGTCGCGAGCCGGCTTGCGAACGTGCCCTTGCAGCGAAAACTCGTCGATCTCCTTGCCGGATACGAGGATCGACTCCGAGGGCGTAAAATTCCCCACCGAGCGTTCCCGGCCGCCGATGATCGCGACGATCCGGGTCCGCATCGCGCTGTCAAATTCGACCCGGATATTCTTGCCTTCGATGCGCACCGGCCCGGCCGCAAACGCCTGCGCCGCCAAACCCAGCAGCGCGGCGGCAATGGATAGGGGGCGCCCATAAATTAACCTGGATGCCGGTGCGGTCATTGCGATGCCCTCGTCAGCCAGCCGTTCA
Source organism: Bryobacteraceae bacterium (assembly GCA_035545735.1). GTDB lineage: Bacteria > Acidobacteriota > Terriglobia > Bryobacterales > Bryobacteraceae > JAJYKC01. The sequence goes on along the minus strand of DASZXS010000089.1, from coordinate 2,860 downwards.
ACCGCAGCCACTCCTCCACCCGGTCCAGATAGTGGTCGGCGCCGCCGCCTTTTTTCACGAAGCCGTGTCTGCCTGTCTGAAATACGTGCAACTCCGCCGGTAGTCCGGCCTTTCTCCACGCGCCAAACAGATCCATCGATCCCTGGTACCCTACTGCCTGGTCGTCCGCCGACACCGCGATAAATAGCGGCGGGCCTCCTTCCGGCGGCGGATTCGAATTGGCGCCGGCCGCATAGATCGGAATGGCGAAATCGGGCCGGCAATCGGCGGGGCCATACACGGTCGAGAGCACCACCGCGCCCCCCGCCGAGTAGCCAATGATTCCGATTCGATTGGACGCCACACCGAATTCGGCGGCGCGCTGCCGCAGCAGGCGCACTGCCTGCCGCCCATCCGCGCCCGCCATTTCCCGCACATTCTGGCCCGCCTGGGGACCGGTGGCCGCCGGTCCGCGCCCGCCCGTGCCGGAGGGCGCATGAGGGTCAACGTAGATGGTGCGGTACTTCAACACAAAGGCATCCACGCCCATCTGGTTCATCCTTTTGGCGACGTCCACTCCCTCGTAGGACATCATCAGCGTCCGGAATCCGCCGCCCGGCGCCACGATCATGGCCGTCCCCACCGCGTTCGACTTGTCGGCCGGGTAGTAGAGCAGCACGGGCCGGACGATATTCTGCGCCTGCGGGCTCTCGGGCGTGCCGGCCGCTCTTTCCGGATAGGTCCAGTTCTCCGAACCCGGCGCCACACCAGGATAAAGGGGGATTTCACGCGCCGGCGGAGCCAGTTGAGCCCAGCCCGCGACAGCCACTCCCGCGAGCACACAGATCCGCATCCGATGTTTCATCACGATTCGAAACCTCTTTCTCCGAAGTGTTATGTTACATCTCCGCCGAATTTCAGGCTTACCGGAACACGACCAGATCGGTGAGCGCGATGTCACTGCCGGTCGAATCCGAATACGGTTCCCCCTTCACCACCAGGCGCACCTTATGTTTTCCATCCTTCAACCCAAAGGCATGCCACACATCTTCCCCGGTCTTGATGTGCGGTTCGTCGGGGTACACATCCACGGTGCGATCGAGTTTCCCGTCCAGATACACGTCGGCTTTGCCGCCGGTCGGCAAATAGAGGCCCGTCAGGATCGCGCCCGTTCCTTCAAATCCCACGCTCGCCTCGGCGCCTTTCGTCGCACTCATCTTCGGCGCGGCCGAACGGCCTTCGCTATCTTTCCCGGTCTTCCAATCGCCTTTCCAGCTCCAACGACGGTCCGAGTTGGCGATCCGCTCCACCGGCGAGCCATAGTCGTTCCACAACTCCGGCTTCGGCGGCTTCGCCTGTTGCGCCTTCACCACCAGTTTGTCGCCCTCCACGCGGCCGCCGTTCCGCTTCACGGCCTCGATGGCATGGTCGTAAGTGCTCTTCACAATCGTGTTGAAAGAGTAATCGGTATATTCAAACTTCCGGTCGGCGATCCCCGGAATCCCCGACTTCAATTGCTCGGGAATCGCGCGGTAACCCTTCATCACGCCGAGGATGCCGACCGCGCTCGAAGGGTTGCAATCCGAATCCTGCCCGCAGCGCGTCGCAATGTTCATCGTCCTTTCAAAGTCGCCCTGGCCATAAAGAAGTCCCAGCGCGATGTAGGCGCCATTGAGCTTCGCATCGATATTGAAGGGTTTCAGCGCTCCCTCCGGGCAAGGCTCATCCTTGTCCCATTTCTTTTCAATCCGCGACCAAACCTCGATCCAGTCGGATGGATTCTCCTTCGAAAACTGCAGCACGTCGCGAATCACCTGCGCATACGGGCTCTCCGCCGGAATCGCCGCCAGTCCGGCCTCCACCACCTTCCGCGGATCGGACTCAAAAAATCCCGCCCCGTACATCGCCGAAACATACATCCCCCCGTAGATGCCGTCGCCGTGATTCATCACCCGGCCCGCGCGGCTCGCGATCTCGTTCGAGAATTGCGGCAACCCCGGCGACATCAGCCCGATGAAATCCGACTCGATCTGAAAATCGATATCGTTGGCGTGCGTGTTGTACGCCGGAGTCCCCGATAGAGTCGCCGGCACCCCGCGCTTCAGGGCCCGCCGCGCGGCGAGATTCGCGTGCCACAGCGAATACTTCGCGTTCTTGAACTGCGCGCCGAAATCGTCTGTCGTCGCGTCGAGCCCCTTATCGTCGATCACCTTCGCAAACGTCATGTCGACGTACAGATCATCCTGCTGCAGGGAATTGAGAATGCGGTCCGGATGCCAGGCCGGGATCTTGTCCTCCGGGATGGTCTGCTGCAGATAGCGGAATTCCGTCGGAGCCCCGTAGCTGACGCCGATCATCTGCCCGGCCCATCCGCCCTGAATCCGGTCGCGCAAATCGTCTAGTGATATCTCCCGCGTCTGCGCGTCTCGCGTCCCCGAACCGCATGCCATCAATCCCGCACCGATGGCAATCGTCAAGCCTGACAGCCAAACATTCTTCCGCCGCATCTCGTCTCCCGTCCCGGACATGGCGTTAACCCTGGAAAATGGGCGAATATCCGTCTCCGCCGCACAAGGGAAAATCGCTATGAAGAAACCATATCAGATCGAACTGCCTGACAACGTATGCGCGCAGCTCGGACGGTTATTGTGGGCTCGCGTCCACTGGCGGTGCCCGCCTCGACCAGCACTCGGTTGGCAACCTCTCCAATGCCTCCGAAAAGTTGCTGATAGGAAAAGCAGTCGTTGCGGCCGAACCCACCGATGGTTTGGCTTTCGCCATGATGGCGGCACGTAGTCCGCGCGCACGGAAATGTTCCGCTGCCCGCAGGATGGACTGCTCGATGTCGGCGTGTTCGAATAGCTTCCCTTCAGCTTTGTCC
>DASZXS010000088.1:0-40618 GCA_035545735.1 Bryobacteraceae bacterium | reverse complement strand
CTCCATCATCAGATTCTTGCCACCGAAGATTTTCTCGCGGGACGTCTGGATACCAAGTTCCTCTCGCGCATGCCACCTTCGTAGCATGGCCGCCTAGCCGCGCTTCCCGGCTTGCGTGACCTCCACGCTATCCTATTCGACATGGAACCAAATGCACAGGCTGCCGGGACGTTCCGCGTCGGCGGAGACCTGACGGTAAGCCGCCTGGGTTTTGGGGCGATGCGCATCACCGGCAAGGGTGTCTGGGGTGAGCCGAAGGATATGGAGGGAGCGAAGAGAGTTCTCCGGCGCGCCCTGGAACTCGGCGTCAATTTCATCGATACGGCCGACTCCTATGGCCCGGAGGTGAGTGAGCGTCTGATCGGCGAGGCGCTTTTCCCCTATGCCAAGGACCTCGTGATCGCCACCAAGGCCGGATTTACGAGACAAGGCCCGGACCAATGGGTACCGCTGGGGCGTCCCGAGTACTTGCAGCAACAGGTGGAGTTGAGCCTGCGGCGGTTGAAACTCGAAAGGATCGACCTCTGGCAGTTGCATCGGATCGATTCGAAAGTGCCCGTCGAGGAATCGCTCGGAGTGATCAAGAAGCTGCAGGAGCAGGGTAAGATCCGGCACGTTGGCTTGAGCGAAGTATCGCCGGAAGAGATCGACCGGGCGCGGAAAGTAGTCCCGATCGTGAGCGTGCAGAACCGCTACAACATTGGAGACCGCGCGCACGAAGAGGTGGTCAACTACTGCGCGAAACACGGTCTGGCGTTTATCCCCTGGTTCCCGGTAGGAGCGGGCAAATTGACTCGCCCCGGCGGGAAATTGGATACAGCCGCCAAACGCCACCACGCGACGCTCAGCCAGCTTTCGCTGGCGTGGCTCTTGCATCGATCGCCGGTTATTTTGCCGATTCCGGGAACGTCGTCGGTGGCGCACCTCGAAGAGAATGTCGGCGCGGCAGCGTTGCGCTTGACGGCGGGGGAGTGGGAGGAAATAGAGGCAGCGGCCAGGTAAGCATCGAAAGTGGATGTGTTCGCCACAGCGCGCAGTGCCGCTCCCGCACCGCTGAAGACCTAGGAACATCGGGGAAGCTGCCCGGCCCGCTCGACGCCGGACAATCGCAACGATGATCGAGACTGTAGTCCAAAATCTCAAATCCGCCGGCGTCCTCAACCCGAATATCAAGCCGGCAGACGCTGTCCCGACGACTCCCAAAGGCGGGACATTCTCCGTTACGCTGACACTGGCCTAGCTTGGCGAATGCTCATGCATCCCGCTTGACGCAGGATGGCAACGATGCAGGCGGCCGCTTCACAGGAATAAATCAGCCGGAACGCTGAGATATTCCGCCAGGAGCTTCACCTGGGATTTACTGATTTGCCGTTTGCCGGATAGTATCGCCGATGCCGCCGGCCGCGACTCCAGGAGCGCCGCCAGGTCTTTCTGGCCGAGGCCACGGTCTTCGAGCAGAGCGGCCAGTCTTTTGTGCGGCGGAGCTTCAATGGCCGGATAGTGCTCTTCTTCGTATTTTTGGATGAGAACGGTAAGCATTTCGGCGAGCATCTCCTGTTCGTGCGTCGCCTTGTCTGCCTCGATCAGTTCATCGAGATCCATGAGAACTTGCGTCATTTGTTCGAGATCCGCATCGTTCTCGATGACGCGCGGCAGCGCTTTGCCGAGAGCGCGCCGATAGACTTGCGCGTTAAATGCGACCGCTGAGGTACTCATTTTAGTTTCTCCCTGTCGTACTGTTTGTGGGTGAGAATGGAGAGAACGTAGACACGCTGGCCCTTGTAATTCTGCGGGCGATCAAGCGATAGCGATTCTGCGCGATGTTGAACACCGTGCGCCGTCCTACCTGATCGGCGGATTTGAAGTCCTGCCATAGGTCCACAAGATTCCGCCACCGGGCCCGTTCCGTGAGTTCTAGCCAAGTATCGAGCGATAGCAACATGCAAACATCTTTAAGGTCTCGATCCGCTCGACGGCTCAACCCGCTCGCTCAGATCGACAATCACGGCTCCATCCGGAAATACGGCGCGCACTTCCAGTTCGCCGTTCATCGCCTCGATGAAATTGCGGAGCGTGCTCAGATAGAGGTCCGTCCGCTTTTCCATCTTGCTTATGGCCGGCTGCTCAACCTGAAGAGTCTCCGCCATCTGTTTTTTGGGTAGGTTCGCGAGCTTGCCGCAGCTTGTACAGCGGCATTTTCTTGAGTTCCCGTTCGACCCATTCCCTGGACCGCTTCCGAGCCTCCGGAGGAAGCTTCGCCTGCAGTTCCTGGAAATTTCTTGCCATGCTGATTTCCCTTCTTTAGCCGCCCAATTCCTTCAAATGCTGCCCAAAAGATTCGATCCGCCTTGGGAACGAATTCTTCCTGCCATCGCTCGTTGCCGGTCTTATCGCCGCCCATGAGCACGCGATAGGGCCGGCCGTCATGCTGAATTCGTAATTCGCGTATCTGGTTTTCGATGCCCGACAAATGCGGCGACGGAGGGCGATTTGGTTCGAGGACGACGCGAGATACACAAGGATACGGTTACTGCCACGGTCTTAGCCACGGTGATGCCCAAAAAAGCGTACTACCCCATATCAAAGTCCTTTGTTTTCCTGGTGAGCCGGGCGGGGCTCGAACCCGCGACCACCGCATTAAAAGTGCGATGCTCTACCAACTGAGCTACCGGCCCTTGGATCTTGCGTGGAGGGATACTTCGCCTTTTCAGAATAGCATGCGAAGCGCGGCCACGGGCTGAAACGCGGCGTGTGACAGAATACGAAGTAATGTCTCAATCTGTCATCGTTGTCGCCAACGGCGACCTAAGGTTGGCTGCGAATCAGATGTGCTGGCCCGCCCAGGAAAAGACGGAAGCCGCCGTCATGCAGGCGATCCGTAATGCGGGTTTCGAAGTCCGGCGGGGTCATCCCTTCAACCCCGCCAAAGGCCATGGGTTCATCGATAGCCAGAAGTATGGAATGGAGGTCTTTCGCGCCATCCCGCGCGATGCCCCGCTCGTGGTGGTGGAAGCCGTATGGCAGTACAGCCATCAGGTCCTCCATGGACTGTTCACCCACAAAGGTCCGATCCTCACGGTCGCCAACTGGAGCGGGCAATGGCCCGGGCTGGTGGGAATGCTGAATCTGAACGGCTCTCTCACCAAGGCCGGCGTTCCTTATGAAACGCTCTGGAGCGTCGATTTCACGGACGATTTTTTCGTCGATAATCTGAAGCGCTGGCTGAATCGGCAACCACTGGTTCAAGACCACACGCACGTACACCCGCTGCGCGCGCTCAAGCTTCCGGCAGAGGCGGAAGAGGCCGGACGCTCAGTAGCCCGTGAACTGCTCGCGAACAAAGCGATCCTCGGCGTTTTCGACGAAGGCTGCATGGGAATGTACAACGCCATCGTTCCCGACGAGCTGCTGCACCCGGTGGGTGTGTTCAAGGAGCGCCTGAGCCAGTCGGCGCTCTACGCCGCGATGTGCGAGGTGAAGAGCGAAGAAGCCCTCGCCGTGCGGCGCTGGCTGGACGACGCGGGAGTGCGCTTCGTCACCGGTCCCAATCCCGAAACCGACCTGACCGATGACCAAATTCTGGACCAGTGCCGGATGTATATCGCCGGCATGCGCATCGCCGACGATTTCGGCTGCGATGCGATCGGAATTCAATACCAGCAGGGTTTAAAGGATTTGTGCGCCGCCTCGGACCTGGCCGAAGGCATGTTCAACAACGTGGAACGGCCTCCGGTCTTTTCGATCGACGGGCGCGAACTCTACAAGGGCAATGCCCTGCCCCACTTCAACGAAGTGGACGAGTGCGCCGGCCTGGACGCGCTGGTCACCAACCGCCTGTGGCGCAAGCTTGGCTATGACCCGGAGACTACTCTGCACGATATCCGTTTCGGCGAGGAATACGCGGGCGAGTTTGTATGGGTGTTCGAAATTTCCGGCGCTTCGCCGCCGCGCCACTTCGCCCGCGGCTACCGCGACGCGGTCAGCGAGCGGCAGCCTCCCATGTATTTCCGCAAGGGCGGTGGAACTCTGAAAGGCGTCAGCAAAGCGGGCGAGATTGTCTGGAGCCGGGTGTTCGTCGATAACGGCGTGCTGAAGGCCGACCTTGGCCGCGCCGCCGCGCGCGAGCTTCCCGCCGAAGAGACCGAACGCCGCTGGCGGACAACGACGCCCCAATGGCCCATGATGCACGCGGTGACCTATGGGGTGTCGCGCGACCAGATGATGGCGCGTCACAAATCGAATCATATTCAGGTGGCCTATGCCCCGGACGCGGCGTCCGCGAATACGGCGCTCGCGGCCAAAGCCGCGCTGTTTGCCGAACTGGGCCTCGACGTCAGCGTCTGCGGAAGCCACAACGGAGTGACAGCCTAAAAAATCATGAAAGTTGGAATCGTCGGGACAGGCGCAATATCGCACAAGCACGCCCAGGCCTACCGGAATATCGGGTGGGATTTCCTGTGCACGAATCAGACGGAGGAGCGCGGCCGGGCCTTTGCCTCGAAATGGGGTTGCGAGTTCGTGCCCACCGTGGAAGACACGGCGCGGCGGAAAGATGTCGATCTGCTGGATGTCTGCACCTTTCCGGATTACCGGCTCGAAGCGGTGAAGCTTGCCGCGGAGAATCGGAAACACATCATGGTGCAGAAGCCGGTCGCGACCAATCTGGAGACGGCGCGCCGGATGATCGAGATCGCCGCGGCGGCGAAGATTCAGCTTGGAGTCATGAGCCAGCACCGCTTCGACGATTCCAGCCTCTTCCTGACCAAAGCCCTTGCGGCCGGGCGCCTCGGAAAGATTCTCCAGGCCGATGCGTACGTGAAGTGGTATCGCTCCGACGAATACTATTCCCGTCCGATCAAGGGAAGCTGGAAGACCGAAGGGGGCGGCGCGCTCATTAACCAGGCGATTCATCAGGTGGACGTGCTGCTCTGGCTGGTGGGTCCCGCCGTGGAAGTGTTCGGCAACTGGCAGATCGCCGCCGCGCACAAGATGGAATCGGAGGACGTGGTCAACGGCCTGATCCGCTACGCCTCCGGCGCCACGGGCGTGGTGCAGGCCTCGACTGCGATGTGGCCGGGATACACCGAGCGAATCGAAATCAACGGAACCAGGGGGACAGCTATCCTCTCCGGCGATAAGCTGACCGCATGGGACGTGAAGGACGACGCAGGCGAGCCCGCGCCGGTGGCGCGCGAGTTCGCATCGGGCGCTTCCGACCCGATGGCGATTTCGCTGGAGCCATTCGAACGTCAGTTTCTCGACTTTGGCGACTCGATTCAAAACGGCCGAAAGCCGGTATCGGCGGGCGAAGACGGCTACCGGGCGCTGGAACTGGTGCTTTCGGTTTACGAGTCGTGCCGTACCGGAGCGAAAGTAGCCTTGCGTGGCTAGCGGCGAATTTCGGAAGCTTCGCGTTCCGGCATCGAGCGCCAATCTCGGGCCTGGCTTCGACGCACTCGGACTGGCGCTCGGAATCTATCTGGAGTGCCGCTACCGGCCGGCCCGCGATTTGACCATTCGCGCGTCCGGGCGCGATGTGAGCGAAATTTCCACCGGTCCGGACAATCTGATCTGGCAGACCGCGCTCGCGGTTGCCGCCGGCGTGGGCGGCGCCCTGAGTCCCATCGAACTGGAAATCCTGAATGACATCCCGCTCGGTAAGGGCCTGGGCTCGAGCGCGGCAGCGCTCACGGCGGGCGTGGTGATTGCCGACGATTTGCTGGGACTGCGCTGGAAGCCGCACCGCATTCTGGACGAAGCGGCGCGCATTGAAGGCCATCCCGACAACGTCGCCGCCTGCGTGCTGGGGTCGATTGTGGCGAGTGCGATCGACGGAGGAGGCGTGGCTCGCGCCGTCCGCCTGGAACTGCCGGAGCGATATGGAATCGCGGTGGTGGTCCCGGATTTTGTCCTTCCCACTTCGCACGCCCGCAGCGTTTTACCGGAATCCTACAGCAAAGCCGATACCATCTTTAACGTCCAGCGCTCGGCGCTGCTGATCGCCGCGCTCGCCACCGGCGCCACCAACGCGTTTCCGGCCGCGCTGGAGGACCGCCTCCACCAGCCTTATCGTATGGCGCTCATTCCGGGACTCGACGAAATTCTGCGCCTGCGCGCGCCGGGCCTGCTCGGCTGCGCGCTGAGCGGCGCCGGGCCTTCGATCCTGGTGCTTTATGAATGCGGCTTCGAAACAGTCTGCGATCTGGTGCGCCAGATCTTCGCGCGGCACAACCATCAATCCGAGATCCTGCGCGCGAACATCGCGCCCGGCGGCTATTCGCTCGAATAGGGCGCTATACGCCGCGGCGGTTGCCCCACAAGTCCACATGCAGGCGCGGGCTGAAGCGCCAGCCCCGTTCTTTGCAGATTTCCGCGAGCCAGCGGCCGCGCTCCTGGAGTGATGCGGCGTCAGTCCCTTCCGGCATCAGGATGACGTTCTCCGGCGCGGCGTCCAGCGTTGAAACCATCGAGCACACTTCGCCGATGTCTCCCGGGCTGGCGACCACGAATTTAAGCTGGTAGGCGCACAAACCCATGAGACGGCGCAGAACTTCCGGACGGAATCGCAGCCGTTCATGCTGCGCCGCCCAGCGCCCGCCTTCGCGTTCCCGCGGGGTGGAATTCGCCAGTTTAGGGCTGATGCTCATCAGATCGCAGGCAACCTCGGTGAAAACCGTCCCCGCCGTTTCGATGGTGATGTGAAGTCCCAATTCGCGCAGCGCTCGCGTCAGCGCGCCGGCTTCGGGTGCGATCATCGGCTCTCCGCCGGTTAGCACCACGTGCTTCGCCGGATAAGACCGGACGGAGGAGACGATCTCGTCTACGATCATCTCAGCGCCTTCCGGAGCCCACGATGTGTATGGCGTGTCGCACCAGACACAGCGCAAATTGCACCCGCTGGTTCGGACAAAAACGGAAGGGACTCCCACCAGAGAGCCTTCGCCCTGAATGGAATAAAAGATTTCGGAGATCTTCACGTCTGGTACTCGATCGGGTCTTCGATTCCCGCTTCCTCGAAACCCCTCCGGCGCAGCAGGCAGGAATCGCAGTGGCCGCAGGAGCGTCCCCGCGCATCGGGATCATAACAGCTATGCGTCAGGCTCAGATCCACGCCCAGCTCCAGCGCCAGCTTCACAATGCCAGCCTTGTTCAACGCTTTCAGAGGCGTGTGAATCCGCAGGCGCGTGCTTTCCTCCACACCCGCCCTGGTCGCCAGGTTCGCCATGCGCTCATAGGCGTCGATGAACTCCGGACGGCAATCCGGGTACCCCGAATAGTCAATCGCGTTCACACCGATGAAGATGTCGGATGAGCCCAGCACCTCCGCCCACGCCAGCGCAAACGAGAGAAACACCGTGTTGCGCGCCGGAACGTAGGTGATGGGGATGCCATGTCCGATGGCGTCGGCGGAGTCGCCTTTCGGCACCGCAATGTCATCCGTCAGCGCGGAGCCGCCGAAGAGGCGCAAATTCACGGGCACCGTGAGATGCCGCTCCACTCCAATCGAGCCGGCGACCCGGGTGGCTGCTTCGAGCTCGACGCGGTGACGCTGGCCATAATCGAAGCTCAGCGCAAAGCAACGGAAGCCTTCGCGGCGCGCAAATGCGAGGCATGTTGCGGAATCGAGTCCCCCACTGAGAAGGCAAACGGCGGCTGGGGAAAGTGAGGATGGCATGAAACCCCGATTATAAAGCGCGGCGCTAATAGAGCGGCCCCTCGCCGGGCGGACGGGTCTTCCACCGTCTGTGAATCCAGAGCCATTGATCGGGATTTTCCCGGATCACGCGTTCGAGGACGCTCTGAAGACGCTGCGTGTCCGCGGCGGCATCGCCTGAAATTTCGACTGCGGGGTAAAAGCGAAGAATGTATTTTTTCTCCGCGTCCGACCAGACGGCAAAGCCGGGCACTACCGCCGCGCCGCTGTGCGCGGCCAGTTTCGCGAGTCCGGCATTCGCGCACGCCGGAACGCCGAAAAAGTCGACGAACACCCCTTCGGCGAGCGAGGAATTTTGATCCACCAGAACGCCCACCGCTTCGCCGGTGCGCAGCGCCCGCAGGATATTTCTCGCCGAATCCCATTTTTCCAGCAGGCGATTGCCGGACAAGCGGCGGTAATGCTCCACCAGCGCATTGATCGCGGGATTATCGAGAGGGCGCACCACAATGCTGAGCGGTTCAGTCATCAGGGCGTGCGCAAAGGCGCTCAACTCCCAGTTGCCGAAGTGCGCCGTTGCAAAGAGAACCCCTTTGCCCGCCGCGCGCGCGGTCTCGAAGTTTTCGAATCCTTCATAACGGATCCAGGAAGCGACGTTGCTGGCGTCGATCCGGGGAAAGCGCGCAAAAGACACCAGCAGCCGGGCGATCGAAACGAATACTCCGTTGACGATGCGGTTGTGCCCGGCGGCCGGATAGCCGGCCAGGGTCAGATTCCGCTTCGCTGTCCGGCGCAGGCGCGGCAACGCCAGGTCAAGAAGCCAGGTGTAGAAGCGGGCGATTCGAAAAGAGACAGAGCGTGGGCCCGTGGAAAGCGTGAGAAGGACGAGGCGCGCCGCAAACTTCAACGCTCAATCCATCCGCCGCCGAGGACGAGGTCGCCATCGTAGAAAACCGCGCCCTGCCCCGGAGTAACCGCCCGCTGCGGCTCATCGAAGCGGACCTGTACGCGACCGTCCGCCGCCGGACTGAGTGTCGCCGCGGCCGGAGCGTGCCTGTTCCGGATTTTCACCTGGGCGCGCACCGGGGCGGCGATGGGAGCCACCGAGATCCAGTTCACATCGCGAGCCAGAAAGCCGCCCGCCAGAAGATCGCCGTTGCGCCCAACCACCACCCGCTGCGTCGCCGGTTCCGTCGCGATGACATAGAGCGGCTCGGCCGCGGCGATGCGCAAACCACGGCGCTGTCCCACCGTGAAGTGATGGACGCCCCGGTGCTCCCCGAGAACGTGGCCGGACGTATCGACAATTTCACCCTGGGCCCGTTCCGCCGGAATCCCCTGCTCCTGAAAATAGGCGTCGATGAATGCCGCGTAATCTCCATTGGGCACGAAACAAATTTCCTGGCTGTCCGGCTTACGCGCGACGGCCACTCCGAGGGATTCGGCCAGTTCCCGCACTTCCGGCTTGGTAAAGCCGCCCAGCGGAAACAGCGTCCGCCCCAACTGCTCCTGCTTTAAGCCAAAGAGAAAGTAGGTCTGGTCCTTGCTTTCATCCCTGCCTTTTCGCAGTTGCCACCGCCCGCTCGGCTCATCGAAACGAACGCGCGCGTAGTGTCCGGTGGCGATGTGCGACGCGCCCACGCCTTCCGCCATCTCTAGAAACTGATCGAACTTAATGAAGTTGTTGCAGAGCGTGCAAGGGATGGGCGTCTTGCCTTCCAGGTAATCCTGGACGAAGGGCTTGACGACATCCCTTTCGAAGCGGTCCTCAAAATTCACGACATAGTAGGGAATGCCTATCTGCTGCGCGACGTGGCGCGCGTCGTAGACGTCATCGAGCGAACAGCACCGGCCCGTAGTTCCGCCTTCGGGAACCAACTGAGGCAGCCGGCGCTGATTCCACAACTGCATGGTGAGGCCCACCAGCGACTTCCCCTCGCGATGCAGGAGAGCCGCGACGGCGGACGAATCCACTCCGCCGGACATGGCTACGGCAATCAGGCTGTCAGTACTCACGGGTGCTATACGTCGGAGAGAGCCTGCGCAGGTGCGCAGCCGATTCCGCAACGGCGTCAATCAGCGCGTCCACCTGGTCGAGCGCGTTCGAATGGCCCAGAGAGAAGCGCACGCTCGACCGGGCGTTTTCCGCGCTAAGCCCCATCGCGAGCAAAACGTGCGAGGGCTCCACCGCGCCGCTGGAGCACGCGGAGCCGCTCGACACGGCAAAGCCCTTCAAGTCGAGCGAAATTACCATGGCCTCGCCTTCAATGCCTTCAAAACAGATATTCGAAGTGTTGGGCAGCCGCTCGCCAGAAGCCGCGTTCACGTGCGCCCACGGAACGCGCGACAGAATTCCCTGTTCCAGCAGATCGCGCAGCGTGCGGAGACGCTCCGCCTCCTCTTCCAGGCCTTTCCGGGCCGCCATCGCCGCCTGTCCCAGCGCGACGGCGCCAGGCACATTCTCGGTTCCCGCGCGCAGTCCATTCTCCTGGCGCCCGCCGAACTGAAGCGGACCGCGCGGCGAGTTTTTCTTCACTAACAGAGCGCCGATGCCCTTGGGCACTCCGAGCTTGTGACCGCTCAAGGAGTACGTCGTAGCGCCCAGCGATGTGAAACGCACCGGAATTTTTCCGAAAGCCTGCACGCCGTCGACATGAAACGCAGCCCCGGCGTCGGCCGCAATCGCGGCGATGCGCGCCACCGGCTGGATTGTGCCCGTTTCATTGTTGGCATGCATGACGGCAATCAGCGCGGTTTCCGGCCGCAGCGCGCGGCTGACTTCCACCGGATCGGCGATGCCGTCGGAACCCACCGGCACATACGAAACCGCGACGCCTTCCCGTTCGAGTTGGGCGCACGGGTTGAGCACGCTCGGATGCTCGATTCGCGTTGCGATCACGTGCGGATTCGAGCGCCCGCAATTGCGGACCCCGCCGAGAATCGCGAGATTGTTCGATTCCGTGCCGCCGCTGGTGAAGACAACTTCCTTCGGGTCACACTCCGCCGCCTCGGCGATCTGCCGCCGCGCGATCTCCAGCCGCTGTTTGGCGAGTTGACCCTGATAATGGATGCTGGACGCGTTGCCGTACACCTCGCGCACAGCGGGAAGGAAGGCTTCGAGAACCGCCGGCGAGACCGGCGTGGTTGCGTTATGGTCAAAATAGTAACGCACGGCGACCTCTTCAGTGTAACAACTCATGCGCTATCCACTCATCACGCTAACCACGGATTTCGGCCTCTCCGATCATTTTGTGGGCGCCATGAAAGGCGTGATTTCGGGCATTGCCCCGCGAGCCAGAATCATCGATATCACGCATGAGATTCCGCCGTTCGACATCCTGGGCGGGGCTTTCGTAATCGGGCAGGCGCGGCGAACTTTTCCCGCGGGCACAATCCACGTGGTGGTGGTAGACCCCGGTGTCGGGTCGCCGCGCAAGCCCCTGCTGGTCCAATCCGCGGGACAGTTTTTCGTAGGACCGGATAACGGCGTATTTTCGTTCATCCTGCAGGAGAACAAGGGCCAGACCCGGCACGTTACCGGACGGAAATACTTCCGTCATCCGGTTAGTAACACGTTCCATGGACGGGACATTTTTTCGCCCGTCGCCGCGCACCTCGCTTGCGGCGTGCCTCCGGCACGGTTTGGAAAAAGACTGGACTCCTGCGTCATGCTGGAGGGCCTCGAGCCGTCGCCGGTGGCCGAAAATACGTGGCGCGGGACAGTCCTGAAAACCGACCGGTTCGGCAACCTGATCACCAATTTTCGCCAGGACGCGTTCCCCGCGCTCGAGGATGGCAATTTTGAACTGCGCGCCGGACGGCGAAGGATCACGCGGATGCACTCCAACTTCTCGGAGGGCCGTGCCGGAGGGATTTTTCTGACCGGCGGCAGTTCCGGCTTCCTGGAAATTGTCATGAACCAGGACTCTGCCGCGCGCGCGCTGGGCTCCTCCGCGAAGCTGCCGCTGATCCTTAAACTCCTTTAACGGCAACGGTTTGCGGCCGTGTGTTGCCGATGCACTCCGACCGCGTATAATGGTGGTGCAAGCTTTAGCTAGGGAGAAATCCATTCCATGGTTCAACTGACTGAAAAGGCAGTAGGTAAGGTTAACGAGATTCTCAACACCCAGGATCCGAAGCCCTCCGGGCTACGCATCTCCGTCGTGGGCGGTGGATGCTCGGGATTCAGCTATTCAATGGCATTCGAAGCCAACCCCGGCTTTCTGGACAAGACCTATAAGTTCGGCGACCTCAAAGTCTTCATCGACCAGGCCAGCCTGCTGTATTTGGATGGCGTCGAAGTCGATTTTGTCGAGACTTTGGAAGGCTCCGGCTTCAAGTTCAACAATCCCAACGTCAAGAGCACCTGCGGCTGCGGCAGCTCTTTTAGCGCCTGACACGCTGGCATTCCGCTTTTGAATGGCGCTCCGCGTAACGTGGAGCGCCATTTTCGTCTAAGCCGTCTTCCCACCAGATGCTCGAGCGCCTCCTCACCGAACAGATCAACAGCGCATCGCGCGGCATCGACTCCAAGCCGACCGCGGAGATTCTGGCCATCATGAACCGCGAGGACCAGCACGTGGCCGCGGCGGTGGCCGAACAGATTCCTCAGATCGCCAAGGCCGTGGATGCCATTGTCGCCTCGTTTGAGCGCGGGGGCCGCCTGTTCTACATCGGCGCCGGAACCAGCGGACGCCTGGGCGTTCTGGATGCCTCGGAATGTCCTCCGACTTTCAATGTGCCGCTGGACAAAGTGCAGGGAATCATTGCGGGAGGCGAGGCGGCGCTGTCCCGCCCGACGGAAAGCTCGGAAGACGATCCCGCGATGGGCGAGCACGATCTGCTGGAACGCGGATTCACGAAATTGGACGTGCTCTGCGGCATTGCCGCGAGCGGCCGCACGCCCTACGTCCTTGGCGCGGTTGCGGCGGCGCGCCGGCTTGGCGCAGTCACCGCCGGTATCAGTTGTACGCCCGACTCCGAACTCTCCCGCGCGGTGGATATTCCGATCACTCCCCTGCCCGGGCCGGAAATCGTGGCCGGCTCCACGCGCCTGCGAGCGGGTACCGCGACCAAGCTGGTGTTGAACATGCTCAGCACCGGCGCAATGATCCGCCTGGGATACGTCTACGACAACCTGATGGTGAACGTGCAGCCGCGCAACACCAAACTGGCCGACCGCTGCCGCCGGATCATCGCCGCCGCCGCCGGAGTGAGCCAGGAAGAGGCAGCGCGCCTTCTCGACGCATCCGGAGGCGTGGTCAAGACCGCCATCGTCATGTCGCGCCGCGGCATCCCGCGCGACCAGGCCGAGCAGTTGATCGAGCGGGCGGGCGGCAGAATATCGGTGGCTTTGGGACTCTAAACCTATATGGACAGTTTCGTCATTCACGGCGGCCGGCGTTTATCCGGCGAAATTCCGGTCAGCGGGGCAAAAAACTCCGCCCTTCCAGCATTAGCCGCCTGCCTCCTGACGTCGGAGACGGTGGTCTTGGAACGTATTCCGGAGGTTCGCGATATCCGGACCATGGAGGCGCTGCTCACGCACGCCGGCGCCGGAGTTGCCGTCGACGGCAATCGGGTGACGGTCGACGCCGCGGACCTGAAACGCCCCGAGGCTCCTTATGATCTGGTGAAGACCATGCGCGCATCGAGCCTTGTGCTGGGTCCGCTGGTGGCGCGTACCGGGCGGGCCCGCGTTTCGATGCCGGGGGGCTGCGCCATCGGAGCCCGGCCGATCAATCTACACGTTTCCGCTCTCGAACAACTGGGCGCCGCGATTTCCCAGGATCACGGCTACGTGCAGGCCGACGCGCCGAACGGCTTGCGGGGCACCACCGTTCACTTCGACCGGATCACGGTTACCGGAACCGAAGATGTTCTGATGGCGGCGGTGCTCGCGGAAGGGGAGACGGTCATCGAAAATGCCGCCCGCGAACCCGAGGTCATCGATCTGGCCGCGTTGCTGAGCAAGATGGGCGCCGGTATCGAAGGCGCCGGAACCTCCACCATTCGCGTAAAAGGCGTCTCAAAACTACATGGCACGCGGCACGAAATCATTCCCGATCGCATTGAGGCGGGAACGTTTCTCATCGCCGGCGCGATTACCGGCGGCGACCTCATTGTGCGCGACTGCAACCCCGGCCATCTCCACGCGCTCACCGCTCGCATGCGGCAGGCCGGCGCGGAAGTCATGGAAATAGACGCAACCTCCCTGCGCGTGCGAGCTTCGCGCCGGCTCTCGGCGTGCGACATCACGACGGAAGAATATCCCGGCTTCGCCACTGATTTGCAGGCGCAATACATGGCCCTGATGACGAACGCCGACGGAATTTCGTTCATCACCGAGACCATCTTCGAGAACCGCTTCATGCACGTTCTGGAACTGGCGCGCATGGGCGCCAATATCCGGGTGGAGGGAAGGCAGTCGATTGTTGCGGGAGTGCCGCGCCTTACGGGTGCCCAGGTGATCGCCTCCGACCTGCGCGCCAGCGCCTCGCTGGTGCTGGCGGGACTGGTGGCGCAGGGAGAGACGATCGTCGATCGCGTGTATCACATCGACCGCGGCTATGAAAAGATCGTGGAGAAACTGAAGGACGCCGGAGCGAGCATCAAGCGGGTAAAGCAGCGCTGAAGGCGCTCGCCGGCCCTCAACGGCCAAACCCGGACGTAATGGAGCCCATCAACGGACCTTGTCCGAAGTTCCTGGTGTTCTGATTCTGATTTACCCAGTCCACCAGCATCTCCACATAGTTCCGGTGTCCCGTTTCCTGGAGGAACTGGCAGAGGATCATCAGCGCCATGTTTCCGCAGTTACCGACGATGCCGCTCGTGTAAGCTTCGGTGACGGCTGGGCGGAAGCTGTAGTAATGATTTGTGTTTGGCGAATGCTGGCCGAGATCGGAGCGTCCGACCAACGAGCCGATCAGCGCTCCGAAATCGTGCGCCTGCGGTTGTGTGACATTGATCTCATAGCTAATCGCCGTGGGGTCGTTAATCATTGGCATGTCGTCATACCAGAGGCCTTGCACCACGATGTTATTTCCCTGGATGGTCTGGAGAAGCCCCGCCAACAGGAACGAATCCGGGTTAAATCCGACCACATGCGTGATCTGCCCGGCCTCCCGGACAAGCATGGCGGTGTGCCCGTTCTTGGTGTAGCCGAAAGCGCTCTTCGGCGAACTCCAGCTAAAGGTAGACCACAAACGAGTCAAGTTACTAACTCCGAATCCGGGCTGCTCAAACTCGCCCTGTCTCGGAGTATGCCGCAGCCATCCCTGCCAGCTTGAAACCGCCACCAGGCCAACGGCGTGGTCGCTTGGATTCATATTGTTTGCGAGTACCGCCACCTATTCTGTTCCTCCTTTTTCCGCCGTCAAGTTTATCATGCTGCCTGGCGGTTTCACGAAGAACTAACCAATAAATTACGCCGCGGTACTAAGCGGTACTGTATTTCGCGATGCGACGGAGCGGCCCTGCCGCCGGCAAGGCCGCTCCATGCGAAAATCGGACGAGAGCCGCACATGAGCACCCCCCCGAAACATCACAGCCCCGCTTTTCTCGCCCTCGTGAACGAGGCCAGGAAGCGAATCCGGGAAATTAATATCGAGCAATATCAGGAGATGAAAACTCAGCCGCATTTGCTGGTGGATGTCCGGGAGGATACCGAATGGAGTGTGGCCCATGCCGCCGGCGCCATTCACCTCGGCAAGGGCGTCATCGAGCGCGACGTCGAAGCCAGGGTTCCGGACAAGAGCACCACCCTGGTCCTCTATTGTGGCGGCGGGTTCCGGTCCGCTCTTGCGGCCGACGCGCTGCGGCAGATGGGCTACACGAACGCCATTTCCCTGAACGGCGGATGGCGCGCCTGGCAAAACGCCGGGCTGCCGGTAGAGAAATAGGCAAAAACGAACCCGAAATAGCGCGCTGCTCCCGGTTTTGGTACATTGAGGCTTCGTCCGTTATCAGCCAGATGTCCGTACAAATCCTCGTTCAAGGCAAGCTTACCGGCGTTGCGCCTTTTTTGTCCGCACCTGCCCGCCAGGATGTCTCCGCACGCGCGGCCGAGGCGCTGCTGGCGGGACGCTCGCACTGGATCAGCCTGCTGACCGAGATTATTCCTCGCGCGTTGATCGAGGAAATGAGACTCTCGAAAATGCTGCTCGGGTCGAGCGGCGCGGGACAATTTCTGGTGATTCTCCCGGCCGATGCACGCCTGCAAGCCGAAGCCTTCCTCACTGCTGCGGCGAACGGCATCCACACCCGGAGTAACGGCGCCCTGGCCCTGCACTGGGCCATCACGGAAAATCTCGGCGATTGGACTGTGGTGCGCAAGCGTCTGAATGAAGAATTGCGCGCCAAGGAAAATGTCCCGTTGGCCGCCGCGGGCGCGAACTTCTTCCGCGAACCCCTCCCCGATGCCGGCGAGAATTTTGACGGTTACTTCATCGACGACCTGGGCGCCAGCCTGCGCGACGCCCGCAGCGTCGGCTGGTCGCCGGAAGACCCCGCGTGGATTCAAGTTGGCGCAGGCAAATACCAATGGACCTTGCGCGAGGGCGCCGATGCCATCCCTCTGGCGCGCCAGGCGGCGCTCACCGGCGACGGCAGTTCCATCGCCACCGCCGCGCAGCTGGGACAGCGCGCGCGAGGGCGCTCCATCTGGGGCGTTCTGCGGGGCGACGCGGACGATTTCGGGATCCGTCTTCGCCGCGCGACGTCCATTGAAGAACACGTGCAGCTTTCGGTCTTGTACAAGCAGTTCTTCGCCGGCGAACTGGAGTTGCTCTGCACGATGCCCGAATTCTGGAGCAAGGTTACCCTCTTCTACTCCGGCGGGGACGACTTCGCGGTGTATGGCGCCTGGGACGCGCTCATCCTGCTTGCGCGCGAGGTGCAGCGGGTTTTCGAGCGGTTTGCGCAGGAAAATTTGCACGATTTCCCCGGGCCCGAGGGCAAGACGATTAGCATGGCCCTGGCGCTCGCGCCCGAGGAGGATTCGAATCTCGCTTCGGTGTTCGAGGCCGCGGGGGAACGCCTGGAAGTGGCAAAATCCACGGATAAGGATTGCTTTCATCTCCTCGGGCGGACTCTCGAATGGAAGCAGATCGCCGACGCGTCGGACCTGAAAGATTCGCTGACGCGAATGGTCACCGATTTCGGAGTGCCCGCAAGCTACTTACAGGACCTGTGCGCGATTTACCGGGAGAGCAAGCGGAACTCCGGATCGCGCCGGCCGGAGCGGCCGTGGCGGTTTCACCGGCGTCTCAACCGCGTGCTGGCCAGCGGGCGGGCGCGCGATTTTCAAAAGGCCCGGGCTGGACTGGTGGCCGATTTGGTTGGCCGGAACGCGGCCCAGTTCAAGCTGCGGCCGGCCGGCCGGGTTGCCCTGGAGTGGGCCCGGTTGTCGGTTGAGAATTAGCCGGAAGCTGGACCGGCGCGTAAGACAATATTAACGAGGAATTTATGGCAGAAGGCGATCAGGAACAAACGCCCCGGAACGAACCGAAACCGGAGCAGCAGCAGGCGCAGCCCGCCACCCAGCAGGCTCCCAGGCAGCAGCCACAACAGCAACAGCGCCCACAAGGACAGCGCCCGCCGCAAAGGGAAGGCCGTCCGCCGCGCGAAGGCGGCAGAGGCGGCGACCGGGGCGAACGCGGGGAGCGCGGCGACCGCGGCGAACGGCGCGACAGCGGCAATCGCGGCGACCGCGGCCGGCCCGACCTCCCTCCCGAAATTGAGCTGGAAAAGCTGATCGCCGACAGCCTTTACCTGGACAACCAGGCTCACGGGGTGGTCAGCCGGATGCGCGACATGGACTCCGGCACCAAGAGCCAGTTGCGCCGTCTGTACAATGCCGTGCGCCGGGCCTGCCGCGCGCCGGAGAATGAACGCCAGCACCAGTTCGTCATGCTGCGCGCCCGCCTGGCCTACACCATCGCCCGGCATTCGCTCCGCAGCCTGGATACTCTGGAAAAGCTGCTGCTGCAGGTTACCCGCAAGAACGACGCGCGCGGGTATGAGCGTTTTAAAGATCTCTTCGAAGCCATCGTCGCCTATAACGAGTAAACATGACCGCGCACACAGCACAAACCGAACTCAAGCTCATTGGCAAGCTCATCCTGGAAGGCAACCTTGAATGCCGCACTGGTCTTCACATCGGGGCCGGCAAGGGCTCGCTCGAAATCGGCGGCGCAGATAATCCGGTGGTGAAGGACGCTTTCGGGCTGCCGTATGTACCGGGCAGTTCATTGCGCGGACGCCTGCGCTCCCTGCTGGAGCAGTCGAGCGGTCTCGCCATCCCCTCCGAGTTGGTCTATCTGTCGCGGCGGAAAGGGCAGGAAGTCCGCATCCATCAAAGCGACCGCCCGGACGACGAAATCTGCCTGCTGTTCGGCCGGAATCCGGGACGGGTGGAACGGGTCGCCGGCGGCGAGGCGGTGGACGGCAGCATAGCCAGTCCGGCGCGTCTGACCGTCTACGACGCGCCGCTCGCAGCCGAAAGCATCACGGCGCAGATGCGGGAAAATCTCGACGACGAGCTCACCGAAGTGAAGAGCGAAAACGCGATTGACCGCATCACGTCCCAGGCGAATCCGCGGACGCTCGAACGTGTTCCGGCCGGCGCGCACTTCCATTTCCGGCTGGTGCTGGATGTCCTCTGCGAAGAGGATCGTCCGCTGCTCGCCCGGGTGGTGGAGGGGCTGCGGCTCCTCGAAGACGATACGCTCGGCGGCGGCGGCTCGCGCGGCAGCGGCCGGGTGGCGTTTTCCGGGATCCGGCTTGTGTGGCGCGGTCGGAGCTTCTACTCCGCGGGGGCGCCCGAACAGGAGTTGCTGGCCTCCGGCGATCTGACGGCGCTGCAGGCGCTGGCGTCCAGTGAAGAGTTCGCCGGCAAGCTGACCGAGTCCTGATGTCCTTCGGTTTCCTCGTTAAGCTTCGTCCGGCCGGGCCCTGGCGGATCGGCCCGGATACGGGCGACCCCGGCCGCGTCGATCTCGTGTATCACAGCGATGCGTTCTATTCCGCGGTGACCCACGCCATGCTGCGTCTGGGCCATCTCGAAGAATGGTTGAGCGACACGGCCTCCGGGGAAAATGGTCCCGCGATCCGCTTCACGTCGTGCTACCCGTACCACCGCAACACTTTGCTGATTACGCCTCCGCGCACTCTCTGGCCTCCTCCTCCGTCCGTGAAGCTGCACTACCAGGGCGTGCGGTTTGTGCCGCTCTCCTTCGTCGAGGGCCTGCTTTCGGAACAGCCGATTCAGGAGGACCGCTGGATTGTCGATGGCGCGAGCGAGTGCCTGCTCCCCTCCGGGAAGGCCGGCCTCGGCAGTCCGTTCCGCGTGGTGCGCCGTTCGCGCGCCGCGGTGGATCGCCTCGCGCCCGCGCAGGTGGAGACACACACAACCGGCTGCCTGGAATTCGCCGAGGGCGCCGGCCTGTGGCTCGCGGCGGCCTTTCGCGACGATGCCGCACGAGGCCGGTGGGCCTCCCGTCTGCGGGCGGCGCTGCGTCTGCTGGCGGATTCCGGTTTTGGCGGGGAGCGTTCGAACGGTTGGGGCCGCACGGAGCAGCCCGAAATTTCCGAAGGCCAACTGCCGGCCCTCATGCTCAATTCTCCGGCGCCAGCCGAAGGAGCCGAAACCGGCTACTGGCTGCTCTCGCTGTTTTCACCGGCGGAAGACGATACCGTCGATTGGTCGCGCGGCAATTACGCCACGGTGATTCGCTCCGGCCGCGTGGAAAGCCCGTCGGGTTCCGGTGCGCAAAAGCGGCGCACGCCCATGATTGTCGAAGGCTCGGTGCTCATTGCCGCTTCCGAACCGCGGGGCGCCGCTCGCGATGTGGCTCCCGCCGGCTTCCCCCATCCGGTCTTCCGGGCCGGATTCGCGTTTACTATTCCTATCCCCTGGAGGTCCGGCGTATGAAATACCGGATCACCTGCCTGACTCCTTCGCTCATTGGCGACGGGCAGCGGCTTTCGCCCATCGACTACATGGTCTGGAAGGACCAGGTAAATATCCTCGACCAGCGGCGCATTTTCCGTCTCTTGGCCAAGGGTCCGCGGCTCGACGGTTACCTGAGCCAATTGAAGAAATCCGAGAAGCTCGATTTTGCTTCGTGGGGCGGCTTTGCACAGAACTATGCCGGACGCCGCATCCCGTTTGAGCATCCCTCGCTGACCAGGTTCTGGGAAGCCGCGCGGGCGGAGAATCTTTTCATTCCGACTTTCGCCTCCGGCCCTTCCGGCCCGTTTGTGCCAGGCAGCGCGATCAAGGGAGCGCTGCGGACCGGTGCGGTTCACGCGCAGTGGTCGGCGCGAGGCATGGCGCAGGTGGCGGAGAAGCTGGCTGACGGCGATTCCCGGGCGCTGCGGCGCGCCACCACGCCCGCCGAGGATGCCGCTCTCGGGGCGGGCGGCGCAAATGTGATGCGTCTCGTGTCGGCAGCCGACTCCGGTGCCGCGGCGGCGGCTGGTTTCCGCGTATATCTCTTGCGCGTCTCGACGCTCGAAGCGCGTGGCGCGGACCGGTTCGAACTCGCCTGGAAACAGGGCCCTCGCGGCGCAACGAAACGTGTGGAAGACAGCACTCCCTGGTTTGCGGAGATGGCCGACCCCGGTGCCACCTTCGAAGGCCTCTGGAGCGAAAACACTTTTCTTCAGCAGCCCGAGATCGTACGCGCGCTGCGGCGGAGAGAAGCGCCGGTCCGCTCGGCGCTCTTCGAGGCGGCCAACGGTTACGCCGCGGAACAACTCGGCATGCACCGGCGCTACGCGGAATGGGCGGGCTTGAAGCACCTGGGCGCCGCCGTGGATGCGTTACAGCAGAAGCTTGACGAAGTGCGCTCCAACCCGGATTCCTGTCTGGTTTCCATGGGATGGGGCGGAGGATTTCTCTCCAAAGCCGCATTTCTGAATACACGGGATGAGAGCTATCGCCAGATCCTGAAGCAGGTGAGTGTCTACGCCCGCGCGATTCAGTCGGGACTTCCCTTCCCCAAGACGCGGCGCATCGTATTTCAAAATGGCGAACCGGCCACGCTACCGGGCTGGGTTTTGCTCGAAGTGAATCCTGCCGCAGCGCAGTAAGGGGATCCACCCCTAAGAACCGAAAGAACGACGGCGCGCAGTCGTAGCATTTGCCATGCCTCGTGTGCGATATCTGACCCACTGTGATGCTTTTTCCCGTCGCGGCCCATCGTCTTCGCCTCACGCCATCCGCACAATCGTCGAAATCGCCTGCGAAAGCCGCTCCCAGTCGGCCGACTCCTTTTCGAGCTGCTTCCGGCCCGTCTTGGTGAGCGCATAGTATTTGGCCTTCCGGTTGTTATCGCTCGGCCCCCATTCGGCTGTGATCCATCCCCGCTGCTCCAGCCGGTGGAGCGCGGGATACAGCGAGCCCTGCTGCACGTGCAGCACTTCGCTCGAAAGCTGTTTAATCCTCTGCGCAATGGCCCAGCCATGCAGCGGTTCCACCGCAACGGTCTTCAAAATCAGAAGATCCAGAGTCCCCTGCACCAGCTCGGTCGGTCTGCTCATCGCGCCCCCTAGATTATCTATAGGAGTGTATCGCTCTTCCTGTCGATAATCAAGGGGAAAGTTTCCGGCCGGAGTGGTTTGCTAGTTGCACTGGTTTTTCCGTAACCTGAAAGGGATTGTCCGCGTCTTGGAAGCGACTAACATCTAATAGCCTCTCATGCTGAAATTCTCGAACGCCTTTCGTGTGCCTTTTGCGCCTGGTTTGCTCGCGCTTGCATCGTGTGTATTTCCGGCCATCGGCTTCTCCTGCCCCGCCTTCTCCAGCGCCAGCCCGTACTTTGGGCCCGTGACGCTGACCCCGGACGCGGCCCTGACGATTGGCGCGCAGGCCGCCACAACAAAGAGCGGGTCCAACACGACCTTTAGCTTCTTCTCCGTCAATGGAACGCTGCTCGGCTCACAGACGGTCGCCACCAACTGCTTCGATTCGCAGGTCCCCGGAACAGCGCACCCCGTTACACAGGGCTTGACGGCGTCCGGAGTAGGGTCCGCATCGATGGTTTCGGCCGACTTCAATGGCGATGGAACCGCGGATGTCGCGGTGTCCGACGGAATCAGCAATATTCTCGTTTATCTCTCGCAGAACGGCGCGCTTCAATTCGCCGCGACGTACCCGGCGGGCAACGGTCCGGTCAACCTTGTGGCGGCGGATGTGAACGGCGACGGAATCCTGGATCTGGTTGTTGCGAACTTCGGTTCCGGCTCCGTATCGGTCCTGCTCGGAGTTCATGGCGGGTCTTTCCAAAACGCCGTCACGTACGCGACCGGCGGCCACCCGGGGACGGTGGCTGTCGGCGATGTGAACTCCGATGGCTTTCCGGATATCGTGGCGGGAGTTTGCGCCTCCACGACTTGCGGCGGAACTTCGGCGGCGCCCGGCCGGATCGCGGTGCTTGCCGGCAAGGGCGATGGTACATTCAGCGCGGCATCCACGGTGAAAAGCGGCGTATTCCCCCTCTCTTTGGTCGTAGCGGATTTCAGCGGCGATGGTAACCTCGACGTCGCTTTCGGCGATGCGGCGCTCAATGCCGTGACGGTGCTCGCCGGAAACGGCAGCGGCGCATTTCCAACCTCCACGTCGTTCCCGGCCGGCTCGGAGCCCGACTATCTGGGCTTCGGCGATTTCAACAACGACGGAATCCTGGATCTTGCCGTGCTGAACACCGGCGGCGGCACCGTTTCGATTTTGTACGGCCAGGGTAGCGGTCTTTTGGGACCCCCCGTGGCTTACGCCGCGGCGAACGGACCCACGAAATTCGCGATTGCCGATTTCAACGGCGACTCCCGCTTCGATATTGCCCTGCAGGACATGAACACCGGCAATCTGGAGTTTCTATTTAACGCGGGTGGAACGGCGTTTCTTGCGCCGCGCGCCTACATCGCCAACCCCGGGCCGGCGATCGCCGCGGCGGGCGATTTCAACGGGGACGGCCATGCCGATTTCGTCCTGGGCAGCCGCCAGAGTGAGTCCCTGCTGCTTTTCCTGGGCGCGGGCGGCGGAGCCTTCTATGCGAGTCTGAATGTCGATCTGCCCTCCGGCGCAACGCCCACGGCGATCGCGGCGGCGGATTTTGACAAGGATGGCAAGCAAGACCTGCTGATTGGGACGACCCAGGGGTTATATCTGGCGAGGGGCTCCGATAACGGGTTCGGCGTCCCCCAGGAAGCCTCCCTTTCCGGCGGAATTGCGACGGCATCGCCATTCGGAATTGTGGTCGCCGACTTCAATGGCGACGGCGTACCGGACTTCGCAACCCTTTCCGGCAGCACGACCGGCGGAGCCACCGTATCGGTCTATACCGGTAACGGAGACGGTTCATTCACGTCCGCCTTCACCTCCAACTACACATCTGTGATCTCGTCCACTGCCATCGGCGCGCCGGACCTCAATGGCGACGGCAAAGCGGACCTCGTGGTTCTGGACGCCGGCGGGTACAACCCCAGTACTGCGGCCAATCAGGCGGGCGCGATCAACGTGCTGCTGAACACCAGCTCGGGCACCGCTTTCGCGGACCCTGTACTCTACTCGGCAAGTACCAGCCCTTACCTCATCACCTACGCGGACTTTAACAAAGACGGCAAGCTCGACATTGCCGTCGTGACCTTCGATGGGCAGGGCGATCCATCCGTCGCACTGCTCACCGGCGACGGCGCGGGAAAGCTGAATGCCGCTACCTTCACCGCCATCGATCGCACTCCGCAAAGCATGGCCTCCACCGACTTCAACGGAGACGGCTCTCCCGACATCGTAGTCTCGACGGTTGCCGGCCTGAATGTGTTGATCAATGACGGCGCCGGCGGCTTCCATACGCCCGCTCAACTTCCGGCGGGCCCCACGCCACAGGGCGTTGCCGTCGCCGATTTCAACGGAGACGGAAATCCGGATCTGGCTGTCGCGGCGTCGGGAACGGCAAGTTCCACGGGTTATGCCGTGGTGCTGTTGAACCGGTCTTCCGCTTCCGGAGCAACTCTTGCGACCGTGAATGGCGCGAGTTTTGCAGCCGGCCCGGTGGCGCCCCTTTCGATTGTGTCCTCGTTCGGCTCCGGGCTTGCTGCTCAGCCCGTGCTGGCGTCCTCGCTTGCAACCACACTCGGCGGAGTCACGATTTCGATCATCGATTCCGCCGGAGCCACCCGCGCGGCCAACATCTTCTACGTGTCGCCCGGCCAGGTGAATTACGAAATCCCCGAAGGGACCGCGGCCGGCATCGCGCGCGTGGTCATCCAGAAGTCCGGGACAACGGCAGCCACGGGTTTCGTGGAAATCAGCGCGGTATCCCCCGGCCTTTTCAGCGCAAACGGGAGACTGGCGGCCGGGTCCGTGGTGCACGTCGATTCATCGAACCAGCAGACCCCCGGCGACATCGTCCAGTGCGATTCCGGAGCCTGCACCGCCGTGCCTATTGATGTGAGCGCATCCGCCGGCAAAGCGTTCCTGATTCTTTATGGCACGGGCATCCGCGGCGCGGCGCTTTCGGATATCACCGTACAGGCGGGAAATACCGTCATCAAACCCGGCTTCGCCTCCGGCCAGGGAACGTTTGCCGGCCTGGATCAGGTCAACCTGCAGTTGCCCGCTTCGCTCGCCGGCTCCGGGGACATCGCCATCACCGTGACGGCCGCCGGCGTTGCTTCAAACGCCGTTCACGTGACGATTCAGTAACGCGCTCAAGCCCGGGAATAGCCCGGACGGAGGAGGCGGCTCGTGTCGAACTCCTCCACTCCGGGCAGGTTTCGTTCATCGGGGATCACCGCCCCGGCGATCGTCTTCACCGGCGCGACGCCCGCCCACACCGGCAGCGCATAATCTTCTTCGTCGTCGATCGGCGGGCCCGTGCGAACCTTCGCCGAAACCTCGTTGAGAGGCAGACGGAGCACGCTGGTCGCCTTCAGTTCCTGGGCCGTTGGAGGCCGCGTCTCTTCCCACCTCCCGGCGGCGATGTGATTGGTGAAGGCGTGGAGGGCCGCGCGTTTCTCCTCCTCGTCCGTCACCGGACAGGCCCTGCCCAGCACCGCAACTGAGCGGTAGTTCATGGAGTGGTGAAACGCCGACCGCGCCAGCACAAACCCATCCAACAGCGTCACAGTGACGCAAACGTCCACTCCGTTATCGAGCGTCCGCAGCATCCGGCTTGCCGCCGAGCCGTGGATATACAGCGATTCGCCGCTGCGAACATATCCGGTCGGGATGACGTACGGCTGTCCGTCCACCACAAAGCCGACGTGACAGATCCGGCCTTCGTCGAGAATGGCGTGGACCGCTTCTTTTTCGTAACGCGCGCGCTTGGGAAGCCGCTTTAATTGCGTGCGGGCAGTGGGGCTATAGGCATCCATCTTCGTTTCAGTGTAGAGCTTCGGGGAGGTCCGGCGTCACGCCGGGACTGTAAAGAAGAAACGCACAGACATCGGCGGTCTGTTCTCCCCTTTACTGTTTCGGCTCCGCGGCGATCCATGCGTCCAGCAGAACACCCGGATCGCCGTCCAGGTCCACCGGACGGGCCGGTTGCTCGGCGCCGTCGATGATAAACGCGGCGACTACGCCATCGGGCGTCGGACGAAGATCGAGTTTACGCTCTCGCATCTCCAAACGAAGTGTTGTTCCCAGCCACGCGATATAAATCTTCACGCGCCGCTTATGCCCCACTCGCGCGGCCTCCATCAGCAAGGCCTCCGTAAACGTGCCGTCCTTCAACTTCTCCGCCCAGGGAGCGGCCGCCAGCGCCAGACTGCGCTCTTCTTCGCGCCGTCCGGCGTCGCGAGGGTCCTTCTCCTCCCGGCCTTCGAGCGTCTTCAGGCTGTTTTCCAGGTTGTCGAGGAAGCTCATCTTCCCCTTATTGTGGCCGATCCGGCCCGAAGTTACCTCTCCCAGCTCAAACCGGTCTCGGCGCGCGCCGGAGTGGACGCGGGCGAATCGCGGTATCGCGATTGCTGACCGCGATTCCGGCTGCCCGGCCATTCAAGCCGCATGTCCCGCGACACTTCGTCGAGCATCGCCACGGTCGCCTCGCGTTTCTCGAGTGCGAACGCCGTCAGCAGCAGGTTGTCGCAGATGGCGTTGATCATGCGGGGAATTCCCTGCGACCGAATGTGGATCGCGTCGAGGACCTCCGCCGAAAAAACGGTCTGGTCCTTCATCCCCGCCTTGGCGAGCCGCGACTCGATGTAGGTGGTCGTGTCCGCCGGCGAGAACGGCTCCAGGGTGTAGCGCAGAACGATTCTTTGCTTAAGCTGGCGGAGGTTTGGCGCATCCAACTTCCGGTCGAACTCGGGCTGCCCCGCCAAAATAATCTGAAGCAGCTTGCCGTTCCGATTTTCAAGATTCCCCAGAAGCCGGATTTCCTCCAGGACATCCCATTCGAGATTGTGCGCCTCGTCCACGATCAGCACCGTGGTCCGGCGTTCGCCAGCCTGCTGCAGCAGAAGATTATTGAGCGCGAACAATACTTCGGTTTTTGAGGTACGCTCGCAGCGCAGGTCGAGGTCGTAGGCGATCATCTCAAAGAACTGGGCGGGCGTGATCCGGGAATTGAAAATGAAGGCGAATTCCACATGCTGCGCGTCCAAATGATCGCGCAGGCATTCGAGCATGGTAGTCTTGCCGGTGCCGACTTCGCCAGTGAGCACGATGAATCCCTTGCGGCTCTGGACCCCATAGATGAGGTTGGCCAGCGCCTCCTCGTGCTGTTTGCTGCGATAAAGAAAAGCTGGGTCCGGACTCAGGTTAAACGGACTCTCGGTGAGGCCGAAAAAGGCGTTATACATTCCCGACTCGATCCTACCATGCCTGAATTTTTGGGGCTCCCGCAAGCAGGGCCGGCGGGCGCCCCATGGAGTTACGGCGCGGGCTCGATCGTCTGGATCGCGATGGTTGCCAGGCCGCCTTTGTCAAATTCCGATCCGGTGACCTTCACCCGCTTCGCCACAAACGGCATCAGCTTCGTGTTGGGGTTCTTATGCTCCAGGCCGAGCGGCAAATACAGCTTGCCGGCATCGTCGACGATCGCCAGCGGGATGCCATTCTTCGCGCAGGCCTCCGCGCAGGCCGCGTGCTTGGCGCCCTTGCCGTCGTGCGAGACGTAGCACCCCGTATCTACCACCTCGCCGGTCACGGTTACCGGGTGTCCGTGTTCGTGTCCCTCGTGGGCAAAGGCGACAAGCCCGATAGCCAAAGTCGAAAAAAGAAGTCTTTTCATTGCATTTTTATTATAAGAACAGGCGAACGCCGCGCGGGAAAAATACGGTATGTTGATGCATGAATAGATCATTTGCTATCGTTTCTGAAGAGGGGGCGGCACGGATTGGAAATTCTGATTGGCTTTTTCATCGCGATCGCAATCGCGATGACCGGAGTAGGCGCGGGTACGATCACCGCTCCGATGCTGATCCTCTTCCTCCACATGCCCTTGAACCAGGCCGTGGGCACCGCGCTCATTTTCGGCGCCGGGGTTAAGATTTTCGCCGCGCCGGTCTATTGGTTTCGAAAACAGGTGAGTGGCCGGATTTTGGCGTTGCTGCTCGCGGGCGGTCTACCGGGAGTGCTCGTCAGTTCGATATGGCTGACTCATATCGACACCAGGCGGTATCAAGGCATGTTGTTCGGCCTTCTGGGCTCGATGGTGGCGCTGATCGCGCTCAAGACTCTCTTCGACTTCCGCGCCACGCCCCAGGCGGCGCGCGATCACACGCGCATCCTCCCACTGATCGCGCTCCCCATCGGACTGGAAGTGGGATTCTCCTCGGCCGGCGCGGGAGCGTTGGGAACCTCAGCCCTGCTGCTGCTAACCTCACTGACCCCTGCCCAGGTGGTCGGAACGGATCTCTTCTTCGGCCTGGGCCTGTCACTGGTAGGCGGCGGCGTGCATTTCGCTTACGGCGACTATCACATGGCCACGATGATCAAGCTGCTGATAGGCGGAATTGCCGGCGCGGTCGTCGGGGCAAACACCGCCACGTTGATGCCGTCGAAGTGGATGAAGTTCGGCCTTGCCGTCTGGCTTGTCTACCTGGGCGGGCAGCTCATCTATCGTGGAATCGCGCAATAGGCTCTATTCCCGCTGTTCCCGCACGACGGCGGCTAAGCGTTCGCGCGCAGATGTTTTAACGCCTCAATCGCCGCCCCGCGAGCGCCCGCCGTGTCTCCGTTCGGCATGATCTGAATCGGGATATCCGCCTGTTCCGCCAGTTGCGGGGGCATGCCGGCCCGGATCTCGTCGACAAACCACTGCCGGAACTCCTCGCTCGCCTCAATCGCGCCGCCGCCAACGATCAGCGCGTCGGGGTCGAAGATATTGATCATCACGTCGAAGAACAATCCGAGAGCGTGCGCCTGCGCGCGGAACACCTCTCTCGCCAGTGCGTCCCCGCGCTCGGCCAGGCCGCGCACCAGTTTCGCCGCCTGATGCATGTTGGCGTGACTCGAAAGCTCGTGCCCGGGAAACTTCTTCAGCAAGTGCGGCAGGAGGGAATTTTCAATCGCGGTGAGCGAGCAAACGGATTCCAGGTCGCCCGTGCGCCCGCAATTGCACCGCGGGCTCAGTTCGCGGATCGAGGCGATGCGATGGTAAGGCAGCAGGACATGGCCCAGTTCGCCGCCAAAGCCCTTCCGCCCCTTCACCACGCTTCCGCCGACAATCACGCCGCCGCCCAGGCCCGTCCCGATAATCGCGGAGAGCGAAGTCGCTTTGTTGTGCGCGCCGAACAGAACAAAATGCCCCCAGAGCGCGCCCGCATTGCCGTCGTTCAGATAGGTAACCGGCTTGCCGAGCTTCGCCTCCAGTCCGCCGCGTATGTCGAATCCCGACCATTGCGGATGCACGAAATTAGTCGATCCCGAAAGGCTGAAGACACCGTCCGCGCTCGCGGGTCCCGGCGTGTCCAAGCCCACCACGGAAACGTCCGAAAGTGAGATACCGGCCTTGCCCGCCGCCATCGCAAGCCCGTCGGCAATCTGTTGCAGACAGACCGCCGGACCTTCTCTCGAACGCGCGGGATGCTCGCATAGCCCGTCGATCAGAAACTCCTCCCGCTCATTCAAAAACGTATAATTGACGGCGTTTCCGCCCAAATCAATACCGGCAACGACGCTCAGGGACCCCACCTCGCCTTGTTAGGATTTGCTTCCGAAGATCTAGATTAGCGCAGATACTGGAGAGTCAGGGATGAGGAACACCACTCGCTTCGTGCCTTCTTTCGGCGCTTATATCCCCGTGCAGTACGCTACACTGCCGCCATCCCTTCGCTATGATCCGCACGCTCGCCTGCGAAGTTCCTGAGTGGCAACTTCGCCAACGGAGAGCGCCCGCTTGCAATAAACTCAATAGCAGACATGAAACGCCTGATTTGTTCCGGAATTTTTGCCGGTGTGCTTTGCCTCGGCGCGGATCTGGCTCCGACGCCGCCCATGGGGTGGAACAGTTGGAACAAGTTCGCCGGGAAAGTGGATGACAAAACCGTGCGGGAGGTCGCCGACGCCCTTGTGTCGAGCGGCATGAAGGACGCCGGCTATGTCTACGTGAATATTGACGACACCTGGCAGGGCGAGCGCGACGCCCAGGGCAACCTCCAGCCAAACAGCAAATTTCCGGACATGAAGGCGCTTGCCGACTACGTGCATAGCAAAGGCTTGAAGCTCGGGATCTACTCCTCGCCGGGGCCGAAGACGTGCGCGGGCTATGAGGGCAGCTACCAGCATGAAGAACAGGACGCCAAAACCTGGGCGGCCTG
Source organism: Bryobacteraceae bacterium (assembly GCA_035545735.1). Lineage (GTDB taxonomy): Bacteria > Acidobacteriota > Terriglobia > Bryobacterales > Bryobacteraceae > JAJYKC01. The sequence goes on along the minus strand of DASZXS010000088.1, from coordinate 11,196 downwards.
GGGCGTCGACTACCTGAAATACGACTGGTGCAGCGCCGGCAAGGTCTACCAGGAATCCGACATGCAAGCGGTCTATAAAAAAATGGGGGATGCGCTCAAGGCTACCGGGCGGCCCATCGTGTACAGTCTGTGCCAATACGGGCTGCGGAACGTTTGGGAATGGGGGGCGTCCGTGGGGGGCAATCTCTGGCGCACCACGGGCGATATCAAGGACAACTGGACCAGCATGTCTACCATCGGGTTCGACAAGCAGGCCGGGAAGGAAAGATACGCGGAACCCAACCACTGGAACGACCCGGACATGTTGGAAGTGGGAAACGGGGGCATGTCCGCGCACGAATACCGGACGCACATGAGTCTATGGGCGATGCTGGCGGCGCCGCTGCTCGCCGGCAACGACATCCGCGGCATGAGCGACGAAACTCGCGATATTCTCACCAACAAAGAAGTGATCGCCGTAGACCAGGATCCCTTGGGACGTCAGGGCTTCCGGGTCTCCAAGGCCGCGGGAGGCGAAATCTGGATCAAGCCCCTCGAAAAGGGTGACCTCGCGGTCGCCCTGTTCAACCGGACGACGTCGATGATGAGCGTCACGGCGTACTGGGCAATCATCGGGGTTGAGGGGAAACGCAAGGTGCGCGACCTGTGGCTCGGGCGGGATCTCGGCTCCTACCGCGAGTCGTACTCGGCGGAAGTGCCCGCCCACGGCGTGGTTTTGCTTCGTATCCTGCGTTAGGACCGGCCCGCCGTATGGCTGCTAAACCAACGAGGCGCCGGGCCGGGTAACGCGGCATTCTCGAAAATCCTCCCGCTTTGGGAAAAATCAAAGAAATTAAATCGCCTCTCGGCCCACTTCATTTTCAATGGCTAGAAAGAGACTGAGGAGTACTGCGCCCGCGCTACCCAGCGGCAAACACTGGGTGACGCAATTTCCTAACAGTAACCGGGTGGAAGATTTAAAAGAGCCTTTCCGGGGCCGGGTGTCCGGCTTCCTGGAAGCGTTGCACAAAGGGAGCGCAACGATAAGAATATCCAGTACATATCGCCCTCCGGGACGAGCTTATCTGATGCACTATGCCTATCTGATCGCCAAGGGGCTGTTAAGCCCTGCGGCGGTCCCGGCGCTCGAAGGGGTGGCAATTGATTGGACTCATCGCGGGGATCTTGAGGCAGCCAGGGCCGCCGCGAAGGAAATGGTGGCGGCGTACGGCATCGTGTATGCCCCCGCGCTGAGTTCCCGCCACACGCAGGGACTGGCGATCGACATGGATGTCTCCTGGATGGAGGTTCTTACCGTCGCCCGCCCGGAGGGCGCTGGCTCGGCGGTAATCGGCTCCCTCCCCCGGTCCGACGCAAACCGGGAACTGCACCAAATCGGGGCGGAATATGGTGTTTACAAGCTTTTAAGCGATCCTCCGCACTGGTCTGCGGACGGACATTAGCCCTTTTCCCTGTAACAGCTTTGGGAACCGCCCCCAGCCGCCGTACGTCTACTGTTGACGCTCACCCCCCGGAGCCCTAGAATGGAGACAGTTCCGTAAAGGTGCGGGGTGGTTCTAAATTTATGAAATACAGACTCTTCACGGCATTCGGTTTAGCCGGCTCGATGTCTCTGGCGCCGCTGGCGACGAGAGCATTCGCCGACAAAAAGCAGTCCGATGCTGGCTCTGCCGTCAGTTCTTCGGAAACCATCGCAAAACCGATGTCCGAAAGGGAGCGCAAGCGTAAAGAAAAGGCGCTCCGGAAAGAGCTGGAAACCCCGTACAAGAAATGGCTGAACGAGGACGTTGTCTATATCATCACCGACGAGGAACGAAAAGCCTTTTCCCGCCTCTCCACCGATGAAGAACGCCAGAGCTTCGTCGAGCAGTTCTGGCTCCGCCGCGACCCCACCCCGGACACCGAAGAGAACGAATATAAGGAAGAGCACTACCGCCGCATTGCGTACTCCAACGAGCACTATGCCTCGGGCATTCCGGGTTGGAAAACGGACCGCGGACGGATCTACATCATGTATGGACCGCCGGACGAGGTGGAATCGCATCCTTCGGGCGGAAGCTATGAGCGGCCCATCGAGGAGGGCGGCGGTGAAACGTCCACCTATCCGTTCGAACAATGGCGCTATCGCTACCTGGACGGCATCGGATCGAACATCATCATCGAATTCGTCGATCCTACGATGAGCGGCGAGTACCGCATGACCAACGATCCGTCGGAAAAGGACGCGCTGCTCTACGTCCCCGGCGCCGGCCTGACCATGTATGAACAGATGGGCATGGCGGACAAAACCCAGCGGTTCCAGCGCACGGACGGAACGCACCTCGGCGTCGGCAACATGCCTTTGCCCGAGAGCATGAACGAGTTTACCCGCCTGGAACAGTTCGCGAAGCTGCAGAAGCCGCCGGCGGTGAAGTTCAAGGACCTGGAAGCCCTGGTCTCCACCAACATCCGGTACAACACGCTGCCCATGAAGGTGCGCGTGGATTACCTGAAGATCACCGATTCGACGATCCTCACCAACGTCACGATCCAGTTCAACCGCAAGGATCTTCAATTCCAGGCGAAGGACGATATTTCCAAAGCCACGGTGAACATTTTCGCGCGCATCACTTCGATCTCGCGCCGGCCGGTGAATACCTTCGAGAACGTGGTGGCGGTAGAAGTCCCGAGCGAGCTTTTGGCGAAGGCGCAGGATGGCGTCTCGGTTTACCAGAAGTCCATTCCGCTGGCGCCAGGCATGTACCGTCTGAACGTGGTGGCCAAAGACATCGTAGGTGGAAACACAACCAACTACGAGGTGGCCCTGAACGTTCCGCACTATGACGACGACCGGCTGGCGTCAAGCAGCCTGATCCTGGCGGACACCATCGAAAAGCTTCCCACCCGAAGCATTGGGCAAGGCCAGTTTGTAATCGGCGATTCCAAGGTACGGCCGCGGTTGGACGAAACCTTCAAACGGGACGAGCATCTCGGGATCTATGCCCAGTTCTACAATTTCGAGCCCGACGAGAAGACGAACAAGCCGAACGGCTCCATCGAATACGAAATCACCAAGACCGGCTCGAACGAGAAGATCCTGGAATTCAGCGAAGACCTGAATGCCATCCCCGGGTCCTCGGCGCAGCAGGTGACCGTGGAGAAACTGCTTCCCCTCAAGTCGCTCGCTCCAGGGCAATATCAACTGAAGATGAAGGTGACCGACCGGGTTCGGAACCAGGTGCTCACCCCCCAGGCGACGTTTACGGTAACATAGGCTTTGGCCGGATTCCGGCCGGTTCGCCCGTGCCAGGCGATGCAGAGACGCCAGCCACAATTCGCGGCCGTCTTTCTAGCATTCAGCGGAGTGCTGTGCGTGTGTCCACCGGCCGCTCGAGCGGGCTCCCCGTCCGGCTCAGGCGCGCAGAGTGCGATACACACTGGCGGAAGTATCGCCGGGTTTGTGAAGGACTCCTCGGGCCTTCCCCGTTCCGGCGCCGCTGTTCTGCTGCTGGATAAATACGAGCGGGTGCTCGAACGCGGCGTGACCAACGCACGCGGCATCTTCGGTTTCCCGGATCTCACACCCGGTTCCTACTCCATTCGAGTTTCGCTTGCCAGCTTCGTTCCGGCGCTGAAGCACCGCATCGCCGTACAGCCGGGCATGCAAAGCCTCCTGTTCATCAATATGGCGTCGGTGATCAGTTCCGTCGAGCTGGTTTATGCCGCTCCCGGACAGGGCGCGTTAATGAGCGACGACTGGAAATGGACCCTTAAGTCTTCCACTGCCACCCGGCCTGTCCTGCGCCTTCGCGACGAGGACCTGTTCCCCGAAGCGGCGGACTCGCCAGAGGAGCGCAGGGGGGAGACGTCGATTTTTTCCGACACGTTAGGAATGATTCGGATCTCGGCGGGCGATTCCGAAGGCCCCGGCATCGGGGCAACGCCTGACCTGGGCACAGCCTTTGCGTTGGCGACGTCGCTCTATCGAAGCAATCGTGTGCAACTCAGCGGCAAATTCGGCTATATGCCGCGCACCGGACTGCCGGAAGGCGGGTTCCGCACCACGTTCAGCCGGGCCGGTTCCACGCGGCAGGTGAGCGTGACCATGCGGCAGCTCTACGTGCCGAACCGGACGCTTCCCGCCGGCCCTCCGGATTCGCCGGCTCTGCGAACCATGACCGTCGCGATGAGCGACCATATCGACATCCTGGACAACATTCGGATCGAGTACGGCGCGTCCCTCGATTCCATCTCGTTCCTGGACCGCCTGACTTACTCGAGCCCTTACGCCCGGCTGACTTACCGTCTGGGCTCTCTTGGGGTATTGCAGCTCGCCTATAGTTCCGGCGTTCCTCCCGTGGACTTGCTGGCGCGCGATCCGGAAGCCGAAAAACAGTTGCATCAGGATTTGAACGCGCTCTCCACCATGCCGGTGATTTCCATGCGCGGCGGCCAGGTGCGGATGGAGCGGACGGAGAACATGGAAATCGGATATCAGAAGCGCGCGGGCAGCCGGACGGTGTCTTTGAGCGCTTTCCACGAATCGGTTTCAAATCCGGCCCTGACGGTCTCGGCTCCCGGCGGCCTGTTACCCGCATCCGACCTGATGCCGGACTTTTCGTCTTCGAGCAGCATTTTCAACCTTGGCTCCTATCGCCGGTCGGGTTACGCGGTGTCGCTGGTTCAGGCCCTGGGCGATCGCTTCGAAGCGGGTATCTCCTACGGAAACGCGGGCGTTCTGGAAGTAAATTCAGACACGCCGGTGAACGGACAGGGCGGCGAGGCGGCGGCCCTCGACCTGCGGTCCCGTTTTCGCACCAGCAATCATCAATGGGCCTCCGCGCGCATCTCGGCCAGCCTGCCGGGCTCGGGCACCGAGCTAACCGCCAGCTATGAATGGACCGACCCCGGCGTAGTTCTTCTTTCCCACTACTACATGACTCAGGGCGCGTTCCCGCAGCCCGGATGCAACATTCGCATTCGCCAGCCCCTGCCCCAGATGTTCGGCATGCCGGGACGCCTGGAAGCGACGGCTGAATTGCAGAATCTTCTCGCTCAGGGCTATGCCTCGGTGCCCGCGTCCGGTGGACACCGGGTGGTGGTGACGCAAGTTCCTCGCGCGATTCGCGGCGGGCTGAGTTTTGTATTCTGAGAGTAGAGGAGAGATTTTTTGCTGACGCTTCGTTCCGTAACGCTCGCGGCTGCCGCTGCGCTGTTCGCTATTTCCCCGGCCTTTGCCATCCCTCCGGTTCCCCGCCCCGCGCCCGAATTTGCGATCCAGTTGCCGGATGGCTCGCAGACCTTGCTCAGCAGCTTGAGAGGGAAAGTGGTGTGCCTGATGTTCGTCCATACGACGTGTCCGCACTGCCAGCACGCCACCCAGGAGATTTCGAAGCTGCATAGCCAGTACGGCCCGCAGGGCTTTCAGCCGGTGGCGGTGGCCTTCAATCCGATGGCGAAGATGCTGGTGCCGGATTTCGTGAGAAGTTTCGGCATTAATTTTCCCGTCGGATACGCGGAAAGCGACACCGTGATGACGTACCTGGGCCTGTCCATGATGGAGCGATCGGTGGTTCCCCAGATTCTCTGGATTGACCGGAAGGGCGTGATTCGCTCGCAAACCCCGGCAATGGGCGACGAAAAGATGCTCGGCGAGCCTTACTGGCGTCAGGAGATCGAGACGCTGTTGAAAGAACCCGCCGGTGCCTCGCGAACGCGCCACAGCCCGAAAGCGGCGCGGAGTAGTTTAAGATAGGAAGTACGCGCCCGTAGCTCAGTCTGGATAGAGCGTTTGCCTCCGGAGCAAAAGGTCAGAGGTTCGAATCCTCTCGGGCGTACCACGATTTCGGCCCCGAGGTCATTGGCGCGGACTGCGACCCGCTTCGGGAAAACGGAATCTAACCAGCCGCCGGAGTGCTCATTCTGGCCTTCACCCTGACCGCCGGACTGCTGCTGGGGTGGCGCGTCGATCTGTCCGGACTGTTCGGTCCATCACAAGCGTTGCGGCTTCGATCCGCGCGTATATCGTGGACGATGAGCCGCTGGCGGTGAAACGGCTGGTGCGGCTATTGGGCGCGACCGGGCGCTTTGAGCTGGCGGGCTCCACGAGCCATCCGCGTGCGGCGGCGGAATTCCTTTCGAAAGAGGCGGTGGACGTGGTGTTCCCGGACATCCGCATGCCGGGCATGACCGGTTTTCGACTTCTAGCGGGCGTGCCGGAACGTTCCGAGCCGCGCCGGAAGCGAGGGGTAAGTATCTCGACCGGATTGCGTGCCACTCGGGATCACGGCTGCAGATTGTCCCCATCGACGAGGTGACGCATTTCTTCGCGCAGGACAAGCTGGTGTGGGCGGCGGCGGGCGGCCGGAAGATGGCGGTGGACTATACGATTGCGGAGCTGGAGCAGAAGCTGGATCCGCGGCGGTTCCTGCGAATCCACCGGGCGACATTGTTGAACCTGGAGCGGGTGGATGAAGTGGCGCCGTGGTTCGCGGGCGGCCTGGCGGTGAAGGTGAAAGACCCGGCTGGAACGCAGTTACAGGTGTCACAGGACCGGGCGCGGGTGCTGAAGGAATGGCTGGGGTTTTAGATGCGCCCAGGAGCGTCAGAAGTTCGAATCCTCTCGGGCGTACCACGATTTCGGAGGCGACTGCCACCCTCGTCGGATTTCTTCTGATCTCCTCCCCATGTCCAATACAGGCCGGTGTAGGCGTACTCTCCCGTCTGGCCGGCAATAGAGTGGCCGTAGCAAAACAAAAACTGCTCGCCCGGGTGATGCTTCAGATGATAGGAACCTCCAATGTCGATCATGGTGGAAGCCTCGGCCTGCGGCGTCGCACGGCCTTCGCGTCCGTGGGAAAAGACCTCGCCGCCAAGTTCCAGCCGCTCGCCGAACGTGTATTTCAACAGAAATGAGCCGAAGGCGAAGTTGCGGTACCCGGTTTGCCGGACGATGGTTTCACCTCCGCCGCCATCCAGGAGCCAGTGCCCGAAATTCTTTTGCAGCCATAGGGGAACCTTGTACCAAACCTTTCCCACCCCGAGCCCCCTACCGTAGTTGCCGGTCGGGAGTTCGAACATCGTAAAGGTGCCGATCTGAGGAACGTACTTCGACTCCTTAACGAAAGCGATTTTGGCGCCAACCTCCATGTCCGTGAATCCGAAAGCGGAGGGGCCCATGCCGGCCGGAGCGTAGATGGGGTTATTGGCGGGATTGATGCTGCCAAAAGGGGCGATAATGTGCAGTTGTACCCTGGGAATCGCGCCCCAGTTGAACTCGAAGGCCGGGCCGGTCGAATCGATTTCCGCGGGCGCTCCGGCAACACCCCCGAAGATATAGAACTCGTAATGGTGCAGATCGACCGGGACCGGATCGTCGGTTTGGAACGGAGGGCCTTGTGCCCAGAGGCTTGTCGGGCCGATGCAAACCTGGCCGGTCAAGATAATCCAAACAAACGGCCTCATAGCATTCGAGTCCTTTGTCCGAGCTGCCGATTCTCCTGAAATTGATCACCATTCTCTGGCAACCGATCAGCGAAGCCGGAGCGACGCGGCGCTGGCCTTTTGATTGTGCACGAGAGGGATCGGAATCGCAAGAGAATCGAGCCTCCCGCAGTGCATACTCTTCCTCGGTCACCTTCGCGCCGGCCAGCGGCGCGACTGCGCCGCTCCGCTCGCCTCTGCTGCGGGAGCGATGATTTCTACTTTGGCCCCCCGGAAGCACCCACAAAACTGCGGATCTGATCCAAGGTCGGGTTACGGCTGCTGCCCTCGATGGATGTGACACGTTTCATAAAATCACCAGCGGCGCTCCGAACAGCACCTGTGAAGCTCTCCATAGAATCTGCGATCACCTCTCCTTGCCCGAACAGCAAGTGTATGCCGCCGATTTCGTCCCTGCGAACATGAAAGGGCCGCGACTCTTCAACAACGTCGATGTCGAATGCCGTGGCACCCTGCGTTGCAAGGCAGGATGCTTCCGTCAAAGCCTCAATCCACGAATCCACATAGATCGAGTCTTCGACCATGGAATGCGTACCGTCACTCAGGCTGATCTTCCCGAGGAGGGAATCCGCATTCAAACCCTCGGCTTTATCCAGTTTCCAAGCAATGTGGAATGCCATAGCATCACCTATTGTAGGATGTGCACCGAACGGATGGCGTTGTTTGGGTTAAGTACGGTGCGGATGGTCACCTCCTGGCCGCCGATCTGACGGGCTACTTGACCTCGACGAAGCTGCCTGTATCCAGCCCCGCAGGGCGAATCTGGACTGCTAGGGCCTTCTTCCCACGTGAGTGCTCAATGCGGAGTTCGCGCCTCTGAACTCCTCCATCGGCTGCTCCTGACCTGCCCCGTTTTTCTCTACCAGGTTCGATTTGGAAAGCCGCTGTTCATATTACGTCTCTTAGCCATCCCGCCGGAGCCGCCCGTCGCTAAGCTCGAGCCATGCACGGCGGCGCGGAGCCGGCAAGGGCGCGCCGTTTTATGGCGCGGCCGGAGGCGAACCCTTGCCGGTGAGCACCGCCGTGCTACTGACAACGAGCGACGGGCGGATCGGCGGGATGGCGTCCATCCTGCTGGTGAGCTCAGAGCACACCTCCGCGTATTCATTCGGCGTGCGGTATGCCAGACCGCTGTGCGGCCGTTCTTCGTTGTATTCCATCCTCCAACGTTCAATCTTCTGCTTAGCATCGACGATGTTTAAGAACCAATTCGCATTCAGGCATTCATCGCGCAACCGCCCATTGAAGCTTTCCAAATATCCGTTCTGCATTGGCTTGCCCGGTTGAATGTGCATTAGTGCAATGCCGTGTTGTTCGCACCAGGCCAGGAAATGCCGGCTCGTGAACTCCGGTCCATTGTCACAGCGCAAGCTCTTCGGTGCTCCACGTTCCGCGATGACACGTTCCAATACCCGCGTCACTCGTCGGCTGCCGAGGCTCACGCCGACCTCGATCGCCGGGCACTCGCGCGTGAAGCCGTCAACGAGCGTCAGTATGCGAATGCCGCGGCCGCTCGCTATGCCGTCGGAAACAAAGTCGAGCGCCCATTCCTGGTTCCGTGCGATGAGCATCGTGCTCACCGGAGCCGTGCGGTTGAGCCGTTTGCGTTTGAGCCGGCGCACGGCCAGATGCGCCTGCCGGTATAGACGATACACACGCTTGACGTTCACGTTGTGACCGCGCTTCGTCAACAGTGCCCACAATCGCCGATACCCGTACCGCGGCTTCTGCCGTGCGAGCGTGATCAGTTCTTCGCGCAATTCGATATTGCGATCGGGACGAGCTTCGTAGCGGTAGCTACTGCGGTCCATGTCGAGAAGCTTGCAAGCCTGGCGCTCGCTGTACCGAAACTCGGCCACTACGAACGCCGCGTCCCCCCGTCCGCTCACAAGCTCCAGCCGTTTTTTCTTATGACCGCTTTCAGCGCCTCTTTATCCAGGCTGAGGTCGGCGACCATCGTCTTGAGCCGCCGGTTCTCCTCCTCGAGTGCACGCAGGCGTCGCGCTTCATTCGCATCCATGCCGCTGTACTTCGCTCGCCAGTTGTACAGCGTCTGGTCGGTGATGCCCAGCTCGCGCGCGAGTTCCTTGGCCGACCGCCCGGCTTCCAATTGCTTCACAGCCTCGATCATTTGTTCTTCGGTGAACTTCGTCTTTTTCATTTCGAAAGCTCCTTCTGCTGTTTTCAAGGAAGCTTTCCAAATTATGACTGGAGGAGATTATCGGAAGCAGGTCAAAACCACTCATGCGTCAACTTTTCAGTTGACACAATCATAGATAACCATAGCCTCACACGTCGTAGATCTACTTGCTCTTTACCTCACGTAGATGCTCTAGTTTTGCCATACCCTCTTGGTATGCATCACTTGGAATCAGTACCACACCGTTTTGAAGAAATACAAGCGGGACAAGCTGAGTATTTACTCGAACCCACAGGTCCACACTTTGGCTTGTCTGTTCGCTTAATACATGCAATTCGGATTGCGGAACTGGCCCTTTCCCTGTATTCGCCACAAAAGCACCTTCGAACGAACGAGTGCCATCCATTTCGGTTAACCGGCACCTATTCTCCCGAACCTTCGAGTCCGTCCAGCACTCCAACCACGTTCCGTGTTTTGGAGCTGGAAGGCCAAGATGCCCAGCCCAGAGGAATACAGCAGTCGGGGAGACTCCTTGGGGTCGCTGCGGGGGGATATTGGACCACCAATATGCTCCTGAAACCAAAAGCACAATCAACCCAACGCATACAGCTATCCATACCAGACTTTTTGACATTTCGACACCACCCATCTATTCGCAATGTGTTCCGGTAGTGTTGCCGAAACTATCAGTAGCACTAGTACAAGCCTTTACAGGCCGTGACTGAAGTTCCCAGAGTTGCCACCAAAAACCATTCGGCGCAGGTGAAGCGTGGTTTGCCTGATTCTGATCAAGCACACCCGCTACGACCAAGCCGCGCTGACAAAACATCGTGCAGTTGTTGGTTGCGACGTTATATCGGGGAGACTGTCCGCGATTGGAAGCATCCTGCTGCTGCTTAATCCACTGATCCAGGTTGGCAGTCTCCTCCGGAGTCGTCTTGAAATAGTTGATCCTGATCGAACTCGGGTCCTGCCCCTTCTCTGGACCAGAAGTTGCGAGTTCCTTCTTAACCGCATTCAGTGAATCGGTGGTCGGTTGGCCGTTCGAATCGAACTGAACTTTCGCGTTCAACGCAAAAGACTGAACTTCTCCAGGTCCTGCCGGACGACTACCTCCTGCTGGCCCAAATCTGGCGTACACGACTGTTCCGTCAGAATGGACAGACATGATGCCTTCATGTCCGACGATTGCAATCTCTTTACTGAAATTCACCGCAGCAGCATCCATCCCGGTCGAATCTGTGTATGAGAAGGGATTGTTCAGCGCGTAGCTGTACATATTCCAACGCTGTGGATTGAGAAGATGCAGAGGAGTTGGACTGCCGGGATCAGGCGATAACATTCTTCCCATGCTGCTGGCATAGTATCTTGCTCCGAAGTAATCGAGGCCCAGCCCCGCTTCCGCCCCCGGCGTCATATCCCGGAACTTCCCCGTGAACCGTTGCGCCACATAATCCGTCACCCCATACTGCAGCGCCGACGTCCGATTGCTTGTCGCCAGTTCCTCTCCGAACGGATAATAATCATGCCGCGACACCACGTTTCCGTTCCCGTCCGTGATCACCCGCGTGCTC
>DASZXS010000087.1:0-15645 GCA_035545735.1 Bryobacteraceae bacterium | reverse complement strand
CACGGGCAGCATCAGACCTCCGCCATCCTCGGCAAGGAGGCGTATTTCGCGGCCGGCGACCCGTCCCGTTTCCCCGAGCAACTGAAATACGTGCAGCCCTGGCGCGCCAAACGCCTGCTTTGGAACGCTTTCGCTTTCAATGACGAACAGCGCAAGGAGACGGCCAAGATTAAGGACAAGCTGGAGGTGGACCCCGGCGAGTACGATCCTCTTCTCGGCTATTCCTACCGTGAAATCGCCGGCATGAGCCGGAGCATGCATCGCAGCCAGGGAATGGGCGCGGGGCAGCGCCCCGGGACGTCAAAGGAGTTCCTGACTTTGGTCGCCGGAGATCCCGCGCGAAAAGACATGTTCGATGGCATCGACCTCACGTGGAATCGCGTGGAGGGCGGCGCAATCGTCGGCAAATTGGTGGCCCAGGCGCTGGCGGACTACAAGCCCGAGCATCCGGAGAACGCCATTGCTCCCCTTCTCGAGGCGCGAAGCAGATTCGCCGCTCTGCACGACCCCATCGCGGATCGCAAGAAGAAGGATCTGGACAACGCCATCGCGCTTTGCGCCGGCCTGTCGCTCGACGCCACCGCCAACGAATTTGAATATTCGCCTGGCGAGAAGATGAAGGTTACCTTCACCGCCGTCGATCGCGGGACCGTTCCCGTGACCCTGAAGAGCGTCTCCCTTGAGCCGGGTTCCACCGTGGCCGGCGGCGCCCTGGAGCACAATGTTCCGAAATCCCTTTCGCTCGAGGCGGCGATTCCGGCCGGCGCGCCTTACTCCCAGCCATATTGGCTGCGCGAGCCGAAGCAAGGCGACACGTACACGGTCCCGGACCAGGAGCTGATCGGAACGCCGGAGAACCGGCCCATCTATTCGGCAAAGTTCGAGCTGGCTTTTCCCGGAGGCGAAATCGAGGTTACGCGGCCGGTGCATTACCGCTGGGTGGATCCGCAGCGCGGTGAATTGACGCGCCCGCTGGCGATCGTCCCGCCGGTGGCTTTGGAATTTGACGGGAGCGCCCTGGTGTTTGCAACTCCCGAGCCGCGAACCGTGCAGGTCCGCCTGAAGAGCGTCCATCGCGATGAAAATGGAACCGTGCGTCTTCAATCGCCGGAAGGATGGAAGACCGAGCCCGGCGTCCTGCCATTCCACTTCAGTCAACCGGGCCAGGAAACGGCGCTCGAGTTTCGCGTCACCCCGCCCGCGGGCGATTCGCAGGGCAAACTGCAGGCTGTCGCCAGCCTGGACGGACGCGAGATCACCTCCGAAACTCAGCTCATCAATTACCCCCACATCCCACCCGAGTTTCTGTTTCCTCCGGCGCACGCCAAGCTGGTGCGGGCCGATATTCGCTCGCTGGCCCGGTCCGTCGGCTACATCATGGGAGCCGGCGACCGCCTCCCCGAGGCGCTTCGTCAAATCGGCATCGATGTGACCCTGCTCGGTCCGGCGGACCTCGCGAGCGGCGACCTGTCGCGCTTCGACACGATCGTCACCGGCGTACGAGCTTACAATGTCCGGACGGATCTGAAGGCAAATCAGCAGCGCCTTCTCGACTACGTGAAGCAGGGGGGCACGCTGGTGGCGCAATATAACACGCTCGATTCAGCGCGATTCGGCGGGGATGAGCGCGCGCTCGATCATATTGTCGGCCCCTACTCCATTCAGTTCAGCCATGACCGCGTAACGGTGGAAGACGCGCCGGTGACGTTTCTCGATCCTGCCAGCCCGCTGCTGCGCGAGCCGAACCGGATCTCCGAACGCGATTTTGACGGGTGGATACAGGAGCGGGGCCTCTATTTCGCGCACGAATGGGATAAGCGCTATCAACCGCTCTTTTCCCTTCACGATCCCGGCGAAGCGCCGCTCAAAGGCGGGACTCTCTATACGCCCTACGGAAAAGGAATGTTTGTTTTCACCGCGTTCTCCTGGTTCCGCGAGTTGCCTGCCGGCGTTCCGGGCGCCTACCGGATCTTCGCCAACCTGCTGAGCGCGGGCAAGACGATGACGCAGGCGGGAAGCAGATGATGGAGCGGGGCACGGTCGACGAAGCGCCGCCATTTCTCAAGACCTGGCCGCGCGTCTATCGGGCCGTTCTCCTGTACCTCGCCGTCCTGATTGCGCTCCTTTACACTTTTGCCCGCATCGTCGCCGCATGAAGCCACTCGATTGGGTGGTGATGTTTGGGTGGCTCGCCTTCATCGTTTCCTACGGTCTCTACCGGGGACGGGGGAGCAACAGCACCAGCAAGTACATGCTGGCTGGACGCACCATGCCCTGGTACGCCATGGGCCTTTCGATCATGGCCACACAGGCCAGCGCCATTACTTTCATCTCCACCACCGGGCAGTCCTACGTTGATGGCATGCGCTTCGTGCAGTTCTACTTCGGGTTGCCCGTCGCCATGGTAATTCTTTCGGCAACGGTGGTTCCTCTATTCCACCGCGCGAAGGTCTACACCGCGTATGAGTATCTGGAGCAGCGCTTCGATGCGAAAACGCGCGCCCTGGTGAGTGCAATCTTCCTGATCCAGCGAGGGCTTGGGGCGGGACTTTCACTCTATGCGCCGGCCATCGTCCTTTCCGTGATCCTGGGCTGGTCCGATCACTTGACCACGGTCATCATGGGCGGCCTCGTGGTGATCTACACAACCATGGGCGGAATCAAGGCGGTCACCTGGGCGGATGTGCAGCAGATGATGTTGATCCTCTTTGCCCTGGTGGTCGCGCTCGTCATGGCCGTGCACCTGCTTCCGCCCGACATCTCCTTCTTCGATGCCGTTCATCTCGCCGGAGCCGCCGGGCGCCTCAATGCGGTGAATCTCAACTTTGATTGGAGCGACCGCTACAACCTGTGGAGCGGCCTGATCGGCGGATCGTTTCTCGCCCTCGCCTATTTCGGTTGCGACCAGAGCCAGGTTCAGCGCTATCTTACCGGAAAATCGATCGCGCAGAGCCGCTTGAGCCTGCTCTTCAACGCCATGGCGAAGATCCCGATGCAATGCTTCATCCTGTTCATCGGCGCGATGGTATTTGTCCTTTTCCATTTTCAAAAGCCGCCGATTCTTTTCCACCCGGTGGAACTGCGGCAAGCCGAACGCGCGCCCGAGTTCGGCAAGGTGGAGCGCCGCTACGATGAAGCCTTTTCCGTCCGCGAAAAAGCCGCACGAGAGTACCTCACGGAGCGCACACCGGCAAGCGCCGATCATTACCGCAACACGCAAAAACAATTTGAAGCGGCACGCGCGGACGGCCTGAAACTCGCCGGCGCCCGCAACGATACTAACTTCATATTTCTTTCGTTTGTAACCCATTACCTGCCCGCCGGACTGGTTGGTCTCATTGTCGCTGTCATCTTCTCGGCGGCAATGTCGTCTACTTCCGGCGAGATTAATTCACTCGCCACCGTGACGGTGATCGATATTTACCGCCGGCATATCAAGCCGAATGCCGCGGATACGCACTATGTCACGGCGTCCCGGCTCGCCACGCTGTTTTGGGGCGCTTTCGCCGTCGCATTCGCCAGTTTTGGGAGAGATTTCGGGGCGTTGATTGAAGCCGTGAATTTAGTTGGCTCACTTTTCTACGGCGGACTACTGGGAGTGTTTGTACTGGCCTTCTTCTTCAAGAGCGTCGGAGGGACCGCTGCATTCGCCGCGGTGCTCGCCGGAGAGGCCGCCATCTTCGCGGCGGCTCTCTACACTTCGGTGTCCTTCCTTTGGTACAACGTCATTGGCTGCGTTGTCGTAGTAGCCGCCGGATTGGCCCTATCCTCCATGCGCCGGCGCTTTGTTTAAAGCTTTTTCATCTTTTTGATCTTGACTCTTTGCGCGCCCTGCTGCAAAATCAATACTCGGAGTTCATCATGCGAATACATACCAATAGTTGGGGTTCTCCATGCCTCACTGGTGCAGCTTCTCTGAAGTACTGCATGCCGGTATGCGTCGCGAACTTCGAAGCATAGCTCAACGGTAGAGCATCAGACCGACAATCTGACGCGGGTTCGAATCCCGCTCGCTTAGGGGCCGTTTGGCGGCTCTAAACCACACTTCCGGCGAATCGAATACTACTCGGCGTTTAAGGAGGCTCGGTTCTCCTTGAGCGCACCTTCCGGACATCCTGCGCCGGGATGGAAACTGCGCGGAGCAGAAAGCATTACAGACCTCGCTCTAATCCTGGACCATGCACGGGCGGAGAGCCGTATTCGTTTTGCCGGCTTACTAACTAACTTACTTATTTATCTGAGGAGAAAACATATGCCGCTGCTTAAGACAATTACCGTTGCCGAGAACGAGCGGGTGTTGATCGCACGGCGCGGACGCTCGCTGCGCATTTTGGAGCCCGGCATTCACCGGGTGTTGGGCTGGGGCGTCACCGCCGAGACCTGGAAGCTCGCGGACACCGAACTGAAGTCCGATTGGAACGATGTGCTGGTAAATCAATATCCCGAAGTGGTGAAGCGGCACTTCACGCTTGTGGAGACCGGCGACACCGAAGTAGCCATCGTCTATGCGGACGGCCGGGTGCTTCAGGTGATCACGCCCGGCAAGCGTGCGCTGTTCTGGAAGGAACTCGCGGACATCAGCTTCGAGCGGATCGATGTAATCGGCGCGCCGGAGGTTCCGGCGGAAAAGCGCCCCGGGCTGATGAAGCTCGGCGTGAAGTCCGGGGCGTTCTTTGTCGCGGTCGATGAAGGTAAGGCCGGCTTGTTGTTTCTTGACAACCGGCTGATTCGATCGTTAAGGCCGGGCGTCTATGGTTTCTGGAGCGTGTTGGCGCCGCCGCGGGTTGAATTGATCGATCTGCGCACGGGACTACTCGAAATTAGCGGCCAGGAGGTGTTGACGAAGGACAAGGTTTCTATCCGCGTAAACATTTCGGCTCAGTATCGCGTCGCCGACCCGGTGAAGGCGCGGCAGTCCGTTAAGGATCATGCCGAGCATCTCTACCGGGCTCTACAAATGGCGGTGCGCCAGTCTCTCGGCCGGCGGACGCTCGATGAGATTCTGGCGGACAAGGTGGATCTGGACCCGGCGCTTCTGGAGGCGCTCCGTAAGGAGATGGCGGACATTGGCGTCGAGGTGGGATTCGCCGCGCTAAAGGACGTCATCCTACCCGGCGAGATGCGGGACATGATGAACCAGGTGGTAGCGGCCGAGAAGCAGGCGCAGGCTAACCTGATTCGCCGGCGCGAGGAGACCGCAGCGACGCGGTCGCTTCTGAACACCGCGAAGTTGATGGAAGAAAACCCGCTCCTGATTCGGATGAAGGAGCTGGAGACGCTCGAAAAGCTTACCGGCAAGGTAGAGCGTATCTCTCTTCTCGGAGGCTTCGACGGCCTGTTGACCAGCTTGCTGAATCCTTTTTCCGCCAAGGACACGAGCTAAAAAAAGGCGCCGGTGTATGCCGGCGCCTTTTTCACAATTTCCGGGGCCTCGATCTTAGAAAACGAGCTTCGCGGAAAGTTGGACACAGCGGCCCGAGGAATTGAATCCGAGGCCGTTTCCATACGGCGACGTCGGTGGGCCGATGGTGGAAGAAATTTGCCCAAACGTCGGATCGCCGAGGGTTGAGTCGGGGAAGCCGAAATTTGGATGATTGAAAACGTTGAAGGCCTGGAGGCCGGCGCTAAGGGTAAAGCGTTCGGCAAGCCGGAAGTCGCGGAAGAATGTGATGTCGGTATCGAAATACCGCGGAGCTCGATACTGGTTCCTGGTTTGCGATGAAATCCCGGGGTACGACGATGCAGTAGCGCCATCGAAGAAGGCGCCGGCGTTCAAGCAGGGCGTACCGGAGACGTAGTTGTTGGCGCCGCTGCAACTCCCCGGCTGGCCGCCCCCGGCAATCGGGATTGCGAGGAAGGATCCGCCGTAGTTACCGAGCGCGGTGTTGCCGTCGGTAATGGAGAACGGAAGGCCACTATGCCAGAAGATTTTCCCGCCAAGCGTCCAGCCGTTCGCTACAGCATTCGCAAGACGGTTGCCCAGGTGGAAAGAGGGCGTGAGGATGAAGTCAGCCGCAAAGCTGTGCCGGATATCGTAGTCGGCGTTGCCGTAATTGCTCGACCGCAAGCTGAGCGGGTTGAGTTGCCCGCTAATGGATGCGTCGTTAAACGCGAATACTCCCCCATTGGACGTCTCATCCAAGGCATGCGACCACGTATACGAGGCATGGCCCGAAACCCAGTTGGAAAATCGCTTCGTGACGATCGCGCTGAGGCCATTGTAGTTGGAGACCGCGCCGGTCTGAATGCTGGTGACCGTGCCATAATTTCCCACCAGCGGATTGGCCGCAATGCCGGGAACACCGGGGTAAATTTCGTAGAGGTCGTACGCGTTGGGCCATGTCGAGGAGTAGGGGACATGGATGCTATGGTTGCCGGCGTAGTTTACCGAGAACAGAAGGTTGTTCGATAGCTGCCGTTGAATACGTAGATTCCACTGCTGTACCTGCAGGGAATGGAACTGGCCGTTCAAGGCCGTGAATCCGGGAGCGGCGAAAACGGAACCCAGCGCAGCGAGTTCTGACCGAAGTTGGGCGTAGGACTTGTCGAGGGAGAACGCCGCCGCCGATGCCGCCCACGTTGCGGGACCGCCCGAGGGCCCTTGATTAAACGGAAGCGTGCCGTCCGCGGGACGCACTCGCAATGCCACCGAGACGGGCGGGTTGGAAAGCAGGTCGTCTACCAAGCCGGCGGGGGGTCCATCGTAGAACAGACCAAATCCGCCACTCACGACAGTCTTGCCGTTAATGCCGAACGGGGACCAGGAAAAACCAATCCGCGGCGACCAGTTCACCGCGTCCACTCCAAGGAAGGCGCGGTTGACGCCGGCGATAATATCCTGGCTGTAAGGAACGCTGGCCGGATCTGCGTTGGTGGCGCTCGGAAGACTGGCGAACGGTGCGCGAAAATTGGCAAGGCAGTTAATGTTGCACGTCGGATTGCCATTATGTTCCACGCGCAATGCCAAGGTCAGTTTCAGGTTAGGCCGTACCGCCCACTCGTCCGATATGTACCCGCCGATGCCGAGCATGGCGATTGGCACGTCGCTCGCTTGATTCAACGACTGCCTGTATTGGTAGGCGATACCATCGGCGAATTTCTGCAGCCCGTCATCCGTGTACCCGAAATAGATGGCCGGTGAATTAAAGAAGAAGGTGTGATCGCTCACGTCGTACCGGCGAAAATTCAGCCCGAATTTCACGCTGTGGTTCCCATGAAGGAAGCTCAGGTCGTCGATGAATTGATACTGCGTTATATTGCGCCCTTGCGGAAACTCAAACATGTAGTTCAGGCTGGTGAAGGGCACGGTGCCGGAATTGATGGTCGAAAAGGGCAGCGCTGCGCTGGCCGCCGCCTGATCCTGCGAGAACTGCGCGACGTAGTGGCTGAGAGTCGCCATGAACGAATTCACCAGGGAGGGCGAAAAGGTGTGAGTCTCGTTGATTTGCGCGTCCCACGACGGCTGCGGAGATATGGCGTTGAAGGCCGGAGTAATCGGATCCACGAGGGACGGCTGATCTCCGTGGTCCAGCTTATAGCGGAAATACAAATTGTCATCGTTTCCAATGTGCTGGTCCACGCGGAATGCCACAATGTATTCCTGCGCCAGAGCGTTCGCATTGACATTGAGCCGCGCCGCGCAGGACTGGGTGGAGGGATCAAATCCCGGAAGAACCAGGGAATCACACGCGCTGCTGTTGGGCAGGATCTGCGCGTTGGAAGCCCCCGGAACACCACCCCATAGCTTGAACATTTGCTGATAGGACTGAGCCTCTTCCGGATGGAGCGCCTGAATGTTCGATTGCACGGCGTTGGCGAAGGCGGGTGTGGGAATCGTTACCGAAGACACCACCGGAAGGACAAAGCGCATGCCTTCGTTATCCACGAAGAAGAAGGTTTTGTCTTTGATGATCGGGCCGCCCAAGCTCGCCGCCCACTGGTTGGCGTTCGAAAACGGCCGCGGCGTTCCCGTCGCATTGCTGAACCAATCGTTCGCATTCAGAGCGCGGCCATTCCAAAGATAGACCGCATTCCCGTGAAACTGGTTGCTGCCGGATTTAGTGACGTAGTTAATCTGCGCGCCCGAGAGCTGGCCAAATTGACCGCCGTACGGATTGGTGATCACGCTCGCCTCTTGCAATTCGTTCGAGCCGATCGTAAGATTCGTAGCGCCCGAGTTGTTGATGTTGAAGTACGGGTCCATGTCGTTCTCACCGTTCACGGTGAACAGATTCGAAGTGGCGGGAAGACCGTTGGCGCTGAAATTTCCGTACCCTCCGCCGGTGGTCACGACGACGCCCGGAGCACCGAAAGCGATATTGGTAATGTCTCCGCCCGCGTTCGGCAACTGTTGTAGCTGAGCCTGCGTAAATGTCGTATTCAAACTTGGATCGGAACTAATCAACGGAACCTCATCCGTGATCTCAATTCTGTCCGTGGACTTCCCAATTTCCATGGTGAGATGAGCGGTCACCGTCTGCCCGAGCACAATATCCAAAAACCGGGTGAGATTCTCAAACCCCGGCGCGGACATGGTCAGTGAATACTTGCCGGGCTTTAGAAGGGTGAACTGGAACGTGCCCGTCTCATTAGTCGAGGTGGTTTTCTTCGACCGGTCGGCCAGGTTCTGCAACGTGACCGACGCGTTGGGGAGGACCGCTCCCGACGGATCGGACACGGTGCCGGAAACCCCGCCGGTCGTAAGCGATTGCGCTTTCAAACGGCCACTCGCGGCGATAAAGACGGCGCAAATGGCCAGGCCTAAAGCAATTGGCGCTGGATCGATGCGCCGTATGAAGCTGAAACTCCTTGCCTCAAATTTCATATCATTCTCCCCAAATTATTGTGATTTGGGCATATACGCCCGGTAAGGCGAACCTTGCGCACAACTCGATTGGTTGGCGCCAGGTCCAGTGGTAAGCGCTTGGTAGAGGCCAGATAAGACCTAGATGGAAAGCCGTTGCGACGAAAGCCATTGCAACTTGAGACCATTGTCACAATTCAAGCGAGCTTATTATCAATTATACAAAGGAAAGGAACCACTAAGCGTAGATTTTATGGGAGAAGCGTCCAGGGAACCGTGCGGACGAACTTATTCGCGCATATGATTCGCCCAGCAAAGAAACCGGATTAACTCCTGCCGCCTTCGCCAGGTGAACTCGATAAATGTCTTGAAATCAATCTTTTCTGCTGAAATTCCGGAATAGGTTTCGACGCGCCAACGCAGATAAGGACTCTTCCAGGGACACAAGCGGTAGCCGCGGCAGGCGCTCCACAGGAACCCGATCACGGCCGCTTCTCAACGATTTCCGTACTGGATTTCACGTCGGCGGTGGCATAGTACCCCGTGCGCGTCCGCACGGTCGGCCGGCCCGGCCCGTCCACGGTCACCTTGATCTCGCGGAAACTCCCGTCCAGCTGTTGGATGGAAGGCGAATATTCGATTACATACTGATTGCGGATCTCTCGCGCCACGCCCAGCGTAATCGGGTCCACGTCCGCGGCGCTCTTTGGGTAAAAAACCGACCCGCCGGTATTTCGGGACAATGCCTCTAAGACGCGCTTCGCCTTTTTCTGCTCATGCCGGTCTTCCTCGTCCAGAAGACCGATCGCGTAAACCAGAACTCCGCTTTGCTCCGCCTTATTCACCAGTTTTTCGAGAGTGTTGCGGTCGTCGCTCGCGGTGTCGGCGCCATCGGTAATCACCAGCAGGACTTTCTTGTCCTTCTTGCCCTTCTTCTTCAAATAATCGATCGATCCGCTGATGGAGTCGCGCAGCGCCGTCCCGCCGCGCGAGTCGATGCGCGCCAAGCCCGCCTCCAGTTTCTTGAGATCGTTCGTGAAGGGCACGTCCAGGTAAGACTCATCGTTGAAATTCACGATGAAAACCTCGTCCTGCGGATTGGACGACCTCACCAGATCGATCGCCGCCGCCTCCACCTGTTTGCGCTTCTCGCGCATGCTCGCGCTGTTGTCCACGATGATGCCCATCGAGACCGGAACATCTTCGCGGAGAAATCGCTTGATTTGCTGCGGCTTACCATTTTCGAAGACTTTAAAGGCTTTTTCCGGCAGATTAGTAAGTAATTTTCCGGAGTGGTCCACTACGCTAGCGTGCAGCACGACGAGCCGCGTATCCGAGGTGAACGTCGGAGGCTCTTGGGGATCGGCGGGACGCGTTGGCGGGGCGGATTGAGCGCGCCCGCCCACGGCGGCAAGCAGGCATAGAACAGCACAAACCGGCGGAGCCGGCCTAACGATACGGAGCATAGTACCCAAGTCGATAGTATGCCTTGAGTGACGGTAGCCCGCGAGGCGGCGCCAGTTTCACCTGGACATGGCGGTATTTCCCATCCCGATCCTTGTTGACCGGCGAATAACCCAAAACGTATTGATTGCGCAGTTCTATGCCGATCTTTGCCGCGATATCCGGCAACTCGTTCACATTCTCCACCACAAAGGCGCGCCCGCCGGTTTGCTCCGCGAGCTGAGAAAGCAATCCCGGCCCGTTCATCTCCTCGGAAGTGCGGCCGCGCGAGCCCATGGATTCGAAGATGCCGATCGCATAAACCTGCACATCGGCTTCACGCACCGCGTTTTTGATCTCGCTCTCGGTATACCGGCTGCTATTGTCGCCACCGTCGGAAATCACCAGAATCGCCTTGCGCGGATTGTGCGCCTTGCGCATGGTGTTCATCGCGAGGTAGACCGCGTCCAGCAGCGCTGTGCGTCCCTTCGACTGCGTGAAGGTCAGGCTATTTTGTATTTCCTCGGGACTGTGGGTGAATGGAACTACCAGTTTCGGGCGATCGTTAAATTCCGTCAGAAAAAATTCGTCTTCCGGGTTGGATGTCTTAAAGAACTCCGCTGCCGCGAGACGGGATTTCTGAAGTTTGGGCCCCATGCTTCCGCTCGTATCGAATACCAGGCCGACCGACAACGGAGCATCTTCGCTCGAAAACTGCTTGATCTCCTGCGGAACCTTGTCCTCGTAGAGCTTGAAATGTTCCTTGTCGAGGCCCGTGACGAAGCGATTGAGTGGATCGGTGACGGTGACGTTGATCAAAACCAGCGTCGAGTCGACGCGGATGTCCCCGCGGGTGCTGGGTGTGTTGCTCTTAGGCTTGATGCGCGGGACGATCTCCACACGCGCGTCCGAATTGACCGATGAAGAGGGTGTGCCTGGCGGAGAGGGCGGCTTTTCATCGCCCAGGACGCCCAGACATGCAACGCTGATCAGAAGCGCGACGTTTCGATACGCTGATGTCGCCATGGCGCGCCAATCCTAAATCAAGACCTTTCTCAGTATAACGCAACGGTTCTAAGAACCTCAGGGGGTGGAAACCGCGCACCGCGGCAAAAGTTTGGCCTCGTCTGGTTTGGCCCGGGATGGTTTGGATGGATGGGCTAAGCGCCCTACAACTGCCGCAAAGCGTGATCCACCGCTTCCACGAAGAAGTAGTCGCCCCAAATCACGCTCTCGTCCACGCCCAACTCCTTGTGAACGTGATAAACACCGCCGCGCAGGATACCGTCCCACTTTTTGTCCTTCATGGCGATGTGCTTTTCCGAAAGCATCCGCAGGATGAATAGTCCTGACGAGGCGTAGAAATGGCCCTTCACCGGGTCCTGGAGCAGGCGGCCCAACCGGAGCAGCGCCGACGCGGCGATGGCGGCCGCCGACGTGTCGAGCAAACTCCGGCGATTCGCGGGCGCATTGAAATCCCACGGGGGAATGCCATCGGCATTGGTGTGGGTGAGATAGTAGTCCGCGCACGCCTGCGCGGTGGCCAGCAGCCTCGGGTCGCGGCTGTAGTCATAGCAGATGCTGAAACCGTAGATCGCCCACGCGAGCCCCCTCGACCAGCAGGAGTCGCCGCGAAACCCCTGCTGCGTGCTTTGATGCAGAAATTCCCCGGTTGTCGAGTCGAAAATACCCTCGTGCGCGCTGGATCCGTCTCCGCGCACCAACACCCGGCGAGTGGTCTCGCAATGGCGAAAAGCGATCTCGCGCAGCCTCTTGTCGCCGGTTTCCCGCGCGGCGTAGAAGATAATTCCCACGTTCATCATCAGATCGATGAACAGCGACTCATCGGAAACGAAAGAACTCAAGTATTGCCCGTTTTCCCGGTAACGCAGCGCCAGCGTGCGTCCGGCTTCAATCAGCACATCGTTCAGGCGCGGATCGTGCGTCAGCCGGTACCAGCGATAGTAGGTGGAGAACATCAGAAACCCGAGGTCCTGGCTCTCGCGATCGTTCTTTCTTTTCTCCAGAGGCTTCGAGTAGCGGATCGCCTGCTCCTCCCAGAATTTCGCTTCCGCACTGCCCTCCTCCGCACGTTTGCGGAAGATCCACATCAACCCCGGAAAGAAACCGCTGCACCAATTCGTCCACCGTTCCCTGCTTTGAGACCATTGCCCGTTCTCGGTGTACATCGGGTATAGGTCCGGGGATTGCTCGATGGTGCGGCGAACCTGCTGCTGGGCAAACCGCATGACCTCCTCAAGCCGCTGACGGTCGGTCTCCAAGACGAACTGAATCACCGGACTTGCCTCCGCCGCAGCTGAATGAACATCGTTCTCAATTATAGCCAGCGGCCATCGGGCGTCTCGCGGGCGTTAGATTATCGCGTACCATCTCGTTATAGCCTACGTGGGGAAACAGTCCGTCCGGCTCGCGCTCCTGGTGATGGGGCTGCTGCCAATCGCTCCGGCGCAGGAGATCGGCGGCGCGGTATCTCCTCATATCCCAGCCGCCCAATCGGTCCGCGCGTCGCGATCGCCGGCCGGTTATTCGCTGTCCGCCAGCACAGCGCCGCTCTACAAGCTGGAGAAGCTCCGGGCGGAAGAATCGCGCGTGAGTCCGCGAATCGGTCCACGCCAAACGGGTGTTCGCCGGGAGATCCCCCGCAACGCGCTCCCCACGGGCAGCGGGCAAATGGTTCCCGGCGGCCGGCGGGTCTGGCGTATCGCTCTCCATTCACCCGGAGCCGCCGGCATCCGCGTGCATTTCACGGGGTTTTCCTTGCCGCCCTCGGCCTCCGTCTGGATTTATCCCGCCGCGCCCGGGGAGCGGGCAAACGCCCGGATTGCAGGCCCCTATACGGGCGCGGGGCCACAGCCTGACGGACAATTCTGGTCTGCGCTGGTTCGCTCCGACACCGTGCTCGTCGAGTATGATGGCCCGGCCGGCGCGGAAATCACCGATCCGCCTTTTCGTATGGATGCCATTGCTCATTTCTGGAAATTGCCCACGGCCATTACGGTGACCAATGGCGCCGCATCCTGCGAGTTGGACGTTTCTTGCTACTCGAGCTACGCCTCGGCGGCCACCGCGAGCGTCACCTACGATTTCATCGGGAGCGATGGCGGCGTTTATGACTGCTCCGGAGCGATGATCAACGACAAGAATTCCGATTTTACGCCGTATCTGCTCACCGCGCACCATTGCGTCGGCACCAGCGCGGAAGCAGCCTCCGTGGAGGCGTACTTTTTCTACCAAACGTCCACATGCAACGGCACGCCGCCCGACATCAATACCGTGCCCGTCGTAATGGGCGCCAGCTACCTTGCGGGCGCCGGCATCGAACAGGGCGATTATGCTCTCCTCCGCCTCGATCACGATGCCCCTGACGGCGTTACCTTCCTCGGATGGAACGCCAATGATCCCGCTTTCGGAAGTTCTCTCGCTTCCATTCAGCACCCGGAAGGGTCCTGGACACGCATCGCCTTCGGAACCCGGGTCGCCGACGCAAATTTTTTCGTTGGCAACGACGAAGGGCCGGCGAGTCTCTACTACCAGGTCGAATGGAGCCAGGGGATCACCGAGCCAGGATCCTCCGGTTCGCCGCTCTTGAATGCCGCCAATCAGATTGTCGGCACACTTACCGCAGGCCCGGTGCCGCCGTTGAGCACGTCGATTTGTTTCGTGAATCCGTTCGTCTCGTCCTACGGCCGGCTCTCGGCGGCATACCCAGCCCTGGCTCCATTCCTTAACAACGAGCCGGTTCCCTCGATTCTCGTGAACCCCTCATCGTTGTCCTTCAACGTGGTGAACGGGTCGGCTAGCGGGCCGGCCAGCCAGACGGTTCAGGTCACCACCGGAAGCGCTGCCGCCGTGTCGTTCGTAGCGGAGCCCGCCGATACCTGGGTCTCAGTCGCGCCAGCTTCGGGAACTGTGTCCGCGGCCTCGCCTGCTTCTTTGTCGGTCACGGTGCAGGCTTCGGCGCTTCCCGTGGGCCTGTATTCCAGTTCGATCCGGATCTCCGCGAATGGAATTGTTCCCATTACAGTCCCATTGACGGCGAATGTAACCAGCACTGGGGCCGTCTCGCTTTCGCTGGAGAGCATGCCCGGGAGCATCGTCGAGAACCCCGGCGCTAAAAATTGCCCGTGGCTCGAACACCTGGTCCTCCGGGAGAATTCCGGCATAGCCGCCAGGCTCACCTACTTCGCGGCCGGGGCCCTCGATCTTTCGACTCGATTGGCGGAATTTTTCGGCAGCACGCAGATTCATGGCGGTGAAGCGCTGCAAGCGGACATCTGTTGGACCAATGTTGCGGCGCCAGGCCAGTTCAATGTGGAAGTCCGCGGCTCGGATCCGTCCGGACATCTGTCATCGGCGACGGTAGTGGCGTCGTTTGCGACCGCGTCTTCCTCGGAGATCGCGCTCGGAGCGGCGCCGGGCGCTGTGTTCCTGGATCGCGGTACGCTCACGGCGAATGAAGCCGTGACTCTGAGTGCCCCGTCCGCCCAATGGACCGCGTCGCTCGTCTTTGAGCAGCCGCCGTCCGGGTGGGTGACGGCAGCCCCGCTCGCCGGCGCGGGAACGGAGGCCATCACTCTCGCCGCTCACCTGGATGGCCTCGCTCCCGGTCTGTATCGGGCATCGCTGATTCTTCAGGCACAGAACGCAACACCCCAATATCAGGTGATCCCCATAATCCTCAATATTGGAGGCCCTGCGGTAAACGGCGCCACCTTCCTGCCGGGAGTCGCGCCGGGTGGGATTCTCAGTTTCTTCGGCAGTGGCATGGCGAACGGAACCCAACTCGCCTCCGCCGTTCCGCTCCCTACGAACATGCAGGGAACTCGCGCCACGGTAAACGGCGTCGCGGCGCCGCTGTTCTATGTCTCGCCAAACCAGATCAATCTGCAGGTGCCCTTTGGGACGGCTCCGGGCAACGCCACGTTGCTAATCGCAAGCGGGACCGGCCGGACGTTCACGCAATCGTTTTATGTCGACCCGGTAGCCCCCGCTCTTTTCCTTGCGCCCGGCTCGCACATTGTTCCGGCGGCGAGTGTGGCCGCCGGAGGGTATGCCACTCTCTTCCTGACCGGCCAAGGGCCTGTATCCCCCGCCGTCGCGGATGGAAACGCACCGCCCCCGCCAAGCCAGGCGCCTCCCAGCCAGTTGCCGAAGCCTCTCGGACCGATCTCGGTTTATCTGGACGGCCAACCCGTCCAGATCAACTTCGGCGGCGTACCCTATTACCTGGTCGGCGTGACTCAGGTGAACTTCCAGATTCCCGCCGGCACACCGTCCGGAGATCATACCGTCGTGGTGTGGGTTGGAAACACTCCGAGCAACGCCGCCTACGTTACTGTGAAATAAAACTCATCTGCTACCATTGCCATTTATGGCCG
>DASZXS010000086.1:0-104743 GCA_035545735.1 Bryobacteraceae bacterium | reverse complement strand
GGCTCTAGCTCATTAATGGGGGCAGGCCGGGCCTCTGACTGATAAAAACAATCTTGCGAGGGAAAGTTTTGATGAAATCAGAGGCGGTAATGGGTCTGCCTGAATATGAGGTTACAGGCATCGAGGAAGTGGGTGGGTTTCTGCGGATCAGGGCGCGCTTTACGGGAACGGTGGCGTGCCCTCACTGCGCAGGGAAGCAACTGAGAATCAAAGACCGGCGCATTCGCCGTCTGCGGCACGAAAGCTGGGGTACGCGGCAGACGATGCTGGAACTGGAAGCTGGCAAGTGGCGATGTCTGGACTGCCAACGAAGCTTCTGGCAGCGCTTTCCGGGAATACAGCCTCGGGTGAGAGCCACCGAGCCATTCCGGCGCAGCGTGTGCCAGAAACACTATGACGGCATCAGTCGCAGCCGTCTGGCGAAACGCGAGCGCATCTCCAGCGCGACAGTCGAGCGTTGGTTCGGGAACTATCTGCGACTGCGGCAAGCCGAACGTGCCAGTCCGGTCTGTCCGCAGGTGCTGGGCATCGACGAGCACTTTTTCACCCGCAGTCTGGGCTATGCCACCACCTTCTGCGATCTGAAGAATCGCAGTGTTTACGATGTGGTTCCCGGTCGCAGCGAAAAGTCACTGGAAAGCTATCTGGAAAAGCTGGAAGGCAAGCATCTGGTGAAAGTGGTTTGCATGGATCTGGCGGCGGTATACCGGGCTCTGGTGCGGAAGCATTTTCCGCAGGCACGGATTGTGGCGGACCGGTTTCATGTGATCCGGGTGATCAATCATCACTTCCTGGCCTGCTGGAAAGAACTGGATCCGGTGGGCTCGAAGAACCGGGGCTTGTTGTCATTGATGAGACGGCATCGGCACAATCTGAAACCGGAACAGCATCAGAAGCTGATGGCCTATCTGAAGATGAATCCGGGGATGGAACTGGTTTACCGGTTCAAACAGAAGCTGTGTTATCTGCTGAAGGAAAAAGGGATGAACCAGAAGAAATGCCGCGAGTTGGCGCCGAAGCTACTGAGAATGATCGCAGAACTCAGAGCCCAACAACTGGGCCAGATGGTCCAGTTGGGCAACACTCTGCATTCCTGGAGGGAAGAAATCGCCACCATGTGGCGATTCACCAGGAACAACGGAATCACCGAAGGATTCCACACCAAAATGGAAGTCTTGCAGAGGCAGGCTTACGGCTTCCGAAACTTCAACAACTACAGACTGAGGGTTAAGGTAATGTGTTCTTAGATCTGTCGGAGCCTGGGTCCGCCCCCATTAAGTGTGTAGAGCCGTTGTTTGGTGGACCTGGAGAGATTCGAACTCTCGACCTCTTCCATGCCATGGAAGCGCGCTCCCAACTGCGCCACAGGCCCACTTGTCGGGGGTGTTTCTCCTGAAGTATATCATGAAGCTTCGATACCATGGTCTCGATGGAAGTCGCTATGAATCGTGAGCAGGCGTGGGAGTTGCTGTGTGAATTCACCAAGTCCGATAGCCTTCGCCGCCATGCCCTTGCAGTCGAGGCTTGTGTCGCGGCTTACGCCCGGAAATTCGGCGCCGACCCCGTGAAATGGTCGGTCACGGCGCTCCTTCACGATTTCGATTACGAAATCCATCCCGATGCACCCGATCACCCCATGAAGGGCGAACTCATACTTGCCGAACGCGGTGTCGCGGCGGACATCCGGCGGGCCATCCTTTCCCACGCCAACTACAGCGGCGTTCCGCGAGAATCCGCATTGGAAAAGACTCTCTTTGCCTGCGACGAAGTGGCCGGCTTCCTCACCGCCTGCTCCTATGTCAAGCCCAACCGGAGCATCGCCGAAGTGGATGTAAAATCGGTCCGGAAAAAGCTGAAGGATAAAGGTTTTGCCCGGTCTGTCAGCCGGGATGATATCATTCAGGGCGCGGAGGGTCTGGGCGTCGATCTCGATGAGCACCTGGCCTTCTGTATTGAGGCCCTCCAGGCGCGCGCCGCCGAACTGGGGCTGGCTGGTACCGCCTGACCCGGTTCCTGGCCGAAAACGGGAGCCAATCTGGCCCGGTGGCTGGCGCGGTCTTCAAAACCGTCGAGCGGCCTGAAAACCACTGGTCGGTTCGACTCCGACTGGCTCCCGCCAAGAAAACAACCGTTTCTGAACGGTTTTCCGCCCAAAATTCATTAAACAAAGAGGTGTGTTCCACCGTAGAATCAGGTGTAACGCCACGCATGAAGGAGAATACCGTGACGCGGACTCTATTTATTGGATGTTTGTTCGCCGGACTGGCTGCCGCGGCTACCACCGCTTCCCAGGCCCCGGTCACCTATTACAAAGATGTGTTGCCGGTCTTACAGAAGAACTGTCAGAGCTGCCACCGCCCGGGCGAAGCCGCCCCAATGGCGTTTCTCACCTACGAAGGCACTCGGCCCTGGGCCAAAGCGATGAAGGCGGCTGTGCTCACCAAGAAAATGCCGCCCTGGTTTGCGGACCCGCATTACGGGCAATTTTCGAATGACCGGACCCTCTCCGCCGCGGAGTTGAACACCATCGTAACGTGGGCCGACACCGGCGCGGCAGCCGGGGATCCTAAGGATGCTCCGGCCCCCATTCAGTTCGTCGAGGGCTGGCGCATCGGGAAACCGGATATGGTGATCGAGGTACCTAAAACCTTCCACGTTCCGGCCGAGGGCACTATCGACTATCAGTACGTCCGCGTCCCGACCGGATTTACCGAGGATCATTGGGTCACCATGGCGGAGGCACGGCCGGGCAATCCGGCTCTGGTTCACCACATCATCGCCTTCATTCGCGAACCGGACAACCCGATGTTCCAGAAACTGCCCGCCGGCGAGTTCTATTCGCCCACCGCGGAGATGCGCAAGCAGGCGGAAAAGGAAAGGCAAGCCGCCGGTGGACACAAGAAGGACGGCGACGCCCGCGACAACTTCTTCGGGGATATGGTCGCCGGCTATGCCCCCGGAACTGTGCCATTCGTTATGAAGCCGGGTGAGGCGCGCCTCATTAAAGCCGGATCCGACATCATCTTCCAGCTTCACTACACCGCAAACGGGAAGGCCGGCGACGACCAGGCCAAACTCGGCTTGGTTTTCGCGAAGGAGCCTCCGCAGAAGCGCGTATTGACGCTGGCGTCGCAGAACTGGAACTTCGCGATTCCCGCGCAGGACCCGAACTACCAGGTGGAATCCACCGTCACATTGCAGGAAGATTCGACGCTTGTCGCTTTCCTCCCCCACATGCATTTCCGGGGTAAGGATTTCGAATACCGCGTCGTTTATCCGGATGGACGCAAGGAAACGCTACTCAGCGTGCCCCACTATAATTTCAACTGGCAATTGACGTACGACCTTGCCGAGCCGAAATTTCTGCCCAAGGGCACGATAATCGAATGCACCGCCCATTACGACAATTCGCCGAACAACCCGTTCAATCCCGATCCGGCGAAGAAGGTCTACCCTGGAGAGCAGACCTGGGAAGAGATGATGATTGGATTTTTCGACGTCGCCGTGCCGCCGCAGATGAGTCCCATGGACCTGATGAAGCCTAAGAAGCAGGAGACGGCCGGGGCGGAGAAGGACTCGCGCGCATCCCTCTAAGGCGTCCGATAGGAGAAGCAACCGATGAAGTTCGGGAGTCTGATTCTCGCTCTGCTGGGCGCGGCCTCCGCGTTTGCCGCGACCGGTTCCACAAACGGTAGCGTGACGTTCTACAAGGACGTTCTGCCCGTTTTGCAAAATCACTGTCAGGAATGCCACCGGCCGGGCGAAATCGGACCCATGCCCCTGTTCACTTACGACAATGTGCGCCCATGGGCCAAGGCCATCAAGTCGGCGGTGGCTACCCGCAAAATGCCGCCATGGCCGGCTGACCCGCATTACGGAAAGTTCGCCAATGACCGGCATCTGAGCGATGCGGACATTCATACCCTCGTTTCCTGGGCCGATCATGGCTCGCCCGCGGGCGAGGAGAAGGATGCCCCTCCCCCCAGAAAATGGGTGGAAGGTTGGGGAATCGGAGAGCCGGACCTGGTTTTTCAGCTTGCCAAACCCTACCCGGTGCCGGAATCAGGGACCGTGGAGTACACCTACATGGTGATTCCGACCCATTTCACCAAAGACACCTGGGTTACGAAAGCGGAAGTCCGCCCTACCGACCGTTCGGTGGTGCATCACGTGATTGCGTTTCTGCGGCCGCCCGGATCCAAGTGGCTGGCCGACGCCAAGCCGGGTGAGTTCTACGTTCCCGATAAATCGCAGAAAGGGAAAGTGGAAGGGCAGCCTTCCGAGCTGCTGGTCGGTTACGCCCCCGGTCTCCCGCCGGCGATTCTTCCCGATGGAACGGCCAAGCTGGTGCCGGCCGGCACGGATATCGTCCTCCAGCTTCACTACACGCCGAATGGCAAGCCCACTTTGGATCAGACCAAGGTGGGCATCGTGCTCGCCAAGGCGCCGCCCGCGGAGCGCGAAATGACCCTTTCGGCCATCAATTCGCGCTTTGTCATTCCGCCGGGCGACCCAAACACCGAGGTCACGTCGGATTTCACGCTCCATCACGACGTCCGGTTGATCGCGGTCATGCCGCACATGCACCTCCGCGGGAAGGACTTCAAATATACGCTGGCCTATCCCGATGGCAGGAAGGATGAAATCCTTCAGGTGCCGCGCTTTGATTTCCACTGGCAGCTCTTCTATTACCTGCAGGATCCCCTGCCGCTGCCGGCCGGAACACGGATCGATTGCGTCGCTCACTTCGACAACTCCGCCAATAACCCCTACAACCCCGATCCCACCAAGGAAGTCAGGTGGGGCGACCAAACGTGGGAAGAGATGATGATAGGCTGGTTTGATGTAGCGTTCCCGCGGAACGTGAGTCCCATGGCACTGTTCACGGACAAAAACAAGAAGGCGGCCGCCAGCGATTAAGTGCTGGGCTTTTCCCCATATTGCAGCCTAAGGCTCGGGCGGCGGCTGTGCGTATTGGCGCTTTTTCCCGGAGCGTTCTGCCTCTGGGCGCACGATCCCATCACCACCAAGGTCACCTGGAACCGGGAAATGTCCCGCATCGTCTTCGCGCACTGCGCGTCCTGCCACCATGACGGAGGCGCGGCATTCTCGCTGATGACCTATCAGGACGCGCGTCCGTGGGCGAAGGCCATTAAGGACGAGACGCTGAACCGGCGCATGCCGCCATGGAATGCGGTAAAAGGCTTCGGCGAGTTCAAGGACGACCGTGGTCTGACGCAGGACACCCTCGAGTTGATCGCCGATTGGGTCGAAGGAGGCGCGCCGGAAGGCGATCCGAAACTCGCCCCCAAGCCGCCAAAGCCGGCCGGCCTCGTGCGTGCGAAGCCGGAACAGCCCGGCCGTGAAGTGATAGTGGATGGGCGTCTTGCGCTCACCCGGGCGCTCAACGTAGCCGGGATCCGGGCTAAATCGATGCCGGAGGGGAGTTCCGTGCAAGTGGTAGCGGAGCGTCCGGACGGCGAGATCGTGCCCCTTCTCTGGCTCTACAACTATCAGCCAAAGTACGACCGGGTTTACTACTACAAGCAGCCCGTGCAGCTTCCCCCGGGCGCGGTAATCCGGACCAGCCCCTCCAGCGCCGGAACGATTGCCCTGGTGACGGAGCGAGCGGCGTCGGCCTCGCTTAGTCGAGATCGGCAACCGGCACGGTAAATTCCACCGTATTTACCACGCCTTTTCGCTGAAATTGCACCCAAATCCGGTAGGTGCGAGCCCGCGGAAATATCAGGTTGAACTGGATCTGGTCGCCGCCGTAGGTGAGAAACGGGTGTGTGTGAATCATGTCTACCAGGTCGTCGCTCGCCGCTAGCATGTGCCCCCACGCCCCGAGATATTTCTCCAGCCCCTCGGCCGGCTTAATCTTGAAAAATAATAGCGTCTTCATGCCCGCGATCGGCTTCGACGGCTCCGTGGTCAGCTCCACATCTATGTTGGCGGCGTGCTGCGGCCCCAGGGAAGGCGCCAGTTTCGCGGGCGCGAGCGGAGGGAGAGACCGGTCGGTTTCCGGAACGATTACCGTGCGCGCGATGAGTTGCGGCGTGCCCCCTTCGGGGTAAACATCCGCGACAACCCGGTACATCCCCGGCTTGGGGAACACCGCATCGAAGTGGAACGCGCCGCCGGGCTCCTCCACCGGATGGTCATGCAGAAAATAGCTCAAATCCTGGCTCACCATGAACATGTGAAAGAGCTTTTCGTGGACCACCTGGAATCGATCCACCTGTTTGCCGGTTTTGGGGTCGTGGATCTGGAACAGCAGGCGCTCTTTCTGCCCCGCACGGATCAGTTTCGGAGAGAAACTCAGCGTCATCGGATACTCCGCTTCGTCGGGAATACCGAGCACTAACGTCATGCCGCAGCGCGGGCAAACGCCCGGTTGGTCGGAGCGGACGTCGCGATCCATTGGGCAAACCCAATCGAGCGGACCGGTAGGCTTTGCTGTCGCCGCGGCCGTTGGCTCCGCCGTCGCGGGCTGGAGATTGACCGTCTGCGCCAGCCATCCGGTGAAGGACAAAGCAACAGCGGCCAGCCAAATCGCACCCATGCCTTCATTTTAGCGGCCGCCAGACCGGGCAGCCTAACCGCGGAGGTCGGTGAAAGCTTCTTCTATTTCCTTTTTCGCCTGCGGCGACGGTGGAATAAAGGGAAGCCGGGGAGGTCCGCCGTAGTAGCCCATCAGGTCCATCGCGTGCTTGATCCCGGGGATCCCGTATTTCCCGCCGGCGATCCGGGAGGGTTTTTCGATGCGCCCCTGCCAGTCGAGCGCGGCTTCGGGCTCGCGCGTCCGGTGCGCTTCCCAGATCGAGATGCAGGCGTAGGGCACGGCGTTGGCGATGGCGAGGATGGCTCCCGTTGCGCCCACGGCAAGCGCGGGCGCCAGAGTGGCGCTATTTCCCGTCAGGACGGCGAAGCCGGGCTTCACCTCGCGCACCATCCGGACCATCTTGCCGATGTCGCCCGAGCTATCCTTAATGCCGGCGATATTGGGGTGGTACGAGAGTTCCGCGACCGCGTCCGCCGCTAAGTCAAGGCCCGTGCACTGCGGCAGGTTGTAGAGCAGGATCGGAATCTTGGACTGGTCGGCAACCGCCCCGTAGAAGAGCCGCTGCGCCGCGGCGTTGTTGAACGAAGCTTTGTAATAGTGCGGCGTTAGCACCAGGGCGGCTTTATAGCCTAGGCTCGCCGCCTGGTTGGCAAGCTGCACGGTTTCCCGCGCGCTCTCCGACGCCGTGCCCGCGATCAGAATTTTCTCCGGCGCGGCATATTGCGCCGCCCATTCCCAAAGTTGAACGCGTTCCGCCGCGCTCAGCAGCACGCTTTCGCCCGTGGACCCGGTGATCACATAGCCCGCGAGGTTCATCGCGTTCCACTTGCTGATGTTGTGTTCGACTTTTGCTTTCCAGATGTCGCCTTCGTGATTGAAAGGCGTGGCAACGGCGGGGAAGATACCTTGCAGTTTCATGGGAGGGTTCCGGGCGCGGTTGGAACGCCGCGCCCGGTGATTTCGCTTCTTACTTCGCGATCAAAATGATGACGAGGGTATACAGCGCCAGCGATTCGATCAGCACCAGTCCGAGAATAAGCGCGAACCGGATGGCCGGAATCGCTCCGGGATTCCGCGCCATCGCCTCAGCCGAGCCGGCGACAGCTTTCCCCTGGGCCAGGCCGCACAGACCGGAGGCAATGGCCATGCCGATACCGGCCAGCACCGGCTTCCAGTCGATGATCCGGTTGCCTGCGTTCGCGACCGCTTCCTGCCCGAACATCGGGAGAGCGATCATAAACAGCGCTGCGAGAAACAGAAAATTCTTCAACTTCATGGGTACTTCTCCTTGGGAATAATGTGTTCGCGAGGAGGTGGTTCTCGTCCACCCTGGGGGATGGGGAGCTCACGCTCGCGAAGCGATAAAGCCGCTAAAAATAAATCTCCATTACGAAAGAACTAGTGTTCCTCGCTCACGGCGCCGCCGACGTAGATCATGGCCATGAGCGCAAAAATATAGGCTTGAAGCAGCGCAACAAACACATGCAGCCCCATGAAAATGGCGGGAACCGCGAGCGCGATCAGGCTCATGAACGCCATGGTGACCTGTTCGCCCGCGAACATGTTCGCAAACAGACGGATCGTGAGCGAAAGGGGGCGCGCCAGATGGCTGATGATCTCAATGGGAATCATCAGAGGAGCGAGCCACCATACCGGGCCGGCGAAATGGGCCAGGTACTTAACCAGCCCCGCATCCCGGATTCCGACCCAGTTGTAGTAAACGAAGACCGCCACCGCGCATCCGCACGGAACCATCGGGAACATCGTCGGCGATTCCAGGCCCGGAATCAGTCCGATCAGGTTCATGAAGAGGATAAAGATGAAAATTGTGCCGAAGAAGGAAAGATAGCGGTCGCCGTGATGTTCCACGACCTGCTTGGTTTCGTCGGTAAGGAAGGAATGAATGGCTTCGAAGGTGAGCTGAAGTTTACCCGGATTTTGCGCCGAAAGCCGGGATCGGAGGATGGCGAAGAGCGCCACGATGATGAACACCACCAGGAGTTCCATCACCAGCCAGTTGGCCCACGGGTAATAGGGATCGTGGCGCACATTCACCGCGCTGAGCACCATGTGCGCGCCATAGTTCAAATAGCGGTTAAACAGTGCTGTGAGCCAAATCTGGTGTTCCTGCATATTTCGAGCTTCAGACTCCCCGGCGGATAAGCAAATAGACGAGTTCGAAGACAACCGCGGCCGCTGCTGCGAGTAGCCCTAGAAGGGCGGTCACGAGATTGACTTCTAAGTATTTTAGGATAACATAGACGCTCGCGGCGAAAAGCCCGAGCCGGAGGATCATCCCCCAGGCGCTCCCTCCCCTGGAGGGCGTGCCGCTGAGCCGTTCCACCAGCTTGCGCCAGCGCCAGAAACTCAGCCAGGAGGCCGCGCTTCCGAGCAGGAAACCGCCCGCAGAATGCAGATCGCGGAGGATGCCAAACAGCAGCGTGCCGCTCACGCCCAGCACGATAATCCACACGCCGATCCGCGACAGGGAGCTACGGTAAAAGCCGTCTCCTTCGTCTTGCGCCGTCATTGCCCGGATTCACGGCTGATGGTGCGAATCAGATCGATAAAGCCCGCGGCAATCCCCAGAATCAGGAAGACGATGTACAGAAAATTCGTGTGGAACGCCTTGTCCAGCAGGTAGCCGATGCCGTATCCGACAAAGGTGGACATCGGAAGCAGGAACGCGAGATAGGCGTAGCGTCCGAAGGCCTGAAGAGGGTTGTTATCGTCTTTCGGCATATTCGCTAGGAGCGCTTCTTATCGAGGATCTCCGCCGCCTGGAGGGCTGTCTCCTGCACCAGGAAGCCCATTTTCGGATGGCTCGGTTGAAGGTCAGCCGATATGCCGAACTCCTCCAGGGCTTCCGTTGTCGATGGGCCGATGGACGCCACGGCCATTCTGGAAAGGCCGGCCAAAACGTCGTCTTCGATATCTTCCTCGCGCGCGATCCGCAGCAGATGCGCTACCTGGATGGAGGTGGTGAACAGGGCGACGTCCGCCTCCCGGCGCGCAATACGCCGCGCGGCTTCGCGCAGCGGATTCGTATCTTCCGGCAAATCCCAGCGATACACCCGCACCGCGGTTACCTGCGCGCCCCTCCTCTTTAGACCTTCCATCAACTCCGGACTCGGCTTGCCGTATTCCTGCACCGCCACCTTTTTTTCGGCGCGGCCTTCGAGGGCGGCAAGCACTTCGCGCCAGGTGTTGGGCTCGGGCACCAGGACGGTTACCGGCACGCGCATCTCGCGCAGCGCGGCGGCGGGCTTGGGGCCGCGCGCTACAATGGCGAGCTTCCGCAGTGACGCGGCGAATTCGTCTTCCTGGTAGCGCTGCGACAAGGCCTGATTTAACGCGCGGGTCCCCACCCCGGTGAGGAAAATCATCATGTCGAAATCGCCGGCAAATAAGCGTTCGGCGAACAAAAATGCGTCGTGGGTATCGTCGAGAGGAGCCTCGCGCATGGAGGGCGCGACGAACGGATCGCCTTGCTTGCGGCGTATCAACTCGGCAATCTCGACGGCGCGGCGGCTCTCGAATGCGATGACGCGAAGGCCCTCAAAGGACATCGCTCCCAGGGTAGCAGGGCTTCCGTTCCAGCGGTTCGCTTGAGCCGTGACCGGATTCGCTATTTGTTTAGCCGCAGGATTTCCGAAGCAATCTGAAGAAATGCGTTTTGAAGCTGATTATTTGCGGTCGTGTCGATGGACCGGCCGGTAGGCTTCGAGGAATCGTACAACGTGCTGTCCGTCGTGTTGGCAATTCGCTTCATGAACACCGGGTCGGGGGGCTCGGAAGGAGTCGTCAACAAGCTGATGGCATACACCAGCGGGACGATGCCGTTGATCTCCCCTTTGCGCCAGCGTTTAGCCACTTGGTCGGCCGCGTTGAAGGAAGCGGCCGCCACTTGCGTTGCTCGATTGATGCCGGTCAAACTCACCACCCCGGTGGCCTGCGGGTACGTCGGCGACTTGTAATAGTCGGGCGGGTTGAGTTGGTTCCCATAAATGTCGGCGGACGGCATCGAAAAGAAATCCTTGTACATGTTGGAAGGATTACCCGCGAAATTGCATCCAACCCGGTTGGCGATCAACTCGCTATTGGCTCCATCGTTGGGGTCCGACGGATTCGAGGGATTGGCCACCGTCGCGCTATAGATCCCGTGGGTTGTCCCGGGGTCGTTTACGAAGCCGCTCGTCTGGGAAATCCAACCAATCATCGAGGCCCCCGTGCCGCACGTGGTAGGGCTTCTCCGGTTGTCCAGTCCCGAGGGCTGCTTCGATAGATCCACCGTGATTCCGTTTGGAAGTCCATCGGTAAAAAACAGGATCACATTCAGAGCTCCCGGTTGATTCAGGCCCGCCAGCGCCGAGTATGCCTGCCAAAGCGCTTGCGCCGTTCCTGTGTTTCCGGAGGATGTCACCTTGTTAAGCGCGGTGACCAAGGACGGCTGAAAGTCTTTCGTGGGCGGATAGATGTAGTAGTTGCCGCCGAAGATTACCGCGCCGACGGTGTCGCGCCCCGGCGCAAAGGAATTGGCGAAAAGCGTCGCTCCCTGAACCATTGGCTTGATCGACGATCCCATGGAGGACGAGCGGTCCAGCACCATCATCACGTTCACGTCACGCCGCTTCGCTTCGGCGGATGCACCGATCACCGCCGTGGTTTTGCCCAGCAGCCGCAGAAAGTACAGAGGCGCACTCGCCGTGGCGGTGACATCTACCAGGTGAACTTGTGCGCTGTTCGGATCATCGTAGATATTCGTGTTCAGATTTGTGACGGAAGAACCCCAGTAATTGGCCCCGTAGTTAGCCTTAAAATACTGCGTCGACGCATTGGTCGCACTGGAGATCTGTTCGTTCAGCGTGAGCCCGGAGCTCAGCGATCTCGCCCCGGAGAGCGCCGCGCCATCCACCGCCTGCTGGAGCTGCCCCTTCAAAAAGTAGATGGTCCCTCCATCGATGGCGAGGCCAATCAGAGGAATGATGACAATCAGGAGAAGGGTCACCAGAATAACCGCGATACCGCGGTTCGCTTGCCGCTGGTGGCGGTGCATCCGCCCTCCGGGTTGCTCGGCCTCCCTACCCGGGAAATAGAACTGTGGCTGCATGATCTCCCTCCGGCGCACTCTAAAAGATGGCTCGCGCATAAATTGCTCCGGGTTTCAGAAAACCGGCGATATCGAAATCCGTCGATGAATAATAAGCCTCGGCCACATAGGCAATCTGGCCGTCCAGCATCGCATAGCCCGTCGCATCCATAACGGTGCGAAATCCATCCGCTACTACAGCGGTGTCGGTGAGGGGGTTGGTCACACTACCGTCGGAGCCCATGCTCCCACTGGGGACTTTGCCAAATTTGCTTTGAAATAGCGTCCCATTCCCGATCACCACCTGCCGCGTAAATACGACGTGTCCGAGGTTTTTGCACGTTCCGCAGGTCTTGGGTCCCAGGAATTGGAACGAAGACAGGACCAGAGTTCCAGTACCCGCGGAGGAACTGTTCGCCAGGCGGGGAGCCAGGTAGGTAATGACTGCTCGGTTTCCCGGGCCCCCGGAGGTGGAAAAATCAACGCCCCGGGCGAACATGTGCCCGGCATCCCGGGCGATCTGATGCACCTGAATATTCCGGATAATGTTGAAGCCGACAACCATCGTGCCGAGCAGTAGCGGCACAAGAATAAACGTTGTCACGAGGACGAACTCAATCACGGTCGTACCGCGTTGGCCTTGTTTTTGTTGACGTTGTGAGGTCATGCGCTTTCGCCTCTCAGAGGGCCGGTGGTGTCGCGGCCGGTTCGAGCAGATCGCCCGCGCTCACGGTGAATGTCACCGGACTACCGTTCCGCAGCAGCGGCGCAAATGGGTTTACCGTGAAGTTCTGCACCGAAACCACAACCAGATTGCCGCCCGCATTGCAACCCGCTGTGGTGCTGGGGCACGCTGTGGGAGGGTTCGTCCCGGGCGTGAAGAATTGCACCGAAATCTTGCTGGCATCGGTGAGGAATCCCATGGATTCTTGCTGCACAACCTGTTGTATGGAAGCCACTTGCCCCAGGGCGACCCCCTTGGGGCTGGTCCCGGTCTGCCCGGTCACCGCGTAGCGCACGCCGGCGCGCACCGCGTGCTGTAGCGTCGCCTTCGCAAACTGTGCCCAGGACAGATCTATAATCACGAAGATCAACGCAAACAGGAAAAGCAGCACGAGCGTCGCCTCAATGAAAGCCGACCCGCGTTGTCCAGACCTCGCCGCTGTCATAAAGAAAGGGTGTGGACCCGGGCCGTCGCGCTCCTCGCGATTGCCGCGGCCGCCGGACGTCTCCGCAGCCATACCGAACGCAGCGCCGGGACGTGGCGTACTTGCCGCCAGGCGTCCTTTTCCTCGGATTCTCCGGAGGCCGCGGGTGTCTCGCCGAGAAGATGTGCGCTGTTCCGCAGTCCTTGCAGCGCCAGGTCGAAGCGGTCGCTCGCGCCGGTCTTTTGAAAAAGCCGGGAGAGATAGACCTTCACCGTCCCTTCGGATATTCCGAGACACTGGGCAATTTCCTTGTTCTTCAACCCCTGCGCCAGCAGCGATATCATCTGGCCTTCCCGGCGGCTTAGTTCTACCGACCGTCCTCCGTCGGGGGATTGTGCCGGAATCGGTTCCTGCGAGGATACTCGCGGCGCGGTCGCGTTGTGAAATACGGACAGAAGCTCGTCCGGTGTGCAGCTACGCCGCAGTGCTGTAAATACCCCGCAAACCTTCAGTTGATACACCGTCTCCTGAAAAAAGGAGGATGTAAGCACGATTGTCTTACAGTCTGGAAACGCCGCTCCGAATTCGGAGAGAAACGAGAGCGGAACCGTGCCGGAACAATCCATCAGAAATACGTCCGGCTGGAATCTCGCCGCCATCTCCATCAACGAATCCGTGGAGTCGCCGCTGAGCGCCAGTCTTGTGAGTGGTTGTGATTCCAACAAACACCGAATGCCATGCGCGACGAGAGGCTCTGCCGAGAACACCATCACGCGCGTAAGATTGTCCACCGTATCCTCCTCCCTCATCCAAGGTCCATAGGTCTGGCTACGGCCCGGAAGAAGGAAATAAACCAAATCTAGCCTATGGGAAGAGGATACGAAGGCCGGCCCGCCGGGTAAAGTCCTGCTATGTCTAGTGCTGAGGTTTTCCGCCCCACTTGCCGGCAGCGAAAGTACTGGATCGCTAAGGACCCGGAAGTTAACCATCGATAGCATTGCCCGTTTTTCCTCCAGGCCCTATCGTCGAAGAGCAGGGCAAATGCAGACGAAAGGCAACAGAAAAAACAGTGCGGTTGATAGCAAGAGCCGTAACTGAGCAGTCGGGTCCGAAGGGGATATTTGCGATCGTGAAACAACTAACTAAAACCACCGCGATCCTGGATGTTGGCGAAGCCGACATACCGGTGCTTCCCCTCGATGAGCGGGAGATCTTCACCGTCGATGTAGAGCTCGAAAAGAACCATCCCTTTGAAGCCCGCCGCCTGACTTGCCGCGCCACGGTGTCTGCATTGACGGTTCGCGGCGATGGCCAAGCCGAAGTATATGTCGCCATCCGGGAAATGAAGCTGCAACCGGCACAGACGGATATCTTCCATCCGGCGGAAGGGGCATGGGAAGCCTGATGTCTTCCTCGGTTCTATCTCCGGTTGTGATAAGTGAAGTCGCCGCCTCGCGCTCAGTGGAACGCCGTAGCGTGTCCCGGGCAAGCTGCCTGCTCCATCTATTTCCTTCGCTGACCGATGTGGCGTTTCTGCTCCCTGTCCTCCTTGTTCTAAGGTTTGGAGGCCTGAGCTTCTTGTTAGGTGACGGAGATACCGGCTGGCATCTGAAAGCCGGCGAGTGGATGCTGCAAAACCACCGCGTGCCGATGACGGATCTGTTTTCCTTCACTAAGTCGGGCCAGCCCTGGTTCGCCTGGGAATGGCTCTGGGACGTGGCTTTCGCGCGGTTGCACATGGCCTTCGGGATGAATGGAGTGGCGCTGGCCAGCCTGCTCCTGATTTGCCTGGCTGCCGCGCTCACTTACCGCATCGCACTGCGGGCTTGTGCGAACCCGGTGATTGCGGCCGCGGTCGCCACGGTCGGCATCGTCGCTTCGTCGATTCATTGGCTGGCCCGCCCGCACCTGGTGACGTTAGTGTTCGTCCCGGTGTTCTTTCTGCTCCTTGAGAAGGCGCGGAGCGGGCGGATGCGGATGCTGTTTCTGCTGCCGCTGGTGATGATTCCATGGGCAAACCTGCACGGCGGCTTTGTCGCGGGCATTCTGATGCTCGGTGCTTACGCCGGAGGCGAGTTGTGCGCGTGGATGTTCGAGCCGGACCGGACGGCGCGCCGCGCGGCACTGGCGAATTTCGCGAAATATCTTTTCGCGCTAGCCGGCTGCGCCGTGGCGAGCCTGGTGAACCCCTACGGCTACCGCGTTCATGTGCACATTTTCCGGTATCTGAACGACCAGACGCTCCTGCAGAACACCAGCGAGTTTCAGGCGCTCAATTTCCATCATCCGGCGGCCGCGCTGTTCGGCGTACTTCTCCTGATGGGATCCGCCGGCATGTTCTGGCATCTGACCCGCAAACGGTATGCGTGGGTGCTGCTCGTCGGAGGCTGGTCGTGGCTGGCCTTGACCGCCACCCGCAACTTCCCGATCTTCGTCATCTGCGCGGCTGCTCCGATCGCTCTTGCGTCGAAGGAAATTGTCGAAGCACTCTCGGGCGCGCCGGTTGCCTCATGGGTCAAGCGCGCGGTGCGATCTTTTGACGGATTCTCTTCCGAAATCGCGACCCTGGAAACGCCGTGGCGGACGCACCTTCTGAGCGTGGCGGCGTTTGTTCTACTGGCATCGCTGGCCGCCGGCGTGGCTGCGCCGGATGCCTTGCAGGCTCGTTACAGCGAAGACAATTACCCCGTCCGTGTGGTCGACGAGGTTCTGGCGAAAGCAGCGCCGGGCCGTATCTTGACGACCGATGCATGGGCCGGCTACCTGATTTATCGAATGTTCCCTTCCATTCGCGTCTTTTTTGACGGCCGTGGCGATTTTTACGGCGGCGCGTTTGGCAATCAGTGGCGCAGTATCCTCAACGCCGAATACGGATGGGAGGCGCAACTGACTCACTTTGGCGTGGACACGGTTCTTTTACCGGTTCGCGCTCCCCTGGTTGGTGCTCTGAAGGAATCACACAACTGGACGCCGGTCTATGATGACGGCGCCGCTATCCTCTTCCGCAGCATCAACCAGAACTCATCCCAGGTGTCTACGCTGCCCCGCAGCGCGGACGCCGGCGTAGCCGCGCGGCTGCGACAACCTCAACCGATTAACCCGTAAGAACACACACAAGAAAAGGAAAACACCATGAACTTTATTAAGAATTTCGTAAAAGACGAACAGGGCCAGGATCTGGTCGAATACACTCTGCTTCTCGCGTTCATCGCGCTCGCGATCGGCGCTCTCTACACCGGCATGTCGGCCAACATCCTGACCGTTTGGCAGACCGGCAGCACGTCTCTCGTGAACGCGGCCGCCGCGGCGAAGTAGTTTTTCAAATGGCTTGGGGGGAGGATACGGCCAAGCCGGATCCTCCCCGCCTAAGCGACTGGATGAGGAGATCAATATGAAGACGTTTTTCAAGCAGGAAGAAGGCCAGGATCTGGTCGAGTACACACTTCTCCTCGTCTTTTTCGCGCTCGCCGGTGCGGCTCTCTACATCGGCATGGGCCAAAACATTAACAGTATCTGGACCGGGATCAGCACCCGGATAGCGAATTCGAATTAGAAATTTCCGAAAGGCCGTGGTTTCATGAAACAACGTCTCGCAGCAGTCCTCATCTTCGCCTTTGTCGTCGCTCTCGGCGCCAGCTTTGTCGTCTACAAGCTGGTGGAGGGGAAACTCACGGCCATGGCGGCTCCGTCCACCGGCAGGGTTCTGGTCGCGGCAAATGACTTGCCGGTGGGAACCCTCATCAAAGAGAGCGATCTCAAGCTCACCTCCTGGGCCGGACAGCTTCCGCCGCAGGCGATCACCAAAGTGGAGGACGTCACAGGCCGCGGAGTAGTGGCCACAATCTACGCGGGTGAGCCGGTGCTGGAAAGCCGTCTTGCGCCGCGCGGCGCCGGGGCTGGCCTCGCGGCGACCATTCCCGAGGGCATGCGCGCCGTCGCGGTGCGCGTCAACGACGTGGTCGGCGTGGCCGGTTTTGTCGTGGCGGGCATGCGGGTCGACGTCCTGGTCTCCGGACTCCCTCCGGGGCAGGGCAATCGCGAACGCCTGGGCACCCAAACCCGCACGGTGCTGCAGAACATTGAAGTCCTCTCCGCGGGACAGTCGATCCAGAAGGATACCGAGGGCAAGCCGCTCACCGTGCCGGTTGTAAACCTGCTGGTGACGCCCGAGCAAGCCGAAGTGTTGAGCCTGGCGAGCAACGAAACGCGCATCCAGTTGGTGCTCCGCAATCCACTGGACACCAAGGAAGCGAAAGCGCCGGGAACCGCGGTCGCCTATTTGTTTGACGGGACGCCGCGCGAGGCGCCCAAGCCGAGTTGGGTTCCCAAGCCGAAGCCCAGGCCGGCCGTGGCGATGCGCCCGGTGGTAACTCCCGTCGTGATGGAAGTGATTCAGGGCTCCAAGAGGGACACAGTGAAGGTCGGCCAGACGGTTACGGAACAGCCAAAGGAGATTGGAAAATGAGAAGGATTTTACAGGGTATGGCGGTTCTGGCCGCGTTCGCCTCCGCGCTGAGCGCGCAGGACCAGACACCCTTGAACGTGCGAGCCGGCAAGTCGGTTGTGGTGGACAGCGGCGTGGACATCAAGCGGGTTTCCGTAAGCAACCCAAAAGTTCTCGAAGCGGTCGGCATCAGCCCGCGCGAAGTATTGATCAACGGAAAACTCGGCGGTGAAGCGACCCTCGTCGTGTGGCAGGACAACGGAGAACGCCGTCTCTACGACGTCACCGTGGATGAACCGAACACGCTGCTTGAAACCGTGCGGCATGAGTT
This sequence comes from Bryobacteraceae bacterium, assembly GCA_035545735.1. Classification (GTDB taxonomy): domain Bacteria; phylum Acidobacteriota; class Terriglobia; order Bryobacterales; family Bryobacteraceae; genus JAJYKC01. The sequence goes on along the minus strand of DASZXS010000086.1, from coordinate 87,166 downwards.
GGCCCGGGAATTGCCCGGCCAGGACGTAACTGTCGATGTCGATAAGGACATTGTGTTCCTGCATGGCACGGTGGACGACCTGGTCAGCTCCAACCGCGCGGTCGCCATTGCCGCGACACTCGGCAAGACCGTGAATCTTCTGAACGTCAAAGTGCCGCCCGGAGACCAGCAGATCTTGCTCAAGGTAAAGTTCGCCGACGTGGATCGCACGCGCAGCACCAACCTGGGCCTGAATCTATTCAGCACCGGCGCCACCAACACGATCGGCGGCGTAACCACGCAGCAGTTCAATCCGCCCGTCTTGAGCGTGGAGGGCCAGGGCAAGGCCGCGAGCACCGCCGTGACGCTCTCGAATGCGTTGAACGTCTTTCTATTCCGTCCGGACCTGAATTTGGGCGCGACCATCGCTGCCCTGCAGGCGCAGAATGTACTCCAGATTCTCGCCGAGCCCAACGTCCTCGCCATCAACGGCAAGGAAGCGAGTTTTCTCGCGGGCGGCGAGTTTCCCTATCCGACAGTGCAGGGCGGCAGCACCGGCGGCGTTCTTGCGGTAACCATCCAATTTAAGGAATTCGGCGTCCGCCTCCGATTTACGCCGACGATTACCCCGCGCGGCACAATCCGCCTGGTCGTCGCGCCCGAGGTCAGCTCGCTCGATTATTCCAACGGCCTGACCTACCAGGGCTTCAATATCCCCGCTCTGTCCACGCGCAAGGTTCAGACCGAGATTGAGCTGGAAAGCGGCCAAAGCTTCGCGATTGCCGGTCTGCTTGACAACCGCGTAACCGAAATTCTGAGCAAAGTGCCGGGCTTGGGCGACATTCCGCTCTTCGGGAAACTCTTTCAGTCGCGGCAGGATAACCGGACCAATTCCGAGCTGCTGATCATGGTCACGCCGGAACTGGTGCAGCCGATTCCCGCCGGCGCTGCCCGCCCGGAAGTGAAATTTCCAAAGGACTTCTTGAAGGATGCTTCCAAGGAATCGCCGCGCACTCCGGGTATGGAGGCGACCGGTCCAGGGAAGCCGCGACCTGCCGGAAAGACCATTCCGGTGGAGATGCTCATGGAGGAGCAGCAGCGCACGAAGTCGCCCGCGTCGCCGGCCGTGCCGGTGCAGCCGGAAGCCCCGCCGCCGGGCGCGGCGCCGGTGCAGCCCGAAGCCGCTCCCGCTCCGGCGCCTTCGACCGCGCCCCCGGCGAATGCTTCCGCCGCGGCTCGTCCGCCGCGTCTTAGCCCGCAGCCGGTCACGGTGCAGGCGAGCCCGGTCGAAGTGCCTTATGATTCCAGCCCGGTTTCCGGCCGCGAACTGGCGCTGGCTCGCATACCCGCCGGAATTCGCTAGATCCCTGTAAGGCATACGAGAACGAAATGCAAGCACTGAGTATTGGACTGGTTATATCGACGAGCGAGTTGTGGGACGAGGCGCAGGCAGCCCTCCACCAGGTCCCGGTCCGCATGGCTTTTGAGCAGGCGGAGATCGGTGACCCGCTGGCGTTCATCGAGAAGATCGACCGCCTGATGCCCGAGGTGATTTTTCTCGATGTGAAGGTTGCCGGTGACCAGATGGCGGACCTGATCCGTCAGATACGCGCGACCCGTTCCAGTCCGGACGTTATCGCGGTCCACGGAAGCTCGGACCCGCAGACCATCCTGTCCGTGATGCGCGCCGGCGCGCGCGAATACCTTTACCCGCCCTTCCAGCCGAATCTCGAACAGGCGCTCGAACGCATTTCCCTGGAACGCCAGGAACGTCGTGACGTGAACCGCCCGGGCGGGAAGAGCATCGGTTTCGTGTCGGCGAAAGGCGGCTGTGGCGCGACGACCCTCGCTTGCCATTCCGCAATTCAGCTCGCGCGCGATACGGGTCAGCACGCGCTCCTGATGGATCTGGATCTGGCGGCGGGAATTGTCCGCATGCTGGTGAAGTCCAAGGGCCGCTACTCGGTGATGGATGCGCTGAACAACGTCCAGCGTCTGGATCCGACCTATTGGAAGGCGATTGTCGCAAACGGCATTCCTAACCTGGAGGTTTTGGGGGGCCCCGCCGAGGTTTACCCGGTGGAAGCCGCGAACCCGGATGCCATTCGCCAGGTAGTGCGGTTCGCCCGCACGCAATACTCCTGGAGCGTTACCGACCTCGGCCATGGAACGTCCGTCGCCCTGTTCGCGGCGCTCGAAGAGTTGGATGAGCTCTACCTGGTGACGACTCTGGAAGTGCCGGCGCTCTACCAGACCAAGCGCATGGTGGAGAGCTTGAATAAGCGCGGTTACCAACGCTCCGCCATCCGCCTGGTGGTGAACCGGACGCCGCGGCGCAATGAGCTGACGTCAAAGGAAGTGGAAACCATCACGGGACTTCCGGTCTTTGCCGGTATCCCGAACGACTACACCTCCATCAACGAAGCCTATTCCAGCGGAGAACTGCTGGCGGCGAACAGCGCGCTAAATCGCAAGATCGCCGCGCTGACAACGAAGATCGCCGGTTTGGACACGGGGGAGCCTCGCAAGAAGGGTCTATTCTCGGTCTTCGGATAGAAGGGGAATTTTTGTTATGGCAACCGCTACCAACCGCTGGAACACAGAACTTACAAAGCAGGACGCGCCCTGGGTGCAACGGCTTTTCAGCCGGTCCAACTATCCGCCCGAATACCAGGATCTGAAATATTCGCTTCACCGGAAACTGTTGACCCGCGTCAATCTGGAAGCCCTGGCCATGCTCTCCGAGGACCACATGCGCAGCGAGGTGCGCGCAGCGGTCTCGCGGCTGGTGTCGGAAGAAGAAACGCCGCTGAACGCCTCCGAAAAGGAGCGGATCGTCGACGAGGTGCTCGACGAAGTCTTCGGTCTGGGGCCGCTCGAGCCGCTTCTGCAGGACCCGACGATCTCGGATATTCTCGTAACCACGCCGAAACTGGTCTATGTCGAGCGGGCCGGACGGCTCTATCCGGTTCCGATCGAATTTAAGGATAACGCGCACCTCATGCGCATTATTGAAAAGATCGTGTCGCGCGTCGGACGCCGTGTCGATGAGTCCTCGCCGATGGTGGATGCGCGGCTGCCCGACGGCTCGCGCGTAAACGCGGTGATTCCGCCGGTCAGCATTGACGGGCCCATTCTCTCGATCCGCCGCTTCGGGCGGGATCCGATCACCGGGGCGGACATGGTGAGGAGTCTGACCCTTACCGATGGCATGCTCCAGCTTTTGCAGGCCTGCGTCGGGGCCCGGCTCAACGTAGTGATCTCCGGAGGCACCGGCGCGGGCAAGACGACGCTGCTGAACGTCCTTTCAAGCTTTATTCCGGAATACGAGCGCATCGTGACCATCGAGGACGCCGCCGAGCTTCAGCTCCGCCAGGTGCATGTCGCGCGCATGGAAACGCGCCCGCCCAATATTGAAGGCAATGGCGCGGTGCGAATCCGCCAGCTTGTTATCAACGCGCTCCGCATGCGTCCGGACCGCATCATCGTCGGCGAAGTCCGCAGCGATGAAGCTCTCGACATGCTCCAGGCGATGAATACCGGCCACGACGGTTCGCTTACCACCGTACACTCCAACGGCCCGCGCGACGCGATTGCGCGCCTGGAGGTCATGATGGGCATGGCAAATCCGAACATGAGCGTAAATTCGATCCGGCAGCAGGTTTCTTCCGCCATCGATCTGTTCGTCCACGTTTCGCGATTCAGCGACGGCAGCCGTCGGATCACCCACGTCACCGAGTGCGTGGGGATGGAGGGCGACATGGCCACCACGCAGGACATCTTTCTGTTTGAGAAATCCGGCCTGACCAAGGACGGGCGCGTAACGGGTAAGTTCCGCGCCACCGGTATCCGTCCCAAGTTTTACGACCGTCTGAAGACGTCCGGCTTTCATCTGCCGGCCACGCTGTTCCAGACCGTTGTGGAGATTTCCTAAGGAGATCATATGACGGCACTCTGGATATTTCTTTTCTTCGCGTTCTTCGGCCTTACGCTGCTCGCCGCCGCGATCGGATTCCGTTTTCTCGAAGCGCAGCAGAAGAAAAAGGTCGATCAGATTCTGAAAACCGTCACGCCGGAGGTGACACAGACCAAGGTCCGCGTATTCCTTCAGAAAGCGCCCGTCGGAGACCGCCGGGACGGTCTCTACCGGTTCGCTTTCGGGCGCGCGCTGCAGGACCGTATCTCTTCCGCCGGATTAGATTGGACTCCCGCCGGACTCCTTGGACTGATGGCCATGCTGGCCGTGGGCGGCGCGATTTTCGGAAGGTTCTTTCACGTGCTCATCTACCCGGATTTGAGCAGCCTCGCCCTTGCGATTTTGTTTCCGCTGCTTCCGCTGCTCCTGATTCGGTACAAGGCTCGGAAACGGCTGAACGCGTTCGAAAAGCAATTCCCCGAGGGCCTCGATTTCATCGCCAGGTCGGTTCGCGCCGGCCACGCTTTCTCCGTGAGCCTCGAATTACTCGCCGAGGAAGCCGCGGAACCCATGAGGAGCGAGATACGGACGATATTCCACGAGCTCAACCTGGGCGCGGACTTCGACGTGTCGATGAAGAATTTGGTGCGCCGCGTTCCGCTGTTGGATGTGCGGTTCTTTGTTTCCGCGGTTCTCCTCCAGCGCGAAACGGGCGGCAATCTTGCAGAGATTCTGATGAATCTCGCTCATATTATCCGCGAGCGGTTCCGCGTCAAGGGCCAGGTAAAGGCCGCGTCGGCGCACGGACGTCTGACTGCCACCATTCTGAGCCTGATGCCGTTCATCCTGGCGTTCGGGCTCTCCATTGTCGCGCCCACCTATTTGCCGGGCCTGACCGAGGACCCGCTGGGTAAGAAGCTGATTGTCGCGGCGCTGCTTGCTCAGGTTCTGGGGTTCTACTTCCTCCGGAAGATCGTAAATATCAAGGTGTGACTCTATGGCCCTCTTAATTGCAGTCGCGTTGTTCCTCATCATCGGCGCCAGCGTGTTCGCGCTAGGCTATCTCCGCCTGGTGAAAGCCGGCAATGTCGCGGGACAGATCGGCTCCGCCGCGCCCGTGGTTCCGATATCCACCGTCCAGGCCGGCGCGCCGGGGATGGCCAAAGTCGTCACCTCGCTCCAATGGGTGGGCGAAAAGGTTCCCATCTCGCCGCAGGCGGCGTCGCTCACGCGGCGGTTGTTGACCGGCGCCGGGTTCCGTCAGGATTACGCCCTTGCCGTGTTTTTCGGAATCAAGGTACTTCTTTGCGCCGCGCTGCTGCTTGCCGGACTGATTCTTCGGAGCTATATCGAAGCTCCCATTCTGAGCTTCGCCGCGCCGTTTCTCGGCGCCGTGGTGGGCTATCTGGCGCCCAACCTGGTGCTCGACCTTCTCATCAGCCGCCGCCAGAACATCATCCGCCTCTCTTTGCCGGACGCACTGGACTTGATGGTGGTCTGCACCGAGGCCGGTCTTGGACTCGACCAGGCGATTCGCGTAGTCGCCCGGGAGATTGAATTCGTTCATAAGCCGCTCAGCGAGGAACTCGCTTTGGTGTCGCTGGAAATGCGCGCGGGAACGCGCCGCACCGATGCTCTTCTCAATCTCGGCCGCCGCACCGGCGAGCCGGAAACAAAGAAACTGGTATCCCTGCTTGTCCAAAGCGACCGCTTTGGCACCAGCATGGGCGATGCTCTTCGCACGCATGCCGATTTCATGCGGACCCGCAGGAAACAGGAAGCCGAGGAGCGGGCCAACAAGATCGGAGTCAAGCTGATCTTCCCGATCTTCTTCCTGATCCTGCCATCCATTGTGCTGGTGGCGCTCGGACCTGCGCTGATCCAGCTCAACAAAACACTCTTGCCGTTACTGAGAGACGTAAGTTTGAAATAAAGACGTAATTTTGAATTAAGGAGAAAAGAAAATGCCTAGCCATATGCTCACCACGATCCTTTGGGTTGGCGCCGTTGCTGTTCTGGCGCTGTTGATTGTGCGCCGCCGTCAGCGCAAGTCCAGGGACTTCTAGACCGGCAGGTCGATCCGGGCCGGCCGCTACGCCGCGAGGAAGTTCCGCGCCAGGCCCACGAAAGCGATTACCGCCAGCGCGATCACCGCGCCATGCGGGAGGCGGAGCGCGCTGGAATTGCGGACGTCGATTTTCTCGTGGCTCTTATAAGGAGCGCGAAAATGGGCCAGTTCCCGGAGAATGTGCCAGATGTTTACCAGCGTCTGGCTCAGCGCTCCGCGGGACAGGATCAGGAAGATCGCGCATCCCGCGCCAAGCACGGCCGTCAGCACTAGAATCGCCACCCAGTTGCCGGGCCCGCTAAAGGCGCCGACGGCGGCCATCAGTTTTACGTCGCCGGCGCCCATTCCCCGCAGCAGGTAAAGACAAAAATAAACCAGAAAGCCGAGGCCAAAACCAAGCGCCGCATTTTTGAAGCCGTGCCAGTGAGATAGAAATATGTTGCCGCCGAATCCGAGAACTATTCCCGAAAAGGAGACCCAATTCGGAATTCTGCGCCAGAGAATGTCATAGACTCCCGCGGTGATCACGACTAGAATGAGCGGAATCACCAGCGCGAGCGGGAGCGGATACATGTTTTGCAATTATAGCGAACGGGTAAGAGCTCAAAAGAATTGGTTTTGCGAAATTAGCCATGCGAAAAAACGAAGCGCCGCCGGTCGATAGGACCCAGGATACTTTCATCGATTATTACGAGTTGATGCAGATCAGCCCGAACGCGGAACAGGAGACAATCCAGCGTGTCTATCGCATGCTGGCCGCGCGTTACCACCCGGACAATCCGGAGACCGGCGATACGGACCGGTTTCTTCTCCTCGGCCAGGCCTACCGGCTCCTTTCCGATCCGGAGGCGCGGGCCGCCTACGAGGCCACCTACGCGGTGCGGCGGTTGGAGCCTCTGAATGTCTTCAATCTCAAGGAGTTTGCCGTTGGGATTGACGGCGAAGGAAACCGCAGGATGGGAATCCTTTGCCTCCTCTACAACCGGCGTCGGGCCGACGCGGATGACCCTGGCATCTCCCTCCTGGAATTTGAGACGCTGATGTCGTTTCCCCGGGAGCACCTGGTTTTTACTCTTTGGTATCTCAAGGAGAAGGGTTTCCTCCGGCAGGGCGAGGAGAGCGATTACCTCATCACCTCGGCTGGGATTGACTACGTTGAGGAAAAGCTCCCGGCAAACGGGGTGCTCTATCACCTGCTTAAAGCCGCGGAAACCGGGAATGCCTGGTCCGCTTCCCCGGAACGGGGGGCATCGTAAAGATGGCGGAAGAACAAACCATAGTTTCGGTGCGAAACCAGACTCGCAAAACGTCGATTTCCGAACGGACCGCGGTCGCGGGGTCGAGTGCGGAACGCCGGAAAGGGCTGTTGGGCCGCGATTGCCTCGAGCCCGGCTCGGGGCTTTTGATCGTGCCGTGCGAATCCGTTCACAGCTTTGGCATGCGCTTCCCCATCGACGTCGTTTATCTCGACCGGAACCGGAAAGTCCGCAAGGTGCGGGAGAATATGGTCCCGCGGCGTTTCTCCGCCGACCTGCTGGCGCATTCGGTGCTCGAACTCCCCGCCGGAACAATCCGCCGCACGCACACCCAGCCGGGCGACCAACTGGAAATCCAGCGAGTCTGACTGGCCGCTTCTCTCCGCTCCCGCTTCTCCGATTTGCCCCGCCCGTAGCCATTCGCGCTAAAGTGCAAATTAGAGGCATTTGTGAAGCTTTTCCGGTCCCTTTTTTCCGGTTCGGCCATGTGCGCCGCATTGTGCGGGATGCTGGCCGCCCAGGAACCCAGACTCTCTCCCGCCGCCAAACCACCCCAGGCGAAGCCGGCGCGGCCTAATTTTTTCGGGCTTGCGCCCCCGCCCGATCCGGCCGCCGTTGAACGCGGCCAAGCCCGGTTCGTCTCCAATTGCGGCTTCTGCCACGGTTCGGAGGCCAAGGGCGGAAGCTCGGGCCCCGATCTGATTCGCTCGGTTCTGGTCCTCCATGACGAGGGCTCGGGGAAAGAGATCGGGCCGGTCATTTTGAACGGGCGGCCCGGCAAGGGCATGCCGAAGTTCGACATGACGGAGCCGCAGATCAAGGACATTGCCGCATTTCTCCTCTCCCTCTCCCAGGCCGCCGTCAACCGCGGCGAATACAAAATTCTCAACGTCGTCACCGGCGATGCCTCGGCCGGGAAAGTCTACTTCGAATCCCATTGTGCGGAATGTCATTCCCCCACCGGCGACCTGGCCGGCATCGCGGCCAAATATGACCCGGTAGCCTTGCAGTCGCGCTTCCTTTACCCCGAGTCGCGGCGCAATGCGGGGGCGGCGAGGACCGGCCGCGCCACTCCCACCGTTACCGTGACGCTGCCCGATGGAAGCGCCCTCTCCGGCACGCTCGTTCATGTCGATGATTTCAATGTCTCCCTGCGCGATTCCTCAGGAGCGTACCGCTCCTTTCTGTTGGGTGCGGATGGAGTGAAAATCGAAGTCCGCGACCCCCTAAAGGGTCACCAGGATCTTCTCGGCGAATACCGCGATGCGGACATGCACAATATCCTGGCCTATTTGGAGACTTTGAAATGAAAGCGCCGCGTTTGGGTAGACCTTTTCTAATCTGTCTCGCCGGAACTCTGAGCCTGGCGGTGGCGGCCGACGCGCTGGACCCGGCCAAGCTTCTGAAGCCTCCCACCGACACCTGGCCCACCTTTAACGGTGACTATTCCGGCCGCCGCTACAGCCCGCTGAAGCAGATTAACGCGAGCAACGTCCGCGGCCTCGCGCTGAGCTGGGCGCATCGCATCAATACCGGAGCCGATACGAACCCCTTCGGAAAGACGATCAAGGCGACGCCGCTCGAAGTGAACGGAGTTCTTTACTTCACGCTGCCCGACCACGCCTGGGCAGTGGATGCGCGCACCGGCAGAGAGCTGTGGCACTACAAATGGGAGTCGCGGGGAGGCATCCACATTGGGAATCGCGGTGTGGGCATCTATGCGAACTGGCTTTTCTTCGAAACTCCGGACAACCACCTCATTTCGCTCGAAAAGGACACCGGCAAACTGCGCTGGAGCGTGGAGATTGCCGACGTGAAGCAGCAGTATTTCTCCACGCCCGCCCCGCTGATCATCCGCAATCATGTTCTGGTGGGGGTCGGTGGGGATTCGCTGGACGTTCCGGGCTTCCTCGAAGCGCGGGATCCGGAGACGGGCGCGGTTCAATGGCGTTGGGATACCGAGCCTCATCCGGGTGAAAAGGGCTCCGAAACGTGGCCGGGTCCGGATGCCATGGCGCATGGCGGCGGCATGACCTGGATGCCCGGCACCTACGACCCCGAGCTAAACCTTATCTATTGGGGAACCGGCAATCCGAATCCGGTGCACGCGGGACAGGGACGCAAGGGCGACAACCTTTGGACCTGCTCCATCGTGGCGCTGAATCCCGACACCGGCAAGCTCGTCTGGTGGTATCAGGTGTCGCCTCACGACACGCATGATTGGGACTCCGTGCAAACTCCCGTGCTGTTCGACGCGGACTTCAACGGCAAGCCGAGGAAGCTGCTCGCACAAGCTGCGCGCAACGGATATTTCTTCGTTCTGGACCGCGCCACCGGGGAGCATTTGATCACCTCACACTACGTCAACGTGAACTGGACCAAGGGCCTGGATTCGCACGGCGTTCCGATTCCAAATCCAGAAAAGGAACCGAAGACCGACGGCGTGCTGGTTGCTCCGGCGGCGGGAGGCGGCACCAACTGGCCTGCGCCGGCCTTCAATCCGGAAACCGGGCTGTTCTACGTGGGCGCGATCGAATCCTACAGTCTCTTTTATCTCACCGACACCGATGCGCATCCGGAAGGCTACGGCGGCCGGGAGGCCGGCATTTGGGATAAATCGGTGCTCAAGGCCATCGACTATCGGACGGGAAAAATTCGCTGGCAGCATGTCTGGCCCAGTCCCGGTGGGGACATCTTCAGCCTTCTCACCACGGCGGGCCATCTGCTTTTTTCGGGAGACCCCGCGGGAAATTTGGTCGCTCTGGACCCGGCCACGGGCAGGCTTCTGTGGCATGTCACGCTGGCCTCGGACGTGAGCAGCGGGCTGATTACCTATGAGCTCGACGGGCGCCAATATCTGCTGGCGGGAGCGGGCGACATGCTCTACGCCTTCGCGTTGCCGGGAGAATAGCTTTTTTTACCGCGCCAGCAAGACTTCCGCGACTACAGGCTCCCCCTGCGCGGCGCCGTTGGGCGGCGTCAGGGGCGGGCTTTTTTCGAAAGCCTCCTCGTTGTCGAATTCCTGGACCACATAGGCCATATCCCCTGGCGGCCGCGACAGGAATGCCTCGGAGAGAGTTACCGCTTTTCCGGCGAGCCATCGCTCCGCCTGCGCCGCCAGCGACGCCTGCAGCCTGCCCAGCGCCTGCGACGGCTGCTCAAACGATAGTGGCGTCACCACAAACACCGGCTTTTCCGGCGGATCGGCCCCGGCGTTCTGTTGGACCAGATCCACCATGCCGGTTCGAACGTCCGTCAGCAGCGATAGCTCCTCCTTGGCCAGTCCGGCGGGCCACCATTTCTCGATCTCGCTCCACCGGTCCACTTTGGTCGAATCGGCAAAGTGCAGCAGGGCCAGCATGTCCCAGCGCCCGCTATTTACGTGGCGGCTGAAGAGAATGAGGAAGCTTCGCAGGACGCCGGCTTCCTGCCAGTGCTGGAAGCGTGCGAGCCCGGAGTCCAGCATGGCTTTTCGCAGCGCCGGCCGGTCCGCGGGCATGCACTGATAGGTGATCATCAGGCTCGCGGGCGGCTGTTCGGCCGCTTGGAGAGCCCCTACCGCCAGCAGGAAGGAAATTAGGCGTCGCATCCACAAATTTGACGTCGGAAGAGGCCGAGCCGTTGATCTTTCGGGAGAGTCGCGCCTTGGCGCCGCACTAATGTTGCGTGATCGAAAACACGCGAACCGGTACGAAATTAGAGGGCGCGGCGCGGCAACGGGCGATTGATCAGGCGCTGTCCCAGATGGATAAGCAGTTTGGCAAGGGGTCGGTGCTTCGCCTGGGAGGGCGGGATATCGTTCCGGTTCCAGTCATTTCCACCGGTTCCATTTCGATCGATCTGGCGCTCGGCGCGGGCGGTCTCCCGCGCGGGCGCGTGGTGGAAATCTTTGGGCCGGAGTCTTCCGGTAAAACCACGTTGGCGCTCCAGGTGATCGCGCAGGCGCAAAAGGAGGGCGGAGCCGCCGCTTTCATCGATGCCGAGCACGCTCTGGACCCGGTTTACGCCCGTAAGCTCGGCGTTGACGTGGACAATCTAATCGTTTCCCAGCCGGATTGCGGAGAGCAGGCCCTCGAAATTGCCGGCGCGCTGATTGGAACCGCTGCTTTCGATGTCGCCGTGGTGGACTCGGTGGCCGCGCTGGTTCCCAAGGCGGAACTGGAGGGGGAAATGGGCGATAGCCACATGGGACTCCACGCGCGGCTGATGTCACAGGCATTGCGGAAGCTTACCGGCACGGTTGCGCGAACGAACGCGCTGCTCATCTTTATAAACCAGGTGCGCGAGAAAATCGGCGTTGTGTTCGGCAACCCGGAAACGACCACCGGAGGGCGCGCGCTGAAGTTTTACTCCTCCGTGCGCATTGAGGTCCGTCGCGCTTCCGCCATTAAAGACGGAGACATCGTGGTCGGCAATCGCACCCGCGTGAAGGTGGTAAAGAACAAAGTGGCCGCTCCGTTTCGCGAGGCCGAAGTGGACATCCTCTACGGAACCGGCATCTCCCGCGAAGGAGATTTGCTGGACCTGGCCTCCGCGCAAGGCGTTGTGGAAAAGAGCGGGACCTGGTTCAGCTACGGCGGCGAACGGCTCGGGCAGGGCCGCGAGAACGCGCGCGGCTCGCTCATTGCGAATGCGGAGCTTGCCTCCCGCCTGGAGCGCGAACTGCGGGAGCAACTGCAGTTGACGCCCGCCGCGGCACGTCCGGAAGCCGCCGGGCCGGCCAAATCGCCCGCGCCGGAACAGATCCCGTTGGTCCGCGGCGCTCAGGCCAAGGGGGCCTGAAATCGCTCCAAAATCGGGTTTGGCGGAGCCCGCTACCCGCCAAACCCTTGCCTGGCTTGCTTTTTAGGTCGTTCCGGCCAAAAAATCCCAAGAAAAATGCTGTTTTTTGGCCTTCAGGCCTTTACACGCGCCGGGAACGCCGCTATGATTTATTAGCAAAACAGAAATGGGCGGTTTTGTTTTATACCGTCCGGACGGAGAACCGGGCCGGCGCAGCCGATGTTCCGGCACGTGGAAAGAATCTGACATAAGGAGAAGCATATGGCAGCGGCAAAATTAACCCAGTCTGCAGTCGTAAAAGAGTTGGCGGAGACAACGGGCGTTACCAATAAGGTCGCCAAGCACTTCGTAACGGCATTTGCGGAAATCGCGGTTCGCGAGACCAAACGGAGCGGCGTTTTCGCCATCCCCGGCATCGGGCGTCTCGTTCGCGTCGATCGCAAAGCGCGCCTCGGGCGGAATCCCGCGACCGGCGAGACGATCAAGATTCCCGCCAAGAAGGTGGTGAAGTTCCGCGTCGCGAAGGCCGTCAAAGACGCGATTGTGCCACCGAAGAAGAAATAGCAGCAGCGGAAAAATCGAAATCTGAAAGTGAAAACCCCGCCGGACGTCTCCCGCGCGGGGTTTTTATATTGGAAGGTCGAGTGAGAGGCTCTTCAAAGTGCGAAGAGTCCCCGGAAGCCTTAGGCCTGCTTCTTTTCGTCGACGTCGTGGCTGTCTGTCTTCAAGGCATCCTTGAAGTGCTTGATGCCCTCACCCAGACCTTTGGCGACTTCCGGAATTTTCTTGCCGCCGAATAACAACACGGCGACCACCAGAATCACCATCAGCTCGGGCAGGCCAATGGAACGCAGCATAGGGCCTCCTTATAACCTCTGTTTTATTGTAGGGACGGGTTTGAAGCGGAGTCAAGGGACCCGAAGGATTGGAAAATAGGAAGCTATGGCCAAAAAAGTCGCTCCGTTCGATCAGAAGAAGGAAGTGCGCAAACTGGCCCGGGAGCGCGTGGGCCGGGTGAAGCCTTCGCGGCCGATCCTGCCGGCGAAGGACCGCCCGAAGCCAAAACATAAAAAACCGCCCGAAATAGAGGAGTAGGGTCGCTTTCCGGCCGTTCTCGTGCACGGGGCGCGGGCTGAGAACGTGACCTTGCTCACCATCACGATCCGCCTGGCTCAGTGCGGATGCCGGCGGTGAGTTTTTCGACCGCCCGGATTTGCCACCTCGTCCGTTTGTGGATGGAAAACTCCAAACGCCGAGAACTCGCTGGAACGTGGAGACTGTTTCAGAGCGCTGCCGATGTGGAAGGGTCCGGCACGGCCGCCGGCAATGTAGCATGCTTTACATAAAAAGAAATAGAGATGTAAGAGTTAATCGTTGGAATACATCCACGGCGTCTGCCGCAAATCGTGGAAGGTTCTTTCTGCGTGGAATGATCCTCGCGCTCACGGCATGTTTGGCCGCTCACGGGCAAGGAAATTACGAGGTGCAGGTATATCCGTCCGATACCGTTCCCGCTCATCGCACCATGGTGGAACTGCACAGTAACTTCACCGTTACGGGATCAACGGCCCCGTCGGATGGCACCCTCCCCACCGAACACCAACTGCATGAGACCGTCGAAATCACCCAGGGATGGAACTCCTGGTTTGAAACCGGGTTCTACATCTTCACAAGCGCCGGTCCGCATCAGGGCTACAAATGGGTAGGAGACCATATCCGGCCCCGCGTTCGTGTCCCGGAGAGCTGGGGCTGGCCGGTCGGAGTCAGTGTTTCGACGGAAATCGGGTATCAGCGGCCCATTTTCTCTCGCGATACGTGGACTTGGGAAATTCGCCCGATCGTCGACAAGCAACTGGGGCGCTGGTACCTCGCATTTAATCCCTCGCTGGAGCGTTCCTGGCACGGGCCCGGTGTTTCAGAAGGGCTCTCGTTTTCCCCGAACTTCAAGGCGGCCTATTCGGTCACATCAAAACTGCAAGCGGGCCTCGAGTACTACGCCGACACCGGGGATATCACGGCTTTCGATCCCTTCTACAAGCAACAACAACAATTTGTACCCTCCATCGACTACAATTTCGGACCGGACTGGGAATTTAACTTCGGCGTCGGCATCGGCGCCACGCGCGGCACGGACCATTTGCTGATCAAAGCGATTCTGGGGCGCCGGTTCAGCTTCATGACGCCTCATCTCTTCTCGCGGCACGCGCATTAGCCGCTTTCCCCGGCCGTGAAGCCTACTTGGTCGTGAAATAGGCGTAGTGATATTTCCAGGAGAAGGACTTCCCGGGCTCAATCGTCATGTCGATGAACGGCTCCATCGCCAGAATGGAACGGATCGACCACAGTTCCTCGCGCGAGAGCGGGCGGTCTGCCGTGATCGTGACGCCGGCCTGAGCGGCTTCGTTCTCAATGGTAATGCGATAGTCCGCCGCCTTATTGCCAAAGCCCTGAAAACTTGCCGACACGGTTTCATTCCCTGCGAGGGCTTTTTTGTAGTGAAACCGGTTCCCGCGAATCTCCGCAAGGTGGCTGTCCAGGGGGCGGCTTGTCTGGATCTGGAACGGCACGGTGATCGTAAAATTCGGTCCGATCGGAAGCGGCTTCAGAACCAGGAAATTGTGGTTGTAGACGCTCGAATGAATCGTCTTCCGGCCCGTATTCTTCAGGCTATGGGCGATCTCCATCTCGGACTTGCCGGGGAGCAGGCGAACGCTCTTGGTGTATAGATAGGCGTAACCGGAACTCGCATCCGCCACCTCCTGCGTGAATTCAACCGAATCGGCCTTGCGGTGTACGGACCACTTGCCCGGATCGGCGACCGGATAGAGGCGATAATGATCGTATTGGGAATCATCGGGTTTCCGCAGCACGCCGATGCCGATTTTGATAAACGTCCCACCCGCCTTCGCCTCGTCGTAGCCAAGCGCTTTTCCTTCGGTTAAAAACTCATCGACCGGCCCCGGTATCGCGCTGCATGGCCCGGCAACGATGTCCGGTCCGTCGAAGACGAAATCGTGAATGCCGGGGGCCGTCTTCGTGTACCACGGTCCATAATATTCATGACCTTGATAGGTAAGGCTGTGTATCACCCCGGACCAGTCGAATCGCGTGCCCCGGTAATAGCCGGTTGTGGTGTCCGGGAGGTACAGTTTCGCGGTGATGACGCCGTTGGAGATTTGAGCCTCGGGAGGCTGGTTTTGTGCGTGAATGGTCATGGAAATCGACAGAACAGAAAACACGAAGAGGAGGTTGCGCATAAAATCGTGCTTTGGCTATTGTCCACCGCCCGCCCTGCCAACGCAAACGCGAGTGGCGGGCCGTCTTGGATGCGGCGTCGCACTACACGCGGAGATGGCGATGGCTTGGGGTGTCTCAGGTGCGAACTGGAAATTCTCGATCTCTGCCGCCTGGGGAACGGCTCCTTACGCCACGTGGCCAGGGAAGAGTGCGGTATGAAGCGCAAGTCTTCGCGGTGCTACACTCCCAATTAGGATGCCGCAAGTGTTTGGAACCGCTCCGCTGCGGACCGCGTCTGCTGAGTTGTATGAGCGGCCTCACGAGCGTCCTACCGTTTCCTGCCACCGGCAAACCCCGGGCAAAGACTAGAGTGGATCATCGGAGCACCGAAGAGGCGGCCCTTGTCCGAAGAGTACAGGCGCGCGACGATCTTGCGTTCCGTGAGATTGTAGATCGCTATCAGGCTAAGGTTTTCTCTATTATTTTCGGCATCTTACGGAATCATAACGACGCCGAGGACATCTCGCAGCAGGTCTTCGCCAAAATCTACTTTTCGATCAAGAATTTCGATTTTCGTAGCTCCTTGCTCACGTGGATCTATAAAATAACTGTGAACGAGTGTTATGACTACCTGCGCAAGAAGCGGGTGCGTAAACTGGTTTACGAGAGCGATTTTTCCGAGGAAGACAGCCGCCGTATGGAAAATAGCGATGCTGTCGTGGATCGGGGGAGGCCCATGGATACCACCCTCGCCCAGCGGGATCTCGTGGTTAAACTATTGGAACGGCTGCCGGAGGAGGAGCGGACCATGATTATCCTTAAGGAGGTGGAGGGTTTCTCCGTGGAGGAATTGTCCCGCCTTTCCGGCGTGAATGAGAATACGATAAAGGTGAAGCTGTTCCGGGCGAGGCAAAAGCTTCTCA
Organism: Bryobacteraceae bacterium; assembly: GCA_035545735.1. Classification (GTDB taxonomy): domain Bacteria; phylum Acidobacteriota; class Terriglobia; order Bryobacterales; family Bryobacteraceae; genus JAJYKC01. The sequence goes on along the minus strand of DASZXS010000086.1, from coordinate 71,005 downwards.
AGGCCGCCCAGCGGCTGAACCGGGCGCCATCGAAGTAGCGTTTTGGGCAGAGCGGGAATACATTACATAGGGAATCAAAGCGGGCGAGTCGATCCGCGAACGAAGCAGGGATTACTTTTGAGGGAACGAGAAATATGCACAAGGCGATTCGGGCGAGGTTGGAAGAATACCTGGACGACCCTGCGGCAGCGGGAAGGAAGTTCGAGGAACACCTTTCCGGGTGCGGCGACTGTCGCGGCGATCTGGAGCAGTTCCGCAAACAGTCCGCCCAAGTGAGGCTTCTCCGGTCGGATGAGGCTTCTCCGGTCGCGGGATTTTACGGACGCGTAATGGCGCGCATCGAAGCCGAGGCCCGGCCCTCGGCTTGGTCGCTGATGCACGACGCGGCTTTCGGATGGCGCATCGCGCTGGCATCGGCTGGAATGGCGCTTATCATGGCGGGCTACATGGTGTCCACCGATCCCGCGGGGCGTGGTATGGCTACCGCTTCCGATATGGTGATGTCCAGCGCGCCGAAAAATATCCTGGCTATCGACTCGGGTTCGGCCGCCCAGATGGACCAGGCGCGAAACTCGGTTCTGGTGACGTTGGCGAGCTTTCAGGAATAGGGGTTCGGATAGCCCATGCTTCCTGCGCAACGGTCCCCGTGGCAAGATTCGCGTGTGGTCACGGTGCTCTTGTTGGTGTTTCTGGCTGGAGCGGCATCCGGCGCCCTTGCCATGCGCACCGGCATTCACTGGCGTGCCGCGCGGCACGCGGCTCTTCCAGCCGATTCGGAATTAACGCTTGGGCAGTTAAAGAAAGATCTGGATCTGACTCCCGACCAGTCGGAAAAACTGAAATCGATTCTGGATGACATGGTGAACTACCGCCAGGAGATAGAGAGTTACCGGGCAACCGGAAAATATCGGATTCTGGCGATTCTCACGCCCGAGCAGCGAAAGCGGTTCGAAGAGCTGAGTAAGAGCATGGAGCGGCGGTAAGACGGCGCCCCGGATTTTTCCATTGATTTCGAAGGAAGCTGGTGGTAAGCTCAAGATGAACGTGGATTGATTTAGGCCCTGTGGAGCGGGGCCTGCTAATTGCAACCACGCTAAAAAGTGCTAAAGGCGAGTCGGTCTTCAAGAAGAATTAATCCCCTGCGGCACGCCGTGGGGGTTTTTTATGCGTCTGACTCTTAATGACGTGCTTCTTGACCCGTTGGTTCTCGCAAAAGTGCTGCTAAAGGAGGACCGTAATGAGCACCAAGTGTGCCGCTCCCAGCCTTGTAAGCTCACAAGGCGAACTTGTTAAGCTGTCTTACTCCGTCGATCATCGGCATCTTGAAGATTTTCTCGAAGCGCTGGCGTCGGTGACCTTTCCAATCAACCCCGAACTCTATCATCAACACGGCTCCGTGAACGTGGAGTTTCCGGCCTATTCGAGCGGCGTAGAGGAGGTCCGCGCCGCTCTCGCCAGGTTCGGATTCGCGGCGGCGGGATTGAAGATCGCGGGCCCCGTATAGGACGGTTGTTATTCGTGCCGTAGCGCGGCCATCGGGTCCACTCGGGAGGCTCGCCGCGCCGGCGCGTATCCCGCCGCCAGCGCCGCTCCCGCCAGCACCACCACAGAAAACGCCAGCACGGCGGGGTCGTTGTGCTTCAGCCCGAACAGGAAGGACTCGACAAAACGGGTCGCGCCCCAAGCGGCGCCGAGGCCGATCGCCAAGCCCACTCCCGCAATCGAAAACATCTCCCGCAGCACCATCCACAGAATGCGCCGGCGCTCCGCGCCAAGCGCCATCCGAATTCCGATTTCGCTTGTGCGCCGCGCCACGGTGTAAGAGATCGTCCCGTAGAGTCCGACGCAGGCGATGATCAGCGCGAGAACCGCAAAGCAGGTGCAAAGCTGCGCGAACGTACGTTCCTTGCCGATCGTCAGGTCGATCTGTGCGGCGAGAGTGTTGGTGTAGGAGATCGCGATGCTCGCGTCCTGCTGGCGAACAATCTGGCGCACCGTGTTCAGCGCCAGGAACGGATCCCCGGCGGTGCGGAGCTCAAAGAACACCCCGCTGCGGCCCAGGTCATCCAGATCTCCGGTGTACGGTACGTAGACGACGGGCGGAGTCTCCGTTTCTTTTATGGAGTTGTAGCGAGTGGTTCTGGAGATTCCGACGATCTCAATGTCCGCGGTTTTGTTGCCGCCGATGCCGATGCGCCGCCCCAGCGGGTTTTCCTTGGGAAAGAATTTCTTGACGAATTCCTCGCTGACGATAGCGACCCGCGGTGATTGCATATCGTGCTGGTCGAAGTCTCGGCCGCCGAGCATCGGGATTTGTAGAGTGGCGAGAAAGGATGCGTCCACCGGCTCGACGCAGGTGTCCCGGCGGCCCTCCACCGGCGGCGCGCCCGGAATGGTGACTTCCGTTGAGTTCCAGGAGCCGATGGCCAAAGGGGACTTGGAGAGACTCGCGCCGCGCACCCCGGGGACGCGGGCGAAACGGTCGAGCAGATCTCCGTAGACCTTCGCGAGCGCCGGGCCTTCATATCCGGACTGCCTCGCGTTCATATAAAAGATCAGTATGTTTTCGCGATTGAAGCCGAGGTCGACGGAATGAAGGTTGGATAGGGTGCGGACGAAGAGTCCGGCGGCGACCACAAGGACCAGGGAGACCGCGACTTGCGCGGTGAGCAGCGCCTGTCCGAGGCCGAAATGCCGCGCCTGTCTGCCGGAAGACCCCGCTTTGGTTTCCTTCAGCCCGGAGGTCAGGTCGACGCCGGTGGCCCGTAGCGCGGGCGCGAGGCCGAACAAGACGCCGGTCGCCAGGGCCAAGGCAAAGGCAAAAGCCAGTACGGGCCAGCTTAAACTCGCATGCAGCGTGAAGTCTTCCTGTCCATTCGAGAGAAGCCAGGTGATGGAGCGAATTCCCCACAGCGCGACCAGGAGTCCCAGAGCGGCGCCCGCCAGCGATAACATCACGCTCTCCGTTAATAACTGGCCAATCACGCGGCCCCGGCTTGCCCCCAGACTCAGGCGTATCGCCATTTCACGCCGCCGCGCGGTAGCGCGCGCCAGCAGAAGATTGGCGATGTTGGCGCAGGCCAGGGCGAGAATCAGGCCCACCATCGCCATCAGGATGTAGAGCGGCTCGGAGTACTGCCGCCGGAGCGAGTCGAGCCCGCCAGCGCCTCGCTGCAGCCACAGCGCCGGGAGATTCTCTTTCTCCTTGGGCGACGATATCGTGCTCTTTACGTACTGCTGAAAGCGTCCAGCCAGTTCCACCTGTGCCTGCTCCAGGCTCACTCCCGGGCTCAGACGTCCCATCATCTCTACCCAGTACGAGTCCCTCGCGACGAACTTGCTCTGCTCATCGTCGGCCGGTTTGGGGGAGAAAACCGGTGCGGCGCGCAGGGGAAGGTAGACCGCCGGGCTCGTGCTGGGGTTCACTCCAAAGAATCCGGGCGGGGCGACGCCGACGACCGTGACGGGGACGTGATTGATGCGGATCGACTGGCCAACGGCATCCACACCGGCGGGATAGCGCGAGCGCCAATACTTGTAACTCAAAACAGCGACCGGCGGGGCGCCCGGACGGTCGTCCTCATCGAGGATCAGGCGACCCGCCGCGGGAACAACTCCGAGGCCGCGGAAAAATCCGCCCGAGACGAGTTCCCCCTCCGCGACATCCGCCCGGTATCGGGTGACGATATTCAGCTCCCAGGCCGGGGCGTAGGCGAACAGCGCGGATAAGGAGTTCTGCGCCTTCTGAAGATCCTGGTAAAACGCATACGGATAGTTGGGACTGGCCACTCCGTGCTTCCCGTCACGATATTGGCTGCCGCTCAGGCGGTGAATCACCTTGGGATGGTCGGCCGCGCGCCAGTTCAGGACCACCAACTCGGCGGGACGCGCCACCGGCAAGTCACGCAGCAGGATGCCATCCAGGAAGCTGTAAATGGCGGTATTCGCTCCGATGCCAAGCGCTAGAGATAGAATGGCCATCGCCGTGAAGAGCGGGTTAGCCGCCAAGGCTCTGACGCCGTAGCGGATATCCTGCGCCAGTTGCTCGCCCACGGTGGTCGTCCACATGCGCCGGCTCTCCTCCCGGACGCGCGCGACGCTTCCGAACTGCCGGCGGGAAGCGCCTTGGTCTGCCTGTTCTTCGGCCAGGCGGTCTACGTGGTAGCGAAGTTCTTCCTCCAGGTCCCGCTCGAACCGGCCGCGGCGAAAGAAGAAATTCAGTCTGCGCAGAAGCTGTCGCATCAAACCTCCTGGATCACTCGTGAAATCGCGCTCATCACGTGGTCGAACTGGCGCACTTCACGAGCCAGTTGCTTCCGCCCCTCCGGAGTGAGGCTGTAATATCGGGCGCGGCGGTTGTTTTCGGAAATCTTCCATTCATCCCGCACCCAGCCCCTGATCAACATGCGCTGGAGGGCGGGGTAGAGCGACCCTTCGTCCACCTGCAGGACATCGTTCGAGGATTGCCGGATATGCTGCGTGATGCCGTAGCCGTGAAGGGCGCCGCGCCGGGCGAGGGTCTTCAGGATCAGCATATACAGAGTGCCGGAGGGGATGTCTGGGCGCGTTTCCATAGCTTAACTATACCAAGTTAGACTATGGAAGCAAGAGGAAGTTAGCTGGAAAAATCGCGCCCGCCTCGCGATACACTGAACTGGATAATCGATTCAATACCCATGAGATTTGCTTTTTTGTTCCCAGGCCAGGGCTCGCAGGCCACGGCTATGGGTAAGAGCCTCGCCGAAAATTTCCCGGCCGCGCGCGCCGCTTTTGAAGAAGCCGACCAGGCACTCGGCTTTGCCCTGTCGGAGCTTTGTTTTCAAGGCCCGGACGAACAGTTGAGGCTCACGGAGAACACTCAGCCCGCGCTGTTGGCGGTTTCCGTGGCGGCTCTCCGCGTTCTCGAGGAGCGCGGCGTGCGCCCCGCTTTCGTCGCGGGACACAGCTTGGGCGAATATTCTGCGCTGGTGGCGGCCGGCGCGCTCGGCTTCGCGGACGCCCTGAGATTGGTCCGGAAACGCGGGCAATACATGCAGGAAGCGGTGCCCGCGGGAGTGGGCGCCATGGCCGCGCTGCTCAAGCTGCCGGAAGGAAAGCTGGATCAGATTCTGGCGGAGGCTGCGCAGGGGGAAGTGGTGAGCGCGGCGAACTTGAACTCGCCGGACCAGATTGTAATTGCGGGGCACGCCGCCGCGGTCCAGCGCGCCATCGTTCTGGCGAAAGCCGCCGGCGCGCGAAAAGCGGTTCTGCTGCCGGTGAGCGCGCCCTTCCACTGCTCGCTGATGAAACCCGCCCAGGACCGCCTTGCGTCCGATCTGCAAACGACCTGTTTTCACGATCTTTCGGTCCCGTTGATTAACAACTGGCAGGCGCGGCCCATTCAAACCGCCGTGGAAGCGCGCCACGGACTGTTGGAGCAGGTGCCAAATCCGGTCCTTTGGACCGATTCCATGCGCTATCTGGCCGCCCAGGGCGTGGACCAATTTGTGGAAGTGGGGGCCGGAGGCGTCCTGACCGGGTTGCTCCGCAATCTGGACCCGGCTCTCAAGTGCGCTCGCTTCGGCGAAGCCGCGGATATGGAGAAGCTAAATGCTGCGATTGGTTAGTTGCGCCGGATTGCTCGCCGTGATCCTCACCGGATGCGCGCCGCGACCCACTCCTTTCGAACAGGCAACGGAGGATTTCGTCTATTCGTCGCTGGCGCTTTCGCCGGTTTCCGCCACTTCGGAGGGCTATCACAATCACCAGGGCGTTCACCTGGATGACCTTCTGGACGACTACTCGCCCGAGGGAATCGCGCGGACGCGGAGTTTCTTGACCGGCGCCCGGGGGCGTTTGCAGAGCTTTCCCCAGGAAGCTCTTTCGCCGGAGGAGCGCGCCGACTATCAGATCATGGACGACCAGATCTCGCTCTCCCTGCTGGAACTGGATTCCATTCAGAACTACCGGCACAACCCCACCGTTTACGTCGAACTGATCGGGAATGCCTTGTTCACGCCGTATGTCCTGAATTACGCGCCGAAGGCCGACCGCTTTCTGAATATTGCGCGGCGCATGGAAGCAATTCCCCGGCTGCTCGATCAGGCCAAGGCAAACCTTGTGGATGCGCCCGAGGTTTGGAATCGTGTGGCAAGAGAGGAGAACCAGGGAAACATCAGCCTGATTGACGACACGCTACGGCATGACGTTCCCGCCGATGTGCGGCCCTTTTTCGAGCACGCCGCCGGCCCCGCGCTCGCCGCGCTCCGCGAATTCGACGGCTGGCTCGCCAATACCCTCTCCCAGAAGACCAGCGACTGGCGGCTGGGCAGGGAGAAGTACGCGCAAAAGTTCCGCTACACCCTCGCGAGCGGAAAGACGCCGGAACAGGTGCTCGCCGAGGCCGAGGCGCAGCTTAAGGCGACCCGCGAAGAGATGGCGCGTCTGGCCGCTCCGAAAACCGTTCGCGAGGCGCTGGATGAGATCGCGCAACAGCATGCCACTCCGGGCACGTATTTCAAGGAGGCCAAGGAAGATCTGGAGCGGGCGCGGCAATTCGTCGAGGCGCGCGGCCTGGTGCCGCTTCCCTCCGGCGAGTCCTTGCAGGTGATTCCCACTCCCGAGTTCATGCGCGGCGCCTATGGCGTGGGGGGCTTTAGCGCGGCGCCGGTCCTCGAGCCTCAACTGGGCGCCTTTTATTGGATCACTCCCATACCGAAGAATGCGTCCCGGGAGAGCGTGGAATCCCGGCTCCGGGAATACAACACCTTCGGCCTGGAGCACCTCACCATTCATGAGGCGATGCCCGGACACTGGGTCCAGTTTCAATATGCCAACCGCGTTCAACCCACCGGGCGGCGGCTGCTCCGCGCATGGTTCGGAAACGGTCCGTATGTAGAGGGGTGGGCGGTGTACGCGCAGCAATTCATGACCGAAGAGGGCTATTTGAACGGAGCTCCGGGAATGAAGCTGACCCTCAAAAAACAAATGCTCCGCGTGCTCGCCAATACGATCCTCGACATTCGCCTTCAAACAATGGGTATGACCGATCAGCAGGCGCTGGACCTGATGACCGGCGAGACCTACCAGGAAAAAGAAGAGGCGACCGGCAAGCTGCAGCGCGCACAGCTTTCGTCCTGCCAGTTACCGATGTATTTCATCGGCGTGAGCGGCTGGAATCGGGTTCGCGATAACGATCGCCGGCGCAAGGGCGTGGCGTTTCAGCTCGCCGACTTCCACAAGCGCGCCCTCGAAGAAGGTGCGGTGCCGCTCCCTCTCCTCGACGAGCTATTGCGGTAACCGGCTATTTGGAGCGCGGCTTATTCGCGCGGACGAGTTCGAGGAAAGCCTTCTGAATCGGGCCCAGGCGATCCGGCCGCCAAGCCATCATCAGCCCAATGGCCGCCGCCGGCGAGGTGAGCGGACAGAACGCCAGATCGCTCGCGCCGCGCTGCTGCAGGTTGCTCGGCAGCAGCGCGATCCCCTCGCCCGCCTGTACCAGCATCACCACGCTCGACCAGACGAGCGACGTGGTTACAATTCCCGGCGAGAAGCCGGCGTCGGAGCAGAGGGAGATGATTTTGTCGAACACCGCGGAAGACGTTTCGCGCGCGCAGAGCACAAAGCGCTCTCCCGCCAGATCCCGTATGTTGACCGGACCGCCGGCCAGACGGTGACCCTTCGGCAGCACGGCGATTAAAGGGTCGAGATAAAGCATTTCCGACCGCAAATGCTGCTTATAGGGCGGGTCCAGCGGCCGGGTGAATGCGATGTCGATGGTCCCGTTCATGAGCGCTTCCGATTGCACCGCCGGCACCATATCCACCAGCGAAATATGAACGCCAGGATACAAATGCCGGAAGCTCCGGATCATCGCCGGGACAAATGTCCCCGTGCCGCCGGTAAAAAAGCCGATGGTAAGGGTCCCGATTTCGCCGCGTAAGGACCGTCTTGCCGTTTCCACGGCCTTCTCCGCGTCCTCGATAACACCCTTTGCTTTGCGAAGGAAGATCTCACCATGCGGCGTCAGCTTCACCCTGGAGTGCTCGCGAACCAGTAGCGGCACGCCAATTTCCTTTTCCAGGCTCGAAATCTGCTCGCTGATTGCCGATTGCGAAACATGCAGCGCGCGCGCGGTCGCGCTGAAACCCTGGTTTTCCGCCACTGCGCAAAAGTATCTTAGATGACGCAACTCCATAAATTCGAGTCTATCGGTTTTTCCGATAGCGGTGTTCTGATTTAACTGCGCAACGTAGCAACTCCACCCGCAATCAGATTACATATGGAAGAGCAGTCTCTTCGGGTCCACGGGGCGCGGCGATGTGGATTGTAAAGGTCGCGCTCAACCGCCCGTATACGTTCCTGGTGCTCGCGCTGCTGATTCTCCTCATCAGCCCTGTCGTGATCCTGCGCACGCCCACGGACATTTTTCCTGACATCAATATCCCGGTCATCGCGGTCTCCTGGACCTATACAGGGCTCAACCCCCAGGAGATGGAGGGGCGGATCACCACGGTTTACGAGCGCGTCCTGACCACGCTGGTGGACAACATCGAACACATTGAATCCACCACCATCAACGGGCAGGCGGCGATCAAGGTGTTCCTGCAACCCAACGCGAGCCTGGACACGGCCAATGCGCAGATCACGGCAGCCTCGCAGCAGATCTTGCGGCAATTCCCTCCCGGCGTGCAGCCTCCGCTCATCATCAACTTCAGCGCGTCGAGTGTCCCCATCCTGCAGCTATCGCTTTCGGGCAACGGATTGACCGAGCCCCAATTGAATGACATCGCGCTGAATTTCCTTCGGACGCAGCTTGTCACCGTTCCCGGAGCGGCGGTTCCGTATCCGTACGGCGGCAAGCAGCGGCTTGTGAACGTCAATCTGAATCCGGCGCTGCTGCAATCGAAAGGGCTCTCGGCCTCCGACGTGGTTACGGCGATCAACCTTCAAAACCTGGTGCTCCCGTCAGGCACGGCGAAGATCGACCAGTTGGAGTACGACGTCGATCTGAATGCCAGCCCCAAGACCGTGGCTGAGTTGAACGACCTGCCGATCAAGGTGGTGGGGGACTCACCCGTTTACGTGCGGGACGTCGCCCAGGTGAGCGACGGATTTTCTCCGCAGACCAACATCGTGCGGAAGGACGGGCGCCGCGGCGCGCTGGTTTCCGTTCTGAAGGCCGGCAACGCCTCCACGTTGAGCGTGGTCCAGGGCATTCGCGACATCCTGCCGAAAGTGCAGACCACGTTGCCGCCGGAGTTGAAGATTCAGCCGCTGGCGGACCAGTCGATCTTCGTTCGCGCCGCCGTGAGCGGAGTGATTCGCGAGGCGGTGATCGCCGCCTGCCTCACCGGCCTGATGATCCTCATCTTCCTCGGAAGCTGGAGGAGCACGCTGATCATCGCGATCTCGATTCCGCTATCCATCCTGACGTCGGTGATCGCCCTGAGCGCCTTGGGCGAAACGATCAACATCATGACGCTGGGCGGGCTCGCGCTCGCGGTCGGAATCCTGGTGGACGACGCGACTGTCACCATTGAGAACATAGAACGCTTTCTCGAAGAAGGTGCCGGCCTTCACTCCGCGATCCTGGAAGGCGCCGCCCAGATTGCGACTCCGGCTCTGGTTTCCACACTCTGCATTTGTATCGTTTTCCTGCCGATGTTTTTCCTGAGCGGCGTCGCCCGCTATCTGTTCGTGCCGCTCTCGGAGGCGGTGATCTTTGCGATGATTGCGTCCTATATTCTTTCGAGGACGCTGGTGCCGACGCTCGCCATGTACCTGCTGCGGGTGAAGGAACATCTTCCCGGGCCCAGCCGCAATCCGTTCGTATGGTTCCAGCGCGGCTTCGAGTGGAGCTTTGAGGCGCTGCGTTCGAGCTATCGCGGTCTGCTGGTGAGCCTGGTGCATCGCCGCCTGGTTTTTATCCCCGTGTTTCTTCTGGTCTGCGGTTCCGCATTCTTACTGCTGCCCCGGTTGGGCCAGGACTTCTTTCCGAATACGGACAGCGGGCAATTCATCCTGCACCTGCGGGCCCGGACCGGGACGCGCATCGAGGAAACAGCGCGCCTTTGCGATCTGGTGGAAGACTCCATCCGAAGAAAAATTCCGGGCGATGAGGTGACCAACGTTCTCGATAACATCGGGCTCCCTTACAGCACCATCAACCTGATGCATTCGACCTCCGGACTCATCGGTTCCGGAGATGCCGACATTCTGGTATCGCTCAACGAGAACCATCATCCGACCGCGGACTATGTACGCGAACTGCGGCGCGCTCTGCCGGCGGAGTTCCCCGGCGTGACTTTCTATTTTCTTCCCGCCGATATCGTGACCCAGATTCTCAACTTCGGACTACCCGCGCCCGTGGATGTGCAGATTGAAGGCGCGGACATCGAAGGAAACAAGCGGGTGGCGGAGCAGATGCTTAGCGAACTGCGGCGTGTGCCCGGAATTGCCGACCTCCGGATTCAACAGCGCTTCGACTATCCGCGATTCCACGTCGCGGTGGATCGAACCAAGGCGGCGCAAGGCGGCTTTACGCCTCGCGATGTCGCCAACAGCCTGCTGATCTCTCTGAGCGGCAGCGCCCAAACCACGCCCGCTTTTTTCCTGAACTGGCAGAATGGCGTCAACTATAGCCTGGTGGAGCGGACGCCGCAGTATCGTATTCAATCTCTCGCGGATCTGCAGAGCACGCCCATCACCGCGCAAGCGGGAGCCCAGCCGGGTATTCTCGCCAACGTCGCATCCATCACGCGCAGCAATGAAATGGCGGTGTTCAACCACTACAATATTCGCCGCGTCGTCGATATTTACGGCGCCGTCCAGGACCGGGACCTGGGGGGCGTAGGCCGGGATATCACGCGGATTGTGAACGCGAACCGGAAATTGCTGCCGCGGGGAAGCTTCATCAACATTCGCGGCCAGCTTCAGACGATGCGCGCCTCCTATCTGGGCCTGCTCGCCGGGCTTGGTTTTGCGATCGTTCTGGTTTATCTGCTGATCGTCGTTAATTTTCAGTCCTGGCTCGACCCCTTCATCATCATTACCGCGCTCCCCGCCGCGCTCGCCGGGATCGTGGTGTTTCTCTTCCTTACGCGGACCACGTTAAGTGTGCCCGCGCTGATGGGGTCGATTATGTGCATGGGCGTTGGCACGGCGAATAGCATTCTGGTGGTCGCGTTCGCCAAGGAGCGGCTTCTTCTGCACGGCGATGCCGTGGAGGCCGCCATTGAGGCGGGATTCACGCGCTTCCGCCCGGTGTTGATGACGGCGCTGGCGATGATCATCGGCATGATTCCGATGGCGCTCGGTCTCGGAGAGGGCGGGGAGCAGAACGCGCCGCTCGGCCGGGCCGTGATTGGCGGGCTGTTGATGGCGACTCTGGCGACCCTCGTGTTTGTACCGGCGGTTTTCGGTCTCTTGCACGGTCGCCGCCCTGCCGCCGGTCCGGTGAGAAAGCGAACATAGCAATGACAATCGAGGAATTGGAAGACACGAAAGATCCTTTTCGGCCGGGCGGACCGCCCGCACCGCCGTCGGGGAAGCGCCGCGCCTTCGCCGGCGGCGGCGTTCGCGCTAGGGCTGGCGATTTATTCGGGAATCAACGCGCGCGCGGCGGCAGCGAAACAGCTGGTTCGCGCCACCGCCGAGGCCGCGATTCCAGTGGTGAATGTGACTTATCCGGAGGCTTCCGCGCCCACGCAGGAGATCGTGCTGCCCGGGAACATGCAGGCATTTACGGATTCTCCGATCTACGCGCGGACCAGCGGTTATCTGACCCACTGGTATTTCGATATCGGCTCGCGCGTGAAGAAGGGCCAGCTCCTGGCCGACATCGAGACTCCCGAGATCGATCAGCAGCTACAACAAGCGATGGCGGACCTGCAAAGCGCGGAAGCGAACTATCGTCTGGCGCAAACTACGGCCGAGCGCTGGCAGTATTTGCTGAAGACGAATTCGGTTTCCAGGCAGGAGACCGATCAGGCGGTGAGCAACCTGAGCGCCCAGAAGGCGGCGGTCGAGTCCAGGAGCGCCGCTGTCCGGCGCCTGCAACAGTTGCAGTCGTTTGAAAAAGTCTACGCTCCCTTCGATGGCGTCATCACGGCCCGGAACACGGATGTCGGCGCGCTGATCGACGCGGGCGCCGCCGGCCAGGGAAAGGAGCTCTTCCATCTGGCGGCCATTCAACGTCTGCGCGTCTTCGTATCGGTTCCGGAGGTTTACTCAAGGGCCGCGAAAACGGGCGCGCAGGCTGCGCTCACCCTGGACGAATTTCCAGGGCGCACCTTCCATGGAACGCTGGTGCGTAATTCAAACTCGATCGACCCCGCTTCCCGCACTTTGCTGGTGGAAGTGGATGTGGACAACTCCAATGGCCTGTTGCTGCCGGGCAGCTATGCCTCGGTGCACTTGAAATTGCCCGGGCCCATCCGCTCCGTGATCATCCCGGCAAATACGCTGTTGTTCCGCCGGGAGGGTCTGATGGCGGCCGTGGTGCGGAACGGACGCGCCGACCTGACGCCGGTGACCATCGGCCGCGACTACGGAGGGACCGTGGAAATTGTTTCCGGCCTCCAATCGAACGACGCGTTGATTCTCGATCCCGCCGATTCGCTGATGAACGGCGCGCCAGTGAAGGTGAATCGCCGCTCGCCGGGAGACCGGCCTTGAGGAAGATTCTTCCCGCGGCGGCGGTCCTCGCGGCACTGGGAATGGCCGGATGTATGGTCGGGCCCAAGTACACCCAGGCGCCGCCCGTGCCGATGACGCCGGCGTACAAGGAGATGCCGCCGGATACCTTCAAGGAAACGAAGGATTGGAAGCAGGCCGGCGGAACCAGCAACGTGCCGCCCGGCAAATGGTGGGAGATTTTCGGCGATCCAAAACTCAACTCGCTGGAGGAGCAGGTCGCGGCGGCGAACCAGGACCTGAAGGGGGCCGAAGCACGTTATCGCGAAGCGCGCGCCATCGTTAGTCTGACCAGAGCCGGCCGTTTCCCCACCATTTCCACCGGTCCCGGCATCAGTTCGGTACGCAATTCCGCGCATCAGGCGTACGCCGCGCCCAACCCGGGCCCTACCGGGGAGATGGTGCTGCCGTTCGATCTCTCGTATGAGCTCGATTTATGGGGCCGGGTTCGCCGCTCTGTGACCGCGGCCCGGGAAGAAGCGCAAGCTTCGGCCGCGGACCTCGCGACGGCAACCTTGAGCCTCCAGGCGGAAGTTGCCTTTGACTATTTCGAACTGCGGGCCGCGGACGCTCAAAAGAAGCTTCTGGACGACACCGTGAAAGCGTACTCCGACGCCGTGGAGTTGACGAAAAACCGGTTCGAAGGAGGAGCCGCGCCGAAGTCCGACCTGGCGCAGGCGCGGACGCAGTTGGACGCAACCCTCGTGCAGGATACCGATGTCTCCGTTCAGCGCGCCGCTTTCGAACATGCAATTGCCGTCCTCATCGGGCAGCCCCCGGCGGCTTTCAATATTGCCCCGGAGCCTCTGGATCTTGAACCTCCCGCGATTCCCGTCGGCGTGCCTTCACAACTGCTGGAACGGCGTCCGGACATCGCCGCCGCCGAGCGCCGCGTGGCGGAGGCGAACGAGCGGATGGGGATCGCGCAGGCCGCTTTTTATCCGACCGTTACGCTCGGCGCGGCGGTGGGACTGGCGGGGTCCTCTTTGTTGAACTGGTTCACGTGGCCTAGCCGTTTTTGGGCGGTCGGGCCGTCAATGGCGCAGACCTTGTTCGACGCCGGCCGCCGGCGCGCCGCGTCCGAAGCTTCCATCGCGGACTACGACGCCACGGTCGCTCTGTACCGTCAAGCCACGCTCACGGCGTTCCAGCAGGTGGAGGACAACCTGTCGGCGCTGCGCATCCTCGACGACGAAAGCCGCCAGCAGCGGCAGGCGGTCGAGGACGCGCACGAGGCGCTGCGCATCTTTACGAATCGCTATAAGGGCGGTGTGGACAACTATCTGCAAGTGATCACGGCGCAGACGGCCGCTCTTCAAAATGAACGGAACCAGGTGGACATTCTCCGCCGCCGCATGGGGTCGAGCGTGCTACTGGTGAAGGCGCTGGGCGGCGGTTGGGACACGTCGAGTCTGCCGCGGATGACCGAACTGCGCTAAACCCTTGCCGTCCGGCCCCGAGGGTATATACTAATTCATTAGTATGACTCGCGATATCCTCTGGGCCCTGCGCTGGCTTCGCGGAAATCGGTGGTTTGCCGCCGTTATCGTCGTCATTCTCGCGCTCGGCATCGGGGTCAACAGCGCGGTCTTCAGCATTGTCGATGCGGTCCTCCTGCGCCCTCTGCCGTATCACTCCGCCGAGAGGCTCGTGCGCATTGATGTGGAGCCTTCACCGAAACACTGGGGCAGAAGCATTCTTGCCAGTGATTACCGGCAATTGCAGGGGCGCCGGGACGTCTTCGACGCCGTGCTCGCCTACCGCAAGAACGTGGTGACGTTAACCGATATCGCCACGCCGGATCAGGTTTTCTGCCTCGAAACATCGGCCGGGACGTTTTCCGTTCTCGGAGCGGTGGCGCAGCTCGGAAGGCCGCTGATCGCTTCCGATGACGCTCCGAACGCCGTGCAGGTCGTAGTGCTAAGCGACCGTCTCTGGCGCAGGCTGTTTCATGCCGACCCGAGTATCACCGGCCGCACCATTACCGTCTCCGATCACATTTATACGGTTGTGGGCGTCATGCCGGCCGAATTTGGGTTTCCATCGTCCGATGTGGAAATGTGGACACCTTTGCGCCCGGATACCATGACGACGGACAACGTCTCGGTTGCCATCATGGCGCGAACCAAACCGGGCACATCGCTCTCACGGGCCCAGGCGGCCATGGAAATCGTAGCGAAGAATTGGGCGCTGCGGGATCCCGGGAACGATGCCGGTGTGCGCCTTATCGTTGCTCCCTGGCGGGAGACTCTGGACCGGCAATATGAGCTTTCCCTGATGCTCGTATTTGCGGCGGTGGGCCTTGTGCTGCTGATTGCCTGCTCGAATGTGGGCAGCCTGCTCCTCGGCCGGGCCGTTCAGCGGCAGAAGGAAATTGCGGTCCGCGCGGCGCTGGGGGCGGGTTTTTGGAGAGTGGCGCGGCAATTGTTGGTCGAGAGCCTGACTCTTACCTTGATTGCCAGCGCCGCCGGAGTATCCGCCGCATATTTCGCATTGCAGTTCCTGGTGGAGCAGATGGCCGCCCTTCCCATCTCGATTCCGCGCATGGACCGTGTCGCGTTGAATGGCCGGGTGCTCTTCTTCAGTGTGTGTTTGTGTCTGGTCCTCGCCTGCCTGTGCAGCCTGGCTCCGGTTCTCCTGGCGGCGAAAACGGAAATACAGCAGCCGCTGCGTGGCGGTCAGGGATCGGCGCCCAAACGATCGTCCCGGCTTTTTTCCGTTCTCGTCGCCGCTCAAGCCGCCTTTTCCTTCCTGCTCTTGACCGGTTCCGGTCTTCTGTTGCGCAGTCTTATCCGGGTGCAGGAGGCCGATAAAGGATTTCGCCCGGATCATGTGCTGACCATGCGGGTTCCTATCGGCACCCGGACCTTGCAGCGGCCCGGCAGGTACGAAACCCGCTCCAGACAAAGCGAATTCTACCGGGAAGTCCTGCAGCGCATCGAGCGGATTCCCGGAGTGGAGGCGGCTTCTGTGGTCAATAACCTGCCTCTCTCCGGCTTCAATACCTCCACGGTTTATACCAGGCCCGACGGCTCCATGGGGGGAGTGGCGACGCGGACCATCAGCCCGCATTATTTCACCGCCATGGGAACTCCTTTGCTTCAGGGACGTTTTTTCACCGACGCGGATCGAGCCGGTTCTCCGAGCGTCGCCATCGTCAATGAATATTTCGCGCGGCAACTATTCTCCGGACGCGACCCGATCGGACAGTTTCTGCCAGGTGAAGGGAATGTACGGGGAGCGCAGATCGTTGGGGTTGTGAAGAACGCCTGGCAGGGCGGATACGACCGGCCGATCGAGGCGGAAGCCTATCTCCCTTATCGCCAATATATTTTCGGAGCGTTTCTTTCCACTTTTGTGATTCGTACTTCCGGCGAGCCGCTCGGCGTTGCCGATGCAATCCGCAAACAGGTATGGGCGGTGGACCCGAATGAGCCGGTCACAAAGGTGGAGACGATGAACGATGTTATCGCGGTTTCCATCTGGCGGCCGCGGTTTTCGGCGTGGGTGTTCTCGGTGCTGGGTGGTCTGGCCCTCTTGCTGACCGCCGCCGGTATCTACGGAGTGGCGGCGTACACGGCTGCCCTGCGGACCCGGGAAGTGGGAATTCGCGTGGCTCTGGGCGCCACCCGGGCGAGAATCGTTGCCGGCATTCTGCGCGACGCGATGATTCCGCTGTGTGTAGGGCTCGCGGTCAGCATCGCGGCCGCGCTGGTTCTGACTCGGGTCTTAGCGAGCGTTCTCTACGAGGTCAGCGCCACGGACCCTCTGACATTTGCCGCCTCTGCCCTGGTGATCCTGACCATCGGAGCCGCCGCATGCCTCCGGCCGGCCTGGAAGGCCTCGACGCGCGATCCGCTGGAGTCGTTGAAAGTCGACTAGGTCGCAGCCGCGGGACGATTTCCGCCGTCCGTGCGGCTTGCCTCATTTCATGTGACGCGGCCTACGCTTGCAGATTTCGGCTCACTCGACCTGTCGTCGATTTGATAGGCTAAAGGCAATTCGACATGCAGCCCGCAAGATTGGCTTCGTGCGCCGTTTCGTTCTTCCTCGCGGCGCCCGTGATACTGGCGGCCCCTGTCAGCTTTGAGCACGATATCGCGCCCATTTTTCAGGCGTCGTGCGCCAAATGCCACGGGACCGACGCCGCAATGGGGAAGCTGACGCTTGAAACCGAAGCAGATGTTCTGAGGGGAGGCGCGTCCGGTCCGGCCATCGTTCCCGGCAAGAGCTCGGAAAGCCTGTTGATCCAACGTTTGCAGGGTCTGAACGACATGACCCGCATGCCCATGGGCGCCGACCCTCTGCCGGAAACGCAGGTTAGCCTGATCCGGCAATGGATCGACCACGGAGATTTCTCGGCAGCCAAAGAAAAGGCCGCCTCCGCTCCGGCTGGCGCAGGACCGAAGGCCGCCACGTCGAACGGAAGTTCTCCGCTTTTTGCCGAAAAGGTCCGCCCCATCCTGGCGGCGCGCTGCTATCAGTGCCACGGTCCGAAGGTGAGCCAGAACGGCCTTCGCCTCGATTCCCTGCAGGCGATTTTGAAGGGCAGCGAAACGGGGACAATCGTCAAGCCGGGCAACTCTGGCGCCAGCCGTATCATTCAGCGCCTGACCGCGCAGGAGCGCCCGCAGATGCCGTATGGCGGTCCTCCGCTTTCGAGCGCCGAGATTGGTGTGATCCGTCAATGGATCGATTCAGGCGCGCCAGGACCGGACTCCACCACACCGGTCGCCGTCGGCCAGCCTTTGATTCACTGGGCCTACCGCAAGCCCGTTCGCCCGGAACCGCCCGCCGTGAAAGATACGGCTTGGGTTCGCAATCCGATTGATAATTTCGTTCTCGCCAAGTTGGAGCGCGAAGGCTTGAAGCCGTCGCCGGAGGCGGACAAGCCGACGCTGTTGCGGCGCGTTTATCTCGATTTGACTGGTTTACCTCCCTCGCCCGCGGAAGTGGACGCATTTCTGGCCGACCAAAGCCCCAATGCCTACGAAAAAGTAGTGGACCGCCTGCTCGCCTCCCCGCGGTACGGCGAGCGTTGGGCGCGGCCATGGCTCGACCTGGCCCGCTATGCCGATACGAACGGCTATGAAAAGGACGGGATGCGCACCGCGTGGGAATACCGCGATTGGGTGATTCGTGCCTTGAATGCGGACATGCCGTTCAGCCAGTTCACCATTGACCAGCTTGCCGGCGACATGCTGCCGCATCCGACCAACGATCAGTTGATTGCCACAGGCTTCAACCGCAACACGATGCTCAACCAGGAGGGTGGCGTTGATCCCGAAGAATATTACTGGTACGAACTGGTGGATCGCGCCAACACGACGGCGCAGGTGTGGCTGGGCAGCACGCTCGGCTGCGCCCAGTGCCACAACCACAAGTTCGATCCGTTCCTGCAAAAGGATTATTACCGCTTTCTCGCGTTCTTCAGCAACAGCCAGTATCACGTCGGCGGCAGCGAGAACGGCCGTTATGCGATCGAGCCCGAACTCGAACTGCCCACTCCAAAACAAGCCGAAGAGAGCGCTGCGATCCGCGCGCAGATCGCAAAGCTGAAAACGGTGCTCGACACCGGAACGCCCGCCCT
This sequence comes from Bryobacteraceae bacterium, assembly GCA_035545735.1. Taxonomy (GTDB): domain Bacteria; phylum Acidobacteriota; class Terriglobia; order Bryobacterales; family Bryobacteraceae; genus JAJYKC01. Next base: position 52,740 of record DASZXS010000086.1, on the reverse strand, counting down.
GGAGGCAGCCCAGCAGGCCTGGGAAACGGAAATGCGAGCGGCCGAAAAGGACTGGACCACCCTCAATCCTGACAAGGTGGAGTCCGCCGGCGGAGCGGAGATGAAAAAGTTGCCCGATGGATCGATCCTCGCCACCGGCAAGAATCCGCAGGCCGATACCTATACTTTTGAAGCGAAGACCACGCGCAGCGGGATCACCGGCGTTCGAATTGAGGTGATCCCGGATCCGAGCCTTCCCAACGGAGGGCCGGGGCGCGATTCGGAAGGCAATTTCTTTTTGAGCGATTTCGAAGTGGACGTGTCGCCGGCGTCGAATCCGGCGGCCGTCGAGCACGTCGCCTTCCGCGCCGCGGAGGGTAACGAGTCGCAGCCGGGCTATAGCGTCAAGGGACTGGTGAGCAAGAGCCCCGGCTTACACGGGTGGGCGATTGATTCCACCAAGCCGGAGCCCTGGACTCGCCAGGCCGTCCTGACTCCGGAGAAACCGTTCGGCGCGCCGGGTGGATCGCTGCTCGTGATCCGCCTGAAGCACATGATGCGTCATTCCTCGCGCAATATTGGCCGGTTCCGTTTATCCGTCACCTCCATTGCGGACCCCGACGCGATTGTGCGGCTTCCGGCGAAACTCTGGCCCGTGCTCGAAACGGCGGCCGCTCAGCGTACGCCGGAGCAGCGGGAGCAACTCGCGGCGGCGTATCGGAACATTGCGCCGCTGCTCGACCCCACGCGAAAACAAGTTGCGGATCTGGATAAGTCGCTCGAAGCCCTCGGCATCAACACGGCTATGATCATCCGCGAAAAGCCCGGTGTTGTGCGTCCGGCTGCCTATATCCGGGAGCGAGGCAGCTTTCTGACCAAGGGCGCGCTGGTTTATGCCGGCGTTCCCTCGGCCTTGGATCCGCTCCCCGCGGGCGCTCCGCCGAACCGCCTCGGCCTTGCCGAATGGCTGGTCAGCGACGATAATCCCCTCACGGCCCGCGTTACCGTCAACCGCTATTGGGAAGCGTTCTTCGGCCATGGAATTGTTGAGACCACCGAGGACTTCGGCACGCAGGGCGAGGCTCCGACACATCCTCAGTTACTCGACTGGCTTGCGACCGAATTCATGCAGGACGGTTGGAGTATGAAGAAGATCAAGCGGGAGATTGTGATGTCGGCTACCTACCGGCAATCGTCGGACGTAACGCCGGAACTGGTGGCTCGCGACCCCTACAACAAACTCTATGCGCACGGCCCGCGATTCCGCGTCGAAGCCGAAATGGTGCACGATATCGCGCTTTCCGCCAGCGGCCTGCTGAGTTCTAAGATGTATGGCCCCAGCGTGTTTCCCTATCAGCCGGATGGGATTTGGGACGTCCCGTATAGCAGTGAAAAATGGGTTCAGAGCAAGGGCGAAGATCAATACCGGCGGTCCGTATATACGTTCATACGCCGCAGCGCGCCTTATCCGAGCCTGATTACGTTCGATGCGCCGAGCCGGGAATTCTGCACGGTGCGGCGCGTGCGCACGAACACGCCCCTGCAGGCCCTGACCGCGCTGAACGATCCGTTCTTCTTTGCGGCCGCGCGCGCCATGGCGCATCGCATGTGGAAAGAGGGCGGTTCCACGGAGGCCGAGCGCGCGGCGTACGGATTCCGGCTTTCCGTTTCCCGAAAGCCCACGCAGCCCGAGTTGGACGGCATTCTGAAGTTCTATAACCAGCAACTGGGACACTACCAGCAAAATCTCACGGAAGCCTACCAGACCCTGGCGGCGAAAGCGGGCAGCGAGGAACACGCCCCCGAGATGGCTGCCTGGACCATGGTGGCGAACGTGCTCTTGAACATGGACGAGACGATTACGAAGGAGTAATGATGAAACAGATTCCGCTCGATCTTCCGGACGACTTCCTGCGGTCCGTGACGCGGCGGCACTTTTTTACGCAAAGCGGTTTCGGCATCGGCACGGTGGCCCTTACCGCGCTGCTGAATCAATCCCTGTTCGCCGCGGATGGCCCCGTGGACGAGGCAAGCGCGCTTGCCCCGAAGCCGCCGATGTTCCCGGCAAAAGCCAAGAGCGTCATCTATCTGTTCATGGCCGGCGCGCCGTCACAGGTCGATCTGCTCGACTATAAGCCGATGCTCCAGAAGTACGACGGCCAGAACGTGCCCAAGGAGTTGACCAAAGGCGAGCGCTTCGCGTTTATCAAGGGAACACCCAAGCTTCTGGGCTCGCCCTATCAGTTCAAACGATCCGGCGAATGCGGCGCGGAAATTTCCGAATTGCTGCCGCACCTTCAGACCGTCGCCGACGACATCGCGATTGTGCGCACCATGCACACCACGCAGTTTAACCACGCGCCGGCGCAGATCTTCATGAACACGGGCTTTCAGATCTTCGGCCGCCCGAGCATGGGATCGTGGGCGACTTACGGCCTCGGAAGCGAGTGCAAGGACCTGCCGGGATTTGTCGTGCTGATTTCCGGAGAGAACCAGCCAGACGGCGGGAAAGCCTGCTGGGGCAGCGGTTTCCTGCCCACGGTCTACCAGGGCGTGGAGTTCCGGTCGCAAGGGGATCCCGTGCTGTTTCTGACCAATCCCGAGGGTGTGCCGCGGCAGAGCCGCCGGGAGTCTCTCAACCTCCTCAAGAGTCTGAATGAGATGCGCCTGGCGAAAGCCGGCGATCCGGAGATTACCACGCGTATCGCATCCTATGAGATGGCGTATCGCATGCAGTCCAGCGTGCCTGAATTGGTGAATATCGCGAGCGAACCGGAATCCATCCACGAAATGTATGGAACGGAACCGGGGAAGAAATCCTTCGCCAACAATTGCCTTCTCGCCCGGCGCCTGGTGGAACGCGGCGTCCGGTTCGTGCAGCTTTATCACCGCGGCTGGGACAATCACGGCACTTCGAGCCACGACGATATCGTCAACCGCCTCCCCAGTCTTTGCCAGGAGACCGACCGCGCGGCCGCGGCCCTGGTTCGCGATCTCAAGCAGCGCGGATTGCTCGATAGCACGCTCGTGGTTTGGGGCGGCGAGTTCGGACGCACGCCGATGAACGAAGCGCGCGACCGTTCGAAGTTCCTCGGCCGCGACCATCATCCGCGCGCATTCAGCATGTGGATGGCAGGCGGCGGCATCAAGCCGGGAGTCTCGGTCGGCGAGACCGATGAGTTGGGTTACAACGCCGTCTCCGATCCCGTCGACGTCCATGACCTGCACGCGACCATCCTGAACCAATTGGGCATAGACCACACCAAGCTCACGTATCGCTTCCAGGGTCGCGATTTCCGCCTTACGGATGTGTCCGGCAACGTGGTCAAAAAACTGGTGGGTTAGCGAGTAGGAACGGACAATGAGGCTGGCGCCGCCGCGTTGGGGACGCGCGGTACGAACAAGCGCCAAAGTACTACGCCGAGCACGGGGAATAAAGCCACCGCCAGGAAAGCCTCGCCGTAGGCTTTCTCGTCGAAAAGCCGTCCGAGCCAGGGCAGCACCAGCGCGACAATCGCCGACCACGAGCCCGCTCCAATCCCCGCCACCAGCCCGGTCTGCTCCTTGGGATATGTGAGCGTGGCCGCCCGCAGGGCAACCACCACGAAGCCGGACGCGACAAACATGGTCCAGAACATCAGGGCCAGTACGGCCGCCGAAGCGGCGGTTTGCGTAATTGCCGCCGTCGGCAGGCTGAACACCGCGAGCAGGTAGAAGAGCTGCGTGGGGCGGGGGTCGTTCGCCGCGAAACGGTCTGTGATCCAGCCCCAAAAGAAATATCCCAGCTCCCAGCCAAGCGGAGGAATCCACAGTACCTGGCCCAAGTCGGACTGCGTAAAGTGATGGGCCCGGCGCAGATAAATGGGAGCGAGATAAAGAATCGGCGCCAGCGGCAGCCCGCCCAGGCCGTAGGCCGCCACCAGGCTCCAGAATCGGCGCTCCCGTAGGTCCGGCAGCACGAAGCGCGAGGTGCGGCCCGAAGAGCGAAAGCCGGCAAAATCCACCGTCCGCCACAACACCAGCCAGATCCCGCCGGCCGCCGCCGTCACGGCGAATGCGGCGCGCCATCCGTATGCAACCGCGATAGGAGTGACGATCAGCGGAGCGAGCACCGCGCCCAGCGATCCTCCGCTATAGGCAAGCGCCAGTCCGCGCGACTGTTTTCCCGGGGGCAGGGAATCTATCACGGTGCGCAGCCCGCCGGGGAACGTTGCGCCCTCTCCGAACCCCAGCACAGCGCGCGCCGCCGCGAATCCCAGGAAGCCGGCCAGCAGGGCGTGGCTTCCACTCGCGGCCGTCCACAGCGCCACCGCGAGCGTCATTCCCAGGCGGAGTCCGACGCGGTCCAGTATCGCGCCCCACAGAGGGTTTCCGAGCATGTAGGCGATGCTGAATGCGCTGACAATCTGGCCGTATTCCTGGGTGTTGAGTTTCGTTTCGCTCAGGATCATCGGCGAAAGCACAGCAAGCACCTGGCGATCCAGGTAGCTCAACAGAGAGCAAAGCATCATCACTCCCGCCGGCCACCAGGTTTTCCAGGAAGAGACCGGCGCCCGCGCGCCCGCTGTCCGCATGAGCCTAGAGCGCTGCTCCCCGCCGCCGGAATGTCCGGGGACTTGTTCCAAACTCTCTGCGAAACGCGCGGTTGAAGTTCGAGACATCGCCGAATCCGCAATCCAGCGCGACGTCCAGCACTTTGCCGGAATCCTCCGCCAGCTGCGTCGCGGCTTCGCGCAACCGCGTCCGCAGGATATATTGGTGCGGCGTCAATCCGGTGATGCGCTCGAATATCCGGAGGAAATGATACGGGCTGAGCCTCGCCTCTTTTGCCAGGCCCGTCAGGTTGAGACGAACGTTGGAGTTCCGCTCGATGCTTCTCACCATTCGCGTTACGCGCGCTTCGGCCCCGGGAGGCGCGCTGCCCGGCCGCCTCGGAGACGCGCTGGCGATTTGCACCACGCGCGCGGCCAGCCGAACGGCGAATTCCTCCCAGCCGGTTTCGCCGGTTTTCTCGATAGCCGCGCATCCGCGCGCCACCAGCGGCGACAGATCCCGCATAGCAGGCAGACGGAGGGTCTGGAAACGGATGCCTCGGCCGGACCCTCCCGCATCGGCTGCGATTTTCTCAAAATAGTCCGGAGAATAGCGAAAGGAAAGGCAGCGGTCGCCCTCGCCGTGTTCGTGGGAGCATTCGAATGTTTGTCCGGGGTTGCCCAGCATAGCCGCGCCCGGCGTCAGGCACTCGCGGCCCGTGGTTGAGCGGTAGTGAAACACACCGGCCAGCACCAGGGCGATGGATACGCCGTGGTGCCGCTCCTCAAAAGGCTTATCGTTCGGGCCGGACGTGCATATAACATCCTCCACGCTCCAGCCCTCTCCGCCGGCGAGCGGGCGCGCCGCCGGGCGGCCATCCGCGCCGCTTGCCGCCCGCTGCGCCACGGCACGCTCTAATGCAACCGCAATTTTTGCCAAGATTTCGTCTCCGGTCGAGCCGTATAACAATTCTTAGCACGAAGCGAAAGGAGATCGAGAGATGCAATCTCGCGAAAATAGAATGAATTTTCAGCAAGCCCTGGCGGCTTCCGCGCGTTCGCCGGAAATCCCCGAATCGGAGGACGTTTATGGATGGCTGCTGGGGACTTGGGAGTTGGACGTGCTTCGCTACCAGGTGGATCTCTCCGGCGAAGGCATCCGCGGTGAAGCGCATTTCGTTCGCGTACTCGAAGGCAGGGCAGTGCAGGATGTCTGGATCATGCCCCGGTTCCGCGGCGCCTCGAAAAACCCGGAGCGCCGCGTCAACACATATGGAGCTACCATCCGCGTATGGGACGCCGCCATTCGGGCGTGGCGGGTCACGTGGTTCAATCCGGTTTCCGGAGCGCGCGATGAGCTGATCGGACGATGGAGCGGAAAAGATATCGTTCAGATCGGAACCCACTCGGATGGCACGCCCATCCGGTGGAGTTTTTCGGAGATTACCGGGGATTCGTTCCGGTGGACCGGAGAAGCTCTGGAACCCGACGGCGCAACCTGGAAAATGGAAGCGGAGTTCCGCGGCCGCCGGATACTGGAATAGAAAGGAAATTGCCAATGGATAAACAAAAAACTCTACGGGATCATGTGCTCTATCTTTTGAAAGACGGGGGAGCGCATGCCCATTTCGAAACGGTCACCGGAGGAGTCCCGCACCCGGTGCAAGGGAAGCGGCCGGAGGGCCTCCCGCATTCCCCTTGGGAACTGCTGGAGCATATGCGCATCGCGCAATGGGATATTCTCGAGTTCGTTCGCAATCCGAAGCACGTCTCACCGGATTTTCCCGCTGGTTATTGGCCGCCCGCTCCCGCGCCGCCCAATGGCGGCGCGTGGGAAAAGAGCGTTGCCGCATTTCGAGCGGATTTTGACGCGCTCGCGGCCCTGGTGGAAGACCCTGCCACGGATCTGTTCACGCCGCTCCCGCATGGCGATGGACAAACGGTGCTGAGGGAAGCGTTGCTCGTGGCCGATCACAACGCGTATCACCTGGGGCAACTGGTCCTGGTGCGCCGCCTCCTCGGGGCGTGGACGTAGGAGCAGCGGCGGCGGCAATAAAATATAGAAAATACCGGTAAATATCAATTTATTATCGGGGCGTCCAGGGTATAATAGGGTCTGTTTTTGGCCCGGGAAAGCGATGTGGAGGGAGTGAACAGATGTCCGGCTACTCCGCCCTGAAGGAGTTCACCAAGCAGGTTCTTCCTAAGGCAGCGGTTTCCGCGATCGGCCGTTATCGCGCGCGGCGGCGCTTTCACGGCTATCGTCCGAGACAAATCACCCGGCATTTTGGCGACTGCGATCTGACGGTGGAGCTGATCGATCCGCTCGGCGAGCGATGGTATGCCCACGATTGGGAGTTGCCGCCGGAAATCCCGCTCCTGCAGCAGTCCCGATTGAAGCCCGGTGCGATCGTCTTCGATCTCGGCGCCCATCAATGCGTCATGGCGATGCTGCTTGCCAGGCGCGTGGGTCCGGACGGCTTTGTGGTGGCTGTCGAGGGTGGCTCGGCAAACGCCCGGGCCGGCGCGCGCAACATTCAGCTCAATTCCATTGCGAACTGCAGGGTAATTCATGCGGTCGCAGCGGCGCAATCGGGCCGCGCCAGATTTGAGGCGCTGGGGAATGGCCGCGTGATCGCCGGTGCCGCGGAGAGCGCCGCCTTGCTGGCGGAAGACGTTCCGGCGGTCTCCGTCGACGATCTGACGGAAAGCCACGGCAACCCCGGCGTGGTTTACGTTGACGTGGAAGGCTCCGAATGCGACGTGCTGGAAGGAGCGAAGCGGACTTTCCTGTCCAGGCCCGACTGGTTGATCGAAGTTCACCAGGACGCCGGTCTGGAGAGCCGCGGCGGCTCAGCCGCGAAAGTGGTGTCTTTTTTTGCCGGCGATTATGGCTGTTACGTCGCGTCCGAGACTCCCAGCAACAACTACACCGAGTGGGCGCGCTTTGAGCCACTCGAAGAGGCCGGTATTCCTTCCGGTCGATTTTTCCTTGCGGCGATTGCAAAACCGGCCTGACCCGCTAGGGCAGGTGGAGAATAATGTCGTGCAGTTTCTTGGCCAGGACTTGCTGCTGGATTTGTTGCTGCGTTGCCCGGAGCGCCTTGTTTCGCTTATCGTCTTCGTCCGCGCGCATCCGGGTCATTAGATCCCGGGCATCGCGGATGCGTCCGGCCGAGATGAGACTTTTTGCCTGCGCCCAGCCGGCCGATGAATAGATGAAGTTCATCACAGCCAGCAACTGGTCTCCGTTGCCCTGAAATAACACGCGCGCAAAGAAGGGGACGCTGAAATTCGTCAGAAGCTCTCTCGCGATAGCGCTGACCCCATCCGCGTACCCGAGCATACCGGAGTCCGCCGAAGGCAAGGGCAATCGTTGGGAGGTCAGAATGTCCTCGGCGACACACTCCACCATTCCTTCCAGTAGTCCGCCGCCCAGTTGCCCGTAGGCCGTGCTGTGCGCTCTCCCTTGCGCCGCCGGATCGGAAACCAGGTGTACACACTCATGAAGCACGGCCAGCAGGTAGCTGCGGCCCGAGTTGAGCCCCCACTCCTTCATCGTGATTTCACCGGTCTGCTTATTCGTCACGCCGACAGCTTTGGGGTCCTCCATGTTCAAGCTGCTGAGTACCGCATCGAATTTATCGCTGGATACGATCCGGAACGAGCTGGATGAGATTTTCGTCCGCGCAATCGCGAGGTTCGTGCGGATATATTCGCGCCAGGGAGAAGGGCCTTCGAGAATGGCGAGGACGTCGTTGAACTCAAAATCCTGAACGCGATCCGAGCCGGAACTGAAACTGGCCATGGTGCATGTTCCTCCCGAGTGGAGTGAGGAACGGCGAGGCAAGTGTTACAACCGCGCTCGGCCGCGGGGCCAAGGTTTTACCTGAGAGGGAATTGTGGCTTTGGGTGAGCGACAAAGCGTATGTTGGCGTCCCCAAGGGGATTCGAACCCCTGTTATCGCCGTGAAAGGGCGGTGTCCTAGGCCGGGCTAGACGATGGGGACGCTAGGGCGAGAAAGACTACTTCTAATTTACCTGCCGCCGGCCCTGCGCGTCAAACCGCTCCGGCTTACAGCGTTTTGAGATAAGCAATCAACTGGTCCTTTTCCTCCGCGGAAAGAATCCGTTGATATCCAGGCATGCCGCTTCCGCCATTGTTGATCATCAGGCGGATGTTCTTCTCGTTCATTGGCTGGCCGTTCTTCAACCTCGCGTGTTTGAAGAGGTGCATCAGGGATGGGCCCACTTTTTGCGCCGGCGTGTTCGTCGCATGACACACCTTGCACTGCTCGAACACCACCTTCCCTTGTGCCGCGGCGTTCGGCTTGGCCGCCAGCGCGCTAGCGCCAGTCATCGCCAGCACGATCGCCAGCGTCCGGACACACTTATCTACCGATCCTTTTTTCACCATCATTCTTCGCGAGATAACTCGATTTTTTTGAAGCGCCCTAGAGCGTCTTCAGATAGGCGATGACGTTATCCTTGTCCTCGGCGGAGAGGATCTCGTCATAGGCCGGCATCCCGTTGCCGCCGGCATTGATCAACGCGCGGACATTCTCTTCCGTAACGGGCTTGCCGTTCACCAGCTTTTCCCGTTTGAAGAGTCCCTTCAGCGCGGGCCCAACCTTCTTCTCGTCAGAATCGGCGTTGTGGCACACACTGCACTGCTCGAACACCTCTTTTCCCTTTGCCGCGTTCCCGGCATTTTGAGCCTTCATGGGCACGCCGCCCGCGACTACCAAACCAAAAAACGCGCTGGTGCAAATAAGTGCTTTACGCATTGTCTTTTTGAGAACTGTCCTTCCAGGAAAAGAAGCTACCTGTATTGTACTACGGAATCAAACATGCCGCCAGGTTTTTACTCCCCTTCACGCTCTATGGACGCTGAAAACCCGCCCGTGCGTAACAGGCTGTTTCATTAAGATTTCCTCACTCCGGCGCGCAAATAATCTTCTTTCGAACAGCATAGAGCACGATCTCCGCGGTGCTGTGTAAGTTCAGCTTCTGCATCAGATTTGTCCGGTGTGTCTCGATGGTGGAAAGGCTCAAGTTCAACACTCCGGCCGCCTCCTTGTTCGATTTTCCTTCGGCCAGCAGTTGCAGTACTTCGCGCTCGCGCTCGGTCAACAGATCATAAGTGTCTTCCAGTTTCCGCTGGCGGAGATACCGCACATAGTCCTCCAGCAGAGTTTTCGCAATGGCCGGGCTGAAATAGGATTTGCCCTGCACCGCCGCGTGAATTGCGGGAAGCACATCCTCCTCCGCCGTGTCCTTCAGCAGGTACCCTTTTGCTCCGGCGGTCAGTGCGCGCATGATGTAGGTTTCATCGGAATACATGCTGAGCATGATCACGGCGGTGGACGGGCTGACTTTGCGGATTTGAACCGCCGCCTCGATTCCGTTGAGCTGTGGCATGGCAATATCCACCACGGCCACATTCGGCCGGACCTCTTCACACGCCCGCACGGCGTCTCTGCCGTTTGAGGCTTCCGCGGCTACCTCGATCCCCGCCTCCTCTTCGAGCACCGCCCGCAGACCCTTCCGCACAATGCTATGGTCGTCCGCCAGCACCACCCTAATCATGAGCCGCGAGCACCAGATGTTGCGGGATCTCCACGGAAACCAAAGTCCCGTGCATCGCGGATGAATCAATCGACAACTGCCCGCCCAGTTTGCGGACGCGTTCCTGTATTCCCATAAGTCCCAATCCTCCTTTGCGAGGAGACGTTCTGTCCATGCCCACTCCGTCGTCGGCGATCGTCAGTCGAACCGAGCCGTCCTGCTCCTGCAGTGAAATCTGTACACTCGTGGCTTGCGCATGCCGTGCGCAGTTGGTCAACGCCTCCTGCACAATCCGGAAGATATTTGTGCGGTAGTGGTCGGGCAGATTGTCGAGCGCCGCATCCACTTTCACCGTCACGGGTATGTCGTAGCGGCGCGAGAAATCCCTCCCCTGCCATTCGAGCGCCGGCCCCAGCCCCAGGTCGTCCAACATCGACGGACGCAGGCCCATCGCGATATCCCTCACGGCTTGCAGGGTGCGGTCGAGCAGGGCCTTGGTCTGCTCGATGCGCGCTTCGAACTGCTCTCTGGGACCGTCCTGTAATCGGCGCAGGCTGCGCAATTCCATCCTCAATCCGGTCAGCATCTGACCCACTTCGTCATGCAATTCGCGCGAGATCGAGCGGCGTTCTTCTTCCTGCGTCTGTACCAACTGGTCGGAAAGCCGCCGCAGCTCTCCCTCCGCCGTCTCGGCTCGCTCGCGCTCCCCGCGCGTCCGGCGCTCCAGGAACATCACGCGATAGACGCAGGCAAAAGCAATCAGACAGCCCAGCAATTCCAGAACGATCAGCATCCGCACCAGGTATTGCTTGAATTCCCGCTCGCTCTCGGCGATATCCGCCTGCTGGGCCCGGAACGACGCCTCATTGAGCGCATGAACCTCCTTCGTCAGCTCCAGCACCGCCGTGGTGTGCTGCATCACCTCCTGGTGCAGGAACTGATAGCTCAACGCCAGCTTCTGTTTGGGAGTCCACTCGAATACCGGATTGAGCGATTGCCAGTACCGGTTCACTTCCTTCCGCAGCGTATCCAGGTGGCTCTGGTTGTCTCCGTTGTCCAGCTTGCTCAGTTCGTCCAGTTCTTTTTCGGTCTGGTCGTAGAGGCCGTGCAGTTCGCCCCGGTAGTAGACGTCCCGCAGACCCGAAGGATCCAGCAGGTAATCCCGCACCAGCATGCTCGAAACGTGGATCCCGGCGCGGATTTCCTCCAGGGCCGCTTCGCTGTGGCGGTAGTTTTGATTTAGTTCGCTCAGCTTGGCGTAAACGCCCTTCGCGCGATGAAGAGTGGCCACGCCGAAAAAGCAGATTAATCCGATCAGGCTGCCAAACGCCAGCGTGAGCATCAGCCAGGAGCGCAATCGCATCTACCTCTATTGTGGACTCTTTTGCCGCCCGGGAAAGGAGATCCCGGCATGTGGAGCACGCGGGGATCTCCTTCCTGCGGTGGCTCGCCGCACAGGGCCGTCACCCGGCGGGCGAGTGAGAATCCGCGTCTCGCTTCGCGGATTCTCAGTTTCTTGGCGGGGGGAGCCAAGATTTGCGGGAGAGGACATTCTCGATCTCTCCCTTCGATCTCAGAATAGCTACACTCCCTCTCCCGTCCCATCCTGTAAACGGGTGAATTGAGGCTCGCGGTTTCCGCGAGAGCCGGTCAATACCAGCGGCCCTTATCCTGGAGATAGGGCATATGCGCATCCTCTTGTTCAGCGGGAAGGGCGGTGTGGGCAAAACCAGCCTCGCCGCCGCCACCGGCGTCCGGCTGGCGCAGCGTGGAATGAAAACCCTGGTGATGAGCGTCGATCCCGCTCACAGTCTGGCGGACTCGTTCCAGTTGGACGTGGACCTTTTCACCAGTAAGACGGCAGACACCCTCCCGGTGGACCCGAATCTCGATATCCTCGAAGTCAACATTCAGCGGGAAATCAAGCGCTACTGGCGTGAGGTTTCCTCCTACCTCATTGGTCTGCTGCGCTCCACCGGCGTGGGAGATGTCGAGGCGGAGGAACTCGCCATCCTGCCGGGGATGGAGGAGTTGAGCGCCATGATGTACGTCAACCAGTTCCGCAAAGAAGGGCGATATGACGCAATCGTTCTGGATTGCGCACCCACGGCGGAGTCGCTTCGCTTCGTCAGCATGCCCACGGTGCTCGATTGGTACATGACCCACCTGTTCCCGATCGAGCGCAAAGTTCTGAAGGCGGTTCGTCCGATCGCCAACCGCGTCTCTCCCGTCGAGTTGCCCGGCGATAACTACTTTGCCAATATTCTCGAACTCTTCCAGAAAATCAGCGGCATCAATGAAGTCCTGGACGACCCGGAGCAAACCAGCGTCCGCCTGGTTACGAATCCGGAAAAGATGGTCCTCCGCGAGACCCAGCGAGCCTTTGTCTATTTCTCCCTGCATGGCCTGACGGTTGACCGGATTCTTGTGAACCGTGTCCTTCCCGATTCGGTGAGCGACCGCTTTTTCGCCGGCTGGCGGCGCGCGCAGAGCGAGGTATTGCGGGAAGTGCACGAATATTTCGCCCCCATCGACGTCCGCCACGTGCCCCTGTTCACCGAAGAAGTGCTGGGGCGGCGGATGCTGGATCAGCTTGCGCAGATTCTTTATCCGGACGATGAGAACCCCGCGGCAATCCTGAACCGTGAACGCCCCTATACATTTGAAAAGCACGACGGGAAGTACGAAGTGCGTTTGCGTCTGCCGTTTGCCACCAAGGGCGAGATCGGCCTGTTTAAAAAGGGAGATGTTCTGGTCGTGGAGATCGGAACTTTGCGCCGGCACATCGGTCTGCCCACCTCCATGGCTTCTCTGGTTCCCGCCCGCGCCAGGTTGGAGAACAAATTGCTGACTGTTGAGCTGAGGGAAGGTGCGTAAATAATGGCTGGCAAGATATTCAAGGCGGAAGTGCGCTACGCGGGCGACGATCTCTTCGTCGGCTTTGGGCCCGGTGGGCATGCCCATGCGATTGAGACAAACTCCGCCCGCAACAGCGCGGTGACGCCAATGGGGATGCTGCTCACGGCCCTGGGCGCCTGCACCGGAATCGACGTGGTTTCGATATTACGCAAGAAGCGCGAACCCGTAGATGCCTACCGGGTGGAACTGACCGGCGATCGCCGTGAGGAACACCCGCGCAAGTTCGATGAAATTCGCGTCCATCATGTGCTGCACGGCGCCCGCCTGTCCGAAAAGGCGGTCCAGCAAGCCATCGAATTGTCGGACCAGAAGTATTGCAGCGTCGCCGCCGCGCTGCGTCCGGGCGCACGCATTGTTTCCAGTTTTGAAATCGTCCGCGAGCCGGCAGGCGAAGCGGCCGCGGCCAAAACGTAAGATACTGGCGATAGAGGAGCAGATAATATGACGGAACAAGGCGCTGCATCTTCCACCCGCCGTCCGCGGCTCTCCGATTTCGTGGACGAACTGTTTGAGTTCGTTGATGGAGTCATTCCGCCCGAAACGGTGCGCCACCATTTCCGGAATTCGCGGATCGAGTTTTGGAAGGGAATCCGGGCCTTGATCGACGTCCGCATCGATCGTCTGGACCGGAAGAATGAGCCTCGAAAAGGAGCCGCGGTTACCGTAGAGTAACTTTTCACACCGAATGACAACTGCTCGTGAATTGAAAGAGGGCGATCCCGCTCCCCGGATCGAATTGCCGGATGAGTCGGGTGCTCTTTTCCGGCTATCGGACCTGAAAGGCAAGAACGTTATCCTCTACTTCTATCCGAAAGCCGACACGCCGGGATGCACCAAGGAGTCCTGTGCGTTCCGTGACGATTCGAAGAAAATCGGCCGCAAGAATACGGTAATTGTCGGCGTCTCCCCGGACAAATCGGCCGCGCAGTTGAAGTTCAAGGAGAAGTTCGATCTCCCCTTTACCCTGCTCGCCGACACCGAGCATGCGGCCGCCCTCGCCTACGGCGTGTGGAAGGAAAAGAGCATGTACGGCAGGAAGTATATGGGGATCGAGCGCACCACGTTCCTGATCGGCGCGGACGGCAAGATCAGGAAGATATTCCCGAAAGTGAAAGTTGCCGGGCATGCCGCCGAAGTGCTGGCGGCTCTCGATTCTATTTAGTCGGCAATCCGCCGCACCGCCGCCCGCAGCTCGTTCGCGTCCATCGCGCCGGGATGATAGAGCCGCACGATTCCCTGGCGGTCGATCAACACCAGCGTAGGCGTCGTGCTGGCGCCGTAGCGAACGAAATTCGCGGCGTTTACCGGCATTGAGACATCGCTCAAGCCGGCATAAAAGCGCTCCCGCACGGCCCGGATAAATTTCATCTCTTCCGCCGGCGACGCGTGTTCGTCGAGCGCGGTATATCCATAAAGCTTGGTGGGACCGGCGACCACCAGACCCTTCCCGGCGAACTCCCGCTTGATCTCGGCGAGCAGAGGCGCTTCGGCGCGGCAATCCCCACACCAGTGCGCCCAGAAGAATAGCAGCACCGGGCGCCCTCGCAGCGCTGCGAGAGGCGTTGGCTTCGCTCCCAGGTATTGTCCCGCGAGCAGTGCCGGCGCAGGCTTCCCCTCCAGGTCGAGAACGTTGAGGTTCTTGGAAATTCGCTCGGCGATCGATGTGGATTTGTATGCGGCGAAGTTTTCGCGTAGATAGGCCACCGCCCGGCTCCGTTCTCCCCGGAGCGCCAGGACTTGAGCCTGTACTTCGATTGCCGCGCCCAGCGCGGTTGGCAACTGCGAATCGGCGTCGAGACTCCGCTTCTTGAGTTCCGCCTGGCAAAGTTGTTGGGTTCGCCTGGCGTATCCGGAGGCCCGGTCGAGTTGATTGGCCGCCAGGGCCGCGCGCGCCGCCCAGGACAGGGCTTCCAACATGTCCGGCGTGACCCCGTTCCTCTGCTGGTAGCTTTGGACCTGTGCTTCGGCAGCCGCGAAATCGCTACGCGCCAGCGATTGCTGTACGTCGCTGGTAATATTCGCGAATGCCGTGGAAGCCAGCAGCGGCAGAATGAGAAACCGATGCCACATCTATTCCCAGGTTACCAGCCGGACCCGAGTAGCTTGCCGCCGTCGACCACGATGGTCTGCCCGGTGACATAGGAGCCTTCGTCGCCCGCCAGCATCACCGCCACGCCCGCGATTTCATCCGGCTGCCCCAGATGCCTCACCGGCTGCGCACCGAGCGCGTTGGCCTTCCGTGCTTCGTCCTTCCAGTAGTATTCGCTGAGCACCGTTTGGATCAGCCCCGGCGCGATGGCATTCACCCGCACGCCCTGGCCGCCGAGTTCCACCGCATAGCACTGCGTCATCATGATTAATGCCGCTTTCGTCATGCTGTAAAGCAGCCCGTGAAGCTGCGGCTTCAATCCGGCGATCGACGCGATATTAATGATGGAGCCTCCGCCGCGAGCCGCCATGCCCGGCGCCACCAGCTTCACCAGCCGGTACGTACTCTTGAGATTGACCTCCACCATTTTGTCGAACTGGCCGTCGTCGAAAGTCAGGCAAGGGCCCTGTGCAATGTTGGTGGCGGCGTTGTTCACCAGAATATCGATCTTGCCGAACTCAGCCTCGGCTCCCCTCACCAGCCGCTCCAGGTCTTCCGGTTTTCCGACGTGGCACGCAAAGGGAACCACGCGCCCCGGCAGCCCCTGCATCTCCGACGCCGAGGCGGCGATTGCCTCCTGCTTCCGGCTGCAGATCATGACGTCCGCGCCTTCGCGCGCAAATGCCCGGGCGATGGCTTGTCCAATCCCGCGGCTTGCTCCGGTTACAACGGCGGATTTTCCTTGCAGGCGGCCCATGCGCATCCCTCCAGCGGAAAAGTCAGATCGAAAAAAGCGAGCGAACGTGCAGCAGGCTGGCTTCCAGATCCGCGCGCTCCATGTCCTTGCCGCGCTCCCAGGGATAGTCGGGGGCTGGTTTGCCCTTCTCTGAGATTTCCAGGAACCGCGTGAACTCGCCGGCCCGTGCTTTCGGATACGCAGCCCAGAATTCCCGTTTTCGCCACGGGAACATCCGCGGCCCGAAGACAATGCTCTCTAGTGACAGCGGGCGTCCCGGACAAAGCTCGACGAACTTTCGCAGATACGCGTCGATGCCCACATTTCCCTCGCCCATCCGCACCCACGTGACTGCCGAGCCTTCCGGCGTGTTCCACACCGCCGTGTCGCGGGTGTGGCTGGTGAGTACATGGGGTGCCAGCGTTTCGAGCGTCAAGTGTGGATCCTCGAGCGTCCACAACGGGTTCCCCGAATCGAGACAGACGCCCACAAAATCCGTCCCCGCGCCCTCAATCAGCGTTTTCAGCTCCCAGGCCTGCATGTCGCCCGCATGGTTTTCAATGGCGATCTTCACGTTCGCGTCCACGGCGCGCGAGCGAATGTTGCGCAGCACTTTCACCGTGTCCTCGATGTGTTTTTCAATCGGACCCGGCGTCCGGTCGGCCGCTGTTCCCAGAACGCAGCGGACCAGTTCGGAGCCCACCACGGTTGCGGCCGTGATCATCCGCGTGAGTTGTTCTTCGGCCGTTCCATCCGCCGCCTTGAAGGCCTTGGAGGTGGGACAGATGGAGCCCATTCCAATCTCCACTTCCAGTTGGAGCTGCGCCGCGCGCGCCTTCACCTTCAGAAGATGGTCTTTCTCCAGGCTGCCAAGAAAGCGCGGTTCGGAGAAATGCACCACCTTGGCTCTCTGCGAGACGCAGTAGTCCATCGACTGAAATGGCGACCAGTCCTGCGAACGCAGGCTGAAAATATCGATCCCCAGTTTGACCGGGGCGGGTTGGGGCGCGGCGGGCGCCGGCGCGGCGGCTGCGGGAGTGGAAGCCGCCGCGAGGGAACCGATCCCCGCGGTGATGAAAAACTGCCGTCTATCCATGCCGGATTTTCCATTCTACATTCGCCGGGCCGTCGCTTTGGGAGCGCCTCCGCCGGGCGCTATTTGAAAACCTGTGCGCGCGGGTTCTATCCTGAAAGAGGAAAGAGACACAATCCTCCGGCAGTTCTCGCAACTCCTGGCATTTACTGGCGGCTGCCGTCATCATGATAGGTGAATAGCGAATGAGTACCACCGTGATCGGAGTGGCTCAAAGAGCGAACCTGCGCTTCTTTGAAACCACGGTAGGCAAGAAGGCCGTCATGGCCGTCAGCGGCATTATCCTTTTTGGATTTGTCGCCGGCCATCTCGCCGGAAATCTTCAGGTGTATGAAGGTCCGCAGAAACTGGATGCCTATGCGCGCTTTCTACGGAGCATGCCCGCGCTCCTTTGGGGAGCGCGCATTACGCTGCTGGTGATGGTGGCGCTGCATATCTGGTCGGCCGTCAAGCTCGCCGTTTTGAAGAGGAAAGCCCGGCCGGTGCAATATGTGAAGCGGCGCAATGTGCAGGCGAGTTATGCGGCGCGCACCATGTATTGGAGCGGCCCCATCATCCTCTGCTTCGTGATCTATCACCTGATGCAGTTCACCTTCGGCGTCGGCGGGACGCCTTATGAACAAGGCCACGTCTACGCCAATCTGGTGCGGGGATTTCAAGTGATTCCGGTGTCTGCCTTCTATATCCTGTCGATGCTGCTCCTCGGTCTTCACCTCGACCACGGCCTGTGGAGCCTCTTTCAATCGCTCGGGTTCAGCCACCCCAGGTATACGCCCGTCATCAAAAGGCTGGCCACCGCGATTAGCGTCCTGATTGTCGCCGGCAACATCTCCATTCCAATCTCCGTGCTTGCCGGTTGGGTTCGATAAAAACAAAAATGCAGCTCGATTCCAGAGTTCCTTCCGGTCCGATCGAAAATCGCTGGGACAAGGCGAAATTCGAAATGAAGCTGGTCAACCCGGCGAATAAGAGGAAGCACACCATCATCGTCGTTGGCACTGGATTGGCCGGCGGTTCCGCGGCCGCCACGATGGCGGAGTTGGGATACAACGTGAAGGCGTTCTGCTTTCAGGATTCTCCCCGGCGCGCGCACAGCATTGCCGCGCAGGGCGGCATCAATTCGGCCAAGAACTATCACGGCGATGGAGACAGCGTTTTCCGGCTCTTCTATGACACCGTCAAAGGCGGCGATTTCCGCTCGCGTGAGTCCAATGTTTACCGGTTGGCGCAGATCAGCCTGAATATCATCGACCAGTGCGTGGCGCAGGGAGTGCCGTTCGCGCGCGAGTACGGCGGAACGCTGGCCAATCGTTCCTTCGGCGGCGCTCAGGTCTCACGCACCTTCTACGCGCGAGGGCAGACCGGCCAGCAACTGCTGCTCGGCGCGTATCAGGCCCTCGAACGTCAGATTGGCGCCGGCAAAGTTACCATGTACCCGCGCACGGAAATGCTCGACCTCATCGTCATCGACGGACGGGCGCGCGGAATCGTCACCCGAAATCTGGTCAGCGGAAAAGTCGACTGCCATCTGGGCGACGCCGTCGTGCTCGCCTCCGGCGGCTACGGCAACGTGTACTACCTCTCCACCAACGCCAAAGGGTCCAACTGCACGGCCATCTGGCGCGCTCACAAACGGGGAGCGGCTTTCGCCAATCCCTGCTATACCCAGATTCATCCCACCTGCATTCCGGTTTCGGGCGACTACCAGTCTAAATTGACGCTGATGAGCGAATCGCTTCGCAACGACGGACGCATTTGGGTGCCGAAGCGGAAGGGCGATAAACGCCCTCCAAGGGACATCCCGGAAGAAGAGCGCGACTATTATTTAGAACGCAAGTATCCGAGTTTCGGCAACCTCGTCCCCCGCGATGTCGCCTCGCGTAACGCCAAGGTCGTCTGCGACGAAGGGCACGGCGTCGGACCGTCCGGCCGCGGCGTTTATCTCGATTTCAGCGATTCCATCAACCGCCTCGGCGCGGACGTCATCCGCGAACGCTACGGCAATCTCTTCGAAATGTACCAGCGCATTACCGATGAAAACCCGTACGAAGTGCCCATGCGCATCTATCCGGCGATTCACTACACCATGGGCGGGCTGTGGGTCGATTACTATCTCATGAGCACCATCCCTGGGCTCTTCGTTATTGGGGAGGCGAACTTTTCCGACCACGGAGCAAACCGTCTCGGAGCCAGTGCTTTGATGCAGGGCCTGTGCGACGGATATTTTGTGCTTCCCTATACCATCGGCGACTATATCGCGAAGACGAAGTTCGAAAAGCTGGATGCTTCTCACCCGGAAATCCGCGCCGCCGAAGCCGGTGTTCAGGCGTTGACCTCCAGGTTGCTTGGGATTCAAGGCCGCCGCACGGTCGATTCGTTTCACCGGGAATTGGGGAAGGTGGTTTGGGAATATTGCGGGATGTCGCGCACTGCCCGGGGCCTGGAAAAGGCCATCGGCGAAATCCGCCGGCTTCGCGAGGAGTTCTGGCAGGACGTGCGGGTGGCCGGCAACGGCGAGGAATTAAACCAGTCGCTCGAAAAGGCCGGACGGGTAGCCGATTTCTTCGAGCTCGCCGAGCTGATGTGCCGGGACGCCTTGCATCGCAACGAATCCTGCGGCGGCCACTTTCGCGAAGAGTACGAAACCCAGGAGGGGGAAGCGCAGCGCAACGACGAGGAGTTCTCCTACGTTGCCGCGTGGAATTGGGAAGGCGAAGGCCGGCCCCATTCGCTGCACCGGGAGCCGCTCAATTTTGAGTATGTGCATCCCAGTCAGAGGAGCTACAAATGAACCTCGTTTTTCATATCTGGCGTCAGAAGAACGCCGGCGCGCCGGGGAAGATCGTGCGCTACGAGGCGCGCAATCTGAACCCCGACATGTCGATGCTGGAAGCGCTCGACGTGCTGAATGAGGATTTGATTGAGAAGGGCGAGGAACCGGTCGCTTTCGAGCACGACTGCCGGGAGGGAATTTGCGGCTCTTGCGGGTTCATGATTAACGGCGTGGCCCATGGCCCGCTTCCCGCCACCACCGTCTGCCAGCTCACTCTGCGGCACTTCCGCGACGGCGAAGATCTCTATCTCGAGCCCTGGCGCGCCGCGGCGTTTCCCGTGCTAAAGGATCTCGTGGTGGACCGCGGCGCGTTCGATCGCATCATTTCCGCCGGCGGCTATATCACCATTCCCACCGGCGGCGCGCCGGATGGCAACGCAATTCTGGTGCCCAAGGATGCGTCGGACCATGCCATGGACGCGGCCGCTTGCATCGGGTG
This sequence comes from Bryobacteraceae bacterium, assembly GCA_035545735.1. Classification (GTDB taxonomy): domain Bacteria; phylum Acidobacteriota; class Terriglobia; order Bryobacterales; family Bryobacteraceae; genus JAJYKC01. Next base: position 32,552 of record DASZXS010000086.1, on the reverse strand, counting down.
CGGCGCTTGCGTGGCTGCCTGTCCCAATGCCGCCGCGGCCCTGTTCACGGGCGCGAAAATCACCCATCTCGGCCTGCTCCCGCAAGGGCAGCCGGAGCGCGGCGAACGCGCGCTCCGCATGGTGGATCAATATAACCGCGAAGGCTTCGGCAATTGCACCAACATGGGCGAATGCGAAGCGGTTTGTCCGAAAGGAATCAAGCTCGAAGTCATCAGTCGGATGAATCGCGACTATCTGGCCGCGAGCTTGTCTAAAAACGATTAATCTTCAATCTTGATGGTGGGGCCTTTGCGCGAAGCCGCCTCGAGCGCACGCTGCTGGATCTCGGTCGCGAGCGCCAGGAAATCATTGCTTCGCGGGGAGCCTGCTTCCGGCAGCGCGATCGGCTTCCCCGTGTCTCCTCCGATTCGCACCGCCGGATCCAGCGGCAGCTCGCCCAGGAAATGGACATGCATCGCTTCCGCGGTCCTGCGCCCGCCGCCCTGGCTGAAAACATCGATTCGCTCGTTGCAGTGCGGGCAGGTGAGATAGCTCATGTTCTCCACCAGGCCAAGAAGGGGAACTCGCACCTGTTCGAACATGTTTACCGCTTTCCGCGCGTCCTCGAGCGAAACGTCGGACGGCGTGGTCACGACCACAGCTCCCGTGAGCGGCGCAGTCTGGATCAATGTGATTTGTACGTCGCCGGTGCCCGGCGGGAGGTCGATGATCAGGTAGTCTAACTCTCCCCAGTCGACGCTGCGGAGAAACTGCTGGATTACGCTGTGTAGCATGGGCCCGCGCCACACCAGCGGCTTGTCGCCCGGGTTCAGAAAGCCCATCGACATCACGCGTATGCCGTGCTGTTCGATCGGCTGAATGCGTTGGCCGATCGAGTGCGGCTGTGCGCGGACGCCCATCATCAGCGGCACATTCGGTCCGTAGACGTCGGCATCGAGCAAGCCGACCTTCTTCCCTTGGCGCGAAAGCGCAATCGCCAGGTTTACCGAAACGGTCGTCTTTCCAACGCCGCCCTTTCCGGATCCGATTGCGATCAGGTTCTGGATTCCGGGAATAGGCGGCTTCGCCGTTTCGGCATGAGTGAATTGAGATGCCATCAATTTGATGGTACTTTACGCGAGTGCCAGGGTCGCTTTCGCTTCGAGCGTAAGCGGGCTGAAATCCCCCCGCGCGAGCTTCGGTATGGCGGCGGCGGCGATCATCGCCGCGTTGTCGGTAGAGAGCCCAAACGAAGGGAAGAACACCGGTATGCCCATCGCGGCTTCGGTGGCGGCGCGCCGCAGCCCGGCATTGCAGGCGACGCCTCCGGAGATGACGAAGGATCGGGCTCCGATTTCCGCCGCCGAAACCAGCGCGCGGCGCATCAGTTCGTTTACCACAGTGTATTGAAACGATGCGAGCAGATCCAGCGTGGCCTGCGGAGTCGCCTCCCGCAACGTTTCGATGGTAGGGTTCACCAGCGCGCGCCGCGCCGCGATTTCCTCCTCCATCCCCCGCTGCTCCACCCACCGGAGAGCTGCTGTTTTCATTCCGCTGAAGCTGAAGTCGAGTGTATTGCCCTTCATTTTCGGCGGCGTGAATCGCACCGCGGATGGATCGCCAAACGCAGCCAGTTGGTCCACAATCGGGCCGCCCGGATATCCATAGCCGAGCAGTTTAGCCACCTTGTCGTATGCTTCCCCCGCCGCGTCATCCCGTGTCTTGCCGAGCAGGCGGTAGCGAAAATCTTCGCGGACTTCGAAAAGATGCGTGTGCCCCCCGCTCACTACCAGCGCCAGCGCGGGGAACTCGATTTTGCCGCCCGCTTCGAGCACCACCGCGTGAATATGCCCTTCCACGTGGTTCACCGCAAGTAAGGGAAGATTCCAGGCAAAGCACAGCGACTTCGCGTAAGTAATGCCCACCAGCAGCGACCCCACCAACCCCGGCCCTTCCGTCACCGCGATGGCCGAGAGGTCCGCGAACTTCAATCCGGCCTGGCTCATCGCGTCCCGGACCACCGGCACAATGGCCCGCAAATGTTCGCGCGAAGCGAGTTCCGGTACCACTCCGCCATACTTGCCGTGCGTGTCTAACTGCGATGCGACCACCGAGGAAAGCAGCGCTCCTCCGGCGTCTACCACCGCCGCCGCGGTTTCGTCGCACGACGATTCAATGCCGAGAATAACCACACTGTTATTGTAAGATTTGCGTCTCTCCGATTTCGATTTTCACCTTCCTGAATCAAGCATTGCGCAGGAGCCGCCCGCCGACCGTTCGGCGTCGCGCATGTTAGTGATCGAGCGCGCTCGCGGCGCTTGGCAAGACCGCTGGTTTCGTGATCTGCCGCAATTCATTCATCCCGGCGATTGCCTCGTGTTCAACAACTCCAAAGTATTTCCGGCGCGCCTGGTCGGAACGCGCGCTGCGCCGGCATCGGGCGCTGTCGAAGTGTTTCTTCTTCAATCCCTTTCCGGCGATCGCCTCACTTGGAGCGCGCTGGTGCACCCCGGCCGCCGCGTTCGTGTGGGGGAGCATCTTCGTTTCGGGGACCTGAAGTGCGAGGTGATCGCGCGCGGGGAGCGTGGCGAGCGCACGGTGCGTTTCGATTATTCCGGTGACATTTTCGAGGCATTGAATGCCATCGGCCGCGTACCTCTGCCTCCTTATATCAAGCGCGCCGGCAATCCCGAGGATCGCGAGCGGTATCAGACGATTTATGCGCGGCACATCGGCTCTGTCGCCGCCCCCACCGCCGGCCTGCACTTCACCCCGGAGGTGGTTCGGGCCTGTCGTGACGCTGGAGCGGAGCTCGCCTACGTGACGCTCCATATTGGCCTCGGCACTTTCCAGCCCTTGCGCGCCGAACAAATCGAGGAAGCGGAGCTGCATCGCGAAGCGTTTTCGATCGCGCCCGCCGATGAGTCCGCCATCCGTTCCGCCAAACGGCGAGTTTGCGTGGGCACAACCTCGGTGCGGTCCGTGGAAAGCGCCTGGCGCGGCGTCAGCGGAGAAACCGGGTTGTTTATCTATCCCGGCTTCACCTTTCAAGCCACCAACGCCATGCTGACGAATTTCCACCTGCCGAAATCCAGCCTTCTGGTGCTGGTGTGCGCCTTCGCCGGAACGCAGTTGGTTTTGGACGCCTACCGCCACGCGGTGGAGGTGGGCTACCGTTTCTATTCATACGGCGACTGCATGCTGATTCTGTGAACTTAACTCATGATTCGGAGCGTCCAGAGGTCGCCGGTAAGTCCGTGGTCCTGCAGATATTCGTAAGGCATCGTGCAATATCCGGCTTGCCCCCAGCCCGTACCCCACGAATTGCGAACCAGAAAGCGGCCCGCCGCGTCGTCGTACCCCACCGCCAGCAGCGCATGTCCTCCGAGCAGGCTCTCCTTCGCCGCCGGCATCGGCACATCGCCGCTGCTTGCGACGGCGTCGCTTTCGAAACTCTCGTACACCGAAATTCCAAACACGAAGGGAAACCCGTCGGCGAGACATGTCTTCATGTAGGCCGTTGTCTGCGGGACGTGCGCGTAATACACCGAACGGTGCGAGCGAGCCGCTTCATAGCAGGCGCTCCCCGGGGACTGCAGCACCAGCGGCTCTTCATAGGGCCAGAGAGTTTCCGCGCAAACTCCCGCGCGGTTGATGCTGCGCATTCCGTCGCGCAAGGTCGCGCCGGCGTCGGCCGCTGTCGTTCCCTCCATCGCGCGTTCGTTGTAGTAAAGAAAGAGGCGCGACGGCATAAAACGTTCGAGCCCCTGTTTCCGTTGATCGAATTCGATAGCCGCGGCGATCGCGTTCGCCGTGCAGCTTCCCAGGCTGAGTTGATCGTAGACCGGAGGGCAAAGCTCCCGGAGATCGATCCTTGCGGGAAGATTCTGCCGCGGCGCGCCCGCCGTGAGCACGCGATCGCGATAGTCCGGCAGGTCGCGGCGCCAGCCGTAGCTTCTTAAGGGCAGGTTCGGCATAGTCGGTGATGCTCCCCGGTTACTTCAGGAACGCGAGCCAGGAATCCAGCCCGGTCTCGTTATGGCCGGTCAGCGCTTCAAATCCGTCTTGCGCCGCTTGCGGGTCCCCGAGCAGTTGCCGGCCGGTACGCGCGATTTCCCAGACGTCGTCGCCGTCGGCTTTCCAATAGTCCGGGGCCCAGTCGATCGCGCTCGAAACCACCGAGGTCACGCCTTCCGCGATTCCGTCGGCGGTGACCATGTTGAAGGACTCGGTGTAGCTCGGTTGCAGCAGAAGGTGCATGTTCGCGACCGTCTGCCGGAACTGCGGCCAGGACTGCCAGCCGTTCTCCACCAGCTTCGCGTGCGGCACGTTATGAAAGAGCGCTCGCGCCGCCCGCAGAATGGTGTCGCCGCCGCCTTCCGTCCGTCCGGCGGAAACCCACAGCTCCAGGTCCGCTTTCAAGTCCCGCGAGATTTCCAGCGCCGCACCCGCCGCGCTGATGAAATTCTTCAGAGGCCTCGTGGCGCCGAATGCGCCGATGCGCAGCACTCCGCAGCGCCAGAGCGGCCTTCGCGGCGCTGCGTTTTCGCTCAGGTAATAGAGGTTCGGGAGGAAAGTGCACGGAACCCCGTAGCTGGCCTTCACCCAGCGGCAGAATTTCAGGCTGTTCCCGGAAACGTGAAAGTTGAACGTTCCGGTTTCCAGCTCCATCGCCTCCCGCAAAAGCCGTACGCCGTTGGCATCGGCTTGGAGAAACCCGACATTGGAATGACAGTTCATCGCGAACGTCGTGTCCGGGTACTGATTGCACAAACGGTGCAGGTCGGCGGTGGGAATCCAGGGAGCCGAGATGATGACGTGGGTGGCGCCGCTTCCCTCCAGACGTTCGCTTAAATCCACCGGCGACAGGATGGGCCATACTTCCGTAGGGACCCCCTCCCGCCGCAGTACCTTCGCGGTGTTCAGAGCGGAAACGCCGAGGCCGATATGACTGATGTTGCGGTTTGCGGCGAAATTCTTGTAGGCCAGGATTACCTTTCTCATGCTGCGATCAGCGTAGAAGGGCGCGGGCCGGGCGCTGCGCCGGTGCGGCGATAAGCGTTTGATGCGGGAGTATTTATCGAAATCGGTCGTGTCGTGACCGCACTGTGGGGCCGTCGCCGGAATGCCAGCCGCGGCCGCGGATCCGGCCCGTTAGTGGTCCCAGCGGCCGCCCCAGGCGGATTTTCGAGCGGCGCGCCAGAGGTTCCCGTCGCGTTTGCGGATTTGTTTTTGCGCCAGCCCCTCCCCGGCACATAGCGAAAGTTGGATCAAGCCGGCGTCTTTCACCGGTCTCCGGATGATGCGCGCCCGAGCCGGCTCCACCTCACCCCGGCACGCCGCCACGTAGGAGAATTTCTCGTCTTCGTAACCCATCGCCGCGCCCTTCAGCCTCCGATGGAGGGCTGTTCTTTCCACGCGGGCTGCGAAATGGCACCAATCGCCGGCGCGAATCGGGCAAGGCTGCGCGTGAGGGCAGGGAGCAGCGATTTGCCCGCCGATCTCGATCAGACGGTCCCGCGCCGCGTCAATCACGGCAAACCCGGCCGTTGTTCCAGGCTCGATCAGGATCAGAGCCTGGCGCGCCGCGCTCCAGGCCGCTTCCACGATCCGCCTGCGGAACGGTTCCGCCATCTCGCCCAGCGAATAGCTCAGGATCACGGTGTCGTGCGGTTCGAAGGAAGTGGCTGTCAGGTCGCCGGCGATCCACTGGCCTCCCCGTACCGCACCGGCGCGGGCCTGGCTCGCCAGGTTCTTCCCCAGCGACAGTAACGCCGGCTCGCGCTCGACGGAAGTAATACTTTGAAGCTCAGGCCAGCACTCCGCCGCGGCCCAACCGGCTGTGCCCGGACCCGCTCCCAAATCGAGCAGCGTCCGCGAAGGCGCGATCTCCCTCAGCACGGAAGCCACGGCGGCATAAGTCGCGGGCAGGCGCACTAAGGAGTAGGCGATGCTTTCCGTGACCGAGATATTCTTTCGTCCGAGTCCCTGTCGGTAGGCCTGGGAGAGGCGCTCGGCGGCGCTTGCGAGAACCGCCGGCGCGATCGTTTCTGCTTCCCGCTCCACGCCGGCGCGAAGCTCAGGGGGAAGTTGCATGCGCCTCGGATAAGGCGGAGCGGATCAAGCGGCGACGGCGCTCTTGTGCGATCCGGCCAGGCGCGTCAGCCATGCGTGCAGCCCGAACAGGATGGCGGTGAACAGCAAATCACTCAGGAACGTGGTGCGGAAGAACGGGATTGCCATCGTGTAGCACTGAACCAGGCCCGCGAACGTGTGTGGATAGTCGAGCCCGATCAGCCACGATCCGAAGTTCGTGATGACAAAAAACTGCACGCTCGAAAGCACGCAAGCCCCCCCGATCCGGAGGACGCTTTCCGTGCCGCGCAGCCGCGTCCCAATCCACACGCTGGCGAAGAACCCGATGTAGGAGAAGATCACATAGCGGCTGAACAACGGGAATCCGTAATACGCGTTCAGAATGGGGTCGGTTACGGCGAGGATGCTCAGCGGAACCAGGTAAGCCTGCCACCTCTTCAGCCGCGCCCCGGAAAACAGGCTTGCCGCTCCCACCGCCGTGAAATTCGCAGGATGAGGAAGCAGGCGCGACAACACGCCGATAACAGTGAGCAGCAGGGCGATTCCCCCGTGAGGGGCGTTCTGGCTATTTTGCTGGGCAGGTTCCACGGATCGGCTCATGAATCGATTATAGAGCCAGTTCCAGGCATTCGGCGACGCTCCAGTCCGGGATGGCGCCGGCGCGGCTCGCCACCACCGCTCCCACCCGGTTCGCGAAATCGCCGGCCTCCGCGAGTGTCCACCCGCTTCCCATCCCGTGTAGCAAGGCGGCGGCAAACGCATCCCCCGCGCCCACCGCATCCTGAACTCGAATCCGGTATCCGGGGCAGCGCACGAATTTTCCATCCGAACTCAGCGCGCAGCCATCCGCGCCCAGCGTGATGCACACTCCCTCCAGCCGGTAGCGTGCCCGTAGCGCCTCGCAGAACGCTTCGAGCGGATTCGGCGGGAGCCCAAAGAAATTCGCGATACGCGCCGACTCGCTTTCATTCAACTTGGCAAATGTCGTGCGCCGGAGCAGGCTATCGAGCAGTCGTGGATCCTGATCGGAGCCCTTACGCAGGTTCACGTCATAGAATCGGCGCGCTTGCGGTACGGCCGCCAGCAAGGCCTCGGCCACCGCGTGAACCACCGGGCTCACCTCGGAAAGGGTCCCATAATAGACCCACTCGGGGTTGAGCTCGCGAATTTCTTTCAGGTCGGCGTCGTCCAGCACGGGAAAGTCGTAGGCGGCCGGACGGTGAAGAACATAGTCCGGCTCCCCATCTTTCCCGAAGGAAACCGTCACCGTACCGGTCGGGGCGTCAAACACTTTTCTCACGTAGCGGGATGACGTCGAGAGGCGCGCCATTTCTTCCAGGACTTTTTCTCCCCGCGCATCGCTCCCGACGCCGCTCACAAAAGCGACGGCATGCCCCAGCCGCACCGCGTTTGCCGAAAAATTAAACGGCGCGCCCCCCAGCCTCTCTTCGGAGGACGGGAAAACGTCCCAGAGAATTTCACCGATGCTGACGATGTTCATGTGGGTCTGTCCATAGGCAGTGTAGCCGCTCTTCGGCGGCGCGGCGCGGGCGGGGCCGAACGGTATAATCAGAAACGTGAAATGGGCTATCCTTCCGCTCGCCTTCGCCGTCCTGTTGAGCGGTTGCAAAAAAGACATCCAGAATGAATCCGCCGTAAAAGCGGGTATTCTAAAATACCTGGCCAAACGGACCGACTTGAGCGAAATGGACGTTTCCGTGAGTGCCGTTTCGTTCCAGCAGAAAGAAGCCAATGCCACCGTACACTTTCAGGCGAAAGGCACCACGAACCCGGCCGAAGGGCTGGAGATGAAGTACATTTTAGAGCGGCAAGGAGACGAGTGGGTGGTAAAAGGGCGCGAAGGGGGGGCGGATCGCGCGGCCGGAATGGGCGCGAATCCTCATGGCTTGGCCGCCGATCCACACGGCATGGGCGCCACTCTGCCTCCCGGGCATCCAGCCATTCCGCCCGGCGAAATGCCTGTAACGCCAGGGACGCATCCTCAAACTCCCGCAGGGACTGCTAAATGAAGCAGGTGGTGGTTCTCGGCGGCGGCCCCGCCGGATCCATGGCCGCCGCGCGCCTGGCTCGCGCCGGACTCAAGACGATCGTCTTTGACGAAAAGCTCGCCTGGGAAAAGCCCTGCGGCGGAGGCATCACTTATAAGGCGTATCAGCAGTACCCTTTTCTTCGCGAAAACGCGACCCCGAAAAAACTGATTACGGAAACCTGCCTGGCCGCGCCGAAATCGGGTTCCGTCCAACTGCGCCTGTCCGAGCCGCTCCTGATCTACTCGCGTTATGACCTGAACCGGATGTTGCTGGAGCGCGCCGGGGACGCCGGCGCGCAAATCGAGCAGTCGCGCGTGCTCGGCTTGGAGCGGAAAGGCGCGGGCTGGCTCGTGCGCACGCGCCATGGCTCGCTGGAATCCGATTTTTGTGTGGTCGCCACCGGCGCGCGAAACACTCTCCGCGAGGTGGGCACCGAATGGACCGCTTCGGACACGATGTACGCGCTCGGCTACTACGTCCCGACTGGTCAGGATCACATCGACATCCAGTTCCTTCCCAAGCTCGAAGGGTATATCTGGGTGTTTCCGCGGCATGGCCACCTGTCGGTCGGCATATGCGGCAAGGGAGAGCCGGCCCAGTCGCTCCGCGCCCGGCTCGAACGCTACATGGCGGAAAAATCCATCCCGCTCAAGGGCGCGCGCTTCTACGGACATGTGCTGCCCTCTCTCGAAACGCATGGATGGCGCAAGAATCGCGTGTCGGGCGAAGGCTGGCTGGCCGTGGGCGACGCCGGCGGATTGGTGGATCCCATCACCGGGGAAGGGCTCTACTATGCCATCCGCTCCGGCGATCTCGCGGGCGACACCATCGTTCGGGAGCATGCGTCGCTGCGGGAGAAGGCCCAGGCCTACCGCACTCTGCTAGAAAGCGATTTCACGCACGATCTCGAATTTGGGGCCACCCTCGCCAAGCGCGTATTTCTCGGGCGCTTCCTCTTCAATACCGTGCCGGAGCAAATGGTCACCTTCATGCGCCGCAGCCCAAGGTTCGCCGCGCTGATGCAGGATCTCTTCGCCGGCACGCAGCCGTACCTCGGACTCAAAACGCGCCTCTTCCGCCAGCTTCACGGCACGCTGCACGAGATTGTGATGAACTTCTTCCTTCAGAAACTGATTCCAAGCGGCAACCGCGTCTGAAGCGGATCGAGATGAACCATACGAAATCGGAAGCGCTTTTCGAGCGCGCCAAGACTCTGATTCCCGGCGGCGTCAACTCCCCGGTGCGCGCCTTCCGCGGCGTGGGCGGCACCCCTCCTTTCATCGCGCGCGGACAAGGCTCGAAGATCTACGATGTGGACGGCAACGAGTACATCGATTACGTGTGTTCCTGGGGCCCTCTGGTGCTCGGCCACCGCCCTCCGTCCGTCATCGCCGCTGTGCGCGACGTTCTCGAGGCCGGTACCAGTTTCGGGGCGCCGACCGAACGCGAAGTGGAGCTTGCCGGGCTGATCCGCCAATGCGTCCCCTCGGTGGAAATGGTGCGGCTGGTGAATTCCGGCACCGAAGCCACCATGAGCGCGTTGCGCGTGGCTCGCGGCTTCACCGGACGCTCGCTCACCGTCAAATTTGAAGGCTGTTATCACGGCCATGTCGATTCGCTGCTGGTGAAGGCGGGCTCGGGGATGGCGACGCTCGGAATCTCCGATACCGCCGGCGTGCCGGAGGCATTCGCCGCCACCACGATCGCGCTCCCCTTCAATTCCGAGGCCGCGGTCGAGGAGGCGTTTCGCCGGCGCGGCGGCGACATCGCCGCCGTAATTGTCGAGCCGGTGGTAGGCAACATGGGTTGTGTCCCGCCGCGCCCCGGATTTCTGCAATCCCTGCGCGACATCACGGCGCGCTATGGAGCCCTGTTGATTTTCGACGAGGTGATGACCGGTTTCCGGCTTGCCCTCGGCGGCGCGCAGGAGCTGTACGGCATCCGTCCCGACCTCACCACCATGGGGAAAATCATCGGCGGCGGCCTTCCCATGGCCGCTTATGGAGGACGCGCGGATATTATGAGCAAGGTCGCGCCGGTCGGACCCATCTATCAGGCCGGCACGCTTTCCGGTAATCCGGTCGCCGTCAGCGCCGGCATCGCCATGCTCCGCCATCTCATCGCGCATCCCGAGACCTACGATGTTCTGGAGGCTCGCGCCGCCCAGCTTTGCGCCGGGCCGTTCCCGGAAGGGGTCGCGGTCAATCGGGTCGGATCCATGTTCACACTATTTTTCGCCGGCGCTCCGGTTACGGACTGGAATTCCGCAAAAAACGCCGATACCCGGCGCTTCGGCCGGTTCTTCCACGCCATGCTGGAACGCGGGATCTACCTCGCGCCCTCGCAGTTTGAAGCTGGCTTTGTCTCCGCCGCGCATTCCGAGCAGGATATCCAGGCCACGATCGACGCCGCGCGGGAAGCGCTGCGCGCGTCCGCGCCGGCTTAGCCGCCCAGGAGGTGTTTTCCCAGAAACTCGTTCCGGAACTTGCCGGCCGGGTCGTACTCGTGAATCAGCGCCTCGTAGTCCCGCAGCCGCGCATAGCGCGATCGAACCTGCGCCCGCGGCAGAGTGAATACCTTGGCCCAGTGCGGTCTGGGATCGAAGGGCGCGAGCTGGCTCTCAATCTGCGGCAGTAGTTTTTGCACCGCCTCGCGCTCGGGCTTCCAGGTGAAGTGAATGGTCATCGCCGGCCTCCGGTAACAGGGACTCATCCAAAGGTCGTCGGCATCGATGGTGCGCAGCTCGGTGACGAAGAGATGCGGCGTCACGCGGTCGCGCAACTTTTCCACCGCGAGGATCGCCTCATAGCCTCTGTCCCTCGGCACGAAATATTCCGATTGAATCTCGTCGCCGCTGCTGGGCGTGAAGTTCATCTTGAAGTGCGGCAGGCGCTCATACCAGGGGCCCGGGATGCCCATCTGGTCCGTGCAGGCCTCCGCCGGGTGGCCGGTCACCGGATGCAGCTTTCGCGTGGCGAGCTTCGCCCCGAAGAACTCCGGTTCCGGTTTGGGAGCGTTGTTTCCTTCGATCCGGCGCTTGATCCATACCTGCTCCGCCCGGTGCCCTTGCCAGTCGGTAAAAAGACTCACGCTATAGCCGCTGGCGAAAATTTCTTCCAGGTGATCCTTCAAATGCGCGAACGAAAGGTTCTCATACACCGCCTGCGTCATCGCATAGGCTGGCTGGACATCCAGGGTCACTTTCGTCGCCACGCCGAGCGCGCCCAGGTGCACCACGGCCCCGGAAAATCTGTCGCCGTCGCGCTTTCGGGAGAGCGTTGCCAGATCGCCGTTCGCGGTGACAAATTCCATCGCCGAGACCGCGCTCGATAAATTTCCGTTGTGATTACCCGAGCCGTGCGTCCCTGTTGCGCACGCTCCCGCTACCGTAACGTGCGGAAGCGACGCCAGGTTGTGCAGCGCAAAGCCTTCGCCGTCCAGGTACGGCGCCAGTTGTCCGTATTTCACGCCTCCGCCCACCGTGACCGTGCGCGCTTTCCGGTCGAGCGCCATCCCGGTCAGGTGTTCGAGCGAGATCTGGCTGTCGGGACTGTCTGCAATCGAGTTGAACGAATGCTTCGCGCCCAGGGCCTTCACCTTGCCCGCCTTCTTCACGATTTCCTGAACCTCGGCCACGCTCTTCGGCCGGTAAAGATGCCTGGCTCGAAAGGTATAGTTGCCCGCCCAGTTCTTGCGTGCGCCGTCGGGCTCTTCTCCCGGCAGCAGGCGGGAGAGCATGCTGCCCGTCACCAGTGTGCCCGAAGTCTTGAGAAATGTCCGTTTATCCATGGCCGGTTAGACCTCTCAATCATACAGAACGCCGGGCATGCGTCAGCCGGTTGCGCCGGAGGAGCGATCTCCCGGAATTCCGCGCCGGTCGGTTATTGCACCACGCGCGCGGTCTTAATGAAATCGAGCTTGGGAAAATTTCCTTCCAGGTAGCGGTTCCCTTCACTCGTAATCACCGTTTGATCCGGACCGGCGCCCTGCGGCGCGCCTTCTCCGTAGCCGCCGTAGAGTGAATCCACTACTTCCATCCCCTCCACCACCTTGCCGAATGGCGCGAAACCGCTCTGGTCCAACCGCGCGTTGTCTGCCAGGTTGATGAAAAGTTGCGTCGTCCGCGTGTTGGGGCCGCCCGTCGCGAACACGATCGTCCCGCGCGCGTTGGTCTGCCTCACCGGGTCGTCCTGCAGATTGGCGTGCTCCCACTTCGCCTGCACTTCCGGATTTTTGTTGATCCCAAACTGCACCACAAAGCCTTTCAGCACGCGGAAGAATCGCGCGTCGTCAAAAAAGTTCTGTTGCACCAGGTCGTAAAAACGGTCCGCGCCCAGCGGCGCCATCGCCCGCGTCACCTCTATGGTGAATGGGCCTTTGCTCGTATCGAACTTCACCCGGAAGTTCTCGGGCGCCGGTCTCGATGCCGCCGGCTCTTCCGGATTCTTCGAGCAGCCGGCCAAGGCGGCCAGGGCTAAAGCCACGATTGCTATTTTCTTCATTTTGCGTCTCGCCAATTGTCTCCAATTCCGGTGTCCACCACCAGGGGAACGCTCAGTGCGTCGACCTGCTCCATCTCCGATTTCACCAACTTCCGGGCGGCATCCACTTCCTCCTCCGGAGCCTCCAGCACCAGTTCGTCGTGCACCTGAAGGAGCATGCGCGCGCGCATTCCCCGCTCACGAATCGCCGCGTCGATGCGGATCATCGCCAGCTTGATCAAATCCGCCGCCGTCCCCTGCAGCGGCGTATTCACCGCCGTTCGCTCGGCGAAGGAGCGCGCGTTCGCATTGCGGCTGTTCATATCGGGAATCGCCCGCTTCCGGCCGGACATCGTTTTCGCCACGCCCGTCCGCCGCACCTCTTCGATCGTGGAATCGATGAATGCCTTCACGCCGGTGTGCCGCTCGAAGTAGGCTCGGATGTACTGCTCCGCCTCTTTTCTCTCGATGCCAAGCTGCTGAGCGAGTCCAAACGGAGTCTGCCCGTAGACGATGCCGAAATTCACTGCCTTGGCGTTTCTCCTCATCTCCGGTGTCACCAGGCCCGGCATGACGCCGAACACCTCGGCCGCCGTGCGCGCGTGAATATCCTCGCCGCCGCGGAACGCCTCGGTTAGCACCGGGTCGCCCGACATGTGCGCCAGCAGCCGCAGCTCGATCTGCGAATAGTCCGCGGCAATCAACTTCCAGCCTGGCTCCGTCACGAAGGCCGCGCGGATCTCCCGCCCGAGTTCGGTGCGGATCGGGATGTTTTGCAGGTTCGGGCCGGACGACGAAAGCCGCCCCGTGGCCGCGCCGGTTTGATGGAATGTGGTATGCACCCGCCCGTCCGCATCCGCGAGCGCCGGCAGCGCGTCCACATAGGTTCCCTTCAATTTCGCGAACTGCCGGTACTCCAGAACGTTCCGCGCAATCTCGTATTCCCCCGCCAGGTTCTCGAGCACGTCCGCGGCCGTCGAAATCTGCTTCCCTTTCCCGTATTTCACCGGCGCGGGCAGTCCCAGCTCCTCAAAAAGAACCTTGCCAAGCTGCTGGGGGGAATTGACGTTGAAGGGCTTTCCCGCGATGCCGTGAATCTCCAGCGTCAGGCGCTCCAGGTCGATATCCATTCGCCGCGAAAGCTCGCTCAGCAGCTCCGGATCGATGCGAATCCCGGTCCGCTCCATCCGCCCCAAAACGGAGGCAAGCGGGAGATCGATCTCCTCATACACGCGACGCAAATCCTGCGCGTCCACCTCGTCGGAAAGCCGCTGCGCCAGTGTCAGCGCAAGGTCGGCGTGCTGCTCGGGAGACGCGCCGAGCGCCCGGTCCAGATAACGCAGGGCGAGTGACGGCGCCGAACATCCTCCCGGATCGGCGGTGAGCAGAAACGCATAAAGCATGACGTCGTGCCGCACCCCGCCGAGGCGGATTCCGTGGGCCGCGAGCGACGACTCCACGGCCTTGGCGTCATGGACGGCCTTCAACCGCGCCGCGTCTTCCAGGAATCCCTTGGCCTCCGGCAGCAAATCCACCGAAAACGAGCGCCCTTCTCCCGGCGCGCGCGAAATCCCCGCCGCCGCCAGGGTGAGGTCGCCCGGGCGGTCTTCGCTCATCCCAAATCCCGACAAGGACCCGGGAGCGATCCCGGTCAGGTATTGGCGCAGCGCCGCGGCATCGCTGATGACTTCGTAGTTCCGCGTGCCGGAGTCGTCCACCGGGCCGCACTCTTTCAGCAGGCTCGAAAATTCCAGCGCCTTATAAACCTCTCGCAGCGCGGCGGGATCCGGTTCCCGCAACTTCCAGGAGTCAAGGTCCAGCGCCACCGGCGCGGTGGTGTCGATAGTCGCCAGTTGCTTGCTGAGCAGAATCTGGTCCCGATGGTTCAACAGGCTGTCGCGGTACGTTTTCTTCTGCACTTCCGCGGCGCGCTCGAGCGCGGCCTCCAGAGATCCGAACTGCGCGATGAGATCGCGCGCCCCTTTGTCGCCGATGCCCGGCGCTCCCGGGATGTTGTCTACCGCGTCGCCCTTCAGAGCCAGCAGGTCCGCGACCTGCGCGGGCTTCACGCCCATGAACTCTTCTGTCTTGGCCTCGTCGTACCAGGTGTCCTCCTTGGCGGGGTTCAGCATGGACACGCCGCCGCCCACCAGTTGCAGCATGTCTTTGTCGCTCGATACGATCACGACATCCACCGCGCCCGCCGCCTTTTGCGCGATCGAGCCGATTACGTCGTCCGCCTCGAAGCCTTCCATCTCCAGCACCGGAATATGCATTGCTTCGAGCGTTTTCCGCACCCAGGGAATCTGCTCCCCCAGGTCCGGAGGCATTTCCGTGCGATTCGCCTTGTAGGCGGCGAACTTCTCTTCGCGAAATGTTTTCCCGCTTTCGAAAACCGCCACCAGGTAAGTGGGCTTGTGCTCCTCGCGCAGCTTCCTCACCATGTTATGGAAGATATAAACAGCCTCGGTGGGGAGCCCCGAAGCCGTTCGCATCGGCGGCGCTCCCGAGCGCGCCCGCGCGTGATAGGCCCGGAAAATATACCCGAAGGAATCGATAAGAAACAGCCGCGGACGGGGCATGTTCCTCCATCATAACGGGCAATGGCGGAAACTAGGCTTATGGCCACTCTTCCACTACGCTCCCTCGGATCGAGGGGTCCGGCGGTATCCGCGATCGGACTTGGATGCATGGGCATGTCCGATCTTTACGGTCCCTCCGGCCGCGACGAAAGCGTCGCAACCATTCACGCGGCGCTTGACGCGGGCATCACTCTGCTCGACACCGGCGATTTCTATGGCATGGGGCACAACGAAATGCTGCTGCGCGATGCCTTGAAAGGGCGAGCCCGGGAGCAGTTCGTCATCAGCGTGAAGTTTGGCGCGATGCGCGACCCCAAGGGAAGCTGGGTGGGTATCGACACCCGGCCCTCCGCCGTCAGGAATTTTCTCGCCTACTCTCTGCGCCGCCTGGGGACGGACTACATCGATATCTACCGTCCCGCGCGCGTCGATCCAGCCGTCCCGATCGAAGATACCATCGGAGCCGTTGCGGAAATGATCCAGGCGGGCTACGTTCGCTATGCCGGACTCTCCGAGGCCGGAGCCGAAACCGTTCGCCGCGCCGCCGCCGTTCACCCTATCTGCGATCTGCAGATTGAATATTCGCTGCTCTCCCGCGGCATCGAATCCGCCATTTTGCCGGCTTGCCGCGAGCTCGGCGTCGGCGTCACCGCCTATGGCGTCCTCTCTCGCGGCCTGCTTAGCGGCCACTGGTCGAAGGATCGCGGCGCGTCGCCGGGAGATTTTCGCGCCCACAGCCCTCGCTTCCAGGGTGAAAACCTCGACCGCAACCTCGCGCTTGTCGAGGCCCTGCGGTCGGTCGCCGCCGGACTGGGCGTCACTGTCGCGCAAGCCGCCATCGCCTGGGTTCTCTCGCGCGGAGCCGATATTGTTCCACTGGTGGGCGCGCGCCGGCGCGACCGGCTCTCGGAAGCGCTCGCCGCTCTCCCCGTTACGCTGTCCGCCGCCGATCTGGCCGCCATGGAACGCGCCATCCCTCAAGGGGCCGCCGCCGGGGGACGCTACGACCCTCGCCAAATGGCCATTCTCGATAGCGAAAAGTAGCGGCGGATTTACGAAATCTCAAAATGCGGCCCTCCTGCCGGTGCAATCCCGCCACAGAATATCCTGGTGATGTATCATTTTTGCCACAGATGTAACTTTATAAATTCTTTCGAATCAAAAGACTAGGCGCGGGCTCGCCAGCGCTGTTAGAATGTCCCCTGGAATCCGTTTTCACTCTCGGACCATGGCACGATGAGGAGCAATCTTGCGTTTTGAAACAACTATCCAACGCCCGGTAGAGGCACGAGGCGTTGGACTTCACCACGGTGTTCCGGTTTCCATTCGTATCCTTCCCGCCCCTCCCTCCACCGGTATTGTTTTCCGCCGCACCGACCTGGATGGCTTCCCCGTTCCCGCCAGTTGGCGTCACGTCGCTCGCGTGAGCTATGCCACCAGCCTGATGCGTCAGGGCGTGCTCATCTCGACCACCGAGCATCTGCTCAGTGTTTTCTACGGGATGGGGGTGGATAACGCTTACGTCGATATCGACAATCTGGAAGTGCCCATCCTCGACGGGAGCGGCCAGCCTTACGTGGAACTTTTACGCGAGGCGGGACTGAAGCCCTACCGGAGGCGCAAGCGTTACCTGCGGATTCGCCGCCCGGTTTCGGTGGAAGCAAATGGCAAGCGTATTTCAATCCTCCCCGCCGATGGTTTTCTCCTCACCTGTGACGTCTTCTTCGACCACCCCCTGATCCGGCATCAAAGCCTCGACATGGAAGTAACGCCCGAGCGTTACGCGCAGGAAATGGCGCCGGCCCGCACCTTTGGCTTCGAGTACGAATTGCATCAAATGCGGAACATGGGGCTGATTCGCGGGGCAAGCCTCGACAACGCGATCTGCTTCCAGCGCGACGGCGTGCTGAATCCCGGCGGGTTGCGGTTTCCCGACGAGTGCTGCCGTCATAAGGCGCTGGACCTGATCGGGGATCTCGCGCTGATTGGCCGCCCCCTTCTCGGACACGTAATCGCGGAACGCGCCGGGCATGCCATGCATGCCGCGCTGGTCAGCAAGGTGATGTCCGACCCCACCCTTTACGAGATTCTTAGTTTCGACCAGTTGGCCACGCGCGTAACCCAAGCGCTGGTATCCTGACGGTGTTTGTTCCGTAATCTCCCCAATCTTTTCAGCGGGCTCCGGCTGCTGATCGCGCCGGCGGTGAGCTACGCGATCCTCCAGGGACGATTTCGACTGTCCCTGCTGCTGCTTGCCTGCGCCGGCGTATCCGATGCTCTGGACGGCTATCTGGCGCGCCGCCTCGGCGCGAATTCGCGCATCGGCGCCTATCTCGATCCGCTCTCCGACAAGGTATTGCTCGCGACGGTATATCTTTCCGAGGGATTCGTCCGCATCATGCCGTCATGGCTGGTTGCCCTGGTGTTCGGACGCGATCTGTTGATTCTCGGCATGGTGGCGTGGGGTTTGCTGTTCACAAAAATCCGCCAGTTCCCGCCTTCCCTCTGGGGAAAACTCAGCACAGCGGTTCAGATAGCGGCGGCTCTTCTAGTACTTGCGGACCCGGGCGGCGCGGTCCGGCGCAACTGGGTTTTCGCCGCCGTCGCCGTCACCACCGCCTGGAGCGGGATTCACTACTCGTGGTCCGGCATCCGGCAGCTTTGGATGGGCGCGCATATCCGGTCCTGGCCCCGTGACGGCGCGTCTGCGGACTAGTCCCTGCTCGAATTGACGGCGGCCTCGGTCGGGGGTAGGCTTAGAGGTGTGAGAGGGCAACTTACGCTCTATCCAGCCGCGCGCAACCTGCTCTGGGTGGGGTTGGGTGGACTGGCTCTTGCCGCCGGCTCGGTCTTTTTCTCGCTCGCTTGGCCCGTTGCCTGGATTGCCACTGGATTCCTCGCCGGAAGCGCGCTCGTAGCCATTCTGTTGGGCTCTGTTCCTCCAGTGGAGATTAACGAATCCCAACTGGTGCAGCTCAACCGCCGAATCTCCTGGTCGAGCATTTACGAGGTGCGCCGCGTCCTCTGGACTCCGTTGATCGTCCGCCTCAAGCTCGCCTCGCGCCACGAAGTACTGGTAGTTTATCCCGGCAATGAATCCTCCCGTGCGGCCCTGCTGCATGACATCCGCCGCATGTCGCGCAGCGCGGTGATCGAAGGGCTTCCCTATCGCGAATTCTGGGGCGCGGCGCCGGTTGCGCCGGGAGCCGCTGTCGAAACTCGCGGCGCCCGCTATCCGCTTCTCCTTCCGGAAGACGAAGCCGAGGTGGAGCGCCTGTTTCAGCAACTGAAGATCGCTGGCCGTATCGAGCCGAAGAATTCTTCCGAAGAGAAATAAGATTTTGCGCCGGCCTGGTTTCGGACGTGGCCTTGCACTGGTTCTGTGCGCCGCGGCTGTTCTGCTGCTGGCTCCCTACTGGCTTCCGTTGCCCGGCCGTTTTCTGGTGCGCTCTTCGCCTCCGATCCCCGCCGGCCTGGTTGTCGTCCTGGCCGGTGACGCCAGCGGTCTCCGCATCCTCAAAGCCGCCGAGTTGGTGAAGCAGGGCTTTGCCCCCAGGGTTTTGGTGAGCGGACCGTTCGGCTTCTACGGCGGGTATGAATGTGAACCGGCCATTCAATATGCCGTCAGCCAGGGTTACCCGGTTTCCTGGTTCATCCCTTTCCGGCACCACGCGCAGTCCACATCCGAGGAAGTCGCGGTTCTGGTCGCGAAGCTGCGAGAATGGAAAATCGGCCGGGTGGATATCGTGACCAGCGACTATCACACGCGCCGGGCCGGAGCCGAGTTTCGCCGCGTGGCCGGCGGTATCGATTTCCGTGTGGTTGCGGCCCCGGATGTCGATTTCCGTCCCGGCCGCTGGTGGGCTACGCGCCAGTCCCGGAAGACTTTCGTCATCGAATGGATGAAAACACTGGCGAGTTGGGTAAATTTGTAGATTGAGCCATGCGCCGCGCGATTCGCGATCTTAGCCCCTATCTCTGGCGTCACAAGCAAGGTGTCGGCCTGGGCCTTGGTTCCCTGGTGGCCAAGGATATTTTCTCCGCGGCCATCCCTTTTGTCATCGGCGCCGGCATCGACTCGCTCACCCGGGGCTACCGCTTCGAGACGCTGCTGTGGTTTGCCGCGCTGCTGATGGGCCTCTCTCTGCTGAAGGGCCTCTTTCAATACTGGATGCGCGTCATCCTCATCAGCATCTCGCGCGACGTGGAATATGAAATCCGCAACGACATTTTCGCCTCGCTCGTCCGGCTTTCTTCGGAGTTCTTCGGCCATTCGCGCACCGGCGACATCATGGCCCGGGCCACCAACGATCTGAACGCCGTCCGCATGATGCTCGGACCGGGCCTGATGTACTGGATGGAAACCATATTCACGCTGATTTTCTCCATCGCGGTGATGGCTTCCGTGGATTGGCGGCTCACTGTAATCGCGCTGCTGCCCGCTCCGCTCACCAGCTTCGTGGTCATCTATTTCGGAAGGCGCATTCATGACCGTTTCGAAAAAATCCAGGCCATGTTTTCCGATATCAGCAGCCGGGTGCAGGAAAATCTGTCGGGCGTCCGGGTCATTCGCGCCTATGCCCAGGAAGCCGCCGAGATGCGGCGTTTCGAGGAGTTGAACCAGCACTACATCCGCGAAAATCTGGGGCTGGCGCGCCTTTCATCGCTCTTCATGCCGTTGCTGCAAGCCCTCATCGCTCTGACGTTTCTCATCGTACTGTGGGCGGGCGGCGTGCAGTTGCTGGCGCATCGCATCACCATCGGCGATTTCGTCATGTTCAACACCTATATGGGCACGCTCATCTGGCCGATGATTGCGCTCGGCTGGGTGGTGAACCTGATGCAGCGCGGCACGGCTTCCTGGAAGCGCATTGCCGAGCTGCTGGCCGAGACGCCTTCGATTGCCGCGGCGCCCTCGCCGGTGGCGCTCCCGCGCCCGGTTCGCGGTGAGATACGCCTGGAGGACGTCAGCGTGCGTTTCGATACCGAGTCCGCCTTGTCGAAGGTGACGCTGCATGTCCCGGCCGGTTCCACCGTCGCCGTGGTCGGGCACACCGGGAGCGGGAAAACCACTCTCGTCAACCTGATCCCACGCCTGCTCGATCCTTCGAGCGGCCGGGTGCTGCTGGATGGCGTGGACCTGCGGGAGCTGGATCCCGAGGAAATACGCCGCGTCATCGGTTTCGTGCCGCAGGAAACGTTCCTGTTCAGCGCGACGCTCGCACAAAATATCGCCTGGGGCGCCAAAGACGTATCGAGCGCCGAGGTTCAGCGTGCCGCCGAGCTGGCCGGTTTAGGCCCCGACATTTCATCTTTCCCGAACGGTCTCGAAACCGTGGTCGGCGAGCGCGGCCTGACGCTTTCCGGAGGGCAGAAGCAGCGAGCGGCGATAGCACGGGCCATCTTGCGGGACCCGCGCATTCTGGTGCTGGATGACGCGCTTGCCAGCGTGGATACCGTCACCGAAGAACGGATCCTCAATAGCCTGGGCAGCGTGATGCAGGGCCGCACGACCATTCTGATCTCCCATCGCGTCTCCACAGTCCGCCACGCCGACAGGATTTTCGTGTTGGACCAGGGCGAAATAGTGGAGCAGGGCAGCCATGTCGACCTGGTGGCCGGCGGAGGCTACTACGCCGAACTCTATCAAAAACAACTGCTCGAAGAAGAACTCGAAGCCATCTGAAACCAGGGACAGTCACTGTGTTTTCGGATAAAATCCCCGCGGCCCCCGCGCAGGTCGCGGCTGCTCGCCGCCTGGTCATGGAGCACGGCTGGAACAGCACCGCGTATCAAATCCTCAATCCCGGTATCTCCTACTGGTTCGCCCCGGGGGACGCGGCGGTGGTTGGCTACGTCCGGCGCGCCGGAGTTCTGCTCGCGGCGGGTTCTCCGGTTTGCCCGCAAGGGCGTCTCGCCCAAGCCGCTCGGGCATTTGAAGAGTTCGCCGGCGCCGCGGGCTGCCGTGTCTGCTATGTATGCGCGCATCAACGTCTCAAGAACGCGCTCGAAACGGATGGGTCGCATGCCGCGATCGTCATGGGAGCGCAGCCCGTGTGGAGTCCGTCCGGCTGGCGCGCTGCCGTCCGGCGGAAGCCCTCCCTGCGCGCCCAGTTGCACCGTGCCCGGAACAAAGGCGTCGAGATCGAGGAGCTTCCCTGGCACCAGGCGCGCAACGATTCCGAGCTGCGCCTCTGTCTGAGGGAGTGGTTGCAGGGCCGGGTGCTCCCGCCGCTCCACTTCCTGGTGGAGCCGCATGTCCTCGAGGGCGTTCTGCAAGACCGCCTGATCTTCGCGGCCCGTCATTCCGGACGGACCGTCGCGTTTCTGGTGGCCTCGCCGGTGGCCCGGCGCCCCGGCTTCCTGGTCGAAGAGATTGCCCGCTCCCATCGCGCGCCGAATGGCGCCACCGAGCTGCTCATTGATGCAGCCATGGATCGTCTCGGCGCCGGCGGCGCACACTACGTCACTCTGGGTCTGGTGGCCCTCGCCAACGTCACCGGAGGCATCGCGGCGAATCCCGCGTGGTTGCGCGCCCTGATGTCCTTCGCCCGCGCGCACGCCAATCGCTTTTACAACTTCCGCGGTCTGCTTCATTTTCGTTTGAAAATGCGCCCGGACTATTGGGAAACCATCTACGCGATTTCGAATGAGCGCCGCTTCTCGCCGCGCACCCTTTACGCCATCGGGCGGGCCTTCGCCGGAATGCCGCCGGTTCTCGCCGTTGCCATCGGAGCCGGGAAGGCTTTGCGCCAGGAATTACAGTGGCTTAGCGGAAAACTGTTCCCACACGCCGCCAAAGAGAGTAGAATCGATATCGTCCAATGAAATCACATGGCTCGTGGATGGGAAAGTAAGTCGGTCGAGATGCAAGTCGAGTCGCGCGTTGCCACCCGGACTGAGGATCCCACCCCCCGGCATCCGCCGGAAGAGATCGCACGCATGAAGGAAAGAGCGAGTTTGGATCTATCCAGAAAACGGGTTTTGAACGATCTTCAAACCGCTGTCAATCCGAGGTATCGCGAAATACTGGCAGCTTCCCTTGAGTTTTTAGATCAAAAGCTGAAACTCCTCGATCAGCACTGACCGTCCAACAATTCGAGAAAACAATGCGGATCCTTTTGCCCGCGTTCCTGGCAGTGGTGTCGCTGAATGTCGTGTCACTGAGTGCGCAGGTGATTCCCGGCCAGTTTCCGGGTCAGGACCCCAACCGCGGCCCCATGGGCGGCGCAGGGATTCCCAATCCCTTTCCGCACAAGAAGAAGGCGGGAGACGCCCAACAACCCACCGTTCAGACCGGATTGTTTTTTGACCGGGAAGATAACGGCTTTGCCGTACAGCTCAAAGACAAGCGCATCCAGATTTTCCAGGTAAACAAGGATACAAAATTCACCGGCGAAGGCGGGGATCTGACGCTCGATAATCTCGCGCCGGGGGACGAAGTGGAAGTCCAGTCGAAGGCCGGGCAGAACAACGATTTCTTCGCGCTCTCTGTGAAGCGGCTTAAGAAAGCCGCCGCGGGCTCCTCCGCGGTAAATCCGCCGCCCGCGGCAAACGGGGCCTCGGCGAATTCCGCGCCCGAGCCTCCGCCGACAGTGCTGCAAGCCGAGAGTCCCGCCCCGTCGGGAGAAGAAGCGCAGCCGCGTCTCCGGCGCGGCAAGCCGAAGCCGCGCCCCCAGGACGACGCGCTGGAAAAAGAGGTGGCGCGCGACGCGCAGGGGTCGCAGCCAGCTCCAGCGCCACAACTTACCGCCTCGTCCGGCGTGCCCGCGCCCTCGCCCGGTTCCCCCACGCCCGCCTCCGAAGATACCCTGCCGCCGCCTCCTCCCTCGCAGGTCTCGAACGGGGACGCTTTTCTTGCCAAGGCCCGGGGGGCCGTCGGTGAGTCGCTCGAAAAGCTGCCCAACTTCATCTGTGAGCAGTACACCACCCGCTACGTCAGCGACCGGCGCCCGGCGGTGTGGATGCCGCAGGACGTGCTGAGCGCCAAGGTGATTTATGAAGATGGCAAAGAGTCGTATCAGGACCTCAAGGTCAATAACCACCCGGTGAAAGATCCGGCCAAGACCCATAACGGCGCCTGGTCCACCGGCGAATTCGGGAGCCTTCTGCGCGACCTGTTCGATCCGGCCACCGCCGCCAGTTTTCATTCCGGCACAAACACCACGCTGAACGGACGCGACAGCCGCGTCTACGACTTTGAAGTGGAGCAGACGAATTCACATTGGAAAGTGATGCCGGACAGCCAGTATTATTTCCCCGCCTACACCGGCTCGATCTGGTTTGATAAAACCACCGGGCGCGCGCTGCGGGTGGAGATTGGCGCGGTGCAGTTGCCGAAGGAGTTCCCGATCGATACCGTGGAGAGCGCCGTCGATTACGACATCGTCACCATCGGCTCGCGCCGGCCCTTGCTCCCGGTGAAGGCGGAGATCCTTTCCTGCGAGCGCAATAGCACCAACTGCAGCCGCAACGTCATCGAGTTTCGAAATTACCACCAATTCGGCAGCGAGACCGAAATCAAGATTGGTCCTTAGGCTGCGCCACTCCGAACGCGGCGTAGTATTTCTCCGGCAGCCGCGATGGGCGCATGTCCTTACCCAGGAAAACGTGCTTCGTTGAGCCGGATGCCAGTAGATTTCCGTCCGCCCGTATCTCGTAGCTGAATTCGGCAAGACGGCGGTTGGCGGTCGATATCCACGTCTTTACCACGATTTCATCGTCATATTTCGCGGACGCCAGGTAGCGGCAGTGCGCGTCCACCACCGCGAGAAGGATGCCGTCTTCCACCTCCATATCCCGGTAGCGAATGCCCGCGGCGCGGCAGAATTCGGCCCGTCCGATCTCCATCCAGATGAAGTAATTCGCATAGTAGACCACGCCCATCTGGTCGGTTTCGGCATACCGCACGCGGAAGCGCGCCTCGTGAAAGGTCATGCGGAGAATTTTACCGTGCCGTTCCCGCGCGGGCCAGATTCCGGAAACCGGAGCACGGTGGGAACGGTCTGTTAGTATGACAACGTGCGCGTGAAAGTCTTGTTTTTCGGGCTGTTGAGAGACATTACCGGACGTTCCGGAGAAGAACTGGACCTGCCCTCCGGTGCGACGCTCGGATCTATTTTCGACCGCTACAGCCGCGAGTATCCGCGCATCCTGGCTCTTTCGAAAACGATTGTGCTTGCCCATAACCACGCGTTCGCGGACCGTTCGACCGCCGTTGCGGAGGGAGACGAGGTCGCCTTTCTCCCGCCCGTCAGTGGAGGCTCGGACGTCTTCACCCGCGTGATCTCCGGTGAGCCCGAAGGATGCTTTTTCGCGCTCACGCGCTCTCCCATCGATACCGCCGCGCTCAGCCGCCGGATTCTGCGCGGCGAAGACGGAGCGGTGGTCAATTTCGAAGGCGTTGTGCGCAACAATACCGCGGGCAGGCAAACGCTGGCGCTCGAATACGAGTGCTATGAGGACATGGCGGTTAAGATCATGGCCGGCATCGGAGCGGCCATTGCCTCCTCGCATCCCATTGGGCGGATCGCGATGGTGCACCGCCTCGGAAGGCTCGAAATCGGGGAGGCCAGCGTTGCCGTCCTGGTCACCGCGCCGCATCGCAAGCCCGCGTTCGACGCCGCGCTCGAAGGCATTAACCGGCTGAAGAAACTGGTGCCGATCTGGAAGAAAGAGTACTTCGCCGGAGGCGAGGTATGGGTGGACGGCGAGTGGGACCAATCCGTTCTTTCCTAGCCGCGGCGTGCCTTATTCTCCTCGCCGGCGCGAATCACGCACCCGCCCAGGATTCACCTGTGTTTCGCTCCAGTGTGAAACTGGTTCGCCTGCAGGTAAGCGTCAAGGATCGGGCCGGAGCCATCATCCCGAACCTCAACCCGGTGGACTTCGCCATCGCCGACAACGGGGCGCCGCAGGAGATCGCTTTTTTTGAGCGCAACAGCGCCCAGTCGCTTTCCGTATCGGTGCTCGTCGATACCAGCGGGTCTACCGCGAAGGACCTGGGCTACGAGGTCCAGTCCGTAAACCGGTTTCTGCGGTCGCTCCTGCGTAGCGGAAATCCGGCCGACGCCGCCTCGCTGTATTCCTTTAATTGGCAGGTCACTTTGGGCGTGAGCTTTACCCGCCGGATCGAACGCCTGGAGCAGGCGCTGCGCTCTCTGCGAGGCGAAGGGGGAACGTCGCTTTACGATGCTTTGTATCTTGCCTCGCGCGACCTCCGCTTTCGTGACGGCCGGCACATCATGATCGTCGTCACCGACGGCGGCGACACCACCAGCACCAAGAATTTCGATGAGGCCCTCGAAGCGGTGCAGCGCGCCGACGCCGTGGTCTACCCCATCCTCGTCGTTCCCATCCAGGCCGATGTCGGGCGCAACATCGGAGGAGAGCATGCCCTCGCCACCATCGCCGCCCGCACGGGAGGCCGCGTTTTTTCTCCTTCGCTCGGAAGCGGCATTGACGACGCGTTTGACGAAATCCTCCGCGAGCTTCGCACGCAATACATGATCGGCTATTACCCCAAGGCTGTGCCGCCCTCGAAGGACCGCTTTCACAATGTTTCCGTGAAAATGCGGCGTCCGGATTTGCGGGCCGTTACACGCAGCGGTTATTATGGGGATTCCGAACCTTAACGCGAGATGGCGGCGAAATCGAAAGCACGGGCGCCGGAGCAGACATTTGCCGGGACCAAATATCTTCGGCAACTCGCCGACGACGGCCGCCTGGTCACTGTAAAGCTCAGCACCAATGAGGAATTTACCGGAACAGTGGAGTTTTTTGATCTTAACTTTATTCGCCTTACGCGCCAGGACGGTCCCAATTTATTCCTCTACAAGCACGACATCAAATACCTCTACGAAGTTGGCCGGCCGGCGGAGTAGAGTCCATCCGTAATGACATCTTTCATCGAAACCGCAGTCTCCATCGCGCGGGAATCCGGCGCGGTGATCGACGATTTTCTGGCGCGGCGTATCGGCTTTGAGTTGAAGGGCGATTTTGACCTCGTGACCGAGGCCGATCGGACCTCCGAAAAGCTGATCGTCGAGCGCCTGAAGTCCGCCTTCCCCTCCCATTCCATCGTCGCCGAGGAAGGCGGCGGAGTGCAGAGCGGTTCCGAATATACCTGGTATGTCGATCCGCTGGATGGCACCACCAACTTCGCCCATGGATTTCCGGTCTTTAATGTCACGCTGGCGCTCGAGCGTTCCGGCGAGCTGATCGCCGGGGTCGTTCTCGATCCCACACGGGATGAGCTGTTCACTGCGGAGTCGGGCGGCGGCGCGTGGCTGAACGGCAATCGTATTCGCGTCTCCGGAGTCAAGCGCCTCGAAGAGTCGCTGGTTGCCACCGGATTTCCCAGCCGCAAGCGGCATCAGAACATCAACGTCCATTTCTATTACCAGTTGGCCATGCTCACGCACGGCGTCCGGCGCGCCGGAGCGGCCGCCATTGATCTGGCTTACGTCGCGTGCGGACGGCTGGACGCCTTTTGGGAATTTGGGTTAAACCCGTGGGACATGGCGGCCGGCCTTCTGCTGATCCGCGAAGCCGGCGGCGCTTGTTCGGACATGCACGGCGCCCCGGTTGCGCTGCGCGGCAGTCACATCCTGACTGACAATGGCGCGATTCACGAAGCCATGCTCGGTCTGTTCGGAGAAATTTTCGACGGCCGCTTCCGCTACCCGCTGCCGGAGATCACGGCCGCGGTCCGGCCTTAGCTTTCAGAACAAACTGTCGTGCGTAGTACTATGTTGACAGCGCCGGAACCACCGCCTCCCTTCGTGCGCGGGTGTTTCGGACCGGAAGTTGCGCCGTAAGGCGATTGAAGTCGAACGAAGGAGGCAATCTTCGTAAATGTGGAATAAACGTAAAGAAGAGGAATATCCACCGCGGACGGTCGTACAGCCGCCTGCGCCAGCGCCCGTAAAGGAGTCCACTACAACCATGGCAACACAGGCATACCGGACCGATTTGCACGAGTCGAAGGGGTCCGCCGTCATCGGGAAATCCGTGACCATTAAGGGCGAGATCAACAGCCGCGAAGACCTCACCATTGACGGCGAGGTGGAAGGGATCGTGGAATTACACGAGAATCGTCTCACCGTCGGGCCGAACGGCAAGGTTCAGGCTTCGGTGAAGGCGCGCGAGATTGTGGTGCTGGGCACCATCCTCGGCAACGTTGACGTAACCGACAAGATCGAGATTCGCAAGGATGCCAGGCTGGTGGGCGACATCCGGACGGCACGAATCGTGATCGAAGACGGCGCCTATTTCAAGGGCACCACGGACATCGTGCGGGCCGAACCCAAAGCGGCGCCTAAGCCCGCTCCTGCCGCGGCCTCTACCCAGGCTCCGTCGGCCCAAGCAGCCGGTGTTCCCAAGTAGGCTGAATTCTCAGAGTGATTGCCGGGTGCGCCAGCCGCCGGTATTTGAGGCGCTGTGTGTCCTGTGGCGCCGTCCTTTTGGACGGCGTGCCCTGCGTTGGCGCGCCCGTGCGTGTATCCCGTGCTCCATGTCCGCCGCGCCACACGCGGCTTTTTGACGAAATTTTCAAAAGCTACTTCCCGTGCCGGCGCAATCTCGAAACAGTAACGGTCTCGACCAGTTCCTGGCCTCCATCCAGGACCGCAGCGGCTTGACGCTCCTCGATCTCGCGGGAGCCAGCCAGAGCAATATCGACTTCCTCACCGCCTTCGGGCATCGTTTGTACTCCGACGATATCGTGCGCACTCTCGACGAGGCCTTCGGCCGTGACGAATTCCTGGAAAACCAGTCCGACGCCGCGCGCGCCGAGTTCTTCCTCCAAACCACGCTCGACTTCCCCGAGGAGAGCTTTGATGGAGCCCTGCTCTGGGACACGCTGCAGTTTCTGGCTCCGCCCCTGCTGCAGCTCACCGTCGACCGGCTTTACCGTATTCTTCGCCCCGGAGCTTATCTGCTCGCCTTCTTCAATTCCGACGAGAAGGTGAAAACCGTGCCGGTGTGTTCCTACCGGATCGCCGACCGCAAGACTCTCATCCTCGCGCCGCGCGGGCATTCGCGTCCCGCCCAGTTCTTCAATAATCGCTCCTTGGAGAAGATGTTCCAGAATTTCCAGTCGCTGAAGTTCTTCCTGACCCGCGATCATCTTCGCGAAGTCATCGTG
This sequence comes from Bryobacteraceae bacterium, assembly GCA_035545735.1. Classification (GTDB taxonomy): domain Bacteria; phylum Acidobacteriota; class Terriglobia; order Bryobacterales; family Bryobacteraceae; genus JAJYKC01. The sequence continues at coordinate 4,215 of DASZXS010000086.1, read as the reverse complement.
CGGCGCTGATCCCGGTTGAGCGAACATTGAGGGAGCGGGACCATGCGCTTAGGAATTGATTTCGGCACCACCCGTACCGTCGTCGCCTCGGCCGACCGGGGCAACTATCCCGTAGTCGGTTTTGAAGCCCCGGACGGCGGCGCTTACGACTGGGTCCCCTCCCTGCTCGCCGTAAAGGATGAGGTGTGCGTTTACGGCTGGGATGCCTGGGCCAAGCAGCAGGAGCCGGACTGGACCGTGGTGCGCTCCCTGAAGCGCGTGCTGGAGGACGCCGGTCCGCGCACCGTGATCGACCTGGGAGAAGCGCGGATTCCCCTCATCGCGCTCCTGGCTGGAATGGCGGCCTCTCTGCGGGACCTCTTGCGCCACCGTTCCAATCTTTCCTTGAGCGCCGGCGAAAAGTTGGAAGTCGTCCTCGGCGTCCCCGCCAACGCCCACGGTAACCAGCGTTTTCTCACCGTGGAGGCGTTCCGCGGCGCGGGCTTCGACGTCATCGGTCTGCTGAATGAGCCCTCCGCGGCAAGCCTCGAATTCAGCCACAAGAACAAACTCACCGGGCGCGTCTTGGTCTACGACCTCGGCGGCGGCACCTTCGATGCTTCGCTGGTCGAAGTGGGAGCCCACGCCCACTCGGTCGTCGCCTCGGAAGGAATTCCTTCACTCGGCGGTGACGATTTCGACCACATTCTCGCCTCCATGGCGCTGGACGCCGCCGGCATCGCCGGAGGCATCGGCGAATTCTCGCAAGCCGAGTTGTTTCGCCTTCACGACGAATGCCGGGTGAAAAAGGAAGCCCTGCATCCCAACACCAGGAAGATCGTGGTCGATCTCGAAGCCGTCCGGGAAGGTCTCGGCGCCGTGACCGTTCCGGCGGCGGATTATTACGATCAGTGCCGTCCGCTGATCGAGGAAACCGCGCGCCTGGTCGAAGACCTCCTCGCCGCGCAAGCGGATTCCCAGATCGAAGCTCTGTACATCACCGGGGGCGGCAGCGAACTGCCCCCGGTGGCGCGAGTCTTGCGCGAAGTCTTCGGCCGCCGCGTCCGGCGCTCCGCCTACACCCGTTCGGCGACCGCGATTGGCTTGGCGATTCAAGCGGACGCGCAGTCCGGCTACGTGCTGCGCGAAAGATTCAATCGCTACTTCGGGGTATGGCGCGAAGCCGACGACGGGACGCGGGTCGTCTTTGACCCTCTTTTCCTGAAAGGATCTCTGTTGCCTTCGCCTGGCGCCGAGCCTCTGCGCATCGTCAGGGAATATAGCCCGGTCCACAACATCGGCCATTTCCGGTACTTGGAATGCAGCCAGGTGGCCGGAGGCGAACCGCGCGGCGACCTGACCGCATGGGATGAAATTCTCTTCCCGTTCGAACCCACCCTGAGCGGTCAAACCGATCTCTCGCGGACTTCCATCGAACACTCCGGCGCGGTTTCATCCGAGCAGATCGAGGAATGCTACTCGGCGGATGCCGGCGGAAGCGTGGTGGTGACCATCCGTAACCTGACCTCCGGATATAGCCGCGAATACCGGCTCGGAAGATGGGCTTCGCGCGCCACCGCTGCCATCCCCGCCCGCCGCCGCCACGCGGCAGGAACCTCCCGGATCCCTTAAGGCAGCCTGCTACACTCTAACGGATGTGCCCGGATTCCGCCCAGGACCCGATGACGAACCAGCGTCGCGCCGCCCCTTGGATCGCCCTTGCGTGTCTCCTCCTGGTCAGTTCCGGCCTGTTTCTGCAGAACCTGGGCGCGGCGTACATCACGTTATGGGACGAAGCGATTCACGTGAACGTGATAAGGAACATGGCGGAACACTGCTGTTTGCCGCGCCTGCATCCATCCGCGGATCTCGGAATCAAATACCAGGACTGGACAAACAATACCGTCTGGCTTCACAAGCCTTTGCTCCCCTTCTTCGTAACCACGGCATCCTATAAGCTCCTGGGCGGGTCTCTCTGGGCCTTCAGACTTCCCGGTGCGATCTTCGCGTTGCTGACGGCCGTGGTGATCTTCCTCATCGGCCGCGCCTTCCTGGGCGGCCTCGCCGGCCTGTTTGGCGCGGCGATTTTCGCCCTGAATCCATACACGAACCAGCTGGTGCACGGAACGGAATATAGCGGGTTCGTCGACCTGATGTTCGCCTTCTTCGCGTCCGTTGCCCTCTACCTCATCTTGGCTTGGACGCAAAGCAGATCGCCCGCTGCTCTGCGTTGGCTCGGGTTGGTGCTCGCCTTCGGTTATATGTGCAAGGGAGGATTGGCGCTCGCCCCCTTTGCGGTCCTCGGGGTAATCATCGTTCTGACCCGTAGCATCCGCGACTTTATCCCGGCCTTGCAGGCCGTTCTTGTGTTTGGCGTCCTCGTGCTGCCGGAAAAGCTGTACTGGTTGGCGCATCATTCCGCTGAATTCCGGTTCGAACAGCGGATGCAACTGCTTCACCTTTTTAGGGTCGTCGAGGGCCACGGCGGCTCCTGGCTGTCCTATTTCGCGGGGTACTTGCCGTCCATGCTTGAGTTCCCCCTGGTTCCCTTCGCATACTTTTCGATTGGATGGGCCTTGGTGCGCTGCAAGCCGGGCGCTCCAGGATTCACTCTCAGTATCTGGACTCTGGTCTATCTCGTCCCGCTCAGCCTCGCCGCCTCCAAGATCGAGAATTTTGTTTTCGCCGTGCTCCCCGCCATTGCTCTCCTGGTTCCCCACGCGATGGAAACTCTGATGCGCAGCCGCCGGTTCCGGTGGGTTCTCTCTCTTTGTGTAAGCTCGGCCGGCATATACATTTTGTCGAGAGCCACCCAGGGCTACGAGCATCAGAACCGGCTGGCCTTGTTCGCCGCCGCCGCCATCGGCGTGGCCGCTCTCGCCATGCTGTATTGGATGAGGTTCGATTCGAACGCGGTGACGATGAGTGTCCTCGCGCTGGCTTCGGTGTGCCTGTTTTCGCTCTATGTCCGTCGGGACATACTCGCGAATACGGCCGATCCCGTGGACAGTTCCGCCCAGGCGGCGGTTCGGCAGGCTGGACTCGATCTGCGGCCCCTGGTCCCGAAGGACAGCCTCATCCTGGCCCATGACAACACGGTGGTGCTCGCGTACCTGTACGTTATGTATTGGTCGGGCGTGGATGCCCTGGATGTGTGCCGGGAACCGTGGCCTGCAAGAAGCGTGGCGCGTCTGCGCGAAAGGAAAAACATGTATTTGATCACGAAGAGTCGATTGCCCGCGGTCCCTCTCGGCCGATTGGCGATGGGTGATTTGTACTCTCTCACAGGTATTCCGTTTGAGGTGTGGAGTCCGATAGCGGCTGGCGCGTGTCAATCGCTGCCCGCACAGGAGAGGAAACTGTTAAGGCAAACGCGAAGTTTTTATGGGCCGGAAAGCGCCCGCTAGACCTCGAAGCTGTATCGGCGCCGCCACTGCTCGGCCCAGCGCTCGTTAGCGGGCCATTGAAAGCAGATCCCGTACCCGTCGGGGTCCTGAAACCAGAGCTGCCGCATTCCGTACGGTGCCACCCGCGGGGGTTCCACGCGCACGCCATTGGCCCGCAAGTACTCATAAGCGCTATCCAAGTCCCGGCAGGCGAAATACAACCCGATATCGGCATGAGCGCCGCTGCGCGCCACGTCCGGTTGTGGCGGGCGATGCTCCGCCTCGAACATCGTGTTCAGCATAACTTCAGCGCCGCCTCGGTAGAGCAGGCACCAATCAAACTCCTCGCCTTCGCGCGACTGGTTCACGAGCTCAAAGCCGAGTAAGTCGCGATAGAACCGGACAGCCGTGGGCATGTCATAGACCTGCAATAAAGGCGCAACGCCAAAAAATTCTGTTTTCATCGAAACCTCGCTGCTACCGTCGCTCGGGGCCAGCATACCAGTTGACGGCGCTGAGCCGGGGTTACACTTGGGACAGCGAAGGACGAATGAGCACCAACAGCTATCCGGGCGCGACAGTGAGCGGATATGCGGCAGCGTGCCCGGGCGGGCAGCACGGTGGCGGGGCCGGCGTTTTCCTATGGGTACGATTCGATGGGAAGACTTCTGAACATGACGCGGACGGATGTGACGCCGGCGCAAAGCGTGGCGAGCGCGGCGGCGTACAACGAAGCCAATCAGCTTGTCTCGTATACGGCGAACAACATTCTCAACTGGGAGCAGCGGCAGTACGACACGATGCGGCGATTGACGAGCTTGCGGATTGGCGGCGGCGTGCCGATGCTGAA
>DASZXS010000085.1:0-30729 GCA_035545735.1 Bryobacteraceae bacterium | reverse complement strand
TCCGCGGATGAGTTGGACGTCCGCTTCACGATGAGCTTGGAGAAAACGCCCACAAACTTAACTATAGCAGAATGTTTCGGATACCAGTGGCATTTCGGACAGTTTCCACCTGTCAACAGATGCCTTGATCAAGTTCTCGGTGAGAGGCGGTGGCTCCCCGGCATGGATTCGAACCACGATTCACGGCTCCAAAGGCCGCTGTCCTACCATTAGACGACCGGGGAACGGTGAGGCGGGCTAACGTTTTTTCAGTCTAGCAAATTCCGCGGCGGCGTCACCATTCGGCGTAGGGGGTGCCTTCGAGGCTGGTCTGATCGGAACTGCTGCGTACGTCGTAAATTCCAGGGTCGGTTTGGTTGACGCTGGTGAGGGCGTCTTCCATGACGATCCTCCATTGTTTGTTGCCTGTGATCGGGTCAACCGGCACCTCCCTCAAATACCCTTCGCTCACCAGGTCGTCCAGGCTTTGCGGGGCTTTTTGCTTGTCGTAGGTATATTCGTCGATCACCGTACGGAGCGTGAACAGGTTGTTTTTTAAGACCGTTTCCTTGGAGCGGATGATCGATTTTTGATAAATCGGCAGCGCCATCGACACCAGCACCGCGATGATCGCCATCACGATCATCAACTCAATCAGCGTAAAGCCCGCTTCGCGTCTACCAATCCGAGTATGATGTGCCATCGCGAGCCTTTTCCGTTGTCTTTGTGTAAACATCAAAAACGTTCTGCCCACCCCACGATTGTGCGGTGGGATCGTCCTGCATGCTGCGCTTCCCCCAATCCGTCGAATTGGTGAAAGGGTCTTTGGGAATGCGCCGGAGAAATTTGATTTTCTTGTCGACGCTGCCCGTCATCTTCACGCCTTCCACCAGATCATCCAACTTTTTCGGATAGCCGAATGTATCCACGTCCGGCGCGCCCAGCATGTTCTGGTCCGACGCGTCCTTGTAGTTGTCGATCGCCTTCCGGATTTCATCCAGCGCTCTTTGTAGCGCAATTTCCTTATCGCGCCGCACCTTGTAGCGCGCCAGCGGCACCGCCATCATGGTCAGGATGCCGAGAATCGTAAAAGCCACGATCAGCTCCACCAGCGTGAGCCCCCGTTGCTTCCTCCTTGTTGCCGGCGTATGCACTCCTTCCCCTATTCCACAGTGACTCCGAGCTCCGTGGTCGCCGTGTCAATGTGCTCCAGTTGCGAATTCTTAGCCTCCGCTTCGGAAATCGAGATTTTCCCGCTTCCCTTGCGCAGAGGCGTGAACCGGAACACCGCGACCGGTCCCGATCCGGTAACGCCGCTCGAGCCGGGGACGCGCGCCAGGCTGATGGTCGCCTCGCCGATGTCGTTGTGAATCACCGCCGCCGTCTGCATCTGATGCCCGCCTTGCGCAATGAGTCCCGCCGGAATCGCCGATTCGAGTTTAAGCTGGCTCGCATCCCAACGGATCTTCACGGGCATGGAGAAGAGGTCGCTGGCGTTGTCGGCTTGAAGCGTGACCGTGGCGGGCGCACCAAGCGTCGCATGGAGCTCCGGTGTGCCAAAGGACAGCTTCATCGGGCCGGCGGCTGCCGCCCGCGGCGCCAATGGATTCGGAGGTGTCAGTGGAACGCCCGCCGGACCCGGCGCGGGCGCCACCACGGGACGGGGGGGCTGGGCTCCGGACTTCGGCTCTTCTTCCGGAAGAGCGGCGCGGTTCACTTTGGCGATCGTGTCTGTGCCGGAATAGATGCCCCGGAAATCGCTATCGTCCATGTCGGGTACGCGAACGATGTGCGGCACCAGCGCGATGATCAACTCATCGTGCTGGCGCTTCTTGTTGTTGGAAGAACCCAGGAACTGCCCGAGGATGGGCACGTTCATGATGCCCGGAATTCCGGTGACGTCGCTCGTCTCGGTCGTTGCCATCAGCCCGCCCAGCAGCGTCACCTGCCCATCGCGAAGCCGCACGTCCGTCGCATTCGTCTGCTGCGCGACCACCGGCTGGCTCAATCCGCCCAGGTTCACCGTCGATTGAACGTTCGACAGTTTGATGTCGACGTGCAGCGTTACCTCGTCGGTTCCGTGCACATGCGGCTGTATTTCCAGATCGACGCCGGTATCGAGAAACTGGAACTGGGTGCTGACCAGCGGACTCACGCCCACCGCGCCCACGCCCGGCTGAAAACTTCCGGTTGCGTACGGGTATTTCTGCCCGACCTTCAAGGTAACTTTCATACCGTCCGAGGCCCGGACCTGCGGGGATTGCATGACTCGCGTGGACGAGTCTTCCAGCATCGCCTGAAGCAGCGCTCCGGGCAGGGAAGTGGAAAAATCGCGCGAACTCACCTTGAAGAGATTTGACAACGCCACCGAACCGGTGGACGCGCCCGTGCCGCTCCCGGTGCCCGTGCCCGTGCCTGTCCCGGTGCCCAACCCGGTGCCCAAGCCGTTTCCGGCGGTGCCGGTCCCGCCCGTGCCGGAACCCGACGACCCGTTGTTGGTCACCGCAATCGACGAGCGTGGCGTGAAGGAAATCGGCAGATTCAAGCCGCTGGTGCTCAACGCGGCGGCGATGTCCCGGGTGCGGGTCACATCGGTCGTCATGATGATGATGTCCACCACCACTTCCGGCTTCGGTTTGTCCAGGTCGTGAAAGAGCTTCTCGCAGATCGCGATCTGATCCGGCGACCCGCGCACGATGACAGCGGATTGCGCGTTGTAGGGGAAGATGCGGCGAATATCGGTGGCCGAGCGAACCGCGGTGATTAACTCCTGGAACTCCTGCGGCGTGGTGACGTTCTTCAAATAGAAGACCCGGATGACATTGTCTTCATAGTCCCGGCGCTTGGTGGGATTTTCCTCGGTAACAAATATGGTGTTGGAAGTCACCGGCTTCCAGAACGTATGCGTCACCAGGGCGATGTAATCCAACGCCTCTTCGAGCGTCGCGTTGGTCAGGTTTACGTTGGCCGCTTTCGAGGATGGGCTCTGAAAATTCGGATCGATGATGACATTGATTCCGGCCAGCGCGCCCACGGTCTCATAGAGAACCCGGATGGGCTGATTATTCATCTTTAGACTTTTCACCCGGTTTTCGATCGGCTTCAATTCCGGGACCGGCAGTAAAGCGTCGATCCGTTCGCGCGCCGCTTTGGCGGCCTCCTGGCGGGGCGTCTCGGCGGTGTTGCCACTTTTCCGCCCCTGGTCAATCATCGCATTCGTCGTCTTGATTTCACCAAGCGCGATTGCGGAAGAGGGGTCAACGGCGAAGGCCTGTTGAAATTCGGCAAGGGCCGGCGCTAATTGCCCTTGTTTGCGCAGCGCGATCCCTTTTTCGACGTGCGCTTGTCCGGCTTGAAACCGGACCCGATGCATGCCGGAGATGTAGGCGACCTCCGCCGGATCCTCGTGGAGGGCCTTTTCATACAACGCCAGCGCTTCGTCCCAGTGCTTGGCTTCTTCGGCCTTCTGGGCTTGCTTGTAGTATTTCTCGCTCTTGCGGTTTCGTGCCGCCAGTTCCGCGGGCAGAGCCAGAATCAGTATGCAAAGCACGGCTGTCAGCCCGCGTAATGTATTAAAAACAAGCATGTTATTGTCTACGAGCCCGTGCTACAATGAAGTCTTCGAACGCCGGAAGAGGGTGTCACATAAGTGATTGACGCTGTTTAGCTTCCGGACGTGGAAGCGAAATTCATGGCGGACGAATCTCCCGGAAAACTGCTGAGCGACAACCGGCAGGCGGGGCACAACTACTATCTCCTGGAGCGCTATGAGGCGGGCATCGTTCTCAGCGGAACGGAAGTGAAAGCGGCCAAAAGCGGCAAGATCCAGCTCAAGGACGCGTTCGCCGAGGTTCTAGGCAATGAAGCGTGGCTCATGAACGCCCACATCAGTCCCTACTCCCACGGGAACCGGGAAAATCACGAGCCGGTACGCCGCCGAAAACTGCTGATGCACCGCGCCGAGATTGACAAACTGCTCGGCAAGACGCGGGAAAAAGGGTTATCCCTGATTCCCACCCGGATTTATTTGAAGCACGGAAAAATCAAATGTGAACTCGCGGTTGCGCGTGGAAAGAAACTGCACGACAAGCGCGAGTCGGAACGCGCGCGGGAAATGCAGGCCGAAGCGCGCGCGGCGATGGGAAGGACAGGTCGGAATGCAGGTTAAGCATAGTACAGAGCCGGCGGACTCGCTGGAAGCGGGCGCCCTCATTGTAGTCGTCACGGAGGGAGGACCTTTCGAAGGACCCGGCGCGGGATGGCTGAAGGAGCTGAACGAGTCGGGCGAGTTTACCGGAAAGGCCCTCGATACGGCCTTGTGGCACCGGCCCGAGGGCGTGAAGGCCCGGCGCTTGATGGCCGTTGGAGCGGGGAAGGCGAGCGAATTCAGCGCGTCCGTAATGCGCCGCGCCGTCGCGGCCGCCGTTCGTAAGTTGAACGGGAAGGGCGTTCGGGATGTTGTAGTCGCGGTGCCGGGAACGGCGTCCGCCGGCGATTTCGCCGCGGCGGCGGTGGAAGGCGCGCTGCTCGGAGCCTTCGAGCCGGATCAGCATAAGACGGAGGCCGGCAAGGACAAACGTTCCATTGACGTTCTCACGGTCGCCGGCGGTTCGGCGGATGCCGTGGAGCGCGGCAGAATACTGGGCGAAGCGCAGAACTTCACGCGAGCGCTGGTGAATGAGCCGCCCAATATCCTCACTCCTCTCGTCCTCGCGGCGCGCGCTCAGGAGATGGCGAAGGAGACCGGACTTGAGTGCGAGATTCTCGATCGCGGCCGGATGGCGCAGTTGGGCATGGGAGCGCTGCTGGGCGTGGCGCAAGGCAGCGCGGAGCCCCCGGCTTTGATCGTTCTTCGATACCGCCCCGAAGGAAATCCCGCCAGTGGCGATCATCTCGGCCTGGTCGGGAAGGGCGTCACGTTCGACACCGGTGGAATTTCGATCAAGCCCTCCGACGGCATGGAGAAAATGAAATACGACATGGCCGGCGGCGGCGCCATGCTCGGCGCGATGCGCGCGATTTCGCAATTGAAGCCCGCCATTCCCGTCACCGCGTTGATTCCGGCGGTCGAAAACATGCCGGGGAGCCGGGCGCAGCGGCCCGGAGACATCGTGAAGTCGTTTTCCGGCAAGACGGTGGAGGTGTTGAACACCGACGCCGAGGGCCGTTTGATTCTCATCGACGCGATCACCTATGCGGAGCGGCTGGGCTGTACTCACCTGGTGGACGCGGCCACGCTCACCGGCGCGATCGTCGTCGCCCTGGGCCATTTGCGCGTCGGCGCTTTCACCAACAACGAAGCGTTTCTGAAAAAGCTCTTCGCCGCTTCGGAAATCGAAGGTGAGCGCATGTGGCACATGCCGCTCGACGACGACTATCTGGAGGCTCTGAAAAGCCCGTTTGCCGATCTGCAAAACATCGGTGGCCGGGCCGGAGGGTCGATCACCGCGTCCATGTTCATCCGTCAATTCGTGGACAAGGCGGCATGGGTGCATCTGGATATTGCGGGCACGGCGTGGAACGACGACTCCAAACCGGATATGGCGAAGGGTCCCACCGGCGTCTGCGTGCGCACTCTGGCGCGCCTCGCTATTTCCTGGTAAAGCGGATAGCGGCTAGTGGAGCGGGCCCATCTTATCCAAGGGCCAGTAGATGAAAACGGCTTTGCCGTAGATGTTCTGACGCGGGACCATTCCCCAGGCGCGGCTGTCGTTCGATGAGCTGCGATGGTCCCCCAGAACAAAATAGTCGCCGGGTGGAACGAGTTTTGCGTCCATCGATTGCTGATCGCGATATTGCGGGGGGACGTAAACCTCCTTGAGGGGGCTGCCGTTCAGGAACACCTGTCCTTGAACGATCTCCACGCGGTCTCCTGGAATTCCAATGACGCGTTTGATATATGACTTGGAAACGTCGTTCGGAAACCAGAACACCACTGTGTCGCCGCGCGCGATGTCGTCCACGCCAAGCCGATAGACGAACTTGTTGATGAAGATCCGCTCCTGATCCTGCAGGCCAGGCATCATGCTGGTGCCTTCCACCTTCACCGGCTGATACAGAAACAGAATCACTACGATCGCAATCGCTACGGAGAGAGAAAGGTCGCGAAGCCAGGCGAACAACGAGCGCAGGATAGATCGCTGCGCAGCTGCCGGCGTGGATTCGGGAACGGTTTCAGCGTCAGTCACGCTGTATTAATTATAGCGAAACGCGAGAATACGGAAAACGCCGGGAGGCTCCGGATCTACAACTCGGATCGGGCTTTCGAATTTAGCGGCCGAGCAGTTCTCTTTCGGCGCGAAGCCAGTCTTCCACCGGAGAGCCGTGCTGATAATTCCGCGCTACCCAATAGGAATACGCCAGTCGAGCTACTTCGTTGTGGTCCAGAACGGCTTCCTGGGCGGTTTCAACCGCCGGCAGCGCCGGTGTCGCCTTGGTATGCCGCTTCGAAGCTGCCGCCGCTCTCGGCGCGCTCTTCTTTTTCGTGCTGGATTCGGTTACGGGAAGACTGGATTTTTTGGCCATTTTCGAACTCACTCCTTGAAGATTCTAAGTGCAGAGACACTTCTCGCTGGCCGGTTTCTCTACCACGGGGAGCCGAACGGTACCGCGAGTTGATGCTACAAACAGGATTTTATCAAATTGTTTGGGGTGTTTTCTACTACCATGCTCATATCGATGAATTTCGTTGCGACCTTCACTGCTGAATCGCTCAGCGCGTTTGCCGTCGACATCCTGCTGCGTCTCGACGTGCCTAAGGAGAAAGCCGAGTTGGTGGCCGCGTCGCTGGTGGCGTCCAATCTGCGCGGTGTGGATTCCCACGGCATGCAGTTACTGCCATCCTACGCGGAGCAGATCAGCCGCGGAAATATCCTCCCTCGCGCCGAAGGGCGGGTGCTAAGCGAGAGCGGCGCATGCATGAGTTATGACGGCGAACACGGAATCGGTCAGGTGATCGCGGCCACGTGCGCGGATCACGCCGTGCGGATCTGCCGCGCTCATGGTATTTCGATGGTGACCGCGCGGGAATCGAGCCACTACGGCGCGGCGGCTTTCTGGGCTCAGCGCATCGCGGCGCACGGGTTTATCGGAATCACCATGTGCAACGCATCGCCGCTGGTGGCGCCATGGCAGGGAAAGGAGCCGCGGCTGGGAACCAATCCTCTGTGCATGGCGCTCCCCGGTCCGCGCATCTGGCTGCTCGACATGGCCACCACGACCGTTGCGCTGAACAAGATTCGCAATGCGTCGCAGGCCGGAAAGGACACGATCCCCGAAGGGTGGGCCATGGACTCGCAAGGGAAGCCCACCACCGACACGGCGACGGCGCTCCACGGATTGCTGATGCCGCTGGGCGGATACAAAGGCAGCGGGCTCGCGATGATGGTGGACATTCTGTGCGCCGTGCTCGGCGGGGGAGTGATGAGCGCGGATGTGGGAAGCGTCCACAATCTCAACCGGCCCATGCGCACCAGCCAGATGTTCCTTGCCATCGACGTGGCCCGCTTCCTACCCGCGGACGAATTTGTCGGGCGCATGAAGAGACTCGCCCAAGCGGCAAAATCGTCCGCGCCGGCCGCTGGATTTGACGAAGTATTAATCGCCGGCGAGCCGGAGTGGCGTGAAGAAGCGCGGCGAAAACAGAACGGCATTCCGATCACGGCGGGCGCCTGGGAGCTTTTGGTGAATGTCGCCCGGAAGCTCGGCGTCGCTCTTCCGAGTCCGTCCAGCTAAAATGGAGCGATGCCCGAGGAAGAAACCCCAGCCAGTTTTGAAAAGGGTCTGGAGAAACTGGAAGCGATCGTCAAAGAGATGGAATCGGCCGAGCTTCCGCTGGAGCGCGCGCTGGAGCTATTCGAAAGCGGCGTGACTTTGAGCGAGCGATGCCGCAAGCAATTGGAGGCAGCCGAGACCCGCGTCGAAATTCTGATGAAAAAAGGCGAAAAGGTCCAGGCCGAACCGTTCCGCCCGGAAAAGGCATGACGCTCGCCGAATACCTGGCCGCCCGGCAGGCGCTGGTGGACCGGGCGTTGGACCACTGGGCGCCGGCCGAAAGCGTCCCTCCCCAAACGATTCACAAGGCGATGCGCTACAGCCTGTTCGCCGGCGGAAAGCGAATTCGACCCGTGCTGTGCATGGCGGCGGCGGAGGCCGTCTGCGACGCTCCCGCGGGAGTCGAGGCCGTGGCAGCCAGCCTGGAGCTGATTCACACCTATTCGCTGATTCATGACGACCTGCCGGCCCTCGACAATGACGATCTGCGCCGCGGCGTTCCCACCTGTCACAAGGTATTCGGGGATGCCATGGCGATTCTCACCGGCGATGCTCTGCTCACGCTCGCCTTTGAGGTGCTGGCACGAATACCGGCCGATGCCGAACGTAGAGTCAAGCTGATTCACGAACTCGCCACGGCATCCGGCACCGTGGGGGGGATGATTGGCGGACAGGTTCATGATATCGAAGGCGAGGGAGCGCCTCCCACCGCACAGTTGCTGGCGTCGATTCATCGCGCGAAAACCGGCGCGCTCCTGCGGGCGAGCCTTCGCATGGGAGCCATCTTTGGCGGCGCCGACGAGCAGCAACTGCGCGATCTCTCCAAGTACGGCGAGCACGTGGGCCTGGCTTTTCAGATTGTCGATGACGTGCTCGACGTGGAAGAGTCTTCGGAAAATCTCGGGAAAACCGCCGGCAAGGACGCGGAGCAGCGCAAGGTTACCTTTCCCGCGGTCTACGGACTGGACGCGTCCCGTGCGATGGCGGAAGAACAGCGGCTGGGCGCGCACCTTGCCTTGAAATCCTTCGACGAGCGGGCGGAGCGCCTGCGCGAACTGGCCGATTTCATTGTGCGGCGCAAAGCATGACGAAGCGCGTTCGCCTGGATCAGTTGCTGGTGGACCGCGAACTCGCCGATTCCCGCGAAAAAGCCAAAGCGCTGATTCTCGCCGGTGAAGTGACGGTGAACGGGCAGCGCGCGGACAAGCCCGGGCACGCCGTCGCGGCCGAAAGCGAAATCCGGGTGAAACAGCCGCTGCCCTACGTGAGCCGGGCGGGGAAGAAACTGGAGGCGGCGCTCGACCACTTCGGCATTTCGGTGGAGAACAAGGTTTGCCTCGATGTTGGCTCCTCCACCGGAGGTTTCAGCGACTGCCTTCTGCAGCGCGGCGCGTCTCGCGTCTACGCCGTGGATGCCGGAACGAACCAGCTCGATTGGAAAATCAGAAGCGATCCGCGAGTGGTGGTGCGCGAACGCACCAACGCCCGCTTCCTCAGCCCCGCCGATTTTCCGGAGTTGATGCATCTCGCCGTCTGCGATGTGAGCTTTATTTCCGTCACCATCATCCTGCCCGTGCTGCCGGGATTGCTCAGGGAGGACGGGGAAATCGTTATTCTGGTGAAACCTCAGTTTGAACTGGAACGGCAGTTCGTAGGCAAGGGAGGAATCGTGCGGGAGAGTGGCGCTCACGAAATGGCTTGCCGGAAAGTCTCCTTGGCGGCCGGCGCGCTGGGCTATGCGAGCGCCGTCATTCCCAGCCCGGTTTTGGGGGCGGGAGGAAATCAGGAGTTCCTATTGCATGCAAAACATGGCGCTCTCAAAAATTGAGTCGGTCGCAATTGTCACCAAGCCTGGCGCGAAAGCCGCGTTCGAGCTCGTGCCCGCGCTATTGGAATTCCTCCACCAGAGGAAAATCTCCGTTCGTTACGACGAGCAGACCGCGCAGTATCTTGGCCGGAACGACGGCGAGTCACGCGAGCATTTGATGGACGGAGCTGGCCTTGCCATAGTGCTCGGCGGCGATGGAACGCTCCTTTCGGCGGCGCGGGCCGTGGCCGGGCGGGAGATTCCGATTTTCGCGGTGAACATCGGCGGATTGGGTTTTCTTACCGCGATTCCGGTCGATGACCTTTACCCCGAACTGGAGCGGGCGCTGCGGGGCGAGCAGCGCGTGGCTGCCAGGCGAATGCTTGGCTGCCATCTGATCCGGCACGGCGAAGACATCGCATTCCATGAAGCGCTGAACGACGTGGTGATCACAAAAGCGTCCCTTGCCCGCATGATCGATGTCGAGACGCGTGTGGATACGCATTATGTCTGCACCTACAAAGCGGACGGACTCATTGTCAGCACGCCCACCGGCTCGACGGCGTACTCGCTTTCCGCCGGCGGTCCAATCATCTTTCCGGCGGTGGAGGCGCTTGCCATCACTCCCATCTGCCCCCATACGCTGACCAACCGGCCCGTGATCGTGCCCGATACTTCGGTCATCCAGATGCGCAACCTGGCCGAGGATGAGTCGGCTTATCTCACCATCGACGGGCAGGTCGGCGGGCCTCTCCGTCACGACGACCAGGTGCATTGCCGCCGTAGCAGCCGCTGCGTCTATCTGGTGCGTCCGCCGAAGCAGCTTTTCTTCGATGTCTTGCGCCAAAAGCTCAAATGGGGGGAACGATGAGGCGGATTTCCCTGACTGCCTGGATCTTCATCGCCATGTTCGCGGGCGTGGTGGCCGGTGTGGCATTTCCCGGTATCGCGAAATCGAGCGCGATGCCGGCGCTCTCCGATGTCTTTCTGCGTCTGATCAAGTCCATTGTCGCGCCTCTGATTTTCGGAACGCTGGTCCACGGGGTCGCGGGCACGGGGAGTCTGAAGACGATGGGCCGTATCAGCTTCAAGGCGCTGGTCTACTTCGAAATCGCTACCACAGCGGCGTTGTTTATTGGCTTGGCGGCGGTGAATCTCGCGCGCCCGGGCGATGGCGTTCACATTGCGAGAACGCCGGCCGAAACCGGGCTCGCGCATCCGCCGGCGACGCTTCAGTCGATGCTGGACCACACCTTTCCGGCCAGCGTGATCGACGCCATGGCGCGCGGAGAGGTGCTGCAACTGGTGGTGTTCTCCCTGCTGTTCGGCGCGGCCTGTGCGGCGATTGGACCCAAGGCGGGTCCGGTGATGGAGTTCTGCGCTTCGCTGTCGGAAGTCATGTTCCGCTACACCAAGTACGTGATGTACACCGCGCCGTTCGGAGTGTTCGGAGCGATGGCGTACGCGATCGGCAGCCACGGCGTGGGTGTTTTATTCAATCTGGGAAAGCTGGTGTTAACGCTTTACGGAGCGCTCGCCGTTTTCGTCGTCGTCGTGTTCGGATCGGTCGCCCTGATCGCGCGCATTCCGTTGGGGCGGTTTTATAACGCCGTCAAACAGCCCTGGCTGATTGCATTTTCCACGGCCACCAGTGAAGCAGCGCTGCCGGTGGCTCTCGAAAACATGGAGAAGTTCGGCGTTCCCGAGCACATTGTGTCCTTCGTCATTCCCGCCGGGTACAGTTTCAACCTGGATGGAAGCACCCTGTATCTTTCGCTCGCGTCCGTTTTCGTGGCGCAGGCGGCGGGAGTCGAGATGCCGCTGAGCCAGCAGTTGTTGATGCTGCTGACGCTCATGTTGACGAGCAAAGGGGTCGCCGGTGTGCCGCGGGCCTCGCTGGTGATTCTAGCGGGCACGCTGGCCACGTTTCAGCTTCCGGTGGAGGGGATCGCCGTGCTGCTCGGCGTGGATGTCCTGATGGACATGGTGCGAACGTCGGTGAACGTGCTGGGCAACTGCCTGGCGTCGGCGGTGGTCGCGCGCTGGGAAGGGTTTCGCTTCGAGAGTGAAGCGGCGTAACCGATGGGGCGCATACGCCTGGTTTGCTGGGATGAAGACACGGCGCGGGAGCGCTCGGGGAGCCTGGCCACCGCTGGATTTGACGTGGATGCCTCGCCGCTCAGTCCCTCCGGGCTGATCCGTAATTTTCGCGAAAACCCGCCGGATGCGGTCGTCATTGATCTCGACCGCCTGCCCTCGCGCGGGCGAGAGGTCGCCGTTGCGCTGCGAACCAGCAAAGCTACCCGGCATATTCCGCTGGTGCTCGCTGGCGGCGTCAAGGAAAAAGTGGCGCCGATCCGCCGCGAAATTCCCGACGCGGTCTTCAGCGCATGGGAAGGAATGCCCCGGGCGCTGCGCCGCGCCATCCAATCCGTTCCGGCGAATCCGGTGCGTCCGCCGGCCCATATGGACCGTTATGCCGGATCGAGCCTGGCGAAAAAACTGGGCATCCGGGAACACACCCTGCTGGCGCTGCTCAACGCTCCCCCCCAATTCGAAGACCTTCTGGGCGAGATCCCGGAAGGGGCGGTGATCTCACGCACATTGTCTTCGAGCTCCACGCTGATTTTGTGGTTCGTACGCTCACGGCGGGAACTGGAATCGGAGACGCCGCTTTTGGCCGCGCGCCTTCCGGCAGCCGCCGGATTCTGGATCGTTCACCCCAAGCAGAGCGGCGCGATGAGAGTGGACTTCAATCAGAACGACGTCCGCTCCGTAGCTCTAGCGGCGGGACTGGTGGACTACAAGGTCTGCTCGGTCGATTCGATATGGTCGGGCTTGAAGTTCGCGCGGCGCTGGGATCCGCTCTCCACCTCTCGCAGCAAGCGCTGACTTGCCGCGGTGATTTCCTCGACCGCACGCTCGAATGCGGCCTGGTTCTTCTGCGATGGCTTGGGAAAGCCGCTGATCTTGCGAACGAACTGCAGAGCCGCCGCCCGCGTCTCTTCCGGAGTGGCTCTGCCCTCGGGTTTCCTCAAAACTTTAATGCTTCGGCACATAGCTTTTTTCAGTCTCCCAGAAGTCTGCCGTAGCCCTCCCAGTCCGGCACGTTGTCGCAGACGGCTTTCAACCCTGCCGTGAGTGGAATCGCCAGCACCAGTCCGACCGCGCCCCACAATGTTCCCCAGAACATCAGCGCGACGGTCACCGCGAGCGGATTCAGGTGCAGCCGTCCGCCGACAATTCGCGGGTAGAGAAGGTTCAAGGCCAACAGGTGCAGAGTCGCCACGATGGCAACCAGGATCGCGTACGGCGAGAAGGCGTTGAATACGGCCAGCCCATTCAGAACCGGCGGGATGAGCGCAAGAGGCAGCCCCACATACGGCATCAGGCTGAGGAATCCGCTGAGAATTCCGGCGATCAGCCAGTAGGGCAGTCCCATTAGGAAAAACGCGATGGAACTCAACACGCTCAACAGAACGCCGAGCAGGAAATTGCCGATCACATACGCGCGCGCCACGTGGGTGATGCCGCGCCAGGTCCTGCCGGCTACGTGCCGGTCCTGCGTGTCGAGAAGGTTCAGAAAACTCCGGCGTAAATGGTCGCGCCAGCTCAACATGAAATAGACCAGGAACGGCACAAAACTGGCCATAAGCAGGACGTCGTAGGCCGAGCGCAAATATCCGTAAACGTACAGAAGGATCGGCTTCTGTTCCGGGCGGATGCGGACTTCCACCGGCGCCGGCGTCACCGGCGCGGTTCTCTGCTGCCGGTGGCGCGCGGTGGGAGCCGGCGGCGGAGTTGCCGCGGGCGGCTCGGTTTCGCGCAGGCGCTTGGGAACCACGGTTTCGACGAATTTCTTTTCAACGCTCTCCACCTGGGCCGCGACGGCATCCACGATTTCGCTCACGCGCTGGCCGTAGGCCGGAAGATCGTCCCGCAACCCCATTAATTGAACGTACCCGCCGAAGGCGAGCAGACCCACACCAAAAAGCGCCAGCAGACACGCGAATGCGCTCGCCACGGGGCGGGGAAGACGAAGCCGGAGAAAAAGCACAACCAGCGGCTCCAATAGCAGAGCCAGGATCAGCGAAATGATGACGGTAATGCAGAAAACGCGGCCGAAATACAGGAGGGCGACTCCCGCGGCCGTGGCAAGCATCGCGACGCTCGCGTTTGGCCGCCGGTGGGCGCCTAGCGAAGGAAGAAGCGCGGCCACGGCGAGAAAGTACCCCCTGCTCTCTATAATGAAGGGTAACGGTGGAAGACGGCAATCAAAACAACGCTGATGCGCCGGCAAATCGCGTCATGGCCCTCGACCTGGGCAGGAGGCGCATTGGCCTCGCGGTCAGCGATCCCCTGGGAATCACGGCGCAGGGGCTTCCCACGCTGGAGCGGACGACGATACGCGAGGACCTCAGCCGCCTGGCGAATCTCGCCCTGGAGAAGCAGGTCGGCTTGCTCCTGATGGGCAAGCCTCTGCATATGAGCGGGCGGGAGGGCCGGCAGGTCGAGTATGCCCGCGAATTCGCCGAGCGTCTTCAGTTGACGACGCAACTCCCGGTCGAGTTCTGGGACGAACGCCTGACCACGGTCGAGGCGCTGCGAGTCTTGAAAAAGAGCGGGATCAGTATCGAAAAGCGTGCGCGCGCCGTGGACCGTCTCTCTGCCGTAATTCTGCTCGAAAGCTACCTCGACTCCAAGCGGCAGGGTTTAGATCCGGAATGAGATCAAAGCGTGGGCACAAGGCTCCGCGGCTGATTGCCGCCGCCACGGTTGTGACGATCGCCGGCGCGGCCTGGCTGGCTTGGGGGGCATTGCGCAGGCCGTACCGCGGATTTGAGACCGGCGGAACGTTCATCGAGGTTGCCAGGGGAACTTCCACGCGTGCTCTTGCCACGCAGCTTGCCGATGCCGGAGTGGTCCCTTCCGCCTGGCACTTTCTGGCCGCTCGCGCCCTGCATCCCCGCACCAGGCTGCAGGCGGGAGAGTACCGCTTCGAACGCGCCGCCTCACCCTTGACCGTGTTCCATCGCATCGCCCGGGGCGACGTGTTTTTCTATGACGTCACGGTTCCGGAAGGCTCCAACATGTTTGATATCGCGGCGCTTCTGGAACATACCGGGGCCGTGCGCGCGGACGATTTCATGGCGGTGGCGGGGAACCCGGAGCTGATCCGCGATATCGACCCTCGCGCTCCATCGCTCGAAGGCTATCTCTTCCCGTCCACTTACCGTCTGACACACCGTGTTACGGCTCAGCAGATTTGCCGCCTGCTGACGGGCGAGTTCCGCAAGCAGTGGAAGCTCCTGGGCGCCGCGCCGTCGAAAATTCACGACGCGGTCACGCTGGCTTCGCTGGTTGAAAAGGAGACCGGTACGCCCGCCGAGCGCCCGGTTGTCGCTTCGGTCTTCCGGAACCGGCTCGCGAAGGGGATGACGCTCGATTGCGACCCGACGACGATTTATGCGGCTATGCTCGACAAACGCTTCCGCGGGACGATTCATCGCTCCGACCTGCTCAGTCAAAACGCTTACAACACCTATAGGCACCCCGGACTTCCGCCCGGCCCCATTGCCAATCCCGGCGTGGCGTCGCTCAAAGCGTCCCTCGCTCCGGCGGACACCGACTACCTGTATTTTGTCGCCCGGGTGGATGGCCCCGGCCACCGTTTCGCCCGTACACTGGAAGAACATAACCGGAACGTCAAGGAGTACCGGCGTGGACACGCGGGCAAGGGCGCGGAAAGTACGGCTGCTCAGGGAGTATCTCGAGCGCGTGCAGCCCATTCGCGTCGGAGCGGATGAGTGGCGCGAGATTGCGGCTTTTCTCGCCCCCGTTTCCGACCGTACCATCCGCAATTTGCTTCGGGAATCGAACTGGCCGCTCGATCCACTGATTGAAGGCGTGCGCCAGGATTCGCTCGAAGACCTGGAACGTACTCTGCTGGCTCTCGAAGCGGAATATCGCGAGGGCGACGAAGCGCGCCGGCGCGCCTGCCGCCGCGCTGTGATCACCGCGAAGGACCACGCGCGCTTCCATAGGGACGAAAAGCGGGAGATGATTCTCTGGATGCTGACCTGGTTGGAAAATCCGGAGGTATTTCCGCTCTGGGTCCGGCTGCGAAAGAGTAAATTGGCGAGCGAAGGGAATTGACCAGGATGGATCTCAAATACCCGATCGGGAAGTTCGTCTGGCCGGAGGCGGTCTCGGACGAGGAACGGCGAGGACTCATCAGCGGCATCGCGGCGCTGCCGGCAAATCTTCGCGCGGCAGTGGCGGGACTTACCGAGGAACAACTCGATCACCCTTACCGCCCCGAAGGCTGGACGGTCCGGCAGGTTGTGCATCACGTGCCCGACAGCCATTTGAACTCCTATACCCGGTTCAAGCTGGCCCTCACCGAAGACGATCCGCTCATCAAACCGTACGAAGAGGACCGATGGGCGCTTCTTGCCGACAGCCGCGACACTCCGATCGAAGTCTCGCTGGCTCTGACGGAGGCGCTCCATTCCCGTTGGGTGATCCTGTTGCGCTCCCTGTCTCCGGAGCAGTGGCGGCGCGCATTCCGGCATCCGGAGCACGGCTCCGTCACCCTCGATCGGGCGCTTGCGCTGTATGCCTGGCACGGACGCCATCACGTCGCGCATATCACTTCGTTACGCGAGCGCTCCGGTTGGTAATCGCTGGAGACGGGAAAAAGTTCCTGGATGCCATAGGTTGAAGCCGCCTGAGGCGCGTGTCCTTCCGGCGCTGGAATTCGCCGTTCCGGCAATGCGTCCTCAGGCGGTCAACCGATAGAGAGAAGAAGAATAAAGCTCAGCTAAACGGCTGTGGCTTTCGCTTCTCCGGCCGGGTCCCAGGTCAGACCGAGACCTTCGGCCACGCCTTTGCCGTAGGCCGGGTCCGCTTTGTAGAAGTGCGCGATCTGCTTTCTCTGAATACGCTCCGGAACGGTCTTCATGGATCCGACGATATTAGCGATCAAGCGCTGTTTTGCATCCGGCGCCAGAAGCCGGAACAGGTCGCCTGCCTGGGAATAGTCGTCATTGCCTTGCCGGTGGTCGTAACGGTCTCCATTGCCGGTGATTTTCACCGGGATGTCGCGGAACCGCGGATCTTCCGATGGGCCGTTGAAGCTGTTGGGCTCGTAATTCGGACCGGTCCCATTATCGTGGCGCAGGTGGCCGTCGCGATGGTAATGGAACACCGGGCAGCGCGGCTTGTTCACCGGAAGTTCGGCGTAGTTGACGCCAATCCGGTAGCGGTGCGAGTCCGGGTAGGACACCACGCGCGCCTGCAGAACCTTGTCCGGCGAATAGCTGATTCCGGGCACGACGTTGGCCGGTTCGAACGCCGATTGCTCCACTTCCGCGAAGTAGTTCGTGGGATTCCGGTTTAATTCCATGATCCCGATTTCGTGCAACGGGAAGCGGCCCTGCGGCCAGGTCTTGGTCAGATCAAACGGATTGTGCTCGAACTTGTCTGCCTCTTCCTCCGTCATGATCTGCACGCAGACACGCCACTTCGGAAAATCGCCCTTTTCGATTGCGTAAAACAGGTCGCGCTGGGAGTAGTCCGGATCCGTGCCGGCGAGCGCGGTCGCCTGCTCATCGGTCAGATTCTTAATTCCCTGCAGCGTCTTGAAGTGGAACTTGCACCAGACTAATTCATTCTTGCTGTTAATCAGGCTGTAGGTATGGCTGGAATATCCGTGCATGTGCCGGTAGCCATCCGGCGTGCCCCGATCGGAGAACAGAATAGTGACCTGGTGCAGGGATTCCGGCGAAAGCGACCAGTAGTCCCACATCATGGTCGGCGATTTCAGATTGGTCTCAGGATCGCGCTTCTGCGTATGGATGAAGTCGGAGAATTTTAGAGCGTCGCGGATGAAGAACACGGGCGTGTTGTTGCCCACCATGTCCCAGTTGCCTTCCTCGGTATAAAACTTTACTGCGAAGCCGCGCGGATCGCGGGCCGTATCGGCGGAGCCTTTTTCTCCGCCCACCGTCGAGAAGCGCGCGAAGCACTCGGTCTTCTTGCCCACTTCAGCGAAGACCTTGGCCTTGGACCATTTCGTAATGTCCTTGGTCACGGTAAATGTGCCGTATGCGCCCGAACCCTTGGCGTGCACCACTCGCTCCGGGACTCGCTCCCGGTTAAAGTGCGCCATTTTCTCCATCAGGAAAAAATCCTGCATCAGGACCGGGCCTCGCGGGCCGGCAGTCAAGGAATTCTGGTTGTCACCCACCGGAGCGCCCGCTCCTGTGGTCATTATTTTTTTCTCGTCTGGCATTCGTCAGTTCCTTTCCGGGTCATCCAGCGAAGAAAATGTCCGCGAGCCGCTCGCTTACTTTTTCAGACAAGCGGCGCAGAGACCGCGCAGCGTGACAGCGAAGGTCTGCACCTTCTGGCCGCCCGGCAGCGCGATTTCCCCTACGGGCGGAATCGCAGTCCACTCCACGTCTTCCACGCCTCCGCAACGCTCGCAGATAAAGTGATGATGTGGCTCCAGGTTCGGATCGAAGCGGCTCACGCCATCTTCGAACACTTCGCACACCAATCCCTCTTCCTTGAGCATATTCAGCGTGTTGTAGACCGTCGCCCGCGACGTCATCGGAAAACGATGGTTGATGGCGCGCAGAACGTCGTCCGCCGTGGGATGGTAGCCGGCGGTCTGCAGGTAGTCCACGATCGCGCGGCGCTGCGGGGTTAACTTCAGGCCCCGCACCGCCGCGAGACGCTTCAACTCGCCCGCGGTCAATCTCTTCACATAATTTAGACTAAGTCTATTTTGAGAATCAGTCAAGATTAGATTCGCGGTCCGGAAAAGAATTCTGGATTTGTGCCTATTTCGCCTGCGTCTCCGTCGTCTGGAAGGAGGCTAAGTTGCTCTTGTCGATCAGCGTCGCGCCCGTGTCGATGAAATTCGGGAAGGGCGCCTTCGTGTCCTGCGGCCAGTTCAGTGAAAGGGATTGCGGCTTGTAATGATGAATATCGTCCAAAACCTTCACGCCATAAAACGCCATGGTCCACGGCTTTTGGGCGATGGTCGCGTTGATGAGGCCCTTATCCACCCAATCGAGCGTGCCTTTGTTGGTGTCCATGGCGATGATTACCTTGCCGCTGACTTTGTTGCGGTCGAGAACGTCCGCCACTTCCTTGCAGGCTTCCGCCTCCAGGCATACAAACCCGTCCGGCTTCACCTTGTTCTGAACAATAATGTCGTTGGTTGTGTCGAACGCGATCCGGGGGTCGCCCTTCACGTCGACTGTTTGCGCGATTTCAATATGATTATCGGCGAACACATCTTTATATCCGTGCAGCCGCTCTTCGAGATTGTGCTGCCCGGGCATCGTATACACAACGACCTTGCCCTTACCGCCGAGCGCCTTGACCGCCGCGCGCGCTCCCATATCCCCCGCCGCTTGATTATTAGTTCCAATGAATAGCAGCCGCTTACTAGTAGGAGCGTCGGAGTCCATGGTGACGACCGGTATCCCCTGGGCAATCGCGGAATCGATTTCGGATCCTAGCGCGGCCGGATCGGAAACGGAAACCAGGATGCCCGAAGGCTTTTTAGCAACCGCTGAGCGGAAGGCATCGCGTTCCGCTTGAGAATCGTAGGTGTCGGGGCCGACCATTTCCGCCTGGACACCCATCTGCCTCGCCGCCGATACCAGACCCGATGCGGCGGTCTGCCAGTATTGGAGCTTGACGTTGGATGCCACGAGAATATATTTTTCGGTCGGGTCGTGGCGACCCCCGCTGCAGCCTGCTGCTGCGAGGGAAAGAATCAGACCGCACGACACCGCTGTTACCTTATGCATGCATGGATTTTAGACCGCAAATGTCTCGGGATGCAAGGGGCTACCGCGATGCGTGGCGGCGTGTGTTTCGGCGAATCGCGAGGCTGATATGCTGTCTGGTTATGACCGGAAAAAGGGTGATTGCGGCGGCGCTGGCGGGAGCCCTCGCGCTCCCCGCGGCCGAGGTTCCGGCCGCGTACCGCAAGACCGCCCAGAGGCTGATCAATGCCGCCCTGGAGGATTCGGTGGGCTACAGCCAGCTGGCCGAACTCTGCGACCGCATCGGCCATCGCCTGTCGGGGTCCCCGGCGCTCGAGCGGGCCGTGGAATGGTCCGTGGCGCAAATGAAGAATGACGGACTGGAAAACGTCCAGACCATCCCGGTAAAAGTGACTCATTGGGTGCGGGGACGGGAGCGCGCGGCAATTGTTTCGCCGGTGCGCCACACACTCACCATGACCGGTCTGGGCGGCAGCGTGGCTACTCCCGCGGATGGCATCACCGCGCCGGTGGTGGTGGTTCGCAGCTTTGAAGAACTCGAAAAGTGCGGGCGATCCGGAGTGGCCGGCAAAATCGTCGTCTACAATGCTCCTTTCGAAAGCTATTTCCGCACCGTTCAATATCGGACCGCGGGTGCGTCGCGCGCGGCGCGCCTTGGCGCGGTGGCCGCTCTGGTGCGCTCCGTCACTCCGGTCAGCCTGCAAAATCCCCACACCGGCGCCATGGAGTACGAGGCGGGGATAGCCAAAATCCCTACCGCCGCCGTGACCATTGAGGATGCCGAGATGCTGCAGCGGCTATCCAGCGGAAATGCGCCGGTGGAAGTTCACCTCGAAATGGAGGCGCGAACACTTCCGGACGCGAGCTCGGCGAATGTCATCGGCGAAATTCCCGGCCGCGAAACCCCGGAAGAGGTGGTCGTCATCGGCGGGCATCTCGATTCATGGGACGTGGGGCAGGGGGCGCAGGACGATGGCAGCGGGATTATGACGGCGCTTTCGGCGGCCCGGATCATCCGGAAGTTGGGGCTGCGCCCGCGCCGGACATTGCGGGTTGTCTTCTGGACGAATGAGGAGAACGGCAGCGCGGGCGCCGAGGCCTACCGCCGCTGGGTCGGCGCAAAAGTCAAAAACCACGTGGCCGCCATTGAGATGGACGGCGGCGCCGAGAAGCCAGTCGGTTTCAGCTTTGGAGGCTCGCGGGCGGCGCTCCCGGAACTTGCGGCGATCAGCGCCTTGCTCGAACCGGTGGGGGCGTCCGGACTTCAACATGGCGGAGGCGGCGCCGACATCGCGCCCCTCATGCGCGAGGGAGTGCCCGGCTTTGGACTTCGGACCGTCGGGACACACTATTTCGACTGGCATCATTCGCCCGCCGATACGATGGACAAAGTCGATCCGAAGGATCTCCGGCTGAATATCGCCGCGATGGCGGTGATGGCCTATATCCTGGCGGACATGCCGCGGCGATTGCCGTAGCCGGATTTCAAGAAGCCATCTCCGTGGATCTCCAGTTCATTCCGTTTTCGAGGAGCACCGCTTTGACCGCCTCTTTTGCCTCCGGGAGGACGTAGAAGAATGCGCCGATGCGCTCGGAACGGAAGAGAATCCCGCCGACATAGTGGTCCGGCTCCACGACGAAATCAATGCCGCTCTTGCTGAGCAGGTCTTCGAGACGCAGCGCTTCCTTGAGCTTTTTGGCAATGTACACCAGCTCCAGGTCGCGGTCTTCGAAGTCGTCGAGCGTTTTCCTCATCGGTTCTGAACGGAGGCGCCTTCGAGCGCCGTCTCCCCAGTGTAAGCCCCACGCTAATACTCGACTCCAATCAGAAAGAGTCCTCGCGCGGGCGCGGACGGGCCCGTGGGGATGCCGCAGCCCGGTTGCAGCCTTTCCCTGAGGGCGGTTTCGTCGAGATTGCCCTTGCCGGACTCGATCAGGGCTCCCACGATGTTGCGAACCATGTGCTTGAGAAAGCCGCTTCCGCGCACCCGGTAGACCAGGCGCGGCCCGCACGGCGAGAGTCGCGATTCAAAAATGGTGCGCACCTTGGATCGCCCCAAGACGTCCTTCTCGTCGCTCGAAGCGAATGCGGAGAAATCATGCTCTCCTTCAAACAGCGGCGCCATGCGAATCATCGTCTCTTCGTTGAGCGGATAGGGGTGGTGCAGAACATAGTGCCGCTCGAACGGCGGGCAAACCTCGCCGCGATAGATCCGGTATTCGTAAGTCTTGGCGCGGGCATCGAAGCGCGGGTGAAAGGCGAGCGCCGCCTCCGACACTTTGTGGATGCGGATATCGCGGGGGAGCAGGCGGTTCAAAGCCTTTTGCAGATTGGGCGTGGGAATGGGGTTGGTCAGCGAGAAAGCCGCCACCTGCGCGAGGGCATGGACCCCCGCGTCCGTTCTTCCGGACCCCTCCACCGAAACGGGAGCGCCTTCGAGTGCCGAAACAATTTCTTCGAGAACGCCCTGAATGGTCGCCAACCCCGGCTGCACCTGCCATCCGTGATAGGCGGTCCCGTCGTAGGCTACCTCAATCCGGATGCGGCGCATCCTGAAGTCACTTTACCCGGGAGCCCGGCTTCGTGGCGGTCGACCCTTCGCGGCAGAGGGGACAATCCTCGGGCTGGTAGGAGACTACCTTCATGGTCTTCAGGGCGGCGCGCGGTACGCCGAGGTCGGCGCCCCCGCCGCTCCGGTCGATTATCGAGCCCGCCGCGAGCACTCGAGCGCCCGAATTCTTTAGAATATCGATCACCTCGCGGGAGCTCCCCCCCGTGGTAACGACATCCTCCACCACCACGGCAGGTTCGCCGGCTTCGAGCGTGAACCCGCGCCGCAGGGTCATGGTCCCCGCGGCATCGCGCTCCGTGAAGATGAAACGCGCGCCCAGGGATTTCGCTACCTCATGGCCGATGATCAAACCACCCAGGGCGGGCGAGACCACGGTTTGAATCGTCTCCCCCGGCAACAAACGCTGGAACTCGGCGGCCAGAAGACCACCCAACCACGCCGCGTGCCCGGGGTGCTGCAGGACCAGCGCGCATTGCAGATATTCGGGGCTGTGGAGTCCGCTGGTCAGGCGGAAGTGACCTTTCAGATAGGCCCCCGTCTGATCGAAAGCGGAGAGGATGGGGTCGGAGATTTCGCTCACAAGGGACACTATAGCGCAGTGCCGCTCCTATCCAAGCCGCCGCCGGTAGCGGTTAATCGCGTTAAAAATCAGACGGTTGGTTGCGAGTCCCGGCCGGCGAACGCAGGTAAATCGCGTGTTACCATCAACGATTAGGGAACATTCCAGCCAGCATTTTCGTGTCTCCTTGTTGGGAAGCTCTCAAGTGTTGACATCGATGCCTACCTAATTTAAGTTAGGTTAAGAACACCCAAGCTGTGTGAGGCTGCCCCGGAGCGGGGAAGAGGTTACGCGGATTTGATACAGCGCATTCGAACGCTATCGGCGATATTGTGTGTCATGTTGCTTTTTCCGTGGGGGGTAACCGCGGAGGAGCCGGTTGTTCAGCCCGCCCGTGGCGGTCCGCTTCCATTTCTCACGCGGCAGTTTCGTCCGGCCCGGGTCTCGCCGCCCGATTTCGCCAATTCCTCCCGTCTGGGAAATCTGATTCGCGCCGGAAGGATCTATCTTTCGCTCGAAGACGCCATCGCGCTCGCCCTGGAGAATAACCTGGATATCGCGTCTGTCCGGTACGATCCGCTGATTGCGCGGGCGGACTTCCAACGCGCGTCTAGCGGTGGACTGACCCGCGGCGTGCCGACGACGGTGACGCCGGGGCCATCGAGCGCCGGTCCGGCTTCGACCATCACCGCCAGTAGCGTGGGCGTCGCTGCCTCTTCCGGCAGCGGCCTGTCGCAGCTCGGACCCACCGTTCCTTCCCTCGATCCGATGGTGACCGGACGCCTTTCCTGGGGACATACCACGGCGCCCCAAAGGAACCGGATTAACGCCGGTGGCCTCAACTATCTGATCACGAATGCCACCCAAAATAGCATTGGCATCTCGAAGAACTTTATTACAGGCGGGGGAGCGAGCCTCACCTTAAGCAACGCGCTGATTTTTCAGAACGCCGGCCAGAATTCGCTGGAGCTGAATCCATCCCGGCAGGCGACGCTGGACCTGGTCATGATTCAGCCTTTGCTGCAAGGGTTCTCACCGGCAGTGAACAGGCGCTATATCCGGATTGCCAAGAATAATCTGAAGATCGCCGACTTTGTGTTTCAGGAGCAGGTGATCGCCACCGTCTCGAACATCATCAGCCTGTACTGGGACCTGGTTGGCTTCAACCAGGCCGTGAAGTATGCGCAGGATAACCTCGCGCTCGCAGACCGCACTTACAGCGACAACAAGAGGCAGGCGGATATTGGAACCCTGGCGCCGATTGAAATCACGCGCGCGGAAGCGGAGGTGGCATCGCGCCGCCAGGACCTGGTGGTGGCTCAGACGAACGTGCTGCAACAGGAGAGCATTATCAAGAACGCGCTCAGCAGGAACGGATTGCTCGATCCGGTGGTGCGGGAAGCAAGGATCGTCCCCACCGATACCATACAGATTCCGAAGGAAGAATCCGCCGCGGATCTGGCCAGCCTTTTCGGAGAAGCGCTGGCGAATCGACTGGAACTCAAGCAATCGACGCTGGCCGTAGACAACGGCAGGATCCAGCTACAGGGAACGCGTAAGGAATTGCTTCCGCAATTAGGACTTTTTGTGGAGCTGACGAATCACGGCGCGGCGGGCTTCGTCAATATGAATCCGCCGCTGGCCGAAGGCGGCGCGAACGTGGATCCTTATTTCATAGGCGGGATGAGTTCGGCGTTCGGGCAGGTGTTCCGGAGGAACTTTCCGGACTATCGCATCGGATTCTCGCTCAATATCCCGTTCCGCAACCGTGCGGCCCAGTCCGATTATGTCCATGATCAACTGACCTTGCGCCAGTCCGAACTGGCGTACCGGAAGCAGGAAAATCAAATTCGCGTCGACGTCCAGAACGCGCTGGTGGGCTTGAAGCAGGCGCGGGCCCAGTACGACGCCGCGGTAAAGCAGCGCATTCTCGAAGAACAAACGCTGGACGCGGAACAGAAAAAGAACCGGCTTGGCGCGAACACGATCTTCGATGTGATCCAGGCTCAGAGGGATTTGGCGCAATCGGAATCGAATGAAGTTACGGCGCAGTCCGCCTATGTCAAGGCGCGCGTCAACCTGGAAGTTGCCACGGGCCGGATTTTGTCGGCCTACAACATCAATATTGAGGAAGCGAGACAAGGCAAGATTTCGCGGCCCCCTTCGGCATTGCCCGCCGTGGAGAAACCATAGCATGACGGAATTCATCAAAGCGGTACAGCGCCAGTTGGCGCTTCTTTGCACAATCCTGCTCGCGGTTCCGGCCGCGTTCGGACAGGAGAAGGTGGAGAACGGAATCAGCATCCAGGCGCCCTCGGGTGGCGGGTTTGGTTTGTTCACGCACACCTACCGGGGGAGCGACGTTGCTCCCGCAAACCTGGCGAATACGCCAAGGTTGGAGTCCCTGATCCGCGGCGGGAATCTGTACCTTTCGCTGCAGGATGCCATTGCGCTCGCTATCGAGAACAATTTGGATATTTACGTCCAGCGCTATGGCCCGCTCATCGCGGAGCAGGATTTGAAACGCGCTGAAAGCGGCGGCGTCCTGCGCGGCGTTTCGCAATCCGTCCAGCAGGGCGCGGCGGGCGCGGGGCAGGGCGTTTCGAGCGGAGCGCTGGGCAGCGCGAGCGGCGGAGCCGCCACCGCGTCGAGCACCGCATCGAGCGTCAATGGAATCATCACGCAGTTGGGCCCGACCACGCCTAACCTCGACCCCGTAGTCCAGGGCTTTTATGGTTACTTTCACACCACAACGCCGCAGACCAGTACGTTTCTTACCGGAACGACTTCGCTGGTAGGGAAGACGCAGGTAGCGAATGCCTCGTTAACGCAGGGATTTCTCACCGGCGGGACCGCGGTGCTGTCCTTCGACAACCAGTGGATTAACCAGAACTCTCCATTCAATGCCATCAATCCTTCTTCCGCCGTGCTGCTCGACCTTACCGTGAGCCAAAATCTGCTGCAGGGGTTCGGGCGCTCGGTGAACAACCGGAATATCCGGATTTCGCGGAATGAAGTCAAAGTATCGAACCTGGTTTTTGAAGAGCAGGTGATTGCCACCGTCTCGAATGTCGTAAATCTGTACTGGCAGTTGGTCAGTCTCAACGACACCGTGACGTATGCGAAACAGAATCTGGCGTTGTCCGACAAGACCTATAGCGACAACAAGCGCCAGGTGGAGATTGGGACGCTGGCGCCCATCGAGATCACTCGCGCCGAAGCGGAGGTTGCCGCCCGGCAGCAGGATCTCACGGTGGCCGAAACGAATGTCTTGCAGCAGGAGACCATTATCAAGAACGCGTTGAGCCGGAACGGCGTCGCCACTCCGGCGGTCGCCAGCGCCCGGATCGTGCCCACCGACCGGATTCATGTTCCTGAAAATCCATCCACGCCGCCTTTTGTCGAGCTGCTGGACACCGCGCTGAAGCACCGGCCGGAATTGGAGCAGAGCCGCTTGAATCTTCAGAACAGCAAGATCTCGATTGAAGGGCTGAAGAACGGCTTGCTTCCCACGGTCGGGGTGTTCGGTGAGATGACCAATAACGGTCTTTCGGGGCGGCAGAATCCCGGCAGCCAGATTGGGCCGGCCGATCCGTACTTTGTGGGTGGCTATGGCACAGCGCTCGCCCAGGCCTTCCGCAGAAACTTCCCCAACTATTCCGGTGGACTGAACTACAACGTCACCCTTCGCAACCGTTCGGCCCAGGCGGATTACGTTTACAACACCCTGCAACTGCGCCAGTCGGAGATTGCGCTGCAAAAACAGGTGAATCAAATTGGCGTCGATGTTCAGAACGCTCGCATCGGCGTGGAGCAGGCGCAGGCGCGTTATCAGGCCGCCGTCAAGCAGCGGGTTCTGCAGGAGCAGACGCTCGATGCGGAACAGAAGAAGCTAAGGCTCGGCGCTTCCACTATTTTCCTCGTCATTCAGGCGCAGCGCGACCTCGCGCAGGCGCAAGCAAATGAGGTCAGCGCCGCCAGCCAGTATCAGCAGGCCCAAGTTAGCCTGCAGCAAGCCACGGGGCAAATCCTGACGTCGTATAACATCGACCTGGGTCAGGCGCATCAGGGCGTTGTCCCACAGCCGCCCTCGCCGCTACCTCCCCCGCAGGCGCCTCAGCCCTGAGCGGCCATGCAAATTTGGAAGTACGGGCGGCCCGGAACCGGAAAGTTTTTCCGGGCCGCCCGGCCTCCAGGTGCAAATCCCTTGGGAAAAGCCGGCTGAAACGTTTGGCATTCTGCATGCACTGAATCAGTGCGTGTTAAACAGGGATAGCTCAAGGAACCAGGCTGCTCCGCAAACAAACCTCACAAACATTCGAAACCCTGAACTCACCTAGCAATTTCCCCAAGCTCCTGCCCAGCCGGTTCCTTGAGTCTTAAAAAGCGTTCACCTGCATTTCCTTTCGCGCGCGAAGCCCGTAGCAGGTGGTCCTTTTCCACCACGTCGCACCACCATTCGGCGCGATAGGATGATCTCTCATGCTTCGAATCGTTTCCCTGATCGCGAGTGCGACCGAAATTGTCCACGCCCTGGGGCTGGGCCGCTTTCAGGTGGGGCGCTCCCATGAATGCGATTACCCGGGGAGCGTGCTTGCGCTTCCGGTGTGTACCCGTCCGTCATTCGCGGTGGATGGCGATAGCGCAACCATTGACCGGCTGGTGAAAGAGAAGATGCAAGCAGCCGCCTCCGTCTACCAGATATGCGGAGATGTGCTGCGGGAGCTTGCTCCCACGCACCTCATTACGCAGACCCAGTGCCGTGTGTGCGCGGTTAGCCTCCAGGACGTTGAGCGCGAGTTATGCCGGGCGCTGTCCACCCGTCCCCGGGTGGTGGCGTTGGAGCCGAACTCCCTGAACGACATCTGGGGAGACATTCTCCGCGTTGCGGAAGCCTGCGGCGTTGCGTCCGCCGGCCGCGAACTGGTGGATTCGTTGCAGGCAGGCGTAAACCGTATATCCAGCCTTGCCGCCCGGCCGGCGGCGCGCCCGCGGGTTGCGTGCGTGGAGTGGATGGAACCGCTAATGGCCGCGGGCAATTGGATTCCCGAGCTGATCGAACTCGCGGGAGGCCACAACCTTTTCACCCGGGCCGGTGTCCACTCCCCGTGGCTCGACTGGGAAGACGTACGCGCTGCCGATCCGGACGTGATCGTGGTTTCACCCTGCGGGTTCGGACTCGATCGGGTCCGGAGTGAGATGCACTGGCTCACGGACCGTCCGGGATGGACCGCGCTTGCGGCCGTGCGGGCGCGGCGCGTGTTTCTGGTGGATGGCAATCAATACATGACCCGGCCCGGGCCGCGTGTCGTGGAGTCTCTCCAAATTCTCGCCGGAATCCTTCATCCCGATCGATTCCCCCAGGAAGACTTCGCAGACAGCGCCAGGGTTTGCCGGTTCATGTCCTGAACGGTTATTCTGGGGTTTCAAGCCCGGAGAGCCTCCCTGATCGACATCGAAGTGAAGTCAAAGCCCATTCTTGCCATCGCCGGAACGTTCACCGCGGAGCCTGTCGAAGAGCCGCTGTCTTTCTGGCTGAATGAGTTGGATCTGGAACACGAGATTCGGTTTGCGCCCTATGGCCAGGTACTGCAATCGATCCTCGACCCGCGCGGATCGCTCCGCTCCAATACCGGCGGCGTCAACGTGGTCCTGCTCCGTACGCGCGATTGGGCCACCGCCGGTGAGTCCGCGGTCGATCAACTGGGCGATGCAATCGCGGGCGCGGCATCGTCCGCCGATTGGATCGTAGCCGTATGCCCCTCGGCGAATGCGGAGCGCTCGATCGAAGGCGCGCTGCGGCGTTTGCGGGAGCGGGTTCCCTTCGTTCACTTCGCCATGCCGGAGGACATTCTCGATCTCTATCCCGTCCACGGCATCTACGACGAGACGGCCGATCAACTGGGGCATGTGCCCTACACCGCGGAGTTCTTTACCGCCCTGGCGACCTGGATAGCGCGTCGCATTCAGGCGCTTCGCATGCCCCCCTACAAGGTGCTGGCTCTGGACTGCGACAACACCCTCTGGGATGGCATCTGCGGGGAAGACGGTCCCGCGGGCGTAGCGATCCCGCCCGCCCGCCGCTTCCTGCATGATTTTGCCCTGGAGCAGCGCGCGGCCGGTATGCTGCTCTGCCTTTGCAGCAAGAACAATGAGGCGGACGTCCTGGAGACGTTCCGCGGGCGCGGCCATTCGCCCCTTCAGCCGGAACACTTCGCCGCCTGGCGCATCAATTGGGGGACAAAATCCTCCAATCTTGCCGAACTGGCGGCCGAGTTGAACCTGGGCCTCGACAGCTTTGTATTCGTCGACGACGACCGGCGGGAATGTGCCGAGGTATCGAGCGATTGTCCGGCTGTCCTGACGCTTCCCCTACCGGAGGACCCGGAAGACATTGCCCCGTTTTTCCGGCATATATGGGCTTTCGACCGTCCCCGCATCACCGAGGCGGACCGCGCTCGCGCGGCTCAATACCAGCAGAGCGCGGAACGGAAGCGGGCCCAACGGCAGGCGGGAACCGTCGCGGCGTTTATCGCCGGCCTGGATCTGCGAGTGAGGATCGATGTCCCCCAGGACGAAGAGCTTGCGCGCGTGGCGCAGTTGACGCAGCGGACCAACCAGATGAATTTCTCCACTGTCCGGCGGTCCGAGCCGGAGTTGAGAGTCTTTCTCACGGGTGGGAATCACCAATGCCGCTGCGTCCACGTGTCGGACCGGTTTGGCGACTATGGACTGGTTGGGGCGATGCTCTTCTCCACGGTTGGTTCTTCGCTCGTGCTGGATACGTTTGTACTGAGCTGCCGCGCTCTCGGCCGCGGCGTCGAGCATCGGATGCTGGCTTACCTGGGCGCATATGCCGTCGATCAGGGGCTGGAAACGCTTGAAATCCGTTTTGCCGAAACCGCAAAGAATGCGCCGGCCCGCGAACTGCTGGAAAGCGTGAACGCCCTTCGAGCCGAACCCATCCGTCTGCCCGCGCGCGAGGCGGCCGGCATCGCCTGGCGCCCGCCCGAGGCGGCTCCCGGCGTGGAGGTTTCGCAACCCCCCGCGGCCCGGCAAACTTCCGCCCGGCGCTTTGACGATTACACGCGGATCGCACTGGAGCTGCGAACGGTGGATCAGATTTTGGCGCGCATCAAGGAATCGAAACGAAACGGCGCCGGTACCCGGACCGCCCGCGGCGGCGCTCCGCAAAATGAGATCGAGCGCGGGCTCGCCTCCATCTGGTCCGACCTGCTGGGCATCGACGGCGTCGGGAGAGACGAGAATTTCTTCGATTTGGGCGGACACTCCCTTCTCGCCGTCCGGCTTCTCTCTCGCATTCGCCAGCAGTTTGGCGTGGATCTGTCGTTGGATGTAGTGTATGGGGGACCGCTAACGGTCGCCGAACTTGCGCGCGCCATCGAACTGGGCGAGCTGGGCGCAATTTCTCCGGCCGAATACGAAGCGCTTCTATTGGAAATTGAGGCGATGCCGGAGGAGGATGTACGCGCCTACCTCGAAGCGGAAGAAGACCGCGAGCGCGGCTAACTTCTGTCTTTCCCGATGAAAATTCTGCTGGCATCCAGTGCGTCCTACGATCCGCCGCGCGGAGGATCCACCCGCGGCAACCTGGCTTGGCTGAGAGCGCTCTCCGCAGCCGGGCATCCTTGCCGTGTCGTCTGCGGTTTTCCGGTGGATGGCGCGCGGGACCAGGGCGAGTCGGCTCCGCATCGGGGCGTCACCATCCTTTCGGTGAGCGATGGAGAGCGAAGAGCGGCATTGCGCCGGGAGATCGAGATGTTCCGGCCGGATTTTGTCCTGGTTTCGTCCGAAGATTTAAGCCATTCGCTTCTGCGCCAGGCGCACCACTCGGCTCCGGGGCGGGTGGTCTATCTTGCTCACACGCCGCAGTTCTATCCATTTGGCCCGGCGGCATGGAATCCCGATCGTGAAGCCGCCGCGCTGATTCCACTCTGCGCGGGCGTGGTGGCGATCGCCGAATTCACCGCCCGGTATATCCGGGAATATGGCGGCTGCCAGGCGAGCGTGATTCACCCCAACATTTACGGCACGCCTCCGTTCCGCTCACTCGGACGGCACGGGCACGGCGCCGTCGCCATGATTAACCCCTCCGCGGTGAAGGGGATCGATATTTTTGCCGCGCTGGCCCGTGCCTTTCCCGAAATGCCGTTTGCCGCCCTGCCGGGATGGGGCACCACGGGGAATGACCGGAGGACGCTCGAAAGT
>DASZXS010000084.1:0-2701 GCA_035545735.1 Bryobacteraceae bacterium | reverse complement strand
AAGGTCGTGCGTACGGCGCTCCAGGATGCGTCCTCCGTGGCCGGCCTTTTGATCACCACCGAGGCCATGGTCGCCGAGTTGCCCAAGAAAGAAACTCCTCTCCCGGCAACGCCCGGAGGCATGGACTATTAAGTCAGCTCGTCGACGCTACGGCCTGCGGCGGGGCCCGGAAACATTTCCGGGCCCCCTTTTCTGTTCCGATCGACCAGTGGTGCGGACACTCTGATTCTAGCTGCTGCGATGCGAAAGGCTACTCTGTCGACCATTTTGGGTAAAAGGGTGCAACCCGCTTACCCCCGCATGAATCCGGCGAGCTCCGCCGACGGCAGTGCCGTGTCGACGTAGCCGAAGGTTCCCTTGTCCTTCAACTCGCGCGCGGCGGCGACGAGCCCGCCCATCGCGGCGCGATAGAGCGAGCCGGCGAGGCTGATGCGACGCACGCCAGCCGCTTCCAGCTCGGCAACGGTGAACGACATGCCCGGAATACCGGCCATGAAATTGAACGGCTTCGCAATCGCGGCGCACACCGCCTTCACGGACGCGAGGTCCGGCAAGCCCGGCGCCATCAGCACGTCGGCGCCCGCCTTCTCGTAGGCCTGCAGGCGCTTGATCGCGTCGTCAAGATCGGTGTTTCCGTACCGGAAGCCTTCGGCGCGCGCGGTGAGCATGAACGGAAACCCGAGCTTGCGCGTCGCTGCCACGGCGGCGGCGACGCGCTCGGTCGCCTCGCCGATGTCGAACAGCGGCTTGTCCTTTCGGCGTGTGGGCGTGAGGTCCTCGATCGTCGCTCCGACGAGGCCTGCGGCTGCGGCGTGGCGATAGGTTTCGGCCACGTCATTCGCGGTGGCGCCGAAGCCGCTTTCGAAATCCACCGAGACCGGAAGATCGGTCGCGTCAACGATGGCGCGCGCGTGCGCGAGCACCTGGTCGCGGGTGATCCTGCCGTCGCGCGTGCCGTATGCGCCGGCAGTCGCGTAGCTGGAGGTGGCGATCGCCGAAAAGCCGAGGCCCGCCAGAACGCGCGCCGATCCCGCGTCCCAGGCGTTGGGGATGACGAACGCGCGCGCCCCTTGATGGAGCGCGCGGAAAGAATTGCCTTTGTCGAGTTGAGTGACGGCCATAACGTATTCCTCCTTCGTTG
Source organism: Bryobacteraceae bacterium (assembly GCA_035545735.1). Lineage (GTDB taxonomy): Bacteria > Acidobacteriota > Terriglobia > Bryobacterales > Bryobacteraceae > JAJYKC01. The sequence goes on along the minus strand of DASZXS010000084.1, from coordinate 1,560 downwards.
TGTCGCAACGGACGGGGGCCCGAAAGCACAAAGGCCCCCGCCGCTGCCGGCAGGGGCCTTCGTGATCTGATAGCAGATTAGCTTAATGCATCCGCATATCCCACGCCCCCGCCAAAAGGCGATGCGCACGTGCACGGATACGGCGGGCGTGGTGCGAACTGTCCATAGCGAGCTCATGTGGCCTTTTACAGCCCGTGTCAATGAAAAAGCCGCACCGATCGAACGGATCGCCGCCGTTGCAATTTGCCGCCGCCTAAGGGACGCCCGCGGGCAGATTTATGCTCCACCGTCAAACGGCCAACGTCCGGATTGCGGGCATTGCCGCCGATGACGGCACAGATTGCCACAGCACTTGGTCCCGCGCTGGATGAGCCGGGTCATTTTCGGAAGTTGCGACCGCCGATTTTGATTTCCGCTTTTGGGGGAAGAGGAGACACTCACCGAAGCGAGCTCGCGCCCAATGACCATGGGTCGCAAAACGCCCGCCAATGCGTTCGGCATCGATTCGCTCCGGGTCAGCAAAGGAAGAGATGCGACGCGAACGAGCCCAGCCCCTCGATTAATAGCCGCGTAGTGAGCTAGATTATGGTCGATGCTGAGCGAGCCGGCTCTAACCTTCAATGCGTACCACCTAGGCGAGCCAGGACAGGGTTCACGAGAGGAACGATGAACACAGTCAAAGACACTCTGGCCCAGAAGAGTGGCGCCCTGATCCATGTTCGTTCCGGCGACATGGTCGTCGAAGCCTTGCGCCAGATGCGCGACAACCGGGTCCGGTCGGTGCTGGTCATCGACGACGACGTACTGGTCGGTATCGTGACCCAGGGTGACTGCGCCATAAAAGTGCTGCTGCCCGGGCTCGATGCGAAGCAGACTCCGGTGGCCCAAGTGATGACGGGCGGCCCGGTGACGGTCAAACCGGACGACCAACTGGAAGGCTGCATGGCAATGATGGCTGCGCGCGGCTTTCGCCATCTACCAGTGCTGGACGCGGGCAAGGTCGTGGGCGTGATCTCGATCGGAGACGTCGTCAAGGACATCATCCGAAATTTGGAGCACAACGTGGGCGACCTGATGGGCTACATCATGACGGACGGCCCCGGGGGCTGACAGACGAACCGCGGTGCTTTCGCCGGCGTCCGCGAGGGAAAACGGAGGGGCACCGTTAACGGGTCACCCTCCAGCTGCCGAGGAGACTGCATCGTCCCGGCTCAAGCAAATATTTTGATAGAGCTGAGACTCGCTTCGCCCTGCAACATAAAACGCCGGACAATGTCGCTGCTGGGTCATGAACGTCGTTTTTTGGTCCATTGCCCGCCATGTCAGCTTAACCCTCCAGAGCTGCCGTTGAAGCCGACGTGGCTATCAGTCGAAACGTACCAGGAGCAGGCATTGATGACGAAGGCGGACCAAAAGGGTCTCTGGTTTTGCAACATTGGCACTCTTGATAGCATCAGGTAACGTCACGGTTCGGGGGCCGCGCCGATGGATACCGAAGGTTACATACGAACGATTGCCGACGAGGTCGGCGCGGCCCTAACCGATCATCATCAGATTTCG
>DASZXS010000083.1:0-140521 GCA_035545735.1 Bryobacteraceae bacterium | reverse complement strand
CTCCACTTTGTCGCCCGTAGCCATGATTTTCGCAAAGCTCGCCAGCGGCGTTCCCACAATGCTCACGCCGCGGACCAGTTCGTCCGGACGCCCGTCCGCGTACACGCGGTAAACCACCAGGGGGATAACCGTGAACGCCTGTAAGCCTCTCCGCTGCGTTGTGGTGAATCCGCCGGTGATGTCGGCGAAGTAGAGACCGTAGGGTTTCTTCTGACGCTGTACTTCCTCCAGCAGCATCTTTCTTAACTCGGCGCTCGAAACTTGTTTTTTCGACTCGACGATCAGATTGGATTGGCGCGAAACTACTTCTCTTCCCGGTTGCCGCCGCCCGTGCCCGTTCGAATGGGAGAAGCTCTCGATCGGCGCGCGGGACATCAGGAAGGTCTTCAAAATCCCGTCTTCCACAACCTTCACCGGGCGGGCTTTTACGCCTTCGTCGTCAAAGAGGTAGTAGCCGTTGAGATCCATTCCGGCCAGCGTCTGCCGGGTGGGGTCGAAATCGACGGAAAGAAACGGCGGCAGCACGCTTTTGCCGACGCTTTTGGTGAAGGTCTGTCCTTCCTCCTCGCTCTTTTGACGGAATCCCTCGACGCGATGCCCGAAAATCTCGTGAAAGAACACTCCGGCGGCCCTTCCGGAGAGAATCGCGGGGCCGACGTAGGGCTCGACGGCGGGGGCGGCCAAAAGCGCCTCCAGTTCCTTTCCCGCATCTTTCGCCGCTTTGACCACGTCCGCCTGGCTCGGAAGGCGAGCGGGATCCGACGCCTCAAAAGTCCGCACTGTGGATAGGTCCATCCCATCGGCGGCTTTGCCTTCCGCCACGATAACGACCCGCGCAAAGTCCCGTCCGAACTCGAGGCGCGTACCCTCCGTGTTCAGGAGATAGCTGGTTTTTCGCGCAGCCGTGAAGGTCACATTCGAGGACAGCACTCCGGAGATCGCACCCACCGCGGAGGATGCGGCGCGGATGCGCCCCTCCCATTCGCGCTCGGAATAGCGCAGCGGCGCGGGCGCCTGCTCAAAGCGCTGGGGCGATTCCAGGGAAAAATCGTCCGACTGATCGCCCGCCTTTACGTTCAGGTTCTGGCCCGACTGAATCTGAATCAGGCGCTGCGAAGCCTGCCGGTAGGCCCGGTCCGTATCCAGCCAGACCCTCTGCCGAATGGCCGGCGCCACATCATCGAGCGGTATCGAAGCCCCGGAGGTGAACCGGGGAAAGTCACCCCGAATTGTATGGTAATTATCCAGTTTGGGGCTGCCCACTCGCAGCGTTACGTCCAGGTAGCGCCCAGTGGTGCTCGACTTGGCCACCACCGCCCCCAGCGTGCAGGAAATGATGTGCGATTCGTCGGAAGTTACTTCATAGGCCAGAAAGTAAGGCTTCGGATCCGCTTTTTCCTTCAAGATACTGAAATTGCGGTCCAATTCCTGATTGAGGATGGTTAGCAGATTCTGCGAAAAAGCGGGCAGGCAGAGGAGGAAGAGGAGCAGAAAGGGCCGCGTCAACCCTCAGGATATCAGGGGTCAGCCTGTTGCGGTGATCGCTTTTCTGTCCTTCAATCCGTTCAGGGCAAGCCCATAGCGGCCGTGTACCCCGGTCTTTTCAAAGATATGCTTCAGGTGGATCTTCACCGTCCCGGGACGAATCCCCAGCTCGATAGCAATCTCCCGGTTTTTGAAGCCTTGTTCCACGAGCGCCATCACCTCCTGCTCCCGCGGCGTAAGCGCCGAACGAGTGTCCCGGGCCATCGAACCGCGGACGGCGGAATCGGGTTCGTGCATCCAGCATTTCCCCTGGGCGACGGATTCCAGGCAGTTGAGAATCACCGGTAGCGGAGCGGTCTTTTGGAGAATGCCGCGCGCCCCACATTGAAGGTAGCGGAGGGCCTCGGCGTCATTCATCGCGGAACCCCAAATAATCGGGAGAATCGAGGAGGCGCTGGAGCGCAGCATCGCCAGGAACTCCAGGATGGCGTGTTGCCCGAACGCCCGGTCGAGAATCAGAATGCCTCCTCGCGCGTTGCGGGCAAATTCAGCCTGAGCCTCCAGCGTGGACGAGCATCCGGCGGCGTCGAGCATGGGATGCGCCGCGATGAGGGACTCTAAGCCCCGGATTGCAATCGGTTGCGTGTCCGAAATGAGGACCGGTGTGATTTCAAATATTTCCTGGCGCATTTCTTTGCGGCAAAGACTCTTTTCTTAAGTGGGGAAAATAGGAAACGTTTCTCAAACGAGATGAGCCTTGCCGCCAGGGGGCTCCTCGTCCCGGCTTTTGACGCTTCGGAAAGCCGGAGGGGTGGCTCGTCCTGTGTATGATAAACATGAGCATGTCCTCATATTCCCCACCGCAGCGCCGAGTTCCCCGGCAAGAGCGTGGGGAACGTCGCGTCGCGGGACTGCTGGAAGCCGCCGAGGCCGTGATCGCCGAGATTGGCTATGAGGCCGCCACGATGAGCGCGATCGCCGAACGCGCCCGAGCGGCTATTGGATCGCTTTACCAGTTCTTCCCCAATAAAGCGTCCATTACGCAGGCGCTGCGCGTGGAATACGCCGAACGGTTCACCAGCATGTACGCACCTCTCGCCGCGCAGGCGAAAACCTTGAGCGCCAGCACTCTGGCCGGCCGGCTCATCGATCTAACCGTTCAATTTGTCGAGTCCCACCCGGCGCTCCCCGCGCTGCTCGATGCTCCACGGAGCACCCGGACGCCCCCCGCGATGCGCAATGCGCTCTGCGAGCTTCTCGCGGAACTACTGCTCGCGCAAAATCCTCGGATGTCGAAGCGCAAGGCCCTGCGGCTGGGCACGGCAACGCTGCACATCATCAAGGCTCTGAACCAGCTTTATCCCGAGCTTCCCGTCCCGGAGCGGCGATGGATGGTCCGGGAATTCAAGGTCGTTCTTCTTTCATACTTCAACGTTCGACTTGCGTCGCGCGCCGACAGGAAGGTTCGCAAGTGATTCCGATATCGAAACCAATCGCTGCAACGCTAGCCCTTTGCTCCCTATCATTCCTCGGAGGCTGCGGGAAATCCGCAGCCACGTCCGGCGCACACGCTGCGCCTCCGCCCGTGGATGTGGGCGTTTCTACCGCCATTCAGAAAGATGTGGCCATTTACGGCGACTGGGTGGCCACGCTCGACGGCTACGTAAACGCCAACATTCAGCCACAGGTCAGCGGCTACCTGGTCCGCCAGGTCTATCGGGAAGGGTCGCTGGTTCACCAAGACGACGTTTTGTTCGAAATCGATCCACGGCCGTTTCAGGCGGCGCTCGACGTGGCCAAAGGACAACTGGCGCAGGCGCGGGGCCAGCTTTCGCAAGCCGAAGGACAACTCGCGCAGGCGCATGCCCAGCTTGGCCTCGCGGAAATCAATGTAAAGCGCGATACTCCGCTCGCTGCCGCGCGTGCCATTCCACAGAGCCAGTTGGATAACGACGTTCAGGCGAAGGCCCAGGCCGCGGCGATGGTCAAGACCGCCGAAGGGGCCATCCAGGCGAGTAAGGCCGCCATCCAGGCTTCGGAAGCCGCCGTTGAACAGGCCGGGTTAAACCTGGGTTTCACCAAGGTGCGGTCTCTCGTCACCGGAATCGCCGGCATCGCCGCCGTTCAGATTGGGAATCTGGTCGCGCCAACGACCGTTCTCACCACAGTGTCGTCCGTCGATCCGGTCAAGGCGAATTTTTCGATCAGCGAGCAGGAATACATGGTCCTGGCCGGCAAAATCCGTCGCACCGGCGCGCCGGACTTTTTGCGCCGCGGTAGCGATGTTCCGTTGCAGCTAACCCTTTCCGACGGGAGCGTGTATCCTCATCCGGGCCGCATCGTTTTTGCCGACCGTCAAGTGGACTCGCAGACCGGAACCATCCGGATTGTCGGCGCTTTCGCCAATCCGGGAAACCTGCTCCGCCCCGGCCAGTTTGGCCGTATACGCGCCATGACGGCGCTCCGCAAAAATGCGGTTCTGGTGCCGCAGCGCGCCGTAAGCGAACTGCAGGGGCGCCGTCAGGTGGCCGTGGTCGGGCCCGATGACAAAGTGTCCATTCGCCAGGTGGAAACCGCCGAGCGCTCCGGCGAAATGTGGGTGATTGCCAGCGGCTTGAAGCCCGGGGAACGAGTGGTGTCAGAAGGCGTCTCGAAAGTGCTCGACGGCGTCTCGGTAAATCCAAAACCCGATACCACCGGCGAGAGGCGCTAAGCATGTCAAGATTTTTCATTAACCGTCCGATCGTCGCGATGGTGATCGCAATTCTGATGGTTGTGATCGGACTGGTTTCCGCGCTCGGGTTGCCGGTGGCGCAGTTTCCGAACATCGTCCCGCCGGAAATCCAGGTCACCGCGATTTATCCCGGCGCGGACGCTCAGACGCTGGAACAATCCGTCGCCACGCCGCTCGAGGCGCAGATTAGCGGCGTCGACAACATGAACTACATGTATTCGGTGAATTCGAGCAGCGGGCAAACCCAGATTACGGTCAATTTCGACGTTGCCACCGATCCCAACATCGATCAGGTGCTGACCCAGTTGCGGACCTCGCAGGCTCAGCCGCAGTTACCGGCGCAGGTGAACACCGCCGGCCTGATCGTGCAGAAATCGTTGTCCGCTCCGCTCATGCTGGTGGCGCTCTATTCGCCCAAGGGCTCCTACGACAATACGTTTCTTGCCAATTACGCCTATATCAATTTGATTGACGAACTCACTCGCGTCCCCGGCATCGCCCGCATCCAGGTTTTTGGAGCCGGACAGTACGCGATGCGCTGCTGGGTGAAGCCGGACCAACTCGCGAAACTGCACGTCACCGTGCCGCAGATCATCCAGGCGCTGCAGACCCAGAACGCGGTGAATCCCGCCGGGCAGATCGGAGGCAACCCCATCCCCGCCGGACAGCAATTCACCTATACCGTCCGCGCGAAGGGGCGTCTCAGCACGCCCGAAGAGTTTGGCGAGATCATTCTCCGCGCCAATCCGGATGGGTCGAACCTGCGGCTGAAAGATGTCGCGCGCCTCGAGCTCGGCGCGCAGTTCTATAATCTGTCGGGCCGCTACAATGGTCGGCCCGCGGCCATTCTGGCGTGTTATCAACTTCCCGGTTCCAACGCGGTTGATGCGGCGAAACGCCTGCGCGCGCGCGTCCGGGAGTTGAGCAAGCGGTTCCCCGCGGACTTGACGTACACCGTCAGCCTGGATACGACAGCCGCCGTAACGGCCGGAATGCGCGACATTCTCTATACGCTGCTCGAAGCGCTCGCACTTGTCGTGATCGTGGTCTACATCTTTCTGCAGGGCTGGCGGGCGACGCTGATTCCTCTGCTGGCCGTGCCGGTATCCCTGATCGGAACCTTCATTGTCTTTCCAATGCTCGGTTTCTCCATCAACACGCTGTCGCTCTTTGGATTGGTGTTGGCGATCGGGCTCGTGGTGGACGATGCCATCGTGGTCGTAGAGGCCGTCGAGCGGCACATCGAAGAAGGCTTGTCTCCTCGCGACGCGGCTTTGAAGGCCATGGAAGAAGTCTCCGGGCCGGTCGTCGCGATCGCTCTGATCTTGAGCGCCGTTTTTATTCCGACGATCTTCATCCCGGGTATTACGGGCCGCCTCTATCAACAGTTCGCCGTGACGATCGCGATATCCGTGCTTTTTTCCGCCTTTAACGCGTTGTCGCTGAGTCCCGCGCTCTCCGCCCTTCTGTTAAAACCGCGGAAACCCCGCGCGCGCGGCCCGCTGAATCTATTTTTCAAATGGTTCAACCGTGGTTTTGGCCGCGCGACCAACGCCTATGTCAGCTTTTCAGGAACCCTAATCCGTAAAGCGCTGATCAGCTTCGCCACGTTGGGAGTAATCACCGCCGTGGCGCTGCTCCTTGGGATGAGACTGCCGTCCTCTTTCCTCCCCGAGGAAGATTACGGCTACGTCTTCACCGCCCTGCAATTGCCGAACGCCGCGTCCCTGGAGCGCACGTCGGAGGCGGCGCGGCAGGTGGAAAAAATCGTCCTGAACACTCCCGGCGTTCAGGGCTGCACATCGGTGCTTGGTTTCAGCCTGTTGAGCCGCGTGCAGAACACCTACAGCGCATTCTTCTTTGTCACCGAAAAGCCCTGGGAAGAACGCACAAAACCGGAAGAGCAATATCAGGCGATTCGTGCCCACATAACACGCGAGTTGAGTAAGATCCCGGACGGTATTGCCTTCTCGTTCGCGCCCCCTGCGATTCCAGGTGTCGGCACGAGCGGAGGCGTCACCTTCATGCTGGAGGATCGTTCCGGCGGAGATCTTCAATTCCTGGGAACCAATGTCGAAAAGTTCGTGGCGGCGGCCAGAAAGCGCCCGGAACTGGCGGGGGTAACCTCCACTTTTCTCGCGGGCGTGCCGCAGCAGTTTGTCGACGTGGACCGAGCCAAGGTCCAACGCCAGGGAATTAACATCGGCGATGTCTATCAGACGCTCCAAGCCTTTATGGGCGGCTACCTGGTGAACTACTTCAATCGCTTCGGCCGCCAGTGGCAGGTTTATGTCGAGGCCGAAGGCGAATACCGCACGAGGGTGGAGAATATGGGGCAGTTCTATGTGGCGAATAACAGCGGCGGCATGGTCCCTCTCAGCGCGTTGACCCAGGTGAAGGCGATCAACGGACCGGAATTCACCATGCGCTACAACGAATACCATGCCGCACAGATTAACGCTTCGGCGGCGCCCGGCTACAGTTCCGGGCAGGCTACCCGGGCGCTTGAGGAAACCTTCGCCCAAACCATGCCGCGCGAGATGGGATTCGACTATACCGGCATGTCTTACCAGGAGCAGAAGGCGGCGCAAGGCGTGCCTCCGGCCGCGATTTTCGGATTGTCTCTGCTCTTTGTATTTCTGATCCTCGCCGCGCTCTATGAGAGCTGGTCGCTGCCGTTCAGCGTGCTGCTCGGAACGCCGGTGGCGGTGTTTGGAGCATACCTCGCGTTGCATCTCCGCGCCTTTGAAAATAACGTGTACGCGCAAATCGGACTGGTGATGCTGATCGGCCTGGCCGCCAAGAACGCGATTCTCATTGTGGAGTTCGCCAAGTACGAATATGAGAAAGGCAAAACGCTCGAAGACGCGGCGCTCACCGGCGCGCGCATCCGGTTGCGGCCGATTTTGATGACAGCTTTTGCCTTTATCCTGGGCTGCGTTCCTCTCTGGGTTGCCACCGGCTCCGGCGCGGTCTCCCGGCGCGTCCTCGGCACGGCCGTCATCGGAGGAATGCTCGCCGCGTCCTTGATTGCGATCTTTTTCATCCCGGTGACCTTTGATGTGGTGGAGCGGATCTCACTGCGGTTTGCGCGAAAACCGCATACCGCGCCAGAACCGGAGCAGGCGGGATGAGGCGCGCGTCTGTTTTCGCGGCGGTTGCCATGCTCGCCGGTTGCACCGTCGGCCCCAACTACCATCGCCCCGCGGTGGATGTGCCGTCCGATTACCGGAACGCCAATCTTCCCCCGCGCACCCCATCGATTGCCAGTGAAAAGTGGTGGACCGTTTTTAAAGACCCCGAGCTCCAGAAGCTGATCCACCGCGCGGTCGAGCAAAATTACGATGTGCGCATCGCCGCGTCGCGCATCTTGCAGGCCCAGGCCCAGCTCGGCATTACGCGAGCGGACCAGTTCCCACAAGTGACCGGCGGCGCGGGTTATACCGGCCAGAAAATCCCGTCCTTCGGCTTCGCGGCGTTTGAGCTGCAAGGAATTTTTTCCTGGAATATCGATTTTTGGGGCCGTTACCGTCGCGCCACCGAGGCCGCGCGCGCCGATTTGCTCGCCTCGGAATGGAACCGGAATCTGGTGCTCGGCACGGTTGTCGCCAATGTCGCTACGGCCTATTTCCAGCTTCGTGAACTGGATCTCGAACTGGAGATCGCGAAGCGGACTCTTACTTCCCGCAGGGAATCGTTGAAGCTCGCCAATATTCTGGAACAGGGCGGCGCCACCAGCCTGCTCGACGTGCGGCAGGCCGAGCAGCTTGTCGAGACCGCCGCGGGAACGATCCCGGACACGGAGCGTCAGCTCGCGCTGGTCGAAGATGTGCTGAGCACTTTGATCGGCGAGAATCCGCATGACATCCCGCGCGGCTTGCCGCTGATCCAGCAGGCGATTCCCGAGGCGGTTCCGGCCGGCTTGCCCTCGGAACTACTCGAGCGGCGCCCCGACATTCGGCAGGCCGAGCAGCAACTGATCGCGGCGAATGCGCGAATCGGCGTTGCGCGCGCGCAATTCTTCCCCAGCCTTCCTCTTACAGGCGCGGGGGGCTTTGAAAGCGCCAGCCTCGCGAGCTTGTTCAGCGGCACCGCCTGGAATTTCTCGGCATCCCTCGCGCAGCCGGTTTTTACGGCCGGGCGGCTCCGGTCGAACCTGAAATTGGCGCAAGCCCAGCGGGAGGAGGCGTTGCTTGCGTACCGGCAAACCATTCAACAGGCGTTCCGGCAGGTGTCCGACGCGCTCATTGCCTATACGAAGTATCGCCAGTTTCGCGAGCATCAGGACTTGCTTACGACGGCCGCGCAGGGCGCCGCCGGTCTTTCGCAAACCCGTTATCGCGGCGGTGCGGCCAGCTATCTCGAAGTGCTGACGAGCGAGACGAATTCCTTCGCCGCCGAGCTGAACCTCGCGCGCGCTCGCCTGAATGAGCGGCTCGCCTTGGTCCAGATTTACAACACGCTCGGAGGTGGTTGGGAACAGTAGCCCGGACCCCGCCGGCGTTCGCCGTCGCTATTCTTCCACCAGGTCCCTCAGGCGTCCAAGAGCGGCATCCCATTGCGCCGAGATGGAGTCCAGGCACTGGCGCGCGGTCTGGAGCGGCGCGGGTTCTGCTTGCCACACGCTCTCCCGGCCCCGGTGCGCGCTGGCGGCAAGCCCGGCACCCGCCAGCACGTGAAGATGCTTGGTGACGGCCTGCCGGCTCAACGGGCCGCCCCGCGTCAAATGCGTGATCGAGAGCGGCCCCTCCGCGGATAGCCGCGCCAGGAGCAGAAGCCGCGTATGGTCGCCCAGCGCCGCAAAAATCAGCGCCGCGCTCCTCATCTCCCGGCGCACGGTTCCTCCCCGCGATCCACCGTGGCTAGGCTGCCGGATTGACATAACGCTCAATGGCCTTCGCCTGGATGGACCAGCCCTCTTCGTTGCCGCGATAGGCTTCCATGCGGCGGGACAGCGGAATTCCATCGAAGCCCGACTCGACGATTCGCAGGAGCGTTCCGTCCTCCACCTCTTCGAGTTCGAATTCCACCAACGTTGTTGGCTCGGCGGCATAGTCCTTCTCGGGGTCGATCGCGTTCGGATGCCATCGCCATGAGATCAGCCGTTCCGGTTCAACGCGCTCCACCGTAATCTCAAACGATAGGTGCTCGTATCCCTTGTGCTGGATCTTGCCGCGCAGACGCGCTCCGGGGACGAATGCGCCTTCTAATTTCACCCCGAACCATTCACCGAACTCCCTGGCTTCGGCAACCGCCCGCCATACCCGGCCGCGGGGTGCCCGCAGCAGGACGCTTTTCTCAATTCGATCCGTGCTCATAAACGCAACCTCCTGGTTGCAGGATACAGGGTCTCCGGCTAATACGCAACCTATTGGTTGCTGTTTTTGGAGGCGAATGAAACACCCGTCCCGTTTCGAGTCACTCAATCTATGGCGGGAGAGACTGTCATGGAGCTTCTTTACTTGGCATTTGTGGTCGGATTCTGCGGAGCCGCGGGCGGCTTCGTCAACGTGTTTATCGGAGACAACGGACTTCATCTCCCCAAGGTGAACAATGGAGTCTTTTTGCCCGGTTTTTTAGGAAATGTCATCATCGGCGCACTCGCCGCGCTCGGCTCATGGGGCGCCGCCAAGGCGATCGTCATTTACGGCGCGGGGTCGGCCATGCCCACTTTTTCGACCGGAGACATTGCGAACGCGCTGATGATCGGTTTCGGTGGGGCGAAGTGGTTTAAGACGGAGACCGACAAGACAGTGCTCCAGGAAACCGCGGCGATCGCCGCGAGAAAGGCGGCGGATCCCGACGCCGCGATAACTATCGCAAAGGCAACTCCCGCGAAGGCGCTGGCCGCCGCTCTGCAGATGCCCCGGTAAGGCAATATTGTTTAGATCGCGTGGCTGCGAAGTCCGCGGAAGGCTTCGAGGGCGAACTCGAGGTCTTGCGTCGAATGGGCCGCCGTGACGCACAACCGGAGGCGCGCCCCATTCTGGGCCACGGCCGGGAAGAGCACCGGCGTCACCAGGATGCCCAGCTCGCGGAGCCTTCCGGCGAACAGCACGGCCTTGGCGTCCTCCCCCAGAATCACGGGAATCACCGCGGTTTCCGACAAGGCCGTATCGTAGCCCATCGCTTGCAGTCCCTCGCGGAAAAACGCCGCATTCTGCCGTACCCGAACCACTCGTTCCGGCTCCCGCTCTAGAATGCGCAGGGTTGCGCGCACCGCGGCAACGGCCGCCGGGCAAAGGGCCGCCGAGAAGATGAACGGCGCGGCGGCATGCTGAAGGAAGATCCCGATCTCTTGGGACACCGCGGCAAATCCACCGTTCGAAGGGATCGCTTTCGCGAGCGAGCCTGTCCAGATATCGACGTCGGAAGCCCTTACTCCGAAGTGTTCGTCCGTCCCCCGGCCATGCGCGCCCAGGACCCCTGTGGCGTGCGACTCATCCACCATCAGGAAGCAGCCAAACTCCTTCTTGAGCTCGATCAGTTCGGGCAGGCGGCAGACGTCGCCGTCCATCGAGAAAACTCCGTCGGCGATGATCAGCGTCCGGTTGGCCGGCGCGCCGGACTTCAATTCTTTCCGCAGCGAGGCCGGATCGTTATGAGCGAAGCGTTGAACCGGCACCCCGGTCAGGCGGCAGGCATCCAGCAGGCTGCGGTGCGAGAGCGCATCCATCACCACGCGGTCCTGCGGGGAAAGCAGCGCCGACACTACCGCGAGATTGGCCAGGTACCCGGAGCTGAATGTGATCGCCTCTGCCGTGCCCTTGAACGCCGCCAGTTCCTTCTCCATTTGATGATGGATGTCTACCGTCCCGGTCAGCATCCGGACGCCGCCGGTCCCGGTTCCGTATTTGCGAACCGCTTCAATCGCCTCTTCGTCGACGCGCGGGTCGCCGATCAAGCCCAGATAGTCGTAGGAGGAGAGCATGAGCATGTCCCGCCCCTCCGCCTGCACCCAGGGACCGGACCGGCCCTCCAGGGCGAGTTGATAGGGGTACGCTCCCGCCGCGCACGCCCGGCTGATCATGTCGAAAACGCGCCGGCCGCGCGCATCGATGATCGCGTCCTTGTGAAACGCTAATTTTGAACCGTTGGAAAAGAACCCGTTGAAGAGGCTGCCTTGCGCGAACTTTGTGTCGTGGCTGGCTTGTACTGCGACGATTTTTTTGGACATGAATAAAATGAACCGCCGGCTTGAAGCGGTCACCCGTTTGTTAGCCCTTTAGTATAGTTGAATGTTGGCACCTTGTCCGAACCATCTTTCGTGGCGATCCGTTTGTCTCTTGGGGCTCGCCGTGGTTGTTCTCCCTGGTTTTGGGTCCAGCACCGATGCCGTGAATCCGTCCGGCCTATGGAAGACCATCGACGACAAGACGGGCCGCCCTCGCGGAACCGTTCGCATTTACGAGGAGAATGGGGCTTTTTTCGGTAAAATTGAGGCAACTGTCGATCCTGCCGAGGCCAAGAAGCGGTGTGGCCTCTGTAAAGGTGAGCGGAAGGACAAGCCCGTAATCGGGTTGCTGATCCTAAGAAATATGAAGGGGCAGGGCGGAGCAGGCGAATTTGGGGGTGGAGATATTCTCGACCCGGATACCGGCTTTGTTTATCGCTGCAACATGCGGCTAACCAGCGCGGGTGGCAAACTTGTTCTTCGCGGCTACATCGGTTTCTCGCTTTTGGGGCGGTCTCAGACTTGGATTCGTGAAACAGTGATCTCGAATTCTCACAACCGGTAGAGGGTGCGAATGTTTGCTGCTCCCGCCAGCGATGAAAAGCTTCGGTTGGAAGCGCTACGCGAACTGTCCATCCTCGGCACTCCTCCCGAAGAAGCCTTCAATCGCATCGCCAGGCTCGCGAGGCTTCACTTCCGGGCCGCCGTCGCTCAGATTTCTTTTGGCGGCGAGAGCCAGCATTGGGTCAAGGCCTGGATCGGAGTATCGAGCCGGCAAGAGCCGCTTCCCGAGTCACTCGGCGCGCGCGTGGTCGCTTCGGCGGCGCCGCTGGTGGTGGCCGATCTTCTCTCCGATCCGGCGTTTCGAGACGCCGGTGCGCCGCCGTCCGGAATCCGTTTCTACGCCGGAGCCCCGCTCATTCTGAGCGACGGCGTCTGTGTCGGAGCGCTGTCCATTGCCGGTACGTCTCCGCGGGAAGATTTCGGGGCGGAGGACATTCAGGCGCTTCAGGATTACGCGTCACTGGCCGTACGGGAACTGGATCTCCGAACAGCCCGGCGGCAAGTCGACGAGGCGGAAGAGCGCTCCCGCGTCAGTGAAGCGAACTGTGACGACATTATGGCCACCGCGCCCTACGGAATCTACCGGACGTCGCCGGACGGCCGTATTCTGTCGGCAAATCCAGCGGTGCTCGAGATGCTTGGGTACGCTTCCTTTGAGGAGTTATCGCGGCGCAACCTCGAAAGTGAAGGTCTGGTTGACGAGCGCGACCGTTTCAAGGAATCGCTCGAGCGGGCTGGCGCGGTGGAAGGCTACGAAACCATCTGGCGCCGCAAGGATGGCTCGGCAATCCATGTCCGCGAGAGCGCCAGGGTTGTCAAATCCGCCGCCGGGAAACTGCTCTATTACGAAGGCACAGTCGTTGACATCACCGCCCGCCGCCTGGCCGAGGAGCAGCGGAAGCAGGCGCAATCGCTGGTCGAAAAAATCATCAACACGCTGCCCACCGTGCTGTATCTCATCGAGGTTCCACGGCATGTCTGTATTTACGTGAACCCGCAAATCGAGAATGTTCTGGGTTACAGCCCCGATGAATTCGAGCGCTGCGAAAACGTCCTCTTAGAAATGGCGCATCCCGAGGACGTGTCGCGCGTGATGGCGCATCATGAGCGCTTCTCGGAGACGCGCGATGGCGAAATTCGCGAGATCTCTCTGCGTCTCCGCCACAAGGATGGCGCCTGGCGATGGCTGCGCACGAGGGAAACCGTTTTCCTGCGCGACGACCGTGGCAAGGCACTCCAAATTCTGGGGGCGGCCATGGACTTCACCGCGCAGCACAATATGGAGCAGCGCGTGCGGTTGCAGGAGGAGCGCTGGAACCTGGCTCTCGCCGCCAACAACGACGGCATCTTCGACTGCGATTTTGAAACAGGGCTCGCGTTCCGGTCAGCCCGCTGCCGGGACATCTTCGGTTACCCCAATTCCCCGGAGATCGGCCCGAACGACGATTGGAAGCATCTGATTCACGAGGGCGATTCGAAAAGAGTGGAAGTCGCGGTGGAGCGCTATCTCGCCCGCCTGGATCCTTCTTTTGAAGTAGAGTACCGCATCCGCACCCAGGGCCCCGAGATTCGATGGATTCTCTGCCGGGCGCAGGCGCAGTGGGATGCGTCGGGAAAGCCCCTTCGGATGGTCGGCTCGGTCAGCGACATCACCGCGCGGAAGCATACGGAAATCGCAGTGCGACTGCAGGCCGACTGGCTGGCGGAAGCGCGGGACCGGGCCGAGGCGGCCACCCACGCCAAGAGCCGCTTCCTCGCCACCATGAGCCACGAAATCCGGACGCCGCTGAACGCGATACTCGGCATGACCAACCTCCTGCTCGAATCCCGTCTCAACAAGGACCAGTGGGAAAACGTCGAGACCATCCGGAGTTCGAGCGCGACCCTGCTCGCTCTGGTGGAAGATATTCTCGATTTCTCAAAAATTGAAGCGGGACGGATGGAACTGGAGGCGATTGAGTTCAATCTGCCGGACCTGATCGAGGAAGGTTTGGAACTGCTTGCCGGGCAGGCCGAAGACAAGGGTTTGAGGCTTCTGCTTTGGATCGACCCGCAGGTTCCGGAACGGGTAATCGGCGATGGCGCGCGCCTGCGGCAGATCCTGCTCAACCTGCTCAGCAACGCGGTGAAGTTCACCGCCGCCGGCGAGGTGATCCTCAACGTCTCGGAAAAGTCGCGGTCCGTGCAGAGATCCACCATCCTGTTCGCTGTTACCGATACCGGAATTGGTATCGACGCCGAGGCGCAGCGCCATCTTTTTGAGTCTTTCTCTCAGGCGGATTCTTCCACCACGCGGCGCTTCGGAGGTACCGGTCTCGGCCTGGCCATTTGCAAGCAACTGGTTGAGCTGATGGGCGGCGACATTGGCGTGGAAAGCGTCCCGGGCGCGGGATCTCGCTTTTGGTTTGAAGTTTCGTTTGAAATCGCTGCCCGGGGCCGGCCGGCCCCGGAACTTAATTTAACCGGCATGCGAGCCCTGGTCCTGGACGGCAACGCCCGGGGCAGAGAAGTCATTGAGAATCATCTCAACGCTTGGGGCTGCGCCTTGACGGTCTGCACAAATGGTCCGGAGGCCCTGGAGACGCTGACGGCACTCGAGAAGCCGGTCGATTTCGCCGTGATCGACATGTCGCTCCCGCTGATGGATGGCGTTACGGTTGTAAGCCGGATTCGCGCCCTACCGAGGTACCGCCGCCTCCCGATGGTATTGCTGCAGGGCCGCGCGCGTCATGCCTCCAGGAATGCGGGGAATGCCCGGAAAAACACGGTCTATCTCCCGAGGCCCATTCGCCGGAAGGGATTTGTCGCCGCCCTGGCAAGACTGCTTCGCGTGAAAGAAGCGAAGGCGCACGGGCCCGAAATGCCCTCCGCGCCCCAGCAGGCGAACGGCGTCAAGGTTCTCCTCGCCGAAGATAACCTGACCAATCAGCGTGTCGCGGTATTGATGCTGCAGCGCCTCGGTTATTCCGTGGATATCGCGGTGAACGGACGCGAAGCGGTCGAGGCATTCAAGCGCCACGGCTACCCGCTCATCTTAATGGACTGCCAAATGCCGGAAATGGACGGGATCGACGCGACCCGAGAGATTCGCAGCCTCGAACGCGCCGATCGCCGGCCGGTCATTATCGCGCTCACCGCGAACGCGACTACCGAGGACCGCCATCGCTGCCTGGCGGCCGGAATGGACGACGTGCTGGTGAAGCCCGTCCTTGGAGAGCTCCTCCGCGAAAAGCTGGAGATATGGCTTTCCGCGCGGATTGTGCCGGGGGGCTAGGAACCGCGCTGTGCCCGTTCCGAACTAAAGCACAGTCGCGTAAATGGTATAGCCGCCGGTAACTGCGTTCCCGAACCTTTGGGTCACCCGTGTCGCATAAATTTCTCCCGGAACGGCGGTCGGCGGGATAACACCGGTAATGGTCACAGCGCGTAGTTCTCCTGGTTTGAAGACTTGTGTCTTCGCCGTGTCGGGGGGCGGTAGGCAACCGCCCGCTTCGGCTGCCGCCTTGGGGTTCAAGAGGCGGGATTGGACCGTGCGGATCGCCTTTTCCGCGAAGTCGATTTGGACGGGAAGCCCGCGCGGAGGCTCCAGCAGCCGCATTTCGGCGAACCTTCCTCCGAACTTCTGAGCGAAGTTTCCCGGGACCCTGGCACGCCGCGTCTCGATGGTCACCCGCTGTACGGTGCGCGTAAAGTTGTGGGCCTCCAGTTGGATGCGGAACATCTGCCCCTGCTGGAGAATCACTAGGTCCTCGTTTTTTTGCCCTACGTGCCGGTCGTTCCATGGCGCCATCGGGTTTACCAGCGGATCGAACACTGGGATAAAGGCCTCAACCAGCAGGCATTCGTGCCCACCGTTCTCCACCACCGGAACCCAATCCGCGGGGCTCTGAAAAACCAGCGAGTTCCCCGCCGGGATTGCCACCGAGTCTTGCGCGATCAGATGCGCGGAGACCTCGGTGATGGCGATGGACGGGTTAGCCCACCAATATTTCACGGTCACGCCGGTGGCGTCCTGCATGCCTAGATTGGTGATGCGTGCAAATACCTGGGTGGCCTCGCCGGCAACCGGTTGGTTCGTCCCGTGCGAGCCTTGCGTCCAGATGTCGGGCGATTCCCAGAACGTCGTGCCTGGCGCCAGCGGGCGGGTGCCGTCGTCCCCCGCCTGCGCGCGTATTACCAGCCATGGTGTGTAGTGAGGATCCTTTCCATCCCCTTGTCCGGCGCCTCCGCGGTGTGGCGGATCGGGATTCGGGATCGGACGGTCCGGATCGCCCTTGGTAGGTATCGGTCGCGTGGTTCCCCGGTCTCCTTTGGTCGGAGCCGTCAAATTCCTTTTTGAAATGGTTGCCATATCGCTTCTCCTTTGGAAGTCCCTCAAAATCACGGCTCCTGATTCGGATTGTTAACGGCGCCGCTGCCGGGGAAAGTGTTCACCTGGGCGATCCAGGTTTTCCAGCCATAGCCGCGGTCGGCATCCAGGTTGTACCGGGGCATGCCTTTCGCATGGCTGGATATCAGTTGCACGGCGTTCGAGACCGCGTCGCCGAAAAACTGGTTGCGGCTGGGGAAAGCGCCATCCACCATGAGCCCGCCGTTCTGCAGGCCCGACGTGGACACTACGGTCTCCGCATAGGACGGGCCCAGCGGAAAGTTCAGCGTTCCGGGTGTTTCTTCCGGAGTATTTGGAAATACTCCGAAGTTCAGATCCGCAAAACCCGCGTTGCCGGCGTCCATTTGACGTGGATAGGGGAACTTGAAGCCAGCGATATTCGGTCCGCCACCATTTGTCCTGGTGAGCGGAACGCCGCCGTTGGGGCTCAGATCCACTGCCGGATGGGTCACGCTGTTGACGTCAACGGTCCCGAGTTTCGCCGGTGCGGGGTAAGCCAGGGCCGATTTCACCAGCGCGTCGACAAGAGCGTTCTCTGCGTCGAGCAGTCCTTTACGCAGCCAGAAGACATTACACTTCAGTTGGTCCCAGTCGATGCCGCCGCCGGATGTGAACAATTTGATCGCGCCGACAACCGCGGCGACTCCGCCGGTCCAGTTCTGGAAAATAAAGAGAATCAGCGCGAGGATCGCCAGCAGCACGCCGCATACGGTCGCGCCGGTGGAGGGTCCGGATTGCTGTGGCGACGGCGGAGCTCCCCCGCCCGTGACCCAGCTTGGAGGTGAGGTGCATGTGCTCGGCGGCGCACCAAGGTCCAGGGGAGTCATGGGCCCAAAGCCCGACGTCATGAACCATACCACTGCGAATAGACCCACAAAAGCTTCCTTAATAGCGTCGGTGCTGAATCCTGCCGGGCGGGCATTGGCCGGGTAGGTGGCATCAATCACTTTTTGGATATAGTCGGCAAGCTCCTGCGGGAATTTCCCGGGCAGCGACCCGAGGTTTCCAGTTCCGACGTTGATCACCGCCTCCGGGATCTTGTCGGCGGGTCCATCCAGGTCCGCTACGTTGAACTGTTTTTGCAGGTTCGCGCTCGTAATGCTCTTCCAAAGCGGATAAGCCGGCGTGGGCGTATCGCCGGCCATGGAGGCGGGCGTTTCGTAGCGTCCAAAGGTCCAGGAATCGACAAAATTCGATACCAGCCGGTTCCGCCACCAATGCGTGCGGTACGGTCCGCCGGCGATATTGTTGATGAACGGCTCCCCGGTCACCGAGCCGGCGATGTGGCTGAGAAACCCGTTCGCGTAAGCTTTCTTGTTATCGTTGTCGGCGCTGTTCACAAGGTTTTGGGCAAACTTGTCCGTATGGTGCCAGCGCAGAAATTCGAAGAGGCGGTTCGAGAAGGGAAACCACGGCTTGGCAGCCGGTGCGGTCGATTGGATTCCGGGAGGAATTGCCGGAAACTTGCCAATCAGGACCATCACTCCGGTGGCGAGCGTGGCGAGTTGCTTAAGCTGCGCCGAGTCCGCGGTTAGCTGGTCGGTGGAGGCGGAGAGGTTGGTGAGCGCGTCCTCGTCCTCGTTGTTGGCAGCCGTCTGCAACTGGTTCAGCAGATCCGCGTCCCTTTGCAAAAGGGGCCAAAAGTCCGTCACAATTTCCCTGAAAAGCACCGAATAGGCGGCCATCAGCGGCTTTGAAAACAGTTCCGCCGCGAGGGTGGCATCGCTGGTGATGGGGGTGATATCGACGTTGGGAATGCCATTGGGTGGAACGTTTTGCAGTGCCTTTTTCAACGCATCATGCAGCGCGTCGCTCAGCTTGCTCGAAATGGGGGCATAGCGAAACAGGTCCGGTCCGATAGCGCCTAGTGCGGCGAACCTGGAGTCACCGGGGATGGAAACTGAGGCCGCGACCTCTTTTAAGACTTCCAGATCGAATCCGACGTTGGGCATAGCTTCTCCTTGTGGCGTTCCGGCCGGGACGCTTCGTCCGGCGCGGAACCGTTATTAGTAGCCAGAGCTATGTGACGCGGGGCGGGCGAATGTTTCAGCGCCCGGACAAGCAGAATTCCTTCATGACTTTCGCTTTTTGCGCGGCCCCTTTTCTTCCACGACCGCAAATTGCAGCTTGCGCTCCATGGCGTCGACGCGGTCCAGTCGAACCGTCACGCGCTGCCCGATGGAGAACTCGCGGCGCGTCCGCTGCCCGACGATTTTGTGGGTGCGTTCCTGGTACAAATACCGGTCGCCCGGCAGGAAATCGATGGGGACCAGGCCTTCGATGAAAAGTTCCTCCAACTCTACGAAAAAACCGAACCGCGTGGTGCTGACGATCAGGGAAGGGAATTCCTCTCCGACTCGCTCCTCCATGAAACGGGCCTTCTTCCACTCCACCAGTTCGCGTTCCGCTTCCGCGGCGCGCCGCTCCGTGGTTGAGCATTCGATCGCAATGCCGCTCAACTCGTCTTCGCTCGCGCCTGGTTCGCGCCCGTCGAGCAGCGCGGCCAGGATGCGGTGCACCATCAGATCCGGATAGCGGCGGATCGGGGACGTGAAGTGCGTGTAGCTTTGAGACGCCAGTGCGAAATGTCCCCTGTTCTCCGCGCTGTAGCGCGCCTGCTTGAGCGAGCGCAGCATCAGGTGGCTGAGAATGCGCTCCTCGGGTTTGCCGGCGATCTGCTCCACCAGCTTTTGATAGTTGCGCGAAGTAACGCCGGTCCCGGAGGGTAACATAAGGTCGCGCCGTTGTTTCGTCCCGTCCCGGCGGCGGTTCACGATAGAGTGCCGTTTCACGGGAATTGCCCCCACGCCCAGCGAATAGCCGAACTGCGCCGCAACCTCCTCGAAATCCATCACGCGCTTGGGGTCCGGCTGCTCGTGAATACGGAAAATCATCGGGACACCCAGATGTTCCATGTGTCCCGCGACCGCCTCGTTTGCGGCGAGCATGAACTCCTCGATAATCCGGTGCGCGATGTTGCGCGGTCCCCGCGTCACTCCGGTCATCTCTCCGAACTCGTCGAACTCGATCAGCGGCTCGGGCAGGTCGAAGTCGATGGACCCGCGCCGGAAGCGCTTCTTATTAAGGATTGTCGCCAGCTCACGCATCAACGCGAAGCGCCCGTAAGCGGCCGGATCTCCTTCCAGAATTTCATGCACGGCGGTGTAGGTCATGCGCGCCGCGCTGCGAATCACACCCCGCGTAAACTCCTGGGCGACAATGTCTCCCTGCCGGTCGATTTCGAGGATCGCCGAAAGGACCAGCCGGTCCACGCCCGGCTTCAGGGAGCATATCCCAGTCGAAAGCTCCACCGGAAGCATTGGGACGGCCCGATCGGGGAAATAAACGCTGGTTCCGCGCAAGCGCGCTTCCGTGTCGATCGCCGAGCCGGGCTTGACGTAGTGGCTGACGTCTGCGATGTGCACCGAGAGGCGGTAGTTCCCGTTCGGAAGCGCCTCCACCTGCACGGCGTCATCGAAATCCCGAGCCGTTTCGCCGTCGATCGTAATCACGTCCGAGGCGCGGAAATCGCGCCGCCCCTGGCATTCCGGCTCGGATACCTCGGTCGCGGCCGTGCGCGCTTCCTCCAGAGCTTCGGGCGGGAACTGGTGTGGAATGTGATGGCGGCGGATCATGATTTCCACGTCCACCCCGAAGTCGTCGGGGCGCCCCAGGATCTCCACCACGCGGCCGACGCCCCGCTCGCCACGTTCCGGAAATTCCAGAATCTCCGCGTTGACGATCATTCCATCCAGGTCCGCCGCCTCCTTCACGTCCAACGGCTTTGCGCCCACGCGATCGACGGAGAGCGTCTGCGCGGGCATTTCCATCCCGTCCGGAATCAGGATCCACTGGTGCAGGCGATCGTCGTGCGGAATCACGTAATTCCCCCGGTCGCGGACCCGGAACTCGCCGACCACGGTGGCGTGGGCGCGCGCCAGGACACGCACGATTTCTCCGGAAGCCCGCCCGCCGGTTTCGATCCTCGCGATGCGCACCAGTACCCGGTCGCCGTGCATCGCCTTTTCCGCCGATTCGCGCGGAATATAGATGTCGCCCGTCACGCCCGGCGCCGGAGCATCGGCGATCAGGAACCCATAGCCATCCCGGTGCATATTCAGACGGCCGGCGGCGTATTCGCGCGTCGCTTGCGGCAGGATATAGTAGCCATTGCGCGTTTCGATCAGGTCGCCGCGCGTGACCAGATCCTGTAGAACTTCCTCGAGACCGGCCCGGGCATCCCCGCGAGCGCCCAATTCCCGGACCAGTTGCTTGAATTTTGCCCGGCCATGCGGGAGGGTCGCGACATGCGCGAGGATCAGGCGCGCCAAGCTGGGCTTTTCCGTCTTCACGGGAAAAGGCTAGCACGTGTGCTGGTTTCAAGGGCGCGCGTCCCGGAATCGGACATTTCGAAGCCGATGATCCCGAGCAAGACCTTGAATCTCACAGGCTTGCATGTGGAACTTCGATTGCTCCTTTAGCGGCGGACTATGCTGAACGATTGCCGCGTCGCCATTCGCACTTTGCTTCGATCGCCGGGGTTCACCATCGTTGCCCTGCTTTCGCTCGCGCTAGGCATCGGCGCCAATACGGCGATCTTTTCTCTGCTCGATCAGGCGCTCCTTCGTTCCTTGCCGGTCTCCGATCCCAACCGCCTGGTTGTGTTCGATGCGCCCGGCCCGGACCCGGGCTGGACGTCCAGCGACAACAACCAGACCGTTTTTTCCGTTCCCATGTACCAGGATCTTCGCGACCGCTCCACCGTGTTCGCCGGGATCATCGCTCGCTCCGGGGCTGCGGTGAGCGTCATGAACGGCGGTGAGACCGATATCGCCAGCGCCGAGATCGTCTCCGGGAATTTTTTTGACGTCCTCGGCGTCCGGCCCTTTCTGGGCCGGTTCTTTACGCCCGCCGAGGACAAAGCGCCTGGAGCCGCCCCGGTAGTCGTCCTCGCGCATGCCTATTGGGTGCGGCGTTTTGGCGGGGACCGGTCCATCGTGGGGAAGACCATCCGCGTCAACAATCATCCGATGACCGTCATTGGCGTCTCCGCCGCCGGGTTTCGGGGTGTAATGCCCGGCCAGGAAGCCGAGATTTTCGCGCCAATTGCGATGAAGCTGGAAATTAGCCCATCCTGGCCGGCGACCGGATTTACGGATCGCAGAGTCCACTGGCTGAATCTCTTCGCGCGTCTCGCCCCCGGCATGGATGCGCGGCGCGCGGCCGCCGCCACGCAGCCGGTCTATCATTCGATCCTTGAAGAAGAGCTCGTTCAGATGAAGAGCAAAAGCCCGCGCTTCCGGACCGAGTTTCTCGGCAAGCGTTTGGGCCTTTTGCCGGCCGCGCAGGGAATCAATCAACTGGGCCGGTCCTGGGGCCGGCCGCTCACCGTCCTCATGGCGCTCGTCGGCCTGGTGCTGTTAATCGTCTGCGCCAATGTCGCGAATCTGCTGATCGCGCGCGCCGCCGGTAGACGCCGCGAAATCGCCATCCGAATCGCCATCGGCGCCACCCGCTGGGGCCTGATGCGTCAGCTTCTGACCGAGAGCGTCATCCTTTCCATCGCGGGCGGCCTCCTGGGCATCCTTGTTTCCGGATGGACCGTCGCGCTCTTGCTGAAAATGCTGCCCGAAGATTCGGCGGGCTCGTTTCTCGGAGCGTCCTCTTTCCTGGACGGCCGGGTCCTCGCTTTCAACTTGATCCTTTCGCTCTCGGCCGGCGTCCTTTTTGGATTGGCTCCGGCTCTTGAGGCGGGCCGATCCGCGATCTCACAAAATCTGAAGGACCAGTCGGGTTCCACCACCGCGAGCGGCGGCCAGGCTGGCTTCCGCCGGATATTGGTCATCGCGCAGGTTGCGCTGTCGCTTCTGCTGCTGGTGGCCTGTGGACTCTTTTCGCGCAGTTTGGCGAACCTGATGACCCACAACCCCGGCTTCCATGTCGAAAACCTCGTCACGTTCTCGGTGAGTCCTCAATTGGTGGGATATTCACCGGAACGTGCCTCCGGCTTCGTCAAGGATCTGCTGCAGCGCGTCAATGCGCTGCCCGGCGTGACGCGCGCCAGCGCCGGATCCATGGGAGCGTTTACCGATTCCGACCGGAGCTCGAACGTCACCGTGGAAGGCTATACCGCCCGCGAAGAAGAGAATATGAACGTCAACCGCGACTCCATCGCCCCGGGATACATTTCCACTCTGGGCATCCCGCTCCTGGTGGGGCGCGAGTTTCGCGATTCCGACACGAAGGGCGCGCCCAAGGTAGTGATCGTCAACGAGGCGTTCGCGCGCTACTTCTTTCAGGGCCGAAACCCCGTGGGCCGCCACATGACGTTTGGCGGAGGCGACGTGAAACTGGACACCGAAATCGTGGGCCTGGTGCGCGATATACAAAGCCAGAACCTCCGCGGAAAAATTCCCCGCTTTGCATATTCGCCCTGTGCGCAGGATCCGGATTGCGCGGGCTACGTACACGTCTATGCCCGTACCAGCCGCGATCCCGAGTCGCTATTTCCCGCTCTCCGCGCGGCCGTGAGTCAGATCGACGCCGGGGTTCCCGTTCGCGGCATGGAAACCATGCGAGTCCAGATCAACGACACAGTGTACACGGACCGCCTGGTCGCCGCGCTCTCGCTCGCTTTCGGGGTTTTGGCGACTCTCCTGGCAGCCATCGGCCTCTATGGCTTAATCGCCTATAACGTCACGCGGCGGACTTCCGAGATCGGTATACGAATTGCCCTCGGAGCGGAGCGCTTCAACGTCTTGCGCCTGGTGATGCGGGAGGTGATGGTTCTGTCAATCGCCGGAACGGCGGTTGGTATCCCCATCGCCCTGGCGCTTTCGCGTTATGTCGAAAGCCAGCTTTTCGGGCTCAACGCTCGCGATCCCCTGGTGTTCATCGCGGCGACCGTGGCGCTGCTCGCCGTTGCGTTCGCGGCCGGCTATTTTCCGGCGCGGCGAGCCACGAAAATCGACCCCATCCGAGCCCTCCGCTACGAGTGAGGAGGACGCGGCGGCCTGAAAACTCCGGCTGCGTCCCCGTCTTGACCCGCCTAAACCTCGCGCGGCACCACGAACGGCTCCCGGTAATCCCGCGTCAGCAGCGCGTTTGCGTCGTCGGCTTCGAGAAACCGGCCCGTTGCCTGCGCGACGCGCAGAGACCGCCCCGTGCGGTAGCTGATGTTACCCATATGAACAAAAGAGGCCGACCGCGCGCCGATTTCGATGTCGGCATGCAGCAGTTTATGGTCCCTCGCCCGAATCGCGTCGAGGAAATTGTGCATGTGCGGGACGGTCGCGTCGTCGTCGTTCTCGGTCGCTTTTTCGTCCATGGTTTTCTCGTATTTTTCAAAGCGCGCCACGCCGGCGCCGTGCGTTTTCGAAGCGTCCACGTTGCCCGCTGTGCTCTTGTATACCTGGAATCCGTCGGGATCCACCACCAGGAAGCCTTGCTCTCCGAAGAAAATATTCCCGGTGAAATTCGGACCCTTCATCGGGAGCAGTCCTTCGAGCGGCGTGGGAAGATTGCGGACGTCGAACGTCACTTCCGCGTCGCCGAAGTTGAAACAGGTCTGCAGCGTGTTGGGCGTTTCCTGATCGTCCTTCCAGACAAACTTGCCGCCGGTTCCCGAAACGTCCTTCGGCCATCCGGTGCGCGCCAGTCCCCACAGGCAGATATCCAACTCGTGAATTCCCTGGTTTCCGAAATCGCCATTGCCGGTATCCCAAAACCAGTGCCAGGTATAAGCGAATTTGTTCTGGCTGTATGGCTTATATTGCGCCGGCCCCAGGAAGCGATTCCAGTCGAGGCCGGGAGGTACAGGCGCATCCGGTGTATGGCCAATGGAAAAGCGCCGACGGAAGCACAGTCCGCGCGCGTGATATAGCTCCCCCACCACTCCGTCTGCCAGCAGTTTCACCGCGTGCATCTTATGGGTAACCGAACGGCTCTGCATCCCGACTTGCACCATGCGGTTGTATTTGCGCGCGGCGGCCACCATCTGATGGGATTCGAAAACGTTATGGCTCGCCGGCTTTTCGACATAGACGTCCTTGCCGGCCTGGCAGGCCCAGATTGTCGCCAGCGCATGCCAGTGGTTCGGCAGCGGGAGCGAAACCGCGTCCACATCCTTCGAGGCGAACATGTCGCGCATGTCGACATACTGGGTGACGTCCATGTTGCTCAACTTGCGGATCTGGGCCTGCGCGCGCTCTCGCGCCGCCTGGTTCACATCGCAAATGGCGGCAATTCGGCACGTTGATTTGAGTTTGGTGTAGTACTCGATGTGATCTCGCCCGCGCCCGCCGAGCCCCACGATACCCACTCGGATCGAATCGTTCGCGCCGAGAATAGGAAACGCCGCCGTGGCGATTGCGGCGGATGCTGTTTTGACGAATTGCCTTCTACCTTGGGTCTCCATGATTGTTTCCTTTTCTATCACGATCCGCCGCCCCGCGCTGGAGGGGCAAGGTGGAATATTTCTTCCAGAGCGCGGCGTCGGAGAGCATCGGGATAAAAATGCCACCCACCACCGATCGCGCCTGAAAACCCTCCTGCTTGCCCGTCACCGTGTCGTACCAGTCGGTGAGCGGCACGCGCGCAGGAGTCTCGTTCATCCAGCGGAACGCCGGCGCGACGAATTGCTCGAAGCTGGCGCGGTTGCCCGCCAGCGTCGCGGTCCACACCAGCCAGTCGAGCTTGGTGTAATCGCGGCGGTTATCGAGCGGCAGCCCGTATTTGTTTTGGCGCGCTTCATAATAGTTCACTTCGGTCCGCACGATATCGGGCGAAAAAAGGTTCAACCCCAGCAGGCGATCCCACACCAGGTTGTACTTCTGGCTCCAGGTTCCGGGCCGGTCGAAGGCCAGGCGGTAATGGTCGCCTTCCCGCGCGAGCTCTTGCCACTTTTTCGCGAAGTCTGCCGCGATATCGTGATATCGGACGGCTTCGCTTTTCCTCCCCGTCAGCTCGCAGAGCTGGCCGTAGGAGCCGAGCGCGAGAATCGCTTTGATGGAAAGGTTCGCGTTGTGCGCCAGGTGGCCCGCGAAGTCGTCGGTGGAAAGCTGGTTCTCCGGGTCGAGCCCCTTGACGCGCAGATATTCGGCCCACTTCGTTAGCTCCGACCAGTACTTCTCCGCGAAAGCCGCGCTGCCTTCAATATGGGCGAGGGCAGCCACCATGATCAGCATGTTTCCGCTCTCTTCCACCGGCATCTGATTTTCTTCCGTGCGTTCACCTCCGCCGTAGACCTGGCCGTTCGCCTGCGGGTACGTCCCCAGATCATGCGGCGCGAAAGGCCAGCGCCATCTCGGCATGCTGGCATATGCGAGTACCGGCTCAAGCTGCGCCTTGAGCAGCAGCGGATTGAACAGCATCGTAAAGGGAGAGCTCGGATAGATCACGTCCACCGTTCCGATGCATCCGTTGCTGAAATTCTCCTTGGGAAAATACAACGCGGTCCCATCGGCGTCGGCCACCAGCTTGTGCGCGGCCAGCGTCTGCCGGTAGGCGAGCGCGGCAAGGCGGGCATATTTCTCGCCCCCCGCTTTCCGAAGATCCGCCATGAGCTCGTGGTCAAAGGTGTAGGCTTTCTTCAGAAGCTCGTCGTGCTCGGCACGCCCGGCGCGCAGCAGATCGTCCGGACCCGCGCCATTGCGCCGCCACCACGCCCGCGTCTTGCGCTCGAAATATTCGATCGCGTAGATGTCGTCGTAGGCGAGCATCAGGTACCGTGAAACCGGCTGGCTGCCAACGGTCCCGAAATTGACGCTCACGGCAAGCGATTCCGGCGAGCCTCGGCGCACCGTTTCTCCGGAGAAATCGTCCGAGCGGGGGAGCCGTCCGTCCGCCTCAAACGCCGCGAGCGCCGCCCGGTGGCGCGCCACCGAGTACGTCGCGCCGTCCGGCTTATCCGCCATCAGATAGAGATAGCCCCAGTCGATACGCAGATCGTCGCCGCGTTTGGCAAGCACCGGCTGCTCCCGCGAGCCCATCCGAAGCACTGTCTCGCCGTCCAACAAATAGCGGCTGGAGACCACCGCCTCCCCGGGAGTATTGACCACCAGATCCGAGGCCGCGTCAAAATAGAGTTCGACCTGGTGATTCCCGCCGTCCGAGGACGCGATGCGCCACTCAACGTAAGTAAGGGGACGCGAAAGAACATCCAGGTCGTAAGGCAGAGCCGGTGTAAGGAACATGAGATGAAGATCCACGCCGGCCCCGGAAAATTGATAAAGGGTCCGGGTCGGCAGCACCTCCAATCCGGTCTGAGGAAGCGGAGGAATCAAGGCCTCGCCCCGGCCCTCGTGACCCATCACCTGATAAGGTTTTCCGTCCACGCGAAGAACGGCGGTGAGCCGGTTGGGCTTTCCGGTCCAATGCCTGGTCTCCTGGTCGTTCAAATGATCGGCCATGGACCAGATGCTGAAATAAGGATCGTGAGCCACCAACGGAACCGCCGGCGGCCGGACAACATCCGCCGTCTGCGCGCAAAGCAGGGAAAGGCTAAAGGCGGCGGCAACCCCCAGCCGCCCGAAGAAGAAAAATCGCTTCATTTTAATGAAGCAAATATAGCACCTCGAAAAAACAGCCCGCCGCCTAGCTCCAATTCATGCGGCGGCGCCCGGTGAGAGCGTGATAGACGCCGGCAAACGTGGCGGCGTTCACCATGCAGAAGTAAAAAGGCAGGCGCAGAGCCTTAGGGCGCAGAGGCATCGCGGCTCCCAGCACCGCGAGCGAGTAGAACGCCGCTTGCAGCCAAAAAAGAGCGCGGTAAGGCTGGCTGGCCAGCAGAAGAAAATTCAGCATCAGCGCCGTCAGCATGGCGAAAGGGACCGCCAGCCGGGCCGCTTTGTGGGAAAGGAAATAGAACAGGCAGCGCGTGCGGAGAGGACGCAAAAAGTATCGAATTTCGGCCAGTTGCTGAAAATTTCCGGCCATAATGCGGACGCGGCGTCCGAAGCCGCTCATCTCCCGCGCCTCCTCATACACGATTGCTTCGGGTTCGTAGGCGACGCGGTAGCCGCGTTGCAGCACCTGGACGGGAATCACGTAATCGTCGTTGATGGTGCCGGAGGCGGGGAACGGATAGAGATTCCGGCGCACAGAGTGAATCTGCCCGTGAGCGCCGAGCACGGACCCCATCGAGGCTTCGAGCTTCTTGAGGAACGTCTCGTACTTCCAATAGAAGTCCTCCTGCGCGCCAGTGGCGGCGGCGTCGGGGCGGCGCACTTGATAGACTCCACCCGCCGCGCCGACCTCCGGGTCGGCATAGTTACGGACGAGTTTGCGAATGGCGTCCGGCGCGAACATCGCGGCGGCGTCGGTGAAGACGACAATCTCGCCTGTCAGGCGGGGGACGGCATCATTGAGCACGGCGACTTTTCCGCGGTTCATGGGGTAGTCGAAGACGTGCATGTGATCGCCCGCCCCGCGCGCGGCGATTGCCTCGCGGGCAATTTCCGCCGTCCGGTCGGTGGAGCCGTCTGAGGCGACCACCACCTCGAGGCGATCCGCCGGATAATCCAGCGCCACGGCATTTTCGATTTTCGCCGCGATGACTTCCGCTTCATTGTAGGAGGGAATCAGAATCGAGACGCTGGGAGTCATCGCGTCCTTATGTACGGGGCGGTGCGTGAAGACGCGCAGCAGAAGGAGCAAAACCGGATAGCCGGCATACGCGTAGAGGACCAGTCCGGCCGAAACCCAAAACCAAATCGCGAGCGGCATCCGGGCGGGCCGGCTCCTACCGCGGCCGCGACTCCACGCAGAAGAGTTTCCCCACAACGTCGACGCGCAGCACTTCGAAGCCGGCTTCTTCGAGCATCCTGACAACGCGCCGCCGGCGAAAGAAATAGACCGGGCAGCCTCCCAAGCTGAGGCGGACCTTACGGACCGGCATACGCCAGGTCCATAACCGCGGCCAGGCGGAAAGGAATTTTTCGCCCGTCATAGCCCGAATCCGGCGCAGGCGCTCGGGTGGATCCGCGATGTAATCCCAGAAGCCGATGGCAATAGTTTCGTCAAAAGTGCGATCTGCTTTCCAGTTGAGAATATCCGAGACGTGAAACTCGCATTGCCCGGCGACGCCCTCGCGCGATGCCAGTGCGCGCGCCATGCGAATCATCTCGGGCGCGATATCGATTCCGGTAACCGACGCGCCCTTCCGCGCAAAGGCGCTTACAAAACGGCCGGAGCCGCACCCGACGTCGCAGATTGTTTTCCCGGCGACGTTCCCGGAGCGCTCCATGACCCACTCGAAGCGGCCGTAAATGTCTTTGCGGAGCGTCTGGTCCAGAAAACGGCTGAAACGGCTCTTACCCCTGCCCGTGTAGATGGCGTCGAAATCGCCGGCGATGGCGTTCCAATAACGCGCCACCTCGGGCATGGTGTCTTTCCTCATCCGGCTCACCGCTCCTTGACGCCGCTGGCCGCCAAACGCGCCGGCCCGATGTTGCCCAGCAGTCCGGAATCCCGAAAACTGGTAAATCCGCCCATGCCAAGCAGTGCCCGCAGACGCGAATATGTCTTCCCCAAATTTGTGTAGTGCCTCAATTTCGATTTCCAGCGTCCCTGCAGGCGCGGCTGTTCCGGATCGACCTCCCAGGGATGGACGTAGGTGATGAGGGGCAGATTTTCTTTCCTCAGCCTCGCGAAACCGAAGCGGTTATACGGGAACGGGAAGATGCGCAGATAGCCTCCACCGCCGACCGGGAAATTCGGTCCTGCGGCGAAGCGAAACGTCGAGATGGGAAACTCATCGATCGGCCCCGAGGAGGTGTCCAGTCGAAAAGGCCGGCGCGGGGCATCGGGGATCCCGTAGGTATCGTGGCGAATGGGGAAAATGCTCGAATCGTAAGTGAATCCGGCTTCGGCGAGGACATCGAGCGCCCACAGAGAGGCTTTCGTGATGGAATAGCTCGGCGCGCGGTAGCCGAAAACCGCTGAGCCCGCGGCCTGCTCGATGCGATCCCTGGCTTCCAGCGTGTCGGTGCGGAATTCTTCGCGAGTGAGCTTATAGATAAGGCGGTGCCAGTAGGAATGGCACGCAAGCTCATGGCCCCGCGCGGCAATTTCCCGCACTACGCCCGGATAGCGTTCGGCGATCCATCCGAGGGTAAAGAAAGTCCCCTTAACGCGCATTTCATCGAACAGATCGAGAAGCCGCCGGGTATTTGCTTCGACGCGGCACGGAAAAGTGGACCAGGAGGAGCGATCGACAACGCCGGCAAAGGCCTCCACCTGAAAGTAGTCCTCTACATCCACCGAGATGATATTCGCCGCCGCCATCGGAGAGGTTTACATCACGGGGCCGATGCGCCACGGAACAAATTCCCGGTGTCCGAGCCGCTCGCTGCTGGTACGCTCTCCCGAGGCGGCGCGCAGGACCAGGTCCAGGATTTCCTCGCCGATGCCTTCCACACTGGCTTCACCGTCCGCGATGCGTCCGGCGTTGATATCCATGTTGTCGCGCATGCGGCGGAACGTCGCGGTGTTGCTCGCGATCTTGACGACCGGCACAGACGGAAAACCAATGGCGCTGCCGCGGCCCGTGGTGAAAGCGATGACGTTGCAGCCGCCGGCGGCGAGACCGGTGAGAGAGACCGGATCGTATCCCGGCGTGTTCATGAAGATGAAGCCGGCCGAGCGGATCGCCTCCGCATAATCGACCACGTCCATCAGAGGAGAAGCCCCGCCTTTGGCGACGGCTCCCAAGGATTTTTCCAGGATGTTCGTCAATCCACCCTCTTTATTTCCTGGTGATGGATTGTCGTCGAAGGTGCTTTCAAACCGCTTTAAGTATTGCTTGTATCCATTTATAAAGCCAAGGAGTTTATCTGCGACTTCGCGATTGCGGGCGCGCCGCAGAAGGAGCTGTTCCGCGCCGAAGATCTCGGTGGTCTCGGCAAGTACGGCGGCGCCGCCGAAAGAGGCCAGGCGATCGGAGGCCCATCCGAGTGCCGGATTGGCGGTGATGCCCGAAAAGGAATCAGAGCCGCCGCAATTGAGGCCAAGCACAATTTTCGACGCCGGGCATTCGACGCGCTTTTCCTCCGCGGCGCGTTCAATCATGCGGTCGATTACCTTGCATGCCGCTTCCACGGTGGCCATGGTTCCACCGCTCGATTGGAGCGTCATGCCGGTGAGACGGCCATCTTTGGGCGCGGCATCTCCGAGATAGTGATCAATTTGATTGACCTCGCAGCCCAGCCCGAGAATGATCGCGGAGGAAACATTGGGGTGGTGAATCACACCGGCGAGCGTGCGCTGCAACTGGCGGCTGTCGGGGCCAATCGCCATTCCGCAGCCTTCGCCGTGGGGGAAAGCAATGACGCCATCCACGTTATCCGGGAGCGGAGCGCGCGTATAGCGCTCGGCGATGAGTTCGGCGGTGTGCGCGGCGCAGTTGCTGGCGGCTGCGATGGCTACGTAATTTCGTGTGCCGGCGCGGCCATCTTCCCGCAAATAGCCTGCGAATACAGGAGAATCTGCTGCGGGGGAGGGCCATGGAATGTCACCGGAAGGGAACTCGTAGCCCCCTTCATGAGGCGCAAATTGCACATTATGGGTGTGGACGTGATCTCCGGGATGGATGTCCGACCGGGCGGCGCCCATGGGCTGGCCGTAACGGACGATATCGTCCCCGGCGCGAATCTCCCTCAGAGCGACCTTATGGCCGGCTGGAATCGCGGCTTTTGCAACCACTTCGCCTGAGGCGGTGCGGAGGCGCTGTCCGGGACTGAGAGGCATTCTGGCAATGCCGACATTATCTGATTCGTGGAGGCGGATCACCGCATTTTCGGGCGTGGGAGGGCTTTGGATTTCAACGAGCGACATACGTGGGCCTAACGCAAGAGTACCGTTTCCGTGATCTGCTCGCCACGGTGCACATGAAGTTTCGCGCCGTCGGGGTGAACCCAAAACCCCTCATTCTGGGGGATGGGGATATCGGCGGGGCCGTCGACCACAAGGAAGTGATCCGTTTCGATGCCGGGTAGAAGCTTGCCGATGTGAATGTGCGCGTGGCATTGTGTTACCACTTTTCGCCCATTTAGGGCTAATCCCCAGCCGTCGCCAAATAGTTCCTTGCCTTTGGCGATGGCAGCCGCCCAGAGTTGCTCGCGTTCCCCGGGGGTCATTTCCGAGAGCAGGTGATGGTGAGCGCGCGGCAGCACCAGCCAGCGGTTCGGCTTGGTGGGGTTAATATCCTTCAGAAAGAAGATGGCGGCATCCGGCGGCTGTTTCTCGGCTTCGCGGCACAGGCCGCACTGGCGCGCGGCGAATGTTTCCGGCTGAGCCGGATCGCAGGCGCACTGGGTTAGCACCTGAGACTGAGCGGCGGGACTGAGCGAGAACACAATTCCAAGTCCCCCCAACAGGAGCGCGGCGAATCCGGCCGCGGCGGCCAGCCGTTGCATTGGCCTCATTATACTGAAGCTATTGTCCTCAACTCCGAATTTGCGGCGGCTGTGCGCCGCGCTCGCCCTCCTGGCTCTCGTTTTGCTCTACCTGACGTTTCTGGGGCGCTCCGGCCTGCTGCTTCCCGATGAGCCGCGCTACGCCGCAATCGGGAAGGCGATGTCCGATTCCGGGGACTGGGTTACGCCCCGGCTGTGGGGAAATGCCTGGTTCGAAAAGCCGCCGTTGGTTTATTGGATGGCGGCTTCGTTTTTTCGTCTGGGATTCGGGCTCGAATGGGCGCCCCGCCTTCCCGTCGCGCTTCTCGCAGTGGGGTTTCTGATCTTTCTGTTCTGGTGGGTGAGAAGGGAATACACCGCGCGGGCGGCCTGGTTCGCGTCGATTATCCTGGCAACGTCGGCCGGCTGGTTCGCGTTTGGACACGTTGCGGTAACCGACCTCCCGCTCTCGGTTTTCTTTTCTCTCGCCATGCTGCTGGCCTTTCGGGAAGGCGCGTGGAGCCGAAACTGCGCCGGGATTGCGCTTGGGCTGGCGATTCTTGCGAAGGCGCTGGTCCCGGTGGTCCTGTTTCTGCCCGCGCTTTGGTTCCTCCGCCGCCGGTGGAAGGATGCGCTCTGGATTTTCGGCATTGCGGCGGTTTTCGCGCTGCCGTGGTTTCTAGTCTGCTTTTCGCGCAACGGAATGCCGTTTTTTGACGATTTGATCTGGAAACAGCACTTCGCGCGCTTTCTGACACCATCGTTGCAGCATGTTCAGCGCTTCTGGTTCTATATCCCGGTGCTGCTGGGAGGCTTGTTTCCCTGGACTCCCGCGGCGGCGCTGCTGGTGGGGAAGGATCGTTACCGGGACCGCCGCAATGCCTTCCTGCTGGCCTGGTTCCTTTTCGGATTCCTGTTCTTTTCCGCGTCGATGAATAAACTGCCGGGCTATTTGTTGCCGCTGCTGCCTCCCGTGACGATTCTTGCGGGCGTGCGGCTGGATCAAATGCGGCGCCCCGGGGTGCTGTTGGCGATTACGGCGCTGCTCGCCGGAGCGTCGCCGGCACTGAACGGCGCGCTACCGCAGGCTCTGGTCTCGGGGGCGAGGCGCGCCGAATGGCGGCTCCCGTGGGAGGCGATTCTTTTGGCTCTCGCCGCCGCGGCGGCCGTTTTGTGGATGTCGCATAAGGGAAAGACCGCGATCGCCTTTGGCATTCCCGTCGCGATCATGCTCGCCGCCTACGGACAATTCCTGATTGCCGGTCTGCCGGTGTTGGACCGAGCGGTTTCAGGACGGCGAATCTGGCAGGATAGCCTTTCGCGGCAGGATAACCCTAGCGTTTCCAACCTCAATCGAAGTGTTCGTTATAGCGTTTGTTACTACGCCAATGGACGAATTCCGGATTGTCCCTCGAAATAAAG
Source organism: Bryobacteraceae bacterium (assembly GCA_035545735.1). GTDB lineage: Bacteria > Acidobacteriota > Terriglobia > Bryobacterales > Bryobacteraceae > JAJYKC01. Next base: position 107,360 of record DASZXS010000083.1, on the reverse strand, counting down.
ATTGAATCTTGTTGCCCAACATAGTAATCTCTATGTACAAAGAGGTAATGTTGTGTGGCGTACACCGTCGTAGAACCAAATCTAGAACAGACCAACGCGGAATATGAACGGATTGTCCGCGAGGATATCGAAGACTTCCGGGACAAAGCCGAAAGCTTTACCCGGGGCGAGCTCACCGATGATGAGTTTCGCCAGCACCGTCTGCGCCGGGGAATTTATGGACAGCGCCAGCCCGGTGTCCACATGGTGCGCACCAAGATCCCCAGCGGGATTTTGACGGCCCCCCAACTTCGACAGCTCGCGGTGATCGCCGATGAGTTTGGCGGGGGCAAAGGGCATCTCACAACGCGGCAGAACATGCAGTTTCACTTCGTTCCGCTGCGCCGGGTTCCCGATCTGCTCCATAAGCTGGCGGATTTTCAACTCACTACACGCGAGGCTTGTTACAACACGGTCCGCAACGTGACCGCCTGCCCACTGACCGGCTTGCTGCACGACGAGCCGTTCGATGTCGGGCCCTATGCGCGGCGGGTGGCATACGCATTTCTGCACAAAGAACTCACGGACTCGATGCCGAGGAAGTTCAAGATCGCGTTTTCCGGCTGTCCGGAAGATTGTATGCTGACCTCGATTCACGACGTCGGGCTGCGGGCGCGGATCGTGGACGGCGTACACGGCTTCCGCATGGTGATTGCGGGCGGTTTGGGGCCGCTTCCTACGGAATCGCGGCTGCTGGATGAGTTTGTTCCCGCCAATATGCTGGTCCATAAGATCGAGGCGGTGCTGCGAGTGTTTAACAAATATGGGACGCGCAACAACAAGAACAAAGCGCGGCTCAAATTTGTAATGCGCGAGCGAGGGTTTGACTGGCTGCGCGAGCAGATTGACCTCGCTTACCAGGACATTTTGCAGAACGGCGGCATCCCGCTGCCGGAGACCGTCCCGGAGAATTTCGGTGGTTTTCGATCGCAACCACCACCACTCGGGACCGGCGAGGACCTGCCGGTTTTGAACGATGCCCACGCCGACCCGGAATATGACCGCTGGCTCGAAACCAATGTCCGCGAGCAAAAGCAAGCAGCCTACGCCATCGTGGATGTCCGGGTAAATCAGGGAAATCTTACTGGGAAGCAAATGCGTGCCCTGGCAGATCTTTCCAGCGGCACAGCGGACGGATTGGTGCGAATTTCGGTCAATCAGAACCTGATGCTCGGCTATGTGCCTTTGAAGAATCTGCGGCGCGTGTACGCGGCGTTACGGTTGGCAGGTCTTGCCGAAGCCGGCGCTAGAGAGATTTCGAACGTTACCACTTGCCCGGGCGCGTACAGTTGCAATCTTGCGCTCACGAAGGCGATGACCATGGGAGAAGCGCTGAGCCGTTCCGTGGCGCATCATACAGACCCCCTGGTACGCAAACTGGTGATCAACGTAAGTGGCTGCCCGAATTCGTGCGGCCAGCATTGGACCTCCGATTTCGGCTTTTACGGAAATGCGAGGAAGTTCGAGGGAAAAGAAGTTCCTTACTACCAGATGCTCCTCGGCGGCGGCTACGACGACGGCGGCATGATGAAGTTCGGGCTGGCGATCCAAAGCCTGCCGGCGCGCCTGGCGCCGGTTGCGGTGGAGCGAGTGATCGAACACTACACGGCAAACCGCTTGGCCGGAGAGTCGTTCCGGGATTACGTGCTCCGTCATAAAGTAGAGACTTTCCGGGGACTTACGAGCGACCTCGCCAAGCCCGCCGAGATCACGCCGGAGATGTACATGGACTGGGGGGACGAGGTGCAGTTTTCCGTCAAACTGGGCCGCGGGGAGTGCGCCAGCTAAGCGGGATATTTTGAGATAGACGCGAGAAAACGCCTGCTCCTTCCTGTGGGAGCAGGCGTTCTTTTTGTGCGTTAGCGCTTCGAGGTGGTGCGGGCGCTTTGCGTTTTGGCGGCTTCGAGCACCGCTGCGTTGGCAAGCGCCAGAGCCGCCTGAACAACGGGCAGATTGGTCATCTCCGCCATGGCTTGAATTTCCATGCCCTGCGCCTGCTTCAAGAACGTCAACTTCCCGTTTGCGGCATCGAAGTCGACTTTCACGCAGTCGCCGCCCAAAATCTGGTCCGTGGCAATCAGATTCGCAATCGGCTGCACCAGGTGTCTTTCGATGGCGCGCTTCAAGTGCCGGGCGCCATATTTGAGATCGGTGCCCTCCGTCAGCAGGAAGTCGCGCGCCGGGTTGGTGAGCTGAAAGACAAACGCGCGATCCAGTGACGTATTGAAGATCCGTTGCTGAACCTGCCGCAACTCGATGTCGAGGATTTTTCGCAGCTCCTCTTCACCTAAAGGGCGGAAGGTCACGATCTTATCGAGCCGGTTGATGAACTCCGGCGTGAACTTGCGGCGCGCCGCTTCGACGCCGGTTCTGGCCAGTTTTCCCGTCGTCTTCTCATCCACCGCGGCGTGTTCTTGCGGTGCCGTCGCGCGGAATCCGAGCCGCGGATTTATCAGAGAGCTCATCTCGGCCGCTCCGAGGTTGCTGGTCATGAAGATCAGCGCCTTGGAGAAATCGACCTTGCGATTATCTCCGAGTGTGAGTGTTCCTTTATCGAGCACACCCAGGAGTAGATTCCAGAGCGCATCGCTGGCCTTCTCAATTTCGTCGAAAAGCACAAAGCTGAGCTTGCAGGTGTCGGAATGGAACTGATTCAGCATCTCCTGGCTGAGCAAGGGATGTGTTTCCCGGTGCCCCAAGTAGCCTGGAGGCGAGCCGATGAGCTTTGCGATCTCATGGCTATGCTGGAACTCCGCGCAATCGATCTTAATCACGGCGCGAGGGTTCTGGAGCAGACATTCCGCAGTGGCTTCCACAATTCGGGTTTTTCCCGAACCGGTCGGTCCGAGAAACAGAAAGTTTCCAACGGGCCGTCCTGGTGCGGTCAGGCCCGTGACGTACATCTGGTAGATATTCACAATCTGCCGGATAGCTTCGTCTTGTCCAATGATCAGCTTCTCAAGGCTCGTCTCGAGACTTCCCGCGGCTATACCGGTCTTGGTCGGATCCAGGGGAACGTTCGTGTGAACCATTGTGTGCCTCTTTCTCAACTCAACTCCCGCCCTTTTTCTGAGCACGTCTCGTGCCAATGCCTTGACCCTCCGTTTTCGCTGGTGTCTGCTGATTTACTTTGCGGGCTTCGACGGCCGAACCTCGACCCGGCTGACCAGAGTCCGCTCCGGCATCCTCAGAAGCATTAGTGTAATTTCCGCAACATCCTCGGGCGCGATTTTCCAGGACGCGGCGCCTCCTCCACCTCGGGGGCTGAAGGAAGTATCGACGCTTCCGGGCATGATATAACTGACCCGGACGTTTTCCTGACGGTGGTCCAACATCATGGCCTCGCTGAAACCGTTTAAGCCAAACTTCGATCCGTTATAGGCCGCTCCCCCCGCGAACGGATTCTTTCCGGCAAGACTGCTGACGTTGATGATATATCCCGCGCCGCGTTTTCGAAACCTGGCGAGCGCTTCCCGGCTTGCGTAAAAAGCGCCGTTCAAGTTCGTCCGGATGGTGAGATCCCACTCCTCCACGGTTAGATCAGCCGTGGGTCGAAAAATCCCCAGTCCGGCGTTGTTGATCAGTATGTCAACGCCCCCGAACTCTTTATCGACAACTTCGAAGAATTTCGTGACATCCGCCGCGCTGCCGACATCGAGCCGCGCTCCGGCGGCGCGCGCGGCGCCGTTGCCTCCGGAATTCAGTTCCTTCACTGCCTGCTCCACTTCGCCCTCGTGGCGCGCGCCGATCGCGACGTGGGCGCCGGACCCGTGCAGGGCATTGGCGATTGCGCGCCCGATTCCCTTGGTGCCGCCTGTGACCACCGCTACCTTACCGGCAAGAAACTGTTCCATACATTTTTCCTCCTCTTTGTTTCACCACCGCGCTCCACTCCGGTCTGCCGCGCCGTTAGCCGACTATACTGAAACTAAATGCACGAGACGGCCATTCTCTGGCTGCGCGTCGCCACTGCATTATATGCATTTGGGCTTTTTCATGCCTTGCTGGTCGCGCTCCGCAAACGCACGGGATTCTTCCGTTACGCCCTAGGCGCGTTTTGCTGTGCCGTCGTGCTGCATCTGGTCTCCATCGTGGAGGTCGCGATCGCGCTGAACCGCCTGCCGGTCGACAACTTTTTCGAGACCATTTCCTTCTGTGCGTTTTTGATCGCAGTGACGTTCCTGCTCCTGTACTGGCGCTACCGTTTCGCCTCGCTCAGCGTGTTCATCTTCCCGTTGATTTTCCTGATGAGCCAGATTGCGGCGACCGAAATGCCGGTGGCCTCGTGGCCGAACAGCGGGGTGAGGGACGCGTGGTTGTTTCTGCACGTCGTCATGGTATTGCTGGGCTATGTCGGGCTGCTGGTGATGGCTCTCGCGTCTATTTTTTACCTGGTGCAGGAGAGGCAGCTCAAGAGCAAGCGCCCTTCGACTTTCTTCGAGCACCTGCCGCCGCTTGCCACGCTCGATAACCTGATCAGCACGGCGATGAGCTTCGGGTTTGTGTTCATCACCCTGGGCGTAGTGGCGGGCAGCGCCTGGGCGTTCATCGAGTCCGGCACGCGCTGGATCGCCGATCCCAAGGTTGGCATCTCGCTCTTTACCTGGCTCTGCTACCTGGTGATGGTGTTCCTGCGGGTGAGCGCGGGATGGAGGGGACGCCGCACGGCGGTGCTGGCGCTGGTGGTGCTGGGATGTTCCGCGGCAACCTGGGCGGCGCACGTCGGATTGCGGAGTCACTTAATCCGGTAGATGGCTAACATGAATTTCTCCATCACCGGTCTCAGCCATCGCAATGCGCCGGTGGAAGTGCGGGAACTGCTGGCCTACGACGCCGACTCGATCCCAGCCGCTCTACGGGCGCTAAAGCAGCGGCCGGGCTTTCTCGAAGGGATGATCCTTTCGACGTGCAACCGGGTGGAGGTGGCGCTCGCATCCGAGGAGGGCGCTGAGGAAGCGTGCCCGGTGGACGAGTTTCTCGCCGAGACGCGGCGGGTGGAGCCGGATTCTTTTCGTTCTTATCTCTATCACTACTCGGGCAGCGACGCCATCCGCCACCTTTTCCGGGTGGCCTGCTCGCTCGACTCGATGGTTGTTGGAGAGCCGCAAATCCTCGGCCAGCTCAAATCGGCTTACTCGGTGGCGAAAAAAGAAGGCGCGGTCAGCGGATTTCTCGACGGGCTGCTGACGAGGGCGTTCAGCGTGGCGAAACGGGTCCGAACGGAAACGGAGATCGGCGCGAGCGCCGTTTCGGTGAGCTTCGCCGCGGTTGAACTGGCGCGGGAGATTTTCGGATCGCTGAAAGACAGCTCGGTGATGATCGTTGGCGCGGGCAAGATGTCGGAAGCCGCCGCGCGGCACTTGGCGCGGAACGGGGTAAATCGCATCCTGGTGGCCAACCGGACTCCGGAGCGGGCAGCGGAGATGGCGGCCCTGTTCCACGGCACCGTAGTGGATTACGAAAAATTCCCGTCTGTGCTCCCCGAAGTCGACGTCGCAATCACATCGAGCGGAGCTCCGAACTATATCCTCACCCGCGATCAGATGCGGCGCGTGGTGGAAGCGCGCCGGAACCGCCCGATTTTCCTCATCGATATCGCGGTGCCCAGGAACATTGAGCCCGCGGTGAACGCTCTCGATCACGTGTTTCTTTACGACATCGACGACCTGCAGCGCGTGGTGGACCGCAACCGCCGCAACCGGCTCCAGATCGCCACGGAAGCCGAGCGCATTGTGGCCGAGGAAACGGAACGGATGCTGAGCCGTCTGCGGGTCAAGGAAATCACTCCCACCATCATCGGCCTGCAGGAGCAGTTGGAAAGCGTGCGCGCCGCCGAGATTGCCCGCATGCGCGGCAAGCTGGGCGAATTGACGCCTCAGCAGGAAGAGGCGCTCGACCAGCTTACGCGCGGCATCGTCAACAAGATCGCCCACGGCCCCATTTCGGAATTACGGCGGCAGGCGGCCGAGCCCGACGGCGTTCATTTCATTAGTGCCATTCGCAAGGTGTTCCGTCTTGGCGATTAGCGCGCGTCCGGAGCGGGTATTGACGATCGGCTCGCGCGGATCGGCGCTGGCGTTGTGGCAGGCGCGCTGGATTGCCGGGCGGCTGGAGGCGCTGGGGCAGGCGTCCCGCATTGAAATTATTCACACCACCGGAGACCGGGCCCGGGATGTCTCCTTCGCCAAAGTTGGGACAAAGGGTATGTTCACGAAGGAGATTGAGGAGGCGCTGCTGACGGGCGCGATCGATCTTGCCGTACACAGCCTGAAAGACATGCCGGCCGAACTTCCGGAGGGACTCGCCCTGGCGGCGATTCCGGCGCGCGAGGACCCGCGTGACGCCTTGGTGGGATGCAAACTCTCGGAGTTGCGAAAGGGGGCGCGTGTGGGTAGCAGTTCGCTGCGGCGTGCGGCTCAGCTTCGCGCCGCGCGGCCGGATTTGCTGGTGGAAGACATTCGGGGCAACATCGATACCCGTCTGCGCAAGCTGGATGAAGGACAGTTCGACGCAATCCTGCTGGCGTCGGCGGGGCTGAACCGGCTGGGTTGGAGCGCGCGGATCGCGGAGACTCTGCCCGCGGAGTTGATGTGTCCGGCGGTAGGGCAGGGCGCACTCGCGGTGGAGGTGAGGGAAGGCGGCAAGGCGCCGGCGGCGCTGCTTGCAAGCCTGGACGACCCGGATACGCGCGCCGCCGTGACCGCGGAGCGTGCCCTGCTGGGCGCTTTGGGCGGGGGCTGCCAGGTTCCGATGGGCGCATTTGCCGAAATGCGCGGCGGTGAGTTGTCGATGCAAGCGGTGGTGGTTTCGCCCGACGGCTTGCGGGTGGTGCGCTACGGCGGCGGCGGGCGCGATCCGGTGGAACTTGGAAACCGGGCGGGCGACTATCTGCTCGCGCACGGCGCGCGCGAGATTCTAAACGCGGTGTATTCCAATTCATGAGCAAGGTCTACCTAGTCGGGGCCGGGCCCGGCGATCCAGGATTGCTGACCTGCCGGGGACGGGAGGTGTTGTCGCGCGCCGATTGCGTCCTCTACGACCATCTCGCCAACGACGCTCTCCTGGCGATGGCGCCGCCGGGCGCGGAGCGCATCTACGTCGGTAAAAAGAAATCCGAACACACCTTCACGCAGGAAGAAATCAGCGCGCTACTGGTGGAGCGGGCGCGCCGCGGCTGGACCGTGGTGCGGCTGAAGGGCGGCGATCCGTTTATTTTCGGCCGGGGCGGAGAAGAGGCGGAAGCGCTCGCGGCGGCCGCCGTTCCGTTTGAGATTGTTCCCGGCGTCACCGCACCGCTCGGCATCGCGGCCTATAGCGGGGTGCCGCTGACTCATCGGGGGCACACGTCGGTTGTGACGTTCGTCACGGGCCACGGCGTCGAGTCGATCGACTGGGCGAAGGTCGGGACTTCGGAGACGCTGGTGATCTTCATGGGTCTGACGCACATCGGCAATATCTCGCGCGAGATTATTCAGCATGGACGTTCGCCCGAGACGCCCGCAATGGCCGTGCGATGGGGCACCTACCCTTGGCAGGAGACGATTGCGGGAACCCTGGGCGATATTGCGGGACGAATCGATACCGCCGGCATGAAGCCGCCCGCCACCGTGATCATCGGCGAGGTGGTGAAACTGCGTGAGACTCTGAACTGGTACGAAAATCTGCCCTTGTTCGGCAAGAGCATCGTGGTGACGCGCGCCTCCGAGCAGGGGAAGGAGATGGCGGCCACGCTGCGCGCGCTGGGCGCGGATGCGGTGGAATTGCCGGTGATTTCGCTCGAGCCGCCCGAGGACAGCGCTCCGCTCGACGACGCCATCGCGCGGCTGGGCGCCTACGACTGGCTGATCTTCACCAGCGCGGCCGGGGTGCACTTCTTCCTCGAACGCCTGGATGCCTCGCCGCACGATTTCCGAGGCTTTTCCGGACGCCTTTGCGCCATCGGTCCCGCGACGCGGCGGGAGTTGGAAGCGCTGCATCTCAAAGTGGACCTGATGCCGGAAGCGTTTGTCGCCGAAAGTCTGGTGGAGGCGTTCTCGAAGGAAGACCTTCGAGGGAAGCGCATTCTGCTGCCGCGCGCGGCGGAGGCGCGGGAACTGCTGCCGGAGAGCCTTCGCCACTTCGGCGCGCGAGTGGATGTTGTGCCGGCGTATCGCAACGTGATCCCCGCGGAAGCGCGGGCGCGCGCGGCGAAGATCTTTGCCGGAGGGAAGAAACCGCACTGGGTTACGTTTACCAGTTCGTCCACGGTGCGGAACTTTCTGGACGTGGCGGGCGCGGCGGCTCTCGACGGCGTGCGTACTGCCTCGATCGGCCCGGTTACGTCCGCCACGCTTCGCGAAAACGGAATCGCGGTAGCCGCCGAGGCGTGCGAGTTCACCTCCGATGGCTTGATCGCCGCCGTGATTGCCGCCGGTTAACGCGGCGCCGCGCCGGGGTTCTCGCAGGAAAAATTGGCCGCGTCATTGGTGCTGCCACTGCCTTTGTAGCGCGCGATTTGCGGATAGACGCAGAGCGGGCGGGACTCAATGACTTCGCTCGAAGCGTCGGAGTCTTTTTTATGCCTCACCGCGATGATCTCCGCGGGCGGCGTGCCCTGTTCCACCCATCGTTCGAGGGCGGCGCCAAGATCCCGATCGGGGCCGGCGGCAGGCGGGCCGAACTGGCCGAAGGAATCCGGGCCGGGACCTCCTCCGCAGTGCTGCATTCCCGGAACCATATAGAGACGCACAAAACCGGCGGTCTTGGTGGCTCCCATCTTGGAGACGACGCTCTTGTAGTAGTCCACCGTGTTGTACGCCGAAATGGCTGCGTCGCTCCAGCCGTGATAGAGGATCAATTTCCCGCCGCGAGCATGGAAGCGGCTGAGGTCGGGGCTGGTCGCATCGAGAAACTTTGCCATTTTGACACCGGCTGTCTTGGTGTCGCGATCGGGATTGAACGTGTGAAAGTCCCAGCCGGGATCGCTGAACACCATGTTTTTGAAAAACTGCGTGCTGAAGGAATACATCAGGCTCGGCTGCCCGGACCCGCCGGTGATCCAGGGGGCCCAGCCTCCCGGTTCGGCCTCGCCACCGGGCGGATAGCCGGGAAACACAATCTGGCCGTTCGAGAGGCGGGCGCCCGCATAGAGTTGTTTTAACGCGGTCAATTGCGGGGCTGTGAGGCAGCTATCCGATTCGGCGGAAGAACACTCGAGGATGGACGGCTTCAGCCGGCAGCGCGACGGGTCCTCGAGGACGCCGTCCTTCACGCCATCGAGCGAGTCGCAGGTCTGAAGGGCGGCCTTCTCGATGGCGGGCAGCTTTTTCGCCGAAATGGCGCTCTCCGGATTCCCCAGGGCCAGCGTGTTCGCGGCGGCGTTCGACAGCAGGTGGGTCCAATAGTTTGCCGGAGCGCCGGCAACGATCCCGTCATAGTCGTCGGGATAGCGCTGCGCTTCCATCAGCGCCTGGCGGCCGCCGTTTGAGCACGAGCTGAAATACGAGCGTTTCGCGCCTTCGCCGTAAAAAGCGGAGACGATACTCTTGGCCTTTGCGGCCGTTTCGTGAATGGCGCGATAGCCGAAATCGGCGATTTTCTCGGGATGATGGAGCGCCCAGGAAGCGTCAATGCCATTCGCCTGGTGGCCGGTATCGGTGGAGGCGGTTGCATAGCCGTTCCGAACCGCCGCGCCCATTTGATCGAAGCTAATCGCGCCGGCGAAGCCGCCGTTTCCGACGCCGAAAAATTTGTTGTTCCAGCCGCTTTCCGGCATCCACACTTCGAACTGGATGTTCGAATCGGCGGAGGGGCGGATCACGCCGCTTACGCGGCAGAATGGCGGCAGATTGGCGATCGCTTTTCCATGCGGCGGCTGAAAGCTTCCTGAGTGGATGGATTCGGCATGCTCGATAGTGGTGTGCGCCAGCGCGAGTTTTGCGAGGCTGTCACAACTGGCAGTCGCGGCGAATGCCGCGCTCCAGGAAATGGAGATCGACAGCAGGAGCGTTTTCATAGGCACCTTCCTTCCGGCTTCCGGCGGACTCTTATTATGCATGAAATCGCGGTGGCGGCACCCGGGCCGCCATTCGCGCGTCTCTCCCCCCTTTACCGGAGTGCCCCTCCCCGAAGGCCCTAGGTAGAATAAGGGAGAAGTGAAAATCCGCCTAATTCTTGCGCTCTTCGCCAGCGCTGTTGTGGTTCTTGCGGGCGATGGCGAAGGGACGCCTAAAGAGGCAGATCCTAAGCCGGCGGACGCCCTTTCCAAAGCAGCCGATGAGTTCAAGATTCTGACGCGCAAGGAAGGCATGCGTCCGGATAGCCCCGTCGCGACGCGACAGCAGTCTGGCCCGAAAATGCTTTGGCATGGAAGGCTTTACGAGAACTTTCGCAACGATTTTCTCGACGCCATCCCACACGAAGTCCGTCAGAACGGGGAGGACAAATCGACCCTCCGGCGCAACCAGTTCGGATTTAACGTAGGCGGGCCTCTGTTTGTCCCGAAGTTAATGAAGAATCGCAACGATACGTTCTTCTCTCTGTCCTACGAAGGCGTTCGCGAAAACATCGATCGGGCGCGTCTGGCCACGGTGCCGATCGTTCCGGAGCGCATTGGCAACTTCTTCGACACGGTCGACCAATCCGGCAACCAGCTTCCCATTTACGATCCGGCGACGACGCGGCCGAACGCCAATTTTGACCCCGCCCAGCCGGTTTCCACTTCGAACTTGCAGTATTTGCGCACCCCGTTTCCGCAAAACAGAATCCCCACCGGCAGGCTCGACCCCGCGGCGATGGCGGCCCTGGCTCTCTACCCCGAACCGAACACCGCAATCGGCCCGTTTTTCCAGAACAATTATTTCGTCAATTCTCCAGCGACCAATCTCGCGGACGGTGTGATCGCGAAAGTGGACCATTCCTTCGGCGAGAAGCATCGCGTCACCTGGGATGGAAGCCTCTCGAACGGGTTCCTCGGGTCCGCGCGTTATTTCCCCAACGGCGCCGATCCGGGCTCTCCCGATCATAGTTTTGCGAATCGCCACGCGTCGCTCGAGTACGTCTACACGGCGAGTCCGCAGACCGTGAACACGGCATCCATGTCGGCTTCTTCGAATACTTCGCTGGCGCAGACGGCTGGTGGGGCACAGGCTTTCCCACGCTACGATTTCGCTCCCTACCTCTCGATGGGCACGGAATATCCGAATTCGAGGAACGCGAGTAATACGTTTGAGTTTCGAGACGGGCTTTCCACGCGCTACAAGAAACACTCGCTGCGGTTCTCTCTCGTGCTCAACCAGCACCAGGTCAATTCGCTGGTTTCGGCATACCCCTCCGGTTACTATCTCTTCGATCCCGGGCTCACCAGCCTGCCGGGCATTGTCAACACCGGTTATGGTTTCGCCAGTTTCATGCTGGGACTTTCGAGCGACGCGCAGCGGACGATTGTCACGGAGCCGTCCTACTGGCGGCATCTGATCGCAACGGTGGGAGTCAGCGATAAATACGAGTTAAGGAAGGACCTGACGATTACGATCGGGCTCAGCTTCAGCCGGCACGCGCCGCGCGTGGAGAAGTACAACCGCCAGAGCACGGTGTCCCCGGAGGCAATCAACCCTTCCAACGGGCTCCCCGGAGCGCTCGTGTTTGCCGGCCAGGATGGCGTGCCGGACGGCTTGCGGCCAGTGATCTACCGCGTCGATCCGAGCGCCGGCATCGCCTGGAATCCGCTGGGCGATTCGAAGACGGTGGTGCGCGCAAACTACGCGCGGTCGCACAGCCAGATTCCGCTTTACACCGGGCAGTTCGGAACGCAGGGATTCAACGCGCGGCAGACCTTCGTTTCGCCCAACGCGCAACTGACCCCTGCCCTGATCCTTTCCCAGGGCATTCCGCCGTTTCAGACCAGCCTTCCGGATTTGAGTCCGTCGGCGGCGGACGACACGATTGCGGACTGGATCGACCTGAGCGACCGCGAGCCGCTGTATCAATCGGCCTCGCTCTCGGTGGAGCGCGAGCTGCCTCTTTCGATGGTGGTGTCTGGAGGGGCAAGCTATAGCGGCGGGCGCGATCTTCTGATGGGCAACTCGGCGGCGAATCCCAACGCGATTCCTCCGGCCGCGCTGGTTTATGCGGACGCTCTCAACGAGGACTCGTTTCGCGCGACGCTGCGCCCTTTTCCGCAATATCAGGGCTTCGAGGTCTACGGGCTGTATCCAGGGGGGCGTTATCAGCGGAACGCCGGCTTCCTCCGTCTCGAAAAAAGGGCCTCCTTTGGGCTCTCGCTGACGGCCTACTATGAATTTTCGAAGCAGATGGACGATTACTCGAGCGGCGTCCAGGATTTCGTGAACCGGCGCAACGACTGGTCGCTGACGTCCTACAACCCGCAGCAATATGTTCAACTTGGCTATGTGTACGAGCTTCCCTTCGGGGCCAACAAGCCGCTGCTCAATTATTCGGACTGGCGCCGTCCCATCGTGACCGGATGGTCGTTCACCGGCACGGCGTATTGGAACAACGGCACGCCGCTGATTCTGAGGCCGTCCTTCAACAACACCGGGACGGTGATTTCCACTCTGTATGTGAATACGGTCCCGGGCGTGAATCCGGCGGTTTCGAACCCGAGTCCGGCGCTGTGGTTTAATCCGGCGGCGTTCGAACAGCCGGCGGACTTCACCCTGGGGGACGCGTCGGCAACCAGCTCCACGCTCCGCAATCCGGGCATCCAGAGCATGGATTTGAGCGTGAATAAGAGACTGCCGCTCGGGACAGACCGTGCGGTGGAGTTCAGCGCGTCGGCTTTTGACGTACTGAATCACGCCAATTGGAATTACCCGGATACGACGATCGGCCCAGCGAGCGCTCCGAACGTGAATGCGGGGAAGATCATCGGTTCTCACGGCAGCCGGGTGGTCCAGTTAGGATTGAAGTTTAGCTTCTAAGGCTTGTGAGACGAATCCTTCCGCTGCTTCTTTCCGCCGCCATTGTCCTGCCGGCGGCGCCCATTCCCCCGCGGGAATCGTCCGTGCGGATTCCGGTATGGATTGAAGGCGAGGCTCCTTCGGCGGCACCCCAATTTGAGGCCTTGCTGAATAACAAAGAGGCGCGAGTGACGGCGACGCGAGGGCCAGGCAGCGACCAGGTGATTCTGGTGGTGCTTGACCTGACGGGAGACATTTCGTTAATCGACTCGGCCCGGCAGGCGTTGATTGCCGAAATCGGCAAACTACCGGCCAACTGCTGGGTCGGTTTGCTGCGCGACCAGGACGGCCTGCACGTGCTGGCGGATCCCGCGCCCGACCGAAGGCCGGTGACGGACGCGATTCAACTATTGACGCCGAGCGGGACGCCGGGGCTGCTCGACACCGTGGATGGAGCGCTGGCGCTGGCCGACTCCATGGCGCACAAATCGGATGCGAGGCTCGCCGTTCTCTACGTGACCGACAGCGACATCAACGCCTATCGCCAGGACTATACGAATCCCGTGATCAATCAGAGCGATCCGCACGACCTGAGCCGGCGGTTTCCGGAAGCGCTGGTGCAGGAGAAGATTTCAAAATTACAGGGGCTGATTTCAGTGTCGCAGCCGCCGCTGTTCATTGTTCACTTGAATAACTTCACCAGCACCCTGAACCGCGCTTACTTGAACGGGCTGAAAGTGCTGGCGGATTCGTCGGGCGGATCGAGCGTGATCTGCCGCTCCATCGCGGAGATTCCGGACGCGATCCACCAGGTCTTCACGCGTATTAACAATGGGTGGAGCCTGACGGTGCAGCTCCCGCCGAAGCCCAAATCGAACCTGCAGGTGCGGGTGAGCGCCAAAAGCAAGGATGGCGACGTAAGGCTGTTGTGGCGACAGCATCTTACGCTTCGGGGAAAATGAAGTAAGATGTGGCCAGTGAGATATCGCGTCGGGTTTGCGATAGCGCTTTTAGCGCTTTTCGCGGGGAGTGGACTGATTTTTTGGCAGGCCCGCGAACTGGCGGCCGCTCGCCGGCAGCAATCCGAAGCCAGCCATTCCTTGAAGGAACTTCGCGCCAAGCTGCGCGATTTCGAAATGAAATCCGCGCAGGGGGCCGGGATGGCGGAAGGCGAGATTCCGCGTGAAGGGGGCGGGCGCGGAAGATCCACGCACGCCGATGTGGTTGCTCTCGCCGAGCGTGACGCTCAAATTGAAAAATTGTCGAAGGAGTTGTCCGACGCCCGGGGCGAATTGGAGCAGCTCCGCGAGCGGGCGGCCGCTTTCGATGAAGTGCAGCGCACCGCGGCGAACAGCGCGAATCAGCGCTATGCAAGCGCGCAGACGGACTGGCAAAACCGCGTGAACGAACTGACCAGGCAGCTCGAGGCGGCGCACGCGGAGACGCAGGCGGCGCGGGATAAGGCCGCGGATCTGACGAAATCGCTCGATGTGATGAAGCAGCAGGCCTCGGCGAGTTCGATACGCTCCGCCGAGACAGCGCGGTTGATTGCCAGCCTCCAGGAGGTAAGCCGCCGGCGCGACGGATATCTTACGTCCGTTCTTCGACGCTACCGCGACGTGACCAGCCAGTTCCGGGCGATGAGCGGGATGATCGATTCGAGCCGCGAGGCGGGCTCCAGCGGGCTGAACGGCCCCGCCCTGACGCGCATCGAGAACGCCATCTCCATGGCCGAAGACGATCTCCGGCAGTTGAACGAAGCGAATGCGGAAGCCGAACAGATCCAGCGGAAGCTGGCGAAGCGCTAAGGAGCGTCCGCGGCTCGTGGTAGCATGAATCCAGGCGCAAGCCGGCAATTTCATGTTGTTTTCCGGTTCGAATACGGCCATTATTACGGCGGCGGCGATTATGATCGCCCGCTCCGCCTGAGCCGGTCTTCGAGTCGGAAAACTCAACTGTAGAGACAGGCCCCGGACGGATTCCATGAATCCGCGCCGGGGCTTTTTGTTTTTGGAGAAGGAGAAGAGACGATATGCGGCAGACAATTCAGATCTGGCTGGAAAACCGGCCTGGAGCGCTCATGCGGGTGGCCGGTATTCTGACGGCGAAGGGCTGCAACATCGAAACCCTGACCGTGGCTCCCGATCCATGGAGAGAGGGGATTTCGCGGATGACCATTGTGGCGGATGTGGAAGAGCGTCTGCACGGGCGCGTGGTGAAAGAAATGAACCGCCTGGTGAATGTCCTGTGCGCGCAGGATGCCGGCCTGCAGAGGCGCGGCCCGAATAGGGAGAGACCGGCATGCTGACCGCCGCGGATGTCGAGGCGGCGGCCCGGCGCATTGGCCCGGCAATTTACGAGTCGCCGCTGGTTTATTCCGAGACGCTCTCGGGGCTGACGGGCAATTCGATCTATCTGAAGCTGGAAAACCTTCAGATGACCGGCTCGTTCAAGGAGCGCGGGGCGTTGAACAGCATCCTGAACCTAACGGAGACGCAGAGAAAGAGGGGCGTGGTTGCGGCGTCGGCGGGCAACCATGGACAGGCCGTTGCCTATCATGCCGTGCGCCGGGGGATTCGGGCCGAAATCTGGATGCCGCGGCACACTCCGCTGATTAAGCTGATGGCGACGCGCGCGTACGGCGCGGAGGTGGTGCTGCACGGGGGGAATTACGACGAGGCCTACCTGGGGGCCAAGCAGCGGAGCGAAGAATCGGGCGCCACGTTCCTGCACGCCTTTGACGACGAGATGGTGATTGCCGGGCAGGGAACGTTGGGGCTTGAGATCATGCGGCAAAACCCGGACATCGAGGTGATCGTGACGCCGGTGGGCGGGGGCGGGCTGGCGGCAGGAATGGGCTGCGCCGCAAAGTCGCTAAAACCGGAGGTGGAGATTGTGGGAGTGCAGACGGCCCGTTTGCCCTCGATGCGCGCCGCGCTGGATCACGGCGCTCCGGTGACGCTGGACGCCAGGTCGACCCTCGCGGACGGGATCGCGGTCCGGAGAACCGGGGAACTGACACTACCGCTGGTGCGGGAGTTTGTGGATTCGATCGTCACGGTGGAGGAGGACGAGATCGCGACTGCAATTCTGGTGCTGCTGGAGCGCGAGAAGACGCTCGCCGAGGGCGCGGGGGCGGCGGCGCTTGCGGCCGTGCTGCAAGGCAAGACGGGCCACCGCGAGAAGAGGCTGGCGGTGGTGATTTCCGGCGGAAACCTGGACGTCAGCATGCTGTCGAGGATCATCGAACAGGGGCTGGTGCGCGACGGGAGGCGCTTGCGGCTGCGGATTCTGCTGCCCGACCACCCGGGGGCGCTCGAAGGGCTGGCGTCAGTGATTGCGCGCAGCAACGCAAATATCGTCGAGACATTCCACAACAGGGCCCATTACGGGGTTGGGTTGAGCGAAACCGCGATTGACGTGACGATGGAAACACGCGGCCGCGAACACGTCGCGGAACTTCAGGCGGAATTGAATCAGGCAGGCTACGAATTCAGCCTCGTGGAGTGATAAAATCAGGAATACCTCTACGGCGGCTGTAGCTCAGTTGGTAGTAGCGCCAGATTGTGGTTCTGGATGTCGTGGGTTCAAATCCCACCAGCCGCCCCAAATAAGCCATTTAAAATCAATAGCATAGTAAAGATAAAGGATTCGCCGGCCCCAATTCGGCCCGGATCTGCAGGACCGTGCGTGCTGGGGTCCCCGCTGGCTTACCGACATCCTGCCGGTCCTCATCTGGATGCCGCCGCCGGTGCTGGCAGTACTGAACGGCGCAGGCAGGGTAGCGGTCTTCGGCCGGATCGAGTCGTTAAGAGTTGGCGCCACCGGCCAGGGAGGAAGCGCGGGACATCACGGCGTGCGAATCGCGCGCGAATCGCTTTTGCAGCCTGCGCGTGATGGGGTAGCCCAGACGGGCTAGCGGGTGGCGGGGGCGGGAGAACGAAAACAAGTCGTACCACACCGCATCATCGTCGTGGTTCCACTCCACGCTGAAGCGCTCTTCGCCGCATTCGGCGTGTTCGCTCAGAGTGCCATAGGCAAAGCCGCGGCAATGCGTTGCGCCCGTCCGTTCGTCCAGCGTATAGACGACGCGGGAGGAATTCAGAGACCAGAATCCCAGGTGATTTACGAGGATTCCCACCGCGGTCCCCGGCTCGATGGGCGATGGCGGATAGAACGGCTCAACCCAACCGGTGCTCAACATCTCCCAGCGGGCCAGAGCCCGGCACGCGCGGCCGAAAGCCACCGCACCCGCTCCAATCCGGGTCCGGGTGTGGTCGGAGACATAGCCCGCCGGCACCACCCCTTCGCGCGTCGCGCCGACCTCCGAATAGGAAAAAGTATCGCGTCGGCACGCTCGAATAAATTCGTCGATGTGAGCCCGGCCCGGCCGGCGAAGCAGGAACATCTACAAACGCGGGTCGAGGAAATGCTTCAAAGCCACGGCGTTGTTGATTTCCAGTTCCTTGGAACCGAACAGGAGCGTAACCCGCCCCTTGTGCGCGGCCTCGAGAATCGGCTGCCACCCGGCTTCGTTCTGCAGAAGCTCTTTCGTATAGCGCTTTTGAAATTCGGGCCATTTCGCGGGGTCGTGCGAATACCACGACCTCAGCTCCGAAGATGGAGCCACATCCTTCATCCAGCCGTCCAGCTTGAGACCGGCCTTAGTCAGTCCCCTGGGCCACAGGCGGTCCACCAAAAAACGCGCGCCGTCCTTCGAATCTACGGGTTCGTAGACGCGCTTGACTTCAATTGGCATGCTTAGTTACCCTTGCGGGGCCATGGTGGCTTGTTTCACCTGGCTCAGCACCCTCTCTACTTCATTTTGATACTCTTCGAGCAGCGTTGGATTCGCGGCCTCGAAGCGCATCACGAGAACGGGTTGGGTATTTGAGGCCCGCACGAGGCCCCACCCCTCGGGGAAAATCACGCGGACTCCGTCCACGTCCACGGTCTTCCGGGTCTTCTTCAGAATCTGCGCTGCGCGGGCCACGACGTCGAACTTCGTTTCGTCGGGGCAATCCACCCGAATTTCCGGCGTTGAGACCATCTTTGGCAGGCCCGCCAGTTGCGCCGATAGTGGTTTGCCGGACTTGCCGACAATTTCGATCAGGCGGCAGGAAGCATACAGGGCATCGTCGTAGCCGTAGTAACGGTCGGCGAAGAACATGTGCCCGGACATTTCCCCGGCAAGTTCCGCATGTTCCTCCTTCATCTTCGCCTTGATGAGGGAATGTCCGGTTTTGTACATGATGGCGTTTCCGCCCAGGCGATTCAGCTCGTCATAGAGCAACTGCGAGCACTTCACTTCGCCGATGAACGTGGCTCCCGGCTTGCGCGTCAGGATCTCGCGGCCGTAAATCAGCAACAGCATATCGCCGAAGATGACCCCGCCGTTTTCATCAACGGCGCCGATGCGGTCCGCATCGCCGTCGAAGGCGATGCCAAGGTCGGCCTTTTTCTCGCGGACGGCGGCGACGAGTTTGGCCAGGTTTTCTGGAACGGTCGGGTCGGGATGATGATTGGGAAACGTCCCGTCCGGTTCGTAGAACATTTCGTGGACTTCCACGTTCAGCTTGGCGAGCAGGCGCTTCATTACCGGGCCGGCGGTTCCATTCCCCGCGTCGGATACCACCCGGATGCGCCGCTCGTATTGAAACTGCGATGCGATCTCATCCACATAGGGGGTGACGATATCGTAAGTCTTCAAGCTGCCGTCCCCGCGCTCAAAGTCCTGGGCATCGATCAGCTTGCGGACGGCCTGGATGGTTTCGCCATGCAATGTTCCCTCTCCGCAGACCGTCTTGAAGCCGTTGTATTCAGGCGGATTGTGGCTTCCGGTAATCATCACCGCTCCGTCCTGCTTGAGATGCTTCGCCGAATAGTAAAGCAGGGGCGTGGGCACGACGCCGATATCCGTGACATGGCATCCGCTGGACATAAGGCCCTTTAAAAGGGCGTCGTGGAGCCGCTGGCCGCTCAGGCGCACATCGCGGCCGAGGGAAATATTCTTTCCGCTGGCCCGCTGGAGGTAGGTGCCCAAGCCGAGCCCAAGCTGCTCCACATCGTCACTCAGAAGTTCCTCATCAGCTACGCCGCGGATGTCGTACTCGCGGAAGATGGTCGGCTTCAACATATACAGAAATCTTACCGGAACGTGCGCGGCGCCGGAGACCCGCCCTGGTCAGGAAGGGGTGAAACAAAAATGGCCTTCCCCGCAGAATCAACGTGGTGTATAGTTTCCACGATCGGTGAGTCGAGCGCTTGGGGGCAGCACATGGGCGAAAACGACGAAAAACAAGGTAGTGCCTGGAAGGCGACCGTTGGAATCTGGGTGGCGGTCCTGGTCCTGACGGTGGCGACCGCGCTGTTCTTCAACGCGATGACTCCCGACGCTCCGCTGGCCGGGATCAGCCTGGTGTTCGTGGCGTTTTTCTGGTTTCTGGCGGCGAGGGGCGCCCGCTGGGCGTGGAAGCGCCGCCACCAGAAGGAGGCGGGACGATGAGTTTTCGCCATTTCCCGCTATTCGTGATGGTCTGCCTGGCGGTGTGGCTCGCCGGTTGCCAAAAGCCGCGCCGCGCCGCTGCCCCGCAGGAACCCACCGAGACTGCTCCGCCACCGCCCACGCCCGCTGAACCGGCGCCGGCGCCGCCGCCGCCGCCGTCAAAGCCGGTGCCGCCGCCGTCGGGCGACCACAAAACGTCGGCGCGACCTCCGACCGCCAGCGAGCGCCCAACCGGGCGCGGTTGGCTGGTGGGAAACGCCCCCGAGCGCCCCGGGTTCGGCCTGTACAGTTACCTGCTGTTCGGAGCCCTCCCGAGCGATGCCACGCGGCCTCTTTATGTCGCGGTAGTCAAGGCCAGCCTGGGCAAAGTTGAACCCATCGAGCGAAAGGTGGAAGCCGGCTTCACTCCGAGTCAACTAAACCTTTACCTCATTCCCCTCTACAAAGAACCACCTTCCGATATCAAGCCGGACGACCTGCCGGGGTGGATCGTGGATAATTACAACTACTCGCGCGCCGCGAACATCCTGGGCGCGGTTCCGCGCCACGGAAGCGGCGTTTACATCATTTCCGTCCTGGGAAAACCGATCGATCCTTCCCATCCCCTTGCGCCGCCGTACCTCTGGCAGGATCTGACCCATGTGGAGCCGTCGATCACCTCGGCGTGGATCCAGTATTTTTTGGACCAATCGGCGAAGGATAAGCCTTGGGACGAAAGCACGGGCGAGAAGCTGGCGCTGGAGATGCGAAATTATATTGAACTGGTGGCAAACCAGACCCAAGCGACGCTGCCCGCGATGGCGACGGCGTTGAAGTGGTTCAAACCCGAGGCTTAGCCCGGGGTTCTCAGCACGCTTCCGGCGGCGTCCGTGCACGATGTGCGCGGATGAGTGAGAATCAAGAGTTAGCGGAACAAGCTTACCCAAACAATCGAGTACCCTGAAAGGACGGAATTTGCGGTGCCGTATTCCAGATTATTTCTACCTATGATGCTTCTCTCTGCTTTTTCTCTACAGACCGCCGGGGCCGGAAGTCTGATCGTCGCCAACAAGGGAGAGCACACGCTCGGCATTATCGATCCGGTGGCGGGCAAACAAATCGCCACCGTGGATGAAGAAGGGGTCACGGGTCACGAAGTGATCGTCTCGCCGGACGGGAAGACCGCTTATGTTCCCATCTATGGAGACTCGGGGGTAGGGAAGCCGGGCACGGACGGAGATCACATTGTCGTCATTGATCTCGCGTCCCGGAAGATCACGGGACGGGTGAATTTCGGACATGGCGTGCGCCCGCATTGCCCGCAGTTCGGCCCGAAGGACGGAATGCTGTATGTGACCACCGAACTCGATAAAACGGTTAGCATCATCGACCCCCATACTCTGAAGATTACCGGCACGGTGCCCACCGGACAGACCGAGTCGCACATGTTGGCCATCAGCCATGACGGACGCCGCGGGTATACCGCGAACGTCGGCCCGGGGACGGTTTCCGTTCTCGATCTGAAGGCACGCAAGACACTGGCGGTGATTCCCATCTCCGGGGAGACGCAGCGAATCTCGATTTCAACGAACGACCAGGAGGTATTCACGTCCGATCAAAAGAAGCCGCGGCTCGCCGTGATTGACGCGAAGACGAACAAGATCAAGACATGGGTGGACCTGCCCGGATTGGGTTATGGAACCGCGCCGACGCCGGACGGGCGCTGGCTGGTGATCCCGATGCCGACGATCAACCAGGTGGCGATTCTCGATCTTCACACGAACAAGGTTGCGCATGTGATCGACGTGCCGAAAGCCCCGCAGGAGTCGCTGGTGAGCCCGGACGGGAAGACCGCTTACGTTTCCTGCGATTCGAGCCGGAAAGTCGCGGCCATCCGCACTTCCGACTGGACGGTCGAAAAGATGATCGATGCGGGCAAAGGCGTCGACGGACTGGCCTGGGCGAAGTAAATCAGGAGTGATTCCGGTCCAGCATGCGCAACCGCTGGACCTGTCGCATTTCATCGATAATTCGTTCAAAAATCCGCTTCACCGCATCGCCGGGTAAGGGCCCGCGGTTGCTGGCCTGCACGTTTTCGAAGACCTGATCCTCGCGGCGCGGTTCGTAGATGGGCATCTGCGCCTCCTGCTTCACGCGTCCGATTTCCTCGACGATTCCGGTCCGTTCGTTGAGCAGGGCCAGCAGGCGCCGATCGACGTCGTCGATGCGCACGCGAAGCCCGGCCAGTGCTTTTCGCCCTTCTTCCTGAGTCATCAATGCTTCGATGATAGCCCGGACGCGAGTTCCCGGGCACGGGCCTCGAGCGCCGCTTCCATCGGAGCGCCCGGCTCGTTCAAATGCTCCTCGATCACGCGGACAAACGCGCTGCCAACCACGACGCCGTCCGCGGCGCTCGCGGTGGCCCGCACCTGTTCGGGCGTCGAAATGCCAAAGCCCACTGCCAGCGGCAGGCCGGTTTCCGCACGCAGAGCCTTGACGAGCGGTTCGACGTTTCCGGAGAGCGACTCGCGCTCGCCCGTGACGCCGGTTCTCGACACGAGATAGATGAAGCCGGACGAATACTGCGCGGCCAGTTTGAGCCGGCGGGGCGTGCTGGTGGGCGCGGCGAGAAACACCGTGTCCAGGCCATGTTTGCGCATGGCTTCGGTATAGGGCCCGGCTTCCTCAACGCTCAGGTCGATCATCAGGCACCCGTCAATACCGGCGGCCTTGGCATCCTGCCCCAGGCGGTCGAGACCATAGCGGAGCACGGGATTCAAGTAGGTGAACAGCAGAAGCGGAATTTCCGATTGCTTGCGGATTTGGGCCGCGATCTCCAGAACGTTGGACACGCTGGTTCCGGCGCGCAGGGCGCGATCCGCGCCGCGCTGAATGACCGGTCCATCGGCAATGGGATCGGAGAAGGGAATTCCCAACTCAAGCAGATCGCATCCGCCCCGCTCCAGCGCTGCCACCAGGCCAGGGGTGTGTTCCGGTGTGGGATCTCCGGCGGTGAGATAGGCGATCAGCATCTTTCGTTTTCCGCTTTGCGCGGACTCAAAAAGGCGGCTAATGCGCGTCGGCTGGCTCATCGATCTCCTTCAGATTTGCGCGGTAGATATCCGTATCCTTGTCTCCTCGTCCCGAGAGATTCACGATGAAGAGTTCTCCTTTCGCGGAGGGCGCGCGGCGAATGGCTTCGGCGACAGCATGGGACGATTCGAGGGCGGGGATAATGCCTTCGGTCCGCGAGAGCACAAGCGCCGCGGCGAGCGCCGCCTGGTCGGTGGCGGAGACGTACTCCGCGCGATGCTGGTCGCTCAGCCAGGCGTGCTCGGGTCCAACGAGGGCGTAGTCGAGACCCGCGGAAACCGAGTGGGTTAGCGATACTTGCCCGTCGCCATCCTGCAGCAGGTAGCTGTAAGCGCCGTGCAGCACGCCAGGAGAGCCCCCCGAGAAACGGGCGGCATGTTCACCGAGCGCCTCTCCCCGTCCGCCCGCCTCGATGCCGATGAGCTTTACGCCGTCGTCCGGAAGGAACGGATGGAAGATGCCAATCGCGTTGCTGCCTCCGCCGACGCAGGCGAAGATCGCGTCGGGCAGGCGGCGCTCCTTTTCGAGAATTTGTTTGCGCGCTTCCTCGCCGATCACGCGGTGGAATTCGCGCACCATCAGCGGATACGGATGAGCCCCGAGCGCTGAGCCAAGCAGGTAGTGCGTGGAGGAGACATTGGTCACCCAGTCGCGCATCGCCTCGCTGATGGCGTCCTTCAGCGTCCGGCTGCCATTGGCTACCCCTACGACCTTGGCCCCGAGCAACCGCATGCGGAAAACGTTGAGACGCTGCCGCCGCATGTCCTCTTCCCCCATGTAGACGGTGCAGTCGAGTCCAAAAAGCGCGCATACGGTTGCCGTCGCGACGCCGTGCTGTCCCGCGCCGGTCTCGGCGATGATCCGCTTTTTACCCATACGGCGGGCCAGCAGCGCCTGCCCGAGGCAGTTGTTGATTTTGTGCGCGCCGGTGTGCAGCAGGTCTTCCCGCTTGAGATAAATGCGCGCGCCGCCCAGCGTTTCGCTGAGCCGCCTGGCGAAATAGAGCGGCGTCGGACGTCCGGCGTAGTTCGTGAGCAAATCCTTCAGCTCATCCTGGAATGCCGGATCGACGCGCGCTTCGGCGTAGGCCGTTTCCAGGTCCTCCAGCGGCGCCATCAGCACCTCGGGGACGAACCGCCCCCCGTAGGGTCCGAAATGGCCCTGTGCGTCGGGCTGCGTCGGAATCATGTGGTTGGCTCCCAGTGAGCGGCTTCGATGAATAGTTTCATTCTGATGTGGTCTTTGCGTCCCGGCTCCCGCTCAATGCGCGAGCAGACGTCCACGCCCCACGGGCGTGCTTCTTCGATGGCCTGCCGGACGTTCGCTTCATCCAATCCTCCGGCAAGGATAATTTTTTTTGATGTCAGCTCCGCGGCCTCGCGCGCGACCTGCCAGCGGAACGTCTGCCCGGTGCCGCCCAACAAGCCGTTCGAGGGCGTGTCGAGTAGAAACGCTTCCGCGTTCTTCGCGTCCACGCCGGCGATTTCGGCGGCGTCCCGAATCGCCAGGGCCCGCCAGACGCGGAGGGCCGGACATTCCGAGCGTCCATAAAGCTGTGCGATGTCGATACCCGCTTCGATGCTGATGGCGGCAATTTGCTCCGGCGTCTGGTCGACAAAAATGCCAACCCGCAAAACATGCGCGGGCAATTTGGCTGTAATTGCCGCCGCCCCGGTGGGTGCGATGTAGCGCGGGCTATCCCGATAGAAATTAAAACCGAGCGCGTCGGCGCCGGCATCCGATGCGGCCAGCGCGTCATCCCGGTTGGTGATCCCGCAAATCTTCACGAACATCCGGTGAGCTCCCGCAGCGCGGCGGCCGGGTCGGGCGATTTCATGAGGTATTCTCCCACCAGGAATCCGCGGTACCCGGCCGAGCGCAGGCGATCGATGTCGGCGCGGGAGTGAATACCGCTTTCGGCGACCGCAATGACACCCGGCGGCATGGATTGGGCCAGCTTGAGTGAAGTATCGAGCGTTACCTCGAATGTCCGCAGATCGCGGTTGTTCACCCCGACAATCCGGGCCCCGGATCCGAGCGCCTGATCGAGCTCGGCCTCGTCGTGCACCTCGACCACAGCGGCCATCCTGTATTGTTCTGCGAGTTCGCGAAAGCTTCGAAGCTGTGCTTCGCTGAGTAGCGCGGCGATCAGGAGGACGGCATCGGCTTCGTGCGCGGCGGCCTCGATGACGTGAAGCTCGTCGATGGTAAAATCCTTGCGCAGCGCCGGGAGCCGGACGGAGGAGCGGGCGGCTTCGAGATGCTTCAGACTTCCTTTGAAAAACACTTCGTCAGTGAGAACGCTCAACGCCGCCGCGCCACCCGATTGATACTCGAGGGCGGTTCGAACCGGGTCGAAATCCAGACTGAGGATTCCCTTACTGGGGGAGGCTTGTTTGATTTCCGCGATTACGGACGGATTGCCCGCTTCCATGGCCCGCTGGAAATCCCTGCGCCCGGCGATCGCCGCTTCGGCGGCGGCTTCGAGAGCCCGTCGCTTTGCCAGCAAGCGGACCATCTCTTTGCGCTTGTTTTCAGCGATTTGAGCAAGAATATCGGGAATTGCGTGGACCATCTGCGGGAAATTTCATCCTAGCATGGACCGCCGGAAACGGCCCCTTTCGGCTGGGCATTCCTGTCACCGGGCCGCTTTGTCCCGCCGTTGCCTTGCTATGCTCTTACCAGTATGAACAGGCCGTGGGGCGCACTTCTGTTGGTCTTCTGCGCCGCCGGATTGAGCGCCGGGCCCGCCACCTCGGAACGGCCCGCTGATCCGCGCTTGTCCGGCGCGTTCCGCCGTCCTCCCGCGAACGGCTGGATTTTTGCCCACCTGGAGGGCGATCCGTCCAGTATCGGCTACCAAAATGGTTATCTGCTGGCGCCGGAAATCGCCGATTCGTTTCGCGTGGTGCGCGCCGGGATGCTGCACGGTTCTTCCCACGATTGGGCCTTCTATCGCGCGGCGGCGGAGCACGTACTCTGGCCTCACATCGAAAAGGAATACCGGGAAGAGTTGCAGGGCATAACGGCCGGGCTGCTGGCGAGGCAGGTTCCAAACATGGACCTTTGGGATGTGGTTGCCTATAACGCTTTTCAGGAATTGGATTCCTACTATTCCAATTGGTACGACCGGCAGCATCACATCGCGGCCGTCCGCCGGCCCACTCCGGAACACTGCAGCGCCTTTGTTGCTACGGGGAGCTATACGCGAGACGGGAAAATCATCATCGCTCACAACAACTGGTCGCAGTACCGGGAAGGCTCGCGGTGGAACATTATTCTGGATATCGTCCCGAGCAGCGGTTACCGCATTCTGATGGATGCGCTGCCCGGGATGATCCACAGCGGCGACGATTTTGGAGAAAACTCGGCCGGGATGTTGATCACCGAGACGACGATCAGCTCTTTCGACGGCTTCGATCCGGATGGCGTGGCGGAGTTTGTGCGCGCACGCAAGGCGATGCAGTACAGCGCGTCGATTCACGACTTCGCCCGGATCATGAAGGACGGAAATAACGGCGGATATGCCAACACCTGGCTGCTTGCGGACCGGAATACGAACGAGATCGGCGAGCTGGAACTCGGGCTGCTGCACGTGACGCTCAAAACCAGCAGAGATGGATATTTCGCCGGCGCCAATTTCCCCCAAAACCCCGAGCTCATCCGCGATGAAGCGTTTTCCTTTTCTGTGCGCGACATGGGTATCAGTCCGAATGCGCGGCGAAAACGCTGGGACGAGCTGATGGCCGGGTACAAGGGGAAAATCGACGTTTCCGCCGCCGGGAAATTTCTTGCCGATCATTACGATACCTTCGAGGGCAGGGAGGCGCCCAGCGAGCGGACATTGTGCGGGCATGTAGATCTTTCCCCGCGCGGCTCGCCGCCGTGGCAGCCGGCGCATGGGACCGCCGGAGCCGTGGAGAATAAAGTGTCCGATGCGTTACTGTCCGCGCAGATGGCGTTCATCGCCGCCATGGGCCACGCCTGCGGGCGCAAGTTCAACGCTGCCGAACACGTTCGGAAATACCCGGCGTTCACGTGGGAAAAGGACCTTCTCAAGGATCTCGACTCCTACCCCTGGACGAAGTTTCAAGCGGCGCAGGGAGGCGAGGCGTCAGCGCGGGTGTCCGGGGTCCACCCACGCGGTGCGGCCCGGTGACTCGGGGCTGGGAATATCGAGATTCACGACTACTGGTTCCTGTCCGCTGCGCACGACGACGGCTTCCACGGGTTCGTCGCCGCGGGCGTTGATTTCCTGGTGAGGAACGAACGGAGGAACGTAAATGAAATCGCCAGGACCGGCCTCTTCGAAAAACTCCAGGCGGTCGCCCCAGCGAAAACGCGCGCGCCCCCGGATAATGTAGAGCACTGTTTCGACCTCGCCATGGTGATGCGCGCCCGTTTTTGCGTCCGGTTCCACCACCACCGTGCCGGCCCAGAGCTTGTTTGCACCGGTGCGCGCGTGCGTGATGGCCGCGGCGCGGCTCATGCCCGGTGTCTGGGGAGTGTTGGTGTCGAGTTCGCCCGCGCGGACGATGCGAATGCCGTTGTTTTTCCAGTCCATTGGATCTGTGGCTTATGGTAGCGCCCCGGACTCGACGCGGTCGCCGGGGAGGAGAGGGAGATGGCGCGCCGCGGGATCGGCGGGATCGAGATCGACGTTCGTCAGCCGCCCGTTGTAGACGCGCCGCAGAGATACGTTGGGACCGGAAGCAATGCTCGACAAGGGACTGCCCCACAAAACGGCGCGGCGCGCCCCGTTCACCCGAATCTCCATTTCGAGCGCCACCGAGCACGCCTCCGGAAATACGGTGCAGCGCGGGGAGCCGTCGCAAACCGAGTCCGGGTCCCGGAGTAGCTGTGTTGACAGATGGTCTAGCGCGTCACCTGAATCCGCCCCCAATAGCACCGAGCCGCGTGTGCTCCCTTCTCGCCGGAAGACGATCGCGTAGAAGAACCGATGGTGAGGGTAGCGTTTCTGTCGTGAATGGATCAGCGCTTGAACCGGCTCCTGATCCACCGGCCGTCTTTTTAAGGCCGAGCGAACGGACTCGAGGTGTAATTCTCCACCCCCAGTGATGCGGTAACGCGCGATTTCCGTGCCGAGAAAGCCGTTGAGCCCGTGTTTGGGCGCGCCCTCGCGATAGTACGCGTTCTCGATTCGAAGCTCCATCCCGGCGCGGAGGTCCACTTGGCCGCTTCCCGGGATGAACCCGTTATATCGAGTGAGAACCTGCGGAAACGGCGTTTCGCTCGCGTCCGGAGACTGGAGCAGGTAATCTGGACGGCCGGGAATCACGTGGAACGACGGATCCCGGCGCTGCAACGCGCAGGAACAGGACGCAAGAGCAAGCGCCAAAAGAGCAGGGTGGTTCCGCATCCTACCGGGAAAGGGTGAAATTCACGTCAATGCTGGTCACCACGTCGACCGGATCGCCATTCAAAAGAGTCGGGCGATAGACCCATTGCCGCACGGCCTCCTCGGCCGCCGGCACGAGCAGCGGCGGTCCGGAGTCGAGGTGCAACTCTTGAACCGCTCCGTCCTTGCCGATTTCAGCGGTGAACTTCACAACTCCCTGGACACGTGCCGCCTTCGCTTCGGCCGGATAGAGCGGAACGATTTTGCGAATCAGATTGGCCGCCTGCGTGTTGCCTCCAATGCGAATGCGCGGCGGTCCGTATCCGGGCACTCCGATCCGGACGGACAGCGATTGTTCGTCGGACGCGTGCACGCCGAGATTCAGATGTTCGTCGATCCCGGCAAGGGAGGCGCTCAGGGCGGACATGTCCTGCCAGGAGACGGTTTGTCCCTCATGCAGGGTGACGGCCTGCGACACGCGATCTCGCAGCGCCGGAGGAACGGAACTCAAATCGATCCGCGAGAGCGTGAGGCTCTTGTTCACCGGCACTCCAGCGGGCCACAGACTTGGCGAGGCTGGAAGCAGGGGGCTGCCGGAATCGCGGAACGTCACCGTTACGTTGATCGGTGAGGCCGGCGCCGCTGTGTTGTCGAAGTGCCACTGGAGCACGGACGCGAGCACCGGGGCATGCAATTCGGCTGGACCGGTGAGGATCTTCGCGTCGGAAACCTCGCCCTGGCTGTTCAGGGTCAGTTGCGCAACCACGGCGCCGGCGATATGGTCCCGTTGGGCCGCGGCCGGATATTCTACCGGGACGCGGTGAAGAAGATTTGCGCCGCCGGTTTGAATTTCGATGTAGGCGCTGTCATCGAGCGCGGGCGACGCTTGCAAGGGGAGCGCCCGCGAGCAGGTGAAAATGACGATCCCCGCGGTGGCGATCAGCGCGGCGGACGAGGAGAAAAGGCGGATGCGTGACATGGGAGGAACCTCCTGAAGCAGGGAAGCCACCCGCTCCCGCAGGTGACGCTTTTGTAGAAACAGAGTCCCGGGCGCAAGGTCCGGCGCCAGGCGCGCCGCCGCAATCGAAAGCAGAGTGTTCAGATATTCATCGCGCCCGTCGAGAATTTTCACCACTTCCTGGTCCACCACCTGTTCGCGCGTCAATTGGAGGCGCGCCACCAGCCACCAGACGGCGGGGTGGAACCAAAACAGCGCCAGAACGAACTGCTCGGCGAGCGCGACGGCCCAGTCCCGGCGGCGCACGTGGACTAATTCGTGGCAGGCGACAAATTCGCTGGTGGAACAAGCCGACGGAAGCAGGATGGCGGGGCGGAAAATACCGAACGTAACCGGGCCGGGGATTTCGTCCGAATAAAAGAAGCTGGCTTTTACTCCGACACGGCGCAGGAGATGCTGGTGCACGGTTGGCGCCGGGGTCGCGTGGCGCCGGTAGCGGGAGAGGCGGACCAGACCCACGCCAATCCAGACAACCCTTCCTGCCGCCCCAAGAAGCGCCAGGCCGAGCAGCATGGTCGAAAGAGGCGGCAGAGTGAATTGCGGCGCGCCGGCCGTGGCGCTTGTGGCGGCATATACTCCCAGCGTTTCCGCCGCCACTCGCGCTTGGACGTCGAGGCGCGGCTGGAGCAGCGGTAGAAGGAAGCAGAGCGCGAGCACCGCTTGCATCGAAAGCATGCGCACGTTTGGATTCCGCAGCCGGAGAGCGGCGATCGCCAGCCCGCAGGCGGCGATCAGAACCAGAATCTGCAAGTTATAGACGAGAAGGTTATGCGGTGTCATTGCGGCTTTTTATCCCCCTTCCTCGAAGGCGCGCCTTTTGGAATCATGCGGGCGATTTCATCCAGATCCTTGGGGGTGAGGTTCTGGTCCTCCAGCAGGTGAAGCAACAGTGGTTGCGCGGAGCCGTTGAATACGCGATCGACGAATTCCCGCACCATGCTGCGCACTACCTGCTGTTTGGGCCGGGTGGGCTGGTAGACGTAGGCGCGGTCGTCGAGCTTGCGGCGCAGGTGTCCCTTTTGCTCCAGGATCTTCATCATCGTCATCACCGTGGTATAGGCAATCTTGCGGCGGTCGAGCAGGGCTTCGTAGACATCGCGAACGGTGGCGGCGCCCAACTCCCAGATCACCTTCATGATTTCGAGCTCCTGATCGGTCAGAACCGGCTTTGCGCGGCGCATATACTAATAAATTAGTACTAAAAAGAAAAAGTGTCAAGCCAAAAGAAGCGCCTCCCGGATGATGATAAGATGAGGCCGGACTGGCTGGCGCCGTAACGGGGTATTTTATGAGTATTTCCGCCTTGCAAAAAGGCTCTCTCGCGATTCTGTTGTGGTTTCTTCTGTACTTTCTGGCCTCCTTCGTCGTATACCGGAGCGTCTGGCCAGCGGAGCGCAGGGCCGCCGCGGTGCGCGCCGGAACGCTCGCCGCTGACGCTCCGCCTCCGCTTCCCTGGTTGCCCGCAATCACGATTTACGCGCTGCCCACAATCGTTGCCGGCGGACTCACGCTCCTGTACCGGGTTGGAGCCCGAAGATCGGCCCGGCGCCCGGCGGGTTTTCCGTCGCGCGGTAAATAGTCCAGCGGAAGACGATTATCGACTGTTGGGGCTTTCAATAGCGGAAGTTCATGAACATTCCGCATTGCAAAAAACAGTCTACATTGTTGAGATAACTTTTCGTAATTCGCGAAGATTACTTTCACATTTCTCTTGTCCATCGATCGGCCGCGGTATATACTGCCCGAATTAGTAAAAGGTTTGTAGGGGAGAGAGAATGCGCTTTCGATTATTGTGGTGCGCCAACTTACTACTTTCGGCAACCGTCTGTGTGGCCCAGACTTTCTATGGATCTGTTGTTGGCTCGGTGACGGACACGAGCGGCGCCGCTGTCCCCGGGGCAACGGCGACCCTCACCAACCTGGGCACCGCCGAACGCAGAACGATGAGCACGGATGCGTCAGGGGACTATCAATTCATCAATCTCGTGCCCGGCCAATACAGAGTTGAAGTGGAGCGGGCCGGTTTCCGCCGCTTTGTCCGCGAGCCGGTGACCGTTGCCGTGCAGAGCACGGTTCGCATCGATGTCCCAATGGCATTGGGCGACGTCAACCAGGTGATTGAGGTGACTGCGGAATCGCCGCTGCTGCAGAGCGAAAATGCGTCGCTGGGGCAGGTGGTGGAGGCGCGGCGCGTTCTCGAGATGCCGCTGAACGGGCGCGATGTTTTCGGACTGGTGGCGATGGTGCCCGGCGTCGTTCCAGGCGGGCAGTCGGGCACAACCCCGACCGGAACGAATCCGTTTGCCTGGGGCAATTTTCAGATCGGCGGCGGACAGGCGAATCAAAGCGCGGCCTTCCTTGACGGCGCTCCCCTCAACGCGTCCTATGCCAACCTGACGGCGCTGGTGCCGACCCA
Organism: Bryobacteraceae bacterium; assembly: GCA_035545735.1. GTDB lineage: Bacteria > Acidobacteriota > Terriglobia > Bryobacterales > Bryobacteraceae > JAJYKC01. Next base: position 76,052 of record DASZXS010000083.1, on the reverse strand, counting down.
GGACGCCATCCAGGAGTTTCGAGTGCAGACGAATAACCTGGGCCCGGAATTCGGGCGGCTCGCCGGAGGAGCGGTGAATTTGACCACCAAATCGGGGACGAATGAATTTCACGGCAGCGCCTATGAATATCTTCGCAACCGGGTTCTTAATGCGAACACATTCTTCAATAATCGGGCGGGAATTCAACGCCCGGCATTTTCGCAGAATCAATACGGCGCCAATCTCGGCGGCCCGGCCATAAAAGATAAAACGTTTTTCTTCTTCTCCTGGGAAGGATTCCGGCTGCGCCAGGGCCAGTCGTATGTCTATTCGGTTCCTACCGACGCCATGCGCGGAGGCGATTTCTCGGGCGTCCGCGACAGCACGGGGGCGCAGGTGCCGATCTACGACCCGCTGACGACCTGCGGCCGGTTCGGCAGCGCGCCGTGCGCGACCGACGCCAGCGGCAGCCAGATTATCACGCGCCAGCAGTTTCCAGGCAATATTATCCCGGCCAGCCGGATCGACCCGGCATCCAAGGTTCTAACGAATCTTTGGGGACGCGCCAACACACAGGGCGCGCCTTTCACGGACGTGAACAACTTTACCTCGAACGCGAGCGTAGGCGGCGGCAACGACCAGTACAACTCGCGCGTCGATCACACCTTTTCCGAGAAGCAGCGCGTGTTCATGCGATACACGTATTGGACGAATCTGAATCTTCCCATCGATCCGTATAAGACCAAGACCTGCGTGGATCGCTGCACCGAGACGTTCAACACCAATCAGGCTGTGCTTGCGGACACGTATGCTTTTTCACCGACGTTGATCGGCGACGTGCGTCTGTCCTATCTCCGGTTCAGCTATGACCGCACGTCCCTGACGGACGGATACGACCTCACGCAGCTTGGCTGGCCGGCTGCGTTAAATAACGAGGTGGTCTTCCGCGTGGTTCCACAGCCGCAGGTGAGCGGATATAACGGCGTGTTCAGCACCAGCGGCACCGGCAGCACGATTATCGCGCGCAACGATGTGTACTCCCTGGCTCCCACGCTGACCAAAATATGGGGTAGGCACACGCTGAAATTTGGCGTCGAAGTTCGCCGCAACACCCACAACTACTACCAGCAGAATAATCCCTCCGGCAACTTCACCTTCGATGCGCTGTTGACGTCCGCGAATCCGTTCAAGCCCGCGGGCACCGGCAACGGGTTTGCCTCGTTTCTGCTGGGCTATGGCACCGGAGGCGGCGTAACGAATAACTCGCTGGTGGCGGGGCAGCAGATATACCGAGCCTACTATGCGGGCGATCAGTTTCAGGTGACGCCCAGCCTGACGGTCGACTACGGCCTTCGCTTCGAGCAGATGGGCCCGTGGTCGGAACGCTTCGATCGCATGACGGTTCTGCTTCCCGGCGTCACCAACGATCTTTCCGGACCCACGGGCTTGGATTTGAAGGGAAGACTTGGCCTGGTCAATTCGCCCGACAATCCGAGCCGCAACAACACCAAGCTGGGCAATCTCTTTTCGCCGCGATTCGGCCTGGCCTATCGCTGGAATAACAAAACGGTGATCCGGACCGGCTACGGTATTTTCTGGCTGGGGAATGACGTAGCCTTCGGCTTCGCTCCCAATGGCGATCTGGTGAACGCGTACACCACGCCGTTTAATGGAACCTTGGACGGCTCGATCACGCCGGCCGACACGTTGAGCAATCCGTTCCCGCGCGGCATCGCACCGGCTCCCGGACGAAGCGCTAATTTTCAGCAGCTCTTCTACGGACAGGGCATCACGGCGCCGATCTACAACGAGAAGCATGCCTACTCGCAGCAATGGAATTTCGACGTCCAGCGCGAACTGGCCGGCGGCGTGGCCCTGTCGGTTGCCTACGCGGGTTCCAAGGGCACGCACCTGCCCGGACCCTCGCAGCAATTGGATCAGCTTCCGCCCGAGTACATGGCTCTCGGCAGCCATTTGCAGGACCAGGTCCCCAATCCGTTCTATGGCCTGGTGACCCTCGGGACTCTTGCGCAGCCCAACGTGGCGCGCGGGCAGTTGCTGCGGCCTTATCCGGAATATAACGGCTTTGCGATGCAATCGCCGCCGAACCGGAACTCCAGCTATCATTCGGCGCAGATCAACGTTCAAAAGCGCTTTGCGAAGGGCGGCACGATCGTCGGCTCCTACACCTGGTCGAAGTTGATCAGCGATACGGATACGTTGACCGGATGGCTGGAACCCGGCGGGGGCGCGGGCGGGGTTCAGGACAACTACAACATCCGGGCCGAGCGGTCGCTTGCGCTCTATGACACACCGCAGCGCGCGGTGATCAGCTACATCGTCGATCTTCCGTTTGGGAAGGGGCAGCGCTTCGGGCAGAACGCGTCCGGAGTCGCCGGTAAGCTGATTTCAGGTTGGGGGGTCAATGGCGTAACCACGTTTCAATCCGGGAATCCGCTTCCGATCAGCGTGGCGAGCAACACGTCCAACAGCTTCGGCGGAGGGCAGCGGCCCAACCGGACAGGCGTGAGCGCGAAGGAGAGCGGCTCGGCGCAGTCGCGGCTGAACCAGTGGTTCAATACCTCGGCTTTTGCGCTGCCGGCGGCGTTCACTTTCGGCAACGCCGCGCGCACGATGCCGGACGCGAGATCGCAGGGGACTGCAAACTACGATTTCACGGTATTCAAGAACACGCAGATCACCGAGCGGGTCGGAGTGCAGTTCCGCACAGAGATCTTTAATCTGTTCAACCGGGTGCGCTTCAGCTATCCGGGGACATCGATGGGCACGCCGCAGTTCGGCGTCATCAGCGGGCAGTACAATGATCCGCGGCTGATCCAGTTTGCATTGCGGCTGATGTTTTGAGGGCACGGCGTTCTTTCCGCGAGAGTGACATTCGCGCGCTCGGGCGGGTATTTCAAGTCACGCTGGCGCGTGGCGCTGGTGGCGTTGAGGAAAGGGCGGACCGATACGCCGCGATCGGCAGGACAAGGTCCCGTCCTTTTGTTCCGTCATCAGGAGAGTCGTGAATGGTCCAATCGACGTGGTGAACTCGTCGTTGGTCATTTCGAATGGCTCGGCTAGCGGAACTCGAGGATCTCTTTTTCCTTGCTCTTTACCGCTTGATCGAGCTTGGCGATCTGTGCGTCGGTCAGTTTCTGAATCTCATCGAGTGCGCGGCGTTCGTCGTCCTCGCTGATCAGTTTGTCTTTCAGAAGCTTCTTGACGTGCTCGTTGGAATCGCGCCGCACGTTGCGCAGGACGATCCGGTGGTCCTCGGCGACATGGTGCAGCTTCTTCACGAAGTCCTTGCGGCGTTCTTCGGTGAGGGGAGGAATGGGGATGCGGATCACCTTGCCGTCATTTCCCGGGTTCAGGCCAAGATCGGCGCTGCGAATGCCCTTTTCAATCGCGGCGATCTGCGACGCGTCAAACGGCTGCACGGTGATTAGCGCCGGTTCGGGAACGTGGAGGGTGGCCACCTGGTTAATGGGCATGAGCGAGCCGTAACACTCCACTTTGATGTTGTCGAGCAAACCCACCGAGGCGCGTCCGGTCCGGATGCCGGCCATGTCGTGCTGCAACGCGGTGAGTACCTTTTCCATGCGCCCGCGCGCATACTGCTCGATTTCCTTGACGTTTTTGAATTGATTCGGAGTTGTGGTAGCAGGTTGGGGATCGTTTTTCATGGCTGCCTCAATGGATCAACGTGCCGATGGGTTCGCCCATCGACATCCGCATTATATTGCCGTACACATTCAGATTAAACACCTGGATCGGCAGGTGGTTGTCCCGGCACATCGCCACGGCGGAGGCGTCCATCACCGCCAGGGATTTTGAGAGTACTTCGAGGTAGCTGATCTCCGGGTAGCGCACGGCGTCGGAAAAGCGCATTGGGTCCTTGTCGTAGACGCCGTCTACCTTCGTCGCTTTGGCGATCACCTCGGCGTGAATCTCGAGAGCACGCAGCGTTGCCGCGGTGTCGGTGGAAAAATACGGGTTTGACGTTCCGGCCGCGAAGATGACAATCCGTCCCTTTTCGAGGTGGCGGATGGCGCGCCGGCGGATGTAAGGCTCGGCGACCTGATGCATCTGGATGGCCGTCATCACCCGTGTGGGTACGCCGACTTTTTCGAGGGCGTCCTGCAGAGCCAAGGCATTGATCACGGTGGCCAGCATCCCCATATGATCGCCGGTGACGCGATCCATGTGCTTGGCCGCCGCCGCGACCCCGCGGAAGAAGTTTCCGCCGCCCACGACGAGCCCAATCTCGATCTTCGTCTTGGCCACTTCCGCGATTTCCGCGGCCAAAGCCTGAACGCGATCCGGCGCGATCCCGAAAGAATTCGCCCCCGCCATGACTTCGCCGCTCAGTTTCAGGAGAATGCGTTTGTATTGAGGCATTAGCAGACAGGGAAAAAGGGGACCGGCGCCGGCCCCCTTCTGTTTCGAAATTTAGCTGGCGGCTTCCGCCGAGGTCTGTTCGGAGGCCGCGTCACCGACTTTGAAGCGAACAAAGCGGGCTACGCTGATGTTCTCTCCCAGCCGGGCAATGGCCGCCTTGATCAGATCCTGAACCGTAGTGGTGTTTTCCTTGATGAACGGCTGCTCATAGAGGCACACTTCTTCGTAATACTTGTTGAGCCGGCCCTCGACGATTTTGTCCGCCATCTTCTCCGGCTTGCCCTCGGCAATCGCCCGCGCCCGCTGAATTTCCTTTTCTTTGGCGAGCGCCGCCGCGGAGACGTCTTCCTTGCGGATGAATTGCGGATCGGCCGCCGCCACTTGCATGGCGAGGTCCTTTACCAAGGATTGAAAATCTTCGGTACGAGCCACGAAATCCGATTCGCAGTTGACTTCAATCAGAACTCCCAACTGCGATCCGGGATGAACATAGGTTCCAACGACGCCTTGCTTGGTGCTTCGCGTCGCTTTCTTCGCCGCCGAGGCGATGCCGCGCTTGCGGAGAACATCCACCGCCTTCTCAAGGTCGCCGCCGGTTTCCTGAAGGGCGCTCTTGCACTCCATCATTCCCGCGCCGGTGCGTTCGCGGAGTTGCTTTACCAATTGCGCGCTAATCTCTGCCATAGTTCCCATAATGCCGTATTGATTGTCTGAGGCGAGCCGCTATTGCAGCTCGCTCCGGGTGGTTGTGGCCGGCGCCTCGGCGGCCTGTGCTTCCGAAGCAGGTCCCTTGCGAGGCAGGGAAGTGGACGGCAGATCTTCGTCGGAAAGGCTTTCCGACATAAGCTGGTCAAGCTGCTGCGGATCGAATTGATTGTAGCCGGCGAAGTCCTCGGTGGAGGCGCTTTCTTCGGTAACAACGCGCTCGGGGATGAAATCCTGCTCGGTCGCAAGAGAACGCCCTTCCACCACCGCATCGGCCACTTTGTTCGTGAACAGGCGAATGGCGCGCAGGGCGTCGTCGTTGCCGGGAATCACGTAGTCGACTTCATCGGGATCGCAGTTGGTATCCACGACCGCGACCACCGGGATGCCGAGCTTGCGGGCTTCCTTCACGGCGATCGCCTCTTTGTTCGAATCGATCACGAAAAGCAAATCCGGCAGTCCGGGCATGTCTTTGATTCCCGCGAGATTCTGCTGCAGGTGTTTGCGCTCGCGCTCCAGGCGGCCCACTTCCTTTTTGGCGCGGCCTTCATACCCGCTTTCGTCGGCCAGGGAATCGAGTTCCTTCAGGCGCTTGATGGAGCGCTGCACCGTGCTGAAGTTGGTGAGCAGTCCGCCGAGCCAGCGCTGATTTACGTAATACTGGCTGCAGCGCACGGCCTCTTCAGCGACCGCTTCCTGCGCCTGGCGCTTGGTGCCGACGAAAAGGACGGACTTGCCTTGAGCGGCCATTTCGGCCACGTAGCGCATCGCGTCCTTGAAGAGCTTGAGCGTCTTCTGCAGGTCCACAATGTAGATCCCGTTGCGTTCGCCGAAAATGTATTCTTTCATTTTCGGATTCCAGCGCTTGGTCTGGTGCCCGAAGTGAACACCGGCTTCGAGCAATTCTTTCATGGAAATCGATGGCAAAGTTCCTCCTTATGCCTCGTTAAATGCAGCAGGCGCATAGCGCGGTTCGCCTGCAACGGGTTCTTGGACGCGCGGGATGCGCTAGAGAATGTGCGTCTCAAGAACGATTTCACCCGGACTTCCCCAACCCGGCGCCCAAAGCGGAATTTGCCGGCCGGGAACAAATCAGGATGCTAAAGAGAGGGCTGAGCGGACAGCCGGCCAGACTATCTCTTTGAGAACTGGAACCGCTTGCGTGCGCCTTTTTGTCCGTACTTCTTGCGTTCGTGGGCGCGCGGGTCGCGGGTCAGGAATCCGAGTTGCTTCAGCTTGCCGCGAAGCTCGGAATTGAATTCGATCAGGGCACGGGCGATGCCGAGACGGGCGGCGCCCGCCTGTCCGAGAACGCCGCCGCCGTTGGCGAGTACAATCACATCGAAACGGTCGGACGATTCGGTGGCGAGAAGCGGCTGGCGCACCAGCGCACGGGCCGATTCACTGGGGAAGTATTCTTCGAAGGGACGTCCGTTGACGGTGATGGAGCCTTTGCCGGACCGGAGAAAAATGCGGGCCACGGAAGTCTTCCGGCGCCCGGTGCCTAAATGTTGAACTAACGTTGCTGCCACTTGGAATCCTCTCTCGTTTACAACGGCAATGCGACCGGTTGTTGCGCCTGATGCGGATGTTTTGCCCCCGCATAAACCTTCAACTTCCGGTACATCTGCTTGCCGAGATTGTTCTTCGGCAGCATGCCTGAAATTGCTTCTTCCACCATCCTCACGGGGCGGACGGCGCGAACTTTCCGCGCCTGAATCTCCGACAACCCGCCCGGATAGCCCGAGTGGCGGCGGTAAACTTTCTGCTCTTCTTTGCGGCCGGTGAGCTTCACCTTGTCCGCGTTAATGACGATCACGTGATCGCCGGTGTCCAAAAACGGGGTGTAAATGGGTTTGGTCTTGCCCATCAGCAGTTGCGCGGCGTGGCTTGCCAGACGGCCGAGAACCGCATCCTCAGCGTCAATCACGTGCCATTTGCGCACCACTTCCCCTTTGGACGGGAATTGGGTTTTCATACAGACAGACTATCTCCCTTGGGTCCTAACAGACAATTTAGTGTAGCGATCCCCAGCGGTTTGTGTCAAATGCGATGAAAAGGAGATGGCGGCGCCTGGATCTACCTGACGCGGCGTCCGTCGAGCAATTCGACCGCGATGTAGGGATAAGTATACGCCGCACCCTTGGTGACGCTGGCCAAAAAATGACCCGGCATCACGTGACCGATCCCGACGCCGACATGGACCTGGCGGTTGATCTCGTACCAGGTATAAACGTCGAACTCTTCGGCGAGATGCGCGCCGGATTTGCCCGTCGCATCGCGGGCGATCGCGCCTCCGGACGTGTTATAGACGGCATCGGTGGCGCTTGCCAGCCAGAAGTTCAGATACTGCCCTGTGATCTGCCACCGCCGGTGAGGCTCAAATGTGCCGCCGGCGCGAACGCCGATGATGTTCTGCCAGCCGAATTGATCGGCGATGCCGAAGCGATCGTGGGCGGTCGGGTACATGGTATCGAAGGTGTTGTGAATCCCGTCCCTGGGGTTCTTGTCGCCGGAAGCGTAGTCATAACCGGTAAAAAATCGCGGGCGGCCGGGGAGATTTTCGGCGCGATAGCCCGCTCCCAGCGTGGCACCCCAAGCTTCAATGCCGTTCGAGCCCGCACTGCCTCTCTCCCAAATCGACTCGAAGCGATAGTCGAAATTTGAGATCTCCTTGCCGCGGATGCGGAACCCGTATGCCTTCTCGTCCAGCTTTCCCTTCGTGGTTCCAGTGGCGGTTTCCACGCCGATGCCCGGCAGAACGCGCCAGATCACGAAGGGTTCGATCGCCGAATGGGGAAGCAGGCGGTCAATGCCTCCGAACATGCCGTACACGTTGTTGCCGGCCACGTGATGGCTGATCCCTTCGTCGAGCGGCGCGACAACGGAGGCGGCAAAGATTCCCAAACGGTAGCGATCGACGTGAAAGTTCGTCACGACGGCGTCGTAAGAGCGCGCCTGGTTGCGCCATTCGGAGTTCGAAAGGATGGTGCTGTTATAGTCGATGCTCTGCCGGCCCACGCGGAGGCTCACGGGTTGGGTTTCGGAGTTACCGAACTCCGCGTAGGCGTATTTCAGGTCCCAGCGGTTCTCATTGGGCGGTCCAATGGGGGGATTTTGAAGAAACGGGCGCGCATCCTGTACTTGGGCCACGATACGAAACCAGCCTGCGGGCTGTAGCACCATCCCGAAACGGAACCGGTTGAGCAAGTAGGAATCGGTGCGTCCCGGGCTAAAACCGGAGTTGTGGGTTCCCTCCCACCGGAAACGCTCCTCCAGTCCAAACTGCAGCCACTTGGGGAGTTGGTCATTCAGCATTCCCGTGGGGCGGAGATCCGGGAGGTCATAGGGAACGCCGGTTTCGACGGCGGGAGAGGATGCCGGACCTCCCTTGGGCGTAAGGCTGGAATCCGACCCCATCGCGGCCACCTTGTCGTATTGCGCGAAAGCGGGAACGGCGCCGGCTGCCAGAAGCGAGAAGCCCAGCCAGAGGGCGGGCCGATACACAGTCATTATGGAAGATCTCCTCACCGAGAATACTTCCAAAAGTTTATCTATCTACTATAGATATTGCAAGGATTTTGTTGTTGCCTGGCGCCTCTAGCAATAATTATGTATGTTTATCAACTAGATGAGAGATTTTGTTCTAGCCGTCCGAGGAGTGGCTCAATAATGATATGTCGACTGGTAAAATGGGTTGTCTGTCCGATTTGGTGTCCCAGCCGAACAGGAACCGGGCCGCCTCTCCGCATACTCGTCCTTGGCATGGACCCATCCCACAGCGGGTGTGCAGTTTAGCCTCGCGCCACCCCGAGCAGCGGCCGGCGCGCTCGAAGGAAACATCCTCGCAGCGGCAGAGGACGGTGTCGGGCCGCGGGATTTGCCGGAGTTCGGCCCGCAATGCGAAGGCGGCATTCATCCGGACGGCGAAGCGGCGGTTGGAATCGCGGACGGCGAAGCGTTTCCGGGCAGCGTCCGGATTTCCCCCGGCTGAGAATCCCGCGATTTCCCCTTCGGCCAAGGCCAGGTCCACGCCGCCAACTCCGGTGACTTCTCCGGCGGCGTAGACTCCGCTTACGGACGTTTGCTGCCACTCATCCACCGCCACGCGGCCGTCTTCGATGCGGCAGCCGAGCAGCGCGGCAGGCTCGGTATTCGGAATGAGTCCGAAGCCGCAGGCGAGATAGTCGCAATCGAGAGTACGGCCGCCCGTAAGGGTGACGCGCTCGAGTTTTCCATCGCCCTCGGCGGATACCGGCCAGCAGGACGTCCGGTACGGGGTACCCAGCAGGCTCGCGCGCAGGCGCAGCGCCTGCCCCAGACGGTGGCGGTCCAGAGCCAAACCCGCGGCGAAGCGCCGCACGTGCCCGGCAGAGGCTTGTTCCGCCACGGCCAGCACTCTGGCGCCGCGCCGGCGCAGGTAAGAGGCAACCGCGAGCAGCAGCGGACCGCTCCCCGCCACTACCACGCGCCGCCCGTTGATGGGCCACCCGGATTTCACCAGAGCCTGCAATCCGCCGGCGCCCATCACTCCCGGGAGGGTCCACCCGGCGAACGGCAGGAAGCGCTCGCGCGCGCCTGTGGCGAGAATGAGTTTGGAATAACGCAGGTTGCGCGGTCCTTGCGGCGTTTCGACGAGCAGGCGGCTCGGTCCCGGCGACGCCGCTACCTGCGAGCCCGTCCAGACCTCCACGTGCCGCTCGGTGACGCGATACTGCCAGGGCAGCATTTCCGGGTGGGGAGGTTCGGACACGTCGGCGCGCCAAATCTGGCCGCCCGGCCGGCCGTTATCGTCGATCAGGACGACCCTCTGTCCGCATTCGGCGGCTCTTCCGGCGGCGGCAAGGCCGGCGGGTCCAGCTCCCAGGACCACAATGGCGGCGTCAGGCATCCGTGCTTACTTCCATCCCGGTTTCGCAGACCGCCTGGCAACTCCGGACGTGCTTCCGCCCGTTGATGGTCACCCGGCACTCGAAGCACACCCCCATACCGCAGAGGGGAGCGCGCGGCTCGCCGTTAACGGAAATGCGAAAGCGGGAGATTCCCGCGCGGGCGATGGCCGCCGCGACGGTGGCGCCCCGCGGCGCCAGAATCACTACCCCGTCCACGGTTAGAACAACGTCGTCAGTCAAATGGCCTCCCGATTTAATACGTTGAAAATCGGCGCGGGTTCCTCCGCCGGCGCGGGGAAAGCGGCTTCCTGTGCTATCATCCGCGTTTTCATGCATGCACTGGATTTGACGGTCATCGCACTCTATCTTGCGGGAATCACCTGGTTTGGAGCGCGCTTCCGCAAGTCGCAGCGAAGCCTGCGGGACTACTTCCTTGGCGGCAAAACCACTCCCTGGTGGGCTATCGCACTCTCGATCGTCTCGGCCGAAACCAGTACCCTAACCGTAATTGGCACGCCGGCGCTTGCTTTTGGCGGCAATTTCGAATTTCTCCAACTTGTCCTTGGCTATCTTCTCGCACGCATCGCGATCGCCGCCATTTTTCTGCCGCACTATTTTCGCGGTGAGATGTTCACGGCTTATGAGCTGATGCGCCGCCGTTTTGGCGACCGCATTCGCAAGCTGACCGCCGGAACGTTTCTCGTGCTCCGCGCCCTGGCGGAAGGAGTGCGCGTCTTCGCCTTATCCATTATCATCTCGGTTGTTCTGGGCTCGTTTTATCGCGGCCTCGGGGCGGGCGGCACGGGCGAACTTATTTCAATTCTGGCGATCGTGGTCCTGACTCTCTTCTATACCTTTGAAGGCGGCCTGACGGCGGTGATCTGGACGGATGTAGTGCAGATGGCTCTTTATATCGCGGGCGCCGCGGTCAGTTTTTTTGTAATTCTGCATCAAATCCCGGGCGGATGGGCGCACGCGGTGGAGGTGGCGGCTCCGCTGGACAAATTTCAGGTTTTCGATTTCCGGCTCTCCTGGACGGCGGAGTTCTTTTCGCGCAAGTATAGCTTCTGGGGCGGCATTATCGGAGGATGTTTCCTCACCACCGCCAGCCATGGCACGGAGCAGTTGATGGTCCAGCGCCTGCTGGCGGCGCGGAATGAACGGGAGAGCCGCCTGGCGCTATTTTCCAGTTGGATCGTCATTTTTTTGCAGTTCTCGCTGTTTTTGCTGATCGGCACGCTACTTTTCGTGCATTACCACGACCTCGGCCTGCCCGCCCCGCAGCCGATGGACCGGGTCTATCCCGAATTCGTGTGGCGCAATCTTCCGCCGGGTGTCGCGGGCCTGGTGATTGCCGCGATTCTGGCCGCTGGAATGTCTAACCTCAGTGCGGCCTTAAACTCGCTTTCCTCCACCGTCATGATGGATTTTCTGAAGCCGCTGGCGAAGCATGCGGGGCGCGACGACGCCTTCTTTCTGCGGGCGGCGCGCTGGACCACGGCGGGCTGGGGAGTGGTGCTTGTTCTCGTCGGTTGGATTGCGCAGCACTGGGGCTCGGTGCTCGAAGCCGGCCTCTCTATTGCCTCCATTCTGTACGGTGCGCTTCTGGGCGTCTTTCTGCTGGGCACGCTGACGCGGAAGCCGGGTGAGTATGCGGCCATGCTGGGGATGGCGGTTGGTTTGGTTTCGGTGGTTTCGTTGCGGCGTTACACGTCCGTTGCGTTTACCTGGTACGTGCTTTTCGGCACGGCGGTCACCTTCGCGGTGGGCTATCTGAGTTCATTCTTTATTCGGGAAAGAGGCTCGAATGTCTGAATTATCCGGTCCGGGCGCATCCGGGATGGCGAGAAAAGACACGCTGAAGCGCGAATTAGGCATCTGGAGCGCCGCCTCCATTGTGATCGGGACGGTCATCGGCAGCGGGATATTTCTGGTGCCGAAAACGATGGTGGAGAATGTCGGCACGCCGTATATGGTTCTATTCGTCTGGATCTTCGGCGGCGTCCTCTCTCTGTGCGGGGCGCTCACCTACGCCGAGCTGGCGGCGGCCCTTCCGGAAGCCGGGGGCGAATATGTGTTCCTGCGCGAGGCGTATGGCCCGCTCATGGCCTACCTTTACGGATGGATGCAGTTGTGGGTCGGGAAAGCCGGTTCTATCGCCACGCTGGCTACGGGTTTTTTTCTTTATCTGGCGAATTTCAATCCGGCGCTCGAAAGCGTCTGGGCGGTGATCCCACTGCCGCTCGGGGAGCACGGCGGCCCGCTGGAAATTCGCTATGGCCAGTTTATGGCGCTGGGCGTTATTGTTATCCTTTCGGCAATCAATTATTTAGGCGCCAAGCTGGGAGCCGGCATTCAGATCGGCGTGACGATCGTCAAGGTGGCGCTGATTGTGGCTATTATCGTCGCCGGGCTTTTCGGAGGGCAGGGAGTCGCGGCGAATTTCCACACGAGCGCCGCCGCTCCCGGCGGCATTGCCGGCTTTTTTGGGGCCTTGGTCGCGGCTCTGTGGGCCTACGACGGCTGGAATAACCTCAGCATGGTCTCGTCGGAAATCAGCCAGCCCCAGCGCAATCTGCCCCGGGCGCTCATCCTGGGAACCTTCGCCGTGGTCGTCATTTACGTGCTGATGAACTGCGCGTACTTTTTTGTGCTGCCGGCGGCCACGGTAGCCTCCACCGACCGGGTGGCGAGCGAAATGACCCGCCATATCCTGGGAAATTGGGGCGCCAATGTGGTCAGTATTGCCGCAATGATTTCCATTTTCGCCGCGCTCAACGGTTCCATCCTCTCCGGTTCGCGCGTTCCGTACGCCATGGCCCTCGATGGGCAGTTCTTCCGGGCCATCGGGAACGTGCATCCGCGGTGGGGGACGCCGGGGGCATCGATTATCCTGCTCGGAGGCTGGTCGTCTGTTTTGGTTTTGAGCGGCAAGTACGATCAGCTTTTCACTTACGTCATTTTTGCGAGCGCCATCTTCTACGCGCTGGCGGCTTCCTCGGTCATCGTTCTCCGGATGAAGCGTCCCGATATACCTAGACCGTACCGCGTGCCGGGCTTCCCCTATTTGCCGATTGCGTTTATCGCCGCCCTGGCAGGTTTAATTCTTTCTACATTATTGAAATCCCCGCGCGAAAGCCTGTTTGGCTTGATAATTATCGCGTCCGGGCTCCCGCTATTTGTGTACTGGAGACGAGCGGCGCGGTCCGAAAAACCGCCGAGAGTCACTTAGTACTGGCCTGCAAAAAGTACCCTTACCGATGGGACCTTGTTCGGAATCCCGAACAGGATACTTGATATTCCCCAAAAAATGGAGTACAAAGACGTGGTATACGTCGAGTTAGTGATGGCGCGTGTTCTAGTTTCCGAACGCTCGATGTTATTCACAAACGACTGGGGAAGGTTAAAAAATTCATGGACGTATCAAAGATGCTTGCCGATTTGCGACAGGAAAGAGAGCAAATAGAGGAAGCTATTTTAAGCTTGGAGAGGTTGGCGAGGGGCCGCGGGAAAAGGCGGGGCCGTCCTCCTTCATGGATGTCCGAGGTGAAGCGGCGCGGGCGCCCGCCCGGCAGCAAGAACAAGGCAAAGTCCGATTCCAAAGCGCTGGCAGTCCCAACCCGGGCGGCGGTCGCTTGAAATCTCGCTGGCGGGACAGGCGCGCAGACCAGCTCCGCCTCCCGCCCTATTAGCGGCCCGGATAAAGAAGATATTTCGCGCGGGTATTGACGAATTCGTCCAGACGCTCGCGGTATTTCTGCATAATCGTGGACGGCGTCGATCCTGCCTTCAGCTCGGCGATCACCTGATCGCTTCCGATCAGGCGCTCGTTTGCCTTCCAATCGATCTTGCCGGGATAGAGCTGTTCCAACGCATAGGCCAGTTCCAGGCCAAACCCGACGCTATCGAAATTATCCCGGTCCGTGATTACGAACCGCACGCCGTTCATCCATTCCCCCTTCCCCTTCGACGCCGTAGGCTGGAAGCGCGTCGGATAGACGCGAATTCCGGTGATATAGCGGGAATTGAGGAATTTTGCGAGTTCGGCGCCGCGAATCCAGGTAGCCCCGACCTGCTCGAAAGGAGCGCCCGTTCCCCGGCCTACCGAGTAGTTGGCCGAGGCCTCGAGGAGGGCGATTCCCGGGTACAGGAGCGCGGCGTTCAAGCTCAGCATGTTCGGCGACGGGTCGACCCAGGTGAGTCCCGTGGAATCGAACCAATCCCCGCGATGCCAGCCCTCGGCGGCGATGACGTGCAAATCCGCGCCCAGGTGATCTTCCCCGTTCACCATGCGCGCAAGCTCTCCGAGGGTCATGCCGTGGCGCACGGGAATCGCCGCGCAGCCGACAAAAGACTCCAGACTGGAAGCCAGCACCGGCCCCTCGACGTGCACTCCCGTAATCGGGTTGGGGCGGTCCAGCACGTAAAAGGGAATCTTGCGGCGGGCCGCCTCGCGTAGAGAATAAATCATGGTGCAGGAGTAGGTATAGAACCGCGCTCCAACGTCCTGGATGTCGAAGACGAGGGTATCGACTCCCTTGAGCATCGCGCCGGTGGGACGCCGGTCCTTCCCGTCATACAGGCTGAAAACCGGAATGCCGGTGGCGGTATCCCGCCCGTTGCCGATGTCTTCGCGGTCTTCCGTGCCGGCTAAACCATGCTCAGGAGAAAAGATCGCGGTGATATCGATGCCGGCCGCGCGCATAAGATCAATGTTGCGCTTACCGTCGCGGCTCAACCCGGTGTGATTGGTGATCAAGCCGATATGGCGCCCTTTGAGCGGTGCGAATTGATCGCGCGCCAGCACGTCCAGGCCGTTCCACACTTCGGTGTTGCGGGCGACGGTGCGGCGCTCCGAGGTGGAGAAATCATCATAGCCGGTGAGTTCAATGCCGGGTATGGCGCTACCGTAGGCGGCGGCTACCAGAGTGGCCACGCGCGCACGCATGGAGCGGATGGACTTGCCGCCGCGAGGATGTACCGCATTGGTGAGCAGTATGACGTAGGTCTGGCTGGAGGGATCGATCCAAATATCGGTTCCGGTGAATCCCGTATGGCCAAAACTACCAATGGGGAACAGTTCGCCGCGGTTGCTCGAAAAAGGCGAATCGATATCCCATCCGAAACCGCGCAGGATCGGCTGTCCGGGAGGCGTTTCGGGAGAAGTGAACTTCTGGACAGCCACCGGGCTGAAGAGTTGCCGGCCGGCGGCGCGGCCCTGATCGAGCATCATCTGCGCATAGAGGGCCAGGTCGCTTGCGGTGGAAAAGAGGCCGGCATGCCCGGCCACGCCGCCCATGAAGCGGCTGGTAGGGTCGTGGACTACGCCGCGCAGAGGCTTGCCAGTGTGAGGGTCGATTTCGGTGGGAGCAATTCTCGGGCGGAGCGAGGGGGCGGGGCGGAAACCGGTGTCCTTCATTCCGAGCGGTTCAAAAATTTGCTCTTTCGCGAATTGGTCGAGCGGCTCGCCCGAAAGCCGGTGCACAATCTCACCCAGCAGGATGAAATTGATATCGCTGTACACGAACTTTACGCCGGGAGGGCCCGCGGGAGGGTCGGCGAGAGCCTTCTTTATGCCGGTGTCATAGCCGCTCCATTCGGGCTTCAGATCGAGGTCCGGCCTCAATCCGGAAAAATGCGTGAGAAGGTCTCGCACGGTGATGTTGGTGCGGCCGCCCTGGAACGTGGGGAGGTAGTCCGTGACGCGGTCGTCCATGCGGATCTTGCCCTGCTCGAAGAGCTTCATGATGGACGGAGTGGTAGCGACCACTTTCGTCAGGGAGGCG
Organism: Bryobacteraceae bacterium; assembly: GCA_035545735.1. Taxonomy (GTDB): domain Bacteria; phylum Acidobacteriota; class Terriglobia; order Bryobacterales; family Bryobacteraceae; genus JAJYKC01. Next base: position 60,285 of record DASZXS010000083.1, on the reverse strand, counting down.
AGATCGAAGATCGTGTCTTCGGTCATTTTTTCTCGTGCCGGAACCAGTGCCCGCGAGCCGTACGCCTTGTGATAGACGACCTTGCCGCCGTGGCCTACCAGCAGCACTGCGCCGGGGATCGATTCATTGGCAACGGCTTCCTGAATGGCTTGGTCGGCGGCGGAGGCAAAAGCGGGAACTTCCTGGGCAGCAAGCGGCAGGCACACGGCCAGCACCGCGCAGACAGCGGGAATCCATTTCTTCATTGCAGTTTTGCCGCGACCGAATCGAGCAGCTTCGCCAGGTCCACATCCTTCGAGGTAACGCCCGCGGCGTCGTGCGTGATGAGGTCGACGACGACGCGGTTGTAGACGTTCAGCCATTCGGGATGATGGTTCCGCTTCTCAATGGCGATCGCGGCGGTCGCCATGAAACCGAATGCGTGAATGAAGTCGGGGAACTTGTATTCGCGGTGCAGCTTGCCCTGAACGAGGCTCCAGCCGGGCAGTTGCAGCAGCGCCGCATCGATTTCGGCGCCGGAAAGCTTTTGCATGGGACCATCTTAATCCCTGGAGCGCCGTTCCAGGTTTAGGGGGCAACGACGATGGCCGTTCGCCAGAAGGCGGCTTTCTGGCTGGCGGGATTCAGCAGCGTTACCTGGCACTCATAGCCGCCGGGTGACAGGCTGTCGAGCGGGATGGTGAACTGGACGGGCATCGTCCGGAGCCGGTTGGATGCGGCGCCGGTCACCTCGGCCGGGGCCGTTTCGAAAATCTTTGTCTTCCCACGATAAAAGCTCACGTACCCGACCAGGGGCTGCGCCGGGAGCGCATCCTGCTGGTATGCCTGGACGTACACCGACATCGGACGGGCGCGGCTGAAGACGCGCGTGACGCTGGGAATGAGTTTCCGTCCGTTCTGGATGAGCGGATTCACTGCTTCGGCGCTCTCCCGGTGCTTCTCCTTCGTGCTGTAAAGGGAGTCCTTCAGATCGACGTGCTGGCTTCCGAGAACCACCGAACTGATCGCAATGCTCTTTACTTCTTTGTTCAGGTTCGGAACGACGAAGGGCGTCTGGTAGGTGCCGATACGGCCTGTTTCCGCGTCCCGGGCGAGGAATTTGAGGACGTACTTGCCGGGAAGCAGAGTGAAGCCGGTGTCATATTCGAGAGGCCGCCGGGAGAGTTCGGCCGCCGTGGCATCGCTGAGTTTGATATCCACCTTGTCGCGCACATTGGTCACCGTGCTTCCGAAACTGTCCTTTATTTCGGCCAGAAAATCGATCAGGGTGTGAGCGGCGCCGCCGCGCTTGGCGAGCGCCAGTTCCCAACCGGGTATTTTCACGGCGACCGGCACGAAGTATTCCGCGCGGTTTAGTTGAAAATAGTCGATCTCCAGGGCAATGGTGAGCTCGGTTACGGGGTCGGGGAGCATGAGAGCGTCCTCCAGTTGGCGCTCCTTGTCTGCCGCCGTGAATTTGCTGAATTCTTTTGGAGCGAAATAGCCCTGGCGGTACTGAAGGCCGGCGGCGGCAGAATTCAGAGAGATCCTGATGCGCCTGAATTTTCCATCCTTGGCGGTATTGGTGGTGTAGTAGCCGAGGATGTAGTAGCTGGTGACAGCGCGCTGCGCTTCGACGATACCGCGTGTGAGGTCGTTGATATCGAACAGCGCTTTGCCGCCGGTGTCGGAGGCCAGGGCGTAAAGGGTGTCCTGCGATTTTTGAAAGTCCGCGGCCATGGCGAGCATGGCGGTTCCCGAGTACATGCCGCCGTTTCCCGGCGATCTCCTGGTAGCGTCTCCCAGAGGTGCTTCAGCGACCAGGCCGCGGGCATCGATGGGCCAAAACGTCACGCCGGCGCGTACGGCTTCATTCACGGTCGCGTGCAGTTGGGCTTGATTGTCGAGGCCGTTGAGCCGGAGGCCGCTCCCGAAGTAGAGGAGCGATTTTTTCTCGCTGAGACGGCCCAGGAGCTTCGCCGCGGTTTGGAGGGCGGAGAGCTGGCGGTCCGTGTTGAAGATGTTGAACTCGCTGTCGTCCTGGCCGAACGCCGCGCCGGTATCGGATGCTGCGGCGTCGTTCGTCGATTGGTCGAGGCCCTGGCCCTCGCCGACGATCAACGTCCCGAGAATACTCAACAGGCGGTCGCGGTCGCCGGTAAAGTCCTGGAGCACGTCCACGGTTCCCCCGGCGTAACGCAGGATGGCGAGGAGATCCGACGAAGTCATCTGGGACCGCACGAACCTAGTGGCCGCCGTTAACGCGCGGATCTGATCGGAGGGCGGCATAGCGGTCATGTCGAAATACAGCGCCAGCAGGCGATGATCTTTGTACCGCGTGCCGCCAGGACGTTCGGCTGCAAGCCCGGTTCGGGTCAGCTTGTCGTAGATATGGACGTTTCCCGGCTGGTATTCCGCCGAGCTCAAGGCAGGCGGCTCCATCAGTTTTTGATGCTCGAAGAAGCGCACCGTCTGGGGCACACCGTCCTCGAAAATGGTGAAATCCCCGGCGGACAGGCCCTCGATGGGCTTGCCCTTCTTGTCCGTTACCGTGACGGTCTCAACGACCAGTTGCGATGTGGAGGTGAACGTGGCGGGTTGGCCGGCAAGCAGGCGCGGGAGAACGGCCAGAAGAACGAGGATGGACTGGCGCACGGATCAGAACCTCAGGCGCACTGTGGTTTGCACACTGCGCATTGCATTCGCCGCCGCGGGCAGGCCGAACTGCGTGCTATTCACGACGGTGTTCCACGTCGTGAACGTTACGTGGTTGAGCGCGTTCGAAGAGTCGAAGCGAAGGTCCAGATTGAACCGGTCGTTGAGCCGGAAGGTGCGGCCAAGGGAAGCATCCAGAGTGAGTGTGGCTGGCCCGGTGATGGTGTTGCGGCCGGCGTTTCCCCAATAGCCCGGCGGGGCGGGCGCGTATGCGGCCGGATTGAGGTAGCGCCCGGCGGGGTGCTCGTAGAGCGGAGCGCCGGTGTAGTTGGGACGGATCGTTCCCGTCACACCGGTGCCCTCGACCGGGGCGAGATAGATGGGCGTTTCCGGCAAGCCGCTGCCGGCGCTGATTTGCGAAGCGAAACTCCACTCCTTCCACAGCGCCCCTTTCCAGCCGCTGAGCAGCATTCCTCCCCGGGTTCCCATGCCCGTGCTGTATTGGAATTGAAGGCTGACGACATGGCGCTGGTCGAAATTCGAAAGGCTTCTCTCCGCGCCGGGGCGTAGCCAGTTCTGAGCGATTTGAAGTCCCTGCCGGCCGGTGGCGGCGGCCGAGGACGCGGAATCCTGCGCCGGGTTGTTCGCGGCCAGATTGGCGGGCGTGGCGGCCGATCCCTGGCCTCCTAGTGCGGCCGCGTCGTCTATCGATTTGGAAAATGTGTATTCGAGCGTTCCGGTGAAACCGCCGTTCAGACGCCGGCGTAACTGAATCCGGCCGGCCTCCCGAGTCGAAGCTCCGTTCGACATCAGATACGCGAAGCCGGTGGGACAGGCCGGACACGGGCTCTCCGCCCCGGCTGGGAAGGTGTTTGGCAGGATCTCCTGCATCGCGCGATTCCCGTGAATTCCCAAGTACGCGGCGGTCATCTGGAGGGATGCGGGAAGGTCGCGCTGCAGGGATAGCTGCCAGTTGTGAACATAGCCGGCACGGAAGTTCGGATCCAGGGCGAAGGTAGCCGATGTGACCGAGGCCGGGGCGTTGAACCCGGTTGCGAGCGTAAGCGGATAAGCGGCGGTATTTTGAATGCTGAAGCTTTTGGAGAGAGGCGGCTGCTGAGCCATCTGCGCGGCGATGGTTTGGTAGACGGACGTGTCGTAATAGACGCCATAGCCTGCTCGCACGACCAGGGAGGAGCCGGAAAGAGGACGCCACGCAAGTCCCACCCGTGGCTCAAAACCGCTCTTGTCGGGTTCGACCAGGGAGGCGGGATAGCGGTGTCCGGTGAGTGCGCCGGATGGATCGGCCGCCACAACCGGAGCGATGGCGGAAAAGCCTGGTGCGATATCGAGATTTACCAGGCGTCCATAGAGCTCCGTAATGGGTGCGCCGTATTCCCAACGCACGCCCGCGTTTAGCGTGAGTTCGGGACTGATCCGCCAGTCGTCGGCGAAATAGGCGTCGTGAACGGATTCGCGGAAGTATTTATCGGCATTGCCGAACGCGACCGCGGCGGCGCTGGGAACGCCGAGAAGATAGTCGGCGAAATCGGTACCGGTTTCGGCGCCGGTGAAGGTGAAGGTTCCGCGGGCATTCTGCTGTGAAAGGGCGTTGAACTGTTCGCGGCGGAAGTCGCCGCCGAAGCGAAAATTGTGCCGTCCGCGATTCCACAGCAGGGAGTAGGAAACAGCGCCGGTCTGATTCCGCTGGAGCGAGCTTTGCGCATCGGAAAGCTCCGCGATTCCGCTGGAGAACACCAGCGCCGGAGGTCCCCAGTCGACCGGGTCCTGATGGTTGCCGGAAATGCCGGCGAGGCCGGAGATGTTCGCGCGATTTTCAAAATAGGGAATGGTGCGCGAAGTCAAACGGCTGAATTGATAGCCAAGATTCAGAAACAGATGCGCATTGAAGCGATGGGACCAGTTCAGGCCGGCATCGAGTCCCAGCATATTTCCGTTGTCCAGGAAGCTGAAGATGCTGGGAGTGCCGGAGCGGAAACTTTCGAAAGCGAAGCGGCCGTAGATCCCATCGCGCCGGCCCAGATTCTTGGTGAACCTGGATTGAAGCGCGTCCTGGTGAGTAGAGTTAACCAGCGGAGCCTGATAGTTATATCCACCGCCGGAAATGAAATTGGGGAGCGGATAGAGATTCAGCAAGGCTTGTGCCTGAGGGCTGATGCGCCCGGCGGGGATCCGGTTGCCCGGAAACGGGACTCCGATGTCCGGGTCGATCACAGCGCCAGGGAACATCCCGGAGCGCGCGGCGGAGCCTGGCACGAGAGCGGACTGGACCGAGGCATTGCGGTTCCTGGTCCATTGATAGTTGAGGAACAGATTTGGGCCGCTCGGCAGAAGGTGTGGGATTCGGAGGGGTCCGCCCAAGGAAAGCAGGCCAGTCATCCGGTTGTAGCTCGTCTTCGGCGTATTCTGTCCGGTTAAGGAAAACGGGCGCGCGTCCAGAGCGGAATTGTCAAACGTGATGCCGATGCCGCCGTTATAGAGACTCTTTCCGGCGCTGCGGTTGTTGCCGAAAGCCATCGCTTGCGAAAACGGGGAGGCCGCTCCGTTGTTGACGCTGCCGTTAATGAGGAGTCCGTCGGCGGCGCTCCGGGCAAGATCTTCCTCTGGAAGTTTAGTTTCCGGTGCATTCTCATCCCGGGCTTTCGGCTGTGGGCGCGGCGCATCCGCCTCCAGGGGAACCGCGGCGGACGCCTTGATTTGATCGAGCGGGAGAATTTTCAACTGCCACTCCATGGCGCTCGCGCCGGGAGCGATGCCGATATTCTGTTTGGCCTCCGCGAAACCGGGCATTTTCAGATCCATCGACCACAGGCCATCCTCGAGACAGGTGAAGGAATAGAGCCCATCCGAGCCCGTGGTGGTGACTACCTGCCGGCCGCCGCGGCTAGCGGTGACCGTTGCACCGGGAACCGGGACGCCGTTAAAAGTTACCCGGCCATGATGTTCCGTAGCGAACAGCGGCAGGGCGGTGAGCCACGCAACCAACAAATACAGTTGGGGCCGGTGAGTCATTGGATGGCTTTCCACATGCTGGGCCTCTCCGGACGCGGCAACGACCAGTTAGTTTTCGGATGGCCGCTCCACATGCTCAATTACGAGAACATCCATTTGAGCCTTTTCCGATTCGAGTTTGAGGCCGAGTTGTTCCTGAAGCGCTGTGAAGAGGGAAGGGCCGGACGCCTCCGCGGGGGGAGGGCCGCCGGCGCCGGGGCCCGGTCCTCCGGGCGTCATCGGGCCTTGTCCCATTTCAGGGGTCCACTGCAGAGCGAAATCGTAGCTGCCGGTGAGGCCGGTCTTATCGATCACCGCGCGTCCCGCGAGGCGGGAGAGGACGTTGGCAAACATCGGCAGGCCGATGCCGGTGGACGTGAGTTGCCCCGGGCCATTCATCCAAATGCCGCCGGGCGGCGGCGGAGATCCAGGCTTCGGAAAATGTGGGTCCGCCGGAGGTTTGTCAGGTAGAACAAAAGCCGACTTCTTCAGCTTCGGACCGTTCTTCGCGACCACGAGAGCGTAGACTGGAAGCTCTTTTTGCTCGTGACCCAGCACGAGCTGGAACCGCTCGGCCAGCAACGATTGAAGCATGAGCATGAGTTGTCGCTTCCGCTGCTCGGGCGGAAGCTTATCCATGGCGGCGCCCGCGGAGTCTTCCGGTTTGGCATCAATGTCGTAGCGCTCGGAGTTGAACCAGGCGGGCGCCCCGGAAATCTGCGCTTCTTTTACGTCGTAGGCTTCCATCACGAGACCCTTTACGGTGAGCCCGGCGGCCGTAACCTTTCCGCCCGGACGGATCAATAGCATCGTGCGGACATCGCCCCCTTTGGTGGGCTTGATGGAAGCGGCTTCAAACGAGGGCTTTTCCGCGTCGGGGCTTTGAGATTGCGCGCGGCTCCTGGATGGACTCAGTAGTCCAATGGCCAGGGGCAGCGCCAGGGCCGCGATCCCCGCGGCCGCGAGCATCAGTTTTTTCGGAGTGTTGAGGCCAGTAACCTTCGTTCCGGACATAATCCGCGCGATGCGATCCTTGAGGCCGGAACCGGTGACCCCGGATACGCAGGACAGCGGCGAACGGAAGTAGAAACGGCAGGTGGCGAGAATGCCCTCGGCATACACGCCGGGGCGCGCTCCCAGGCGGAGCACCTCTTCGTCGCAAGCGCGCTCCCGCTCGTCCACCATGCGCGCGCCAATCCACCAGACCAGAGGGTGGAACCAGAAAACGGCCTCCACAAGCATGTGAAGCGCCGAGGTGAGGTTATCACGGCGGCGGGCATGGCAGAGTTCATGGGCCAGAATTGCTTCGAGATGGGCGGGCGTCAGGTGCCCGGTAATTCCGGCGGGCAGCACGAGAACGGGCCGAAAGATACCAAAGACCCCGGGTTCGAGCGCCGACGGAGAGGAAACCACGGGGATCGGCAAATGCACCGCTAAAGGCGCGGCCGTGCGCACCACGGCGCGAATCCGGCGCCAGTTCTTCCACCAGGAGGCGGTCACCGCGGCTGCCCCGCCAAGCCATATTGCGAACAGCAGGGCGGGAAGCCAATGGATGGAATCGGATGCGGCGGGTGTAACGGAGGCGTAGGGCAATAAGGGTGTGAAGGGTTGTCCGAACTGTTGCACGGCCGCGGGAAGCGCCGGATGCACGGCGGGGACCGGAACCGGCCCTCTCAGATACCCGCCGGCGGTCACAAGGATCGAGAACGGAAACAGGAATTTTAAGGACGCAATCACCCAAATGCGGTGACGCGTCTGGGCCCGGTTGCTTCTCAGGGCGAGCGCGAGGAGGGACGCGGCCAGAACGAACAGGGTCGATTGCCACAGGTGATTTGCCAGGGCGGCAAGGATTAGCTTTGTCGGAATCATCGCGGTTTATCCTTCCCTTCCAGTCTTCGAAGTGTTTTCTCAGCTTCCTTCACATCGTCGAGCGTGAGTTTTCCCGATTCGATGAGATGCGCCATGACAGGTTGCGTGCGGCCGCCGAATAAGGCCAGCAGGTCGTCAATCAATGTTCGCTGGGCGGCATCGCGGGAGATGGCGGCCTCGAAAATGTGGAAATTGCCGACTCTCTTGACTCGCTGCACCGCGCCTTTGGCCTCCAGGCGGTAGACCGTGGTTTGAACGGTCGTGTATGCCGGACGTCGTTTTTCGGGGAAGCATTCCTGAATTTCGCGAATAGAGGACGCGCCCCTCGTCCAGAGCGCCTCCATGATTTTGAACTCGAGTCGGGCCAGTTTTGGTTGCGGCATTTACTATATACGCTTGTAATGGTACTACAGGTGTAGTTTATTGGCAAGAGCCCGGGAATAGAGCCTGCTAAAATCACCAATAGCGGCGTTTGTTGCGCCGCGCATCGAGAAAAAGGAGGCCGTCGAGCCATGCCGAAAGAAGAGCAAGCCGGTTTGATTCTCAAGCTGTTCGAGCTTCGCCGCGAGGAAACCATGCGCAAGGCGCGAGACTGGTATTTTCGCGAGTTCGGGCCTCAAACGATCGAGGATTTCATGGCGATCATGATGGGCGAGCATAGCGGTCATCTCAGGATGGTGGTGACGTACTGGGATATGGCGGCGGCGCTGGTGAACCACGGCGCGATAAGCCCCGAGCTTTTCAACGACTGCAACGGCGAACACCTGTCCGTGTTTGCGCAGATTGAGCCCATTCTGGACGAAATTCGCGCGGTGGTGGCGCCGCAATTCGCCGCCAACCTGGAGAAGTTGATCGACACTACGCCGGATGGACGCGCACGCGTGGCTCAAACCCGGGAACGCACGAAGGCCATTCGGGCCGTCATTGCGGAGCATGCCAAAGCGGCAAAGGGAAATTAGCCGGGAATCACCAGTCTAAGGACAACTGCTCCGGGACGGAAAAGAGACTCTCCGGCGAGGGCGGGGCGGACGGAGTTTCGCCCCAGTGGTCCAGAATCCAGCTTTGGTCCCAGGCGACGCGATGCAGCCCCAGTGTATCCCCGCGGTCGCGCAACCATCCGGCCATCGAGTCGAGAACTTCATAAGCTTCCGCGAGACGGTTGCGATGGCGGAGAAAGGCACTTGTATTTTCGCCAAGCTGTAAGCGCCGATGCAACGCCACGCTGCTGTGCAGGGCAAAATGAGCGTCACCGAGCGCGCGGAGGCAGGCGTCTTCGTTGCTGGGCCACGCGGCGAATAATTTCAGCGTTTCCTCGAAGCCCAGCGGATGGCGCGATTCCGTGCCGGCCCCGGTGAAGATGATGGAAGACAGTCCGCCGAAAGAGGCCCAACCCCGGTTGGCCGCCTCCAGGTTTTCAAAGATGAACAGGAGGCGGCGGTCGCGGCAGACCTGCTCCAGCGCCTCGCGATTTTTTTCGGCGCGCTGAGTCAGGCGCAGGCCGAGAGCGTCCGCGACGTCCCCAAGGATGCCGGCGCGGGTGCGCGCAAAGCAATCGACGTAAATCAGTCCTTCGAAGTCCGGGGCGAAAGCATTGGCGAAATGGAAGGCCTGCGCCGCGGTCAGGCCGGACTTCACTCCGGGGCCGTCGGCGAGTGTGAGCGCGAGGCTGGCGAATTCCGGAGGCTCCGGGGCTGTTGCCGTTATGTCGGGGACTCCGGCGCGCACGGGATTGCCACCGAGGAGCCAGTGCTTCAAGCGGCGGCGCGCGGAGACCGGGTCTCCGGAAAAATCAAAGAAGTCGCGCCGGCGAAACAGGGCGGGGAATTTGCAATCGCGAAGCATGACGAAGGCGACGCGAGTTCCAAGCGCGCCCGCCTCCTCCGTCAGAACCGGCTCCCATCTTTCCCGCGGCCAGGACCGGGGTACGGAGTCCGGGGAGAGCAGAATGATGGCAACATCGGCGGAGATCGCCAGGGCGGCCGCGTCCAAAAGATCAAACCCCGGGCGCAACCGGCCCTCACTCATCTCGATTGTCACCGGGCAGGTTTTTGAGAGGAATTCGGCAAGTGCGACGCCGCTCTCTTCGTCGCTCTCACAGAAACACAGGACGGCCGTCTTCATCCGCGTGGCCAATTCTCAACTGTTATCATTGGTCATAAAGCCTCTATTTATCGTACGAAATGGCCGTTGAGACGCAGTTTGTCCGTTTTGATTCCCTCACTCTCGATTCCGGTGCGGTGCTTGCGCCGGTCGATGTCGCATACGAGACCTACGGAGTTCTGAACGGCGCGCGTAGCAACGCCATCCTGATTCTCCACGCGTTTTCCGGTGACGCTCATGCCGCCTTCGAGAGCGCCGAGAACGGCCAGCCGGGATGGTGGGACAACATGATCGGACCAGGCCGGGGAATCGACACCGACGACTATTTCATAATTTGTTCCAACGTACTCGGCGGATGCCGGGGAACCACGGGCCCTTCTTCAATCAATCCGCAGACCGGCAGGCCCTATGCGATGTCGTTCCCGGTGATCACCATCAACGACATGGTGCGGCTGCAAAAGATGCTGGTGGATCACCTCGGCATCACCCGCCTGCTTGCCGTGGCCGGCGGGTCCATGGGCGGAATGCAGGCGCTGGCGTGGGCGGTGGCGTACCCCGACGCGGTGGCGTCGGCCATTTCGATCGCCGCGACATCGCGCCACAGCGCGCAGCAGATTGCATTTAACGAGGTGGGGCGGCAGGCGATTATGGCCGATGTCGATTGGAGCGACGGCAACTACTACGGAAAGAAACGTCCGGCGCGGGGGCTGGCGGTGGCTCGCATGATCGGCCACATTACCTACATGAGCGACGCGTCCATGCGCGACAAATTCGGACGCCGGCTGCGAGGCAAAGACGAGTTCGGGTTCGATTTTTCGGTGGATTTCGAAGTGGAGAGCTATCTCCGCTACCGCGGCAGCCAGTTTGTGGAGCGCTTCGACGCGAATTCGTATCTCTATATCACGAAGGCGATGGACTATTTCGATTTGAGCAGCGGATTCTCCTCGCTGGGGACGGCGCTGGAACGTTGCCACGGGCGTTTTTTGGTTCTCAGCTTCACGTCGGACTGGCTATATCCGAGTTATCAATCGCAGGAAGTGGTTCGCGCGCTCCGCAGCCGGAACCGGGACGCCACTTACTGCGAGCTTACTTCCAATTACGGCCATGACGCATTTCTGGTGGATACCCGGGAAGAAGCGGAGCTGATTCACGGGTTTCTGGCGAGCACATACGAGGGCCTGGACTAAATGGCCGCCGCCGCCGACCTCCGCACGGAGCAACTGACTCGCGAGGCGCTGGGGCGGGTCGACTACGCAATCATCGGAGAGATCATCGAGCCCGGCTCCAAGGTGCTGGATTTAGGGTGCGGCGACGGGGAACTGCTCGCATGGCTCAAGAGGCGAAAACGCGTAGAAGCGCGCGGTGTCGAGATTTCCGGTGAAATGGTGCGCACGGCGATTTCACGGGGAGTGCCGGTCTATCAGGGCGACATCGAAGAGGCGCTCGCGGATTATCCGGACGCGATCTTCGACTACGTGATTCTGAGCCAGACGCTGCAGGAGACGCGGGCGCCGCTCAAGATTCTGAGAGAAATGCTGCGGGTGGGGAGGCGTGCCGTGGTAGCATTTCCCAATTTCGGCCACTGGAGAGTGCGCATGGCCCACTTGTGGACCGGGCGCGCGCCGCAGACGAAGTTATTTCCTTACGAGTGGTACGATTCGCCCAACATTCATTTCCTGACCGTAATCGACTTCGAGGCGCTCATAAAGAAAGAGGGATTCCGGATCGACCGCCGATTCTTTCTCGCCGACGGGCGGCGCGTGAACATCGCTCCGAATCTATTGGCCGAGGCCGCCGTTTACGAGCTTTCCGGCGCGACGGGCGGCTCTACGCCTCATTCGTGAGCGGAGCCCTGCGCGGCCGCATCCAACCTTAGGCGAAAGGTCTTGATCTCGAAGGGACGCAAATCGAAGGAGAACGAGTTGTCCTGGAGCGGCAGCGTTGCGGCCGGGTCTTCGATGAGATTGGCCTCGCGGGCGGAGCGCAGGGGCACGGTGAAATGCATTTTCACACCTGGCGCGGCAATTCCAGCGGCTTCGTAGACCCGGACGGCCACCTCGCCATCGCGGCTGGGCTTGAGCGCCGAGATGACGACATGATCGCCTCCTTCGATACGCAGCAGTCCCCAGCGCGCCGGGAGGGGGCCGGGATGCACGGCGCCGGTACGGGTGACAAGGGGATTATTGAATTCGAAGCCGTCGCGGAAAACCTTGGCATCCTGCCAGGTTCCGGCGTGGGGGACGAGAGCATAGTCGAAACCGATCTGTTTCCCCAATTCGAGCGCGGTGTCCGATTGAGAGTTGGGGTCGTCGCTGACTCCTCCGTAGGAGAGCAGGCGCGTGGACCGCATCAGGGAAAGCAGCATGGTGTTGCCGGCGACGTTGCTGCCGGGCAGGCCGCGATTCAACAAGGCGACACCGTGGCCTTCCGCGCCATAATCAATCCAATTTTGCGCCGGGAATTCCTGGTTCAGAGGGCGCTCGATTGCACCGAAGGGGATCTCCTGAACGTTGTGTCCGCCGGAAACGGAGACTGGAAACATCAGGCGGTAGCGGACGAATTTTTCCTGATTCTGAATTTCGGTGTGAAAATCAATTCGCCGGATGCCCGGATAAACCCGGACGCGCGTGGTGAAGTGATTCTTTCCGAACGGGTGCGAGACATGGAATTCGCTGAAGACCGGCCCGACGCGAACCGAGCCATTCCCGCCGACATTGCGGCTGCTGAGAACGGCGGAGGCATCGGGAGCGCCGATGGGGCGCTTCATGGCCGCGAACCGCGCTCCGTTCAGAGTGCCGTACAATTCCCAGAAATCACCTCCGTCCTCTTCCCGGGCGACCACGTTTCCGGGGCCGCTTAGCGCTTCCCAGCGGTCCTGCTTCAGAATTACGCTCGTGACGGCGCCTGTCCAGAGATCCACCGTGGCCTTGTAAAATTCGTTTTCGAGGGCGCCCGAATCGCGCGTTTGGGAATTGGCCGGAGCGCCCAGGGACTCATCCTGAGCGGGATGCGGAGCTTGGGATGCATCGACCACGCGATAGACCGCAAAGCCCATCGCAGGCACTTCGCGGGCGAGGAAGGCGATGGTAGCGGAGACGATCAGCCCCTGCTCGTCGCGCTGCTCGCGGATGGTCTGGCTGGGGATGGCCTTGCCGGCCGGATCGAGGACCACGATCTGGCGAATGGAGTCGCCGGTGAATCCCACCTCCGCCTGCGCCAGGTCCGTGCGCGGCCAGCCGAGCAGGTTATAGACGGCGACGGGCAGCCCAGGACCGCGAGTGTCGGTGTTCTTGAGGACGTCCTCCAGACGGCGGTCGAGGATCGAGCCGGCGAGGTACTTGGCCTGGCGATACCGGTCCATGGAGTCGGCGTAGACGTTATCGAGCATCACGCCCGAGCTCAAGTCGTGGGCTTCGTTAAAGAGGACTGGCTCCCAGGCCTGTTCGAGGGCGTCGCGGTCGGTGGAGGAAATCCGTCCGGCGAGGACGTCCAATTTTTCGGCCGAGGTGAGCAGGCGCTCCATTTCGCGCATGGATTGTTTGACTTCAATTCGGGTGCTATAGATTCCCTGGAAGACCGGATTTAGCTCGCCGGCGAAGACCGGGCGGTTGGGCCGAAGCTTCTCCATCAGGCCGTTGAAAGCGGATGGCAGCGCGAATTGAAGCTCAAAGGGCAGAGCACCCGCGGCGTTGGCCTGTTTCACCAGGGCTGGAAGTTGTTCTTCCGGAGGAACTACGTCCGCGCCAGCCATCACGACGCGCCCCCGGCCGCGTACGAACGGAGACAGGCCGTCATAAATAGACTGCATGCGGGCCTCGAAATCCGGAAGGCGCCGCGGAGTATCGTAGAGCGCGCCGTAACCGAGAGGAAGCCAATAGCCGGGGATTCGCGTGCCATCGATGCCCTGCCAGAGAATTTCGGACGGGGTATCGGGGCCGGCCACCCCGCGCTGGAACCAGTAGGAATTCATTCCGGCGAGTTTTAGAATCTGGGGCATCTGGGCGTTGTGGCCAAAGGTGTCGAGTCCCCAGCCGGTCTTGACGTCGTAGCCCAGGCGGTCGCGAAAATAGTGTTTGCCGAACAGATACTGGCGTGCGATGGATTCGCCGGAGGGCACGTTGTTATCGTGCATCGTGTCGGTGCCGCCGGCGATTTCCAGGCGATGCTGCTCCAGCATTTCGCGGAACAGGCCGGCTTCGTTCGGGTAACGATCGAGAAATGGCTTCACGTAGCACATTTGATCGAGGACAAAACGATAGTCCGGGTTCTGCTTGAGGAGACGCAGGGCTTCGAGGATATGCGGGAGACCGATATCGAGGTACTCCTCGCGAGTTTTGAAGACCGCCCCCTCCCAGTGGGTGTGAGGAACGATCATAACCAAGTCGCGGTCCGCGGCGGGGAGCATGCGAGCGGGCAACAGAGTGGCGGCAACACCTACAAGGAGAGCGATGGATCGGCGCAGCATGGTGAAGTCACCCATTCTAACGAAGGCGCGGCGCCGAAGGGAGAAAGAAAAGAGTTAGCGGAAGAATTCCTTGCGCGGCTCGATTTTCTCGGCGTTCAGGTAAGGGCGCAAGGCTTCGGGAACCAGGACGCTACCGTCCTTTTGCTGGTAATTTTCGACGATCGCCACCCAGGTTCTGCCAACCGCAAGGCCGCTTCCGTTGAGCGTGTGGGCATAGACGGATTTCGACTTTCCGGATTTTGCGCGGATGCCGGCGCGCCGCGCCTGGAAGGCTTCGAAATTCGAGCAGGAAGATATTTCCTTGTAGGCATTCTGGCCGGGGAGCCAGACTTCGATGTCGTACGTTTTGGCGGATGAAAACCCCATATCGCCAGTGCAAAGGACGACGGTACGATAGGGCAGTCCCAGACGGCGGAGAATGTCTTCGGCGTCCGCCGTGAGCCGCTCCAGGTCCTCAAAACTTGTCTCGGGGCTGGCGAACTTTACCAGCTCGACCTTCTGAAACTGGTGCTGGCGGATGATACCGCGCACATCGCGCCCGTAGGAGCCGGCTTCGCTCCGGAAGCAGGGTGTATAGGCGCAGAGCGAAATGGGAAGGTCGTCGAGGTTCAGAGTCTCGTCGCGGAAAAGGTTCGTCACCGGGACTTCGGCGGTGGGGGCGAGCCAGAAGTCGGTGTTCTCGCATTTGAAGAGGTCTTCGGCGAATTTCGGCAGCTGGCCGGTTCCAAATAGGCTGGCGGAGTTCACCAGGAACGGCGGAAGAACCTCGGTATATCCATGCTGGCGGGTGTGGACGTCAAGCATGAAATTGATCAGCGCGCGTTCCAGCCGGGCGCCGATGCCCCAATAAACCGCGAAGCGCGCGCCGGTAACTTTCGCCGCGCGCTCCAGGTCGAGGATCCTTAGTTCCGGTCCCAGATCCCAATGCGCCTTGGGCTCAAAATCGAAGACGGACGGCGCGCCCCACTTTCTGACTTCGACGTTGTCCTCTGCGCTCCTGCCGGTGGGCACCGACTCATGCGGAAGATTCGGGATTGCCGATAGCAGGAGCCGAAACTCTTCGTCGAAGGCTTTCACCTGTTCTTCGAGCGAAGCGCTTTGTTGCGCCATGGCCCGGACGTGTTCCTGCGCATCCGAAGTATCGATGCCCTGCTTGCGCAGCTTGCCAATTTCGGCGCTGGCGGCATTGCGCTGCGCCAGAAGCTGCTCCGATTCGGTTACCGCGGCGCGCCGTTTGCGGTCCAGCTCCTGGAACCGTGCGACATCGAGCGTGAAGCCACGGTCCGCAAGCCGCTTGGCCGCCCTGTCAAGATTGGCGCGGAAAAAGGAAAGATCGTGCATGCAGGCTAGCGTTCCGCGATGGGAACCCACTTCTGGCCGACGGTTGCGCCGGTATATTCCGCGCGGGGGCGGATCAGGCGATTGTTGCGGTACTGCTCCAGAACATGAGCGGTCCAGCCCGACATCCGGCTCACCGCGAAGATGGGGGTGTACAGGTCGATTGGAATGCCGAGCGAATAGTAGGTGGAAGCCGAGTAGAAGTCCACGTTCGCGTTCAGCCCCTTGAGTTCCTTGACGGTCTCCTCAATCTTCTTGGAGGTGAGATAGAGGGCTTCATGCCCGGTGCTCTTGCCAAGCTGCTCGGAAAGGGCGCGCAGGTGAGTGGCGCGAGGGTCTTCCGTCTTGTAGACGCGATGGCCGAAACCGGAGATCTTCTGCTTCCGGTCCAACATGTCGTGAATGTGCTTCAGGGCGGTTTTTTCATCGCCGGCATCGAGGAGCATGCGGATTACGGCCTCGTTAGCGCCGCCGTGGAGAGGGCCTTTTAACGCGCCGATCGCGGAGGTGACGGCAGAGTGGATGTCGGAGAGTGTGGCCGCGGTGACCCGGGCCGCGAATGTGGAAGCATTCAATTCGTGGTCGGCGTGCAGGATCAGGGCGATATCGAAGACATGCTCCGAAACGGCATCCGGCTTCTTCCCTGTTAGGCTGTATAGGAAATTCGCCGCGAAACCCAGGCTTGGATCGCTCTCGACGATGGGCTGTCCCTTTCGCAAGCGATCGAAGGAGGTAACGATGGTAGCTGTCTGGGCCATCAGGCGGAGCGCCTTGCGTGTGCTGGCCTCAATGGAGTTGTCCTTGGCTTCGGAGTCGTAAAGACCGAGCATGGAAACAGCGGTCCGGAGAACGTCCATGGGGGCGCCGGCGGAAAGCTGTTTCAGGAAGGCGCTTACTTCAGCGGGAATCGGGCGTGACGCCGTCAATTGCGTCTTGAGCGAGTCCAGTTCGCTCTGATTCGGCAACTTTCCATGCCAGAGCAGGTAAATTACCTCTTCGAAAGTGGCGTGCTCCGCCAGCGTGTGGATGTTGAAGCCTTGATAGCTCAGTATTCCGGCGCTGCCATCGATGTAACAAATCTGCGATTCGGCCGCGACGATGCCTTCAAGACCCGCTCCGGTGACTGCCATGTTCGGTTTATTTGCTCCTTTTTGCGTTTCGTGGTTTGCCGTTTCCGTGCGCGGGCAAACCCCTGACGTGAAGTCTTATTTTACAGAATCGAGGGAGGCGCGGCGGGATAGCGGAAAAGAGGGTCCGCAGCGGCATCGCGCTTACTCTTCGGCGCACACACGGTGAGACGCCTCCAGGGGTTGCGTTAGCGCCCGGCGATTCAGCCGGACAAAGACCACGCGAAAGATAGCCATGACGGGAACCGAGAAAAACATACCGGCGATTCCGGCAATCTGGTCCCCCGCCAGGACTCCGAAGAGAATCCACAGGGGACTTAACTCGACGCCTTCGCCCAGCAGGAACGGAATGAGCACGTAGTCCTGGAAACCGCGCAGAACGATCCAAAACACGATAAACGCAAGCACGTGCGGGTAGCCGGACAGCCCAGTCACCAGAGCGGTGATGACGCCGGCTGTCAGCGGCCCGATGATGGGAAAAAACTCCAACGGCCCGGCGACAGCGGCGAGAAGGATCGCATAGGGGGCGCCTGTAAATCCAAGAAACAGCGCATAGAGGGCGAATGCGGAGAGGGCCTGGAGAACCAGAGCCCGAATGTATTGCCCGAGGAGAGTGTCGATATCGGAAAGAATGCTTTCCACCATCGTCCTGCGGGAACCGGGTATATGGCCGAGCAGCGAACTCTGCATCTCCGGGCCATCCTTAAGAAAAAAGAAAGCCAAGACCGGGATGAGAACCGCGAACCCGAGATAGCGAGCGCCCACCACCACCTGCGCCCCGATTTGCTGGAGGTAGGGGACAAAATCGCGGCCTCGCGCGGCAAGCTGATCTTTTATGAACCCGAGAGCGCGGGTGCGGTCGAGCCAGTAGGGAAGAGGGATGCGCGACTGCCATTCCTGGCTTTGGACGACTTCAGGGAGTTTAGAGGCGAGGGCGGATGCTTCCTCGGCAACGCGCGAGCCGATCGCGATGCCCGCGGCGACCAAAATGCCGACCAAGGCGACATAAACGATGGCCAGAGCAAAGATCGGCGAAACGCGGCGCGGCAGGTAGCGGCGAACAAAGGTAATGATCGGCGTGAGCAAATATGCAAAAAGGATCGCAAGGGCAAGGACAACCAGGGTGCCGCGAATGAAATATGCAATGGCGATGCAAAGCCCCACCAGGAAAACCGTCCAGGCGGCGCGCCCTGCCTTTGGATCGAAGCCCAGCATAGAAGCTTGCCACCATTCACGGTAGCAGGTTGGCGGCGGAACCTTTTGGCAAGCGTCGCGTATTACGATTAACCACAGATGAGAATATTCTTTCTTGCCTTCGCGATGACGACGATCCTGGCGGCGGCCGAGGCGCCCCGGTATACGGCGGACGGGAGAATGATCCGTCCCGACGACTACCGGGAATGGGTATTTCTCAGTTCCGGGCTGGGGATGACCTATGGGCCGCTGAAAGCGGAAGCCGGAGCGGCGAACCCGCCTTTCGACAATGTTTTCGTAACGCGCCAGGCGTATCGAGAGTTTATGCGAACCGGCACGTGGCCGGACAAGACCATGCTGATGCTTGAGGTGCGCGGGTCGATATCGAAGGGTTCCATCAATCAAAGTGGGCATTTTCAAGGCGAGCGGCTGGGGCTGGAGGTTCACGTGAAGGACGAGGGCCGGTTTCCGGGAAAGTGGGGATTTTTCGGCTTCCGGGATGGAGAAAATGCGGCGAAGGCGATTCCGGCCAGCGCGTCGTGCTACCCATGCCATGCAGAACACGGCGCGGTGGACACGACTTTTGTGCAGTTCTATCCGACGCTGATCGACGTTGCGAAATCGAAGGGGACCCTACAGGCGAAGTAGCGACGGATATACTGGAAATCGTGAACACGGCCGGCGCCGCGAGCCAGATGAGGCAACTCGTTGAGGGGCTTCTGGATTTAGAGGATAAGCTCCGGCTCGGCGGCGGACCCAGGAAAATCGAAAAGCAGCACCGCGACGGAAAGATGACCGCGCGCGAACGCATCGCGCACCTAATCGACACGGGGACGCTGTTCCTGGAGATCGGGCTGCTGATCGCTTACGACCAATACGACGGACAGGCACCGGGCGCGGGGGTGGTGACCGGCCTGGGAAAGATCGAAGGGCGCCCGGCGGTGGTAGTCGCGAATGACGCGACGGTAAAAGCGGGGGCGTGGTGGCCGGAGACAATCACGAAGATTCTGCGCGCCCAGGAGATTGCGATGCGGAACCGGCTGCCGATCGTCTATCTGGTGGACTCGGCGGGCGTCAATCTTCCCTATCAGGATTCGATTTTTCCGGGCCAATACGGGGCGGCGCGGATCTTCTACTACAACTCGCTGATGCGGCGGGTGCTGCGCATTCCGCAGATAGCGGCGGTGATGGGGCCCTGCATCGCTGGTGGGGCGTATTTGCCGGCGCTCAGCGACATCATCCTCATGGTGGAAGGCACCAGCTTTATGGGTCTGGGCGGTCCCAACCTGGTGAAAGGCGCCGTGGGGCAAGTGGTGGATGCCGAGACACTGGGCGGCGCGCAGTTGCACACCTCGGTGAGCGGCGTGGCGCATTTGAAGGCGAAGGACGACCGCGAGTGCCTGGAACTCATCCGATGCCGTTTTCGCGATTTACCCGCGCCGGCGGCCGCGCCCAAGGGGACTCCGCCGGCGAAATCCGCTGACGGGCTTTACGATCTTCTACCCGCCGATCACCGCCTGCCTTATCCGACGGAAGAAGCGATCGCGCGGCTGGTGGATGGCGACGGATATGTCGAGTTTCAACCGGAGCACGCGCCGGAGATGCTCTGCGCCTACGCACATTTAGCCGGTTTTCCGGTGGCGTTGATCGCCAACCGGCGCGGGTTTCTGAAAACGCCGGAAGGCCCGCGGATCGGTGGAATCGTATATACGGAGTCGGCGCGGAAGGTCGCTTACTTTGTAGAGAACGCCGAGCGCAGCGGCACACCCCTGTTGTATTTGCAGGACGTTTCGGGATTCATGGTTGGGGTGGATGCAGAGAGCGAGGGGATCATCCGCGCGGGCGCCGAAATGGTGGAGGCGATGGCCTGTGCGACCGTGCCGAAAATCATCCTGACGCTGAATCATGCGAGTGGGGCGGGATACTACGCGATGGCCGGGCAGGGTTTCGATCCGAATTTCGCGTTTGGGTGGCCGACGGCGAGGATCGGCGTGATGGAAGGCGATTCGGCGGTGCAGGCGATTCATGGGGCCGAACTGGAGCGCCTGAGGGGAGAAGGAAAGCCAGTGCCAGAAGAACTACAGGCGCGGATTGAGAAGACGAAGGCGGACTACGAAAGGTGGCTCGACGCTCTGCAGGGCGCGGCGCGCGGGCATGTGGACGCATTGATCGATCCTCTGGAGACGCGCCGCGTGTTGACCTTCGCTCTCGAAGCGGCTCTCGCGAGCGGGCACCGCGGCCACCGGGTGTTGGACACCTTATGATTCGCATCGCGAACGGGCAGGGCTTTTGGGGCGACTGGCTGGAAGCGCCGGTCCGGCTGGTGGAACAGGGCCCTATCGACTACCTGATCCTGGACTATCTGGCCGAGATCACGATGTCAATTTTACAGAAGCAGAAAGAGGCCGATCCGAATCTCGGGTATGCGCGGGATTTTCCACCGCTCATCGAACGGATTGCGCGGAAGCTGCGCGAGCGGAACGTGAAGGTCATCGCGAACGCCGGTGGAGTGAACCCGATTGCGTGCGCGCGGCAGGTCCGGAGGCTGGCGCCAAAGCTGAAAGTGGCGGTGGTGCTGGGCGACGACATCTTTTCGCGGCTGGATGAGCTGGTGGCGGCGGGCTACGCGATGGAGAACATGGAAACGGGCGAACCGCTCAGCACGATCCGGCCCGCGATTCTCAGCGCGAATGCTTATATAGGAGCGTTTCCTCTGGCGGAAGCGCTGGGTACGGGAGCGGATGTGGTGATCGCGGGGCGCTGCACCGATACGGCTCTGGCGCTCGCTCCGATGGTGCACCGCTTTGGATGGAAGCCGGATGAGTTTGACAAACTCGCGGCGGGGACGATCGCCGGGCATATCGTGGAATGCGGCGCGCAGTGCACGGGTGGCAACTGCCAGGCGGACTGGCAAAGTATTCCCGATATGGCGAACATCGGGTATCCGATTATCGAGGCGGAACCCGATGGGTCCTTCGTGATCACGAAGCATGCGGGTACAGGGGGGCGGGTGTCGCTCGATTCGGTCAAGGAGCAGTTGCTCTATGAACTGGGCGATCCGCTGAACTACATTACTCCGGATTGCACCGCGGATTTTACGAGCATCCGGCTCAAATCGGACGGAGAAAACCGGGTGCGCGTGTCGGGAATTCGCGGCGGCGCCCGGACGCCGATGCTGAAATTGTCCATCAGCTACACCTACGGGTGGAAGGCAATAGGAACGCTGGTCTACAGTGCTCCCCAGGCCATTGAAAAGGCGCGCGCCGCCGACCGGATTGTGCGGGAGCGTTTGGAGCAGCTTGGGTTGGAATTTGAGGAAATTCACACGGAGATACTCGGGTGGAACGCTTGTCATGGGGGTGCGGCGCCGCCGAGTCCGAATCCTCCCGAAGTGCAGCTGCGGATCGGCGTGCGGGGGAGAGAGCGAAAGCCGATCGACCGGTTCACGCGGGAGATCGCGCCGCTGATTTTGAACGGACCGCCCACGGCGACCGGATTTGGGGACGGGCGCCCGGCTGTGCGAGAAGTGGTCGCCTATTGGCCCGCGCTGGTTCCGCGCGAGGCAATTTCGACCACCGTGGAGGTTTTTGAGGGATGACGATTCCACTTTCGCGCATTGCGCACGGACGCTCCGGAGACAAGGGCGACACGGCAAACGTCGGCGTGATTGTGTACGAGGAGAGGCACTATCCCATTCTGGTTCGCGAATTGACGCCCGAGCGAGTAAAGGCGCACTTTGGCGGGCTGGTGAAGGGCAAGGTGGAAAGGTTTGAACTGCCGAACCTGGGGGCGGTGAACTTCCTGCTGCATGAATCGCTGGGCGGCGGGGGGACGCTATCGCTGCGGGTGGATGCGCAGGGGAAGACGCTGGGCGCGGGTATCCTGACGATGGAGATCGAGGTTCGCGAGGACGACCTGGCGGCGCCGGAGGAGTCGGGGCGGTAGACATCCCTATGAGCGGTCGCGACCAGTACGAACCGGGGCCGGCCCGCGGGGCGCGGATACAGAAGGAGGGTGAGAAGTGGACGCTGGTTCTCGTCAGAGAACTACGACACTCGCCGGAAAAAGTCTGGCGGGCGCTCACCGACCCGGCGCATCTGCGCGAGTGGGCTCCCTTTGAAGCCGATGCGGGACTGGACACGGTGGGAACGGTGAATCTCACCTGGGTGGGAGCGCGTGGACCGCAGGAAACAACGGTGACGCGCGCCGATGCTCCCCGGGTCCTTGAGTATAGCGGCATACGGTGGGAACTCGAGGAGTTGGATGGCGGCACGCGCCTGACGCTGTGGCACAATATCGATCGCCGCTTCATCTCGATGGGCGCGACCGGGTGGCACATTTGCTTCGATGTTCTGGATCGCTTTCTCAGCGGAACTCCCATTGGGCGTCTCGCCGGCGCCGATAGCATGAAATTGAGCGGCTGGCAGAGATTGCACGCGGAGTATGCGCAACAGTTCGGCGTCGAGCCCCCCGCCTGGCCGCCCAAGGCGGGACAAAAGCAATGAAGCGAGCGGATCGGAAAACAGCGCGCCAATTACGCTCGTCGCCAGCGAGCTTCACAAGAAGGGCAGCGTCTATGTCCTCGATGAGCCAACGACGGGGCTGCATCATGTCGGACGTCGGCCATCGCCTCGTGATCCTCGACCATCTGGCGGACGCCGGGAACACGGTAATCGTGATCGAGCACAATATGCACGTAGTGCGGCACGCAGACTGGGTGATCGATCTTGGACCCGAAGGCGGCAGCAAGGGTGGACACATCGTGTTCACCGGCACGCCCCGGAGCTCTTGCACGCGACGCAATCGCTGACCAGCAAGTACTTGCAGGGCGCGCCAAATGCGACGCATTTTTGAGGCGTGCCGCTCTCCGGTATTGTCTCCGGTATTGCGATAATAGGTAGATTCGTGGGAGCGTAGCTCAGCTGGATAGAGCACGTGCCTTCTAAGCACGGGGTCGCAGGTTCGAGTCCTGCCGCTCCTACCACCTCTCAGATTGTCCGGAACCGCTGAAGCAGCGGAACACATCGAACGGCCACTTGCCTGTTCCAGCGGCAACCACTTCGAAAGCGAGCGCACACGCAGTTCTATACAAAGCTCATAGCCTGCTGCATCTGCCGCAAACGCGTGTCCCGTAAGCTAGCGGTGTTGAGAATTGCACGCTATCTAAAACAGCCGCCCGCCGAGCCCGTAGGCCATCCTGACGTGGCTCATTTACAAAGAAGTTACAAAAGATCTACACGCGTTGCCTCCGATCACGCATGCCAAAGCCGTACAGTAAGAGACAGTAAGAGAAGGCCGGGGACCTCCGGTCTTTACTGCAAGAAGATGGCATCCATTGGAGAACTTGTGTGCTTTTGAAATCGCTCTATCTTTGGGGACTGATCGCCGTGACTGGTGTTGGGTTGTATGCGTCACCACCGACCACCGGAGCGAAGTTTTGGTCCACTGATCCTAATCTCGATTGCTCTGCCGCCCATGCCTTGGCCATTCAAGTCCAGCTCGCCTCGGGAGGACTGGGGACTTCGTGCCTCGTCAGTGGGACGTTTGTTTGGATGGCCGCGGGAGGCGGGTGGAATTCTTCGATCCGCGTGGCGGCACCGGCGTCAGGCCCGATCGGCATCGATTATGGTTTCTGGCAGGATGGCAAGCGCGTCTCGATGGACGCCACTTTGGGTAATGGCGCCCCCGCAGTCTCCAGCAATCTGATCGAGTCGGTGTTGAACGCCAACCAGCCTTCGGAAATCCTCCTTCTGGGCGCGACAGACAACGCCCCTCAGTACGAAGCGACGCAGACCGGTTTCGTATACGTAAATATCTTCTGCCCGGACGCCACCACTTGTGCCAACGTGGCTCCGCAATTGCGGTATTCCTTCGCGCCGATCAAGTCCTTGTCGCTAACTGTTCCGATCGCCTGGGACTCCGGCTTTTCTTCTTTTCAGCCGCCTGGCATCTTACCCAGATGGTCGGCAATGGGCGTCCAGGACGCCGAACACCAGATTTCTTTTGCGATTTGCAACCAGTCCAGAGTACCGGCCGTTTTCAACGTTCAAGTGTTTGACGCCAACGGATCTCTGATCGGACAAGCGGCGACGCCGTCGATTCCCGTAGGGGCCGTGCAGGGGTTTCTTCTGAGAGATATCATACCAACGCCATTGCCGCCGGGCGTTCTGAAGCTTACCGTTGACGGCGGGCCGAGTCTTTCCTCCGTGGCGTTCTTCCAATTTGAGAAGGACTCCGCCACCAACTTACAGGTTTTCTACGACGGACCACTCAATCCGGTTCCAGGTCTGAGGTAGAGGGCGGGGCAGCATCGCTGACGTGGACCTCGGGTCCCGCCGCTCCTGCCACCCTTCAGATTTTCTTGAATCGCGGCAGTAGAAGGGCGATGGCCGAGAGAATCAGACAAGACCAGGCGAACCAGTCTCCGTATTGCGCGTAAAAGGTCATCCGCGTCTCGTAGGAGAAACGGACGCGCGCGGCTATTTGTTTGTAGGAAGGAAGTTCGGCGGCGATCCGTCCGGCGGGGTCGATTACGGCGGTTACCCCGTTGTTCGTGTCGCGGAGAATCCAGCGGGCGTTCTCGGCAGCCCGCATGCGGACCAGTTTCAAATGCTGGTTGCGGGCGGCGCTGCGGCCGAAATAGCCGTCGTTCGAAATGTTGACCAGCAGATCGGCTCCCTTCGCGGTAAACCGGCGTACAAAGTCAGGGAAAGCCGATTCATAGCAGATGAAAGCGCCGATGGAATGGCCGTCAACAGGTAGGGTGACCACTCGCTTGCCGGGAACGAAGTCCCCCGCTTCGGACGTGATACGGTTCACCCATCCGAAGCCGGGTGGAATGAATTCGCCAAAAGGCACGAGGTTCATTTTGTCGTAACGCTCGACCAATTTACCCTCCGGGCTGATCAAAAGAGCCGAGTTGGCAGGGTCTCCCGACAGGGTGGGGGCGACGGAGCCGAGAATGAAATACGCATTCGATGCCCGGGCCAAGTTCTGCGCGTCGATTTGGAATCCGCCGCCGCGGTAATAGTAGAGCGGGAGGGGCGATTCGGGCCAGACGATCAACTCGGCGGGCGCGGATGTGGAAGCCGTGAGGGAGATCTCCATCAACCTGGCTTCGAACCTGGAGAGAGAGTCGGAATTCCATTCCGCATCTTCAGCGGCATTGGTTTGAACCAGCACGGCTGTTTTGTCTCCCGCCGCCGGCGTGGGGAGGGAGGGAAGAAGAGGAAGCAGGAGGAGAACGCCGCACCAGGCGATGTGGAGGCGGGGCCGGCGGAAAATAAGCAGTGCCAATGCGCAGGCGGTCAGGGCGAAGACGAAGGAGAGTCCGTAGACGCCCGTGAATGGAGCGAGACGCATTGGCAGTCCCATGGAAGTGCCTGCGTCGCCCAGGGTGAGCCAGGCGAAACCAAGCGGGCCATGTGTGCGCTCGATGCCGGTCCATAGTGCGGGGACCGCAATCACCGCGTACGATTTTCGCAATAAAATAGCCGCAAACAGCGCGAACACTCCCAAGTGGATGGCCTTTGCCACGCAGAAGAGCAGAAAGGCTCCCCATCCCCCGAACTTGCCCATGCCGCCAAAGTATTCGAGGACGCATTCAATCCAAGTGCAAACGCTGAACCAGTAGAGGACTCCGGCGAAGTATCCGTAAAGGAAACGCCAGCGCAGGCTGTCTTCTCGCGACAGGGCGAGGAGGAGCGGCGTCAAGGCGACAGGCGCGAGCCAAGTAAACGAGAAATTGGGGAAAAGCAGGACGAGAAGGACGCCAGTGAGGAGGGCTAGCGCAATGTTGGCGGTCCGGCGACGATCGAGAACGCGAAACACTCGCGGTTATCCCAGCAAAGCCTGTCCGGCGGTGTGCTCCGCCATGTAGGAACTGCGAACCAGGGGGCCGCTAAAGGTCATCTTAAAGCCGATGGAGAGGCCGTAATCCCGGTAGGCATCGAACTGAGCCGGGGTGATGTACCCGGCTACCGCGAGATTGCGGCGGGACGGCTGAAGATATTGGCCGATGGTTGCGACGTCGACGGCGGAGGACCGGAGATCACGCAGCAGGCCTTCGACTTCCTCCGGTTTTTCGCCAAGGCCGACCATGAGGCCAGACTTGGTGAGGACGTCTGGACGGCGCCGTTTTGCGAAAGCGAGAACCTCCAGGGACTGGCGATAATCGGCCTGGGGGCGGACGCGGCGGTAGAGGCGCGCGATGGTTTCCATGTTGTGGTTGAAGACATGGGGGCCGGCATCCAGCACTCGGGCGACGGCTGCCATGTCACCGCAAAAATCCGGGGTCAGAACTTCGACCCGCGCCTCGGGAAGGGCCCGCCGGACCTCCATTACGGTTTGGGCAAAATGGCCCGAACCGCCGTCGGGAAGGTCATCACGATTCACCGAAGTGATGACGACGTAGCGAAGGTTAAGCGATGCGGCCATGCGGGCCACATTGGCCGGTTCGCCGGGATCAAGCGAAAACGCCTTTTTCGAGGGCGCGCCTTTGGGAACCGAACAAAAACCGCAGCCCCGAGTGCACAGGTTGCCAAGAATCATGAATGTGGCCGCGCCACGGGCGAAGCATTCATGCATGTTGGGGCACCGGGCCGACTCGCAGACGGTATGAAGGCGGAGGCGGCGCAGCTCCGTCTTCAGCTCGTGAACCGCCGGAAAATTCGTTTTGCGCTCACGCAGCCATTCCGGAAGACGAGGCGCCGCAGGCTCGCGGGGCGTGATCTGAACGAGAGACAAGCTAATATTTTCGCACGATGGGGTTGCGGAACCCGGCTTCTTCGAGTGAAGTGCGCAAGCGGGCCAGGCTGGCCGCATCGCGCACCGGGCCGACCAAAACGCGGTAAAGGCCTTTGGGACCAGGAGCGATACGGGCCGGAAAATTACGCTTATTCAATGTATCGGAGACCAGTTCGGCATCGTGGCGAGCGACCGCAGTGATCTGCAAAAAAGTTTGCCCGGAAGCTGGCTCGGCGACGTCACGCAGGGAGTCGCGGTCCACGACGGGAGACGGTTTCGCCGCGGCTTCCGCAGAGGCTTGCGGGGGAGGCACGGGCACGGGGACAGGCGCGGCATCTGTGGGGGGCGCGGCCACTTCGCCGGAGGCAGCGGACGCCTTGGGAGACGGATTGCCGTTGGACGGAGCCGCCGCCTGCTCCGCCGGCGCCGCTTCGCCCGGCTTCGAAGCGGCCAGGATGGGCGCGCCGCTATTCTTGCCGGTGACATAGCCCATGGCAAAAAAGATGCCCAACAGAACTACGACAATCACAAAGACGCTGAGCAACTGGCGGTTGCCCAGCAGTAATTCGTATTCGCCTTCTTCGTTTCGCGGCACTGGAGTCTAGGAGGCCCCTTTCGATGGTTCGCTGTCTTTCAAGATGCGCCCCAAAGATGAAATTATATCGATCGGCAGTGGAAAGACGACAGTGGTATTCTTCTCAGTGCCGATTTCCACCAGCGTCTGGAGATAGCGAAGCTGGATGGCGGAGGGCTCGCGCTGGATGACCGCGGCGGCCATGGCGAGTTTTTCGGCGGCGATGTATTCGCCCTCGGCGTGAATGATCTTGGCGCGGCGTTCGCGTTCGGCTTCAGCCTGCCGGGCGATGGCGCGAACCATCTGTTCCGCGATGTCAACCTGCTTCACCTCGACCATGCTGACTTTGATTCCCCACGGCCCGGTGTGTTGATCCAAAACGGATTGGAGGCGTATGTTGAGCTTTTCACGCTCACTTAAAAGCTCGTCAAGCTCCGCCTCGCCGAGTATACTGCGCAAGGTCGTTTGCGAGACCTGTGAGGTGGCAAACAGGTAGTTCGCGACCTCGACAACCGCTTTGATCGGATCGACGACGCGGAAGTAGACGACGGCATTCACCTTTACCGAGACGTTGTCCTTGGTGATGATGTCCTGAGGCGGAACCTCCATGGTTTCGACGCGAAGAGACATACGGACCATGCGGTCCAACGGCGCGAAGACGAGGATAATCCCCGGACCCTTCGGCTCGCTCAGAATGCGCCCGAGACGAAAAATGACCCCGCGCTCGTATTCCGACAGAATCTTGATGGAGCGCAAGAGGTAGATGGCGACGATGAGAACAGGGACGAGCACGGTGAGATCGGACATGGTGTGGTTTCCTTTATTGTTGAATTGGGGCGGTGGGTTCGTTTGAGTTAACGGGCTCGACGTGAAGCGTCAAACCATCTACGGAGACGACCCGAACGCCGGCATCCAGCGGGACCGGTGAACTGCTCACGGCGGCCCAGAGTTCGCCTCGTACGAAGACCGTCCCGGAGGGAGAGAGAGGCGTGCGGGCGATACCGGTTTGATCGATCATGCCCTCCACACCCGTGATTACTTTGGCGGCGCGGGCGCGCATGGCGAGGGATACCAGGAAAATCGTGATCAGGGCGAAAGGAATGGTCACGGCGAGGGCGGTGGAGAGATGGATTCGCATTTCCGGCGGCCCGTTCACCAAAAGCAGCGCTCCGAGCACCATCGAGAGAGCACCGCCGGCCCCAAGAATGCCATGCGAGGCGAATTTCGCTTCCAGCGCGAAGAGAACAAGCGCCAGGATGAGCAACGCGACACCGATCCAACTGATGGGCAGCACCGACAGAGAAGAAAAGCCGAGCAGCAGGAGCACGGCGCCGGCGACGCCGGGCAGAATGAGGCCCGGATGGGAAAACTCCACGTAGATGCCTAGTGCGCCGAGGACGAGAAGAATGAAGCCGATGTTAGGGTCGGCGATGACGGAAATAAACCGCTGGCGGGTGGTTTCGCGGGCTTCGATCACCTGGGGGCGATCCAATTGGATCTTCTGAACGCGCCCATCGACACGAATGACGTCGCGGCCGCCAATCCATTGGAGGAAATCCGATTCATTGGGAGCGATGTACTCGATCAGGCGGTTGTCGAGCGCCTCCTGGTCGGTGAAGGCGCGAGCTTCCCGAATGGTCTTCTCGGCAAGATCGCTGTTCCGCTTGCGGCGAGTAGTCAGCGTGCGGAGGAGCGCGGCTGCGTCATTTTCGATTTTTCCGCGCAGGACCGGGTCCATACGCTGTCCCAGGAGCACCGGAGACGAGGCTCCGGTATTAGTGCCGGGCGCCATGGCGGAGACGTCGGCCGCTTCCAGGAGAAAAAAGCCGGCGGAGGCGGCGCGTCCGCCGCTGGGCGTAACGTACGATGCGACCGGCACTGGTGAAGCGTCGAGCTTCTGAATGATCTCGCGAGTGGATTCCAGCACGCCTCCGGGCGTGTTCAGGCGTAAAAGGATGAGGTCGGCGTGCTCGGTTTCCGCCTGACGGATGGCACTGGAGACGATCTCTACGGTCACCGGCTGGATGACGCCGGAAATGGAAACCGCCACAACTTTCGAGGCGCCGTAGCAATATGAAACCGCAAGCGGCAAGAGGAAAGCGATGCTACGGAGCGTCCGCAAGGTTACGATCAATATAACAGGGAACGCCGGGGGGAACTCCGGCGTATTGCTGGGTAGAGGGAATTGAATGATAACCTTCCTGCTGTGGTGCCTGTTATTCGTGGTCTGCTGGCCGATCGCACTGGCGGCGCTGGTGCTTTACCCGATTGTGTGGTTGATCCTTCTGCCGTTCCGGATCGTGGGCATCGCCGTGGGCGGCGTGCTGGAATTGATCTGGGCGCTGGTGACGCTGCCCGCGCGAGCGCTGCGCGCCATATGACGTTCCTGCGATGACTCAATTGCGAGAGATCACCCTCGAATGCCCACGGGAAATTTTGAAAGAAATTTCGGAGGCCGGGTGGGCGGCTCGGGGGGCTCTGCGAATGGGAGTGCTGTTCGGCGGTTATGAAGAGGGCGTGGTGCAGGTGCGGGAATGGCTGCCCACCGCGCCTCCCGCCTACCACCTGGTTCCGAGAACGGACCAGGATTGCCTGGTTTCCCTGATGGGGGCGAGCGCGCCGAAGGAGCCGGCCGGCCTCTTTGTTTACCGCTACCAGCGCGATTCCGATCCCGGTCTGACGGACTTTGAGACGGAGCTTTTCGACCGGCTTTTTCCCCAGTACTGGCAGGTTGCGCTTACGGTGCGGGAAGAGAAAAACGGGTGCGCCATCCGATTCTTCGGGCGTGGGTTGGCGAGGGAAGCCGGCGCTTGAGAGGGGAGAGTGGCCGCCCGAAGGCGGCCATTCCGTTTACTTGCGGGTTTGGATGTCGATTCCGCCTTTGAAATACGCGCCGTCTTCAATGACGATGCCAGCGGTTTGAACATCTCCGACAAGGCTTGCGTCCTTGCGGATAAACACCTTGTCTATGGCCTTCACGTTCCCCTGCACGACGCCCTGAACGTCCACCTCGCGCGCGGCGAGACCGGTGGCCCGGAGTTTTCCGTGCGGTCCGACGGTCAGGCGACCTTCTTTCAATTCCACAGTGCCTTGAACGTCGCCGTCGATGGTTAAATCCTCCTCGCTATAGATTTCGCCCTTTACGCTAACGTTTGGACCGAGAATAGTGGCGCTGCGGCGCGGCGGAGGTTCGTGCCGGACAACGGGCGGCGCCGCCGGCGCGGGATAAGTTTGCTGGCTAGGCATGACTGGCGGCGTTTTGGGCCGCGCTTCTGGTTCGGATTTGCGATTCCACATGAGTGCTTCTTCTTCAGTATGAAAGAATGATTCCTTCCTCAGCAAAGAGTGCGCGGGCAGGTTCGTTTTTCTGCCCGCCGCCAACCCGGTAGCGGCCCAGGGCATTTCCGCGGGTGCGCGGAAGTGATCACCACAAATTTTAAAAAGATAAGACCAACGGGATCAGTCTCTTCTGCGTTCCGGCGGCCCGGCGGGATGGGAGCTTGCTGTTAGCCTCTCAAGCGGGTGAGGAGAGATGAAGACGGTCCGCAAGGGTGGCAGCACGCCAAAGAGCGTGCCGGCGCCGAGACGAGAGACGACTCTGGAAAGCGTGAGGGATCTGCTGGCCAGCATTAAGGACCAATTGAAGGAGAGCAAATGCACGGTGGGCGACTACGTCCGCCTACTGCAGCTTGAAAAAGAGCTGGAGGCGGAAGAACCGCCGAAGGAGATTCGGGTCACGTGGATCGATCGAGTGGAGACAC
Organism: Bryobacteraceae bacterium; assembly: GCA_035545735.1. GTDB lineage: Bacteria > Acidobacteriota > Terriglobia > Bryobacterales > Bryobacteraceae > JAJYKC01. Next base: position 29,466 of record DASZXS010000083.1, on the reverse strand, counting down.
CCGATTCCGAGGAATAACTTATGACGCGCTGCCTTCACAGAGGCGATTCCATGAATCGGCCGCCCGGTTTAAGGGATTTTCCGGCCCGGTGGGATCGGGGAAAAGCGCGGCGCTTTGCCAGGAGGCCATCCGGCTCAGTTATCTGAATCCAGGGCGGCGGGGGCTAATTGGCGCACCGACCTATCCGATGCTGCGGGACTCGACGCTGACATCGATGCTGTCAATTTTGGGTGCGAACCGAATTCCGTACGAGTACAACAAAGCGGAGAACACTCTGCTGATGCACGAGACAAAGTCGCGAATTCTGTTCCGGTCGCTGGATGATTTCGAGCGTTTGCGCGGGACCAATCTTGCGTGGTTTGGCGTGGATGAGCTGACATACACCGCCGAGGACGCGTGGCTCCGGCTGGAGGGGAGGCTGCGGGACCCGAAAGCAAAGCGATTATGCGGCTTCGCCGTATGGACGCCCAAGGGATTCGATTGGGTGTACCGCAAGTTCGTGAAAGAACCGGCGGAGGGATACGACACGATCTTCGCGAAGGCGTTTGAGAACCGCTTCGTCCTGGACCGGGTGCCGGACTATTACGAACGGCTGAAGCGCAGCTATGACGAGCGCTTTTTTGCGCAGGAGGCATTGGGGGAATATCTCAGCCTGAACGCCGGCCGGGTTTATGAGGCATTCGACCGCGGCAGAAACGTGAGGGACGTGGCGATCGACCCGGCGCTCCCGCTGCTTTGGGCGCTGGATTTCAACGTGGATCCGATGTGCTCGGTACTGGCGCAGAGAAGCGGGGCTGAGATCCGGGTGATCGACGAGATCGTGCTGCGAAGAGCAAGCACGACCGAGGCCTGCGAAGAGTTCCGCTCGCGATATCCGCAGTATCCGGAGCGGCTGGTGATTTACGGGGATGCGACGGGGGCGCGGCAGCAGACGAGTGGGACGTCGGACTACAAGATGGTCCGGGATTATCTGGCGAGGACCGGCTACCGGAGGGTCGAGTTCCGGGTTCCTACGGTGAATCCGAGTGTCCGGGAGCGGGTGGCGATGATGAACGCAAAGTTCCGGTCCGCCGCGGGCGATTCGGAATTAACCATCGATGGCCGTTGTAAGGAACTGGTCCGCGATTTCGAGGAAGTAATGTTCAAGCCGGACAGCATGGTGATCGATAAAGAGCGCGATCCGCGGCGGACGCACTTGTCAGACGCCCTGGGGTATCTGGTGTGGCAGGAGTGCCGCCCGCAACCGAGTTACGGCGAGCGCGGGGAAAGGCTGCTATAGCGGCGCGGACCGCAAAGGAAAACGAATGGCATCGACGACCGACCAAAATTTCAACATCAACGGGGAGCACCCCGATTACCGCGCGCGGAGGGAAACGTGGCGTACTTACTCGGATCTCTACGCCGGCGGAGAACAGTTACGGTCCCGCGCGGATCAGTACTTGATCCCGCGACAGAAGGAACCGCGCGACGTCTATGCGGAACGGCTGTTGCGGGTTTTCTACGAGAACTACGTCGGGTCGATTATCGATTGGTATATCGCGACGCTCTTCCGGCGGGAGCCAGTGCTCGAGTTCACAGGCGGGTTCGAATCGGGACAGAGGTTTTTCGCCGACTTCACGGAAGACTGCGACTTACGAGGGACGAGTCTGAGCGAGTTCTTCCGGCTGCGGTTCGTCGAGACGCTGATTTACGGGAAAAGCCACGTGCTGGTGGATTTCCCGAGGCTCGACAAGACCGTGGATACGAGAGCGGAGGAAGACGCCGCAGGAGCGTCGCGAGCTTATCTTGTGGGATACACGCCGGAGAATCTCATCAACTGGAGTGTAGACGGGCACGGCAACTACGAGTGGGTCGTCTTGCGAACGTCGCACCTGACGAAGGAGCGAGTGGAAGACCAGCAATGGATTACTTCAACCCGCTGGGTCTATTACGACCGCGAGCGCTACCGGATCTATGAGCAAACAAAGCCCGACGACCCTTTGCGGCTCGGAGGGTGGGACCGGGATTCCACTCCCAAAAACGTGGAACTGAAGGCGAGCGGGCTGCACGGTCTGGCAAAACAAAAGCGCGTTCCGCTGTTTGATCTCGAAGTGCCGGAGGGTCTTTGGCTGATGAACCGCGCCGGGCGCCTGCAACTTGAGCACTTCAACAAATCGAACGCGCTCTCCTGGGCCCTGACGATGGGGCTGTTTGCGATGCCGGTGATTTTCTCCGAACGCGACTGGACGCAGATGGTGGGCGAGAGCTATTTCATCCAACTCGGCCCGCAAGACAAATTCGGATGGACCGAGCCGGAGGGCAAGGTCTATCAGATCGCACTCGACAACCTAGGAATTCTGCGCGAGGAGATTTACCGGGTTTGCTATCTCTCGCAGGCGGGCGGATCGGTATCCGGCGGAGACAAACAGTCGGGGTTGAGCAAACAGTGGGACTTTTCGATCACTGAACAGGTGCTGAGGGCGTTTGGGGATGGGTTGAAGGACTGTTTGAAGCGCGTCCTAAAGGCGATTGAAGCGGCGCGCGAAGAAGGAATCGCCGTAAAGGTCACCGGCCTTGACGAATTCGAAATCGGCGATTTCAGCGCTCAACTTGCCGATGCGCAGCAGCTTCTGAGTCTGGGGATTGAGTCGCCGACGCTTAAGAAGGAAATCTTTAAGACGCTGGCCGCCCAGTACCTCAGCGACGCTCCGCAATCGATCAAGGACCAAATTTCGAAAGAGATCGACGCGGCGGGATGAGAAGGTCCGGGAGCAGAGGGAAAGAGGCAACTGACATGGAAGAAATCGACAACAGGAAAAATGAGCCGGGATTGGACATCCCGACCATTATTCGCAACGCGGTGGAGGAGTTCGCACGCGCGGAGCAGAAGAAGGCCGAGCCGGCTTACAAGGCGGAGTTGATCGAGGAGCGGAAGCGGCGCGAGGCGCTGGAACGCCGCTTGAATGAGTTGGTGGAAGAGAACCAGAAGACCCGCGCGGCCGCCGAGGAGGCGGACCGAAGTTCCACCATTCGCGCCGAATTGCAAAAACTGGGCGTGGCGAAGGTGGATCTTGCGTTTCGCGCGGTGAAGGATGAGATCGCACGCGGAGAGGACGGACGTCTGATCGCGCGTGGTGGGAATGGAGAGATCGGGCTCAAGGACTACCTTACGCAATTTGTAGCCGAGAACCCGGAGTTGCTTCCGGCGCGCATGACTGGCGGGTCAGGCGCCGGAGCGCCCTCCAAGACAGCTTCCGGTGGAGGGAGCGGTGTTTCGCTTGATCAAATTCGACCGGGTATGTCTCCGGAAGAATTGCAGCGGGCGCGGGAAGAAATCTACCGCGTAGCCGCCCAGACCTTGCGAGGACGGTAACGGCCCGGAGGGGCCACAAACAAGAAGGAGACAGGTAAGAACAGATGGGGAATATCACTTCAGCAAACGTCGCGACAGCGATCGTAAAGCTGGTGGCGGTGGAAGCGCTACCGGCACTGATGGGAAACCTGGTGATGGGGAACCTGGTCAATCGCGACTACGAACCGGTGCTGGCTAACACCGGCGACACAGTCAACGTACCGATTCCTCCAACGCTGGTTGCGAACAATATCGCGGAGGGCGGCGCGGTGCAGCCGCAGAATCCGAACTTGGGGAACGCGCAGATCGTTCTCAACACGCACGTGGAGGCGACTTTTCAGATCCCCGACGTCACAAAGTGCCTGGCGACGCCGGATCTCTTGAAGCTGTACATGCAGCCGGGCGTAGTCGCGCTGGCGCAGCGGATTGAGTCAGATCTTTTGAAGCTCTATCCGCAATTCACGGCGAACACGCCGATCGGCGCAGGAGCAACTCCGCCGACGGAGGCGACGATCGATCAGGCGGAAACCGCGCTCTTCCAAGCGCAGGTGCCATCCAGCATGGACAAATACCTGGTGGTGGATTCGAATGCCTATTCGGCTCTGCGCCAGATTCCGCGATTCAGCGAGTTCTACACGGCGGGCGAAGCGGGCCTGCGGGCGCTTGTCGACGGGACGGTCGGCAAGATGAAGGATTTCTACATCTTCCGCTCGCAGTTTGTTCCGACGACCGGGAGCGGGCCGGTGACGACTCATAATCTCGCGTTTGCGCGGGACGCGATCGGCCTGGTGGTTCGCCGGCTGCCGAAACCCCTGCCCGGAACCGGCGCCATTGCCGAATATGCCGAGCTGGGTAACTTCGGGATGCGCGTGGTCATGAGCTATCAGCCCAATACGCTGGCTCAGCAGTTCACGGTAGACGTGCTGTATGGGTGCGGCGTGCTGCGGAACGGGTTTGCGGTTCAGGTTACGACTTAGTTCCGTCGATGGGGGCGCTCTGGCGAGTTGCCCCGGGGCGGCCGGGACAGTGGGGATAGGCCCGGCGGCCCGTGGTTTGGCGGCGGTCACCGGGCTTTGCCTGGTTGGGGGGCTCGGTGGGACAGCCCCCGGCGTCCCCTCGCTGCCGAGACCAAGTGGACCGTCCCCGCGGCGTGCGAGCGATTTGTTGCCGGTGGAATGCGAAGGGAGCTTATGGATCTCAGAGTATTTTTTCAAAAGGTGAAGGAAGTGGAAAGTGCAATTCCGGAAGATCCCACGGTGGTGGTGAGCGAGGAAACCCCGGATGGAGGACGCGCGGGCGCCCGCACGGAGGTTTCCCGCGCGCTGGCGGCGAGGCTGCTGGTGGAGGGGCGAGCGCGTTTGGCGACCGCGGAGGAAACCGCGGGTTACAAAGCCGCCCAGGACGCCTTTCGGCAGAAGGCGGCGGAGCAGGCGCTGGCCGGCAAAGTGATGATCAGCGTGGTTCCTCAGCCGGTTAAGGAACCGAAGAAACCAGCCAAGGATTAGGGCTGAAGACGCGAGGCGAGAATGGCACTATTCAACGACGGCCTCATCAATCAGCAGCAGGACCTGGCGAACTACGAAAACGGCATTCTCGACGTCGCCAGCGCCGAGCAGATTGATCTGGACGGTAAGAGCGCGCTGGCGCAGAGCGAGATTGGGCTGCAAATTCTCGCTCTGCTCTTGCGGCGGGAGACGCGCAGCCCTCTTCTGACTTGGAACTGCGGCCAGGATACGACCCGGCGGCAGACCGGAGTAAATGATGTTGTGGTGACCGACGGCCTTCGCCAGTGGCATGCCATGCGGACGCTCGCCGCCGTGTATCGCGACGCGTACAACAACCAACTCAACGACCGGTACATGAAGAAGTGGCAAGAGTATCTGAAGTTGGAGCAGGACGCGAGAGATCTGCTCTATGAGACCGGAATTGGGCTCTCCACGTTCTGGCTGCCATCGCCGGCGGCGCCGGTTTTGACGTTCGTACCCGGCTCCGGCGTTTCCGCCCAGTACTTTGTTCAGGTGACGTGGGTCAATCAAACAGGACAGGAGAGCGCGCCGAGCCAGCAGTCACAGCTTAATACCGCGCCGGGAACACAACTTGTCATCACCGCGCCGGGAAACGCGCCGCAATACGCCACGGGGTGGAATGCCTATGCCGGGACGTCGCCAGGTTCGATGAGTTTGCAGAATTCCACGCCCCTGACGCTCGGGGCGGCGTGGACGATGCCGGGCAACCTGGTCACGGGCCAACCTTCCGGCGCCGGACAGACTCCCGACCGGTACGTCACGGACGACCACGTTCTGCCGCGCGGATGAGAAAACCATGTCACAAGTAGCGAGCGTCACGACGAACAAACTTGGCGGCCTTCTGACGGCCAGTACGGGACTGCCGGCGAAGGTAGCGTCGCTTTCGGCCAGCGCCGACATCGCTCTGGCTCCGATCAACATCAGTCAGATTGTGCCTCAAAACGTTTCGCCGGAGATCGCCGAGCGGGCGCTGGCGACACGGTACCCATCGGCGCATATTTACTGCGAAAAAGTGGTGAACCTGCTGCGCGAAAAGTTCCGTGGCTTCTCAGGCGAGGCGCACATGGTAGTGGAGCTTCGGGTATCGCAAGACCGGCTGGAAGGGCTCGAGACACAAACGCAACTCTATGTGGAGGCCGTAACGAATGTGCTTGACGCCAACCGGGGGGACTGGGGCGGCGGGATGTTCCACGGCGGGGGTTATGAGGTGAGTTACGGAACGGTGAAGAAAGGCGGCCGCAATCTGCTACAGTCCGCCAAAATCTCGTTCGTGTTGCAAGTGAGCCTCAACTGAGGCGGATTGAAGACCCATGTCTTATATTTCATCGAACAACAACCGGTTTTATGTGGCGAGGGAAGCCTCGTACGGAAATGCCGCCGCAGTGACGGCTCAAAATCGAATACCGGCCATCACCCTGGGCGCGAGACAAGCGGTGGAGCGGCGCCAGCGCAAGGACAAGACGGGGACACGGACGTTTCTGGGCGACCCAAGCGGGTTCCGGTGGAAGACCTCCTTTCAGCTTGAAACGTACATGACGTCCTGGACGAACCAGACACAGCCCCCGCCGCATGGCGCGCTCTTCGAAGCCGCCTTGGGCAGCGATGCAGTACTCAACGGAGGCGGAGCGGCCGTCACAAGCGCAAGCGGATCGACAACGGTAAGCTTCGCCGTTCCGCACGGGCTTAACCCAGGACAGGCTGTGGCGGTAGCCGGAGAAATTCGCTTCGTAACCGCCGTCGCGAACCCGACCACGGTGATCCTGAATGCGCCGTTTTCGAGCGCGTTCAATTCGAGCACCTCGACGGGTCCCACGGCAACTTATCAACCAGGGACGGCGCTGCCGAGCGTGAGCATTTTCGATTATTGGGATCCCAGCGGCGCGGTTCAACGAACGCTTTACGGCGCGGCGGTAAATCGGACGCAGATCAAGGTGAATGGCGATTTTCATGAGTTCGTGTTCTCCGGGCAGGCGGCCGATTTGTTAGATAGCGCCAGTTTCAGCGGCCTGCAAGCGGGGCTGTCGCAATACCCCGCCGAGCCGGCCGTTCAACCGCTGAACTATTCGATTATTCCCGGACATCTTGGACAGGTGTGGCTAGGCGCGGCGCCAAACCAGTTTTTGACGCTCACGGGCGCCGAGCTCACGATGGATAACGGTCTGGATCTCCGCGCGACGGAGCTGGGATCGATGACGGCGCGCGCGATCGCTCCCGGAGAGCGCACGATTTCGTTGAAGCTCAGCCTCTATCAAACGGACGACGCACCAACGCGCGCGCTGTACCAGGCCGCAAGACAGCGCTCGCCGATGAGCGTGATGTTGCAGCTGGGGCAGCAGCCAGGCCAGTTGTTCGGGGTGTACATGAGCAGCATGGTTCCGGAAGTTCCCGAATATGACGACAAGGAGGTGCGGCTGCAATGGAATTTCGCGGACAGCCGCGCCCAGGGAACGGCGGACGACGAGATTTATGTTGCATTCGGATGAGGCTACCAACTACGAAAGCACGCTGACGTTCGCGTCGCAGTCGATTGCCGGGGTGCGCTACACCATCCGGCGAGTTTCGCTGGCGAGGCGGAACGAACTGGTCCGGAGCGTGCGTGAATTGAGCGCGAAGAGCGAATATTTAGACGCCGGCAACGAATTCAAAGACCAGATTGAGGCGAATTTTCTGGCAAACGAGATCGAGGCGCTTTATATCCGATGGGGACTGATCCGGCTGGACGGTCTGCGGATCGATGGATTCGAGGCAACAGCGGACCTGTTGATCGATAGCGGTCCCGAGGGACTGGCGCGTGAAATCGCGGCGGCGGTCAGGCGGCAGATCGGACTGTCGGAGGAAGAAAGAAAAAACTAACGGTCGCCTTTCACTTTCAGTTTTCCGATCCAGACCGATGGAAGTGCGACGAATGCAGGAAGGCAGGTCTGGAAAAGACGCGGCGGTGTGGATGGCTCCCGGATGAAGAGCTTGGTCCGGAGCGAGTCGTTTGGGCGCGCAAGCGAATCGCGACAACGCGGTGCCCGAAGACGGTAATTACGCCGCAAAGCTCCGGCTTATTGGAGACATTCCAGGTGTGGAAAGCCCTGGGTACTTCCGACATTCAGTCGATGTCCGCACGCGAGGTGGATGCCCTGTTAGTGCTGGAGCAGGAGCTACAGGCGGAAAGGAACGATGCCAAGCAAGCAAGATAAAGCTCTTTTCGGATTACTCAATTCGACGCCGTCGTCCAGAGACCTGCTGGCCAATCTCGGGACGTTTGCGGGCCTGGGGGCCGGCCGGAACGCGGCGCCGAGAATGTCGAACCAGCAGAACCTGGTGGATCCCCTTACGCTGCCGGTGACCTCCGCCCCGTCATCCTCCGGAGGCGCGACAACGCAGGATCTTCTGGAACAGCTGGCCGCGCAGACTCAAGTGCTGAACGGACTGGTGAGCGCGAATTCGGACAACTCAGAGTTGACTTCCGTCCTAAAAACCCTCACGGGATTTCTGGGAGGAGGTTCGAGCGGAGGATCGTTGGGCGGCATTCTTGGTGGAATTCTCGGAGGCGGCTTGGGTATTCCTTCGCTCATCGGCGGACTGATGAACCTATTTGGCGGCGGGAGCAGCGGTCCACCGCCGCTCGTTCCTTTTCAGATGCCGTCAAGCGTCCAGTTTCAAGGCGGTATTGACGGAGGCGGCACGAGTGGCATCTCGGCAGTCGACTACAGCGCCAACGGGCTGCCACGGAGCGCCGGACAGGCAAGTTCTCAAGCGAGCGGGCACCAGATCACGGTTCAGGTGAACGCGATGGACAGTAAGTCATTTCTAGACCATAGCGACGACATCGCCCGGGCGGTGCGCCAGGCGATGCTCGAATCGAATTCGTTGAACGACGTAGTGGCTGGGATTTAAACGATGAACACTTTTCCAACGCTGAAGACCGGGGCGGTGGCGCAGTATCCGGCAAAGAAAACCGGAACCTATTCGACCCAAATCCTACGCTTCGTGGATGGCTCCGAGCAGAGGTTCGGCGACTACGCCGCTCCGCTGCATACCTGGACGATCCAATTGAGTCTGCTGGATGAGACGGAAATGCATCAAATTCGCGAATTGTTTCGAACTCAGACGGGCGGGTCAGGCGAATTTTCATTTACCGATCCCCACACCGGGACTGTTTACGCGAATTGCAGTCTGGATAACGGCACGCTTGTGGAAACCTTCGATGCAGAAATGCGCGGACAGACGCAACTGATTGTTCGAGAGAACCGGCCGTGAGCATACTCTACTATCCTCAACTGCCAAGCGGCGCGATCGCGCAGTTTCCAATCCACCGCGTAGAATCTCATCGAACAATCATCAACTGGCTTGCGGACGGAGGAAACGTGCGTGAGGCCGATCATGGATTCGGCGCGGTACGATGGCAACTCTCCTACTCTCATTTAACGGAGCAGGAGTGTGGCGCACTCCAAACCCTTTTCGAAGCCGCCCAGGGGCGGCTCAACCCATTTGTGTTCACGGACCCGACGGATAATCTCCTCCTGTGGAGCGCGGACTTAACGAATCCCGCCTGGTCCGTAGACCCGTTGATTACGCTGGAGGGAGGGCAGCCGGATCCGAACTCTGGCACCGGGGCGTTCCAACTTACCAACACGGGCCAGGCCGCCCAAGGAATCCGGCAATCCATCATCGCGCCGGGTTCTTTGCTTTATTGCTTCAGTGTATTTATTCGAAGCGAATCCGCGGCCAGCGTCGAGATGTCTATCTCCAACCAAACGTCGCGGACTGCTCAAGACGTGACAACAACGCCAGAGTGGAGGCGAGTGGCGCTCAGCGGATCGCTTTCAGGCGGGGACCCTCCGCTCTTGTTTGGTATTACTCTGGCGCCGGGAGAGAGAGCATCGGTGTTCGGGCCTCAGGTGGAGGCGCAAAGGGCGCCAAGCCTCTACAAAGCCACCACCGGACGTGGCGGGACATATCCGAATAGCCGCTTCGACAGCGATTCCCTGGAGCTGACCGCTACCGGAGTGAACCAGTATTCCGCCACGATCTCGGTGGTGAGCCTACTCGCGGACTGACATGGAGACCATCGTCACACTCAAGGAGCGGACAACACCCGGAACGCCGCTGTTCCTGTTCGACATCACCCTTGCTTCCGGGCAAGTGGAACGGGTCAGTACGCATGCGGTGACTTATGGCGGAGTCAACTACTCCGCTCGCGTGGTTCAGCACAACTTATTCGACCTGCGCGCATCCTCTGATCAGGGAATTGACAGTCTTGCGAAGGTGTCGATTACGCTGGCAAACGCCGATTCCATCTTTTCCGAGATCGAAAGGAATATCGGATGGAAGGGGGCTCAGGCACAGATCCAGTTTGTATTTTTCGATCTGGTTCAACAGACGGCGCTTTCGGAAAGCCGGATTCTGTTTTGGGGTGTCGCGAATCCTCCGGAGGAATCCACCGAATCGACATTTCGTCTCAGTTTCCTGAACCGCCTCAACTTACAAAGAGTATATCTGCCGAGCGTGCGCATACAGCGGCGATGCCCTTGGACATTTCCAGGGACTCTCGCTCAGCGGCAGGAAGCAGTGAGCGGAGGCACAGCGGGGCGTTTCGACGCATTTTACCGGTGCGGCTATTCGGCCGACTGCGAGGGTGGGGCGGGCAATCTGAATGGCGGTTCCGCCTTTACGACGTGCGACTATTCGCGGGCTCAGTGCCAGGAACGCGGCATGTTCGCGACGGATAGCGCGGGGCGCCAGACTGCACGGTTCGGCGGAATAGAGTTCGTGCCGTCGCTGGTGCAGGTCCGGAGCTACGGAGAGAGTGGCTCCCATGTGTCTCCAGTCCTGGACAATCAGGCCCGGTACAACGACTACGTGCCGCTGATTTATGGGACTGCGTGGTTCCAGCCTCCGGTGGTCTTTTCGAGAAACGACGGGAATCTGACGCGGACGGAAGTGCTGCTTGGCATGGGGCGGATTGAAGGCGTTCTCAAGGTGGTCGTGAACGGTATTGAGATTCCCGCCGGTCAGCCCGGCGCCAATATGACGGCCACGGGGTGGTACAACCTGGTCAGTCCGGGGGAACGGGGCGGCGCGTTCAATCCCGACTTCACGGATGCGCAGGGCAATCCCCTGGGAGATCCGTACGGAAGCATGGCGTTTATGTCCGTCGTGGTTCCGAACCGGATTGCAAGCGGGCAGTCGCTGCCGGACATTCATGTGTTGGTGAAGGGAATGCGGTTGGACCGGTATAACTCGTCGGGACAGTGGCAGGACACCTCGTTCACCAACAACCCGGCATGGGTAATTCTGGACGTTCTGCGGCGTAGTGGATGGCGCGAAGAAGAAATCGATCTGACAAGTTTCGCGGCGACAGCGGAGATCTGCGACACGCCGGTGGCCGCGGTGGACCTGAATGGAAACCAGACGCTGGCCCCGCAGTTCCAGTGCAATCTCATTCTGAATGGGCGGCGCAGCGCGGCGGATGTGGTGCGCGGTATTCGGAACGGGTCGAGCCTCTACCTGGTGTTGAGCGCCGGAGGGCTCTTACAACTGAAGGTGGAGGGGTCGATCGCTCAACAGCAACCGACCCTCGCGCCGGGCAGTAACAGCACGGGCATGATTGGCGGCGGGTGGCCCGCGTACGAATTCGGCGATTCGGCATTTGGCGGGATTCTGCGTAAACCCGGCGGTGAGTCGTCCCTGCGAGTCTATTCCCGAAACTCGGCCGATACGCCTAACCGCATGACCGTTGAGTTTCAGGACGAGTTCAACGAATACCAACAGGACAGCATCTCCCTTGTCGATGTGGATGACGCATTGCTGAGCGGACAGGAAATTACCACGTCCCTTGCCGCCCTGGGGCTGCCGAACTTCAATCAAGCGGGCCGGGCGATCACGCTTCAACTCAACAAATCGATTCGCGGCAATACTTATATCGATTTTGAAACCAGTGTGAAGGCGGTGGGATTGAATCCCGGAGACCTGGTGACGATGACCTATGCGCGCGAAGGATGGGAACGGCAGCTATTCCGGATCCTCCGGATTTCCCCGGGGCCAAATTTTCGCACCGCGGTGATCACTGCTCAGATTCACGACAACGCCTGGTACGGTCCCAATGCGCTGTTAGGGACATCCGGGAGCGGACGTCAGCCCAATTCCGGTGCCAATTTGCCCAGGCCGCTCGAAGGCGCAATTCTCGACAGCAGCGGAAATCCGCAATACGCGATTACGGAAGTCGACACGCAGAGCGCCGACGGCAGCTACACCGTGAACCTGACGGTGGGGTTTGCAGCGCCGGCAAAGCCACGCTCTTCGGCAGCCGGCATCCCTCTAGTGGGTCTCAACCCGGTGATCCAATTTACAGGAGGGACGCTTGCGGGCGGGCAGACGCTTTACTACGCCGTAAGCGCGCTCGATCAGGGCGGCAGCGAAAGCGCGCTCTCATTCCTGGTGGCGGCGACAATACCCGCCGGGACTAATACGAATGCGGTCACGCTTCAGAGCCTGAGCTTTTCGCCACAGGCAGCCGGGTTCAATGTTTACCGCGGCGGCACTCCGCAGCGGTTGCTGCGTATTGCAACTGTGCCGGCGATTACAGATACGTTCACGGACGCAGGACTCGCACCAAGCCTGATTCCACCTCCCGACGCAAACTTCGACCACGCCAATTTCTATTGGCGCTTCGAGCGGCAACCAGCGGCCGATGCGGACGTCTTCTCGGCGAGTACGATCGGGAGCAGCGCGCTTTCCATGGCTCCCAACGAATTTCAAAGCGCCACAGTGAGGATCGTCTCCGGAGCGGGGCAAGGGCAGGAACGGCAAATCGCGTCGAACAGTCCCACGACGATCACTACGGCAACGAATTGGACTGTCCCGCCGGATTCCACCAGCACCTTCGTCGTGGTGGATTCGTCATGGCAGTTCGGGTCTACAGGAAGCACGAGTCCGGTGACGTTCGCCGTTCCGGATCGTCCAGGCATGACGGTAGAAATTTCGGGGAGGGCTGCGACCGTGCGAAATGAGGAGACGGACCCTTTGTTGTCGCCGATCACGGGATGGCAAATCGATGGAGTCTCGACGGAGCCCGCCGACGACGACGTGGCGCCAGCTCCGAGCTTCGGCTTGTCACCGACGGGCGAGGGCGCTGTCGAGTTACAGGCCATCGGATTCAGTCAACTTACAAACACAAAGACGATTTCCGCCGGTACGCTCACCCTTCATTTTTGGGATGAGCTGAAAGGTAAGCCGTCCACCACACTGAGCGGCGGGATTGGCGTAACGGACACGTCGATCCAGCTTGGCGCCCCGGGCGATGGCGCGGTGGGAGGGCTGGCGCAGATCGATTCCGAGCTGGTGCTGGTTCAGTCCGTCAGCGAAGACCGGCTGACGTACACGGTGACGCGAGGAGCGTATGGGACCGAGGCCGCCGATCATGCCGCCGGAATCCTGGCGTATGACCTCACTGCAAAGACATTTATTCTGCCATTCGTTCCCGGGTTCTTTGGAAGCCCGGCGAGCGGCAGCTATAGCTTTCCGATTTCACTGCCCGATAAGCGGATAGCCGCCGCCGCACTCTTCATGACCAACGCCCGCGGAAACGGGGCACCGGCACTGACGGCGTTTACAGGCACAAGCGATCTCGGTTTGCGAACCCTGTCCGGCGGGCAACTCACCCTGCAGGTTGAAGGGCCGCTGGCAATTCAGACAAATGCCGCGCCGCCCCTGAGGATGGAGAGCGCACACTCCGTTCGAGACGTATTCGCGATGGTGAAACAGGCCCCCAACAGCACACCGATCGAAGTTCAAATCACCGTGAATGGACAAACGTACGCGAGTGTTACGATTCCGCTGAACCAGACGATCTCGAACATCCAGGATGGATTTGTTCTCGGCCCTATTCCGGAAGGGGCCCAGATCGGCTTGAACATCTCCTCGGTATCGCAGACACAGAACACATCGCCGGGCAGCGACCTCACAGTTACGATTCGTCTCTAAGATGCCCGAGATACTGGAAAAGCTGCGGCCCGATCGGGATTTACAGTGCTATTTCTTTCAGCCATCCGCGATCGCCGCGCTGAGCAACGCTTCCGCAAACGGTTTCACGCTAAGTGGATGCTGGCGGCAGCAGTTTGACTGGGCGGTGGTGGAATGGAACCGGGATAATGTCTTTGAACATCCCGCGTTCCGCTCTCTTCCCGACGGAGATCTGAGCGGCCTGACGCTGAGCTACGAAGAGACGCGGGTCAATTGTATTCCGCTCGATTCTCCTCTCTACGCGACGGTCGCCTGGCCGCATCTCCGGATTTGGGCCGATGACGGCTCCGGGGAGCGGATCTATTATGTCCCAATTGCGTCATATGCGACGCCTGTCGAAGGATCTTATGTTCCGGCGACGGCGACACTCACCCTCGGCGGGACTCCCACGGATAGGGATTACATCGGCATCTCGTTTCTTAACGAGCAATACAACTACCAGCTCTACTACAACGACACTCTGGAGTCCGCTCTGGCAGCCCTGGCGGCTGCGATCAATCTTCCTCCAGCGAGCGGAGGTTCACCGACGATTACTGCCGATGCGAGCGGCCATAACATCACGCTCACGTACCTGGGGAATCGGACCGGCGCCAGCACCTCCGGCGCCGCGGGCAACCGGCTTAGTGTTTACACTTTTGTTTCCGGCGCAGGGACCGAGCAGTGGAGCGAGCCATCCGCGTCATTCAGCGGAGGACAGTCGCCGTCACGATGGAAGGTGACTCTGCCGCTGGGCAGCCTTGCCGAAGTTCCAGCAGCCGCGATGAAAAGTGTTCGGAAGATGCGCTGGACCTTTGCCGCCGACTTAAACGCGGGAGCCTTTGAGCGAAGCGAGTTCGAAGTCGTGGTCTCGAACTGGAGCGTCTCGGGAAACGGAAGGGAATATTCCATCGCGGGGCCGGGAAGCCATAGGATCGAGGATACCGATTCGTCGGTTCGCTACACCGGCGACTGGCACGCTTCGGTGGGCAATTTTTCCGGCTCGACCATTCACGTCACGCCGACCCCGCCCAATCCATCCGAGACACCGGGAGCTCCGGGATCGCTTCGATGCACCTATAAGTCCGGCCAAACGCATAGCCTCTATCTCGGGACTCGAATTACATCCAATGGCGGGTCCATTTCGGTAACGATTGACGGCGGCGCTCCGATCCCGGTGAACCTTCAATACGACGGCGAGGACACGCTGATCCGGTATCCCCTCGGACAGTGGAACGCGGGAACTCATACGGTAGAGATCACGTGCGATTTCACTTCCGGCCGCTATTTCTTTTTCGATTTTCTGGAGATCGCTATTCCCGCGCAAGAGTTGCCCACGTTACCGGAGGAACGGAACATGACGCTAGCAACCGACTGGGACACGGAGCACTCCATCGCACTGGCTCCGGAACGGACGGCATGGATTCTGCAGTCGCTCGGATTTACGGGCAGGGCGAATCACTACGTGGGCGCGCTATGGTTCTATGAACTGACAGCGGCGGGCAATGCCTATGCGTCGGGCACCGTCACATTTCAGGGAGCCCCTGAGTTCAGCAAGACCACGTCGATTGTTGTGGATGGGACGACGATTTCGCACCAGCACGTGATTGGGGAGACGCCGGAGACACTTGCGCTCGCGTTTGCGCTCCTCATCAATTTCAATTCCACTGGTGTCTGGGCACAAGCGAGCGGCGGCACATTGACGATTCAGGCTCGCGCCATGGGAGCGCCGGGAAACTCAGTCTCGCTGGCGGCGAGCACCACGGCCGGCGGCTTGACCATCACGGTGCCCAAGGCGCTACTGTCCGGTGGAAAGGACCCTCAGTGGCTGACCGACCTGGAGGCGACGCCGAGAATCAACCGGGCGGCGCGGGATTGGTGCGCGGCCTATTTTGCGGCTCTGCAGGCGTACGGAATTGACGCGTGCGCATCCTTCAGCACAGAGCTGGGAAATGGAGACCCATCGGTCGAGGCGGGGATCGCCCAGCGTTACCCGGACGGCAACCCGGTATTGGTGAATACTCCCGCGCTGCAAACCAATTTCTCTTCCGCCAGTCTGGCTTATTGGCGGGATGTGTATCTGGAAATGGCAGGTCTTCAAGCCAACGCCGGACTGGTTCCCTACCTGCAGTTCGGCGAAGTGCAGTGGTGGTATTTTCCGGAGACGGATGCAGATGGGCACCCCGTGGGAATGCCGTTTTACGACGCGGAAGCGAAAGCGGCGTTCGAGGCCCGGTATGGGCGGCCCATGCAGGTGATCACCGACAACACTGTGAATCCGTCCAGCGTTCCGGAGGAAGCGGCGTTCCTGCCGGCGCTTATCGGGCAATATACGGCGGCCATCCGGCAGTACGTGAAGACGACCTATCCGGACTGCCGCTTCGAAGTCCTCTATCCAAACGACGTGAACGCTCCGGCGATGAATCACGTGGTCAACTATGCGGCGTCCGATTGGACTCCGGAGAATCTGACGAGCCTGAAAACGGAGAGCTTTGGGTTCACGCTCTCCCGCGATTTGAATCTTTGCCGGCAATCGATCGAGCAGGGCTATGGCGCCGCGTTCGGGCCTGCGCAGAGGAGCCATCTGGTGGGGATTAGCGACGCCTCCACGCCGTGGCTCAAGGAATCGCGGATCGCGCTGGGAGATGGTTTCGAATCCGTCGTACTGTGGGCGCTCGATCAGTTTTGCCTGGTTGGCTACGGCGTGCCGCTCGTGACGGGATTGCGGAAATCCGCTCAGCAGGGCTGAAGGCCCGTTCGCGGTATAGTGAGCGTTGCGGCCGTGATATCCGTCCAAAACGTCTCCAAGTGCTATCACCTTTACCCCCGAGCAGCCGATCGCCTTTGGAGTTCGCTGTCCCTTGGTGGCAAGGCTTCGGCGAAATCCCAATTCTGGGCTGTTCGCGACGTCAGTTTCCGAGTGGAAAAAGGGGAAGTCTTAGCTCTTTTGGGGCCAAACGGCTCCGGCAAGAGCACTCTGCTGCAAATCATCAGCGGCATTTTGCAGCCTACCTCGGGACGCGCGCTTTGCGACGGGCGGATTGCCGCCCTGCTGGAGCTTGGCGCCGGTTTTAACCCGGAATTCAGTGGCCGGGAAAACGTGTACATGAACGGCGAGATCATGGGACTCTCGCGCGCTGAAATCGAGCGGGCGTTCCCCAAGATTGAAGCTTTTGCCGAGATCGGACAATTCATGGATCGCCCCGTGAAGGAATACTCGACCGGCATGTATGTGCGCCTGGCGTTTTCCACGGCGATTCACGTGGAACCGGAAATTCTTATCGTCGATGAAGCACTCTCGGTGGGAGATGCGATCTTCGCCAGCCGCTGCATCCGCAAATTCGAAGAGCTTCGCGAAAAAAAGCTGACGGTACTGTTGGTGTCGCACGATCTCGGATTAGTGAAACGCCTCGCGGACCGGGCGATCTTTCTGCTAAACGGAAAAATCCAAGCCCAGGGCACACCGAACGACGTGGTCAACCGCTATATGGGGTTTGTGCTTGAGCGGCAGAAGGATGCCGGTCCCGAAGCTCCCGAACAGACCGCGCTCGCCAGCAGTTTCCGCCACGGAGACCGGTCCAGCTACATCGTGGAGGCGAAGACGTTCGACACGCACGGGGTGCCCCGCTCGGTCTTCGAGCGCGGCGAAACGATGCGGGTACGAATCGTGGCGAGATTCCAGCAGGACATCTTTAATCCCGTGGTGGGAATCCTGGTGCGAAGCCGGCTTGGCATGGATGTGTTCGGCACCAATACGCGGGTGGAGGGCTTGGAGCTTGGACCGGTACAAGCCGGTTCGGAATTGGAAGTCGAGTTTGATATCGAGTGCCTGTTCAGCCGCCAGGAGTACACTCTGACGGTGGCGACGCAGCATTGGGATGGATCGAGCCAGGACTGGCTGGACGATGTGCTGTCCTTTCGCGTGACGGATCTTAAGGATATTGCCGGCGTATTGCATCTCCATACCGCGGTACGGTACCGGGTTTCGCCGGAAGGGCAGAGGGAAGGGAATCCGGTTCCGGCTCCATGATCTACCCGATCGTGCTGTGCGTCGTAGTTGCCGCGTTGTGCGGGGTCACCATCGTGAAAGCCGCGCGCGTCAAAAACCGCACAGACTTTTTGGTGGCGGGGCGATCCCTTCCATGGCCGGTACTCGTATTCACCCTTCTTTCGTCATGGATTGGAGCGGGCAGTCTGTTTGCCGGCGCCGAACTGGCGTACAAGAACGGATTTGCGGCGCTTTGGCAGTCGGCCGGCGGATGGGTGGGGTTGCTCATCATCTACTTTGTCGCCGGACGCGCGCGGCGATTCGCTCAGTTCACCATTCCCGATCTCCTCGAAGCGCGCTACAACGCGACGGCGCGAGTGCTGGGCACAATTGCGATCGTTATTTCCTACACCACGATCACGAGTTATCAATTTAAGGCGGGCGGCGACATCCTGCATCTGATCTTTCCCTCTCTCGATCGCGATTTGGGGATGTACATTGTCGCCGCGTTCGTGATTGCATTCACCGCGGCCGCGGGGATGGCTTCGATCGCCTATCTCGACCTGCTTATCGGGGCCCTGGTGACCGTTGCCGTCATGGTCGCCGTGCCGGTGTTGTTAATGCGCGGCGGCGGTTGGGCGCACGTCCGGCACAGTTTGCCCGATTCCCATTTTCAGGTGTTCGGGAATCTGTCGCCGGTACAGGCATTGGGATTTCTGCTGCCAACCGCGTTGTTGCTGATCGGCAACCAGGGAATGTATCAGAAATTTTTCTCGGCGCGGTCGGAGCGCGATGCCAAGTATTCGGTGGCCGGCTGGATTGTGGGAACGGTGACTCTCGAAACGCTCCTGGTTTCGCTGGCGGTCATCGGGAGCGCCCAGTTCCACACCGACAGACCCCGCGAGATCATTCCGCTGACGGCGCGCCTGGGAATGCCGGCGTGGATTGGCGCGGTGTTGATGGGCGGCGTTTTCGCCAAGGTCGTGTCGACGGCGAACAACTATCTCTTCTCTCCCGCGACGAATCTGATCCATGATGTCTACGCGCGGTTCATGCGGAAGGAAGCGGGCGAACGCGAAACCATGCTCGTGTCGCGTCTGATCGTCGTGCTGCTTGGGGTTTACGCCGTGGTTCAGGCGACGCAGTTCGAATCGATCCTGGCGCAAGCGCTGTATGCCTATACGATCTACGGGGCGGCCATTACGCCGGTCGTGATGGCTGCGTTCTTCTCGAAACGAGCCACGACAGCGGCGGCGATTGCCTCGATCGCGTGCGGAACGCTGGTGACGCTGGCCGCCAAGCAGAGCGGCAGTGACCCGGACCTGGCTGTCTATCCAGCCCTGGCGGCTTCCTTAATCGCGCTCGTTGTGGTGAGCCTGCTCACGCGCCGGCCGCCCGAAGAGAAGCTGAAACCATTCTATTGAGAACTTTCCCCGACGCATAATGGGTGGGAGGCGACCATGAAACTCCCGGAAATTCAAGATGCGATTCGCGAAGAAGGGCTGGACGGCTGGCTCTTTTTCGACCATCATGAGCGAGACCCGCTGGCGTATCGCGTCTTGAAATTTCGCCCCCAAGGCACGACGACGCGCCGCTGGTATTATTTTGTTCCGGCCGCAGGCGAGCCGCTCGGTCTGGTTCACAATATCGAATCGCATGTGTTGGATCCGTTGCCGGGCGGGAAGATCCGGTATTCGGATTGGAGCGCCCAAGTGAACGGTTTGAAGCGCATTCTGGGCGGCGCGGCGAAGGTTGCCATGCAGTACTCGCCGCGATGCGCCATTCCCTATGTTTCCTTGGTCGACGGAGGGACCATTGAGCTGGTGCGAAGCCTGGGCGTGGAGGTCGCCACCTCCGCGAACCTGGTGCAGTTGTTTGAGGCGCGCTGGAGCGGGGCCCAACTGAACATGCATCTGGAAGCTGGCCGGCGCGTCGACCGGGTGCGCGCGGCGGCCTTCGAACGCGTGCGGGAATGTCTGCAATCGCGAACACGCCTTCATGAGTTCGATATCAAGAATTTTGTGCGGGAAGGGTTCGAGCGGGAGGGCCTGGTCACCGACCACGGGCCCATCGTAGCGGTGAACGCCAATATGTCGGACCCTCATTATGAGCCGGGGCCCGAGAGCGCGGAAATTCGCTCTGGCGACGCCCTGCTGCTGGACATGTGGGCGAAATTGAAACAGCCCGAAGCGGTTTATTATGACATCACCTGGACGGGATGGTGCGGCGCGTCGCCGCCGGAGAACATGCGGACGGTGTTTCGAGTGGTGAGCGAGGCGCGCGACCGGGCGGTGGCGCGGGTAAAGGCGGCGGTCGAGCGGGGCCAACCGGTACACGGTTTCGAGGTGGACGACGCCGCGCGCGGCTACATCCGGGAGCAGGGGTATGCCGATTTTTTCGTCCACCGCACTGGCCATTCGATCGGAGAGGAAGTTCACGGCACGGGAGCCAACATGGATAATCTTGAAACTCACGACGAGAGGCGAATTATCCCCGGCACCTGCTTCTCGGTAGAACCGGGAATCTATTTGCCCGAGTTTGGAATCCGTTCGGAAGTGAACGTATATGTTGGTGAAAGAGAAGCCCGCGTGACCGGAGAAATCCAGAGAGAACTGGTCGCCATTCTGAATTAATGGGCGCAATCCAAACTTTGAATTGGACCGCCCGAAGAGGTCGTGGATACACTGAGGCATGAGTATCCCAGCGCCTGCGGACCCGGCCGTTTCCTCTGTTGCGATCCTCCATCGAATCAGCAATATCGTGGCGTCGGAGTTGTCCATCGATGAGATGTTGGGTGAGGTAGTCGGCCTCACCGTGCGGGTGACCGGCTGCGATGCCTGCCTGGTGTATCTCCTTGAAAGCGAAACGGGGGACATCGTTCTCCGGGCGTCTCAGGTACCCCACGCCGCGAATCTGGGCACGCTTCGCCTGCAGATGGGCGAAGGAGTGACCGGATGGGTCGCCGAGCACAAATCCGTCGTAGCCCTGCCGGAGAATGCATATGCCGATTCACGGTTCAAATACCAGCACGAGCTTATCGAGGATACCTACGAGGCGTTTCTTTCGGTTCCTTTGATCAACGGCGGGACGCTGATCGGAGTTGTGAATGTGCATCATCGCGAAAAACATGCGCACACACAGGACGAAGTGGCTCTGTTGTCTTTTATCGGCGAGCAGATGGGCGGCGCCATCGCGAAATGGGGCTTGGAGCGCCAAAACGCCCGCTTGCTCGAAGAGACGCAGGAGATCAAACGGCAGTTGGAAACCCGCAAGCTGGTGGAGCGCGCCAAGGGCATCATGCAAACGCGCTATCACCTGACCGAAGAGGACGCATATCTGCGGCTCCGTAACGAAAGCCGGCGATTGAGACGTCCCATGAAGGATCTCGCGGAGGCAATCATCCTGTCGGAAGATCTGAGCCGGCGCGGCCCGGATGCTCCGGTGGATGCCGAGCGCGGTTAGAATAGACTTTTGCGCCCGTTCGCTCCCATATTTCGAAATCCCCACCTGCTCACGATTGCCGGAAACTACTGGCGCCGGAACCTGGATACGGCACGTTTCCCGGTTTCCGAGCGCTTTTTTCAAACCGAGCCCGGCGTGAAGATTCTGGTTCATTCCCAGCAGCCGGAAGCTCCGCCGCTAGGCGACTTGATCCTCGTTCATGGGCTCGAAGGCTCCAGCAACGCCGGGTACGCCCAGAGCGCGGCGCAGGCCGCCCTTCTGGCGGGCTACGCCGTTCACCGGTTCAATATGCGAAGCTGCGGCGGCACCGAGGCGGTCTGCGGGGCCACGTTGTATCATTCCGGACAGACGAGCGATCTTTTGAGCGTCATCCGGCAGTTGCGGATCGAGGGGCGCGGGCCCGTCTTTCTTACCGGCTACTCCCTCGGTGGAAATGTAGTTCTGAAGCTCGCCGGGGAGTTGGAAGAGTCCGGACAAGCTTTGATCGGGGGAGTTTGCGCTGTATCAACCCCCATCGATTTAGCGGCTTGCGCCGAAAGGCTCGGGCATCGCTCGAACATTCTTTATGCCCGCCGCTTTCTTGCGCGATTGAAGGCCCGTGTCAGCCGGAAGGAGCAGCTTTCGCCCGGGACGTTTGATTTGTCAAATCTGGATAATATCAATACTATCTATGATTTTGACAATGAATTCACATCTGTTTCTTTCGGTTTTGGGACGGCCAGCCGATACTACGCGACACAGTCCGCGCAGAATTTCCTGGAACGCATTCGCGTGCCCACTCTGGTCGTCCAGGCCAAGGATGATCCATTGATTCCCTTTCGCGTCTATAATCATCCCGCCTTCGAACGCAATCCTTGCCTTAAACTGGTAGCCGTGGAACGAGGGGGACATCTGGGGTTCCTGTCCAGGCACAAGCCGCGGTTCTGGCTGGACGAACTGATGGTGGGCTGGTTGCACGAAATCAGGAACATAAACGTTCCGGATTTCGTTTCTTAAACGGATCATCCTGAAACTATGCGAGGCAACGCGTCATTCTGGGAATCGGGATCTGTGGCTCTCGATTCGCTCCGTTCCAGCAAACTTCGGAGCTTTCTCACGCTTTTGGGGATCATCCTCGCCACCGCGACGTTGATCGCCGTGATGTCGGTAATCCACGGGATGGATGTCTACATCGCGCAGAACGTCTCGGACCTGGGCGCGGATGGATTTCGCGTGGTCCGGATGGCGTTCCTGGGCGACTTCAGCCCCAAGAAGCTGCGCGAATTTCTGAAGAAGAATCCCGAACTAAAGCCCGAAGAGTTCCGGTTCCTGAAAGACAACACTACGCTGCTCCAGGAGATTGGCATGCAGGTGGAGACCACATCGAAGGTCTCGGCCGGCACGCAGAACCTGGACGGGGTGGAGCTCGACGGCGTGACGGCGAATTTCGGGGTCTTGAATAATGTCGATCTTACGGCCGGCCGGTTTTTTACGGACGCGGACGATTCCCGGCGTTTGCCGGCGGCGATCCTCGGGAAGGATATTCAAGATCGCTTTTTTGCGAGCGCCGATCCTTTGGGAAAGACCATCAAGGTGGACGGACGCCCTTTCACGGTCATCGGAGTGGCAAAAGCGAAGGGAAGCGTCTTCGGGCAATCGCTCGACAATTACGTATTGATTCCCGCGGGGACATATTTCCAGATTTATGGTTCGCGCTCGGGTATCAGCTATCTTGCGAAAGCGAAGGATCGGACGGTGCTGGAGCAGGCGCAGGACGAGACCCGGATGCTGCTGCGCGCGTACCGCCATTTGCGCCCTGGCCAGGATGATAATTTCGCAGTCATTTCCTCGGATGCGATTGTCGGCGCCTGGGACCGCATCACCGGGACGATTGCAGCGACCGCGGTGGCGGTGGTTTCGGTCTTCATGGTGGTGGGCGGCGTGGTGATTATGAACATCATGCTGGCGGTGGTTTCGGAGCGGACGCGCGAAATCGGCATCCGGAAAGCGGTCGGCGCGCGCCGCCAGGATATTTTGAACCAGTTCCTGGTGGAATCCTCCATGCTTTCGGGCATAGGCGGGTTGATTGGGGTGCTGGCGGCGTGGGGAGTCGCGGCGCTGGTGCGCGCGCTAACGCCGGTTCCGATGGCGGTTCCTGTCTCGGCTGTGGTCGTCGGAGTGGGACTTTCCATGGTGGTGGGGCTCTTCTTCGGAATCTATCCAGCACAGCGGGCTTCGAAGTTAGATCCGATTGAAGCCTTGAGGACGGAACAATAAATGTTTCAAGGACTCGGGTCGGGCATCATGCTCGCGTTGAATACGATTCGCGAGCACAAAATGCGGGCGTTTCTCACCGTCCTCGGGGTCATTATCGGGACGGGTACCATTATTGGCGTCGGTTCCATCATTGCAGGGCTGGACGGAGCCATCAGCGGCATCTTTAAGAGCTTTGGGCCCAATACCGTGATCGTGTTCAAATTTCCGATCGGTTTTGCCGGGGGACGACGCACGCCGGAGGAGATCCAAAGAAAACCGCTGTCTTTCGAAGACGCCCAGGCGATCTCCGAACGCTGCCCCAGCGTGGCGCACGTCAGCGCCTTCCTGTTTCCGCCAATCAATTTTGACGGGCCCAATATCCGCAGCGCCCGGTACAAGGGCAACGAGATGGACAACGTGAATTTGAACGGCACGGAGGAGTCCTACATCGCGGGAGGCTATTCGGAGATGTTGGAAGGTCGCTTTTTCACCGATGTGGAGAGCCGTCATCATCTCCCGGTGGCAGTGTTAGGCGAGGACGTGCCAAAGGCTCTGATGGCGGGCGAGGATCCAGTTGGAAAGACGATTGAGGTGGAAGGCCACCAGTTTGAAGTGATCGGAGTGATGAAAAAGCCCGCGGCCTCTTTTCCCGGCCAGCAGGACAGCCGTATTTTGCTGCCCTACTTCACCATGCAAAAGGTATTTCCGATGGCGAAGGAGAATATGCTGATCGTGGTGGCGCAGCCAGGCAGGCTGTCCGCCGCGATAGACGAGACCCGCGCGGTGCTTCGCATCCAAAGGCGCGTTCCCTACAACAAGCCGGACAATTTCTTCATGTCGACGTCGGAGCAGATGATCGAGAGCTTCCACAAAGTCACCGGCATGGTTGCGCTGGTGATGGTGGTCCTCAGCTCGATCGGTTTGCTGGTGGGCGGCATCGGCGTCATGAATATCATGCTGGTCTCGGTGACGGAGCGGACCCGGGAAATCGGCATCCGAAAGGCGATCGGCGCGCGGCGCGTGGATATCGTGATTCAGTTTCTGACCGAAGCGGTGGTGTTGACCGGACTCGGCGGGTTGCTCGGAATGACGATGGGCTACATGATTTCTCTGGCTTGCCGGTTGGTATTCCCGAGCCTTCCCACGGCAGTTCCGCTGTGGGCCGCGGTGCTGGGAGTCTTCGTGTCGGTGGGTATAGGTTTGTTCTTCGGAATCTGGCCGGCGAACAAGGCGGCGCGCCTCGATCCCGTTGTCGCGCTGCGGTATGAGTAGTTAAATCTTTCGCGCACGGAAGCGAAACGCGTAGGGTTCCTTCAACTCGACGTGGATGTCGCCGAAGCCGGCGGCTTCCAGGCGGGCCGGGAATTGGGCCGGATCCACCAGAATCATGGTGTCGCCGACGTGGAGGAGGCGGAGCGGCAGGCTATAGAGGCTGTCGGTCCCCGCAAAAACTCCGCCTGGCCGCAAGGTCCGGCAGACCTCGCTCAACAAACGGTCCTGCAGGGCGGCCGACGGAACGTGATGGAGCATACTGAAACAAACCGCGCCATCGAAGCTTCCGTCCCGCAGGGACATCGATGTTGCGTCCTCGTGAAGAACCCGAACATTACCGCTCGCATACCTCTGGCGTAACGCATCAGCGAGCGACGCGTCGGTTTCGACGCATGTGAGATGTTTTACCCGGCCGCGAAGGATTTCCGTCGAAGCGCCCGGTCCCGGTCCCACTTCGAGGACGTCCTGGCCCAGATCCACGCCCTCCAGAGTCCAAGGCAAAATGTGGGACTCCACGGTGCTCTTCCAGCGCGCGGACCCACACAGCCAGCGGTGAAGCCTGTTCATATACGGTCTTCATGATGCCGCGCTCGCGGTGCGGGTGCAAGAACATAAGTCACGCCGCGGCTATTCCTCGCGCAAGGCGTCCATCGGTTCCAGGCGGCAGGCGCGTAGCGTGGGGACCAGGCTTGCGGCCAAAGCCACGACGGTCATCAGAAGGACGGAAAGACCAAGAATCCAGGGATCGCCCGGGGTTAGTCCAAACAGCAGCGAGGAGGCGGTTCGCGCGGCGGCGACCGCAATCGCGGTTCCCACAATGAGTCCACACGCGAGCAGCACCGCGATCTCCTTGCCGACCAGCCCCAGAACATCCCTCCGCCCCGCTCCCAGCGCGACCCGAATCCCGATTTCGTTGCGCCGCCGCTCCACCATGTAGGAGATCACTCCATAAAGGCCCACGGCCGCGAGCACGGCGGCCAGAAATCCGAAGAACCCCGAGAGCGTCGCCATCAACCGTTCGCGGATCAGGGAGTTGCGAATCTGGGTCTGGAGAACCTGAAACCGAATGCTGATGCTCCGGTCCTCGCCCTGAACGGCCGCCTTCACGGCGTTCCTTGCGGAAACCAGAGAGTTGGAACGAAGAATGACGCTGCCATCGGTAGAAACCTCCTTGTCCTGATGAGCGGCGACGAAGACCACGGGAACGAAATCCTGCCGGACACTCTGATATTTAGAGTTCTGCACCAGGCCGACGATTTCATAAAGCGCCGGAGGTTCGCCGGGACCCACCAGCACGCGGACGTGTTTTCCCAGAGGACTGGCGCCCCCGAGAAATTTCTTGGCAAAGGCCTGATTGACAATGGCAACCGCCGGCGAGGAAGGGGTATCGCTCTCGTTGAAGTCCCGCCCCGCAAGCATGGCGGTGCCCATGGTGCGGAAATAGTTACTGCTCACCTGATCAAACCAGGGAATCATCCGGTCATGAGACGGCTGCTCCGGGATCTCGATGATCTCGTTCCATCCAGCGCCGGTAGCCTGGACGATGCGAACCGAGGCCGCCTGCTCCACGCCCGGGAGGGAGCGTATTCGGGTAAGAAGCCTTTCCTGGAGGTCATAGCGGCGTGCCGGACTCAGTTTCAGCGGCGACCAATCGAGGCTCGCGATCAATAGCCCGCTTTGCCGGAATCCCGCATCGAGCGTCATCAGGTTTCGGAGGCTTCCAACAAACAGCAACGCGCCAACAAGCAGGACCAGAGACAGCGCTACCTGTGTGACCACCAGCGCGCGGCGCAAGCCGAACCGCTCCCGGTCCGCCGTGAGCCCGCGGTTGGATGCCTTCATCGCCGCCGCGGGCGCGGTACGTGTGGCGCGGATTGCCGGCGTCAGCCCGAAAAGGAAACATGTGATCACGGCAACCGCGGCGGTGAATCCGAGCACCCGCCAGCTTGGGTCCAGCGCCAGGAACGTGGAGTTGTTGTCGCTCGACAGAAACCAGACCAGGTAGCGGCTCAGGTATTGCGCGAGAAGGATTCCAATCACCGCGCCCGAAAACGCCAGCAGAAAACTCTCCGCCAGCAACTGCCGCATGAGCCGTGCGCGGCTGGCGCCGATGGCGAGGCGAATGGCCATCTCACGCTCCCGCGCGCTGGCGCGGGCAAGCATCAGATTTGCAAGATTCGCACAGGCAATCAGCAGCAGCAGGCCGGCAATCCCAAGCAAAATCAGCAGCGAGACGTTGTAATCTTCGCGCAGAGAAGACACACCGGTGCCCGCGGGCAGGGCAGTAAGCTGGTATCCGGCGTAGTATTTGGCCTGGTCCGGACGGTAGACCGGAGGAACGGTATTTTCGAATACGCCCCGCGAAATCGTCTTCATCTGCGCGGAAGCCTGCTCAACGGTCCAACCGGGCTTGAGACGGCCCATGATGGCCAGCCACCAGTGATGGCGTTTGGGTAGATGCGCGTCCTCTCCGTCGACCAGAGGCTCGGCGCAGATCGGCGCGGCGATATCGAAAGTCCGGCCGACGTCGACGCCGGAGAATCCAGCGGGCGTGACGCCGATTACGTCAAAGGAATGGCCGGAGAGCGAGAGCTTCTTTCCCACAACCGCCGGGTCTGCGCCGAAATGACCGTGCCAGAAGGCGTCGCTGATTACAACGCCGGATGAGCCGCAGCCGGCGCGGTCGTCCGCCGGCGTGATCAACCGCCCCAAACGAGGTTGAATTTGGAGAGTATCGAAGAAGCCGCCCGAGACCCAAAGCCCGGAAGCCATCCGGACCTCCCCGCCGTTCGCGAGATTGAACTCAGTATCGCCCCAGGCGAGCAAACTCGAAAACGCCTGTTGCCGGCCCCGTATCTGATCCCACTGCGCAAACGTGAAATTCGGATGCCGGTCGGAGAAACTACCGGAGCAGCAATGTTCGTTGGGAGCAACCCGCAACTCGGCCAGTTGCTCGGCATGCGGGACGGGCAGCGGTCGCAGACGCACGGAATCCACCAGTTGAAAGATTGCCGTATTTGCGCCGATGCCCAACGCGAGGGAGATCATGGCGACGGCGGTGAAACCGGGATTGCTCCGGAGCAGGCGCGCGCCGTAGCGAATATCCTGCCGGATTCCTTCAAACGAAAGAAAAAAGTTCATTTCGCGCGATGTCTCCTTGATCTTCGTCATGTTGCCGATTTTCCGGCGAGCGGCCCAAGCTGCTTCCTGCGGCGTCATCCCGGCGGCAATATTCCGGCCGATCTCATGCGAGAGATAGGAGCCGAGTTCGCTATCGAGTTCATCGCCGCGGCGATTCCGCCAAGGACCGTGCCATCGCATATCAGCCTCCGGCGGTGGAAGGTCCGAGAACGCGCGTGACGGCCTGGACCAGGCCATCCCAACGGCTGCGCTCCCTGGTGAGATATCTCTTTCCGGCGGGGGTGATGCGGTAATACTTCGCCTTGCGGTTGTTTTCCGACGTCCCCCAGAACGACACGATCAGGTTCCGGTCCTCGAGCCGGTGCAGGGCGGGATAAAGAGAACCGTGCTCCACCTGCAGTACGTCCTCGGAGGTCTGCTCGATGACGTGGGCGATGGTGTGCCCGTGCGCGGGAGCTAGAAGCACCGTCCGGAGGATCAGCATATCGAGCGTCCCCTGCAGCATATCTCCACGATCGTCGCCGATCTTCCTGCGGCCCATGCGTTCAGCATACACCAGAAGAACATCTACTGAAAGAGTCCGCCGAAGAAGAGCCGTTCTCTGTCAAACCGAAGGCCATCGACCGGTAGCGCATCGTATGGTTGCTCATTATTTGGCGCCGGGGAAAATGCCGAAGAGTATTGTTGCAGTATCCGGGATAAGTTCGATATATATTCGGAAACTCGTCACTATATTGTGAGAATAGGAGATCATGGCTATAAAAATATTTCAAGCCGGTTATATGTCGGGCGACACTTATTCGGCCTCCGCGCTTTTGGCGGTGGATCAAGGCACGAGGATCCTGCTGATCAAGGACACCAAAGAGCCGCAAGACAAAACCGATTCCGTCGTTCACAAGTTCTACACCGAGTGCGGCCTCGGTGCGCGAGTCACGGTTCTGGATCTGAGCGGCACGGCGGTCAAAGTGAAGGAACTCTGGCAGGCATTTAACAACGCGCCGGACGGACCGCCGGCGAAAAAGGAATTCTCCGGAGCGCCCAGGACAATTGAGGAGGCCCTCTCCGCTCTGTACTACAACTTCACACCGAAAAATCAATGGCCCCGTTCCATTGTTTCCGTTACGGGCCTGCTGGCCAACGCCTTTGAGGCCGATCCGGACACATGCTCCGGCAAAGTGGCCGAGGTGTGGAAGATCGGCCGGTTCGACACGGCCACGAAATTTGCGCTCTGGGAGTATGCGGGAAAGAAATTCAGCAAAACAGGCTTCGATATCCGGAAAAATATTGTGGTCCTCTGGAGCCGGCAAAGCGGAAAGAGGGGCGGCGCGCATCTTGAATTGGATACCAGCTACGAGGGCATCCGTCAGCTTGCCAGGCATTTCGCGGTCGAGAAGGCAACCGTGATGCTGGCAGGCGACGAACGGGGCGGAAAACTAAATGCGATCGCCGCCGGGTACACGCAGGTGGTCAACGTGGCCGAGATGTGGAAGGACGAATTCTGGAAGTCTCACTTCGCCGGT
>DASZXS010000082.1:0-47800 GCA_035545735.1 Bryobacteraceae bacterium | reverse complement strand
AGGCCGGGGCTAATTAGCCCCGGAAATTTTGGCTTCCCTAATAGGGAGCCGGTGAGTAGAAGCGCTTCAATGAGGCCGGGGCTAATTAGCCCCGGAAATGCCCGTGGGCACATGGGCGCATACTTCCAAATGTGAGGCTTCAATGAGGCCGGGGCTAATTAGCCCCGGAAATGTACGGCATCAGATCGTCTCCGGAGCGGGCACGAACGGCTTCAATGAGGCCGGGGCTAATTAGCCCCGGAAATAACTTCGGCCTTCGTGCCGGAGAATTGGTAATGATCCGGGCTTCAATGAGGCCGGGGCTAATTAGCCCCGGAAATGGCTCCTTCAAATCTATTCTATTGTCAATGACCTGCGGCGCGGTTTGCGAGCGCCACTGCGCGTTGGCTGGTGTTCTCGTCGTTTCCGGGACGGCGCCTTGCAAAACACCCAGCGCATTCAGCATCTTACACCTTGCGAGCGGCTCCGGCGTTTTCGCTTCGCTCCGCCGCTCGCGCGGCCCTAGCGCGTGACGAAAACCGGGTATTTGGAGATTTCTCCTTCGATCACGCGGGCGAGCAGGCGCGCCTGGATCTCGAGCATTCGCCGGTAGCTCACCCGGTAATCGAACAGGGGATGGGTGACCAATGCATCCATCCGAGCTTCGTAGGCGCGAAAGAATCCCTTGCGCCCGCCGGGGGTAAGGGCGACCGCACCGCCGGCCCTCACGAAGTCGCGTTCGGTCACCATACGCGTATTCACCGCGCTCAGCACCGCGGAGTCGGCGATGAGAGGCCGGAACGGCTCCATCAGATCCAGCGCCAAGCCTGGCCGTCCGTGCCGTAATTGATGATAAAACCCTAAATAGGGATCGAAGCCCACCGCATAGCAGGCGATCGTCAAGTCCTTGGCGAGGACGCTGTACGCCAGGGAGAGCAACGCATTGATCGGGTCGCGGGGCGGCCTTCGATTGCGCCCGGCGAAGTCGAACGTAAATCCCTTTTCGACAGGGACGCCGCTTTCATCGTCCCCGGTCTTGATCATGCCGGCGAACTCCTCAAAATAAGTCCGCGCCGCCGCGCCCTCAATGCCGAGGAGCGTTTCGAGATCCTCAGCCTGTTCGGCCTTCTCCGCTGCCGCCTTCATGGACGTGAGGGCGGCCTTATTCGGTTCAATGTGGTTTCGCTGCAGCATCGTGCGCTGATTCCGGATCTTTCCCGCCACCAGCGCCCGCGCCAGTTGTACCGGAAACCACTCCGAGTCCGCAAGCCGGAATTGAGCCCGGCGCAGCGCCACGTTTTTCTGGTTCAGACCGGTGGTAATTCCGAAGAAATATCCGCCCATCGAAAAATAGGTCACCGGCACGCCGATTTCGCACAATAGCTGGATGGCCTGGGTGGAGATCTGAATATTCCCCATGAGGTTCACCTGGCATACCTCTCCGGCGCGAACCTCCTGCACCACCTTGTCCTTCTCTTTCACTTGCAGGACTTGCCCGGATTTTCCGACGCGCAGCCCTTGCGTGTTGAGATAAAGCGGCTTGAGGTCGTCGCGGGCAGTCATCATCTGCCGCACCTGAGCCTGCAATCCTTCGCTCGCCGGGGGCTTGCGGGGCGGCGGTTCAAACAACGACAGTTGCGTTGCGCCCGCCAAGTCGCTCCCAGCCAGATGGTTCGTCTCATCCGGCAGGCAGATCGTATTCAAGGAGCAGCCTATGCATTTAGGCGAATCCACCAGCGGAAGAGGTATGACCCCAAACTTAGCCAATGTCCAGGCAGCGGCCACCGCCTCTTCGGCCTCCGCGATCAAGGCGGCGTCCACCGGAACGCGCACGCGCTGGCGGGTCTTCTGATAGAAGACCACGGCCTCTTCGCACGCATAGCCGTTTTCGCGGAGGACGATTGCCTGCAGCGCAATTTGGACGCGGTCCGCCGGCCAGAGTTCCAGGGACCCATCGGCCGCGGACTCGCGCGGCGCGCCGTGTTTGTAATCGACCGGCGTGGCGGCGTTTCCTTCCGCCTCCACCAAATCAAGCTTGGCGATCACCCGCAATCGCTCGCTCGACAGTGTCACGGAACGGGCATGAATGCGCTCCTCGGACTCGCCCGCCTCCGGCAGAGCGGACGCTTTCGCATCCACCCGTTTGTGCTGCACGGCGCCCTCGATCGTATCGGCGCTCTCCCGAAAAAGCCCTTCCACCCATTCGTAGAAGAACAGGCGCGGGCAGTAGACGAATTCATTGGCCATCCGCGCGGGCAGATAGTCCGGCAGCCCGGCGCGCGGCGCGCGCTCCGGCGGCGCCATCGGAAATGGATTAGGTTGTGCGCTCATACCGGTTCCTTAAACCCGGCTCCTCAAACAATGAAGCACGGCGCATCGGCCGCCACGTAGGGCTGCCCCAGAGCGGTGATCACCCTGTCGCCGCGCCCTTCCGCCGGACCCAGATGGACGAACAACACCTGGTCTTCTTCGTGATGAATAATTCGCGCGAGGGCGGCGCGGCACCGGATCAGATCGGCGGCGGTGAACTGGCACTCGAAGATCGAGTACTGCAAATGATCGCCAAAGCCTCGCATGGTCTGGAAAACCTTCCGAAGGCGTTTCTCATCGGCGATGTCGTAACAAACCAGGTACGATTGGCGCATGTCCCTCCGCTTCAAAGCAACATTCGCGCGGGACTGAAGTTTCTGTATTTTCCTTCCGTAAACCTCTTTGCCCGGAATACCTGGACGATGCCGCGAGCCGCCAGCGATTTCTGGTTCGCTCCCGGTTCGTCTTCCTGCAATTCGCTCATTGCCAGCAGCGACTGCAATGTTCCTATGTCGATCGGCTCATCCCAAATGGGCCACGTAATTTCGGTTTCGCGGTTGCGATCCTGAAAACCGACCGTTCTCAGCCGGCGCGCCGAGGGAGCGGTGGGAAATAACGGCAGCGCCTCCACGGCCAGCCGGTTGGCCCCGCGAACATTGGTTTGTTTCCGGTCCTTCGCTGGGTCTTTCCCCCTGAGGGCGTGGGGCCTATATTCGTTCGGATCCCACCGCATGCACGGGGGAGGGTCTGTATAGTCCCAATCCGCCAAGAGCGCATTGGATAGGTGCTCCCTTCGAGTTTTTACATGCAGGGTTCGCATATACCCTAGGAATCCCTCGTTATTTCCTGCTCCGATTGCCCGAAGTGCTGTAGTGGATGGTAGGTCACGAGTACCGATCTCTGGAAAGCAGTCGGTCCCTAACGCCGTAAGGAAGTCCGCTACGTGACGTGCCTCCCGGTTGTGAGCCGCCCGAAGCAGCAAACTTCTGAAATCGCTGAGGGGCCGATCCAGAGGATCTTCGACAAATGCTGCGTTCGCGTTGCTCAGAGCGCCATCTTCTGCGCTCGTCGGGTTCATTGTGGTTCGACGGTCGCTGGTGACACGCCCGGCGAGCGCATCTAGCAGCGCGTCAACCGTAAATGAGTTGCCGCTAGAAAGGATGGGCACCCATTTTCGTTCGAGGCGCCATCTCATGTGTGTCACAGCCCCACTCTTCGCCCTCCCAGCCAGCACGCGAAATGTTCCCAGCGCAGCCAGGAAGCCCAGGAGATTGCCCCCATCGAGAGCACTTAGCTTGATTTCGTACATTCCGATTCCTTCCCGCGCTCGCCTTTCTTTTCCTCTTCACTGCGCCGGTGATCCGACAGCCGGAGAAGGGTTTCGAGGTACGCCAGCCCGTACCATCCATACCGCCGCGTCAGTTTCCAGAACCGTTCGCTCACGCCCGACGATGCCCGTTCCAGGCCATGCGCGCTGCTCGCGGTCCAGCTTTCAAACGTCACCTCCACGGGATCGGAGTCGTCGATACAAGGGGCAAACGGCCTGCATCTTCCGTGATGGCTCGCCACCAGATGCAGGAGCAAGTCCCAGTCCAGCCCTTCCGCCGGCGCGGTTCGGTTCGAGAGCAGCGCCGCGGACAGCAGTTCGTGGCGGCCGCCCTTCGGATAGCCCGCCCGTGCTCGCGCGCGCTCAATCGCGCCGCTGTCTCCGCCGGAACGTTTCGATTTCGCGAGCAGCTCCCCAACTTCGATCGGATTGCCGCCGCGCAGCCATGCCTGAAAACGCCGATCGGCCTTGCCGATATCGTGCCGCTTCGCCGCTTCCACCACCGCATTTCGAAGCGCCTCCGGCAAATCACCCGCGAATCGCGCGCACCACTCCGCGCAGCCCGCCAGATGATCCTTGAGCGAGACTTCTCCGGAGTACGCCGAGCGGCTGCTGTTCTGGTCGAACACACGCCGCCCGGAGAGCGCGGCGCAGGCGCTCGAATCGCCCGCGGGGTCTCCAATCAGATCCAGTTTTCCTGTCTGCAGAGTCTGAATCGCCCTCCGCACCCAGGGCAGGCAGTCCTTCGAGGAGAAGGAACCGAGAAGATTCCGGGCGTCCTCGCGTGACTCGCATGTCCTCAACCCGGTTGCCAGATCGGCGTAATTCCACTGCCTGGCAAGCTCCGGATGAAGGCGTAATAACGGGCGTCCGAGGCCATTTTTTACAGCATCGCCGACGTCGCACACTACGATGTCCGAGGAGGGGTTCCAGCCCCAGGAATCGCAGCCGCCGTATGCCGCCGGAACCACCAGCGTCATCCCCGGCCGGATCTCGCTCGTGCTCGCGAGAACTTCGCTCTCGTCCGGACCTCGCCAGCAGAGCACCGGCTTGCTGGCCGGTTTGGAGCGCGCCCTGGCGTCCGGCCCGCCCTCGATATCGCTCATGTCCGGGGCTTGCTCTTTTCCCAGCCACCGCTGCACAACCCACGCAGGGAGCGAGATAGCCTCGGCGGCGCTGGGAGGACAGATGGCGGCGATTTCCGTCCACAGATTCTCCCCGCGGTTCTCCGGGGCCAGATCCGCGCGCCAGATCAACCGCACGTCCGCCGGCTCGGAGTCCGGGCCGTGGAGAAAGAGCGCCGGTTCCGGTATCACTGCCGGTTCCGGCGAGGTCTGGCAGAGCAGATCCACATGAGCCGGCATCAGGACCGGCGCATGTTTCTTCGCGGCCACCAGCGTCTCCCGGTCCGGCGTAGCCTCCAGATTCCGCCGGAGCGCCAGGACTCCCATCTCGACCTGCGTCCGTTTTTCCTTTTTCGATGCGGCTCTTTTCCTGCCGGCCGCCGGGACCTCCGGGTCCTCGGGGGCCGGATGATCTTTCAACCAGCGCCAGGTTGCCGCCAGCGCGCCGCCATAAATCGGGTCGTCCGCCCGCACGCCCACCTGATCCTTTTGCGCCACGATGAATGCCCGCGCATTCGGAAAGCGTCCGCCGCGGTTGAGCCGTCCAAAGCGCTGTTCCAGCGCATCGATACCGGCGGCCTCCGTGACCAGAGCATCGAAGTCGATGTTGGCGCCTACCTCGATGCACTGAGTCGCAACGACGAAGACCGGTTTTGCCGGCGCGCCGTCCGCGCGCCCGAGCTGAATCGACGCTTTCCACTTTTCCCACAACTGGCCGCGGTCGTACGGTCTTGCGCGTCCAGTTAGAAGAATAGCGACGGCGCGCTCGTCCCGGGACAAGCTCTCATGCACCGCGCGAGCCGTCCCCACACGATTGGCAATCACGCCGATCACACGCGCCCCGTCTTTGAGAAGTTCCTGCGCGCTTTTGACGAGTTGCGTTACCAGTGGGGTGAAATCACCCTCTTTGGCGCCGGCCTCCGTTTCCTGCAGCGAGGCTCGTTTCGACGCTGTCCAGCGGCGCCGCAGCTCCGGATTCTGAATGTCGTCGGTATTCTCGCGAAATACTTCGCCCATCCCCGATGACGGCGTCGCGGACATCTCGACGACTTTCAGCGGCTCCACGCCCGCCCTTTCCTCCGACCAGGCCGTGTATTGGCGCACCTGCGCGAGCGTTTCGGCAAAAGGCTGGCTGATGTGCGCTTCGTCGAGGATAATCAGCGAATCGTACGCCGCGAGCGCCGCGCGAACCGGCCAGGAATACCCGGAGGTTCCGTAGGCCCGGAACAGCAGACTCGATCCCAGTTGATCCACGGTGGAACAAACCACGAGAGGCTGGCGGGGAGACCGCGTCCAGGTGTTATCCCGCGCCACGCCGCCTCGCAAAGAGGCCGCGGCGAGCGGGGGTGCGTCCCTGCCGTCTCCGATCTCGCGCAGCGCGGCGGCGATTTCTCCCAACGCGGACAACGGGCCGGCGCCGGCCAGCTTCTCGCAGAGATCCGCGGCGTGCTCCGCCGCCTCGTCCACAATGACACGCCGGTCCACCACGAAGAAGATTCTTCGGGCCGCGCCGGGGGCCTTTTTCGCCAGCGCGTAGACGGCGATATCGATCAGCGTGGTCTTACCGGCCGCGGTGGGCAGCGCAATGGACGAAGGCCACTGACCGGCGATCGCCATCGCCGCGAGACGTTCCTGCCACGGGAAAGGGTCCATCCCATGCAGTGCACGGAAGAATGCCGCGAATGTCATCGGCCGCCTCCAGCGGCCGGGAGAGGCAGGAACAAGCCATAGCCGTAGTAGCGCCCCGCTCCGGCGACCACCGGACCGCGGATGCTGTCCGAAAAAACCGCCCGGACATGGCAGTGATAACGCCGCGGCTTTCCAGGGCGCGCCGGCGCGGGCGGATAGGCGGACGCCTTAAATCCCCCGATGTGCCAGGGATTATAGTGCAGATCCAGCTCCGCAGGCGCCGGAAATCCGACGCGAACGAATGCTTCGCGGACGATTTGCTCCGCTTCCGGACCGAACGGGTCTTTCGGGTAGCGATCGAATACGAACGGAGTCACCGTGGACCATAGCTTTGAGGTTCCGGACCATCGCTCCGGACGCAGCGTTCTCCGCCGCTCTTCGGCGTCGGCCAAAGAGACGCCCCAGGCGCCCCACGGCATGTCCAATTGTTGAACTTCCCCAAAGATTTGCCAGCACAACCTTTGTTCTTCCCGGCTGAAGGACCGGGGCATCAGGGCGGCAACACCTAGCACGGACCCGTCGGAATGGCGGGCGCCGACGTTCGCCAGCGGAATTAGCGCGACGTGCGGCCTTTCGCTTCGGACGGGCGCGTTCTCTGTGCTTGCGGGCGAATGCCCGCTGAGAAATTCCGGCGGCGGCTGCGGCGAATGCTTCATCATGGCACCGCGCAGCGCGGCGGTGAGCGAGAGCGCCGAGCGCAGCGACGCCGGCGGCCCAAAATCCCGCCGGAGTACAATCATCGAACCGAACACTCCCTCCACCGGTCTGCCGGCGGCGGCCTTTGCCCGCTCATAGAGAGTTGTCTCACCGGCGGAGGGCCGAAATACCTTGTCGGGAGACTTCTCGAATCGCGCGTAGCTCGTGACAAGCTCGCCGAGCCGGCCGCGATAGGGAATGCGCATCCGGGTTCCGGATCCGGCGCCGGGCTGCCACACCTCCCGGTCCGCTGTTTCCACGGTGTCTACGATCTCCGCTTCCACCAGGCTGGCGGAATGGCCCAGCGAACTGGTCCGGCTCAAGATTTCCCGCAGCGCGGGAATCACATGGGCGGGCGGGGAATCGGGCCAGACAAATAGCACCTGCGGATGATCGAGCGTCGCGGAAGGGAAGGTGCGCCCTTTGCGGGAGCGATCTTCGGGCAGGGTCTTCTCGTCGTTCACCGGCACGTACGCCTGCACTAGTTTGCGGACGGAGCAGCCGCCGGCGTGGATGGAAGGAGGAGGCTGCTGTTCCAGCCACTCCAGGGCGGTTCGCAAACTCGGGTCCGCGCCGCTTTCTCCCCAAGCGGAGACAAGCGCAGAGAAGAGTCTGGAAGGATGAGGGGGCCACTCGGGGACGGCTTTTACATCGCCATCGTCAAAAACCGCCGAGTAGACCCGCCCGGTCAAATACGTCAGGCGGATAATGAACACGGTTAACCCTCGACAGGTTCACTCAGCATCGAGCGCCGGCGGCTTTCGGACACCAGCTTGGCGAGGTTGGCGGACGGTTGCAGCGTGACGGGAGTCTCCGGCCAGGGAAGTCCCACGGATCTGGCGCCCTCCACGGCTTTGCCGAGCAGCGCCGCCGCTTCCTTCGCGTTCAGAGCGAAAGGACGATGCTCGCCGTGGCCGACAAATTCGAAGTCTCCCGGCTTGCCGTCGAGGAGGCAGCGCGAACGGAGGTCGTACCCGTCTTCATCGAGAAAGCAAATGGCGGCCAGCCCCAGGGCGGCCAGTACCGTCCGCGCCACGTTGTCGATTTCAGCGCTGGTCTCGCCATTTATGGGGAAGCGCAGCCGGCGGAGCGCGGCGAGCGAGAGGACCACGTGCTGAACGGCGTAATCGAGTGTAACCCCGCCGTGATTGAGTTTCCGCTTCTTGGTCTTTTTGTCTTCATGATAGAAGGACGGAGGGATATTTCCGAGATTGATTTCAGAAGGCCGTATCTTTTTAAGGGAGTCGCCCTTATCGAGGGTCCAGCCACCATCCTGAGTTCGATATATATCGACGTTGTCTTCGATCTCGATGGGTCCGATGCGGCTCGCCGGCCGTTTCCCCTCCAGCCTCTCCTTGCCTTGATACCCGACGATCTCCGAGACGAGGGCACGCTGCATCCGGGGCCCCAGGCCTCCGCGCGGCCCGGTGGAATCCCAGAACCCGAAGAGCAGCGCGGTTGGGCAAAGGGAGAATACCGGCGTCGCGTTGGCGGATCGCGCGCTGTTCAGACTGGCCCCGGCGCCGGCGTCGCGAAACGGCTTCCCGTCGAGCACGGAATTGCGGAAAATCGCGTCGCACATCCGGTGCGGCGTCTCGAGCGCGGTCAACCGGCCAATATCCCGCAGAATCGGATCTTCGGTGTTTGCGCCGAAGTCCACTTGCAGCATGGGCATGCGGATTCGCCCGTTGTCGTAGGCATGAAGCAGCGCCAGCTCCAGCCGGTTGGCCTGGGACTGTACGGAATCGAGGAGGACGGTCTCGACAACCTCGGTCCTATCGTTCCCGCTTTCATCCTTGGTATGAACCAATCGTTGCTCGTCGGCATAGTCGCCGCCTTCATAAGTGGGCGGGAATATCTTTTCGCCCTGAGGCTCCAGCCGTGTAGTACGCCGAATGCCAGCGTACTCCCCACTCACTGCCTTATCTAGAAGCTCAAGATTCAGAATTGTCATGTTGCCCCTTCCCCGGGTTTGCGGGAACAATGTTACTACAGATTTTCCCTAGTATGGTGGGAAGATTCTGCCGATGGGGCTGCGGAAGCTGGTCCTGCTTCGGTTAAGAGACTGTGGTCCTATTCAAGCCGGAAGACCAGGTCAGGTCCATCACGGGCGCCAGAATTCCCTGGATGCCGGCCAGTAACTCCGCGTCCGGGGGCTGGCTGGCCCACTCGGCGTTCCGGCGTATCTCTTCCGGGTTAGCCGTTCCGACGATCGTGGTGTGAACCGCCGGGTTCGCCAGGGCGAACTGGAGGGCTACCCGGGGAAGACTTGCGCCGCGTTTCTCGCAGAATTCGTATGCCCTCCGGCAAGCCTCTCGAAGCACGGCCGGCGCGGGATGCCACTGGGGCAATGGCTTCCCGGTGAGCAGTCCCATGGCCAAGGGGGCCGCATTGACGATCCCGACGCCCCGGGCCTCCAGAAAAGGAAGGATCCCGGCGAGGCTCGTGTCGTTCAGGCAATAGTGGCAGTAGGAAAGCACGCAATCGACCTCGATCCTCCCGGCCACGGCGCGAAGCACGGAGAGCGGAAGCCCGGTGATCCCGACAAAGCGAACCTTGCCCTGCTGCTGGACCTGGCGCAGGGCCGGGATGGTTTCCCCGGCAATCTGTTCCGCGCTGCCAAACTCGATGTCGTGGCACTGAATTAAATCCACATATTCGAGTCCCAGCCTGACCAGGCTCTCCTCGACACTGCGGGCCACGCGGGCCGCCGAAAAGTCGAATTCGGCGTCGCCATACCGCCCCACCTTGGTCGCAAGAAAATAGCGATCGCGCGGAATCCCCCGCAGCGCTTCCCCGAGCACTCTTTCGGCTTCCGTCAGGCCGTAATAAGGAGAGGTGTCCACGTAGTTGATGCCAAGATCGAAGGCCGTGCGCACCGTGCGGTTCGCCTCCGCTTGCGCCACCGGACCGAACCCTCCCCCCATCTGCGACCCGCCAAGCGAGAGCGCGGAAACCCGCATGCCGGTTTTTCCCAGGATTCGATATTGCATTTCGGAGTCAGCGAAGATTGAATAGTACAACATGCGGCAGATAATTTTGGAACAACCCGGCTCGTTCGCCGAGCGCAGCGTGGAGCCGCCGCTGGCGGCGCCGGGAGAAGCGCTGGTGAGCATCCGCCGGATCGGGATTTGCGGGACCGATCTCCACGCCTTCGCGGGACGCCAGCCTTTCTTTGAATATCCGCGCGTCCTCGGCCACGAGTTGGGCGTCGAAGTCCTGGAAGCGCCCCCCAACGACCGGGGAATCTCCGCCGGGGACCGCTGCGCCGTGGAGCCCTACGTCAATTGCGGGGAATGCCGCGCCTGCCGCCGGGGGCTCTCCAACTGCTGCGAGCGCATCCAGGTTTTAGGCGTCCATCGCGATGGCGGCATGCAGGAGATATTTTCCGTCCCGGTGCGCCTGCTGCATAAATCCGAAAAACTGACCCTCGATCAACTGGCGCTGGTGGAAACCCTGGGGATCGGTGCGCACGCCGTCGCTCGCGCGCGTCTTGGCGCGGACGATGAAGCGCTCATCGTCGGCGCCGGCCCCATCGGACTCGCCGTGTTCTCTTTCGCGCGGCTTACCGGGGCGAAGGTCCGCCTGCTCGATGTCAGCGCCGAACGGCGCGGTTTCGCCCAGCGGTTCGGCGCAGAGACGGTTGCGTCGGCCGGCGGCCAGCTCGCCGATGTCGTCTTCGACGCCACCGGCAACCGTTCCTCGATGGAAGCCTGCTTCCAGCTTGTCGCGCATGGCGGCCGCATTGTGTTCGTCGGCCTCGTCCAGGGAGCCATCACGTTCGACGACCCGAATTTTCACCGCCGCGAAACCACCCTGCTCGCCACGCGAAACAGTTGCGGCGATTTCCCGCGCATCATCCGGCTCATTGAGGAGGGAGGCGTGGACACCGGTCCTTGGATCACGCACCATCTTTCGCTGGCGGACGTTCCGCGCCGTTTCGAGGAAGTGAAGTCGAGTCCCGATCTCATCAAAGCCGTTATCGAGGTGAATGCCAATGCCTGAGCTGCCGATTGTCGACGCGCACCATCATTTCTGGCAATACAACGCCGAGGAATATGGATGGATCTCGGACTCCATGTCCGGTTTGCGGCGGAATTTTCTTCCGGCGGACCTGAAAAAGGAAATATCGGCGAGCGGCGTCTCCCAGGTGGTCTCCGTGCAGGCCCGCCAGACGCTGGTGGAAACGGAGTGGCTGCTGTCGCTCGCCGAAGCGAACCCCTGGATTGCGGGTGTCGTGGGCTGGATTCCGCTCACTTCCAGCAACGCCGCGGCTCACCTGGAGCATCTGTCGCCTCACGCCAAGCTTAAGGCAATCCGCCATATCGTACAGGATGAATCCGACGATAACTATATCCTGCGGCCCGATTTTCAGGCCGGAATCGGGCAGCTTGAGCGCTTCCGGCTCGCCTATGACATTCTGATCTTCGAACGGCACTTGCCGCAGACGATCCAGTTTGTGGACCGCTTCCCCCACCAGACTTTTGTGCTCGATCACATCGCCAAGCCGAAGATCAAGGCGCACGAGATTGAGCCGTGGCGCAAGAATCTGCGGGAACTGGCCCGCCGCCCCAACGTCTACTGCAAGATCTCCGGCATGGTCACTGAGGCGGATTGGAAATCCTGGACTTTCGAAAGCCTGCGCCCCTATTTTGAAACCGTGCTCGGCGCATTCGGCCCGAAGCGATTGATGTTCGGCTCGGACTGGCCGGTTCTGCTGGCGGCGGGGGACTATCATTCGTGGTTGCAGACGGTGATGCACGTGATCGAACCGCTTTCCGAGCCGGAGCGCGCCCGCATCCTGGCGGGAACGGCTCGCGAAGCCTATCGCCTCTGAAACGCCGGGCCGTCGGGAATCACTGTTTCGGCGAAGGAGCTTTCTCATGTCCGACCCGGCGAATTCCAGGCCTCGTGTCTTCGATCCGCGCTTGCGCGATATCCCTAACAGCGTACTTCGCAACCGGAAGGATTCCTGGGTGAGTGTTTCATCCCCGGTCCTCGAATGGTCCGCGATCCAGTTGTCGGCGGCCACGAACATCGGCCGGGGCCTCTATCAGTGGGAGATCGATGAGGTGCAGGACATGTTCCGCGGGGCGCTCGACACCGGCCGAATCCGGGTTGTCGAGACCACCATTCTGAATGCCCCCACTACTCTCGGCAGCCAGATCCGGGTGCCGCACGGGTGGAGCTTCGATCAGGGGAACAAACCGGTCCTGGTGCACGAGTGCACGCACGTCTGGCAGTACCAGACGCGCGGGACGTCGTATATCACCGACTCGGTGTACCACAACGCGAGCGGCCAGATCGCGACCGGCGACCGGAATGTCGCCTATATGAATTACCAGCTCAGCGCGAAGTCGACGATGTGGGATTTTTCCGCCGAAGAGCAGGCGACCATTGTCGGCGATTACTACGAGCTGACGAAGATCTATCAAAATACGCAGACACCGCCCGCGTGGGTGGTGGCCCGGCGCCCCGACCTACCGACTTACGAACGCCTCATCGAGCAGGTTCGCTCCACCACGCCGCTGCCCGACGTCACAATCTACCAGCGCAGCCTGATGAATCAGCCGTCGCCCGGCTTTGACTTCAACACGCCCGGGAGCCAGGGTTTCGCGCCGGTGATGCCTCTGCTGGAATTTCGCTTCGGCAAGTAAGGGCCGCTGCCGCGGGAGCGCCCCGATTGCTCCCGGGCGCGGCCTGCATTATGATACTGGCCGGAGAGCAGCGAGCCATGATTCGCATCATTACCATCGAGCGCGAGTACGGAAGCGG
Source organism: Bryobacteraceae bacterium (assembly GCA_035545735.1). Classification (GTDB taxonomy): domain Bacteria; phylum Acidobacteriota; class Terriglobia; order Bryobacterales; family Bryobacteraceae; genus JAJYKC01. The sequence continues at coordinate 34,900 of DASZXS010000082.1, read as the reverse complement.
CGGCGCGGCGATCGCGCGCAAGCTCGCGAACAAGCTGAACTGGAAGCTCTGGGACCAGATGCTCACCGGGGAGATCGCGCGCATCGCGCAGGCCGACCTCTCCGCCGTCGAGCGCAAAGAAGAGCGCTGTGACACGCTGTTCTTTCGCCTGATGAAGGTATTCCTGCGCGGCAGCTTCGAAAGAAGCCTGCCGGTAAGCAACCTGAACATGCTCGACGCCGATCGCATGGCCGAGCTGATGCATCAGGTCATCAACGATGCCGCGTCCGACGGGGATTGCGTAATCGTGGGGCGCGGGTCGCCTTATTTCCTGCGCGGCCGCCCGGACGCGTTCCACGTCTTTATCTATGCGCCCTACGAGGAAAAAATCCGCCGTGTCCGCGAGATCGGGCATAGCGCCAAGGAGGCGGCGGAACTGGTGGGCACGATTGACCGCGAGCGCGCCGCTTTCATCAAGAGATACTTCGGCAAGGAATGGCCCAGCCGGCATCTCTATCACATGATGCTGAATTCGAGCGTCGGCGACGACGCGGTCATCGAGATGATTCTGAACGAGGTGGCGATCCTGAACCGCCAGCCGGTCACGGCGTAGGCGCGGCTACTTGGCGGGAACCGGCACCAGATTGCGGCTGGAGATCACCCGGTCGATCATCCCATAATTCAGCGCTTGTTCCGGCTCCATGATGTAATCGCGGTCCACGTCGCGCGCGACTTTGTCGATCTCCTGGCCGGTCGCCTTGGACAGAATATCGTTCAGGCTCTGGCGCATGCGCAGAATTTCGCGGGCGTAGATGTCGATGTCCGCGGCTTGTCCGGCGAGGCCGCTCATGGAAGGCTGGTGAATCAGGATGCGGGAATTCGGCAGGCTGTAGCGTTTTCCCTTGGTTCCGCAGGCAAGCAGAACCGCCGCCATGGACGCAGCCTGGCCCACGCAGTAGGTAACGATATCCGGCTCGACGAGATTCATGGTGTCGAGAATCGCCAACCCCGCGGTGATCGATCCACCCGGCGAATTAATATAGAGGGAAATATCCTTCTCGGGGTCTTCCGCGGCCAGAAACAGGATCTGCGCAATGATCAGGTTCGCCACGTTGTCGTCAATCGGCGTCCCCAGGAAAATGATGTTTTCCTTCAGCAGACGCGAATAGATGTCGAACGCCCGCTCCCCCCGCGAGGTCTGTTCCACCACCATTGGCACCAGAACGGAATTGTTCATGAATATCTCCTTCTAAAGACCATCATACGCGGTCTAGCAATCTTTCCTGTTGATGGTGCCCCGGCACTGTTGCGCGCCGCAGGAGCACCGCACGGTCTCGTCTTTTTTCGAGAAATGATAATCCACGGTCAATTCCTCGTTTTTTCGGATCGCCCGCTTGCTGAAATAGAGGATATGGCCCTTTACGATGCGCGCTTCGATGTTGGGCTCGCAGGAGTGATTAATGAATTCGGCGCCGCTGCCGCCGACCAGCCCGTCGAGGGCCCAGTAGGGGTCCAGAGTAAAGACGTAGTTCAGCGGGCCGGCGCAGCGCTTCTTGATCTCGCGGCGGCTGATGCGCTCGCCGGTGTATTCGATCACTTTGCGGCGGGCGGGTATTTCCTCGCCCGCGAAAACGCCCCAGCGATGGATCTTCGACGGCTTTACGATTAGCCGGAACGCCGCCAGTTTAGGGTTGACGGCGGGCGTTGAGATACGGGAAGGAGCGCTCACAAACGATCAGTTTCCGTGCTTCTTTGAAAGCACGTCGACAAGTTCCTTCACCGCGGCCGCGCTCTTTTCGAGCGCCGCCTGCTCGTCCGCTTCCAGCCGTACTTCGTAGATCTTTTCGACGCCGCTCGCGCCCAGTTTCACCGGCACGCCGACATACAGATCCTGGATGCCGTATTCGCCCTGGAGATAAGCGGCGCACGGCAGCACTTTTTTCTGGTCCTTGAGAATCGACTCCACCATCTCCACGGCTGCCGACGAAGGAGCGTAATAGGCGCTTCCGGTTTTGAGATATTTCACGATTTCCGCGCCACCCGTGCGTGCGCGGTCCACCAGACGGTCCAGAGTGGCTTTATCCAAAAGCTCGGTCAACGGAATCCCGGATACGCTGCTCAGGCGCACCAGCGGGACCATGGTATCGCCGTGGCCGCCGAGCACCACCGCCTGCACGTTGGTCACGGAGACGTTGAGTTCCTGCGCGATGAAAGTGCGGAAGCGCGCCGTGTCCAGCACGCCGGCCATGCCCACCACGCGCTCGCGGGGGAACCCGGAGGTCTTCAGCGCAGTCCAGCACATGGCATCGAGCGGATTGGTCACCAGAACCAGGATGGCGTTGGGGGACTGGCGCGCGGCCTGCTCGGTGGCACTCTTCACCACTTCGTAGTTGGCCAGCAGAAGGTCGTCGCGGCTCATGCCGGGTTTGCGCGCCAGTCCGGCGGTGATCACCACGATGTCGGAGTTCGCCGTAGGGCCGTAATCATTGGCTCCGGTAACATTTACGTCGAAGCCTTCCACGGGTCCCGACTCCAGCAGGTCGAGCCCTTTCCCCTGAGGAACACCCTCGACCACGTCCACCAGAACTACATCCGCAAGCTCTTTGCCGGCAATGCGCATGGCGCAATTGGCGCCGACGTTGCCTGCGCCGATGACCGTAACTTTTTTTCGCATAGAAACTCCAAGGTAGGACACGTCCCGGCGGGGAGTCAAGGTAAGTCAGCCGGCGAGGTTTTGCAAGCGCCGCTGCAGGAATCGCCGCGCCGGCTCCTGCCGGGCGAGCGTGAGCGCCCGCTGGTAGGCCGCGACAGCTTTCCCGGTTTTCCCCATCCGCTCGTACAAGCCGCCGCGGGCCGAGTGCGCGAGATAGTAATCCTGTAGCTCGCCGCGCTCGAGTATCGCATCGATCAGTGCAAGCCCCGCCGCCGGACCGTCGCGCATGGCAACCGCAACGGCGCGGTTCAATTCCACTACCGGCGATGGGCTGCTTTGCAGGAGGAGGTCGTAGAGTTGGGTAATTCGCGTCCAGTCGGTGGAGCCGGCCGTGGGCGCGCCCGCGTGCACGGCCGCGATGGCCGCCTGCAGGGTATAGGGCTCCAGCCGGTGCGCCCGGAGCGCCCGCTCCAGCAGAGCTTTCCCCTCGTGGATCAGCTGGCGGTTCCACAAGGAACGGTCCTGCTGCTCCAACAGGATGACTTCACCCTCGGGGGATGTGCGGGCCGCGCTGCGCGATTCCTGCAGCAGCATCAGCGCCAGTAAACCAAGCACCTCCGGTTCGGGCATCAGGCCAGCGAGCAGCCTGCCGAGACGAATCGCTTCCCCTGTCAGGGCCGCTCGCGTGAGCAACGCGCCGGAGGAAGCCGAGTAGCCCTCGGTAAAAATGAGGTAGACGACCTGGAGAACCGGACCCAGCCGGCCGGGCAGTTCGGCGATGGTGGGCACTTCGTAAGGGATGCCCGCGTCGCGAATTTTCGTCTTGGCCCGGACGATCCGCTTGGCGATGGCCGGAGCCCGAGTAAGAAAGGCGCGCGCGATCTCCTCGGTCCTCAACCCGCATACCTCGCGCAGCGTGAGAGCGATCTGCGCCTCCCGAGGCAGCGCCGGATGGCAGCAGGTGAAGATCAAACGCAGGCGGTCGTCTTCCATGGGATCGTCCCACTGCGTGGGGTCGAACGGTTCCGCCGGCAATTGCTCCGCAGCGGCGTCGAGCGGCGCATCGAAACGGCTTCGCCGGCGGATCCGGTCGATGCCCTTGAATCGTCCGGCGGCGATCAGCCAGGCGCGGGGGTTGGCGGGAATGCCGTCCCGCGGCCACTGTTCCATGGCCGCGATCACGGCGTCGTGCAGCCCTTCTTCCGCCAGATCGAAATCTCCCAAAAGGCGAATCAACGTGGCGAGAACGCGCCGCGACTCGCTCTCGTAGATCGCCTCAATCGCAGCGCGCGCCTGTTCGAAGGAATCCGGATGCATCAGCCAGTCCGCCATTGGAGCGGTACCGGCAGTTTACACTCCCGCGGGGCCGCCGGGCGATGCATGGCTGCAGCACCCGGCGCCGGAAGACGACCCCACCCTGAAGCCGCCCGTCCCATCCACGGTCCCGGACGAGCCGTACTGATCGTGCGGCCGCACCCAGTCGCCGAGGGAATGGTAGGGACCGTTCTCATTGCGCCCTTTCGGCGTGAGGTCGAGGTACATGTATGCCCCCAGCACCTCTTCATTCCCGCGCGCATAGCTCGAATAGGTGTGAAAGATCGCGCCATCGCCTTGTTTGTAGAAGACGCTAATCCCGGGCAGTTCTTCCAGAGGAACTTTCGTCCGCCGGTAGTTGTAATAGACCTCGCCGTTGGCCACGTCTTCCGGAGTGAACGATACGTGATAGTCGAAGTTGAAATCGCTTTCGAGCGAGGACACCCAGAGAAAGCGCCATCCCATCCGCTGCCGGTAGGCTGCCAGATCGGCGAGCGGCGCGCGGGATACCACCACAAAGCTGACGTCGTGATGGGACAGGTGCAGATTGGCGCCGTCGATGTGGTCGGCAAGAAAAGAGCAGCCGGTGCAGCCGTTTCCCAAATCGCGCCGCCACATGAAATGGTACACAATGAGCTGGCTGTTGCCGCCAAAAAGCTCCGCCAGCGTTCTCTTGCCCCGGGGAGTGTCGAACACGTATTCCTTCTCCACTCTGACCCAGGGCAATGCCCGGCGCGCCGCGCTCAGGGCGTCCCTCTGGCGGGTCAGTTGCTTCTCCTGCGCGAGCAGGTCCTGCCGGGCGGCAAGCCATTCCTCTCGCGGAACGACCACCGGATTGTTGACAGTGTCCGTAGTCATACGGTTTTCACCTCCGCTCGCTGTTCGCCGCGGGTCAACTCCATCACCGGCCGCACTTCGATCGCCCCCATCCGCGCGACCGGGATTTTCGAGGCCAGGCGGATCGCTTCATTGAGATCCCTTGCCTCGACCAGGATGAATCCGCCGATCTGCTCATTCGTCTCGGCGAACGGGCCATCGGTAATCAGCACTTTCCCGTTCGCAACGCGCACGGTGCTGGCCGCGTGGACCGGTTGGAGCGCCTGGGCAGCGATGAAGTGGCCGCCCGCCCGGAGGACGTCATCGTAATCGAGCGATTCCTCTGTCAAAGCCTGGAACTCGCTCTCCGGTAGCGCATCCAGCTTTTTCTCATCGACGAAGACTAAACACAGATATTTCACGACTCTCCTTTAGGGATATGCCCCTGTTCATTTGGATAGTCGTTTGGAGAAACCGGAATTGGACAATATTTTTTTAATCGTCCGGGAAAATGCCGGGGCCGCCACGGGATTACCGCCGCGGCCCTCGAGACGCTCGATCCGGTGGCTGGCCGCGCGTCAGAAATCGAGCCTCGCTCCCACTTGAAGATTGCGGGGACCGATATTGGTGGTACTGAACACTCGCCCGAAATTCCCGTCGCCGACCGTTGTCACCGCCCCGCCATACTGGGGCGTGTTGGTGATGTTGTAGCCTTCCACGCGGAACTGCAGCCGTAGGCGCTCCATCAGGTCCCAGGACTTGCTGAGCGACATGTCGGCCTGCCGGTTCCCCATCATCCGAACCGCGCCGAAGAAGCGCGGCGCACTCCCGATCGTGTAGGGCGCGGGCGCGGTCACAGCGGATTGATTGAACCACTGCTGCGGTGTCCGGTGGACCGACGTCAGGTCGTCCATCGAAGAGACATTGGGCCGCAGCACCGGGAAGCCATAGGGGGCCAGGCCGTTCGGAGCGGTGAACTGTTCCGGCAGCCCGCTACCGATGCGCACGATGGTCGAGATCTGCCAGCCTCCGGCAATCGCATTCCCCACGCGATTCATATTGCCTCCGAAGCGTTTTCCTTTCCCGACGGGAACTTCCCAAATCGCGGTCGCCACAAAATCGTGCGGAAGGTCGTGCGCGGAGATGGAGCGGTCCACGGCCAGGTTGTAGGAATCGCGGATCCGGTCGTTGACCTCCCACGCCTGCGTTTCGGAGACGTTATCGAGAGCCTTGGACCATTGGTACGTCGCGATCGCGGTCAAGCTGGTTCCGAAGCGGTGGCTGAATTTGACCAGCAGCGCGTTGTAGCTGGAGCTCGACCCTGGCGTATCGCCGGAAAGGCTAACGGCCTGGAACTGCGGATAGGGAACCAGCGTGCGCCAGTAAGGAATGGTGGGTCCTGAGAGCGGGCCGTTTTCGATCACGCCGTAGAACGGGTTCGTCACCTGGTTGTTCAGCGCGTCGCCGAGGGACAGGTATTTCGGGTCTAATTGATTGATGTTGCGCGACACGCCCATCAACAGCTTCCGGCCCTGCACTCCGGTGTAGCCGGCCTCAATCACCGAGCCCCGGCCGATCATGTATTGAAAGTCGACGCTATAGCTCTGAACATAGGGCGTGGGATGATAGCGCTGGAAAGCGTTCACCGATTGCCCGACCTCGGTCAACAGACCCTGGGAAGCGCCGATGGGCTGATTCAAGCCTTGCGGAAACGGATTGCTCACAGGATTTGCCGGTAGAATTCCTCCCCCGCCCACCGTCGCCACCCAATCGGTGTTGGTGGAAAATCCATCCGACGAGCCGTAGAACCGGGAAGCGGACGTTACCGAATCGAATATGGCGTAGCCAGTGCGGAGAACCAGGTTGTTCGTGATCTTATAGGCGAGCGAGACGCGCGGAGCAAAATCCCAATTCTGACCGTCCCAGTAATCGCGCTTGTCAGGCGTGGCAAATACGAGGCCGCCCTTGAGGTCCAGACCGGTCTGGGCCGAGAGCGGGTTCACCGCCTGCGTGGCGAAGTAGTTCAGCCGGTTGTAGCGCTCGGTCCGCGGGGTTTGCAGTTCATAGCGGAGCCCGGCGGTCAATGTCAGGCGGTTGGTGACATGCCAGGTGTCCTGCGCATACAGGGCGAAGTTGCGCTGTTGTAAAGCGAGCGCGGCATTATAGGGCGCGTTTCCGCCGGACCCCGTGCCGAGCAGCAGGGAGGCGGCCGCATTTCCGGAGGTGGTGGAACTGGTGGCGGCGATAGGCCCGGAGGTAAGTCCACGGTCGAAATTGAAGAATGCCGAGGACTGATCCAGGGAATTAATGCGCTGGATTTCCGCCATGAAACCGAATTTGATCGAATGGGCGTTCCATTGCTTGCTGGCATTCACCTGCGCGTTGTGAGTTTCCTGCGCCTTCGAGGAAAACTCGGCGTTCCCCAAAGTGGCGTAGCCGCTCAGGCCGAATTGAGGCAGGGTATTAATGGCCAGCGCTTTCACTACCGAATCGGGCAGCCCCACCAGGGAGCCGTCATGCGCCGAACTGGCGGTGGTGTCGATCTCGTGCCAGCGGCCGGAGCCGATCAACACATTGATTACCCAGGTCGGCTCCGGTACGAACGTCTGCCCGAGCACCACCAGGAACCGGGGATCCTTTTCGCCGCCGGTACTGTCGCCGCCGGTTTTGAAGAACAGCGGAATTCCGTCGTCCTGCCATCCCTTGGTGACGCGGCCGAATAGCGAGTACCGCTCGCTCTTCACCCAATCCGAGCGGATGTCCATCTTGTAATAGTTCGATACCAGTTGCCCGGGAGCCGCGAAATTTGCTGAATGCGTGATGGAGTCGCCGTCTGAAGTCGGCTGCGGATAGAGCGCCAGCGCCTTCACGCCCACCGGGTCAAATCGCGAGGACGGGATAATGTTGCTCGGGAACGGTGTCCGGGCATATTTCCCGCTGCCGTCGGTGAGCAGCTTGGTGGTCATCGGATCGTAAATGGTGGAGAGAGATTTGTCCGGGTTCAGGGTCTGGGAGAAATCGCCATTCCGCTGCATCGGAGTCGGAATGGTCGTGAGCGCGGTCTGCGGTGTGGCCTGTTTGAACGCTTCAAATCCGCCAAAAAAGAAAAGCTGCTTACTCTTCCAGATTGGTCCTCCGAGGTTGCCTCCAAACTGGTTGCGGTGAAAGGTCTGGCGGGGAATTCCGGAGAAGTTGTTGGTCCAGCTATTGGCATCCAAAGCGTTGTTGCGCAGAAACTCAAACGCGCTTCCATGGAAGACGGTGCTGCCGCTCTTGGTCACGACGCTCACCACGCCACCGTCGGTCTTTCCATATTCGGCGTCGTAGGTCTGACGCGTGATCTGCGTCTCCGACACTGCGTCCTGGGAAGGCACGGCAATCGCGCCGCCCCAGCCCGGCGACACGATCGAGACGCCATCCACCAGAATCGCCGCCGACTCGTCCCGTCCTCCGTTCAGTGCGAACCGGTTGGTGTTCTGATCCGTCATGTAAGGCGCTTGACCCTGCCGGACAGCGGTAACACCCGCCGTCGCGTGTACAAATAAAAGAGGGTTGCGCTCGATCTGGGGCAGGTCTTTCATCTGTTGTGTCGTGAAGGTTACGTTCTTGCTTGCGGATTGAGTGTCCACCTGCAGCGGATTGGCGCTCACCTCCACCGTTTGCGCGGCGTCCCCCAAGCTCAACGCGGCATTTTGTTCCGCGCTCTGCCCGGGGATGAGAGGTATCGCCGACTTTACGAACTTCTTAAATCCCGGAGAGGTGACGCTCAGTTCGTAACTGCCCGGCCGGAGCTGAGACATCGTATATCGCCCGGACCCATCGGTGGTGGCGCGCCGGAGTTCTCCGGTAGCTTCGTTTCGGATGGTCACCTCCGCGTTCGGGATCACGTTCCCAGCCGGATCGGAAACCGAGCCGGTGATATTGCCGGTGAAGACCTGTGCGAATCCGATCGCAGCCACGGTAACAACGGCGAAACATCGAATGAACCAATGCTTGCAAGACATCTGGAAGGCCTCCCGCTAAGCTCGAACACCGCCAGCCTACGTCTGGCATACTTCTAGCAGCCTAATCCTTATCACTTTGTAATAAAAAGGTTTTTTCACGTTGTTTCACGGTGAAATGGCGCGTGAAATTGCGTTACGCCCGGCGATATTCCAGAAATGGGATGGAAATTCGTCAGCGATCGCTGTGCTGAATGGATTTTTGAATTTCCGCGCGGCGGGCCATCGCCTTGTCGGCGAGTTCCTGGCGCCCGATCCGCCGATAAGCGGTGGCGAGCTGGAAGTGGATGGATCCGTCCCGGTCCATCAGCGCAGCGGCTTCCAAATGCCGGGCCGCTTCCTGCGCCGACCCGCTCGAAAGAAGCGCTTCTCCCAACTTCGCCTGCGCGGGAAGGAGCCCGGGCGAGATTTCGACCGCGCGCCGCAAAACCGGAATTGCCTCTTCGAGCTTGCCGGTCTGCAGCAGCGCATCGCCGAGGTCGAAGAGCCATCCGGAATTGTCCGGAGCGCGCGCCAACAGGGGCTTGAGCAGCACGATCGCCTCTTCAAATTGGCGGTTGGCGATGAATGCCCTCGCGAGCATGCTTTGGATCTGTGGGTTTGACGGGCTGAGCCGTGCCGCATTCTGGAGGTCCTGGACTGCCAGCGCCTTCTGCCCTGTCCGCAAGTCGATGCGAGCGAGCATCTCATGCTTTTCCGGCGACTCGGGCAGGGCGGCCAGGCGGGCGCGCGAATTCTCCGCCTCCCGGGGACGGCCCAGTCCAAGCTGGCTGAGCGCCAGCCCCGCCCAGATCTCCGGCGCATCCGGCCGCGTCTGTGAGAACGCCCGGAAGTGTTCTTCCGATTTTGTAAACTGGCCGCTTTCGAGTAGCGCCGACGCGAGTTCGAGGCCCGCGTCCGGATTCGCCGGCTCCAGGCGCGCGGCTTCTTCGAGCGGCGACACCGCCTTTTCGGGAGTGCCGAGATTCAGATAGCCCTCGCCCAACAGGAACCAGTAGCGGGGATTGTTTCTTTGGGAAGCGCGAATGGACTCCAGAATCCGTGTCGATTCCATCATCTCTCCAGCCTGATGCAGCGCAAGCGCCAGGTTAAAGCGAATTCCGGGCTCACCGGGCATCTGAGCCGCCATGCGCCGGTAAATCCCGGCCGCTTCCCGGTAGCGCTGCGCGAGCATCGCCTCTTTCGCCTGCCGCGCGTCTTCCGCCAGATCTGCGAAATAGGCGCGCGCCTGCCAGGGCATCGCTATCGACAGCAATGCGGCCAGGGACAGGCGTCTCACGCTCCATGACATAATAATGAGTCTCGCACTCACGCTGGCGATGCGGACATCCGGGCTTCTCCTTATTCTTGTGGCCGTTTCGCTGTTCGCGCGATTGCCTTCCGCCATCCGCTTCGAGTTGACTCGCCTGCCGGTGAAGCTCGAAAACCACGCCTCGCCGCGCAAATATCTGGTGGAGACAATGGCCGGTGGAATCGCGGCATTCGACTACGACGGCGACGGGCTGATGGATCTTTTCTTCACCAACGGCGCGGAGGTTCCTTCGCTGCAGAAAGGACCCGGCGACGAAGACCGTCTATTTCACAACGAAGGGAATTTTCACTTTCGCGACGTCACCTCGGGCTCCGGCCTCGCAGGAGCCGGCTATTCGATGGGCGCCGCGGCCGCCGATTACGACAACGATGGGCGGCCCGATCTTTTCGTCACGGGCGTAAACGGTAATCATCTTTATCACAACGAGGGCGGCGGGCATTTTGTCGATGTCACCCGTGAGGCCGGCCTCGCGAGCAAGGAATGGTCCATTGCGGCCGCCTGGTTTGACTACGACCGTGATGGACGGAACGATCTCTTTGTGGTCAACTACGTCGTGTTCCCGGGAGGCGCGAGCCCCCAATGCACGGAGACGCCCCAAGCAACCCCCGTATATTGTCACCCCGATCGATTCCAGGGAGTCTCAAACCGCCTGTTCCACAACCTGGGCGGCGGACGCTTTGAAGACGTTTCGGAAAAGAGCGGGATCTCCCGCTTTGTGGGGAAGGGCATGGGCGTTGCCGTGGCGGATTACGACGCTGACGGCTATCCCGACGTCTTCGTCACCAACGACGTACTGCCGAATTTCCTGTTCCATAATCAGCGGAACGGAAAATTTGAGGAAGTCGCGCTGGATGCCGGGGTTGCTCTGCCGGACTCCGGCCGGGCCGTGTCGGGAATGGGTACGGCCTTCCAGGATTATGACAACGACGGCCGGCCCGACATCGTCTTCACCGCGCTGGCCGGCCAGACATTCCCGCTGTTCCGCAATCGCGGGAACGGGCTCTTTGAGGACGCGGGGTATCGCAGCAAACTGGCGTCTCTCAGCATCCGGCGAAGCGGATGGGGCGTAGCACTCGCCGACCTGGATAACGATGGCTGGAAAGATCTGGCGTCGGCGAATTCCCACGTGACCGACAACATCGATTCTTTCTCCGGCGACCGCTATCGACTACCCAACAGCGTGTTCCGCAATACCGGGCAGGGCAAATTCGAAGATGTGTCCGGCGGCGCCGGCCCGGCGTTCCAGCAACCGGGCGCGCATCGCGGCCTGGTGGCCGCGGATCTGGATAACGACGGACGACTTGACCTGGTTGTCTCGGTCCTCGGCGGCGCCCCGGAACTCTGGCGGAACGTCACCGAGGCGGAAAATCACTGGGCGGCATTTCAACTGAAAGGTTCGGCCAGCAATCGCGACGGTCTCGGCGCGCGAATCGAAATTGGCGCCCAGTCTGTTGTTCAGTCCAGCGCTGTGGGCTACGCTTCCTCCGTTCTCGGCCCCGTTCATATCGGCGTGGGCCCGCTCGATGTGATCCCTCGGGTTCTCATCCGCTGGCCCAGCGGCACGGTCCAAACGCTGACGAATGTGAAGACCGGCGGCGTGACGCGAGTCGCCGAACCCTAAGAAGTTCGACTCTCGTAGCCGGCGCAACCCGCTGGCGCTGCCACCAGCGCGCAGCCGGTCACTCCTGGCGGAGCGCGCGAATCGGGTCAACCCGCGTGGCTCGCAGCGCTGGGATCAGGCTCGCGAGTACCGCAACCACAATAAGGAACAGCGCAAGCACGGCGACCGCTGTCAGGGTCGGTGTCCGGTGGAGGACACGCGTGGCATAGCGGAGAAGTCCGGGAACTGCTGGGGGATTACACCGGAGCGGAGTCGAGCCATCGCAAATCCGTTCGACCGCAAGGCCGGGCATGCCGGCCAGAATGGACCGTGCGGCAATCACAGTCTCATGGCATAATCAACATCGATAATGAACCGCCCGTGGAACGTGCCCGTCAACGCAGGGTCGAAGCTGTCGCGAACTGATTTTTCAAATGCAGAGCAAGGTGGTGCAGAATGTCGCGGGCTCGTATAATCGAACCAATTCGGCCGGGCGCTACGCGGCCAATTCAGGAGACGTAACGATTTCTAACCGATTTCCAGCCTGCCTGTGGGTTCCGGAAGCCGCTTGAAATGGGGACAGATGCAGACCTCGTCGCAGCACGAACCATCCGTGACGGATGAGCGCAGGAGCCTTGTCCATCGGATTCTGGCGAGTTCCAATTTCAGCCGGTCCCCGCGACTGGCTGAGTTCCTCCTCTACATCTGTGAGCGTTCCTTTGATGGCCGCCAAGACGAGATTTGCGAGCAGCAAATCGGAGTGCAGGTCTTTAAGCGGCCTCCTAACTACAACCCGAACGACGACAGTATTGTCCGCTCCCACGCCCGGCTGCTGCGCCAGAAGCTGGACGCCTATTTCGAAAATGAAGGCAGCGGCGAGGAGATACGGATTCACATCCCCAAGGGCCGCTATGTCCCTTGCTTCGAGCCTCTCGAAGCGAAGTCCGAGCCCGTCCCGGGCTGGGAATCGAACCACCCCCGGACGGTCGAAAACCGGATTCGCTGGCGTCCCTGGATTTGGACCGGTGTTCTCGCCGCAGTGTTGAGTGGCGCCCTCGCCGCCTATTGGGTTTGGCAAGCGCCCGGGACTCGGGAGATTCCGCATATTTTCTGGAGCGGCTTTTTCTCCAGCGGGAAGAAGGTTTTCATCGTTCCGGCGGACAGCGCCCTCGCGTTGGTCGCGGACATCACGCACCGCCGCGTCGGGCTTTCCGACTATCTGAGCCATCACTACCGTTTCGGCCTGGAGAACATGCCGGGATGGGATGCCGCGGCGCTGTCGCGATTGGCCACGCGGCAGTACACGAGCATGGCCGATTTGAACTTCACCGCGCGCCTGGTCCGTTTACCGGAGGCGTCGGGGCAACCGATCGAAATCCGCTACGCACGCAATCTTCAACTCGCCGATCTGAAGGAGGGGAGCGCGGTCCTCATTGGCGGGCCGCGAGCGAATCCCTGGGAAAACCTCTTCCAGGAAAAGATGAATTTCTACGTGGATACCGATCTGCCGACACTCGAAAATCGCGTCCGCAACAAGAATCCCCGCCCTGGCGAATTGTCGAAGTACGGAGAGCCGCAGGCGGATTCTCCCGTGCGCGCGTATGGACTGGTGGCGTTCCTGCCCGGGCTTCGCGCCGAAACGCGCACGCTGGTGGTGGAAGGAACCAGCTCCACGGGCACCGAATGCGCGGCGGATTTCCTGCTGGATGATGCGGCGCTCGGGGCTTTTCTCGCGAAAATATCCCCGGGCGGGAAGCTCTCCAAAGCGAGCGGCGCGCCGTTTTTCGAGGTGGTTCTCGAAACCGCCGCGGTTGCCGGGTCGGCGCCACAGGCCAAGGTTTTGGCTTATCGCGTGATCAAGGACTAAGGGTGGGCCTTTACTTCGAGGATTTCAAAATTGGGGATGTGAGTGTGTCGCGCGGACGCACCATCACCGAAACGGATGTCGTCGCTTTCGCCGGGCTCTCGGGCGACTTCATCGAATTCCATGTGAATGAGGAATATGCCAAAAGTTCACGGTTCGGGCGCCGCATCGCTCAGGGTGCGCTCGTCTTCAGCATCTCCACGGGCCTAATGACGCAAATGGGGCATCTCGACGGCACGGTCGTCGCCTTCTATGGCATCGACCGGCTCCGGTTCACCGCCCCCGTTTTTATCGGCGACACGATTCACATCCACAAGAAAGTCGCGATGGCGGTCAGGAAAGACGCGGAGCAGGGAGTGGTGACCTTTGAGACCACGGTCCTCAATCAGCACGGTGATACGGTGCTCGTCTACTCCGATAAGCTGCTCATTCAGTCGAAAAGCTGACCTGGGCCGCCGGATGCGGCGCGCTACTCCGGCGGTTCGGAATCGAAATCTTCCGTGCGGTTTTCGAATTTGGTGTACTGCTTCAGAAATGCCAGATTGATGCGTCCGATGGGGCCGTTGCGCTGCTTGGCCAGAATCAGTTCCGCCAGCCCCTTTAAGTCTTCGCGGTCCGGTTTGTAGACTTCCTCCCTGAAAATGAAGCCGACCAGGTCGGCGTCCTGCTCGATCGATCCGGACTCGCGAAGGTCGCTCATCTGCGGGCGATGGTCGCCCTGCCGGGTTTCCGGCGCGCGGCTCAACTGCGAAAGCACCAGCATCGGGACATCCAGTTCCTTGGCGAGCAGCTTCAATCCACGGGAGAGAGCGCTTACTTCCTGGTTGCGGTTCTCGTAGCGCTTGGCGCCGCCGCTCATCAACTGCAGGTAGTCGATCACCACAAGTTCCAATCCCTGCTGGCTCTTCAGCCGGCGGAGCTTGGCGTGAATATCCATCAGGTTCGTTCCCGCGGTGTCGTCGATATAAAGCGGCGCCCGCATCAATTGAGAGGCGGTTGCGCTCAACTGCATCCGCTCGTCCTGGTTCAGGTACCCGGCGCGGAATTTCTGCTGATCCACGCGCGCGCCCGCGCAAATCATGCGGGTAAGCAGCGACTCCTTGGACATTTCCAATGAGAACACCGCTACGGTTTTCTCCAGGTGCGTGGCCACATGCTGGGCAATGTTCAGAGCCAGCGCCGTCTTGCCCATGGAGGGCCGGGCCGCCAGAATGAAGAGCTCTCCTTTATGAAGCCCGCTGGTCATTTCATCGAACCGCAGAAATCCGGTGCTGAGCCCCTTGATTCGTTTGCTGGGATCGAGAAAACGATTGATGCCTCCTTCGAACTCTTCGAGAATCCGCGCGGGGTTCACCAGATCGTTCTGGCTGCCGCTGTCGCCCAGCTTCAGCAGGCTTTCCTCCGCCGCCGCCAGGATCTCCGCCGGATCGTCGGCGCCGATCATACAGCGGCTGATTACTTTTTCCGATGCGACGATCATGTCGCGCAGCATCGCCTTGTCTTTGACGATCCGCGCGTAGCTCTCGAGGTTGACGATCTTCGGGAGTCCGTCGTCAAGCGAAACCAGGTAGCCGATTCCATCCACCGATTCGAGCTGATTCGTTTTCATCAGCTCGTTGGCCAGCGTGACGCGATCGATTTTTTCGCCGCGTTCATGGAGATCCAGCATCCGCAAAAAAATGCGGCGATGTTTCTCCAGACTGAAATCTTCGGCTTTTAGGGTTCCCGCGATCTGGACGAACTGGCTGTCATCCAGCAGAATGGAGCCGAGCACAAACCGTTCGGCATCCGGATTGGATGGCAGGCCTCGTTCGGAAACAATGTCGCGCTCAGTCACTTTCGATTTTTCCAGCTTTCTATACTTACCGGACGGAGCCGGGCACAACAAGCAAAATGCCAGGCTCCGTGTTCGCTTAAACTTGTGTTGTGGACAAAGCTGTGAAAAAACCGTCCAAAGCGCGATTGCCACTACGTCGTTTTATGCCAACACGATAGAGAGCGGTTTCCACAGCCATACCGGAACAATCTCCCCTGTTTCTGTTTTTACAACAAAAAAGAGAGAATGAAAAGCGGGTCTTCCGCCAAAAAAATCTTCCCGAATGACCAAGTTCATCAGCGCTGCCATCTTCGCCGCCCTCGTTTTCGCCGCCCCCTCTCCCGCTCAGACAAAGGACGTGGTCGTGGTGACAGGCACCTATGAGCCTCTCCCGCTTCAGGAATCGGATCGCGTAGTGCACGTTTTCGACGTGCGATCACCGGAAGGCCTGCTGTTCGAATCGCCGGCAGATTATTTACGGCTCGACTCCTCGGTGGATCTGCGCGCGCGCGCGGCGGGCGGAGTACAATCCGATCTGTCCATTCGGGGCGGTTCGTTTTCGCAGAATCTGGTGCTGCTGAACGGGATTCGCCTGAATGACGCCCAGAGCGCGCACCACGATCTCGACCTGCCGATTCCCCTGGCTGCGATTTCCCAGATTCAGATTCTTCGCGGTTCGGGCTCCACGCAATACGGCGCGGACGCGGTCACCGGCGTCGTTAATCTCCTTACCGCGCCGTCCGAGACGCCCGAACTGGTCTTTCGCACTTCGATCGGGAACTTCGGACGAAACGAGCAGAGTGGATCGCTTTCCGGGAGTTGGGGGCCGCTCGACGAGTCCATTTCCGGCACGCGTTCCTTTTCGAGCGGGTTCCGTCCGGACCGCGACTACCGGACACTCTCTTTCGCTTCGTTCTCGCATCTTAAAACGGAGCTTGGCTCGACCGATGTGCTGCTCTCGCTGAGCGACCGTCCATTCGGCGCGGACCAGTTTTACGGCGACTACCCAAGCTGGGAGCGCACCAAGGGCTGGTTTGCCGCGATTCACCAGCAGTTGGGAAAGAAGACCGAAGTGGACCTGGCTTACCGGCGGCATACGGATTTGTTCGTGCTCTTCCGCGACAATCCCGAAATTTACACCAACCATCACGCCGACGAAAGTTGGGAAGGCGACATACGCCGTACGGACGATCTTCCCCTGGGAGCGCAACTTCACTATGGCGCCTCCCTCTATTCAGACTCGCTTACCAGCAATAATCTGGGAGCCCATTCGCGTGTATATGGGGCGGGCTACGCCGTCTATGATATTCGCGCGCTCAAGCGATTCTCGCTGACCGCCGGACTTCGCACCGACGTCTATGGTCCGTTCCGCACTCAGGTGAGCCCCACCGTGAGCGGCGGAGCGTGGCTCTCCTCGCATTTCAAGCTTCGCGCTTCCGTGAGCCGCGCCTTTCGCCTCCCGAATTACACCGACCTCTACTATCACGACCCGTCGAACCTCGGCAATCCCAATCTCAAGCCCGAGACGGCATGGAATTACGAAGGCGGCCTGGACTGGCACGGCGGACGCAAACTGCGGGGCAGCATCACGGTTTTCGACCGTCGCGATTCCAATCTGATCGACTACATCCGCTACTCCACGGCCGATCCCTGGCAGGCGACCAACTTCGATCGGCTGAATTTTGTTGGCATGGAGAGCGAGATGGAATGGCAGCCGCGCGGCGCCCAGAGCTTTGGCGCGCAATACACGCTGCTGCGCGGCTCGCAGAGTAACGATGCGGGCATTCAGTCCAAATACGCTTTCAATTACCCCGTGCATTCGGCCGTCGTCTCCTGGCGCGGAACGCTCGGCAACTGGATCGTGGCGCGCACCAGGGCCGGCGTTCTCCAGCGCTACGACGAGCACGCCTACGCGATTTGGGACGCCTCGGCGGCGTGGGCGCGCGGCCGCGTGCGTCCTTTCATCCAGCTCACGAATCTTGCGGCGGTGGTCTATTACGAAATTCCCGGCGTGATCATGCCACCGCGCGGCGTGGTGGGCGGGATCGAGATTCGCGTTTCCCGCTAGTGGATTTCGCTGTAGACCGTCCTGGTTTCCCGCACCCAGCCGTCCAGGACCTGGAGCGCTTCGTCCAGAGATGCGAAATTGCCGCCAGCCGCCGGCGCCCTGCCTGCGAGCGCCATCGCCATCCCGTAGTGGAGCCTGCCCGCCTTTGCAGCGCCCCGTAGCGCGCAAGCCCACTCTGGACCGGACTCGATCGGCAGGGCTTTCTCCCGAAGCCGCGGTTCCCGGTCCAATGCCCATTCCCGGTACGGCATCGTTCGTCGAGCAAGCGCATTTCGCCAGCGTTCCAGCTCGGCAAGGCACTCGCGCGCGCAGGTCCGGGAATCGCCGGAATGCGCCGGTAAAGGCTGCCCGAACAAAAGGCGTCCCGCCGCCGCTCTGCTCATCCGCACCGCGCTGCTGCTTTGGCCCAGGCTCCTGGTATCGTCCAGAATCAGGTGCAACTGCCGTGACGGCGGCTCTGGACGGAATGGGCCATGCCGCATTTCCAACAGCCATTCGCTCCCGAGTTCCCGGGCTGTCAGGCCGGCGGCGCCGGATATTTTCGCGAATAACTCCGAATTTACCCGCGGTGCGACGGCATGGATATCCACATCCGCGTACCTGCGCATGGCATGAATCGCGGGCCCAAACAGCGAAACGTGGACGCAGCCGGCTTCCGCGCACGCGCCCAACAAAGGGGATTGTCGCAGGATTGCCGTTAAATCCATTGACTAGTTATGCAGCCTAACGTAGTATAGCTGAGTCAGAAATATTCCCTGCCGGTAACGGGGGTTGACATTGGCAGCCAGAGCCAAGCGCGCGTCGTCCAGCGTTAGGAAGCCGGTCGGCTTGTGCGACCCGCTGCGCCTGTCGATCCTCCACGCGTCGTTTCAAGCGGCGGATTCGGAGTTCAAACGGCGCGCCGCCGGTCTCTCCACCGTTCGAAAACGCCGCGCGCGGTCCGAAGCGGCCCGCCTTTCCGCCGCCCTTTATCAGGAATTCGAAGCGCTGGATGAGGCCTCTCTAAAAGGAATTCGCGAGAGATTAGCCGGCGCATTTTTGCGTGAATTCGACAAATTACTGGCCGTTCCCGGCTCTCCGCCAGGAGAGCGCGTGGATACCACGAAGCTGTCGGCGGAAGCCGCGGTTCCAGCGGAGGCGGGGACAAGCGTCGGGCTGGTGTCGCTGCCGTGGATGTCGCCGGCGCTGCCGTCCATTCAACTGGCGACACTGGCTTCCTCACTGCAGCGGGCAGGCATTCCATCCGAAGTTCATGAACTATATGTCGATTATGCCGCTCGCATCGGCTTGAATTTTTATAACCTTTTCAGCAATCTACTCGGATATCTTCCCGAATGGGTATTCTCGCGCCATTATTATGGCCCGGAGACAGGGGACTGGCTCGATGAGATGAGAGCGCAGAGACCTTTCGACGATATCCCTTGGCCGGAATATTCCGACGCCATTCTGTGCGCCTTCGACCCGGTAACTTCGCAGTATCTGGACGACATGATCGCCTCGGTGGACTGGTCGCGGCACGACGTCATTGGCTGCTCGCTTACAATCTCCCAACTGGGCGCCTCGATGGCCTTCGCCCGCAAGCTGAAACTGGCGCACCCCGCGATAAAGGTGGTCTTTGGCGGCTCTCAATGCGCCGGAGCCATGGGCCGGGCGATTCTAAGGATCTGTCCTTATGTCGATGCGGTGGTCCATATCGAAGGCGAGCTGGTCTTTCCCGAGTTAGTTCGCCGGCTCCGCATCGGCTTGCCCATCGATGCCTTGCCGGGCGTAAGTTCCCGTATCAACGGCGAAGTGGTAACCGGTCCGCAAGGCGGGCTCAACCCCGGCGGCCTTGGCCGCCTTCCCCTCTCTTACGACAGCTATTTCCGCCGTCTGATGCGTTTGGATCTTTTGGAGAAGATGAACCCCTGGCTACCGTTCGAGGGCAGCCGGGGCTGCTGGTGGGGCCAGAAATTTCAATGCACTTTCTGCGGCCTGCACGAAATCATGGAGTTCCGCGCCTGGGATCACGGCGAAACACTCGCGGAGCTGGAACGTTTGTTCGATCGCTACAAAATCGGACGATTCTATGCCATGGATTTGATCCTGCCGCGCGATTTCATCCGCACTTTTCTGCCCGAGGTCGCCAGGCGCAACCACGACTGGATGTTCTTCTGGGAAATCAAATCCAACATGCGGCGGGAGGAACTGGCGGTTCTCGCCGAAGCGGGCGTCCGCTGGGTGCAGCCGGGAATTGAAAGTCTCGATACGGCGCTTCTCGATCTCATGAAGAAGGGCGTCTCCGCCATGCAGAACATCCAGTTACTGAAATGGTGCGGCGAGCTGTCCATCTTCTGCGGCTGGAATCTGTTGTGCGGCCTGCCGGGAGAAACGGCGGCGTCCTACCAGCGGATGGCGGAGATCATTCCCAAGATCCATCATCTTCAACCGCCTTCCGGGGGTGGAAGATTCCAGTTGCATCGCTTCAGCCCTTACTTCGATCACCCCGAGAATTACGGAATTCGCTGGGCCGGCGCGCACCCGATGTTCCGGTACGCGTTCCCGGTGCCGGAGTCCGATCTCAACGAACTCGTATACCTGCATGAATTCGAGCTTGCGTCCGGCGCCGCCGTCGATACCGCTCCGATGGAGGAAGCCTCCCGGAGGTGGCGCGCCGCTCATCATGCGGGAGTCACTATGACCTTCACGATCGATCCGGACGGCTCCGGCAGCATCGAAGACGGGCGGCGTCCGCATTCCCCGAAGCGGATTTATCGTCTGACGCCCGAGGAGTCGCGGCTCTACGTTTTTCTTGACGGCGCGCCCAAGCGCGCGGCCATCGAGCGCAATTTCCCGGCATCGCTCGACATCGATGCCGTGCTGGCCCGATGGCTGAGCGACGATCTCATCCTCTCGGTGGACGATCGCTTTTTCTCTCTCGCGCATTACTACGACCGACCACGGACGGATACCTCGCCGAGGCCGCCCGGTTTTGCAGATTCGCTGATTCCCATTTCGACACTCGCGCCCACCAAAGGAGAATACCGCCATGTCAACTAAAGTCGACGCTTTAGCTGCTCCCGAAGCGGAGGCAGTTCTGCTCGATACCATTAACGCGCTCCGCGCCAACCCCAAAAAATATAAGGCCCTGAAAGCTGCTTTGGCCAAGAACAAGACCGATAAGGCGCGTGTGAAGACCTTGCTGAAATACGCCACCAGCGACCGCCAGCTTGCGGCGCTCATGCCGGCCAGCGCCGTGTCCGCATCGCGCCGCCTGGCGTCGGTCTCCACCGTCACGGTAACGACCGTTTTCATCCTTGAGGGATCAGCCTACTGACCGCGGGCCGTATGCGCGGCGACCCCGCCTCCATTCCGGAAATACCGCATCCTCGCCGCATCGTTCCGGACCTGCTGGTTTCGGAATCGGATGAATGGTACGCCTGCGGCGCTCCTTCGCCGGCGGTGCAGGGCTGGAAGGTTTACGTTCCCTTCACGCCCTGCAACGCCGGAGCCGTTCTTTCGGCGGCTCTGCCGCTGATCCATGCGCATGGCCTCCACTGTAAGTACATACGTTCGGTTCTGCTTTTGCGGAAGTTAAACGCCGGCATGTTCGGCTATGAACAGATCGGCAAGAATCTGGTGGTCTACCTGCCGCGCGTGAATTCCCGTTTTTTAGGAGCCCTGAAGGCCGGTTTGAGCGGTTTTCGCGATCAATGCCCGGCGGTTCCTTTTGCGCTCGCCTTCGGCGACGATTTGCCTTTGTACTACCGCTATGGCGCTTACCGGGATGGCTTCTTACGCTTCGGGTCTTCCGAGCAGCCCGACGACCGGGCCAGCGCGAGAGCCGTGCCGAAGAATGTGCGCAATCGCCTCGCTCGCTTTACGACTCCGGTTCGGGAAGATCCGGAAGTAACGCGCTTCCTGCTCCGTTTCCCGGCACACCAGGCCCTCGTCCAGCAGGGCAAGTGCGGCGTCTTTCGCGCTCTGAATCTGGAAAGCGATGCGTTCCAGGAGGTAATTCTAAAGGTTGGCTATCACCGCGGGCAAATGCAGCCCGACGGTTCGGATGGGTGTACGTTCATTCGCCGCGAGATTGAATTTTATAAGTTGCTGGCCTCGCGCGGCCTGTCCCGCGTTGCTCCGGCGCTGGTCGATTCGCTCGACCGGCCGCGGAAAGCGCTGCTCGCTTTGGAACTCATTCCGGGCGATTCGTTGCTCCTCCACAAACTCGCCAACCGTCTGACCGTGGAGCACCTCGAACGCTGCTGGGAGATCATCGCGAAAATTCATTCCGCGGGCCTCTATCTGGGTGACGCCAAAATCGCCAACTTCCTTGCCACGGACGCGGGAGATTTGCGGGTGCTGGATTTCGAAGCCGCTGGAGCGATGGGCGACCCACCTCCGCCCATCCGGACGTTCCTGTTGAACCCCGAGCCTCTCGATCCCGTGCTCGCGGATCAAGCGCACTTCCTCGCTTCTGTCTTATTTCCTTACGAGGAAGGCCGCTACAGTTGGGGGGACCGTCACGTCAATCTTCGGGACTGGCTCCAGGACCCGCCGGAAGAGACGGCCGCCTGCCGGTGGGCGCGTCAGAAACTGCAGAGCATGCTGCCCCGGATCGCCGGGACTGCGAAGGCGCTCATCGCCTGACACCTCACTCGACGATGCGCTGTTCCACGCCTTTCAGATCGAAATCCTTGCCGCGGACAAACTCCAGCAGTTCTCCCTCGCGATCGCGGATCCGCTTCACCATCTCAGGCAGTTCGCCGCGCCGCTCGCGCGGGACCAGCGCCAGGCCGTTCTCGTCGCCGTGCAGCAGGTCTCCGGGCTGCACCACCAGTCCCATCACCTGTACCGGCACGCCAACCTGGGCAATTCGGAAATTGGCGTGGCTCGCCACCGTGCCGCGCGCGAAATAGTGGAAGCCGAGGGCGCGCACTTCCGGGATATCGCGCACGCCGCAGTCCGAGACCAAACCGATCGCACCGACCCGCTGGAAAATGGTGGACATCACCTCTCCGGCGTGCGCCGCACGGTCCGGGTGCGAACCGATTTCCTGGAAGACCACGATCGCCGGCTTCGGCGACCGCTCCACCAGCCGGTACAGATCCACGAACAGGCGGTTATCGCGCGGCGCGGTGGCGCTGACCGTCTCGACATACGCGGTCACCGCGTAGCCGCACATCCGGCCCAGCTCGGGAAACAGGCACCGCAACTGCAGAGGAGTGAAGCCCTCCTCATTGGGCCGCAGCTTGAGCAGCTCAATTGCGTTGCACAAGGTCGGGGTGTCCACGGTCTTCAAATATTCGATCAACGAATCCATCTAGACATTCTCGCGAAAAAAGCGGAGCAAAGATGCGGCTGACGCGAGCGCGCAATTTCGTTAGACTCTCGTAATGCGAAATTTCCTCGGGCTGCTATGCGCCGTTCTCGCCGTTTCGCCCGCGCCCGCCGCTGTTCCGATCACAAAGATCGAGGTTGCCGGACTGCGTCAGCCGGTGGAAATTCTTCGCGACCGCTGGGGCGTTCCCCACATCTACGCGCAGAACACAGAGGATCTTTTCTTCGCGCAGGGCTACATCACCGCGACGGACCGGCTGTTTCAACTCGATCTCTGGCGGAGAATCGGAACCGGCAAGCTATCCGAAGTCCTGGGTCCGCCGGCTCTCGCCCGCGACCGCATCGCCCGCCTGGTTCGCTACCGGGGCGACTGGGGCCGCGAATGGGACAGCTATTCTCCCGACACGAAGCAAATTGCGACGGCGTTCACGGCAGGTATCAATGCGTATATCCACTCGCTGCATGGAAAGCGTCCGCCGGAGTTCGACCTGCTGAATTTCGATCCCGGCCTCTGGGTGCCGGAAGACGTGACCGCGCGCGTTGCAGGGCTTCTGATGACGGGGAACGCACTCTCGGAGGTGGCGCGCACGCTGGATTTCGCCCGCCTTGGGGGCGCCGCGATGCAGCGCTTTTTCCCTCCCGAACCATTCATCCGCCTGGAGCTTCCGAAAGGCCTGGACGCTTCCACCATCCGCGCCGCGATCGCCAGGGATTACATCGAGGCAATTGGCCCGATCCACTTTCCGGGAGAGCAGGGAAGCAACAATTGGGTCGTAGACGGCGCTCTTTCGCGGACCGGAAAACCGCTGCTCGCGAACGATCCTCACCGGCCCGTGCAGGTCCCCTCGCTCCGTAAGACCGTGCACCTTGTCGCTCCCGGATGGGACGTCATCGGCGCGGGAGAGCCCGCACTGCCCGGCGTCGCCCTTGGTCACAACGAGAATATCGCGTTCGGTTTCACCATCGTCGGTATCGATCAGCAGGATATCTATGTCGAAAAGCTCAACCCGGATCGTCCCGATGAATACCGGTACCGGGGCGAATGGCGCAAGCTCACCGTGGAGCATGCTTCGATTCCCGTCAGGAATGAAGCGGCGCGCCTCGTCGATCTGAAATACACGATCCACGGCCCGGTGATCTACGAAGACGGCGCTCGCCATCTCGCCTATGCCTTGAAATGGGTGGGCGAGCAGCCGGGCGGGGCCGGGTATCTCTCCGCGCTTTCACTCGCGCGCGCCCGCAACTGGCATGAGTTCAAATCGTCTGTGGCCGCTTACAAGGTCCCGTCGGAAAATCTCGTTTACGCCGATAAGGCGGGAAACATCGGCTGGATCGCGGCGGGGCTGGCGCCGGTTCGTAAGAACTGGTCCGGCCTCTTTCCGGTGCCCGGCGATTCGGGCGCCTATGAATGGAGCGGCTATCTCAACCTGGACCAGCACCCGATCGAGTTCAACCCCGCACGCCATTTCATCGCCACCGCGAATCACGATATTCTTCCGCCTCATTACGAGCACGCGCTCTCCTACTATTGGGCGCCGCCTTCGCGCTACCAGCGCGTCGCGGAAGTTTTATCGAGCGGGCGCAAATTCGATATCGAGGACTTCATTCGTCTCCAGCAGGACACGGTCTCAATTCCCGCACGCCATTTCATCGAATTTCTGAGGGGATGGAAACCCAAGCCGGGCAGCGAATCCGAGCGCATACAAAAGCAGTTCCTCGGCTGGGACGCCAATGTCTCCGCCGGATCGGAGACGGCCTTGATTTATGAGTTCTGGATGGAGAGGCTGGAATCGAAGCTCGTACCCGCCGCGGCCGGAGCCCGCGCTGCACCCTCGGTGGTTCTTCGAGAGCTCGCGCGGAACGCGAAATCGTCCGCCCTCCTGTCCGAGTCGCTCGAAGAAGCGCTGGCCGGGATTCGTGAACGTCTCGGCAACGATCCGAAGGACTGGCAATGGGGCGCGATTCATAAGGTCTACTTTCCGCATCCGTCGGGTCATCAATCATGGAATCTTCCGGCGGTGTCGCGTCCGGGGGACGGATACACGGTGAACGCCACCAGCGGCGCTCATTTCCTGCAGCAGAACGGCGCTTCCTACCGCCAGATCATCGATGTGTCCAACTGGGACCGGTCGGTGATGACGAACGTTCCGGGAGAATCCGGAGTTCCCGGCAATCCGCATTACGGCGACCTGGTGGACGGCTGGGCCAACGGGCACTACCATCCGATTCCGTTCACGCGCACCGCGGTGGAGGCGGCCGCCGAAGAGCGCATCGTGCTGGAGCCGTGACATCCGCATGCCGCGCCATTAAGCGGATGGATAGTTACTTTGCGTTACAAATCATGTCCGGCGTGCCCACTTAGGCGCGCGACCGCGAAGATTGCCTGTTCTCCCGATCAGGTCCTAGAACCGCAATGAGCGGGCTCCGCCGCACCATGTGTAACTCTTACACCTTTCAGATCACGTAGAACTCGAACCCACCGTTAGAATCGGCCGCGTTCACATCTCGAAAGGGTCCGAACACAGGAGGTAAAGTGTCTGCCAAGGTAAGAATTCTGCTCTCGGCTGCATTTCTGGCCATCTCCGGGGAAGCTCAATCGCCCCCCCCAGGCTCCGCTCCGAACGTCTACAACGTGCTCTCGTGGTCTTCGGTATTTAATCAGCCCGTATATGACGGCAATGGAAACTTGATCGGCTCTCTGGAAAAGGCGGTGCCCAACGTCTTTGCATTTGGACTCAACGGCGCCACGGTGTCGCTCGCCAACCTGGGAACCGTGAAGGGTCCGACACAGTTTCAGGTCAGCACGTCGATCATCAAAGTAAACAATGCCGTTAACAGTAGTATCGCCACCGCCCTGGGAATAATCCCGCTGGCTTCGCCCGCCTCGGGAGTGATTTTCGAGACCGATCCCCTCACGGGCGCCGAGGTGCCTTCCGCCAGTACTTTGGGCACCGTATTTACCGAGCGGGCGGAGACGATCGGCAAGCGCAAATGGTATTTCGGGGTCAGCCACGAAGATTTTCATTTTACGTCCCTCAACGGACAATCCTTAAATAATCTGACTCTCCTTTATCCGGGAGGGACGCCGTCGGGTGTGACCAACCTGACCGCTTCTCAGGCGCCGCTGACGTCGTTTCCCGCTACTTTTCGGGTTGGGATGGACGTAAGGTTGTCGCAGAGCGTCGCTTTTATTACCTATGGCGTCACCGACAACTTCGATTTTTCGGTCGGGCTCCCCATGGTGCATTCCGCGGTCGCGGCGCGGACCTACGAAGGCGTCATCTACGATGGAGACGGCGCGGCCGGCCAGACGGGCGCCACCGCCGCGAACCCAAACTGTTGGTGCGCGGGTACGTTCAACCCGGGCGCCTTGATCACGGGCGCAAAATCGGCTGCCAACTTCACGCAACCTGAGATCGGCCAGGCAAGCCTGGGCAAGACGGGGTTCGGCGATCTGTTGCTGCGCGGGAAGGGCGTTGTCTTGAAGACGAATCGCGTCGTTGTGGCCGTAGGCGCCGACTTACGATTCGCCACCGGCGACGCCAAGAATTATCTGGGCACCGGAACAACGTCGGTGAAGCCCTTCCTGGCGATTTCGTTGTATAGCAAACCATTGCCGCACAACATCGTCTTTGCGCCACACCTCAACTTCGGCTGGCAATTCAGTGGAAAGAGCATCTTAGGCGGGGAGCTACAGCCCGCCACCTCGACCGTTTCGATGACTGACGGCAGTGGAAGCGTTACCTACGCGGGCGCGCCGCTCACCGCGTCCAAGGGCTACCTGCCGGATGTGCTGTCCTGGGCGGCTGGCTCGGAGATCGCCTTGGGGCATCGCAATACCTTCATCGTGGACATCCTGGGCAACCAGATCGGCTCGATTCATGGCGTGCCGTATCTGGCGGTGGGAACGGCGTCCGGATTCTCGCCGTCTACGTTGAAAGCCGTGGATGTTCAGGGTCTGATAGGCGGCACAGGTTCGTCCGCGTTCACAACATATTCGCAGGTGAGCGGAGCCTTCGGGTACAAGGCGCGCTTGATCGGCAAACTGGTGTTTACGTTCAATGCGCTGGTGCGTTTCGACAACAATGGGCTGACCGCGCGTTTCTCGCCGTTGTACGGTTTGGGCTACAGCTTCTAGCTCGGGCGGCCGCGCCATCTTAGCGGTTCGCGGTCAGAGCAGTGACGATCCAGTCCCCCCCTCGTTTCTGAAGGGCCACTCGAACCGCGCGGCGAGCGTGATTCAACGGTTGTGTAGAGTCGGAGACCAAGGTACACAGCACCGTCGCCTGCGCGCCGGTGATCTCCATCGATGCCGGCTCCACCAGTTTCAATGTCGTGTGCGGCACCGTGACCGCTCCCAGATAAATCGCGGGCGCGCCCGGCCAAACTGCCTTCAATTCCCGCTGGGACTTGTGGTCAAACGAGAGATTGAAGCGCTCCAGGGCGCTCTGGATGAGAACCTTTTCTCCGTCGGCCTGAGGCTTCGCCTCCGCGTGCGCGGTTCGCTCCTGCTCTAACTTCCGGGCTTCGATTTCCGCCGCGCGGGCCTGCGCCGCCTTGGCCTCCGCGGCCCGGCGGGCTTCTTCCATCCTCCGCGCGGCCTCGGCCGCATGCGCGCCTTGTGGAAAACGGCTTAAATAGGCCTGGGGATCGGCGCTGCCGCGCGCCCACGCCAGATCGTCCAATCGCGCCCGCGCCGCCGCGGCGTGCGGTCCGCTCGGATGCTTGTCCAGATATGCCTGCACCTGCGCCGGATCGCCTGCGGCGTTCGCGTGCTCCCAATCGCGGGCTTCCACTTCGGCGGGAGTTGGTGGAGCGGGTAAAGGCGGCTGAACCGCCCCGCTGCGCGCTTCCACGCCGGGCGGCGCGCCTCGCGCCTCCACCCTTGCGCTTTGCGGAACCAGGTTGAACCTGGCGGAGAGGGCCTGACGCTCCGTTACCCGGATGCGCTGTTCGGCAGGCGTCTGATACCCGGAGCGTTCCACCCGGACCCGGTATGCCTTTGGCTCCAGTGGCAAGCTCAGCGTGCCGGCCGAATCGGTTCGCCCCCTTGGGACGTTATCTACAAACACGAGAGCGTCCGCGATGCCGGTCTCGACGAGTAGCGTGCCGGTGAGCGGCGTGGTCTTCTCCGGCGGCGCCGTTGCAGGCAGGGACGCGGGGCGCAGTGTCAGGTCAATGTGCGCCGGTCCGCTGGATGCGTCGATATTCACCGTCTGCTCCGCCGTCTGGTAGCCGTCGAGCTTGGCTTCGATGCGGTAGGAGCCCGGAGCCAGATCGAAACGGCAATTGGGGGTGACGCAGGAATGGCTCCCGGCGCTCACCGCCGCGCCTGCCGGGGTGGTGCGGATCTCTGTCACAATCGTCGCCGGGCGCTCCGGCGGAGCCGGTTTGCGCAACGCTACTAAAACGACGCTGGCAAGCGCCGCAGCCACCCCCAATCCCCAAGCGACTGGCTTCCACGGGAGGGGTTTGGCGCGAGCCGGTTTCCCGGTGTGTTTACGAAGCCGATCGACCAGGGACGCAATCTCCGGGTCCGCCCCATGCGGCGCGCCAATCCGTGAGGCTTCGGCAGCCAGCCGCCGCAGCTTGCGCGGAGACGCCACGGCCGCGGCCTGGGCGTCGAGCCGGAGCAAGCGCGCGATGTCGCGTTCACGCGCCTCCCGCCGCCGCTGCTCCTGCAGTTCGCTTTCGATCGAAACGCGCAGCGTGGAGATTGCGTCCGCCGGTCCATCCCGGAGCGCCTGGTCGAGAATCTGCAAAGCCTCCGGCAGACGTCCGTGCTGCCTTAGATCTTCCGCGGCCGAAAGCGCCTGGCGGATACGCTTGGCAGCCATGTCCCTGCGCGCTTGAGCCAGCCACGGCACCAGGACCGGCTCCGAGGGATAGTCGTTCTCCAGAAGCGCGATCGCACCTTCCGGCTCGTCTTGCGCCAGCAGGTGCTTCACCCGCTCGGCGGCCCGCTGCAGCTCCTGTTCCTGCTGAATCCGCCGGCGCTCTTCCTCGATCCTCGATTCCACGTGCGACCGCAGGTCCACCACATCGCGGTCGCCGGGAAGATCGCGCAGTCTCGAACGAGCCGCATCGAAATGGCCATTCGCAAGGAGGTCTCGCGCCGTCGAGACAACGGCGGCGCGCTCCCGCAACTCCGCCTGGATCCTTTCGCGCAGTCCGGCGGCAAGAGCGGCGACTTCATCGTCCGTGGAGGCCTCGTTAGCGATCCGCTGCGCTTCGGCGGCAAGACCTTCGAGCCGCTCCCGCATCATTCCACTGCCGATTTGGCTTTCCACTACCGAGAGTTGCGCCAGACAGAGCTCACGAATTTCGCGCTGGCGCTGGATCTTGAGCTGATACTCAATCTGCAAGCGCAGTTCGGCCAGAGCTTTCGATTCCCCATACCGCTCCCGCGCTTGCTTCAGAAGTTGTAGCGCGCTGGTGGACTGCTGCTGGTCCGCAAGTTCTCTGGCCTTCGCTACGGCTTGCTCGATCCGCTGGGAATCGCGGGCCGCCCGCGCGCGCCGCAGCAGTTCCTGAAATCGCGGTTCCGAGGCGTATCCGTCTTCCAGGCACGCAATGGCCTCTTCCGGCTTGCCTCCCGCCAGCAGTCCCGCCGCTCGATTCTCCACCTCCTGGAGTTTCTCCTCGCGCGCGCGCCGCAGCCGGGCTTCGTCAATCTCCGCTTTTACGCGCCCGTTAAGATCGAGCAACTCCCGGTGGCCTGGCGCCTCCTCAAGACCAGCCGTGACCGCCCGCAGGGCTTCTTCGAGCTTTCCTTGTTGATGCAGGGAGCGGGCCAGGTTCAAGGCTCCGGCGGCCGCCTGTTCCCGTCTCTGCCGTTCGCGCGCCCTGGCGGTTTCCTGCTCTCTTCGCTGTAGCGCCTGCGCGCGAGTCTGCTCGATGCGCTGCGCCCATTCAGGGGTAGCTTTGCGCGCGGCTGAATCCAATAACGCCAGGGCACGCTCGAATTCACCGCGCTGAATTGCCTGCTCGGCTCCTTTCAATTCCTCTGAGAGGCGCTCGTTCCGGACTTCGGCGAGCAGGCGCGCGGGCCGGTCGTCGATGCCTTTCCCGATCAAGTCCTTCAGCCGGGCTTCGGCGTCCGCCAGATCGCCACCCAGGCGCGCTAACTCCGCCTGCCGGAGGCCGGATTCGTAAGCCTTCCGCTGCGCAACTTCTTCCTCCAGCTTTTTCCACCGGGGATCGCCAGCGTAAACGGAGCGTGTCACGTTCAGTTGCTCGGCGGCTTCGGAAACAGCATTGGCCGCCAGCTTTTCGCGGACCAGCATCGCGGTCTCATCGAGGCCGGCATCGAACATCGCCCGCCGGACCTGGCCGCCGAAGGCTTCAAACAGCGCTTCTTCGGGAAATGCGTGCTGCGCGCGCGCGATCTCCGCCTCTGCCGTCTTCCAGTCCTGCTTTGCGATCGACTCCTCGATTCGCGCGCGATGAATGGCAACCGCCGTGCGGCGTTCCGCTTTGGCGATGCTCTCGCCGACCCGGTCGGCGGCCTGCGCAAGGGCCCGGTTGTGGGGGTACTTTGCGCGCGCTTCCCGCAGCACACCGGCGGCCCGGTGGAGTGTGCCGGCCTGCTCGAAGGACCTGGCCGATTCGAGCACCGAGTTCACCAGGTTTTGCTCCTCGACCTTCGCCTGGGCCACGCCGGCCGCCCTCAGGATGGCGCGAACCTCCGCTTCGCCGCTGTATTCCGGAGCGGCCTGAAGGGCTTGAATCGCCGCGGCGTAGCGTCCGCCATCCGTCATCTCTTTCACGCGCCGCAGCAGGTCGTCCAGGCCGGACGCGTAGCGCTGCTGCTGAAATTCGGCCTGGATCTCGCGTTCCAGCACCGCGAGCGCGCGCTCCTCGCCGATTTGCTGGCGCGCCGCGGCAATCGAGTGCAAAGCCCCATTCAGATCGCCCGCGTCGCGGCGCCGCGCCGCTTCCGTAAGCGCGGCGGACAGTGTTTCCGCGCGCTGGTGGGCCGCATATAGCTCGGAGGTCGATTCCCGCAAGCGGCGGAGGCCGCTATCGCCGGGGAAGCGCCGCATCGCCTCGTCGATCAGTTCGGACGCCTCGGGAAACCATTTTTGCTTTAGCAACTCCCGCACCTGCTGGCTATAGGCGCCGATCGCGTCGGACCGGAGTCGCGCATCGAGTTGACCGCGCAATTCCAGCGCCAGCGGCTCCACCTCGGGCATGCCGGCGAAGTCCGCCGAAAAGCGGTCGAGCAGGCCGCCGGCCTGGCTCGGGTCGGGGGAATGAATGGCTTCTCGAACTTGAAGCACGGCTGCGTTGAACAGATCCAGACGCCGCCGATGCCGGTCCTCCCCGTATTCCCGCTCAATTCGCAGGCGCAGGTCGGCGACCCGCTGCCGATCCTCCGCCACCTCATCGAGGGCCGCCAGCGCCTGTGCAAATCGCTTGCCGGCCAGATGTGCCGAAGCGGTTCGCATCGCGTCCTGTACCTTCCGGTCCTTCTCCCGGCGCTCGAGTTCCGCCTCAATGCGCAGGAAGAGTTTCCGCGCGTCGGTATGGCCCGGATCGAACTCCAGCGCAGACTTGAGGCGCTCGAACGCTTCCGCCAGTTGGCCTTTTTGTTGGTCGCGGCGTGCTTCGGAGAGTAGCTGGCTTGCCTGACGGTACGCTTCCAGCCGGGCCTGGGCGTCGGAGAGGCGTCCTCGGACCGTCTCGTCGTTGCGGCCCAACCGGAGCGCGGATTCGAGCGTCTGCACCGCTTCGTTGAAGCGCCGCCCGGCTATTTGCTCTTCCGCTTCCGCAAGCAAAGCCGGAAGACGCGTCGCGAGCTTGCGCCGCTCTTTTTCGTCCTGGATGAGCCGGCGGTACTGCCGCGCCGTGCGATTTCCGGGATCGAGATCGGCCACTTCTTTCAGCAGGCGTTCGGCGGTCTCGGTGTCGCCCGCGTCGATCAATGAGGACGCCTGATTCAGTAGCGTTCCGGCGCGTTCCTCCGCCAGATCGGCCAGTACCGATTCGCCGTCGAGCAGCAGTTCGTCGAAGGTGGCGTAGCGGACATCGCGGTCCTTGGCTATGGCGCGATAGATCAGAAGCTCAAGCGTCTCCGGGCATTCGGGAACTAAATCCACGACCGACTCGGGCTCCAGCATCTTGATCCGTTCCATCACGGCGTAGATGTTCTCATCCGCGTGAAAAGGGTGCTTCCCGGTGAGAAGCTCGTAGTAAACCACGCCATAGGCGAAGATGTCCGTCTGTTTGCCGGCGCCGCCTCCCCCCGCTTCAAACAGCTCCGGCGCCATGTACGGAATCGTGCCGATCAGGTAGCCTTCGCGCGTCATCACGGTGCTGCGCGTGGTCACGCGGGCGATCCCGAAATCCATGATCTTGGCGTCGCCGTCGTTCAGCAGCATCACGTTTCCCGGCTTCACATCGCGGTGGATCACGTTTCTCTGGTGCGCGAATTTCAGCCCCTGAGCCACTTGCGTCATGATCCGGACCTTCTCAAGCAGCGTCATCGGGA
This sequence comes from Bryobacteraceae bacterium, assembly GCA_035545735.1. Taxonomy (GTDB): domain Bacteria; phylum Acidobacteriota; class Terriglobia; order Bryobacterales; family Bryobacteraceae; genus JAJYKC01. Next base: position 2,665 of record DASZXS010000082.1, on the reverse strand, counting down.
CAGCGTGCTTGATCAGATCCTGGAGTGTTCTACCGGTCAATAACTCCATCACGAGATACGGCACGCCCTGCTCGTTCCCGCTCTCGTACACGGTCACGATATTCTTGTGAATCAGATTTCCGGTGGTGCCGACTTCGTCTTGAAAGCGCTGGAAGAGTTCGCTATCCGATTCCGCCGTCAATACTTTGATCGCAACGGGGCGGCCCACGTCTGGGTCGTAAGCCCGGTAAACAACACCGAAGCCGCCCCGTCCCAGTTCGGCCTCAACCTGGTATTTGCCGATCTTGGAGATCATGCCTGGACGCCCCTTTGGGGGGCGCAACAATTTTACCGTGCCGTGCTATACTCCAGTCGCCAACGCTTCGAAGGCGTGCCGTGTGATGATTCAGGATTCCGCTGGGATCACCGACCCGGGTTGTGTGCGGCCATCCAACCAGGACCGCATTCTCCTCGACGACACTCTCGGCTTGTACGCGGTGTGCGACGGTGTGGGCGGGCGGCGGGGTGGGAGTGTCGCGGCGGAGCTGGCAGTGCAGGTGATCCGGCAGTATATCGAAGCGTCCCAGGATCCCAAGGATGTCACGTGGCCGTACGGCTACAATCTCGCGATGTCTTTCGGAGGGAACCGGCTCGTAACCGCGGTCAAGCTGGCGAACCGCCAGGTCTGGCGCCGTTCGGAGGAGTCGATTGAGTTCCTGGGGATGGGGACTACCATCAGCGCCGTGCTGATCGAGGGCAGCGCGGTCGTTGCCGTGAACATCGGGGATAGCCGCGCGTATCTCTTTCGCGATGGCGGCCTTATTCAAATGACGATCGACGACACGGCCGGAGGAGCACCCGCCGGCACTGCGGATGCGCCACCGCAACCGGCTCTCCATCCCGCCATTCACGGAGTGCTGACACGCGCGGCCGGTTCCCGCGAGGACGCGGAGGTTCATTTGAAGCAATGCCCCTTGGAGAACGGGGACGCGATGCTGTTGTGCAGCGACGGTCTGCATGGCTGCGTCTCCGTCGAAGCGATGGCCACAATCCTCAAGAGCGCGAAAAACGCGGCCGCGGCCGCCGGCTCGCTGGTGGAAGCGGCGAAGCAGGCCGGCGCTCCGGACAACGTTTCCGCGCTTGTCGTTCGCTGGGGCGGGTGATCGCCGCGGCGGAGCTTAGCTGTAGAAGTTGCGGTCCCAGGCGTGGCGCCGCAGAATCGTCAACGCCGCGTCCTCCAGCGCTCCGAGTTCGGAGACGCGCATGTTGCTTTCGACCGACGTCACGCGCCGCATCCCTGGAATGACAGTCGATACGGCGGGATGCGAAATACAGAAGCGTAACGCAATCTCGGGAAGCGGGCCGGACACGCCTCCAGCCGCCAGGTCCTTCCGGAGCGCGTCCACATGCTCGACCACTTGCTGTTTGCGGTCGCCGCGAAAATAGAAAGCGCGAAATTCGTCCTTGTCGAACCGGGAATCGGCGGTGATTGTTCCCGCCAGTGAGCCTTCATCGAGCGGCACTCGCGCGAGCACTCCGATATTGCGCTCCTGGCACAGCGGAAACAAGTTCTTTTCCGGGGTCTGATCGAAGACGTTGTAGATCACCTGCACCGTATCGATCAGCCCGGTGCGGATGATTTCAAGCGCCGAATCGGGCTGGTGATCGTTGATTGAAATCCCGACATAGCGCACCTTTCCGGATTTTTTCAAGTCCTCCAGCGCGCGCCGCCATTCGTCGCGGTCGATCCATTCGGGGTTCCAGACGTGAAGTTGCTGCACGTCGATGGTTTCGATCCCAAGATTGCGCAAGCTCTGCTCCGTGCATGACAGGATGTAGTCGTAGGGAAACACCTGATCGATGCCGATGCCCGGCCGCGCGGGCCAAAGCTGATTCTTGGGAGGGACTTTGGTGGCGATGTAGACCTTTTCGCCTGACTGCTTCACGACCCGGCCGGTCAACTGCTCGCTGTGCCCATCGCCATAAGCGAGCGCGGTGTCGATGAAGTTCAGGCCGCGATCGATGGCGAGCCGCAGGGCGCGGATGCTCTCATCGTCCGTGCTTCCGAGCCACTGTTTTCCGCCGATCCCCCACGCGCCGTAGCCGATCTCGCTGACTTCCAGATTGGTCTTGCCAAGCTTTCGATAATTCATTCCTGAACCATCATAAGCGCAGGCGCGTCTCTGGACGAGATGGCTTCTGTTCCGCTATTCTCTGGAGGTACCGGCGGATCATGCGCATTCCCGTTGTTTGCTTTTTTCTTCTCTACGGCGCGCGAATTGGTTTCTGTGGAGAGACGCCCGAGCGAGACATCCTGGCCATTCAGCAGCGCATCGCATCCAAGGATCTCGACGGAGCCTCGAAGGCGCTCGATCTGGCCCTTCGGGACGATCCGCGCAACGGCGGGCTCTTGAATTTGCGCGGCATCATCCACGCCCAAAGGCGCGAATACGAACTTGCGGAAAAGGATTTTTCCGGCGCGATTCGCCTCAGTCCCCATGTGACGGGCGCGTATTTGAACCTCGCGCGCATCCTTCTGCTCCGGGGAGCGGGCGATAGTTCCGCTGCGCGCTCCGCCATCGATCTTTACCGCAGGGTTCTGCGCGTCGACCCATCGAACGTCGAAGCCAGGTCGCAGCTTGCTTTGCTGCTGGAGAGACAATCCGATTTCGCGGGCGCGCTTGCC
>DASZXS010000081.1:0-50547 GCA_035545735.1 Bryobacteraceae bacterium | reverse complement strand
CCGAATGCAATAACGACAGCACCAACTATTGGATTTTTTCTCCGTTAGGGTTAGAGCGCCTCGTGGAGCGGGCTGGTTGGCTTGTCCTGGGTTCGGTATCCACTGGTTCACTCGACTCTGATCCTCGGTCCAGCACCGCTGATGAAAGGATGTTTTTGTTGCTAAAAGCAAAAGGCTAGGTAAATACTTGACGCCACGACATACCCACGCCTGGGTTGATCGCGTGAGACTGGCTGCTTGAAACCCGACCCATTCACTACAAATATGATGAGATCTCGTACAGGAATTCCGGGTAGCGCGTTGTAGGTAGCTCCGCGTTCTTGTGAGCCGCACAGTACATCTGCTCGCCGCGGAGCGCAGTCGGGAACTTGAGCTCCCGAAGTAGATCCCTCACCCAAGTCCCCAGTGGATCATCCAGCTCTCCGGATTTCATGAGGGCGACGAGGCCCAGCGGTAGAAGGGCTCCTACGAAAAATCTCAGACATCTACACCACTCTGGGAGTGCCCCGTGACTGGAAGATCGCAACGCCCGGCCACAGCGAATTCTCGGAGGTACCGGTGATGTCGCTGACCAAGCTGCCGACAACAGTCGTAGACCTCCAATCGCTTTGGTGGATCGCGCAATCTATCTGACGCGCCGGAGAAGCGAGGAAACCGTTCGCTTCGTGAGACGGAGCCATAACCTGGAAGACATTCGCGCGATGAAGTATCAGAGAGTAAGAGAGTGAATGACTAAAAGCTCGCTGTGAGATAATCAGCAGGTTCTCACATAGAACACGGGCCTTCGGCCACCGTCCGAGAGAGGCATTCCCCGTTCCAACTCTACGCCGTCGCCCATGGAAACCGAAGAATCATGTCACAATCCACCCGAATCGTCCCCACCCATGTACAACCGGAACTCCTCCCTATCTGAGAGGTCTGAAAAGTTTCGGAAAACTCCTGTTATGATCCGCTTGCTTTAGCCGCCGATTTGGGATACAGTTTCGCCAATCGCTCTTTAAGGAGGGATTTGTGCGAAGCTTCACAGGTCTAGCCTACGGCCTCTTTCTGAGTGCCTTCTGCCTCTGGCCGGCCTTTGCCGATGTTACGGGTTCGATATTGGGGACGGTGCGCGATAGTTCGCAAGCCGTTGTTTCCGGTGCTCAGGTGGTGGCCACCAACGTTGAGACCAATTTCAGCAAGACCACGACGTCCGCCAGCGACGGCAGTTACAGGGTGCTTGCTCTCCCGACGGGAAACTACAAGGTGAACGTCACCGCTCCCGGTTTCCAGCAATCCGCCAGCACGGGCATCGTGCTCAAGGTGAACGACGAACTGCGTGTCGACGTGGTTCTCCAGGTCGGAAGCGTACAGCAGACCATTAGCGTCGAGGCCAATCCAGTCCAGGTTGAGACCGAAAGCACCCAATTGGGGCAGGTTATCGACACGAAGAAGATTCTATCTTTGCCCTTGAACGGGCGGAGTTTTATCGATTTGCTGGGGCTGCAAGCCGGTGTTGCCCCGACAACCGCGGGGTCCATTCAGCAGGACCGGCCGGTTTCGGGGATCCTGTCCTCCGGCAATGTGTCGGTGAACGGGCAGCGGGAGACGGCAAACGCATTTCTGGTCAACGGCGGAGACGTCAGCGAGGGCCGCAACATGGGCGCCGGCCTGATTCCCAATCTCGACTCCATTGAGGAATTCCGGCTCATCACCAATAGCTTCGACGCAGAGTACGGAAAATTCAGTGGAAGCGTCATGAATGCGGTGACGAAGTCGGGATCGAACAGCATTCACGGCTCGGTATTCGAGTTTCTAAGGAACGACAAGTTCGATGCGCGAGGGTTTTTCGACCCCGGCAAGGCCGAATTACGGCGAAACCAGTTCGGTTACGCCGTGGGGGGACCGTTCTGGAAAAACAAGCTGTTCTGGTTCACCGATTATCAGGGCACCAGGCAGGTTGCCGGGGCAAGTACCGGTCTGGTCGCGGTTCCGAGTGCGGCCGACCGCGCCGGACAGTTTGACCCGTCGGTCTTCGTGGACGCGAATGGAGACCAACTTACCGTAAAGGGTGGCTACTGGGCGGGCGTACTGTCCCAGCGCCTGGGATATGCGGTCCGGGACGGGGAGCCCTATAGCGGATGCACCGATCCGGCGAACTGCGTCTTTCCGAACGGAGTAGTGCCGAAGCGCGCTTGGGCGGCGCCTTCTTCTCCTTTGCTAAGCTACATCCCGCTCCCCAACCAGGCTGGCGGCTACTATGCCGATGCCGGCCAGAAGAACAGCGTGACGGACGACAAAATCGGCCAGCGCGTCGATTTCATAAACCAAAAGACAGGCAACTGGTATTTCTACTATCACCTGGACGATTCCACCGTAAATTCCGCCCTTCCGGCCGCAAGCGTCCCAGGGTTTCCTTCCACCACACCAACCCGGGCGCAGCAAGCGGTGATGAGCAACACCAAAACCTTCGGCGCGGCGCAAGTGAATGAATTCCGCCTCAGCTTTTTCCGGACCTCCACGGTTACCGATCAGCCGAAGGGAAGCTTCGCCAAGCTCTCCGATTTAGGGTTTGTCACAGGCGTGGGGACTCTCGGCATCAATCCGTCGGGACCGGCAAATTTCCCGGAAACTGTCCCGCCGCTCTATTTCAATAACTTCTCGATTGGAGTTCCAACGCTAACCACGTTTCAACCCAACACCACCTACCACTTGTCGGATGGATTCTCGAAGATCATGGGGAACCACACCATGAAATTCGGCGGCGAGTTTCGCTACCTCCAGATCAATGAGCGAAACACGTGCGCCCCGAACGGGGATTTTACTTTCGATGGGACGGAAACCGGAAGCGACTTCGCCGATTTTCTGATTGGGGCGCCTGCGAATTACAACCAGTGCAGCCAGCAGTTTCTCGATTCCCGTACGCGCTACGGCGGCCTCTATATCCAGGATTCCTATAAGATCAGGCCGAATTTCACCATCAACGCCGGCTTGCGCTGGGAGGTGAGCATGCCTTGGTACGACACGCAGGGAAAGATTGAGACCATCGTGCCGGGTTTGCAATCCACGCAGTTTCCGACCGCTCCGACAAGCTGGGTTGTTCCGGGAGACCCCGGCATCCCCAGCACCCTCGCCCCAACGCGGTACAACAACTTCGCGCCGCGCATCGGCCTCGCCTACTCGCCCGATTTCACCGACGGCATACTCCGCAAGATCACTGGCGGTCCGGGGAAAACCAGTATTCGCGCCGCGTTCGGCGTCTATTACACCTCCATTGAGGATCTGAATCTGTTCTACGAGGTTGGCGACGCCCCGTTCGGACTTTACTGGGTGAGCCCGGAAGCGGTCATGTTCGATCAGCCGTTTCAGACCCGATCGAGCGGCGCGTCGCAAGGAGAGCGATTCCCGTTCACATTTCCCATTCCCGGCGCGCCTTCCAACAAGACTCTGGACTATTCGGTCTATCTGCCCATCTCCTATTCCCCCGGATACTCGATTCACAACCGGATGCCGTATGCGGAGGATTACAATTTCACGATCCAGCGTGAGCTCTCGAAATCCACCGTGCTCACCTTGGCGTACGTGGGCACCCAGGGTCATAAGCTGATTTCTCAATACGACGCGAATCCAGGCAGTCCGGCGATCTGCCAGCAGCTCAACGCCATGGGTGCGACACCGGTTTGCGGCCCGAACGGCGAGCAAACCGTCTACACCCTGCCGAATGGATCGCAGGTTTTCGGCACCCGGACGGCGTTGAGTCCGGCATTCGGCTATGGCAATAGCATCACCGCCAATATCGCCAATTCGAACTACAATTCCCTTCAGATTTCGGTGGAGCGGAAGGCGGCGGATTTCACTTTCCTCGCCGCCTACACGTACTCCAAAGCCATCGATAATTCTTCGGGGTTCGGCGAATGGGTCAACTTTTCCAACTATCGCCTCAGCCGGGCCCTCTCCCAATACGACCTGACTCATAATTTTGTGGTCAGCTACAACTGGGCCGTTCCTTTCGACCGCGCCATGCCGGCGTTTCCCAAACGCTTGACGCAGGGCTGGAATGTGGTGGGGATCAGCCGTTTCTCGACTGGCTTTCCCATCAGCCTGGGGCAGGGCCAGGACGTCTCTCTCTACGGCAGCGGAAACACCGACGTGCCCGATGTCGTAGGGAAGGTCGTGATTCAGAACCCGAGAAACCCCGGGCCGAACGGCCCCAACACGTACTTTCTCCCGGATGCTTTTGCCTCGGGACCGGTGGGCGCGTTCGGAAATGCAAGCCGCCGCTACTTCCACGGGCCGGGACTTCTGAACACGGACTTTGCCCTCCTGAAAGATACCCGGCTCGCCGAGAACATCTCAGTTCAATTCCGGGCGGAATTCTTTAACGTGTTCAATCACGCCCAGTTCTCGAACCCGAGCGGGAATTTCACCAGCAGCAACTTCGGAGTGGTTACGAGCGCACGCGATCCGCGCATCGGACAGTTCAGTATAAAGTTCCTCTGGTAACATCGCCTTTAGTGATTCGCTGGTTTCAGGTGTGCGCGCTGGCGCTTTCTTTGGCCGCCGCGGCGCCGCGCGCGGGGAGTTCGGTGGAGTCGCTGCGAGAGCAGGCGCTCGCCTTTTCCAAACACAAGTCTTGGAGCCGCGCGATTGCCGCGTACCGCGCGGCCCTTTCCATCGAGCCGCTCGACGCCGGCACACACTATAACCTGGCGCTTGCGCTCAAGTACAGCGGTGATGTGCGCGGATCGGCGGACGAATTTGCCGAGGCGGTCCGCATTAAGCCGGATTGGTCCGCGGCGCACTTTGGCCTGGGCGCGGCGCAGCACGACCTGGGCAATCTTCCCGCCGCCCGGAGCGAACTTCGCCGCGCTCTGGAGCTGGAACCGAAGAACACGGAGGCGCGCCGCTACCTGGCGGCGGTATTGCTCGAAAGCGGCGACGCGAGTGGCGCCATCGAACAATTGCAAGCGGCTCCGCGCGATGCGCCGGCCTTGCGCCTGCTGGGCAGAGCCTTCCTTCAGACGGGCCAGACTTCCGAGGCTGTCCGAACCTTCCGGGCCGGTGTTGCGGCGCAGCCGGGCGATGCCGAGGCGCACTATTATCTCGGGATCGCCCTCGGGCAGGACGGCGACCTTACCTCGGCGCTGGAGGAGTTCCGCCGCTCCGTGTCACTCAAGCCCGGCTTCGGGCCCGCGCACCAGAGCCTTGGCGCCGCCCTCCGCCGGAAGGGCGACGAGGAGGCCGCGCTGGCCGAATTCCGTACCGCCGCACGCCTCATGCCCACTAATCCTCTGGCTCTTGCCGATCTCGGACAGGCTCTCATGAACGCCGGCGATCTTAGCGGCTCTGTCACCGCCTTGCGAAGCGCCTTGACCATCGATCCGGCCCTGGAGCGCGCGCGGTACACCCTGGGCCTGGCGCTGCGGAAGCGGGGGGAGTCCGCCGAAGCGGGTGCCGCGATGAGGGACGTGGCGCGGCTTCATCAATCCCGCGTGGAACTGGCGCAGAGTAAGAAGCTCATTTTGGAAGGGGAAGATTTCTTAAAGCGGAAGGATTGGGAGCAGGCTCGCGAACGCTTCGAGCGCGCAGTGGAGATCAGCCCGGAGGAGCCATCCGGCCGCTACTACCTGGCGCTCTCGCTCGAAAAACTGGGGCGGGACGGCGACGCGATCGGCGCTTACGAGAAAGCACTCTCTCTTCAGCCCGGCTACGCGGAAGCTCAGATGGGTCTGGGGGTGCTCTATGCCCGCCGCCACGACTCCGGCAAAGCGCTGGATCTTTTGCGGCAAGCGGTCATGAGCGCTCCCGACTTGGCGGATGCGCACTATAACCTCGCGCTCGTGCTCGCCGCTAACGGCGAAAGAGAGGCCGCTGCCCGGGAACTCTCCCAGGCGATCGCCCTGGCGCCCGAAAACATCGATGCGCGCATGTTGCTGGGAAATATTCTCGCGGAACAGAATCAGGTAGAACGCGCGGCGGCTGTATACCGCGAGGCGATCCGGCGTGCCCCCGCGTTTGCGGAAGCATACAACAATCTCGGTCTTCTTTGGCTGCAGGCCGGAAAATACGCCGCCGCGCGCGAGGCACTCAGAGACGCGATCCGCCATAAGCCGGACTACGCCGCGGCGCACTACAATCTTGGTCTCTGCCTGCTACGGCTGGATGATCCGTCAAGTGCGCGGACGGAATTCGATACCGCCCATCGCTTGGATCCGAGCATCCAGGCGGGCCCGTAGCAGTTCGGCTTACTATATACAGGGAGGGCGAACGTGATCGCTCGTGGACTGATTCCGGTTGTTGCTCTTGGAGCGCTGACGATAATGTCGTGCTCGTCATCGAAAGGACCCGCCGCTGCGCACAAAATGGACCACCGGTCATTCGGACAAACCGCCGACGGTCAGAATGTGGACCTATATACCCTGACCAACTCCAATGGAATGGAGGCCGATATTTCGACCTACGGAGCGATCGTGGTCTCTCTGAAAACGCCCGATCGCAACGGCAAATTCGCCGATGTGGTCCTCGGCTTCGACGACCTGAAGGGTTACCTTGGAGCCTCCACTTATTTCGGAGCCGTCGTCGGACGCTACGGAAATCGCATCGCCAAGGGGAAGTTTTCGCTCGACGGAAAAGAATACACCCTTGCCCGGAATAATGGGGAGAATTCGCTCCACGGAGGCCTGAAGGGGTTCGACAAGCAGGTTTGGAAGGCCAGGGAGGTGGGCCCGGAAAGCCTGGAGTTAAGCTATCTCAGCAAAGACGGCGAGGAAGGCTATCCAGGCAATCTTTCGGTGACGGTTACCTATACGCTGACCGCCGACAATGCGTTAAAGATCGACTACGACGCCACCACCGATCAGGATACCGTCCTCAACCTCACCAACCACTCCTACTTCAATCTCGCGGGCGAAGGTTCAGGCGACATCCTCGGGCAAACGATGATGATCAATGCCGACCGCTATACGCCGGTGGATAAAGGACTGATTCCCACCGGCGAATTGAGGAGCGTCGAAGGTACGCCATTCGATTTTCGTAAGCCGCAATTGATCGGCGCGCGGATCAACGCCGATGACGAGCAGATTCGCATCGCCGGCGGGTATGACCAGAATTTCGTGCTGAACCGCACCGGGGATTCGCTCGAACTGGCCGCCCGCGCCGCCGATCCCAAATCCGGCCGGGTGATGGAGGTCCTCACCACGCAGCCCGGCGTGCAGTTCTACACTTCCAATTTTCTCGATGGGTCCGTTCACGGGAAAGGCGGGCATGCGTATGCTCGCAATGCGGCGTTTTGTCTTGAGACGCAGCATTTTCCGGACTCGCCGAACCAGCCCGGCTTTCCGACATCGGAGTTGAAGCCCGGCGAGAAATATCACCAGGAGACGGTCTTTCGCTTCCTGACCGCCGCGCAGTAGATTACGTTAACAAAGACGCGAGAAGATCGTCCTGAGGATACGCGTGGCCTCGATGCTGCCGGAAACCCTCGGCGTATGCCTTCCCGTGCGCGCTGCCGAGGTCTGCGCACCAGCGTTTCGTGGTTTCCAGATAATCGTCGACGCCGTGTTGCGCCTTCAGCCACTCCCTCTGGCTCCGATGGCAAGCCAGCATCTCGAGTTTTTCGTGGAGTACCTCTGAAACGTCCACGACGACCGATGGAGCCACCGGCACTCCGAAGATGTCATGCCCGCCGAGCGGCAAGCAGTAATAGAGATGAGGAATGTGCCCGGTGGCGGGTGACGGATGTGCGGTCTTCGTATCGAAATTGACGACGGGAGCTCCAAAGCACGCGGCCCGCGCAAGCAGGCTCGCGAACTCATGGTCCGGCATGTAGTCTGCCGGCGAATGCGTGATCACGATGTCGGGATTCACCTTCCGGATCACCTCCACGGTGCGGCGGATATGGGGGGCGTCGAAGCAGACTAATAGGTCCTTCGAACCCAGGCAATAATAGGAGCCCCCGGCGCGAGCGGCGGATTCACGCGCCTCTTTCTTCCGGATGCGAGAGATTTCCTTCCGCGAAAAGTCGCGGCTGCCGCAATCCCCCGGTGTCATTGTCGCGATATGCACGTCCCAGCCGAGACTCCGCAGCCGGAGCATGGTCCCGGCGCACAGAATCTCCGCGTCATCGGGATGGGCCAGAATGGAAAGCACACGGCCGCTCATTCCACCGCTCCGACGTACTGCACTTCTTCCTCGAGAACGAGCCCAAAGCGCTCACTCACCCGCTGCTTTAAGTCACGAATCACCTCTATTAGCTCCTTTGCGGTGCCCCCGCCAGCGTTATAGATAAGATTGGCATGATAGGGCGCCACTTCGATGCCGCCGTTTCGCAGACCCTTGGCCCCCACCTGCTCTAGAAAATAAGCCGAAGGCACTTTTCCTTCGCGGATCACGTTGCCGGGGACCTGCGCTCGCACTGGTTCCGCCAGCTCCGCCAGAATCAGATTTTTGAAAATGCTGCCGGCGCATTTCATCGCCGGCGGATATTTTTCGTCGCGAATCTTCCGGATCCCGTCCGCGGTAGCGCGCAACTCGGCTCGCGGCGTGGACGCCAGGTCCACGGTGGCCGAAAGAATGATCCAACTCTTTCGCGTCTTAAAGATGCTTTCGCGATAGTGGAATTGGCAGCCCTCGTTGTCGATAGTGCGTACCGTGGCGCCATCGAAAAAAGAAACCGTCGCAATGCTCTCCGAGATGGACCGGCCGTAAGCACCCGCATTCCCATAGACGGCGCCGCCCGCCGAACCCGGAATGCGCGTCATGGTGTGCAGCCCGCCCAAACCCTGATCGATGGTGAAGTCCACCACCGACTGCAAGTCCGCACCAGCGTCGAACGTGACCCGATTGCCATCCTCGCGTGAAACACCCTCCGCGCGGTATCGCAGAACGATTCCCGGAAATCCGGTATCGGCGACAACCAGATTCGATCCGCCTCCGATCACAATCCAGGGCAGCGAGCCCTCCCGTGCCACCCGCAATGCTTCGAGAAACGGCTCCCGTCCGGCGCTCTCGACGTAATAGCGGGCCTCTCCTCCGATCCCGAACCGCGTATGCACCGCAAGCGGCTCATCGCGAAGAATCGTTACATTGGGAATGGATTCCAGGCGCGTGAGCGCCGTGGGTGAGGCCGTCATCCTTTCAAAGTAACAAGGAGGAGTTTGCAGTGCGCACGCAGGAAGCGGGATTCTCGGGTTTTCCGCCCGAAGGCCTGCGATTTTTGAAGTCCTTAAAGCGGAACAATCGCCGGGAGTGGTTCCAGCCGCGAAAGGAGATCTTCGAGGCCCAGGTGAAGGCGCCGATGATGGCATTGGTGAATGCCATTAACGCCGATCTCGCCAAAGTGGCGCCACGTTATGTCACCGACGCGAAGAAGGCGATTTTCCGGATCTATCGCGACACTCGCTTCAGTCACGATAAGACGCCGTACAAAACGCACATCGCGGCGGCGTTTGGCCGGCGCGGCGCTCCCGGCCACCGCGGAGGCATGTTCTATTTCCACGTCTCGCCCAGTGAGATTGAGATTGCCGGGGGAATCTATCACCCCGAACCGGAGGAACTCCGCCAGTTGCGCGCTCATCTCGCCGAAAATCATGCGGAGCTACGGAGCATTCTGGCGGAGAAGCGGCTTCGGAGGATGTTGGGGGAGATGCGGGGAGAGGAAACTTTCCGGGTCCCGAAGGGATATTCCGCCGATCATCCGGCAGCGGATCTGCTTCGGAAGAAGGACCTCATTCTCGAGGCGGTTCTGGCTCCCGAGCAGGCTTTGGGGCCCGGACTTCTTAAGGAGATCACCACTCGTTTCCGGCTTATGACGCCGTTGATTGAGTTCCTGAACAAGGGGCTTGCCGCGAATCCGGCCAAAGCGGACCCGCGGAAATTTTTCGATCTCTAGGGCGCCTATTTTGCGACCTGGAGGTTGTTGGTAACTGAAAAGGCCCCGCTCACGCCTTTGGCCCGGATCCCGGCCGTGTTTTTGTCCGCCTCGCTGTCGACAACCCCTTCGAGCGTGATGTTGCCGTTCTTTACGATAAGTCGGATCGGTTTGATCACTGGCATTGCGTATCTCTGTAAAGAAGGGTAGCGATAGATCGCGGCGAACAGCCTCAACCGCAGGCGGCTGTCCATCGGAGAGACCGGCAAGACTTCGATCTCGTTCCTGACTGTCTCAACGCCCTCAACGCTCTTCACGGCGCGCTCAGCGTCGGTTTTCAGAGTGGGCCGGGTGACTTGCCCCATTAACGTGACGTTATAGCCATCTACCTTGAACGCCAGATTGTCGAATACATCAAGGTATGGGAGCATCACAAGCTCATGCCTCACTTCCTTGGCAATTCGTGCTTCCGCCTTTTGGTTGGACTGCGCATTTCCCACTGCGGCGCACGCGATAAGTGCAATTAGCGCGAATGCTTTACGCATGAAGACGTCCCCCGTCTGATGATACCTGAATTGTAATGTTGTTGGGAGAAAAAGGGGAGGCGGAAGGACTTTACAATTGACCGGAAACGAACAGTGGAGTACTATACTGGGAAAGAGGAAGCTTCTGTGTGGGTTGGTTTGTTGGGGAAAGGGATCCCACACAGAAGCTTTTCTGCTGTTGCATTAAAGACGCTCCAACCTGCCGATACGTTCCCAACTTTTGAAGAAAAATTTCATTTTCCGGATAATGCTCCGGCGGTAGCTATTTTTTCTTCTTCTTCGCGGCGTTCGGATTTTGATAGGTCGTCTCCACCGAGCCGGTCAGCGTAGTCAGCATCGCCTTGGCTTGGTCGGCGTAGGGCCCGTTCGGCTCGAGTTCCAGGTATTTTTGGAATGCTTCGATCGTTCCAGGGGGAGGCGTCACTTTTCCGTCGGCGGTGGTGGTCGCCTTCGAAACCAGGGAAACGCCGTATTGATACTGAGCCGGCGCGTAATTGGGGTTGGCGTCAATCGCTTTCTTGAATGCTTCGACGGCTTCCTGGTTGTGCCCGGAGTTCACCAGCAGAGCGCCCAGGTTGAAATAATACTTGCCGGCGTTCGGCGGATCGATTTCAGCGGCCTTGCTCAACTCGGTCTGGGCTTCGGGGAATTTCTTGTCCCGCGCGAGCGCCAAGCCGTAGTTGTTATGGTAGCCAGCGTCGTCCGGCTTCAACTCAATGGCTTTCTTGTAAGCGTTCAGGCCCTTTTCCATGATTGCGGGCTGTTCGGCCACTGGTTTGGTAGCGGCGAGATTTACGTAGGCATCGGCCAGGTTGGCCCAAATCACATTCTGGCTGGGGTCGATCTGTGACGCCTTCTCAAACGAGTCGGCTGCGCCCTGCCAGTTTTTCGCCGCCGCCGCTTCCTTGCCGCCGTTGAAGGCATCGTTCAACTCCTTATTCTTTGCCATCGCAGCGGCCTGCTCTTTCGCTCGCTTTTGCAGCGCCTCTTTCTGCTCGGGCGAGAGCTCGCGCTCCTGGTCCTTCGATAAGGTGCCGGTCTCGGCGGCCTTCTGGAGCGCCGCATTTCTATCCGCCTGCTGCTTCAGGTTGAAGGAGATTTCGATCGGGTCGCCCAACTGTGTCTTCACGTTGTCGACCGAGTCGACGTCCTTCCCATCGACTTCAAGCGCCACGTGGTAGACGCCCAGTGGAAGTCCACCATAGTAGTAGTGGCCCTTCTTATCGGTTTTTACCTTGTAATTGCCCTTGATGTCCTTGCGCGTAATTTTGACCAGCACGCCCTTCATCGCCTGGCCATCAGGCCCCTTCACGTCGCCCGCGATCGCGGACGTCTGCGCCTGACCCAGAGTTACCAGCGCAAAGAAACCAACTAGAACCAAGCTCAGAATTCGCGTCCTGGCGTTCATTTTCATTGTTCCTTCCTAACGGATTCCCGGAGATAATATCATCTCCCTCACCAGAATACTATAATGACGAAAAAGCGCTTCCCGGCTGCTCCCCGGCCCGGCGGCGGCTGGATTTCCGCGGAATCAGAAACGGCTGGCCCGCATCAAAGAATTAGCGCGGCGGAGACGGCCTGCCGGGGACGCCGCCGCTTTTGGGGGGCTTTCGGAATGCGTAAAGTATTGATTTGGATCATCCCGGTCTTGGCGGGAACTATTCTCGCCTATGCCGCGGACGGCGCTTTAGAACGGGCTCAGAATCTCTATCAGCAGACCAATTACCGGGAGTCTCTCGCGGTGCTCGAGTCGGCGTCCAAGCCGTCGGCTGAGGAGTACTGTCTCATTGGGCGGAATTATCTGATGCTGGCCGATTTCAAAAAGGCCACGGATGCCTTGCAGAAGGCCGTGGAGATGAATCCGTCGAGCTCCGACTATTACTTATGGCTGGGACGGGCTTGGGGACGCCGGGCGGAGGCGGCCAGTCCGTTTACCGCGCCTCTACATGCCGCAAAGGCGCGGCAGGCCTTCGAGCGCGCCGTCCAATTGGATGGCAGGAACCTCGAAGCCATTAATGACCTCTTCGATTATTATCTCGAAGCGCCTGGATTTCTCGGCGGTGGCCTGGACAAGGCTGCCGCTCTCGCCGAGCGGATCGGCCAGCTCAACCCGGCGGAGTATCATTATGCGGAGGCGAAGCTTTTCGATAAGCGGAATGAGCATTCGGCCGCGGAGCAGCATTTCCGGCGCGCGGTCCAGCTCGCCCCCCGGCAGGTGGGCCGGCTGATCGACCTTGCGCGGTTTCTGGCGAAGCAGGGGAGGGTACAGGAGAGCGACGCCGTTTTCGAGCAGGCTCAAAAGCTCGCGCCGGACAGCCCGAAGGTGTTGTTCTGGCGCGCCAAAACGTACGTGCAGGAAGGGCAGAATCTGGACAAAGCTCAGAAGCTTCTCAAGCGATATCTGCAGTCCGATCTCACTCCGGACGACCCCTCACGCCAGGAAGCCGAGAAGCTCCTTAGAAAGTCGATGGGTGCGTAACCGAGTTGCGTAACAGACGCGGGAGTTCGCGCGCGAAACGGCGTGCCGGGGCCCCATGAACGTCGGGGAAGCGCTGCGCTTCAGCCTGAACGCGCTTCGCGCGAACAAAATTCGGACGATTCTCACGGCGCTCGGCCTCGTGATTGGCAATGCGTCGGTGATTCTGGTGGTCACTGTTTCGCTCACGGGCCGCGAACTCATTCTCAGTCAGATTCGCGCCATCGGGTCGAATCTTATTTACGCCCAGTATGAAGCCGGCAGCAACACGGCCTACCAGGCCGACGCCGATTTCCTGAAGCTCGCCGATGTAGAAGCGGTTCGCAAGCAGCTCTCCGACCGCATCGTCGCGGCCGCCGGCGTCATGACCAGCTACGACCAGATGTTCCTGAACGGGAGAGCGCAGGACGTTGCCGTCATCGGCTCCGACGACCAATACATTCTCATCCGCCATCTGGAGTTGCTGGCTGGGCGCTTCATGGATCCGAGCGACGTTATCCTGCACCAGAAAGTCGCTATGCTCACCGAGAAGCTGGCAAAGAAACTTTACGGCAGCCAATCTGCGGCCGTGGGGCGCCTTCTGAAGCTGCATGGACTGCGCTTCACAATTATCGGAACATTCAAGGAGCGCACCAGCACCTTCGGGCTGGCCGAAATCAAAGACGAGACGATCCTGATTCCCATCACCGTCATTCGCTTGTTCAACCGGGTGGAGCGCATCGACCCGCTCTATATCCAGGTGCGGGACGCCTCGGACGTGGAGCCGATGGTGACCGCCGTGCGCCAGATCATCGAGTCCCGCCATCGCAAGGGCGCGAAGTATAGCGTGGATACCTTAACGGCCATCCTCGATACGGCGAAACAAATCACCTTGATTTTGTCGATCGTGTTGTTCATCGTCGCCGCCATTGCACTGATCATCTCCGGCATTGGCATCATGAACATCATGCTGGTTACCGTGACCGAGCGGACGCGCGAGATTGGCTTACGAAAAGCCGTGGGGGCCTCGCGACGGGACGTGCTGGCGCAGTTTCTGACGGAAGCCGTCCTGATTAGTGTTTGCGGCGGCTTTATTGGGATTTTAATTGGCATTTCCATCCCGCTGAGCGTGCAGTTTTTCACCGACGCCATCCAGGTTCCGGTTTCGTGGCTTTCGGTTGTGATCGCTTTCGCGGTTTCGGTTCTGGTGGGCGTCGTCTTTGGTTTATTGCCGGCCAGCCGCGCGTCGAAGCTCAATCCGACGGAAGCCCTGCGCTACGAATAAGCGTTCTGGCCGGCAATCGGGTCCGGCGCTAGGCCCTGCGGGCGAAGTGCCCGATAAGCGATACCACGAACAGCACCAGGAAGACAACGAACAGGAGCTTCGCGATTCCGGCGGCGGCAACCGCGATTCCTCCAAAGCCCAGGATCGCGGCAAGTAGCGCGATCACAAAAAAAGTCAGTGCCCAATTTAGCATTCTGAATCTCCTTCTACGGATTCTTCAGAAGGCAGTTTTGCAGCCAAGCGCTCGACGCCTAATGTTTCCAGTGGCTTGCGCTGGCGGCTCCCGGTGTGGATGGGTAACTCTTACGCGATCTCGCTCCGCTGTTTCCCTGTCTTACCGAAAAAGCCGAAGCCAACGTCTGCGCCTGGGCGCCGGCGTCAGTCTTCTTCTTCGTCCGTCTTTCCGGCGGCTTCCGCCTGGGCGATAAGGTCCGCTTCGGAGATGTCCGCGTCGAGAATTTCCAGCGCCTCATCGAGAAACTCCGTCGGGACCAGAAGCCGCAAGCCGGCCGCTTCATTCGATAGCATACCTCCGGCGCGGCGCGTGTTCTCGTCCTCGAGCGTTGCGGGAATTCCAGCGGACTGTAGAAGTGACAATGCCAGTCCCGCTTCATGGAACGAGGAAAACGAACACACGGCTTCGAATGAAGGCCCGGATTCGCTGGCGGAGGAGGCGGAGGGTTCACCCGCGCCGGTTTCCCTGCTCAGGCCCCGCGACGCGAGTTCCTGATCGTAGCATTCGCGGGCCGCGTCAACCAGCTCCTCCCGGTCGAAAGCAAGAAGAGCCTCGTCGGACAGACTCCTGTAGTAATTGCGAAATTCTTCCAGATTGGTTGTCACGCTACCCTCGCAGCAGAAGAAGAAGGAACAGGCCGCACCAAAGGCCATCCATGAAGTGCCAATAGATCGCGGTGACGTCGGCGATTTCTTTCCGCAGAATGATACGGCGCCTCCGCCAGGCGGGGAGGAAAGCCCGAATGGACAGAAAAAGGATCAGCAGAACCCCGCATAGAAGATGAAGTCCATGCACCGCGGTGAAGAGGTAGAAGAACGAGCTGTGAGGATTCTCGGAAAGGAACGCGCCTTTAGCGGCGAACTGCCTCCAGGCGTCGATTTGAAGCGTGAGAAAGGTGAGGCCGAGAACTGCCGTCAACCCGAGCCAGATGGCATAAGCGCGCTCCTGGACGTGGTGCATCGCCCGGCGGGCTGCCTGGCAGGTAACGCTGCTGATGAGCAGAACCGCGGTACTGGCCCAAAGCACCCGAGGCAGTGTAATCGGCTCCCAGAACTTCGGATTCCGCGAGCGCGCAAGGTAGGCGATAGCGAGGACAGCGAACAGTGTGGAGATCGACGTAAGCGTGGCCCACATGCTGATGCGGTAGATGCCGGGCGGAGCGTCTTCTTCGCCGTCATCGTCGCCGCCGCCTCCGCCCCGGTCCCCCGGGTCAAAATCGCGCGGACCGCCTCCATTCCCGCCATCGTCGTTGATCTCCAGTTCCTGAAGTACGACGAGGTCGTCGGGCTCAGCGACGGTTTCCAAATTCGCCGGCATGCTACGGACTTCCTCTCTTCATCACGCCCCGCAAGGCGCTCATCCCTTTATATTCTCTCAAGATCCCGCGTTTTTGTGTATGATGCGATAAAACGATGACCAGACGATCCGTTATCACATCCGCGGTTGCCGCCTCCCTCGCCGCTCGCGAGACGTTCGCCGCCGGCCCCAAGGGTCGCATCAAACAGTCCGTGGCGCGCTGGTGCTACAGCAAGATGAGCCTCGACGACCTGTGCAAGAACGCGGCCCGGATCGGCCTTCAGGGCATCGACCTGGTGGACCATACCGAGTGGCCGACAGTCCGCAAGTACGGGCTGGTTCCCGCAATGACGCCCGGCGCCGGCGAGATCCGGCATTGCTGGAACCGCAAGGAGCTTCACGCGGCCCTCGAAAAGGAAATGCGCGAGAACGTGGAGCGCGCCGCGGCGGCCGGCGTAACCAACGTCATCACCTTTTCCGGGAACCGGGACGGCATGCCGGACGACGAGGCCAAGGACAACTGCGTTGAGGGGCTCAACAAGGTCAAGAAAATTGCCGAGGACCACAACGTCATGATCTGCCTTGAACTGCTGAACAGTAAGGTGGATCACCACGATTACCAGTGCGACCACACGGCATGGGGCGTCGAGGTTGTGAAGCGGGTGGATTCGCCTCACGTGAAATTGCTGTACGACATTTATCACATGCAGATCATGGAAGGCGACATCATCCGCACCATCCGCGACAATATCCAGTACATCGCCCATTTCCACACCGGAGGGGTGCCGGGGAGGCATGAAATCGATGGCACCCAGGAGCTGGATTATCATGCCGTGTCGAAAGCCATCGCCGATCTCGGGTTTGCCGGCTACATGGCTCACGAGTTTGTTCCGGTCCGCGATCCCATGAAATCCCTGCAGGAAGCCTACGAGCTCTGCATCGTGTAGCGGATAAATCCCATCCCATAAGAATGGAACTGCGTCAGCTCGGAAACAGCAACATAGAGATCACACCGATTGGTATTGGAGCATGGGCCATGGGCGGGGGCGGCTGGAAATTTGCTTGGGGCCCGCAGGACGACCAGCAATCGATCGCCGCCATTCGCGCCGCTCTCGATGCCGGGGTGAACTGGATCGACACGGCCGCCGTATACGGACTGGGTCATTCCGAAGAGGTCGTAGCCAAGGCTCTCGAAGGAGTTTCGAAAAGGCCCTATATCTTTACCAAGTGCGAGCGTGTTTGGAACGAAAAAGGGGAGATTAGCGGCTGTCTCAAAGCGGACTCCATCCGCCGCGAAGTGGAAGCGAGCTTGCGGCGTCTTCGGACCGACGTAATTGATCTCTACCAGGTGCACTGGCCTGAGCCGAATGAGGACATCGAAGAAGGATGGACCGAAATGGCGCGGCTGCGGCAGGAAGGTAAGGTGCGCTGGATTGGCGTTTCAAACTTTAACATCGCCCAGATCAAGCGGGCCCAAAAAATCGCGCCCGTCACCTCCCTGCAACCTCCCTATTCCATCGTCTCTCCGGAAATTGAAGGGTCGGTTCTGTCATTTGCCAAACGCAACGGCATTGGGGTGATCGTCTACTCACCAATGAAATCCGGCCTTCTCACCGGGGCAATGACCCGGGAGCGAATTGCTGCCATGCCCCCGGATGACTTCCGCCCCCGGACGCCCAATTTCCAGGAGCCGAAGCTGACCCGCAATCTTAAACTGGTGGAGCTTTTGCGGGAAATCGGCAAGCGGCACGGGAGAACTCCGGGAGAGGTGGCGATCGCCTGGACGCTCCGCCGGCAGGAAGTGACTGGGGCGATCGTGGGAATGCGATCTCCGGAGCAAGTGGGCGGCGTCATCGGCGCGATGACGTTTCGTCTTTCTCCGGAGGAAATCGACGAAATCGCCCGGCACATGAAGGTGCCGCTCGCCTCCCGGGAGGGAGTGGTTTCACTGATGAAACGGGTCCGGAATCGCGTCCGCTAAGTGCCTGCCAGACCATCTGGAGGCCCGATGCCGTTGTCTTTACCCTATTCCCGAGCTAGAATAGGGCATTATGTCGGAATACGCACACCCTGAAGTCCTCGTGAGCACCGAATGGGTAGCTCAACATGCCAACGATCCAAACGTACGAGTTGTAGAAATCGACGTAGACACAAAGGCTTATCAGGAGGGCCACGTCCCGGGCGCGATTGCCTGGGCCTGGACCTCGCAGTTATGTGACACCGTTCGCCGGGATATCCTGTCGCAGGAGCAGTTCGAAAAACTGATGGGCGACTCGGGTGTCGGTAACAACACGACCCTCGTACTTTACGGCGACAACAACAACTGGTTCGCCGCCTGGGCCTTGTGGCAAGCGAAGGTGTACGGGCATGCCGACGTGCGTTTGATGAACGGCGGACGCAAGAAATGGCTGGCGGAAGGCCGCGAGGTTTCCACCGATACACCGGTGCCCGCCGCAACGACATACAAAGCGTCGGCAGCCGACCTCTCCTTGCGGGCTTTTCTCTCTCAGGTGCAGGACGCGGTGCGGAACAAGACCGCCGGTTTGGTGGACGTCCGCGGTCCGCAGGAATTCTCCGGCGAGATCCTGGCGCCTCCGGGACTCCCCGAAACCTGCCAGCGCGGCGGCCACATCCCCGGCGCGAGCAACATTCCGTGGGGGAAGGTTTGCAACGACGACGGCACATTCAAGACTTTCGATGAGCTCAAGGCGCTGTATGCCGGCCAGGGGATTGACGGTTCGAAACCGATAATCGCCTATTGCCGCATCGGCGAGCGCTCCAGCCATAGCTGGTTCGTGCTGAAGTATCTGCTGGGTTATCAGAACGTAGTGAACTATGACGGTTCCTGGACCGAATGGGGAAATCTGGTGGGCGTTCCCGTTGAAAAGGGCGCCGCTCAGGGGACAGCGGCATGAAAACGGAAGAATACTCGGAACGCAAACTGGAATTGGAGGGTTGGCCGTTGAATCTGACCACCTACCGGATCGGCGCCACGTTCCATTGCCACGCCGACAACGTTTCGCCCGGGGCGAACATCGCTCGCACAACGGGAGCCTCGCGCGAGGAGGCGGAAAACAAGGCGCTGGACCGCGCGAAAGAGTATCTTTCCAGGACCAAGCGTCACGCCGTCTGAGTTTGAAACCCACCGTCTGCTAGACTGAAGGCTGGCTTGCGCTCTGCAGGCCAGCGCACCCTTCCGAGCCGGAGAGATGGCCGAGTGGTTGAAGGCGCACGCTTGGAAAGCGTGTTTAGGGGAAACTCTAACGTGGGTTCGAATCCCACTCTCTCCGCCATTTTGTTCCCATTCTTGCGTCCCACCGATCGCGAGCCCCGAAGCGCCATATAATAGAACATTCGCCGGATTCACAGCTGCCTCTGCTTGGGATAAATGACGCCTCCAAACGACAATGCCAGCGCCATGGAGGCTCGCGGTCTCGTAAAGCGATTCGGGCAGTTCGTGGCTGTGGACCACGTTTCGTTTGAGATTCGTAAGGGCGAGATATTCGGATTCCTGGGCCCGAACGGCGCCGGAAAGTCCACCGTGATCCGTATGCTTTGCGGTCTGCTCACTCCGTCGGCGGGCAGCGCCACCGTCGCAGGTTTTGACGTCAGCAAGGATCCCGAAAAGGTACGCAGCCGCATCGGCTACATGTCCCAGAAATTTTCGCTGTACGACGATCTCACGGTCGAAGAGAACATCCAATTTTTCAGCGGCATCTACGGCGTCGGAAAGGAAATCCGTGAGGAGCGGCGCGACTATGTTCTCCAAATGGCGGGGTTGGCAGACCGGCGCGGGACTACCACCGGGCAACTTTCCGGCGGATGGAAGCAGCGGCTCGCGCTGGGATGCGCGATCATTCACGAGCCTCCGGTCCTGTTCCTGGACGAACCTACTTCCGGGGTCGATCCCATTGCGAGGCGCGCCTTCTGGGAGCTGATTTATCAGCTCTCCGAGGCGGGCCGAACCATCTTCGTCAGCACCCATTACATGGATGAAGCCGAGTATTGCCACCGCCTTGCGCTGATGTATCGCGGCCGGATCATCGCGACAGGAGTTCCCGAGGACCTTCGGAAACAATTGCGAAACCATCCTCTCCTGCGCCTTGAAACCTCCGATGCGCTTGAAAGCATGCGCGTTCTGGAAGGCCAGCCGCGGATATTGCATGCGGCGGTTTTCGGCGGCGGCCTGCAACTGACAGTGAGCGATGCGGCCGCGGCGGCCGGCGATATTCGCCGGACGCTCGATGCGAATCGGATTGCCGTCGACAGTCTGAATCCGGTGGAGCCCTCCATGGAAGATGTCTTCGTGGCTCTCATTCAGGCGGAGGAGGAAAAGGAGGGGTGAGCGTCCGGCGCACACTGGCGATGGTCCGGAAAGAGCTCCGTCATATCCGGCGGGACGCGCGGAGCCTCCTCATGGCTTTGGCGCTGCCGATGTTTCTCATGCTGCTGTTCGGCTACGCGCTCAACCTTGACGTGGACCGTATTCCGACACTCGTCTACGATGCCGATCAAAGCCCGGAGAGCCGGAGCCTGGTACAAAAATTTCAGGGCTCGCGCTTCTTTGAAATCGAGGGATTCGTCGACAATTACAGCGCGATCGAGCGTGGAATCGACCGTGGAGATATTCTGATGGCGCTGGCCATTCCGCGCGACTATTCGCGCCGGATCAGAGCCGGGGAGCCCGTAGCGGCTCAGATCCTGCTTGACGGCAGCGACTCCAACACCGCCTCCATTGCGCTGGGATATGCGCAGTCCATTGTGCAGGATTACTCAGTAACGCTTCGGTCGGAAGGGGCCGACCGGCGGTTCGGGATTAAGCTTCAACAAGCCGTGGACGCCCGGACGCGGGTCTGGTATAACAGCACGCTGCAATCGAAGAACTACGTTGTCCCCGGGTTGATTGCCGTGATTCTGACCATTATCGCCGCGCTCCTCACCTCCCTCACCATTGCACGCGAGTGGGAAATGGGCACCATGGAGCAGCTTATGTCGACGCCGGTGCGTCCCTCGGAAATCGTACTGGGGAAGATGCTGGCGTTCTTTTTCATTGGCGTCGCCGATACCGTGCTGTCCGTGCTGGTGGGAGTCTTTGTGTTTGACGTTCCGTTTTCAGGCAGTGTTTGGGTGCTCGCCCTTACCAGCACCGTCTTTCTGACGGGCGCGCTCTTTTGGGGCATCCTTCTTTCGGCGGTGGCGAAGTCGCAGTTAATGGCGTTTCAAATGGGAATTATCAGCTCGTTCCTTCCCGCTTTTATGCTTTCCGGATTCATCTACGCGGTCGAAAACATGCCTCCCGCGATTCAGGCGATCACGCGCCTCATCCCCACCCGCTTCTTCGTGACCATTTTGAAAGGTATTTTTTTGAAGGGGGTGGGGCTCGAGGTCCTGTGGACCGATCTGCTCTACCTTGCCGGATTTTCGATCGTCGTCTTTCTGCTGGCCACGCGCCGGCTGCGACAAAAGTTGGCCTGAGCGATTTTATGTGGGAACGGATTTTCTGCATTGTCCGGAAAGAATTCAACCAGGTGCTGCGGCATCCCCGCATGCGCACCATGCTGTTTGTCCCCCCGCTGATCCAGCTAATCGTCTTCGGCTACGCGGTCAATATGGACGTGGATAACATCACCATGGCGTGGAGCGACCTGGATCACACTCCCGCGAGCCGCCAGCTTCTGGCCGATTTTCAAGCTTCCGGACGCTTCTTACTCGTGGCTCTCCCCGAGAACGAAGCCGAGATGCGCAATCTTCTGGATCGCGGCGACGCCCAAGTGGTGATTCGCGTTTTGCCGCGTTTCGCGAGCGACATCGTGCGCGGGCGCGAGGCGAAGGTTCAGGTTATGGTCGACGGGTCGAACTCTAATTCCGCTTCGCTGATCTCCTCGTATTGCTCGCAGATCGTCGGCGCGTTCTCCGCCCGCATGACCGCGGCGCAGCGGAGAGCGCAGAGCACGGCGAACCCCGGACCATCGCCGTTCGCGATGGCGGACGCGCGTCTTACGGCGAGCCCGCGAGTCTGGTTCAACCCCGACTTGGTGAGCCGGAACTATTTTGTTCCCGGCGTGGTCGCCAACATCATCATGATCGTCACCGTGATGATGACCGCCATGGCGATCGTGCGCGAGAAAGAGATCGGCACTATGGAACAGCTCATGGTGACGCCCATCCGCCCGGTGGAGTTGATGGTCGGCAAGATGCTTCCTTTCGCGCTGGTGGGCCTGATTGATATGGTGATTGTCACCGCGGGCGCGCTGTTCATTTTCCATGTCCCATTTCGTGGGAACTGGATGATGCTCGTTTCGAGCGTAATTCTTTTTCTTCTTACCAGCCTCGGCGCGGGGCTGTTCATCTCCACCATCTCCCAGACGCAGCAGCAGGCGATCATGTCGTCGTTCCTGTTTGCGACCCCCACATTCATGCTCAGCGGATTTGCGTTCCCAATCCATAACATGCCGGTTTTGGTTCAATATATTACCTACCTGAACCCCCTGCGATACTTTCTGGAAATTGTCCGGGGCATCTTTCTGAAGGGCACTGGCGTGACGGCTTTGTGGCCCCAATTGGTGATGCTGGCGATCTACGGAATCGCGGTCATGGGCCTGAGCGCGATCACCTTCCGGAAGAGACTCGATTAACTTAACTAAGCTAGACCGGCTGTTTGAAGTCGATCAGGATAATTTTCAGGATCATATCCGGCTTCGAGCCGTCGCTCGCGTCGAAACCGAATGTTACCGCCAGATGCTTCGCGTCCGGACTGATGTCGCAGACGGCGACGATATTTCGTCCGCCGAGGTATTCCGGCGCTTTCGGATCGTTGAAGTAGGTCAGCCGGCGCCGGTTCTCTCCGGAGGCGTCCATGATCCAGTAGTCGCGCTCAATTTTTTGAGCAGCCCAGTTGCGATTTAGAAAATCGAGCCGGTATGGGGACGCCGCGTTGCTCATGAAGACGATCCGGCCGTCCCGCGGCGAAATGCAGGAACCCTCTTCCCAGAGATCGGGCGTGTTGGTGAGATTCGTTCTGGCGCCGGATTTCAGGTCCACGGCGTATTGATCCATGCCGTATTCATTTTGTCCGTCGAGGTTGCCCGCCACCAGGAGACGGCCGTCTCCGAGGAACCCCATCGCGGTGACGTAATTGCCGGGCGAAGGATCGACAAGAGTCTGTTCGTCCAAGAGTTCCGGGACGCCATCCTGGACGCGAAAAGAAGCTCCCTGTACGCGCCAACTTCCCCACGCGCCACCTCCCTTGTCGTAGCGTTCCGTCCACACCAGCGTGGACCCGTCGCGCGAAAAGCGAGGATTGACCACGCCGCGCACCGGCAGTTTATCCCAGAGCGTACGTTTCACAGGGATGTGCGTGAGTTGGTAAAAATGTTCCCCATCGGCGGTGGCCGCCCAGAGATTGCAGAAAAGGCCCACCCCGGGATTCGCCAAGTGCAGGCCGGTTTGCATAAAATGCCGCGGCTCTTCTGAAATGAAGACGATGAATTTGCCCGACGGGTCGAATATTGCGTTACCGCTGCTGCGCTCGCCAAACCTTCCGCGGGTAAGAGGTGTTTCGCGGCCCCGCAAGTCGCTTAAATAAACGTCCCAGCGTCCGGCGGTTTCCCGGTCAAAAGCCAGCGTGCCGCCGGAGGGAGAGAAGTGGGCTCGCGCTCCATCCTGAAGCAGCACCCGGATATTGGCGATGGAGGGATCTTTGCCTCTACAGGGTGTCCCTTCCGGGCAGACGCGAAGCGTCGCGGCCCGTTCCCGCCGGGCGGGTGTTGCCGCGCAAATCAATAGGACCGCGGAGACCGTCAGGACGGTTCGCGCCGCGGGCAGGCTCAGCCTAGTCAACGTAACCCAAATCGCGCAGCCGTTTCAGGAGAATTTCCTCCTGCTCCCTGCTGAGCGTGGGACTTTCCGGTTCCACGAGGGTATCCTCCGGCCCCGCGGGCTGCGCTTCGGCCGGTTCCTGCTTTATCTCATCTGCCATTGGATCCTCCTGCCATCTCGATGGGTCTCACTGTTGAATGGTAATATATGCGCCGGTTTGAGTCGGCGCCCCGCCAACGGTTGCGACGACAGGCTGGTCCCCGTCCGCGACCTTTGGAACAAGCATGTTTAATTGGTCGAGGCCTGAGGCGGATCTCCCGGCGTATTGCACCGGTGCGTTCACGCCCCCGATGGTCGCGGTGACCTCGGAGGCGAGCCGGCTGGGATTCTTCACCAATTGGCCGGCCGGGAGCGGCGAGCTGGCCGGCCCGAACCCGGTCCCGTAGATCAAAATAACCTCGCCGGGTTTCGCCGGGGTCGTCTGCCCGGGGTAAAGATTTGGATTGCCGATCAGCGAGTAGTCGCTGTGCTGGGCCGCGGCATATTTGCCGCCGTCCGCCGGAAAAGTGAACAAGCCGGGAGCGAACTCCTGCTTCATCGCAGTGACGACCGCGCTCTTGCCTCCGCCTGTGCTCACTTGAACGGTGACGGGGCCTTCGGCGGTGTCGTCCGGCGCAAGCACGTTCAGTTGCCGCGGGCTGATGAAGGACACGAACCCCGGCCTTCCGTTGATTTGAACGGACACGCCGTCGAGCGAGGTAGGTAGTTGGCTAGAGACGAAATCCTGCGATCGCCACGTCCTCGTGTCCGGCGCCAGATTGGACCCGAAGATCGAAATCCATCCGCTCGATGCAAATCCCGCTTTGAAACTGCCCGCATTCACAACCGGGCCATCGGCGCTCAACGACGGAGCGCCTGTCGCGGTGAACATCGAAGGGTCGGCGAAATCGATCTTTATGACTTTCAGGTGGAGATCGGCCGTGGTCGCCGTGCCAAAATCCACTGCCAGCGTGCCCACAAGCGACGTACCATCCGGGCTGAAATCGCAGGACTCCACCGCAATCCGGCCTGCGCCATATTGCCCCAGATATTCGGGAGCCGAGGGGTCGTTCAAATATGTCAGCCTCTCCCGGTATGCTCCGTTCGCCTGGACCAGCCAGTATTCCCGCTCAAGGGGCTGCGAGGGCCAGTTCGCATTGTTGAAATCGAGCACAAACGGCGACGTGATGTCATCCATATAGACGATCCATTGTTTATTGGGGGAGATACACGCCCCCTCCTCCCAATTCTTTGGACTGTTGGTGAGATTGACGAACTTCTTCGTCACCGTATCCAGAATGTATTCATCCATTCCGTATTCGTTTTGACCATCGAGATTGCCGGGAGTGAGCAGGTGAGTGGAATCGAGGAATCCCATCGACGTAACGTAGTTCCCGGTCCCGGAGTCGTTCGGCTGAAACAGAACCGACGTGGCCCCGATCTTCGGACCGTCCGCACCGCTCGCAAAGGGCGCGGACAGCAGTCTCCAGAGCCCCCAATTGTTGTTCCCACCAGAGCCGTACCGGTTCGTCCAGACGAGAGTAGACCCATCCAGGCTGAAATTCGGGTTCACGTAGGCCTGGTAGGGAGGAAGGATCGAGACGGGGATATCGGTGAGCTGCCAAAATTTTGCACCCTTAAGGTCGGTCGCCCATAAGTTGCAAAAAATCCCGACGCCCGGATTGCCCGCGCCGGCGATGCCGTCGGGCGACTCGGAAAGGAAGACGATGTATTTCCCCGAGGGATCGAATATGGCGTTGCCGTTATCCAGTTGCGGAATACCCGGATTTCCCTCGGTGAGGCTGGTGGTGATTTCTCCCGCGGCGTTCATTAAATAGACATCGAACAAGCCGTTCGAGTTCTGCCGGTCGAAAACGATGGAGGTTCCATCCGGGGAAAACCGCGGCCGTGCGCCCTCCTGCTGAAGAATACGGAAGGTGCTAATTCTTGGATTCTTACCGGCTGACACGCCGTCGCCGAACTGTACGTCGTACGGTGACTGCGCGTAGACCGGCGTCATAACGGCAATCCCGCACACAAAGAACGCTACCAATCCTTCGACGGGTCCCCCGAAGAGAGGTCCCCGGCGATCCGAAACGGGAGAAAGGCCGTCGTTGGTTGGTATCCACACTGAGACACTAATGACGCTGGTGTCCGGCTTTCCGTTTCGGCGCAAACTCGCCGATGCGCTAATTTGTACAGCCGACTACAGGCGGAGTATTGTTTGGATCGCTGTAGAATTTCAGCGGCTTCACCGGGGTGCCATCGCTCCATACACCCATCGACGTCTGAAGGGGATGGCCCGCGCCGAGGGCGATCGTGCAGGCGTTCGGATCGTTGGTGAAATTCCCGAATGCGCAATCCGCCATCGCTACCGACAGCTTCCAGGTAATGTTGAAATCTCGGTTATCAATGCTATAGGTGTCGCCGTAGCCGGTAGTATTGGGGAAGAAATGGTTCCCGATCTGTTGCGGCGTGCCGTGCGTATCCGACTGCACCCACAAGTAATTCTTCAAGCCCGCCGGAATCTGTTTCGTCCCATTCCAGATTTGCTTTTCCGTATCCGTGCAGACGACGGTGTCCTGGTCTGCGCCCACCATCAGCATCGGCGTATTCTGAAAGATGTTGGCGAAATTCTCCGCCCGGACCAGGTTCTTTGATCCCGGTTCGATCATCACCAACCCCATGGGAACCGGAATTTTCGGAGTGACGGTCAAAGCTGTCGCGGCCAGATTCGCGACGGTGAATCCACCCACCGAATGTCCAATCAGCAGCGTCGCAGGCTGGCCGCTGGTATTCGTCGCCGGCTTCACATGGTTTTCCCACCAGTAGTTCTGCAGGCGATTGAGAGCATCGGCCCAGGCGGCTCTGGCGTTCACTTCGTAGAAACTGGTGGGAGTCAGCCCGGACTGATACTGAACCCACACAACCGTATAGCCCTTGAGAACCATGTGCTGGATCCAGGTCAGATAGCTGTCCGGGGTTGTCGCAAAAATACCGTGAATAAAAAGAATCACCGGCGCGGTCGCGGGAGCGGGCGACGCAGGCTCGTAGATGAAATATCGATACTGGTCTAAGCTGTTCCGGTTATTAGCCCAATATGGCCCGTTCGTGGTCATGCTGGCGTGGGTATAGATCTTGCCGCCGGGCCCCAAGGCCGGCTGTGCTGGAGGCGTTGCGCTTTGAGCTAAAGCCGGAATAGCGGCAAGAACCATGGCTGTTGCTAACAGCCCGCTTCTTAGGATCACCATCACCAATTCCTTCTCCGATGCGGATTTTTTCCGTTCTATTTTCTCCGTCGATTATACGTCGAAAACTTACTCGTCGCCTGTACCGTTTAGAAAAACTGGCGATTCACCGGTACTAGATCTTCCCAGCGTTACCGAGCAGACGGCGGGCCGGGAACGACCGGGATTAGAAAAGGTTCCGGCGATTCATACACGCGAACTATTGCGTCACGAAACTTTTCTTCGAGGGCTCTTCGCCTCATTTTTTGGGTGGGGGTAATCAGTTCCGGATCGAGCAGCGCCTGCTCAGGGAGGAAGCAGAAGCGTTTTACTCGCTCGAAATTGGAGAAAGACGCCTGATTCCGTTCCACTTCCTCGCGGAAGAGCGCGACCACCGCGGGGGAAAGCAGATCCGGCGGAGAGGAGCGAATATTTTGCTCGCGGATTGCGCGGGCCAAATTCTCTTCGTCCGGCACAATTACGGCGGCAACGTAATTGCGGCCCTCACCGATGACGAACACGTCCTGTATCAAACGGCTGCGGGCCAAACTCTTTTCCAACTCCGCGGAAAAAACTTTTTTCCCATTCGAAAGTACCAGCATGTCTTTCTTGCGGCCGGTGACAAAAAGAAATCCGTCTTCATCGAGCCGTCCGAGATCTCCGGTGGCCAACCATCCATCGCGAAACGGCGGCGGACCGGAGTCGTTGTAGTAGCCCCGCATCACATGTGGCCCGCGCGTTTCTATCTCGCCGTCGGCGGCAATGCGCAACTCGATGTGGTCGAGGGGGCGTCCAACGCTGCCTGGCTTGAATCTGTCCAGTTCGGAGAGGGCAATTACCGGGGAGGTTTCGGTCATTCCGTAGCCCTGCAGAATCCGAAATTCCGCGCTGCGGAAGAAGGCTTCCACAGCGGGGTTGAGCCATGCGCCCCCACAAATGAAATAGCGCAATCCGCCCAACTGCCGCCGTACCTGGCCGGCAGCCAGGCGGTCCAGCAGCCCAGGGGGCTCTTCGACGGAGCGTTCCCGCAGCAGCCTCTTGCCGATACGCCGCTTCCACCGCGGCAGCTCTTCTATCTGCCGCTCAATCGCGTCCCGCATTTTCTCAAGAATGCGCGGAACGCAGCCCATCACTTCGGGGCGATGCAACGGAAGCAGTTCGCGCAAGGCATGGGGATCGCCGTATGCAATCGGAATTCCCATCCGGAAGTAACCGTAACAAAGGATCCGCTCGAATACATGAGCCAGAGGGAGCACGCTCAACGACTGCCGCGCGCCGCGAAAAGACAGGCGATCGAGGCATTCGTCGAGGTCGAAGGCGATGTTGCCATGCGTGAGCAATACGCCCTTCGGACTGGCGGTTGTGCCCGAGGTGTAAACGATGGTGGCGACCTCCGACGGCTCGGTCGCGAGGCACTCCTGCCGGGCCTGCTCAAGGACGGTCGCGGTGTCTCCTTCGAGCGCCGCTGCCAAATGCTCCAGAGAAACGTGTCCATCCTCCGCCGAACCGGCGGACGCGCGGTCCAGGTGCACAAACCAGCGGAGTTGCGGAAGCCGCGGCAGGAGCGGTTGCAATAGCTCCCATTCGCGTATTCCGGCGAGGACTATCACCCGCGAACCGCTATCCCGGAGCAGATATTCGACTTGTGCCGGAGACAGAGTGGGATAGATCGGAACCACAACATGGCGCGCGAGAAGAACTGCGAAATCCGCAACGTGCCACTCCGGCCGGTTGGGGGAAAAAATAGCGACGCGCTCACCTTGCGGATCAAGACCGCGACCGCGAAGGAACGCTTGTAGCGCGAGCACGGAGCGCACGAATCGTTCGTTCGAATAAGTCACCGGACCGTCCGGGCCGTTCCACGTGAGCAGACGCTCGGTCTGTCTGGAAGCGATATCGCGGAAGAATAGCTGATTGAGCGTTCCGGTCTTTTCCATGCGGTGTCAGTGGCTGAACGCTCGCGCGGTAATTGCAGTTGTCTGGCCGGTCCATGATCCGGAGAGGAATAGACCCAGGGGATTCGCCTTTTTCAGGGCCCAGGGGTGCCCGCGCACCAGATTCAGTCCGCATCCCTCGTCTGTTTCCCGCAAGCGCGCAACGGGCGGAAGGCATCTTTCGCGCGCGCAGAGCAGGCCCAGCCCCAGTTCCACCGCGGCGGTGGCGGCGCCCAGATATCCGGTCCGGCTCTTGAATGCCGACACTGGAACGGAAGATCCAAATTCAGACTCGATTTTGAACGCCTCCTCCGTGTCCGCCGTCCTGGCGCCGATGCCGCGGGCGATTACAAAGTCAAAGCCGGCCTCGTTTTCTAACTGAAATGACACATCCCTCGGGATGTAGCCGGAGTCGGTCGCTCCAGCCACCCCGCGGATCTCCGCAAACATTTCCGCTCCGCGTCTTTCCGCATCCTGGCGGCGCTCAAAGACCAGAAAACCCGCACCCTCGCCAAGGACCAATCCGTCGCGTGACCGGTCGAACGGGCGGTAGGCTTCTTCCGGGCTGTATCGCGAGAGGAGTCCTTCCTGCTGGTAGGCGAGGAAATTCGAAGGCCCCAGCAGGGAATCATATCCGCCGGTCAGAGCGACATCGCAGCGATTTTCCATTAGATCGTAGTAAGCGCGTCCCAGCGCATGCGCGGAAGACGTATCGGTCTGCGCCATGTTCGTGTTCGAGCCTTGGATTCCGAATTCCGTGGAGAGCAAACCCAACCCCCCATTGGCCAGATAGCGAAGGACAATGTAACGGTCAATCAGCCGCGAGGGAAGGCCGCCAAGATGCCGGAAATCCATCTCGCGGTCGCCATCCCACGCCGCCTCGAGTGCCTGGAAATATTCCTCGTACTCGAGCCCGGTTTGTCCCGACCCGGTGTGCAGAGCAATACGCAGCGGATCCAAGGCCTCCCAGACGAGGCCGCTTCTCTCGATGGCTTCACGGGCGGCCTGCATCGCGAAGCGTACTCCGCGGTTCATAAACTTGGCGTTTTTGGGAAAACGAAGCCAACTCCCCAGTTCGAATTCCGAAACATAGGCAGCCGAGCGGCATGAATCGGGCCCCGGCTCGAATCCACGCACCGGTCCAATTCCCGATTCATCTGCCCAGCATCGCTTGAGATTTTCCTCAGCCGAGAGGCCAAGGGGGGTTACCAATCCGATCCCGGTGACGACAACGGAATTTGTCGGCATAGCGGCGCGTACTATCCAGGATAGACGGCGACGGACAAAATACAAAATGGGGCATAAATGAGTAGGTTTTTTGGAGGAGGCCGTAATAGACTACTGAAGTGCGAACACTTGTCATTGGACTTGACTGCGCCGCGCCCGAGATCCTGCTGCGTCACCCGGAATTGCCGCATATCCGGCGGTTGATGGAAGGAGGCTGCTATGGGCGGCTGGAGAGCGTGATTCCGCCGATCACCGTACCAGCCTGGATGTGCATGTCCACGAGTCAGGATCCGGGGAGCCTCGGGGTGTACGGTTTCCGCAACCGGGTGGATCACACTTACAGCGGACTCGGGATTGTGAACTCTCGTTCATTCACCGCGCCGGCAATCTGGGATGTGTTGGGCGAACGCGGGAAGCGCGTGGTGGTGGTGGGAGTGCCGCCGAGCTATCCACCACGGAAATTGAACGGGGTAAACGTAGGATGTTTCCTAACTCCGGATACGAACACGAACGAATACACCTATCCAGCCCACATAAAGGGGGAGATCGAACGTTTGGTAGGCGAGTATCCCGTGGACGTGCGAGGATTCCGGACGGGCAACAAAGAGTGGCTGCTGCAACAGACTCGGGAGATGACCCGGAAGCATTTCGAGGTGATCCGGTACCTGATGGCGACCCAGGAGTGGGACTATTTTCAGTTTGTGGAGATCGGGCTGGATCGGATGCACCACGGGTTCTGGAAATATCACGATCCGCGGCACCGGCAGTATGAAGCAGGGAACCAGTTTGAGCGGGCGATCTGGGACTATTACGTAAGCCTGGATGAAGAGATTGGCAAGTTGCTGGAAATGGTAGACGAAGACACCACCGTCCTCATCGTTTCCGACCATGGCGCTCAGAGGTTGGAGGGAGGCTTCTGCGTGAACGAGTGGCTGAGGCGGGAAGGATTGTTGGTGTTGAAGGAACAACCGGAGAAGGTAACCCCGTTTTCCCCATCCCTGGTGGATTGGTCCAGGACCAGGGTATGGAGCGAAGGTGGGTATTATGCGCGGGTGTTTTTCAACGTAAAAGGACGGGAGCCCGAGGGGGTCATCGGCGAAGGAGAATACGAAGCGTTCCGGGACCAGATGAAGGCGAAGTTCGAGGGACTGCTGGACGATCGTGGAGAGCCGATGGGGACTCTGGTGTACCGGCCGGAAGAGATTTACCGGAGTGTGAGGAATGTGGCCCCGGATCTGGTGGTGCATTTTGGAGCGCTGTACTGGAGATCGATCGGGGGCGTAGGCTACACGGATCTTTATCTGCAGGAAAACGATACCGGACCGGACGACTGCAATCATGCCCAGTATGGGGCCTTCGTATTGAGCGCGCCGAATCTCGAAAAACGGGGAGAAGTGGAAGGCATGCGCCTGCTCGACATCGCTCCTACGCTGCTAAGTCTGGCGGGCGAGCCGGTGCCTCCTTCGATGCAAGGCGTCCCTTTGGGGGCTTGACGCGCCCGCCGGTCTCCGCCGCGCTAGGCTCGCGCGGCTTTCACGGCGGCGATGAACTTGCGCGCCCGATCTTCGAATACCTCGTATTTTCCGGTCCGGATCGTCTCGCCGTCCACCAGGTCCTTCCCCACTCCCACCGCGCAAGCGCCGGCTTTGAGAAATTCCCCCGCGGTTTGCAAATTGACCCCGCCGGTGGGGATCATTTCAATCTGCGGGAACGGACCCCGCAGCGCGGCAATGTATTTCGCCCCGCCGAGCGAGCCTGCCGGGAACACCTTCACCGCATCCGCGCCCGCGTCCCAGGCGGTCAACACCTCAGTGGGCGTTAGAGCGCCGGGCACAATCACCTTGGAATACCGCTGAGCCATCTCGATGGTCGCGACCTTCAGGCTCGGAGTGACGATAAATTCCGCGCCGGCGAGCATGCAGATGCGGGCCGTCTCCGCGTCCAACACCGTCCCGGCGCCCAACAGAACCTGGTCTCCGAACTGATCCGCCACTTTTTCGAGTGCGCGCACCGCGCCGGGCACCGTCATGGTGATTTCGGCCACCCGCAGACCCGCGCGATGGAGCGCTTCGATGGACCGGATCGCGGATTCCGCGCTCTCTGTTCGCACCACGGGTACAAGCCCGATTTCGCGGATTGCCGAAAAAACTGCTTCCTTCTTCATTCTTCGATCTTAACCGCGCTGGAGATCGCGCGTGCCAGGTCTTCCTCCTCCGTCTCGAACACCGTGCGCAAATCGAACAATAGGAGGCCGTCCTCAATGCGCGCGATCACCGGAGGATCAAAAGCGCGGCAGCGCCGTTCGGCGTCCACCACATCGACGGCATGGACCGCAATCAGCCAGGTGTCGAGCGGCTGCTCGGGCGTCGAGCCGCCTCCCGCTACCGACTTTCCAGGAATGATCTCCACACGTATGTCTTTCCGGATCGCCTTCACCAGGTTTTCCGCGCGCGCTCGAATGCGGACGGCGGAAATCTGAAGCATGGCGAGCGCCGGAATCTGTTCCCATCGCTCCAGCAACGTCAGCCGCAGGGTCGCTTCGAGCGCTTGTGTGATGAGCTTATCCAAACGGAGCGCGCGGTAGAGCGGGTTGCGGCGCAGCTTGCGGATAAGCCCTTCGTCGCCGGTAAGAATCCCGGCCTGAGGTCCGCCCAGCAGTTTGTCCCCGCTGAATGTGACCAGGTTGACGCCCGCGTTCAGGCTTTCGGAAACCAGCGGTTCGTCGATACCGAAGGGCCGAATATCGGCCACGCAGCCGCTCCCCAGGTCTTCCAACAAAGGAATGCCGCGTTCGCGTGCCAGCGCCGCTAATTCGGCGAGCGACGGCTTGCTGGTGAAACCCTGAATGCGAAAGTTGCTGGGATGCACACGCAGCAGCAGACGGGTCCGTTCGTTGATGGCGCCGGAATAGTCTTCGATCCGGGTGCGGTTGGTGGTCCCCACTTCGCGCAGCACCGCGCCGGAGCGCAGCATGATATCGGGAATACGGAAGCCGTCGCCGATTTCGATCAGTTCGCCGCGCGAAACCACCACCTCACCGCCCGCCGCCAGCTCATTGAGGGCGAGAAAAATAGCGGCCGCATTGTTGTTGACCGCTATACCCGGCCTGCCGGTTAGCCGTTCTAAAAGGCAGGCAATGTGGATATCGCGCTGGCCGCGGCGTCCGGCGCCGACGTCGTATTCCAGGTTCGAGTAGCCTTCGAGCGGTGTGAAAGGCACGCCGGGCGCGCGCCCCAGGTTGGTATGCAGCACCACACCGGTGGCATTGATGACGCGGCGAAGCGAAGGCTGCTCCAGGCGATGGAGAGTTCGCTCCACGAGCGCCGGAACCGCGGTCGGGTCCGCGAGTTCGCCTCGAAGCAGGCTGGTCCGCACACGCGCGAGCACGGCGCGGACTTCCTTCACGATCAGGCCGCGCGGAAACCGCCCCTCCAGATGCGTAAGGGATTTCAGGACGTCGTCAACGGATGGAATTTCCCGGAGCAGATAACCGGAAAGTAGCACAGTCGGCGGCGCGCTGTCCGTTACAATGAGGTCCGGGACGATTATGGGGGCGAGCAAGGCGAGGATTCAGGTGGTCGATTCGCACACGGGTGGCGAGCCGACTCGCGTTGTGATCTCCGGCGGACCGGATCTGGGCGCGGGCCCGCTCGCGGAGCGCTTGCGGCGGTTCCGCGAGCAGCACGACCACTTTCGCTCCGCCGTGGTGAACGAGCCGCGGGGTTCGGACGCCGTTGTGGGCGCGCTACTCTGTGAGCCGTCCGATCCATCGTGCGCGGCCGGGGTCATCTTCTTCAACAACGTGGGGTACCTGGGAATGTGCGGCCACGGGACCATCGGACTGGGGGCCACGCTCGACTATCTGGGAAGGCTGACCCCCGGCGTCCATCGCCTGGAAACACCGGTTGGCGTCGTCACCATGGAACTGCATGGCGCCGGCGGCGTGACGGTGGGTAATGTGCCGAGCTACCGCTTCCGGAAAGACGTCAAAGTTCCGGTGGACGGAATTGGCGTTGTGACCGGAGACGTAGCCTGGGGGGGCAACTGGTTCTTCCTGACCGCCAACACTCCCTGCGAGATCGACCTTGCGAATCTCGAAGCGCTCACCGCGCACGCGTGGCGCATCCGGCAATCGCTGGTGCGCGAAGGGATCGCGGGCGCGGGAGGCGCGGAGATCGATCACATTGAATTGTTCGGCCCTCCGCGGCGCCCGGAGGCGCACTGCAGGAATTTTGTCTTGTGTCCCGGCAAGAGCTACGACCGCTCTCCCTGCGGGACCGGCACCAGCGCGAAACTGGCGTGCCTGGTCGCCGATGGAAAGCTCGGCGAAGGAGAAGTCTGGCGTCAGGAAAGCATTCTCGGCAGTGTGTTTGAGGGTTCCGTTTCTGTGCGCGATGGCGAGATTCTTCCGCGCATTCGCGGCTCGGCTTTCGTCAACGGGGAGGCCGCTCTGATCTTTCAGGAAAACGACCCCTTCCAGTGGGGCATTCGCCCGTGAGCGAAGTCTGCGACGTTGTGGTCGCCGGAGGCGGCATCGTCGGCGCCGCCTGTGCGATGGAGTTTGCGGGCGCCGGAATCAAGACCGCGCTGGTTGAGCCCGGGATGTGGGGCGGGGGCGCAACCGCCGCGGGGATGGGCCATCTCGCGGTGATGGACGATTCAGAAGCTCAGTTTGCGCTCTGCCGCTATTCGCAGTTGCTGTGGAACGAGTTGAAGGATCGCTTGCCGCCCGAGATCGAGTATGAGCAGTGCGGCGTCGTTTGGGTGGCGGCCGACGACGAAGAGATGCGGGAGGTGCATCGCAAGCACGCCTTCTTCGCCGCGCGCCAAACGCCATCGGAGATTCTCGACGCGCGCGCGCTTGCCGAAGCCGAGCCAAACCTGCGCCCCGGGTTGGCCGGTGGGCTTTTGGTGAGTGAGGACGCGGTGATCTATCCTCCCTGTGCCGCGCGCATCTTTGCGCTCGAAGCGCGCAATCGCGGCGCGGTTCTGATGCCCGGCAGGAGCGTGGCGGCATTCAACCGCGAAGGGGTGGAACTCGATGACGGCGCCTGCATCTCCGCGGGAGCGCTGGTGGTCGCTGCCGGGGCGTCGGTTCCGCGCCTCGTGCCCGCCGTGAAAATCCTGCCGCGCAAAGGGCACCTGGTGATTACGGACCGCTATCCGGGTTTTGTCCGCCATCAATTGATAGAGCTCGGTTATCTTAAAAATGCCCATGCTACCGAGTCCGATTCGGTGGCTTTCAATGTGCAGCCACGCAAGACAGGCCAGGTGCTTATCGGCTCCTCGCGGCAGTTCGGCGTGCAAGACCGCTCGATCGACTCAGAGATGGTAAGCGCAATGCTGAAGCGAGCGGTGGAATACATGCCGGGCCTGCGATCGCTCTCCGCCATTCGAACCTGGACCGGAGTGCGCGCGGCCACTTCCGACAATCTACCGCTGATTGGAAAATGCCCCGGTTACGACAATGTCTATCTCGCCGGCGGGCATGAGGGCCTGGGAATTTCGATGTCGATGGGAACGGCGCGCCTGCTCACCGACATGCTGCTGGAACGCGAAACGGCGATACCGGCCGGGCCGTATTCGCCGGCGCGCGTGGAAGGAAATCTGCAATGACGATGCAATGGAGCGGGGTGATTCCCGCGATGACAACCGCCTTCAAAGAAGACGGCCGTGTAGACCATGAGTTTGTAGCGCGGCACTGCGCGTGGATGGTGGACCATGGCTGCACCGGCGTGGTCGCTCTAGGCTCGCTGGGCGAAGGCGCAACTCTCATGCATTCCGAGAAAGTGGAGGTGCTAAAGACCTGCGTTCGCGCGCTTGGTGGCCGCGCGCCCGTGGTGGCCGGAATCTCGGCGCTCGGCACGGACGAGGCGGTTGCCCTGGCGCGAGACGCCGAAGCAGCCGGATGCGCGGGTCTCATGGTCTTGCCGCCTTACGTCTATCTGGGGGACTGGCGCGAGAACAAAGCGCATGTCGCCGCGGTTCTCAACGCGACCGGCCTTTCCTGCATGCTTTATAACAACCCCATCGCCTACAAGGTCGATTACGTTCCCGAGCAGGTTTTGGAATTGCTGGCGGAACATGAAAACCTGCACGCCATCAAGGAATCGAGCGCCGATGTGCGCCGCGTGATGGCGCTGCGGGCGCTCGCCGGGGAGCGCCTGCGGATTCTGGTGGGCGTCGATGACATGATCGTCGAGGCGCTTGCGGCCGGGGCGGTGGGGTGGATCGCCGGTCTGGTGAACGCCTTTCCCGGAGAATCGGTGGAATTGTTCCGTCTCGCCCTGGCTGGAAAGACTCGTGAGGCGTACGAGCTCTACCGCTGGTTTCTACCTTTGCTGCGCATGGACGTGGTCCCGAAATTTGTCCAACTCATCAAACTGGCGCAGGAAGCGGTGGGTATGGGCAGCGCGCGGGTCCGGCCTCCCCGCCTCGAACTCACCGGAGCGGAATTGGATGCCGCGCGCCGGACGATTGCCGAAGCGCTGCGGACGCGCCCGGCGGCACAGGCGGCTCGATGACACGACGATCTTTCCTGGCTTCTACGAGCGCTCTCACCGGTTCGCATCTTCTGGGGGCTTCGAAGAAGACGCCGAATATCGTGGTCATTCTCTGCGATGACCTGGGCTACGGCGATCTGGGGTGCTATGGCTCGCGCATTCGCACGCCGAATCTCAACCGGATGGCGGGCGAAGGAATCCGGTTTACGAATTTCTCCGCGGCGGACCCGGTCTGCTCTCCCTCGCGTGCCGCCCTCCTGACCGGGCGCTATCCGACGCGCGTCGGCGTTCCACAGGTTCTGTTTCCAAAAGATCCCGGCGGGTTGAATCTCGATGAAACGACCGTGGCCGGCATGCTCCGCTCGCGCGGCTACGGAACCATGTGCATCGGGAAGTGGCATTTAGGCCGCCCCAAGGAATATCTGCCGACCAGCCGCGGTTTTGACGAGTATTTCGGGATTCCCTATAGCAACGATATGACGCCGTGCGTTCTGATGCACAACACCGGCGTCATCGAAGATCCTGCCAACCTGGAAACACTTACCCGGCGCTATACGGAACAAGCGGTAAAGTTCATTCGCTCTGCGAAAGACTCGCCATTTTTTCTGTACATGCCGCACACGTTTCCGCACATTCCCCTGGCGGCTTCTCCCCGGTTCCGCGGAAAATCCGCCGAAGGCCTTTATGGCGACACGGTGGAGGAAATCGATTGGAGCGCCGGTGAGGTTCTGCGGGCGCTGCATGAGAGCGGCGTCGAAGAAAACACGCTCGTCCTCTTCACCAGCGACAACGGACCGTGGTATCAAGGCAGCCCGGGAAAACTGCGCGGGCGAAAAAATACCACCTATGAGGGTGGCGTGCGTGAGCCATTCATTGCGCGGTGGCCGGGCCGTATTCCGAAGGGCAAGGTCTGTGACGGCCTTGCGTCCATGATGGACATTTTTCCCACAGTCGCGCGCCTTTGCGGCGCTGACTTGCCACCGAAACCGCTGGACGGCATCGATATCTGGCCGTTGCTGGCGGGCGAGAAGCAATCGATCGAACGTCCGCCATTGCTCTATTTCAACGGATGGAATCTGCAGTGCGCGCGCTCGATGAACTGGAAATTACATGTCGCCCGATTTAACACCGCCGCCTACGTCCCCGGACCGCCGGGAGGTATTCACAACTATGTCCTGCCTCATCCCGAGCTTTATGATCTTTCCACCGACCCGGATGAAAGTTACGACACGGCGTCCGAGCATCCGGAAATTGTAAAGCAGATACAGGCGAAGATCGAGGAACTGATCCCAACCTTCCCGGCGGAAGTGCGGCAGGCGTATGTGGAGACCCTGAATCGCAAGGCCGCTCCCACCACCCCCGCCGGCGCGTACCCCCGGGCGGCGCAATAAAGGAGTTCCGTGAAACGAGGTGCGGTTTCCAGACGATCGCTGCTCGGCGCGGCCACCGGAGCCACGATGTTGAGCGGCTTGCCTTCTCCGGCGCAAGCGCCGCGCCCGGGCGCCCCGAATGTTCTACTGATTCTGGCCGACGATCTCGGCTACGGGGACCTTTCAAGCTTCGGCGCGCCGGACCTGAAGACCCCCAACATTGACGCGCTCGCCGCCGGCGGAATGCGCTTCCAGCACTTCTATGCGAATTCGCCGGTGTGCTCGCCGACGCGCGCGTCGATCCTGTCCGGAAAGTATCCGGACCGCGTGGGAGTGCCCGGACTGGTGCGGACCTTCCCGTCCAATAACTGGGCTTACCTCTCACCGAAGGCCGTGCTGCTGCCCGACGCTCTGCGGCCCGCCGGCTATCACAGCGGCATCGTTGGCAAGTGGAACCTGGGCCTCGAAACACCCAACACCCCCACTGAAAGAGGCTTCGACGCCTTTCACGGTTTTCTCGGCGACATGATGGACGATTACTACACTCATCGCCGGCATGGCTTCAACTACATGCGGCGGAATCGGGAGGTAATTGACCCCGAGGGCCATGCGACCGATCTCTTCACGAACTGGGCAATCGACTATTTGCAGGAGAGAAAGCGGGACAACCGCAAGTTCTTTCTCTATCTTGCCTACAATGCGCCGCACGTTCCCATTCAGCCGCCCGCGGACTGGCTTGATCGCGTAAAAAGGCGGGAGCCGGGGCTCGACGGGAAACGCGCCCGGATGGTGGCGCTTATCGAGCACATGGACATGTCGGTCGGGCGCGTACTCGAAGCGCTCCGGAAAAATGGCCAGGCGGAAAATACGTTGATCGTTTTCACCAGCGACAACGGCGGCCAATTGAGCGCCGGCGCGCGCTGCGGACCGGTGCGCGGCGGCAAGGAAGATATGTACGAAGGCGGCATCCGCGTTCCCATGTGCGCCGTTTGGCCGGGCCATATCGCTCCCGGAACGCGAAACGACGCAGTCGCGCTCACCATGGATCTTTATCCGTCGATCTGCGAAGCGGCGGGCGCACGCACCCCGGCTGACTTGGATGGAGTCTCCATCCTGCCGTTGCTGGAAGGCAAGGCCGGTTCGCTGCCTTCGCGAGACCTCCTCTGGGTTCGCCGCGAAGGAGGATTCCGCTATCAGGGGCAGGATTACTATGCGCTGCGCCGCGGCGAATGGAAGCTTTTGCAGAACACGCCGTTCGAGCCCTTCCGGCTCTACAATCTCCGCGAAGATCCCGAAGAAAAAAGCGATCTGGCGGCGGCCGAACCGAAGTTGTACCGCGATCTCATCGCAACGTTGATGCTGCACGTGCAGCAAGCCGGACGCGTACCCTGGCAGCGTCCGGAATAGCTTGCCGCCGCGATTTGTGCGGCTAGAACGAAAGCCGCAGCGAGAACTGGATCTGCCGGGACGCCCCCAGACCGATATCTTTCGTCACCGTGGAATTAGCGATTCCGAACGTGGCGCCGGCAGACGCAAGCGAGTAGGGCGCGCCGGGCTGAAGCTGCCCTGCCCCGGTTCCGAGCGCATTATTCAGACGCGCCGGCGGATTGGCGAAATTGGCGCGGTTGAAGAGGTTATAGATCTCGGAGCGAAACTCCAGGTTTACGCGCTCGGTGAGCACGAAGTGCTTTTGAAGAGTAATGTCGAACTGGTTGAGCCCCGGTCCGTGCAGAGCCCAGCGTCCGAGATTTCCGAACTCACCCGGCTCGGGAATCGAGAACGCCGCCGGATTGAGCACGAATTTCCTGCCGCCGGTGGAGAGAAACGGGTTCACGCCCGGCACGACATTCGGACGGCGATTGTTCCGGAACGCGCCTCCATACGGGTTATTGACGACCGCCGTGGTGAGGACTTGGCCATTGCTCACGATGGGTGAGTTGACGTACTGCCCGGTGCCGTTCACACGGTAGGCGAGGTCGTTGCGCGCGATCGTAACATCGACCGGCAGTCCGGTGCGCGCATTGAGAACGCCTCCCGCTTGCCACCCACCGAGCAGAGCCTGAACCAGGCCGGGGGCGCTTGACAGAAACCGGCGGCTCTTGCCAACCGGGATCTCATAGAGGGCGGTCACGTTCATGCTGTGCCGCACATCGAACGCGTTGTTGCCGCGGTCATACTCGAAATTAAACGGATTCTGCGCGGTTTGCGCCTCGTTTGAGCCGCCCGTGTTGCCGAGCGAATGCGACCAGCTCCATTGTCCACCCAACGTCAGTCCCTTTGAATAGCGGCGCTGTACGGATACCTGCATCGAGTCGTAGTGGTCGGTGCCGCCGCTGGTCTTATAGTCGATCTGTCCAAAACGGCTTCCCATTTCGAGAACCGCGGAGCCCACGCCCGTGGCGGGATTTTGCGTTACGCCAACGATTCCGTTGGTCCACGAACGCAAGAACAGGTTGCGCCCCTGGCTTCCCACATAAGCGGCTGTCAATACCGTGCCGCCGCCAAATTCCTGCTGAACGGACGCCGTGTAGGACAGCACTCGCTCCGGCAGCGTATAGCCGGGCGCATAGGCGCGGGGAGTAAATCCGCTGAGGTTGTTCACATCCACGTCCGCAATGATCTGGCGGCTGTTCACCGGAAAGATCGCGTTAGTCAGCGTCGCCGTCACGCGGTCGGAATCGATGGGCTGCACCTGGTCCTCCGTTTGTCCGGGCCCGTAGTAGTAGCCGGCCCCGATGCGGAACACCGTTTTGTTCGAAAACATGGTGGGGGCCCACGAAAGGCCCAATCGCGGCCCGAAGTTGCGGGGCGAACTGTGATACCACGGCCCGGTCTTCAAGCCTTCGCCAACGAGAAACAGAGTGTATAGATCGTGGTCTTCGTGAAGGACGGAATAATACTCGTACCGTAGTCCGTAGTTCAAGGTGATATTCGGCCGGATCCTCCACTCGTCCTGAGCGTAGAGGATGGAGTAGCTCTGCTTCAGATAACGATTCCGTGCGATCCCGTTATGCAGCGGGTTCGGCGCGCTTACGTCCCCCAGGATCTGAATGCTCGATGGCTGATTGTTAATCAGCGCCGCGACATTCGCGAAGGTGTAAGTGGTGCCTCCCAGCCTGTCGGTATAAATCCGGACCGGCCGAAACTCAACGCCGAATTTGAAGGCATGCGCGCCTTTGAGCACCGACAGATTGTCGATGAAGGATAGGGTGTAGTTGGTGTACGGCTGGGCGCGCCCGTTCTGAGAGCTGTTGGAACGCACCAGGCCGCCTGGAGTGGAAGCGCCGGCGGAGGCGCCCTGGCCGCCGATGCCGGGTAGCGCGACGGTGCCGGTGAAGCTCAACGAGATGGCCGACATGTCAATGCCGTTAACCGAAGGCGCGACCCCGCTGATATTCGTCTTGGCGCCGTTGAAGCCGAATTTGGTCTCGTTCAGAATGCTGGGGCTCAGAACCTGCTGCAGACCCAGCAGGCCGTTTTGTGGAACGGCGGTAATCCGGCTGAGAGATCCGCTGACGTCGAGCGGGCTATTCAACTCGCCCTGGTCTCGAAAATAACGCGCGGTCAATATATATTTGGGGCTGAAATTGTAATCAAACCGGAGTCCGCCGTAGTATTCGTCCACGGAACTGCTGGCGTTCCGCTGCGCAATGTCCAGGTCGGGGTTGGAGGAGGGCTGCCCCGACGGGAACGCGTCAAGCAAAGGCCGGATGGAATCGACGGCGCGGGCCCGGGCCGCGGCGCTGGGAACGGTCGCGATCAGGTTCACCCCGGCAC
The DNA here is from genome assembly GCA_035545735.1 of Bryobacteraceae bacterium. Taxonomy (GTDB): domain Bacteria; phylum Acidobacteriota; class Terriglobia; order Bryobacterales; family Bryobacteraceae; genus JAJYKC01. The sequence continues at coordinate 8,989 of DASZXS010000081.1, read as the reverse complement.
GCTGCTTCAGCACCTCCAGGCTCCCGAAGAAGAAAGCCTTTTCGGTCTTGAGCGGCCCTCCGAGTGAGCCGCCGAATTGGTTCAACCGCAGCGGCGACTTGCCGATATCAAAGAAGTTTCGCGCGTCGAGGCTGTTATTGCGGAGATATTCGAAGGCCGATCCGTGAAAGGAATTGGTTCCGGATTTCGTCACAATGGAGATCTGGCCGGCCGTTCCGGTCCCGAACTCGGCCGGGTAGTTGCTTGAATCCACGCGGAACTCCTGCACGTTTTCGAGGCTGGACTGTAAGCGGAAGCCGGTTGAAGTTTCTCCATTGAGATTGCCGGGGGACGCGTCGATGATGGCGGAGCCTTCCACTCCGTCAAAGCGAATCGCATTCTGCTGGTTCGCGCGGCCACTGAAGCGGATATTGTCATAGCTGCCGCCGCCGGCTGTCTGGGCCCCTGGCGCGAGCAGATAGAGTTGCGAGAGTTGTCTGCCGTTGAGCGGCATGTTGGCGACCTCCCGCTCATTAACGTTCGCCCCGATCCGCGCGGAGCTCATATCGACGGTCGTCAAGCCCGTCTCCGTCACGACGACGCTCTGGCTGACAGCGCGCGGCTCCAGCACCAGGTCAAGACGGCGTTCCTGGCCGACAGTCAGGGGCACCTCCGAAATCACCACCGGGCCCAGGCTATCGGACTCACCCCTCACTTCGTACGCAGCGGGGGAAAGACTGCCAAACAAGTATTCCCCTTGCGAATTGGAGGCGCCGTCCCGGCTGACGCCGGTCCGCAAGTTGGTCACCTTTATTTTTGCGCCGGCAATCACGGCGCCGGTGGGATCGGTCACCAATCCGGTGAGCCGTGCCGAATCCACCTGGGCGACCAAGGCGGCCGGAATCAGTAATATTGCACACAAGCCTGTAAAACGCATTCTGGACACTCCTGACGTTACGAACGGTAAGCACAGTTTTTACCCGCAAATGCGCGTCGTTGCGCGCATTTCCGTTGACTCCCGCGTAGGACAACAACGTGTGCCCAGACTAACAACCAAAAGTGAAGGCGCCGTTACAAAAATATGAAGTTGAAATGAAGACGGTCGGACTTGTTACATTGTCGCGAAACGTAGCGGCTAGGAGAGGTCCATGGACCGGCTCTCTCCCGCGGACCATGCGGGCCAGCAGCCCGCACACAGTGAGGCAGCGAGTACGAAAAGCACGACGGAACCGAAGAGGTAAAGGCGGTACGGCGCGACGCCGTAGAACAGTCCGGAAAGCCGGCCGTAAGCCAATATTGCGGCGGCCGTTCCGATCAGTTCCCCGGCGAGGGCGAAGCCGAGCGTGCGGTAGACGATGCTCCCTACCAGCCGTCCCCGGGGGGCGCCGAGAGCCGCCCGGATGGCGATTTCGCGCTTGCGCGCGGCGACGGCGCCGGCAATCACGGCGTAGATGCCCAGCATCGCGAGCAGCACGGCGCAGCCACCGAACCAAAGCAACAGAATCATGTTGAACTTCTCGCGGGCGGTATTCGCGTCAACCAGCTTGCCGATGGTGGCGTCGCCGGCGGCCGCCTGGGCCGGATCCATCCGCGCCAGGGTCTGGCGGACCAGTGAGCCCAGCTCTGATGCGCTTTGCTTGCCCCGGATTACCAGATAGTTGGTTGATGCCCGGGATTGACGGTAGGGCACGAAGAGGCCCACGTCTTCCTGCGTCACGCCGCGGTAGCGCGCGTCGGCGCAGACGCCGACAACCTTGAGCCATTCCGGAGAGCCGCCCAAACGGATCCGCCGGCCCAACGGCTGCTTACCGGCGGCGCGGAAGCGTTGCGCCAGATTGCGGCTGATGATCACGACGGGATCGCTTTCCTCCGAATCATGCTCGGTGAAGTCACGGCCCTCGAGCAGAGGCGTCCCAACCGTGCGGAAGTAGTCCGGCGTGATCGCTTCGTAGTTCCCCTTGGGTAGCACCGAGGATTTGTTCCTGCCCGCTTCGAAGTCCAATTCATAACCACGGTCCCATCCGATGGTCCCTTCGAGCGGCCGCACCAGCACTGCCCCGGCGGAGAGGACGCCGGGCGTCTCCCGGAGGCGGCTGAGCAAATGAAAGTAGAACGACTGGCGCGTGGGAGGGGCAATGGCGGAGCCTGAGAACAGGCCGGGACCGCGTAATTGAAGATTGAGCGAAAGCGTGTCGCGATTGGCGAAGCCGGTATCCGTCGAAATCATGGAACGATAGCTCAGCACGAACAAACCCGCGATTGCGAGCATCGCGACCGTCAGGGCGGTCTGCGCCAGAATGAAGATGTTTCTGGTTCGGAGGCTTCGGCGCGATAGCGATAACCGCACGCCTCCTTCGCGGAGAACCGACTCGAGCGGCAAACGGATGGCAGCCCAGCCGGGTATCAGAGTGCAAATGATGGCGGCAAGCGACGCGCAAACCACGCTGAAGCCGATCCCGGCCCAACTTAACGACGCATCCGCCAGCCTTGGGATGTCGGACGGCGCGTACCGAACGAGAATTGCGGTCACGAACGAGGCGAGGATCGTTCCCGCGATCGCTGCGCTCCCCGCGATAAGCGCACCTTCGGCTGCGAGCTGCGCAAGAATTTGCCGGCTCTGCGCGCCAAGCGCGGCGCGGGTGGCGATCTCGGTGCGGCGCGCGAGAATACCCGAGAGGATGAGAATACCGGCGCTGAGAATGGAGGTTGCCAGCAGTAGCACGGACGCTCCCAGCAGGATCCAGAGCTGTATGCGGGACGAGCCGGTCCAGTAGTTGATGAGCGGCGTCACAACGGCGCGCTGCGAGGGCGGATAGGCTTCGGGATGCTCGACCGCCAGTCTGCGGACGAGAGTATCAACCTCGGCCGCGATCCGCTCGTGCGGGACCCCGGGGCGTGCGAGCCCAATGGCCTGCAGGAATGTTGCGCCCCGGTGCTCGACAACATTCTGATCGACGCCTAGCGGCACCCAAAAACCGGCGCCGCGCGGGAACTCGACGCCGGCCGCCATGACTCCGATCACGGTGTAGCCTTCACGGTTCAGGCGGATCATGCGGCCCACGATGCGAGGGTCCGCGCTGAGATGCTCTCTCCAGACGCGATCGGAAACAATTACAACGGGCGCCGCGCCTACCCGTTCATCCGAGGCTTGGAAGTCACGCCCCAGGACCGGAGAGACGCCCAGCACCCGGAAGAAATCGTGCGAAACGGGAGCGCTCTCGATTTGGACCGGTTCGTGATTTTCGATCTGTAGCGCCTTCGCATAGCCGTACAGCGATGTCGGCATCACAGCGACGTATTCCAAATCGTGAACGTTCTGCTGGAGGTCGCCCAGTTCCGGGTAGGCCATCTCTTCGACGTATTTCCCGGCTTGAGGATCTACTTTCCAGATCACCTCGATCGATTGCTGCCGTGCGAAGGGCAGGGGACGGAGAAGAACGGCATCGACCAGCGTAAACATCGCGACGCTCATGCCGATGCCGAGCGAGAGAATTCCGGCGGCGGTGAGATAAGTTTTCTTGTGGCGCAGAATAGCCCGGACAGGCTTCATCGGGACGTCACTTCTTTTCCCGCTGGCCGTAGTAGGCGTCGGGGCCGTGCTTGCGGAAGTGGTGTTTGTCCCGCAGAGCGTCCGGAATTGGCGCGGCTGCGGGATTGATGGTGATGGTTTGCCACGCCATTGCCGCCAGTTCCTCCACGATCAACGCGGCGTGCACCGCGTCCGCGACTGTCTCGCCCCAACAAAACGGGGCATGGCCCGCTACCAGCACCGCGGGGCACGCCAGAGGGTCGTGCCCTTTCAACGTGCGGATGATCGCCTCTCCGGTGTTCCACTCATAGCCCTGGCGAATTTCATCCTCGGAGAGCAAATCCGTAACGGGGACATCGCCGTGGAAATAGTCGGCGTGCGTGGTGCCGAAGCAGGGGACGGGGCGGCGCGCCTGGGCCCACGCGGTGGCGTGCCGCGAGTGCGTGTGAGCCACTCCGCCGATTTGCGGAAACGAGCGATAGAGAGCGATGTGCGTCGGCAAATCCGAGGAAGGGCGCAGACCGCCTTCGACAACGCGCCCGTCGAGGTCGGTGACCACCATGTGGGCCGGGGTCATCTCATCGTAAGGGACCCCGCTCGGTTTAATCACCACGCGCCCCGTTTCGCGCGAAACCGCGCTGGCGTTCCCGAACGTCGATACCACCAGGCCATGCTTCACCAGATCGAGGTTTGCTCTCAAAACCTCGCGGCGCAGTTCCTCAATGGTGGACATGGACGGTCCATCCGAGGTAGCGCGTGGCGGCTTCGTATACGGCAGCGGCAACGGTGGAGAAATTCGCGGCCACATGGTGCTCGAATCCTCGCTCGCAGATAAACCGCAGGAGTTTCTGGAGATTCGGAATGCGCGCGACACCCGCGCCGCCGAACGTCGCGAGCGAATCGTTGGTGAACTCGCCCTCGCCGACGTAGCCGGAGATGATACCTTCCCGGTCCACGGTCGAGAAGCGGGCGAAACTCATCGCGCCGGCCTTGACGCGGCCCACGCAGGTTCCGAACGTATTCTCGCGTCCCACCGTTCCGGCGATAATCTCCTGAAAATCCATCCGTACATCCGCGAAGAAATGTTTTGGAAGATTGCTGCAATGGAAACACACGCACTTGTCCGGATCGTCACCGTAGTTGTTGTTCCAATCGAGCAGAGCGCTGGGGGTTCCGGAAGCGAGTTGAAGGGCGTGCATGCCGATGACGCCGCAGATATCCACCTCGCAGGCGCTCGACATCAGATTTTCGCTCATCATGCTCATGACGGTGCACGGTACCACCCCGAAATATTCTTCGAGCGATGTCCAGCACTGCACGGCGCTAATCGAGGTGCTGGTTTCTTCCATCCAGTGGTCGACCACCGCGCCGAGTTTCGCCATCTTCATCAGCGCGGCGGCGGGCACGGAATCGGTGGAAACGTAGCGGCGGATGGACGCGAGTTTGGCCACCGCGGCGGGGTCGCCGTCTTTCATGCGTTCGATGCGGCCCAGGATCTCCGAGAGGTCGATGGGCTCCACGGAGATGCCGTGCGCTTCGAGGATCTTTTCGCTATAGCGGACAGTATTAAACGCGGCTGGGCGCGCCCCGATGGCCCCGATGCGCAAACGCCGCAGTCCGTTCGAGACCCGGCAGACGGCCGCGAACCAGTCGAGGTCCTTGCGGAAAGCATCGGATGAGGGCGCAACGGTATGGAGCGAAGTGAGCGAATAAGGAATGCCGTACTGCTTCAGATTGTTACAGGCGGACATCTTGCCGCAGAAGCTATCGCGCCGGTCGCGAATGGTCATCAGGCCGGGAGTGTCGGGAGTGGCCTGGATCAGGACGGGAACATTGAGATCCGCCATGCGCAGGGTGTCGGCGATGGCACGTTCCTCCCCGAAGTTGGGGAGTGTGACGACGATTCCGTCCAAATCGGCCCGGTGCTTTTGAAACAGGTCCGCGCAGCGGCGCGCTTCGGCGCGCGTTTCCACAGCGCCATGTTTCGATTCTTCGGGAGAGAGAACAACCGCGGAATGACCGGCGTTTTCCAGTGCCGCGATCATATCCAGGCGGCCGCTGCGCGCCAGGTGATCGGGGAAAAAGCCGCGGTTGCCAACGATAATGCCGAACTTCATTTCTTTCCTTTCCGGGGAGAAAAACGCAGGGCGTAGAAAGCGCCCAGCGCGATGAGCAGCACGCCCCACCACACTCCGGCGTGCAGTTTGTTGAGCACAACCGGATCGGCGGGCGGCACGAAGACGTCGTAAAGGCCTGCGCCGAGCACCAGGATGCCGTAAGCCAGGAGCAGCATGCCGATAAAGAACCAGATGGAGATAAGGCCGGGTCTATTCATGGAATCACCAGAAGATGACATTCAGAATCACGAACACTACCAGGACGGCCCCGGCCCAAAAAATCGGGCGCTGCGTCCAGGGCAGATGGCCTTCGGACGGGAGTTCGGTACATCCGTAGACCAGGCCGGTTAGCTCGGCGTCCGGCTTCGGACGGGTGGCCAGGCTCACCAGCACGGTGACTCCGACGCAGATAATCCAGGACCATAGAGCGCGGTACATGTTTTCCGCCATGTCCTTGGCTTGCGGCGAAAGCGCGATGTAGCGCAGGGCGGAGGGGTCCAGTTTCACCCACAGCCACATGCCGATGGAGGAGAGCGTACCCGCGAGCAACCCCCAGAACCCGCCGGCCGGCGTGGCGCGCTTCCAGAGCATACCGAGAATCACCGTCCCGAAGAGAGGGGCGATAAAGAAACTGAATAGCGCCTGCACATAGTCCATGATGCTGAGGAACTGCATCACCAGGTACGCCGTCCCGATGCTGACCAGAACTCCCAGGATGGTGCACCAGCGGCCCACACTGACGTAGTGCGCGTCCGTGGCTTCCTTCCTGCGGAACGGGCGGTAGATGTCGTAGGTCCAGACGGTGGAGAATGCGCTGACGTTGCCGGCCATGCCGGACATGAATCCGGCGATGAGGGCCGTGATGCCGAGGCCGAGCAGACCCGGTCCGCAGTAACGCGCGAGCATCAACGGCAGCACCTCGTTGTAGCTGTGGGTGCCGGTGGCGAGCGCTTGCGCTTCGCCGGTCAGCTTTTCGGGAAGCACGGCGAGCGCGAGAAGGCCGGGGAGAATCACGATGAACGGCACCAGCATCTTGAAGCTTGCTCCGATGATGGGGGCCATCTTGGCGGCGCGGAGATCCTTGGCGGCGAGCACGCGCTGCACAACCAGGAAATCCGTGGTCCAGTAGCCGAACGAGATCACCCAGCCGAGTCCCAGCACAATTCCGGTCCATTCAATCCCCATGGGGTTGGCGCTGAATGAGCCGAGCGTGCTCCATAGATGGGTGTAGTCGTGTCCGGGGAAATTTTGATGGATGCGCGCCACCATGCCGTCCCAGCCCCCGGTTTCGATGAGACCGATGATCGAAATCAACAGCGCGCCGAGCCAGATGAGCACGAACTGGAGAACTTCGTTGAAGATGGCCGAAAGCAACCCGCCGGCGAAGACGTAGATGGCGACGGTGACGGAGGAGACCCAGATGCTGAAGTGAATGTCCCAGCCGAGGATGATTCGCATCACCAGCGCCATGGAGTACATATTGATGCCGCTCATCAGCACGGTCATGACGCCGAAGGTGATGGCCGAAAGCAGGCGCGCGGGTTCGCCGAAACGCAGGCGCAGATAGCCGGGAACGGAGTGCGTCTTCGAGATGTAGTAGAAGGGCATCATCACGATGCCGAGGAACAGCATCGCAGGTATGGCGCCGATCCAATACCAATGCGTGGCCAGAATGCCGTATTGGTAGGCGGCCGCGGCCCAGCCCATCAGTTCGAGCGAACCGAGGTTCGCCGCGACGAAGCTGAGGCCGGCGATCCATGCGGTCATCTCGCGCCCGGCGAGGAAGAAGTCCTCCCCGGTCTTGGTGAAGCGCTTTAGGTAGAAGCCGATGCCAAGCACCGCTACGAAATACAGGGTGACGATGATCAGGTCCACCGGCGAGAGGTGCATCAACCTCTGCGGGAGGGCTGCGAGGATCAATGCGGGGGGCAAGGGCATAGTTTCGGTCTCGAAAGGGGTGGAAATGTAATCGCTTTCAATGATGGTATGGGCGGTTTGGTGACATGTCAAGCGAAAGCGCGGCGCCCAGATGCGGGGAAAACGAAAAAACGGACCCGGACGGACGCCCGCGACACACCGGCTTCCAGGCGCCGGCGGAACATCCACGGGCGGAACGCTGGTGCGCTCGAAGCGGTTCGAAGGTGCGGCGGGCGGCGATGGCGGAAGCGGGATCGCACTCGATACGCCTGGCAACGTTTACATCGCCGGAGCGGCTGGGTGGGCCGGTTTCCCGGCGGCAAACGGCGCCTATCTCTCCTCGCCGCGGCCGCGTGGCGTGGTTCTACCGCCCCGCAACCGTCAGGCCGGTGAGCGCCAGGGCAAAGCGCCGTTTCTCATCGTCTCCGGCGGATTTGTGCATCCCACGGACGGAATTCTCGGAAGCGATCGAGATGCCTGGGCCGGAGCATCCGCGCTAATCGCCCGCGGCGGCCGCAGCGAGTGGGACGGCCGGGCGCGTCTCCATTTCCTCACGCGCGCTTCGCTCCTCAACCTCGGAGAAGCGGACCAGAAGCGCGAGCGGGGCGCTGATTGTGACCAATAGTCCCAGAATGAGCAGCGCCTGCGGCCAAGTGACAGCCGAGGTCTTAAAGAGGAAGCCCGCCAGAACGGCTCCGGCATTGCCGCCCGCTCCCACGATGCCTGCGACGGTCCCGAGGGCGCGTTTGTTGACGAACGGCACAACCGAGTATGCCGCCCCGTTCGACATTTTGACGAACAGGCCTACCAGCAGCATCGACCCGATGGCCAGAGGGAGCCATCGCATTTGCGAAAACAACACAAGACCGAGCCCTTCGCCGGCGATGGTGCACCCGAGCAGAGCGGCACGCCCGCGCAGTCCCCAGAGCCGGTTACAGCGGTCGCTGACGATCCCGCCCAGCGCTCGCGCGAAGAGGTTCATCATACCGAACGAAGCGGCCACGAAGCCTGCCGCCGTCAGCGCGAGGTGGAAGTAGTCGGTGAAATAGAGCGCGGCGATGTTGTCAATGGTCAGCTCCATTCCGAACGAGCAGGCGTAAAGCATGAAGAGCGCCCAAACGCGCCGGTCGCGGAGCGCCCCCGGCAAGCCGGCGCCTCCGGAGAAGTGCCGGGTGCGTTTTTCGCTTGCGCGGAAGCCGGCAAAATTGCCTGCCGGCGTGTCCTGAGTAAAAAAATAGTAGGCGATTCCGCACAAGAGCATCGCGGCTCCGGGGACCAGCATCGCCATACGCCAGGCCTCTGCCGCGCTGGCGCCCAGAGCGAGGAAAGCGGCAAACAGAAGCGGCATTACGAATTGCGCAACGCCGCCGCCGAGGTTACCCCATCCGGCCGCGGCGGCGTTCGCCGTGCCGACGATATTCGGCGCAAACATCACAGAGGTGTGATA
>DASZXS010000080.1:0-4194 GCA_035545735.1 Bryobacteraceae bacterium | reverse complement strand
CAACACGCTCTACATCCTCGACGAGCCGACCACCGGCCTCCACTTCCACGACGTCGCCAAGCTCCTCGAGGTCCTCCACGAGCTGGTCGAACAGGGCAACACCGTCGTCGTCATCGAGCACAACCTCGAGGTCATCAAGACCGCCGACTGGCTGATCGACCTCGGCCCCGAAGGCGGCGACGGCGGCGGCGAGGTTATCGCCACGGGCACGCCGGAGCAGGTGGCGAAGGAGAAGAGGAGCTATACGGGGGCGTTTCTTAAGCCGGTGCTGGCACGCGCGCGGGCTTCAGCGCGGGACGCGGCTGGAGTTGAGGCGGCGGAGTAGGTCAGTCTCCCGCCCCGGCCAACTGAGCATCCTGACCGACGCCGGGAGTTTCCTTGGCGCTGCCCCTCCGTAGGATACTCATGCCACTTTTTGTGTATCAAGGATAAGTGGCGATTTGTTATGCGCCATTTTTGGACCTGTCTCCATATTTTCTGCCATTTTTGAACCAATGTCGGTTGGGCTCGCGACGTTCATTCTGTATTTTGTAACAGATATGAGTTGTCTCCGTTCAGTTGGAAGGTAGCCCCTACGGTCTAACTTGAACTCGTTAGGGCCGACCGAAGGGCTCGCGGAACGCCTGATATTTTAGGGTTTTCCTTATTTTACCTCGGCGATACCCATCTCCCGGCCACGGCCAACTGAGCATCCTGACCGACGCCGGGAGTTTCCTTGGCGCTACCCCTCCATAGGATACTCATGCCACTTTTTGTGTATCAAAGATAAGTGGCGATTTGTTATGCGCCATTTTTTGACCTCTATCCATATTTTCTGCCATTTTTGAACCAATGTCGGTTGGGCTCGCGACATTCATTCTGTATTTTGTAACAGATATGAGTTGTCGCCGTTCAGTTGGAAGGTAGTCCCTACGGTCTAACTTGAACTCGTTAGGGGCGACCGAAGGGCTCGCGGAACGCCCTGCTGCTTTCACATTTCTTGGGGCTTTGCGTCTGCTTTCATTCCGACTTCCTCCGCTGGAACGGTGCGCCAATCTTTACATAACCACCACTCGCGGCGTTGGTCGTTTCATATGCGTTCGTTGACACGCGCTCGGGCGTATGCCAATTTCTCGGTAATAGACGCCGATTTTTCTCTGGGCGAGTGTTGACAAATGTTCATGATACCCTCACTTCGGGGCGGTTTCAGATGGAGGTCAAATGGCCAACTTAGAATTGGAGGCGATGGCTAAGCTCGCCGAGGTGCTCGAGCCGCTCTCGCCAGAGGCTCGGTCGCGAGCGATCGCTTGGGTGACGCAGGCTCTGCAGATAATCGGGTCAACGCCAACGGTGCCCGAGGCATCCACCGCTGGCCAGCCCGCCGCGGCGGCGCCGACGGAAGCGGGGTTCAAAGCCTTCGCAGAGATGTTTCACGCCGCCAATCCGCGGTCAGAGAAGGAGAAAGCGCTCCTGGCTGGTTATTGGATTCAGCGCTCCGCCGGCGTCGATCAATTCAATGCTCAGCAAATCAATGCCGAGTTGAAGCACATCGGATACGGCGTTTTGAACATCACCGACGCCTTAAGTCAGCTCATCGCCGACAAGCCGAATCTGGTCATCCAGCTGGCGAAGAGCGGAAGCTCCCGCCAAGCACGGAAGACCTACAAAGTCACGGACGCTGGAAATCGTCGGGTTCAAGAAATGCTGAATGGCGGTGTTCCCGGCAAATAGATGAACCGAAGTTGCACCCACCGAGGATGAGGCAATTAGAATGAGCGAAATCAAAGCCATCGAGGCGGTCGATAATGCATTGAGTGGCCTTGACGCGGAAGCCCGCGGTCGCGTGCTGACCTGGGCACGGCAGAAGTACGGCGATTCCGGACAGGTGACGACCGCGCAGCATTCCGTCGCGCCGGCACAGAACCCGGCGGCCAACGGGGCGAGCGCCAAGCCGAAGTCGAAGAAAACGAAGACCATCATTGCGATGGATAAGAGCCTGAACCTCAACCCGTCAGGCAAAGAGTCCGCCGTGAAGTTTGCAACCGACAAGTCGCCGACCACGGTGCTTCTCAAGTGTGTTGTCGCAGTCTACTACCTCCGCGAAACGATCGGGATGGCGAAGGTCACCACTGAAGCCGTATTCACGTTCTTCAAGCACGTGAATTGGCCGGTTCCGGCGGATCTCCGGAACACGCTGCAACAGGCTGGCACGTCAGGTTGGCTGGATACAGCCGACATGCAGGATATCAAATTGACTTCGTCGGGAGAGAATGTTGTCGAGCACCAGCTTCCGGCGAAGGCCAAAGCAAAGTGATCCGCCTGCTCGGCGCATTGCCGGAGTCTCTTGAGGAGGAACTATTCGAAAAACTCCGAGAGATAGAGCGCAATTATCGTGAGCGCCGGTGGGAACCGGCCGAACTCAACGGCGGCAAACTGTGCGAAGTGGCCTATTGCATTCTGCGTGGCCACGCAGATGGCACGTTCCCGGCTAAATCGCACAAGCCATCTAACTTCTATGACGCTTGCGTGAAGATGGAAAAGGAACCGGCCTCTCTCGGAAGGTCGGTCCGAATACAGCTGCCACGCATGCTCATCGCACTCTATGAAATTCGCAACGGCCGAAACGTTGGTCACGTCGGCGGAGATGTCGATCCTAATCAGATGGACGCCGCCTGCGTTTTGCAGATGGCGAAATGGGTTGTGGCTGAACTGGTCCGCATCTTCCACGGCGTAAAATTTGAGGAGGCGGCGGCTCTAATCGAGGCCATTTCTGAGCGTGAAATCTCATTGATCTGGGATGCGGGTACTGTTCGTCGCGTCTTGGATAACAGCTTATCAATGCTGGAAAAGACTCTAGTTTTGCTATTCAGCTCGGCGCAGCCGCTCAGTGAGGAACAGCTCATCAAAAGTTTGGAGCACTCCAACCCGTCCGTGTATCGGCGGGACGTGCTCCGCCGCGCCCATTCCGATCGCTTGATCGAATATGACGAGCGTACAAAGTCGGTGAAAATCTCTCCGCTTGGAATCAAGCGAGTTGAAGATCAAATCTTGCCCAACGCGAAGGTGTAGCCGAAGCGCCTGCGCTATGGTCCGCGATCGTGCCGACTAACAGGTTCCACTCCGCCGGCATCATCCTCCACCGCCAGATCACTACGCACCTGGAGGTGCTGCTGCTTCATCCCGGCGGCCCGTTCTGGGCGAAGAAGGACGCCGGCGCGTGGTCGATTCCCAAAGGCCTTGTTGAGGAGGGAGAGACGCCACCCGCCGCCGCGCGGCGCGAGTTTGCCGAGGAGCTGGGGTTGCCGCCGCCTGAGGGCGAGATGGTGCCGCTCGGCGAGTTCCGCCTGCCCAGCCGCAAGATCGTCACCGCCTTCGCGCTCCGCGGCGATCTCGATCCGGCGGACACGCGGCCGGGCACCTTCACGATGGAGTGGCCGCCCAAATCGGGAAAGATGGCGACCTTCCCCGAGGCCGATCGCTGCGCGTGGTTCACGCTCGACGCCGCCGCGGAGAAGATCACCCGCGGCCAGCTCCCCATCCTCGCCGCGCTGCGCGCGCATCTCGCCGGTGCGTGAAGCGGTCGGCGCGCCGCAGCGCGCCGGAAGACTCGCGCTGGCGCTGCTCGCCCGGAGTGACTGCGCCTCCCAGTGCGCGGCAACGGTGGAAGACTAGAACCCAACCTCCCCCTTGAGGGGAGAGCCTGCCCCGGACTTGATCCGGGGTCGAAATCGCGCAGCGATTTCGGGAGGGGGTAACCACACGTGGGCACATTGGCGACCGGCATCAACCGGCGCACCCCTCCCCAAAACCGCTTCGCGGTTTTGACCCTCCCTCAAGGGGAGGGTTCACTCTCTCAACCGTTCGCGCAGCCGATGCCGCTTGGGGAGGGGTGCCCCTGGAACAGCGCCAACCTTGATCCAATAGAGCACAACCCGTGCTACGCTTCCCCGCGCCTGCATCGAGGTCCCAATGCCCGAAATCGAAACCCTCCTCCGCCGCAACCTCACCGACATTTTCGCCGAGCGCGACGATGCCCGCCGCCGCGCCGCGATCGCGGAGCTGACCACCGACGATGTGATCTTCGTCGATCCGAACGGCGGCCGGCACGATGGTCGCGAGCCGCTCAACGCGTCGGTCGCCGCGCTCTACGCCCGCATGCCGACGTTCGTGTTCAGCGAGCTGCCGCCACTCCAGGTCATCGAAGGCGCCGGCCGC
>DASZXS010000079.1:0-41991 GCA_035545735.1 Bryobacteraceae bacterium | reverse complement strand
ATGTGACGGGAGTGGCGCAGTTGCCGGAGGGGATGGAGATGGTGATGCCGGGAGACAACGTGACGCTGGAAGTGGAGCTGATCACGCCGGTGGCCATGGACAAGGGCTTACGGTTCGCGATACGCGAAGGCGGACGCACCGAGAGCGCCGGCACGGTTACGGAAATTCTGTCCTAACATGAGCCTCCGAGAACGCATCCGCATCCGCCTGAAGGCGTACGATCATCGCATTCTGGACCAATCGACCACTGAGATCGTCGATACGGCCAAAAGAACCGGGGCGCAGGTGGCGGGACCCATCCCGCTGCCAACGGTGAAGAACCGCTACACCGTGCTCCGCTCGCCTCACGTGGATAAGAAGTCCCGGGAGCAGTTTGAAATCCGGACGCATAAGCGGCTGCTGGATATTCTTGAACCGACGCAGGATACGGTGGATGCGCTGATGAAGCTGGATCTGCCGGCCGGCGTCGACGTCGAGATTAAAGCGTTCGGCAAAGGGAAATAGGCCCGGCAAGGCTGAGTGAGAAGTATCCGGAAGGGCCGAGTGGTGGGTGGCTGGAGCCGCCCGATGGCCTGAAAGGAAAAGGGAAGGTTATGAGCCCAGGAATTCTAGGCAAAAAGATCGGAATGACGCAGGTGTTCCGTCCGGACGGGCAGGTGGTCCCGGTAACTCTGCTTAAAGCGGGCCCGTGCGTGGTGGTGCAGCGGAAAACGCCGGCCGCCGACGGCTACGACGCCGTGCAGCTTGGCCTGGTCGAGTTTGCAAAGGCGTCGCGCGTGAAGAAACCGGCCGCCGGCCACCTGAAAAAGGCGGGCGCGGATGGCGTGAAGTTCCTGCGCGAGCTGAGGCTGGGCGCGGGCAACGGCGATATGAAGGCCGGCGACCGCATTCTGGTGGAAGAATTTAAGCCGCAGGATAAAGTGGACGTCATCGGGGTCAGCAAGGGTCGCGGCTTTGCCGGCGTGGTGAAGCGCCATCATTTTGGCGGCGGCGAAGGGTCCCACGGCTCCATGTTTCACCGGGCGCCGGGCTCAATCGGCGCATCGAGCTTCCCTTCTCGTGTCTTTCCCGGCATGAAGATGGGCGGCCAGATGGGCTCGCAGCGTGTCACGGTGCGCAACCTCGAAGTGGTGCAGGTGGACACCGACGACAACGTGCTGATGGTGAAGGGCGCGGTCCCCGGCCCGAACGGATCCTACGTCCTGGTGCGGAGAGCAAAGAGATAAGCCATGCCGAGCGTAGACGTCATCAATCTGAATAACGAAAAAGTCGGAGAGATCGAACTGGCCGACTCCGTGTTCGCGGCCGAGGTGAATGAGGACCTGATTTACGAGGCTGTCCGGCATTCCCAGGCGGCCAGGCGCGCGGGCACGCACAAGACCAAGACCCGCCACGAGGTGTCGGGTTCGGGCAAAAAGCTCTGGAAGCAGAAAGGCACGGGCCGGGCGCGCATGGGCTCCATCCGGTCGCCTCTGTGGCGTCACGGTGGAACCACTCACGGCCCGCAACCGCGAGACTACAGCTACAAGCTGCCGCGGAAGATGTCGCTGGGCGCCCTGCGGTCGGCCTTGTCAGCGAAGCTGCGGGACGGCGAACTCCGGATTGTACAGGCGTTTTCGCTCGCCGAGCACAAAACCAAGGCATTTCAGGGAGCGCTGCAAAAGCTCGAAACCAGCGGCAAGGTTTTGCTGGTGGATAACGGCGAGAATCGTAATCTTTCGCTGAGCTCGCGCAACATTCCGGGCGTCAAGCTGGTGACGAGCAAGGATGTTAGCGTCTATGACCTGCTGGCCCACAAGCAAGTATTGTTCTCCGAAGCGGCGGTGAAGAAACTGTCGGAGGCGTTGAGCTAGATGAATATCTACGACGTAATTGTCAAGCCGGTGGTAACCGAGAAAGGCGTCGCGGCAAAGGAAGCGACGGCTACGCTGTGTTTCATTGTGGCCGTGGATGCCACCAAGACGCAGATCCGTTCCGCGGTCGAGAAACTGTTCAAGGTGAAGGTGGACGAAGTGCGGACGCAGGTCACTGTGGGCAAGTTGCGGCGTCGCGGGCGATTTTCCGGTTTCCGGTCCGACACGAAGAAAGCCTGGGTTCGTCTGAAGGCCGGCCAGAAAGCGCCGGAGTACGCGGAGGTTTAGTTCCCCATGCCGATAAAAAAATACAAACCCACGACTCCCTCGCGGCGCTTCACGACCAGCGTGACTCGCGAAGAGATCACCCGGCAAACGCCGGAGAAGTCGCTGGTTGAGGGCAAGAAGCGAAGCGGCGGGCGCAACAACCTGGGCCTGGTCTCGTCGCGGTTTCGCGGCGGCGGAGCGAAGAAGGCGTACCGTATCATCGATTTCAAGCGTGACAAGAACGGCGTTCCGGCGAAGGTGGCTTCGATCGAGTACGATCCGAATCGCTCGGCGCGCATCGCGCTGCTGAACTACGCCGATGGAGAAAAGCGGTATATTCTCGCCCCGGTGGGCCTGGAGGTCGGGCGCACGGTAAGCTCCGGGCCGGAGGCGGACATTCTGGTGGGGAACGCGCTGCCGCTGAAGAATATCCCGGCCGGCACGGTGGTTCACAACATCGAGTTGAAGCCTGGCAAGGGCGGGCAGATGGCCCGGTCGGCGGGAGCGCAGGCGCAGTTGGTTTCCCGCGAGGGCGACATTGCGCTGCTGAAACTACCTTCCGGTGAAATCCGGAGGGTGATGGTGACCTGCATGGCGACTGTCGGGCAGGTTGGCAATGTCGAGCATGAGAACGAATCGCACGGCAAGGCAGGGAAGACGCGGTGGCTCGGGCGGCGTCCGCACAACCGCGGCGTAACCATGAATCCGGTAGACCACCCGCATGGCGGCGGCGAAGGCAAAACCTCGGGCGGCCGGCATCCGGTGACCCCGTGGGGCCAGCCGACGCGCGGGTACAAGACGCGCAACAACAAGCGCACCGATAAATGGATTGTGAGCCGGAAGGCGAAGAAGCGCTAAAAGGCGCTTGAGGAATCACGATGAGCAGATCGCTTAAAAAAGGGCCCTTCAGCGACGATCACCTGGTGAAGAAGGTGGCCGCGTTGACTGAAAAGAATGAAAAGAAAGTGGTGCGCACCTGGTCGCGGCGCTCGGCCATCCGGCCGGAATTTGTCGGCCACACGCTAGGGGTGCATAACGGAAAGAAGTTCATCCCGGTTTATGTGACCGAAAACATGGTTGGTCATAAACTGGGCGAGTTTTCGCCGACGCGCACCTTCAAGGGGCACGTGGCGAAGGCGGCATCGGAAAAAAGCGGCAGGCCGTCCTAACGGCAGCGAGGAAGCCATGGAAGCAAGAGCGGAAGCAAGATATATACGGACCTCGCCGCAAAAGGTGCGGCTGGTGGTGGACCTCATCCGCGGCCGCCGGGCCGGCGAGGCCATCAATATTCTCCGGGGCGCCAATAAGCGCATGGCCCCGACGGTGGAGAAGGTGTTGCGTTCGGCGATCGCCAATGCGGAGAACAAATCCTCCAACATCGACGTCGATCAACTCATTGTCACGGAAGCTTACGTCAATGAAGGGCCGAGGATGAAGCGCATTCGTCCCGCTCCGATGGGACGCGCCTACCGCTATCAGCGAAGGATGGCGCATATCGTAGTCGCGGTAGGGGAGAAGGGATAATTCATGGGCCAGAAAGTTCATCCTTACGGATTCAGGCTAGGCGTTACCAAAACGTGGCGCTCGCGCTGGTTTGCCAAGCAGGATTATTCGCGCTTGCTCGAGGAAGACATGAATCTCAAGGAGAGCCTGCGCGGCCGGCTGAAAGCGGCCGGCGTGAGCTCGGTGGAAGTGGACCGCCCGGGCAACAAGCTGCGGGTCACCATTCGCACTTCGCGTCCTGGTATCATCATCGGCCGGAAGGGCGCCGAAATTGAGAAGCTGAAGACCGATCTTGCGCAGAAAACCAAGCGCGAAGTCTTCATCGATATTCAGGAAGTTCATAAGCCGGAGCTGGACGCTCAACTGGTGGCGGAGTCGATTGCGCTGCAACTCGAAAAGCGGGTGGCTTTCCGCCGCGCGATGCGCAAGGCTGTGGATTCCGCGCTGCGCTTCGGCTGCAAGGGAATCAAAGTTCGAGTTTCGGGGCGCTTGAATGGCGCGGAAATCGCTCGCAGCGAATGGTATCTGCAGGGGCAGCTTCCTCTGCACACTCTTCGCGCCGACCTCGATTATGGATTTGCCCAGGCGTATACAACGTACGGGGTAATCGGGATTAAGTGCTGGGTTTATAAGGGCGAGATCATCGAAGGCCAGCGGCGGGTGAATTTCCGGAACGATCCGGAACCGCGCCGGGCGCCTTCGCGGGACCGCGAACGGCGTGAGCGCCGGCCACCGGCCGCTGCTCCGGCTCCGGCGGCAGAACAGGCAGCGCCGCTCTATCAGGCCGCGCCTTCCGCGACGGAAGCGCCGCGTGCGTCGGGTCCGATTTTACCTCCGCTGTCGCCGCCGGTTCAGCCCGCCTGGAAGCAGGAAGCCAAGCCCGAGGCCGCGCCGGAGGCAAAACCCAAGACGGCGGAATCCGCTGCAGAGCCGAAGAGCGAGTAACTGCTGAGCAAGTAAGGGAGATTTAACGCCATGTTGATGCCGAAGAAAGTAAAATTCAGGAAGCAGCAGCGAGGCCGCATGACCGGAAAGGCATGGCGGGGTTCGTCTATTGCGTTCGGCGACTTCGGTTTGAAGGCAATGCGCTGCGGCTGGATCACGGACAGGCAGATCGAAGCCGCCCGTGTGGCCATGACGCGGTCGATTAAGCGCGGCGGCAAGGTCTGGATCCGGTTGTTCCCCGACAAGCCGATCACCAAGAAGCCCGCCGAAACCCGTATGGGCAAGGGTAAGGGTGCGCCGGAGCAGTGGGTGGCGGTGATCCGGCCCGGCAAGATTCTTTTCGAAATGGAAGGCGTTTCCAGGGACATCGCGATGAAAGCAATGCGGCTGGCCGCGGCAAAGCTGCCGCTGCCCACCAAGTTTGTGTCTCGCGAGGAAGGCGCCTGAAGCGGAGACCGCGATGAAAGCGAACAAAGTCAGGGACTACGACAATACCGAGCTGGCGGCGCAACTCCGGGAGACGCAGGAGACGCTGTTCCGGCTGAAGTTTCAGATCGGAATGGGGCAACTGGAAGGTCTGAAGAAATACCGGGTGCTGCGTAAGGACAAAGCCCGGATGTTAACCATCCAGCGCGAGCGTGAATTGCATCCGGAGACAGCTCCCGAGCCTTCCAAGAAGAAAAAGAAGGGAAAGTAGGAGATGGCCGAGGAACAGAAAAGCACCGGCAATAAGAACGAAAAGATCGGCGAAGTCGTTTCGGCCAAGATGACCAAAACCATCGTGGTCGAGGTGACCCGCCGCGTGCCGCACCCGCTCTATAAGCGGATCGTTACCAAGCGGAAAAAATTCTACGCGCACGATGAAGAAAGCCAGGCCAAGGTGGGCGACGTGGTGCGGATCGTCGAATGCCGCCCGCTGAGCCGGCTGAAGCGCTGGCGGTTGGGAGACATCCTGCGGAAGGCCGTGATCGTAGCCATTGAAGGTCCCGCAGCCGAGAACGGCGGCGGAAATCCCAAAGGCGGAAAGAAGACGGCGAAGAAGTCCGGGAGGGCGTCATGATCGGGATGCGTACCATCCTCGAGGTCGCTGACAACAGCGGCGCTCGGAGGTTACAGTGCATTCTGCCTCGCGGCGGCGACCTGGGTTTGCGCGCGGGCTTGGGCGACGTAATTACGGCCAGCGTGAAGGAAGCGGCTCCGGAGTCGGCGATCAAGAAGGGCAAAGTGGTGCGCTGCGTCATTGTGCGGATGCGCAAAGAGACGCGGCGGAAAGACGGCACCTATATCCGGTTCGATTCCAACGCCGCGGTGCTGATCAACGAGGTGGGCGAGCCGGTTGGGACCCGTGTGTTCGGACCGGTGGCGCGCGAGCTGCGCGATAAGCGATTCATGAAGATCGTGTCGCTGGCGCCGGAGGTGATCTGAAATGGCGGCGCGTACGAAACAGATTTTGGCGAAGAAACAGCAGGCGGCCAAGGTGGCGAAGTTGAAGCTGCGCAAGGACGACGTGGTGAAAGTCATCGCCGGCCGGGATAAGGGCAAAACGGGGCGTATTCTCGAAATCAACGCCGCCAAGGGTCGTGCGGTGGTGGAGGGGGTCATGATCGTGAAGCGGCACACCCGCCCCAATCCACAGCAGCAGATCAAGGGCGGCATCGCGGAGCGGGAAGGTCCCATCGCCATTTCGAACATCATGCTGGTTGCTTCCGACGGGAAAACCAGCCGCATCGGGTTTAAGGTTGACGGCGAGCGGCGGGTGCGCATCGCGCGCCGCACCGGCGAATCCATTGAGAGAAGCAGCAAGAGCGGGAAGTAAGAGAGAGACGTTATGGCAGCAAGGCTCAGGGAACATTATCAAAAGAACGTCACGGCGGCGTTGACCAAGGAGTTCGGCTACAAGAACCAGATGGCGGTGCCGAAGATTGAAAAGATCGCGCTGAACATCGGATTGGGCGAAGCGACGCAGAACTCCAAGCTGATGGACGGAGCGGTGAACGAGCTGGCCACGGTCGCCGGACAGAAGCCGGTGGTTACCAAGGCGAAGAAATCGATCGCCGCGTTCAAGCTGCGCGAAGGCATGGCGATCGGATGCATGGTGACGCTGCGTGGCGACCGGATGTATGAATTCCTGGACCGCCTGGTGAACGTCGCCCTGCCGCGTGTTCGGGATTTTCGAGGCGTTTCGACGAAATCCTTCGACGGGCGCGGCAACTACACCCTGGGCATCAAGGACCAGTTGATCTTTCCCGAGATCGACTACAACAAGGTTGAGAAGGTCAAGGGAATGAATATCTGCATTACCACGACAGCGAAGACTGACGCCGAAGGGCTCGCGCTGCTGAAGCTGATGGGAATGCCCTTCCGCCAGGCGGGCGCGCAATAGAGGATAGAAGAAAACACAATGGCCACAACAGCAAAGATCGCCAAGGACCTCGCGAACAAGACGGGCGGCAAGTTTAAGTGCCGCCACCGGAATCGCTGCTTTCGGTGCGGGCGTCCGCGTGGATATCTCCGCAAGTTCAACCTGTGCCGGATCTGTTTCCGGCAAATGGCGCTTGCCGGTGAAGTTCCCGGCGTCATCAAGGCAAGCTGGTAGAAAGACGGCGGGGAAGGAATTAGGAACGAATGACGACGAGTGATCCAATAGCCGACATGCTGACGCGGGTGCGCAATGCACTCCAGGCGCGCCATGCGAAGGTGGACGTGCCGGCCTCGCGCTTGAAGCTGGATATCGCGCGCATCCTCAAGGACGAGGGCTACATTACCAATTTCAAGATCGCCGAAGACGGGCCGAAAAAGTCGATCCGCATCTATCTGAAGTACACGAATGGCAATGTTCCGGTGATTTCGCGGATTGAGCGGGTTTCGCGGCCCGGTTGCCGCGTCTACGCCGGCAGCCAGGAGGTCCCCCGGGTGCTCGGGGGATTGGGTATCAACATTCTGACCACGCCTCGCGGCGTGATGACCGGAGCCACCGCGCGCAAGGAAAACGTCGGCGGGGAAGTGCTCTGCCAGATTTGGTAGCGGAAGGTTTGGTAAGGGAACACTCATGTCGAGAGTAGGAAAAAAGCTGATCCCGCTGCCGAAGGGCGTGAAGCTGGAGATCGGGGAACAAACCAGGGTTCAAGGTCCCAAAGGGACCCTCACCGTTCCGGTTCCGGCCGGGATTCATATTGAAGAGACAAACGGGACGCTCGAGCTAAAGCGCGACAACGAGAAGCAGGCGGCAGCGCACGGATTGACGCGCGCGCTGCTGGCGAACGCGATTCAAGGCGTATCGAGCGGCTTCACACGCGAGCTGGACATCACTGGCGTCGGCTATCGCGCGGACGTCAAGGGGCGGCTGGCCACGTTCACGCTGGGCTATTCGCATCCGATCGAGGTGCTGCTGCCCGAGGGTGTGGATCTGAAGATCGACAAGCAGACGCACCTGGTTTTGAGCGGCCATGACAAGCAACTGGTGGGGCAAGTGGCAGCCAATATCCGCTCGCTGCGTCCGCCGGATCCCTACAAGAACAAGGGCGTGCGCTACACCGGGGAAGTATTGCGGAAGAAAGTCGGTAAGACCGGCGCCGGCGGCAAGTAAGAGGTAGCCAGGTAAGAGGCAGACTATGGCAAAAGTTTCCAAGAATGAAGTTCGCGTCAGGATTCACACTCGCATCCGGCGGAGGGTGCGCGGAACCGAAGAGCGCCCGCGCCTGGCGATTTTCCGCAGCCTGAAGCACATTTACGCGCAAGTGATCGACGACCACAAGGGCCGCACGCTCGCGGCGGCTTCCTCGGTCGAAAAGGATGCCGCCCAGGGCGGAAACGTCGCCGGCGCGAAAGCGATCGGCAAACTGGTGGCGGAACGCGCGAAGGAGAAGGGTATCACTAAAGTGGTTTTCGACCGCGGCGGCTACATCTACCACGGGCGGGTCAAAGCGCTGGCCGAGGCTGCGCGTGAAGCAGGATTGGAGTTCTAGTCAATGGCAGCTAGTCCCTTAGTTAAGCGAATCGATCCTTCCCAGCTCAATCTGAAGGAGCAGGTGGTTTCGATCAACCGCGTCACCAAAGTGGTGAAAGGCGGCAAGAATTTGAGCTTTTCCGCGCTGGTGGTGGTAGGCGACCCGAACGCCAAAATTGTGGGTTTCGGAACCGGCAAGGCGAAGGAAGTTCCGGCGGCGATTAAGAAGGGCATCGAGGCGGCAAAGAAAAATCTGCGCAAGGTCCACGTGCTTGAGACCACCATCCTGCACACCGTGCTGGGACGCTTCGGCGCTGGCTTGGTGCTGCTGAAGCCGGCCCCCGCTGGAACCGGAGTAATCGCGGGCGGCCCGGTGCGCGCCGTTATCCAGGCAGTGGGGATTCCCAACGTGCTGACGAAGTCGATCGGATCGCACAATCCACACAACGTGGTGAAAGCGACCATCGCGGCGCTGGAGCAGTTGCGCGATAAAACGGAAGTGGCCGACATGCGCGGCCTGACACAGGAAAAGGTCCAATAGACGGAGTGTTTTATGGCCGAAGGCAAGATTAAGATCAAACTGGTGGGCAGCCCGATCTGCACGCCGGAAAAACACAAGGTGATCGTCCGGTCCCTTGGCCTGAGGAAGTTCAATCAGGTCGTGGAGCGGCCGGACACGCCGTCGTTTCGCGGCATGGTAAAGAAGATTCCGTATTTGCTGGCCATTGTGGACTAGCCTTTTCGCGGAAGAAGAGAGCGCAAAATGAATCTTAGCAATCTCCGGCCGCCGGCCGGTCAAAAACATAAAAAGCAGCGGGTAGGCCAGGGCATGGGTACCGGCCGCGGCAAGTATTCCGGGCGCGGCGCCAAGGGTGCGCGGTCGGTGTCGGGCTATAGCATGATGCGCGGTTTTGAAGGCGGCCAGATGCCGCTGCACCGGCGTTTGCCCAAGCGCGGCTTCACCAATATTTTTCGGAAAGAATACGCCATTGTAAACGTCGGCCGGCTGGAACAACTGGAAGGCGATACATTCAGCCCGGCTTCCCTGTTGGAAACCGGCGTTATCCGCAAGCTCGGCGACGGGCTTAAGGTACTGGGCGGCGGCGAGCTGACCCGTAAAATCACGATCCAGGCGCACCTTTTCTCGAAATCCGCTCTCGAAAAAATCCAGAAAGCCGGCGGCAGTGGCGAGGTGATCCCGGCGGCAAAAGAGAAGAAGGCCGAATAGCTCGGCGCTTGCGAGGCGAGTTCCTTTATGTCGAAGTTCTTCGAAGCCTGTGCCAACATTTTTAAGATTCCGGACCTCCGGAATCGCGTGCTGTTTACGCTTGCGATGCTGGCAATCTACCGCTTGGGCGGGCACATCCCCACGCCGGGGATCGACGCCAACAAGCTGGCGGATTACTTCGCGCGCAACCAGGGCTCGCTGTTCGGCTTCATCGATCTTTTCAGCGGCGGCATGTTCCGCCGTCTTACGATTTTCGCGCTGGGCATCATGCCCTATATCACTGCGTCTATTATTCTGCAGTTGCTCGCGGTGGTGATCCCGACACTCGAAGAGCTTCAAAAAGAAGGCGAGCTCGGACGCCGCAAGATCACGCAGTGGACGCGCTATCTGACCCTGGGCCTCGGCTTGGTGCAGTCCTTCGGTATCGCCCTGACGCTCGAGAAATCGGAAGGCGGGTTCGTTCTCCATCCGGGCCTTTCCTTCCTTGCCATGACGGTGCTGACGCTAACCGCGGGCACGGTGTTCATCATGTGGCTGGGCGAGCAAATCACGGAGCGCGGCATCGGAAACGGGATGTCGCTGATTATTTTTGTCGGCATCGTTGTCGGCCTCCCGGGCGCCATCCAGGAAATCTACAACCGCACGTTCGTCGTCCGCGATTGGAATGTGTTCCAGATGATCATTATTCTGGCCGTCATGATCGTGGTCGTTGCATTCATTGTGCTGGTGGAACGCGGCGAGCGGCGCATCCCGGTGCAGTACGCCAAGCGGGTGATCGGACGCCGAATGATGGGCGGCCAGTCCACCCACCTTCCTCTCAAGGTCAATGCCGGCGGCGTCATCCCGGTGATCTTCGCGCAGTCCCTGCTGGCCTTCCCGCAGACGTTCCTGCAGGTTCCGTTCATTAAGAACAACGCGTTCCTCAACAACATGTTTACGGCCATGGCGGGAGCGACGCCGGTCTACTATATTCTTTTCACCGCGCTGATCATGTTCTTCTGCTTCTTCTACGTCTCAATCATTTTCAATCCGAACGAAGCGGCGGACAATATGCGCAAGTACGGCGGGTTCATTCCGGGCATCCGCCCGGGCAAGAACACGGCCGATTACATGAACAACATTCTGACCAAGATTACCGTGGTCGGAGGTCTCTATCTGGCGGTGTTGTCCTGCATCCCGATGATCATGATTCAGGGAATCAAGCTGCAGCGGATGCCGCTGGTCGGGAACTGGATTGATACCTACTTCCCGCGTTGGCTTCTGGACGGCCTCGGGGTCAATTTTTATTTCGGCGGCACGTCGCTGCTGATTGTGGTTGGCGTGGCGATGGACACGGTCAACCAGGTCGAAGCGCAGTTGATTATGCGTCATTATGAAGGGTTTACGCCGCGCTCCGGACGAATCCGGGGACGCCGCAGCGCCAGCGCCTAAAAGATGGCAGGGAAATTGCGTTACAATGGGAACCGTAAAGTCGCGGCAGGTGCCGTTTCATTCCTTTCCCTATCCCTGCGAGTGCGAGTTAGCTTAGGATGATTGTCCGCAAGAGTCCGACCGAACTGGAACGTATGCGGAAAGCCGGTCTGCTGGTTTGGGAGATTTTGCAAAAGCTGGCGGGCATGGTCGAGGAAGACATCACCACGCAGGATCTGGAAGCGGCGGCGGAGAAGATGATGGCTGATGCCGGGGCAAAGCCGGCGTTTAAGGATTATTTTGTTCCGGCTGCCGGGTCCAAGTATCCGTTCGTGCTTTGCACTTCGGTGAACGAAGAGATTGTGCACGGGATGCCGTCGGCCAGAAGGAAGTTGAAGAAGGGCGATATCGTTTCGATCGACACGGGCGTGCAGTTGAACGGCTATTTCGGCGATTCGGCGGTGACGGTGCCGGTGGGTGAAGTCAGCGAATCGGTGAGGCGCCTGCTCCGGGTGACGAAGGAGTCGCTGGATCTGGCGATCGAGAAAGTGCAGGTGGGGAACCGGCTGTTTGATATAAGCGCGGCGGTGCAGAAGCATGTGGAAGGCAGCGGCTACTCGATTGTGCGGGAATATGTGGGCCACGGAATCGGAACGAACCTGCACGAAGAGCCGCAAGTTCCCAATTACGTCGACCGCAGGAACGAAAATCCCCGCTTGAAAGAAGGAATGGTGCTGGCGATCGAGCCGATGGTGAACGCCGGCAAGCCGGACACCCAAGTAAAACCGGACCGCTGGACGGCGGTGGCGAAGGATGGCTCTTATTCGGCCCATTTTGAGCATTGCGTCGCGGTGACCGCGAACGGGCCATGGGTTTTAACCCGGCCCTGATGGGGATGAAGGTGGAGGCGGTGGTGGTGGAGCTGCTCCCTCATCGGACTTTTCGGGTGAAGCTGGAGAACCAGGCGTTGGTTCTGGCGCATCCGGCGGGCGCGATGGTGCGGAATTTTGAGAGAATCCGCCCGGGCGAGCGGGTAGAGGTGGAAATGGCGCCTCACGACCCGACGCGGGGCCGGATCACGAGATTGTTGGAGAAATAGGCAGGAGCGAACGTGAAAGTACGGGCATCAGTCAAAAAAATCTGTGACAAGTGCAAGATCATCCACCGCCATGGCGTGGTGCGGGTTGCTTGCGTAAATCCGAAACATAAGCAGCGGCAGGGATAGCGGGGAGAATAAGCATGGCGCGTATCGCAGGTGTTGATTTACCAGCCAAGAAGAGGGCCGAGATCGGCCTGACCTATATTTACGGCATCGGACGGACACGCTCTCTTTCGCTCCTCCACCGCGCCGGCATTGACCCGGGCAAGAAGGTGGCGGATCTCACGGAAGAAGAAGTGAACCGCGTTCGTACCCTGATTGAAGGCGAAGGTTCCGTCGAGGGAGACCTGCGGAAGGAAATTTCGCTGAATATTAAGCGGCTTATCGAGATGGGGTCCTATCGCGGCCTCCGTCATCGCCGCAGCCTTCCGGCGCGCGGACAGCGGACGCATACCAACGCCCGCACGCGCAAGGGGCCGCGCCGCGGAACGGTGGCGAATAAGAAGAAGGCGTCGGCGAAGACCTAGAGGTCCGAGGAAATTTAAGGAATGGCAAAAGCTCCCGCAAAGACAGGCAAGAAGAAGTCCTTCAAGAAGAAGGAAAAGCGCAACGTATCGAGTGGCCTGGTGCACGTCCAGGCGTCATTCAACAACACCATCATCACGTTCACCGACCCGATTGGGAACGTGCTGGCATGGTCGAGTTCGGGCTCGCTCGGGTTTCGCGGGTCGCGGAAAGGAACTCCGTTCGCCGCGCAGCAGGCGTCGCTCACTGCCGCCAACAAGGCGAAGGAGTCCGGCGTGCGCTCGGTGGAAGTGCGAGTGAGCGGTCCCGGCGCGGGCCGGGAATCGGCTGTTCGCGCGCTCGCGACGGCTGGCATTGAAGTGCGCAACATCAAAGACGTTACGCCGATTCCGCACAACGGTTGCCGTCCGCCGAAGAAGCGCAGAGTTTAGTTTTTAGATCGGGAATAAAGAGTAAGCAGGACGAAGGCTCCGGCCGTAAACTGCACCTTTTGGATCGAAGTCAGAAAGGTAAGGCGAAAAAGACAGATGGCAAGATATATTGGCCCCGTCTGCCGGCAGTGCCGGCGAGAGGGTATGAAGCTGTTCCTCAAGGGCGAGCGGTGTCACACCGAGAAGTGCGCCATTGAAAAGCGCAATTTTGCTCCCGGCCAGCACGGCAAGGATCGTAAGCCAAAGCTGGTGGGCTATGGCCTGCAGCTCCGCGAGAAGCAGAAGGCGCGCCACTATTACCAGTTGCTCGAAGGCCAGTTTCGGAACCTGTTCGAGAAGGCTGCCCATATGAAGGGCATCACCGGCGAGAACCTGTTGAACATGCTGGAGCGGCGGCTCGACAACGTGGTTTACCGGATGGGTTTTGGCTCCAGCCGCGCGCAGGCGCGTCAGATTGTGCGGCACGGGCACATCCAAGTGAACGGCCGCAAGGTCAATATTCCTTCTTTCGTGGTTCGGCCCAATGATGTGATCGAAGTGCGCGAGAAGAGCCGTCAAAACCCGACGATTCTTGGAGCGCGCGATGCAACGGCCCACACCCCTTCGCCGAACTGGCTGGAAGTGGATCGTGATGCGTTGAAGGCTCGTGTTCTTCAACAGCCCAAGCGCGAAGACCTGGTTCAGATTCAGCTCAACGAGCAGTTGATTGTGGAGTTGTATTCGAAGTAAGGTGCTGGTGGCACGTTCCGGTTTTATGCCGGAACGCGCAGGACGGACGAGGAATCATTATGTTTAAAGGTTTTCAGAAGCCGAAGCGATTAGTCGCCAATACCGAGACGCTCACGGAGCGCTACGGAATGTTTACGGCACAGCCCTTCGAGCGCGGCTTTGGTTCCACGATTGGAACCGGTCTGCGGCGTGTGCTGCTGAGTTCCATCGAAGGCGCGGCCATCACTGCCGTCCGCATCGATGGCGTACATCACGAGTTCAGCCCCATTCCGGGCATCGTCGAGGACGCGACCGACATCATCCTGAACCTGAAGCAGGTTCCGTTTAAGATGATCGGCGAGGGCACTCGCACGGTCCGCCTCACCGCGGATAGCGCCGGGCAGGTGTTGAGCGGTCAGATTGAGACCGACGCCGACGTGGAAGTGCTGGACCGCAATCTGCCGATCGCAATGGTGAACGAAGGCGGGAAGCTGAATATCGAAATGCGGTTGAAGTCCGGGCGTGGATACGTCGCGGCCGATCGCAACTTCGACGAGGATCTTCCGCTGGGCTATATCCCGATCGACTCGGTGCATTCGCCGGTCCGCAAGGTGAATTTTTCGGTGGAAGGCGCCCGCTTGGGCCAGAACACCGATTACGACAAGCTCACCATTGAGGTCTGGACCAACGGAGCAATTTCTCCGCAGGATTCTATCGGGCAGGCCGCGAAGCTGTTGAAGGACCATATGGCGATCTTCATCAACTTCGAGGAAGTGGCGGAAGCGGTGGAAGAACCCGCCGACCGCGCCACCAGCCAGATGAACGAAGTGCTGAATCGCTCGGTCGAAGAGCTCGAGTTGAGTGTCCGCTCTTACAACTGCCTCAAGAACGCCAACATTCAGACCATCGGCGACCTGGTGCAGAAGACCGAAGCGGAAATGCTGCGGACGAAGAACTTCGGCCGCAAATCGCTGAACGAAATCAAGGAAATTCTGTCCACTCTCGGTCTTGGGTTCGGCATGAAGTTCGATGCCCAGGGCCGTCTGGTGGCTTCGAGTGGGGGGCTGGCTCCCTATTCCGCCTCCTCGGATGAGGGTGAGGACGAACTGGGCGAGGGAGCCGAGTAACGATGAGACATAAGGTAGCCGGATATAAACTGAAGCGCGACGTCGGCGCCCGTAAGGCGCTGCTTCGCAACCTGGTCACAAGCGTGATCCAGAACGGCTTCATCGTGACGACCGTGCCGAAGGCCAAAGCCGCGAAACCCCTGGTGGAGAAGATGATTACGCTGGCGAAGCGCGACACGCTTCATTCGCGGCGGCAAGCGGCATCGTACCTCCAGACACCGGCTTCGGTGAAGGAGCTTTTCGAGAAGCTGGGCTCGCGTTTCGGGCAGCGCAACGGCGGATACACGCGCGTTGTACGCCTGGGGTGGCGTAAGGGCGATGGCGCGGAACTGGCTAAGCTCGAACTCCTCGGAACCGAGCTGGTGAAGCGCGCGGCGGAGCGCGCCAAGCGTAAGGAAGAGCGTCTCAAGGCGATGCAGCGCGGCGAGCACGAAGAAGAAGGCGAAGAGTAGAGTTTCCCGAACGCAATCGGTAAAACGGCGCGGGGCCAGGCGGAGTGCAACCTGGCCCACCGCGCCGTTTTTTTATTGCGCAGCTTTGGGATTCCGCAATAAGAGCGCGGCGAACAGAGCCGTCAGCGCCACGGCAAGGCCGGCGGCGGCATCCACGGCGTAATGGTAGCGGCCATAGACCGTCGCAATGGCTACCGCGATAGCGTACCCCAGCATGCTCCACTTCCATTTGTATTTCCCGGGCAGATTCAGGATGAGCGCGAATGCCGCCGAAAACGCGCCCGAAACATGCGCGCTCGGAAACACGCTGGAACCGATTCCGGCGTTGTTCACAATCCATAGATTCAGATGACGCAGCGCCGTGTGAATCTCCGGCGCGGGCGTGGCGAACAGAGAGCGCGGCGGCTCGGTGGGAAAGTAGGGGAAGAAGACGTAGGAAAGCAGCGTTCCGCCCAGCGTGAGCAACAGAGCGCGATCGATGTATTGCCGGCGGCCCGTAAGATACAGCACCGCGACCGTGGAAGGACCCACGGCGTAGATCAGGAGGTAGCAGAGTTCCAGAATGCCGGGGATCAGAGGACCGGCGGATTCCAGGGCCGCCTGCAGATGCCACTGCCGCAGCAGAACCACGTCCCAGCCCCTCCAGAGCGCTTCAAGATCGGTGCGCCGCTCCGGCCGCGTAAACCAATCCATTTCGCGATAGGCGAGCAAGAGGACCCCCAGCGGAATCCAATCCCGGGCATAGCGGAAAGCATGCTCGAAACCAGAGGCGATGAGGGTGAAGCCGGCGGCCGCGGCGCCGAAAATCACCCAGGTCCAGGCGCACCGCGGAATCCCGAAAAACGAAGCCACGATGGCCGCATAACCGAAATAGGCAATGAAGAGGATTTCCGTGGCGCGAAGGTGAGGCTTGCGGAACACTCCCGGCATTCGCTCTAGGGCTTGGCTCCTAAGCGAATCATTTGCTCGGCATTCTTTAAGGCCTCCGGCGTTACCTGCTGGCCCGAGAGCATCCGGCCGATTTCCCGTGTCCTTGCGTCTCCCGTGACCTCTTCCACCTCGGCCACGGTGCGCCCTTTCACCAGCCGTTTTTCCACGACGTAATGATGACTGGCGAAGCTGGCCACTTGCGGCAGATGCGTCACGCAAAGCACCTGGTTGGCGGCGGAAATCTTCTTGAGACGCCGCCCCACCGCTTCGGCGACGCTCCCTCCGATACCGGCGTCCACTTCATCGAACACCAGCGTGCGAGGCTCTCCGTGCGCCGCGCCGGCATTGCCGATACAGGTTTTGAGCGCCAGCGCGATCCGCGAAAGCTCGCCGCCCGAGGCGACTTTGTCGAGCGCTCGCGGTTCCTCGCCCACATTGGCGGAAACTTGAAATTCGACGCGGTCGGCCCCGCTCTCGGCCCACTCGGCCTCCTGGAGGGAGACACGAAATTCGCTGTTGCCGAGAGCGAGGGAGGCCAGTTCGCTTTTCAGTTTCTGCTCCAAACGGCGGGCCGCCGACGTGCGAGCGGCCGTCAGCCGGCCCGCTGCCTCGCGATATTCCGCTTCGGCCGCGGAGCGCTCCTTTTCGAGCAGGGCGCGGCGCTCCTGCGAGCTTTCCATCTCTCCCATCCGGCGCCGGACATCTTCAAGGAAGACGAGAATCTCGTCCACGGTCGCGCCATATTTTCGCTTCAGCTTATCGATGGCGTCGAGGCGGGATTCCACCGCGTCCAGTCGCTTCGGGTCGGCTTCGAGGCGGTCGAGATAATCGCGCAGTGTCGCGGCGGCCTCTTCGATTCCGATTCCGGCTGGGGCAAGCAGCTCCGAGACGCCGCGCAGGCTCTCGTCGATGCGGGACAACTCCTCGACGCGGCGCTGAGCCGTGCGGAGCTGCGCGTATGCGCTCTCAGCATGATCGTAAAGCGCCTCGTAAGCGGCGGCAGCGGCCTCCTGGAGCCGGGCGACATTCTTGAGCACGCGGCGTTCGTTGTCGAGTGCTATGTCTTCCCCGGGGGACAGAGCCGAACCCTCGATTTCGCGGCGCTGGAAGCTCCAGAGGTCAGCCAGCCGGAGGCGCTCCTGCTCCGATTTTTCGAGGTCTGCCAGTTCGCGCGCCGCGTCTTTCCATCGACGGAATGCCCCGCGGACGGCCGCCGAGAGGTCACCCGTGGCGCCGTAGACGTCGAGCATCGCCAGTTGTACGGATGGAAGAAAAAGCTGTTGCTGCTCATTCTGCCCGTGGATGTCCCCCAGGTGCGGCGCCAGTTCGCGCAGCAGCGCCGCGGTGGTGGCGCGGCCGCCCGCAAAAGCGCGCGATTTCCCGTTCGCGAAGACTTCGCGCTCGAGCAGCAGCTCCCCGTCCTCGGTCTCGATGCCCCCTTCTTCGAGCAAACGGATCGCTTCCGCGGATCGGGGCGCCTGAAAGATCCCGGAAATTCGTGCACGCTCCGCGCCGCTCCGTACCATGTCGGCCGATGCCCGGCCGCCGAAGAGCAAAGCGAGCGCATCGACGACGATGGATTTGCCGCTCCCCGTCTCACCGGTCAGGAGATTCAGACCCTGGTGAAAGGAGACGCGAACGCGCTCCACCACCGCATAATTCTCCACCGTCAGCTCGACTAGCACTCGACCAGATTATAGTGTGTTTGAGGGCGGACTCCCTAAAACAAAGAGCACAATTTTTGTTCTTATCGCCCAAAAAAGGGTGCTGACAGGATTATCATTAAAACTGTGATACGAAAGGAGACTGGTTGATACAGCCGCCTGGCGCCCTGTTTCTGTTGCAGATGAGTATTTGGGAGTTGGTGAAGGATGCAGGACCCGTTCCAAAAGCGGTTATGATCCTGCTGGTCGTCTTCTCCGTCCTTTCCTGGTCCGTGATTCTTTCGAAATGGAGCCTGTTCGGCCGTTCGCGGAAGGCGAACCGGCAGTTTCTGCGCGCTTTTCGCAAGGCGAACGCATTGGATGCCGTCGCCATGGCAAGCGAGCAGTTCCGCCTGTCGCCGCTGGTGGCGGTTTTCGACTTCGGATACAGCGAAATTGAACGGCAGGTGAAATCCCGCGGAACTCTCACAAATAAGCTCGCCCTGGAGCGCAACCTCCAAATGGGGATGAGCGAAGAATTGACGAAACTTGAGCGCAATATGAACGTTCTTGCGACTACCGCCGCAATTTCGCCATTTATTGGCCTATTTGGGACGGTCTGGGGCATCATTGACGCATTTCAAGGCCTGAGCCAGGCCGGAGCGGCCAGTCTGCGCGCCGTCGCGCCGGGCATCTCCGAAGCGTTAATCACCACCGCTCTCGGACTGGCCGCCGCGATTCCCGCCGCCATCGCCTTCAACTTTTTCGGATCCGGCATCAAGGAGTTTGGGTCCCGTATGGAGGACTTCGCCCTTGAATTTCTAAACTTGGCCGAGAGAACCTTCGGAGGTTGATGCGGTGGCGTTTTCCTTTGACGAACCAACGGGTGGGCTGGGAAGACGGCGCTTCCGCCAAGCGAGTTCCCTGTCCGAGATTAATATCATCCCGCTCGTCGACGTGGTGCTGGTGCTCCTGATTATCTTCATGCTTACCGCTCACGTAATGGAATTCGGATTGCAGATAGAAGTTCCAAAAGTGAGGTCCACGCAAAACAGCGCGAAGGACTTCCCGGTGGTCAGCGTAAAGAAGAACGGGGAGTATTATCTAAACGACAAGCCGGCCAACATCAACTCGATCGGAGATGAGGTCCGGCGGAGATTTCCGGGGGCAACCGAAGTCTATTTGAGGGCCGACAAAGCCACGATCTTTGACGCTTTGGCGCAGGTGATTGACGCGCTGAACACGGCTAAGCTGAAAGTAAACGTAGTCTTACAGCCGGAGGACAAGGCGGACCGGCGATGAGCCATGCAGACATCCTGGACGATAGAGAATCCCTAAGAGCCCCCCTAATAGGCTCTCTGGTTCTCCATGCGTGTCTGTTTGCCCTCGTTCCGCTGTATGCCTGGTATCAGGCCACCCATACCGCTCATTTCGGTACGCAGGCGCCGGTCGGGGGCGGGTCGGTGGGCGTAGACGTTACCCGTACCATTCAGTTGCCGCGGCCTCGCGGGGAGATCAACCCGCTTGCGAACGATACGGAGTCCCAGGTTCCCACGCCGGTGAAGCCGGAGCCGAAAAAGAAGGTGGAGGCGCCCGAAAAGGACGCCGTACCGCTGTTGAAAGAAAAGAAACGGGAGGAGCGGAAATCCAGGGCGGCCCAAAGCCCGCCGCAAAAGTACCAGCCACGAGAGGTGCTGCGCAATCAGGTCACCAGCAGCGAAGGGTCGCGGTTGATTACGAACATGCTCGCCAAGCAGGGGTCGGGCGGCATTGGGGCGAACACGAATACGGCGTTGGGGAACCAGTTTGGCTGGTATCTCGACCTGGTGAAACAACGGATTGCGCAGAAATGGGATACGAGCCAGGTGGATTCGCGCTTGCAGACGGCCCCACCGGTGATCGTCGATTTTGATATTGTCCGTGATGGAAGCGTCTCCAATGTCCGCATCGTACAGCGCAGTGGGGTGCCGGCCCTGGACTATTCGGCGCAGCGCGCCATTTCCGAGGCCTCGCCGTTCCCGACGCTGCCGGGTGGATATAGCTCCTCACCGATGGAAATTGTATTTCAACTAAAGCGATGAAAAAACTTCAAATTTTGCTCGCGTGTTTTAGGAATATGCGCCTTGCGCTCGTCGTCGCGGCGGCCGCGTCGTCGCTGTTCGCGCAGGGCGAACGCAACATCATCAATATCGAAACGGGGCAGAGGCCCGCCCTTGCGGTTCCCGATTTCCGGGGCTCCGGGGAAGCGCAGTCCCACATGGCGCCTTTCAATGGCGCGCTGTTCAGCAGCCTGCAGGATTCCGGGCAGTTCACCATGGTCCCGAAGACGGCGATGCCCCTGCACGTGCCGCAACAACCGTCCGATTTCAAGGGAGGCGAGCAAGGCTATTCTCTCCCGGACTGGGCGGGTCCCCCGTCGAACACCAATTACCTCGCGTTTGGCTACACCGCCACGCAGAACGGCCAGATCGTTCTCTACGGATGGCTGTTTGACGTGCGGCAGGCGAATCTTTCGAGCGCCCAGGTGTTGGGCAAGGTATATACCAGCACGCTGGACGATCAGGGCGCGAGAACCGTCGCTCAGCAGTTCGCGGCCGACATTCTGAAGAACTTTGGCGCCACCGGATTAGTGGGCACGAAAATCTACTTTACGTCGGACCGGACGGGACATAAGGAAATCTGGTCCATGGACTACGACGGCGGCAATCAGACGCAGGTGACGTTCTACAAAAGCATCACGACCTTCCCGGTCGTATCGGCGGACGGCACTAAGCTCGCCTTTACAACCTATGCCAATGGGCGTCCACAGATTTATATGCACTCGCTCATCAGCGGCCGGAAACTCCCGTATTACAACCAGAGCGCTTCGATGAACGCGGCTTCTGATTTTACGCCCGATAGCCAGCACCTGCTGATTTACTCGACGGCTGGTTCTTCGTTCTCGCAGATTTACATGACCAACGTGGACGGCGGCGGGTTGAGGCGGATCGGTTCATCGCGTTCTCCGGAGGTGGAGCCCAAGGTGAACCCCAAAAATAGCGGCATCCTTGTTTTCGTGTCCGGCCGCTCCGGTTTTCCGCAGCTATATACTATGAACGCGGATGGACTGGATGTGGCGCGCTTAACCAGTGGGCAGGGAGAGGCCGTAAATCCCTCCTGGAATCCGGATGGCCAGCATATCGCGTTTGCCTGGACCCGCGGCTTCGAGCCGGGCAACTACAATATTTTTGTCATGGATGTCGCATCACACCAATTTCAGCAACTGACTCACGCGGAAGGGCGGTGTGAGAATCCTGTTTGGGCGCCGGATGGCATCCATCTGGTCTACTCGTCCAAACGCGGGCGATCCACTCAAATTTGGACCATGCTCGCCGACGGCACCGCAAAGCGGCAACTCACCACCCAGGGCAATAACGAGAAACCCGTCTGGGGTAAGGCAACGAATTAGTTTTAACTAAAGAAAGCAGATTACGAGACACTAGAGGTTTACAGGAGAAACATGAGCAAGAGCCGAATTTCGCCATTTCGTTCTGGAAGGGCCAGCGCGTGGCTGTTTGCGTCGGCACTTTTGGTATTCACCGCCGCGTGCGGCAAAAAGACCCCAGTGCAACCGCCGCCGCCACCACCGCCAGCCGCGCCGGCTCCCGCCGCCGAGACGCAGGAGCGTCCGTCTATCACCTTCACCGCGGAGCCGAGTTCCATCGAGAAGGGCCAATCGGCAATGCTCCGGTGGCAGGTATCCAACGCAACGGAGTTTTCCATTGACAACGGCGTCGGACCGGTGGGCAGCACGGGCCAGCGGCAAGTTTATCCGAGCGCCACCACCACCTATACGCTGAGCGCGACGGGTCCGGGAGGCACGGAAACGAAATCGGTCACGGTGAACGTGAGTTCCGCCCCTCCGCCTCCTCCTCCGGCGGAGAGCCATGAGAGCAGCATCGACGTTATCAATCGCGACGTAAAGGATATTTACTTCGATTACGATAGCAACACCATCCGGGACGATGCGCAGGCCACGTTGACCAGCAACGCACAAGTGCTGAAGAGGGTGTTCGCGTCCGATCCCAACATTCTTGTGAATGTGGAAGGGAACTGCGACGAGCGCGGATCGGCGGAGTACAACATCGCGCTGGGCGACCGCCGCGCTACTGCGGCCAAGGAATTCCTGGTGCAGTTGGGAGTTCCGGCGGAACGGCTGCGAACCATCAGCTACGGCAAGGAGAAGCCTGTCTGTACGGATGCCGCCGAATCCTGCTACCAGCAGAACCGGCATGACCACTTCGCGCCAGCCGCGCAATAGCCATTCGGGGTTTTCCTCCGGGGGCGAACAACGCTAAGCTGTAAATAGAGGCGGCAGGCGTCGTCGAAGCCTGCCGCCAGACCGTATTGAGGAGCTAGAGTATGAAAGCCTTGCGTGCATTCCTGGTATTGCTGATAGCCATCCCGGCCGCATTCGGCCAAAAGAAGGAACAAATAGCCGAAATGCAGCGCGACATCGCGTCGATTCAGGACGCGGTCAGGACTTTGCAGACATCCCAGGCTTCCACTCTCGGTCAGATTCAGGGGATGCTCACCAGCATGTCCGGTGCGATGGATAGCAACAACACCAAGATGCAGACTCAGTTGCGCGACGCGCTGCATCAGCAGCAGCAGTCCGTGATGGGTCCTGTTGCCAATGTAAACACCCGGTTGGATCAAATGGCGCAGTCTTTCCAGGAACTGAAGGAAACCATCCTGGATATGAATAGCCGGCTCGGAAAACTGGACGCGAAAATTCAGGATTTGCAGACGCAGATTCAATTGGGCCGCAGCCCGGTGCCGCCTCCCGGCTCCGCTTCCGGGACCGATCCCAATTCCGGCGCCTCCGCGGCAGTCCCCGCCGGAGCCGGCGCATGTCCTTCGAACCTGCAGGCCGACAGCACGTACTCGAACGCGCGCCGGGACTACATGGCCGCGCACTACGACCTCGCAATGCAGGAGTTCTCCGATTACGCGCGCTGTTTTCCTACCACGCAATATGCGCCGAACGCCCAGTATTACGTGGGCGAGATTTATTTCAACCGGCGGGATTACGACTCGGCGGTGAAGGCTTTCGACACGGTCCTCGAGCAGTACCCGGAGAACAACAAGACGGCCGACGCCCACTACATGAAGGGGAACAGCCTGCTTAAGCTCGACCAGAAGACGCCCGCCATCACCGAGTTTAAGGCGGTCCTCAGTAAGTTTCCACAATCGGACGCCGCGATCAAGGCGAAAGCGAAATTGCGGGAGTTGGGCGCCACCACCACTTCACGCCGCCGGTAGCCTTTCCTCCCGGACACGGCACAGGCCGCAAGCAAAGCGTCCATTGTGTTATCCTGATTCGGCCTCGACGCATGTCTGAGCGACCTAGATTCCCGCCCATCTGCATCGCTCTCGGATTCCCCACAGTCGAAAAACTGATGGAACACGCGCGCCTGGAAGTCCTTTCGGGGGAGTCGTTCTTTGAGTTCCGTCTGGACCATTTGGAGGACCCTCGTAAGGGAGTCGAGGCGGTGCGCAAGTTCCTGAACGACCATCCGGAGTGCGCCATTCTGGCCACTTGCCGCCGGCATCAGAATCACGGAAAATTCAACGGAAGCATCGAAGAGCAGACGCGTATTCTGAGCGAAGCCATCGATGCCGGGGCACGCGCCGTGGACGTTGAGATTGAAAGCGCGGAAGGCGCGGCGGATCGGATGGATGCGCTGCGCAGCCGGGCGTTTGTCATCGTTTCCTATCACAACTATGAAGGCACTCCCGCGCTCGATCCGGTGCTTCGCCGGATGGCCAAAGTGCCCGCGGACGCCTTTAAGATCGTTACCACGGCGCGTAAGCCGTCGGATAACTTTCGGGTGCTGTCGCTGGCGTCCCGTACGCCGCTGATCCTTCTTGCCATGGGGGAGACCGGGTTTCCGACTCGCGTGCTGTCGGCCGCCATGGGCGGCCTCTATACCTATGCGGCCCCGAACGCGGCGGAAGGAACCGCCTCCGGGCAGGTGAGCGCGCGGCAACTGAGGCATGCGTTCCGCTTTGAGAAGTTCACGCGAGCGGCCAAGATCTATGGGGTGATCGCCGATCCGGTGCGGCATTCCATTTCTCCGCCCGTCCACAACCGGGCGTTTCAAGTGCGCCGCCTGGATGCCGTTTACCTCCCTTTCCTGGTAAAACCAGGCCAGATTCGCGATTTCTTTACGCTCGCCCACGAACTTCCGGTGGCCGGCTTCAGTGTCACCATTCCGCATAAGCAGAAGGTGATGCGCTGTTTGGATATCATCGACCCGCTGGCGCGGCGCATCGGCGCGGTGAACACGGTTTGGAAGAAGGCCGGGAAGTGGCGAGGGACTAATACCGACGCTCTGGCGGTGGTGCGGCCTTTGTCGAAAAAGCTACGTCTTCCGAAATCGTCCATTTTGCTGGCGGGAAACGGAGGCGCCGCGCGTAGCGCCGCCTACGCGCTCGCCGAGGCGGGCGCCAGCCTCTTCGTCACCGGCAGAAATGCGGACCGGGTGCGCGCGCTCGCGAAAGCCTGTGGCGCGGAGCCCGTCCTGGTCCCGCAGTTAACGGGGAAGCACTTCGACGCGGTTGTGCATGCGACACCCTTGGGAATGTTTCCGAATGTCAAGGATTGCTTTTTCCCGGATAGGATTCCGGCCGACATCGTTTTCGATATGGTTTACAACCCGCTCGAAACCGAACTGATCCGCCGCGCGAAGAAACAAGACCTCGCGGTAGTCACCGGACTGGAGATGTTTTTGGAGCAGGCGGCGGCGCAGTTCGAAATCTGGACTGGCGAATCGGCCCCGCGTCCGGCAATGGAAAAAGCGGCCCTCGAGGCGCTGGGGCATTCCTAGCCCGTTCCGCCGCCCGCGCGGCCGCCCTAAGTGAACGCCAGGTTCAGGTTCTCGATGGCTTCGTCTATCTCCGCGGTGTTTTTGTAACCCACGGTGACGCTATCGACGCCGGCCGTCCGGAACGCATAGCGCATGGCGGCTTTGCGGTCCTCGCGGTTTGTGAAGCTGCCTTCCCCGATGAGCTTCATGCTAATGACGCCCATGCCATCCGCCCGGACTTGCTTTACGTGCTGGACGACTTCGGTCACGTTGCCGGGGCCGCCGGTGTTGTAATCTTCCCCGTCCATTCTGGCGCCGGTATGATTCATGCGGATCATCGCTATTTCCAGCCACTTGTTTTCTGGAAATTTGCGCAGTGCGGGCAGTCCGTGCACGGATGCCCCATGACTCACCACCGCCTTCCTCGATTCCGCCTCAAGAATTCCATCCTGCCAGCGGAGCGAATCGGTCGGCCAACTGGCGAGATGCTGCCAGTGCAACAGCATCACATCGAAGTATTCCGTGTTGGCGAGCTTCCGCAGTTCGTCGATTTTCTCCTGCGGATCCACGCCGGGGCGCGTCGTCACTTTTGACATCAACCGGTAGCTGTCGCGAGGGACACCCTTGAGCGCGATGCCGAGCATCTTGTGCATTTCGCCGTAGGATTCGGCCGTTTCGAAGAAGCGAATGCCGCGGTCATAGGCGTAGCGCACCAGCCGCGTAAACTGTTCCTGTCCCAACTCGCGCTGAACCCGCCCGCTCATGGTGCCGGTCCCAAAAGCGAGCCGCGTCACTTTTACGCCCGATTTTCCGAGCGTTACCCAGTCGGTTGCGGTTTGCCGCGCCGCCTTCAGAGGCAGGCTTCCCGTGCCAATCAAGGCGCCGGCGGCGAGTCCGGTTTTTAGAAAATGACGTCTGGAGTAGTCGGTCATTCGTATTCCTCCATTTGGCCGGATCTTATCACGAGTGACGGCCTGAGTGCTTGCGGGCGGGCTCTGCTTGGTTGCGAGTGCACCGGGATAAACCGGCATGTTGTAGGGGATGAAAGAGCCCCACGGGAAAGGAGCAGCGACTCTATTCCGACCTCGAGTCTTGCGTGGTGCGTCGCGAGGCGTACGGCGAAGCATAGACAGAGGCATCGGTGGGCCGGGCGATTGAGCCCCGATAACTGACGAACCGCGTGCCGACCTTGTTTGCTTAATGGGGAGGCAACATCCGCGTGAGGCGAAAAAATCGTGAGCCGAAGCGGGGCGCGGCGTGGTCGAAGACCCTGGCACGTCGAGAAACAACACATCAAAGGCTTCTTCGACCACGTCAGTCACGAGTGGTTGTTGAAGTTCATTGGCCATCGGGTGGCCGATAACCGAATGCTGCGGCTGATCCAGAAATGGCTGAAGGCGGGTGTTTCGGAAGACGGCGAATGGTCGGAGACGATGCCGAGCGTTTCTTGAGAGACTTTCAGGAGCGGTTGGCGAAGTTTGGGTTGGAGATTCAACCGGAGAAGACGCGGCGGATCGCGTTCGCACGCTTTGCGGCGTCTGATTGTCGGAAGCGCGGCAAAGGGAAACCGGAAACATTCGCGTTCCTCGGGTTCACGCACTATTGTGGCACGAACTCGAAAGGCCACTTTGTGGTCTGGCGGCGTACAGTGATCAAGCGGATGAGGGCGAAACTCCACGCCATCAAGCAGGAGTTGCGCCGGAAGATGCATGAGTCAGTGGCGCAGGTCGGAGCGTGGCTGAAGCGGGTGGTGGACGGTTACTACCGTTATCGCGCCGTGCCGGGGAACCTGGCTGTGCTCGGGCGTTTTCGAGAGCGGCTCTGCCGCTACTGGCGGCACGTTCTACGTCGTCGCAGTCAGCGGCGGAAGCCCGATTGGGAACAACTGCGGCCGATCTTTGATCGATGGATTCCTCGTCCACGTACTCTTCATCCTTATCCAGATGTTCGCTTCGACGCTCGAATCCAAGGGAGGAGCCGCATGCGGTAATTCCGCAAGTACGGATCTGTGCGGGGGGTGATCAGCGACGGTCATCCCTACCGCAATCCGGATGAAATGGGTCAGTGCTCCATGCCGGCGCGTTCCATGCCCGGATACCAGGAGCGGACGGCGAGGATTCGAGTCTTCACGTCCGGCGCGCTGTAGTAGCCGACGGTGCAGTTGGTTCGAAAGAAATAGGCGTCGCCCGAATGCGCGGGGAAACGTCCTTCGACGCCATCGAGTCCGCTGCCGGCGACCATCTCGCCATGTCCGTCGAGCACCAGATAAATTTCCTCTTCGCGCTCGTGATGGTGCGGTTGGTTCGTTCCTCCCGGCGCGATCTCCATCTGGAAAAGGCTGGTGAGCAGATGGGCGGCGGCGATGCGATCGCGTTTGCTCGTAACGTCGCCCATGAGCAGGCGGTATTGCGCCGAGAGAGGATGCCCGCGCACGGCTTGCAACGGCACGTCCTCGATATTGGCCACCGTTGGACGGTCGGGAATCGGCCCGGCTGCGTGCGTGCGAAATCCCATCACAATCGCGTGTAATGGTCTCGCGGCGGCGGCAAGAGTGTGCGGGACCGTGGGCGGAATGTATAGATAGTCCTCTTTTTTTACCGCGACGCGGACGCCTCCGTAGGTGACGGCGCCGGCGCCTTCCAAAACGACATAAACCTGTTCTTCTCCCGGATAGCTCACCATCCGGCAGGTTCCGCCGGGATCGACGGCGACTTCGCCGTAGCGCGCGATTCCCGCGGGTGTGGATGCGTGCGGGGCTCCGATGCCGAAGAGCGGCTTGTAGTGACAAGTGGTCGTGCTGAGGTCGCTCGGCGCTTCTGTGGCGGACGCAAGATTGGTGCGGAGGAACGTCGGATCGATCTGTTCTTGAGCCAGCCCGGATGCGGCGGCGGCAAGAGCGACAAGGGTCCCGAGGATTTTCATGGCTACAGTAATGGCTACAGTCTGTTCGACTGTATCATTCGCCGCGAACGGCCGGCGCGGCTCGGCTCGGAGAGCGGGGCGGATTCGGCGCCGTTCGGCATGCCCGAACGCCCTGTTGACGGCTCACTCACCCGCCCCTATACTTGGGCAGCATGCAGGAGCCGGATTATTCATCCATCTGTCCAGTGGCGCTGAATCCAGTAAGCGACAGCCGTCACGCGAGTGAAATCTTCCTCCTCATCGGCGGCCACTACAGTGAGCCCGGTTAATCTCCGGGCATTTCGTTCAGCAAGCACTATGAATCCATCTTTAATTCAAGGCATTATCCCGCCTCTCGTCACGCCATTCGCGGCGGAAGGCCATATCGACGAACAAGCGCATCGCGCCGAAGTGCGCTACATGATTGAATCGGCGCGCATACACGGACTAGCCGTGGGAGGCAGCACCGGAGAAGGACACACACTGTCTGTTGCGGAGACGCGTCAGCTCAGCGCGTGGACTCTGGAGGAGGCCAAGGGCCGCGTTCCCGTAATTACCGGCATTATCGCCGACAGCACTCGCGCCGCGGTGGAGCGCGCCAAAGCGGTTGCCGATCTCGGCGTAGCGGCTCTCCAGGTTACTCCCGTTCACTATGTGTTCCGCCCGGACGACGATTCGATGCTCCGCTTTTTTGAAACGGTTGCCACGGAAAGCGGGCTGCCGGTGATCATCTATAACGTGGTCCCACAGTCTTACCTTCTGCCTCCGCTGCTGGTGCGAATTCTGAAGGACGTGCCCGGAGTGATCGGTGTCAAGCAGAGCGCCAGCGACATGAAAGCCCTGGCGGACCTGCTGCTTTTGATCCGCGAAGCCGGCATTGAGAATCGCGTGAGAATTCTGTCGGCCGTGGATGCGCTGCTTTATTCATCGTTCCAGCTAGGCTCCCACGGGGCGGTGGCGGCGATTCTGACAGCGGTTCCGGAGTGGTGCGTCGAGCTATGGGACGCGGTTCAAGCCGGAGATCACGCCCGAGCGTTGCGCCTTCACACCAATCTCCTGCGTCTCTGGAACGCGATCGATGCGCCCAACCTGCCGGCGAATGTCCGGGCGGTGATGGAACTTCGAGGGCGTCCCGGTGGTGCGCCGCGCTCTCCGATGCCTTCCAGTTCGCCCGTGCAGGTGGAGCGGATTCGCCACGTGCTCCGCTGCGCGGAAGCGTGAAGACCAAACAGAACCTAATATCGGATAACACAATGACACGGATTGAGGCCAATGCGAATCGATAAAACACTCTTCTCCTTATGGGCGGCGGTGCTGCTGGCGCCGTTGCCTTCTTTTGCCGCGGCGGGCCAGGTTGCGATCGCGCCGTCGCTGGTTCACGCGGCGTTGCGATCGTCCCATCACTTTACGGTCCAGGTGGGAGGGCATCCCGCCAAGAGCGTCACCTGGTCGGTGAACGATGCCGCGGGGGGCAATGCGGAATTTGGCACAATCACGGCGTCGGGGGTCTATACCGCACCGGCAGCCGTTCCATCGCCGAGGGAGATTCATATCCACGCGAAAATCGGCGGGAAGACGCACGCCTGGGCCACGGTGATCGTGGGGGAGGGAGCGCCGGAATACCGCCTGGTTTCGAAGTGGGGCGAACGCGGAGATGGCCCGGGAAAGTTCGTCGATCCGCACGCTCTCTGTTTCAGCCGTGACGGCAATCTTGTGATTACCGACGCGATTGGCGGTCACGTTTATCGTTACACCAAAGACGGCAAATACCTGGGCGAAATTGGTTCCGGGCCGGGTAGCGGTCCGGGGCAGTTCAAAGGCCCGCGCGACGTCAAGACCGATAAGAAGGGGGATATCTACGTTTCCGATGGCGACAATCACCGGATTCAGGTATTTAGTCCCGAGGGGAAGCTCTTACGGAGCTTTGGGCAAAAGGGAAAGGCTCCCGGCGAGATGCTGAGAGTGCATGCGATCTGGTTCGGCCCCGACGAGCGCCTCTACGCGGCCGATGTCGACAACAGCCGCATTATGGTGTTCAACAAATCCGGCAAGCTGCTCTTTGAATGGGGCAAGGACGGCCGCGGTCCCGGCGAGTTTCATGCGCCCCACGGCCTGGGCGGCGACGCGAACGGAAATATTTTTGTCTCCAACTATTGGGGCTCCTGCCAGAAGTTTACTTCCGAGGGTAAGTATCTGTTCGAGTTTGCGGTTCCCGATCAGGCGGCATTTAACCATGCTCACAGCATGACCAGCGATCGCTGGGGCAACGCTTACCTGATGGCCCGGGATAAGAGTAATCGCGCCGCCATCGTGAAATACAACAATAACGGCACGTGGATCACGACTTGGCCCGCTTTGAGGCCCACGAAAGAGTGGGGCGTGAAGTCGGCGTTGATCGACTCGGACGGCACCGTGTATGCGGCGGTGGAATCGAAAGAGTCCGTCGGGATTGAAGTGTACCGCGAGCAGTAGCGGCTTTTGAATTCTGGCTGAAATGGACCGGCCGGCGGCGTCTTCGCCAGGCCGGTTTATTGCGTTTGCCGTGGCTTCTTACTGCCCGTCCACCAGATGTCCGCGCCACGTGGCACACTCTTAAGCGGAGATCTGGAATGAAACATGAATTTCCCGCCGCTGTACCCGAAATTCCAGTCGATAACGTCGACAAAGCCGCAGCGTACTACGTTAGAAATCTTGGCTTCCACCTCGATTGGGGCGGCGAAGCGGGTGGAGGAATCGCGGGAATTTCGAGAGGGCACTGCCGGATCTTCCTCACCAGTCGCGGTTTTCGGGAGCAATCCGGCAATGCCGCGCCGGTGGTGATCTG
The DNA here is from genome assembly GCA_035545735.1 of Bryobacteraceae bacterium. Taxonomy (GTDB): domain Bacteria; phylum Acidobacteriota; class Terriglobia; order Bryobacterales; family Bryobacteraceae; genus JAJYKC01. The sequence goes on along the minus strand of DASZXS010000079.1, from coordinate 11,348 downwards.
GCTCAATCTCAACAGCATCGAAGAAGTAGATGAGTTGCACGCGGCCTGGCGTGATAGCCATGCCACCATTGTTTCTCCGCCGGAACCGAAGCCGTGGAAATTGCATGAGTTCACGGCCGCCGATCTGGATCGCAACCTGTTACGAGTCTTTTACGATTTTTCGAGAGATGCCTGATCCGAGGGTTTCGGAACGGCAAGAAGGAGGATGCCGGCCACTCCGAGCCAAAGGGGGTAACGCATCGGCATTCCGCGGCGCTCTTCTCGGAAGCGCCGCGGAGACAGGAGGCCTTTTGGTTTTGGGTCAGAATGTGAGCTTGCCGGCCAGTTGAATCTGCCGCGGCAGGTTGGTTTGCGTCTGGAAGTTCGCGATCTTCCCGAAACACGACGCCGACGGGCTATTGCAAGCGCCCGGGGCAGAGAACCATTGCGGCGTATTGAATGCGTTCACCCAGTTCGTCATGAACTTGAATGTCACGCGCTCGGTGATGCGGAAGCTTTTATTCGCTCCGAGGTCGAAGTTATTGAGCGGAGGCAGCCGTAGCCGGCCGCTGATGCTGGACCAGCGCCGCAGCGCGAACGGGTTGGTATTGAGCGCGAAGGCCGCCGGGTTCACCCATTGGTCCAGGCGCTGCCCGCCGTCCACCGCATTGGGATCGACGCCAGAGACTGGGATCGCGTTCGTCGATAGAGGATAAGGCATGCCTTCCTGAGACCGGATCATCCAGTTCAACTGCCAGCCGCCAATCGCAAAGTCGAGCCATCGCGGCATGTTCCTTCCGGCGAGTTGGCCGCGCCCCACGGGGAGCATCCAGACGCCATTGAGCGTCAACATTTGCGGAATATCGCTGGTGTCGATCGTCTTTTCGAGAGTCGTATCGGAGGAGTTCTGATAGCCGTAGCGCCCCAAATGTTTGGAGAGCGTATATCCGACGCTAAAGCTTAACCCGGCGCTAAAACGCTTGGTCGCCTGGATCTGTACCCCGTGGTACGCGGAGTTGCCAATGGAATAATCGAGCTCCGTGACACCGCCGGTGGGACTCCCGGGGAAGCTCCCAACAAATTGCGGATAAGGAACCAGCAGTGACGCTTGCGTAATCGTGCTTTGATTGAGTGCGTAGCCTGGCGCCAGACCGGCGAAAGGGTTGGCTACCCGCTTATTCAAGACCGCCGCTCCGAGCGCAAGCTCATCCGGCGTCAAGGCATTGAGATTGCGCGACACCGGCAAGCGCGAGACTCCGTTATACACATAACCGGCGTTCACCAGAATGTTCCAGGGCAGTTCCCGTTGAATATCAACGCTCATTTGCTGCGACCGCGGCTCGCGAGCGGCCGGATCCACGAAGGAGACCGACGTCCCGACGTTCGTCAGCAGGCCCTTACCCGCGCCGGTCGGTTGGATCAACCCATTGGGGAACGGGTTGTCGATCAGATTCAGTGGGAGCATGTTTGCGTCGAAGAGCACGGATGTGGTGGTTTGGCTGAAACCCGCCTGCCCGGGGTCATAGATATTCGGGCCATAGAAAAGGCCCCATCCGCCGCGGATGACGGTTTTGCCGTCCGGCGAGTAGGTAACTCCCAGCCGTGGTCCAAAGTTAAGGTAGCTGGAGTCGTAGATGGTCCGGGAAAGCCCGTTCACGCCGGGGAATGTCAACCCGCCGATCAGGTTCGCGCACGCCGGGCAGTTCTCCGCGCCGGGCGCGCTGCTCACTTGGCCGGCCAGCGGATTGGGATGGATCATGTCGAACGTGCCGGTCATGGCGTTGTAGCGATCCGTGGGTCCGCCGTTCCAGTCCCAGCGTAGTCCGGCGTTGATTTTTAACTTTGGCGTGACACTGATGTCGTCCTGTACGAAAAAGCCGAGGGACTTGTTTTGCCGGGCGGGCGCCGCGTTGATGTCGATGCTCGCCGAGCCCACTCCCAGGAGAAACGCCGCCACCGGGTTTCCCGTAGCCGGCGTGTTTACCTGCGGGTTCAGGTTTGTGTAGGTTGGACTGAATTGAAACAGCCCCGCGTTGTATCCGCCTGCCAGCGCGTAGTAGCGTTCCAGGCGGCCCTGGCCGCCAACTTTAACAATGTGCCGCCCGCTGGCTTTCGACCAGAGCGCATCGACATTGGTCACTTGATCCGGATTGGTATTCCCGGAGGTGAGGCCCGCGCCGCTGAAGACGGAACTGCCGAGCGTGCCGCCGCCGAAGCCGAATGCGGGGAAGCCGGGCGCGGCCTGGCCGGCGAACGTGGAGCTAAAGCCCAACTGGCTCGCGCTTACGTCGGTGCGTTTCGCGTTCTGGTTGGCGGTCAGGTAGCGTTCCATGCCGGCCCGCACGTTGATGACGCTGGTGGGAGAGATGGTCCGCGTGTAGTCCACTACCGCGTTATTATTGGCCCGAACAAGATTCGAGTTGGGATCGCTGGGCCCGGGATAGAACTCAACGTCCTGGGAGTTGAAGTTGTTGCGGGTATAGCGGAACGACAGGCGATTCATCTCGTTGAGATTCCAATCGGCGCGGGACGAGTATTCGCTCAGATCCGCCCGGCTTGCGCCGTTTGAGGCCGGCGTATAGTTGTTCCCGCGCGTAATGGGGTCTCCGGCCGAATTCGGTTCCGGGATGTACTGCCAAAAGGCCTTTGCGACCGGATTAATGCGGCTGGACGGAATCATGTTGCCCGGGAAGGGAGACCGGGTGAACTGGCCGGATTGCGCATTGTAGGCGACGGTCCAGGGATCGTAGATCACCTGCAGCCCGGGCTGGCCCTTATTGCTGTAAAACGTGCTCGAAAAGTCGCCGCCTCGTTCGGCGTCTGTGGGGACTTGGCCGGCGTAAGACTTGGGGCTGGTGGAATGCAGGCGCTGCGTCTCAAAGAAGAAGAACAGCTTATTTCGTTTCACGGGGCCGCCGATGGCGCCTCCCGGTGTGTTGAAGTGAACGGGCAGCCTCGGTTGGCCGGCGAGATTCCGCTCGAACTGGTTCGCGGCCAGGGCGGTGTTGCGGTTGTATTCGAAGAGCTCTCCATGAAACGCGTTTGTTCCGGACTTTGTTACGACGGTGATGACGCCGCCGGTGGTGCGCCCGTACTCCGCGCTATAGGGTGTTGTCACCACGCGCATTTCCTGGACGCTTTCCTGCGTTGGAATCAACCCGTACAGCGGTCCGTTGTAGCTTAGACGGTTGGACGCGCCGTCGATGATCATTTCGTTGTTGGCGGTTTGCCCTCCGCTGATCGAGATATTGGTCGACCCGGAGTTGTCATACGGGGTGAAGCTCTTCATCGCTGTGGTGGCCACGACGCCCGAAGTGGAAAGCGCGAGGCCGATGATGTTGCGAGCCTGCGATGGAGTGTTTTCCATGCGCACGGCATCCACCACAGCGCCGCGATCCGCGGTCTGGGTCTCGACCATTGCCACCGACTCCTGTACCGTTATGCTCTGGGAAGCCGCCCCGAGCGTAAGTTGCAGATTCACGGTCGGATTCGATGCGGCCTCCACCACCACATTCAACTGCACGCTTTTCTGAAATCCATTCTGAAAGGCTTCCACACGGTAATTTCCGGGAGGTAGAAAACGGACCGTGTAGACTCCGTCCGAAGTAGTGGCAACGGTATTGGCGACGGCGGTAGCTTGATTGACAATGGTGACCGTGGCGCCGGCAATTGCGGCGTTCGCGGGATCGGTGACTCGGCCGCTGATGCTGCCGGTCCCCTGACCGAAAACAGGAAGAACCGGCACAGACAAACAGGCGAGCACGGTAAGCGCGAGGGATCGAAATGTTCGCTTCACAGAGAGGACTCCTTTTTCGGGCGCAAAGATCCCTTAGCGGCGTCAAAACGAGTTTGTTTCCGTTAAAATATGCCGGTTCTTTGCGGTCCGGAAGCGAGTATATGAGCCCGCGGTTGCATCGTCAATGCAGTGTTCAACGATGCTGTACAAAAGCGCTCAAAAATCTTGAGAGCTTCGGAAAATGCGGACATTCCGGGCTCCGCGCGGCGTGCGCCCTAGGAAGGTTTGGGGTCGCTGCCGATCGCAATTACGAAGTATTTTGCCGGAACCGTGCCTGTGTTTTTCAGCCCGTGCAGTTCGCCGGACGCGGCGTACGCCACGCCTCCGGCGCTTACTTTCTCCGTCTTGCCTTCCAAAAGAAAAGTCACCGTACCCTCCCGGATCAGCATGAGCTCCGTGTGGACGTGCCGGTGCGCCGGGTGCGGCATCTGGCCCGGCATCAGGGTGGTTTCGTGGAGTTCGATTTCCTCTCCGGTTGGCGTCTTTCCGCGAATAACGGGACGGGTTTCCGCGCCGCCCGAGGAACGATGGACACTCAGGCTTTCAAAAGGAAATACGCCCGAGTGCGTGCCGGCAAAATCGTGATAACTTCCGGTGTCCGCGCCGTCCGAAGGAGCGGCGAGCAGCCCGAGTGCGGGGAGGAGAAGAGCGAGGTCGCGGCGTGTCATGCAAGCATGGTATCTCGCAACCCGGCGTCGCTGGCGGCGGCGAAGCGTTTCCGTTCGCTATGCTGAATCCATGGCGGCTCTCCCAGCAAAGCGAACCGAGAATCAGGCCATCACCCGGCGCGATCTGGCCGTTTTTTTCGCGGCCACGGCGGTGGCATCCGGGCAAAGCGCGCAAACGGCGCAGCCGGACGATGTGCGCACGCGGCTGGAGGGAAACAGGGCGCGCCTGAACGCCGTCGAGCTTCCCTTCCGCACCGAGCCCGCGTTTGTTTTCCGGCCGTAGAGCATCGCTATGGCGCGTTTGCCGGACGACATCTATTTTTCGACCGCGAGTGAACTGAACCAGCGCCTTCGGAAGCACGAGTTTAAAGCCTCTGAGCTCGTGCGGGCGTTTGGGGAGCGTCTGGAGAAGATTGGTCCGCGGTACAACGCCCTGGCCCTCTCTCTCACACGCCGCGCCGTGAAGGCCGCCAAGGACGTGGACGGAGATTTGAAGCGCGAGCGCACCCGCGGCCCTGTTCAAGGCTTGCCATTCGGAGCGACGGACATTCTCAGCACCGCCAGGGACCGGACGGCGTGGGGTGCGAAACCGTACTCGGACCAGGTGTTCGAAGATACCGCGACGGTGCTGTCGCGGCTGGATGATGCGGGAGCCTTGCTCACGGGCAAACTTGCCACGGTGCAGTTGGGCGGCGGTCCGCGGTTTGCGTCCGCCGCTGCTTCCCTGACCGGCCCGGGACTGAATCCGTGGGATATTTCCCGATGGTCCGGCGGGCCGTCGAGCGGGTCGGCGATCGCCGTTGCCGCCGGGCTTGCGCCGTTTGCCCTGGCGTCGGAGATGGCCGGTTCCATGCTGACCGCGGGCGCATACTGCGGCGTGACGGCGTTGCGCCCCACCTACGGGCTGGTCAGCCGTGCCGGCGCGATGCCGCTGAGCTGGACATTGGACAGGATTGGTGTGATGGCGCGGACGGCGGAAGATTGCGGCTCGGTGTTGCATGAGATCGCCGGCGGCGACGGCGCTGACCCGGGCTCAGCGGGGAAGAACTTCTACTTCTTTCCGAAATACCAGCGGGACATCAAGGAGATCCGCGTCGGTTATGCCCCGGTGGATTTTTCCGAACGCGCCAAGCCGCCGGCGCGGGCCGCGTTCGCGCAGGCGCTCGATGCGCTGCGTGCGCTCGGCGTTCCGCTCCAGGAAGTTTCTCTTCCCGATTTTCCGTATGAGTCGGCGCTGGAGACCATTCTCGCCGCCGAGTCCGCTTCGGTGTTTGAGCCGCTGGTTCTGAGCGGAAAGGTGAGTGAGCTCGCCGACGCCACCCAGATCGCCGCCTTGAAGGCGAGCATGCATATCAGCGCGGTCGAATACTTGAAAGCCATGCGGGTGAGGCGCCTGGCCAAACACAAGATCCGCGAGCTGTTTATGGACGTGGATCTGCTGCTCGCCCCGTCATCTCCGGACATCGCGCCGCGAATTCAGGAGCCGGTCAGTCCTCCCGAGGAGTCGTTCCCGATGCCGGCGCGCGGCATGACGGGCCTGATCGCAGCGGGAAATCTGGCCGGATTGCCGGCCATCTCTCTGCCCTGCGGCTTTGCCGGCGGGATGCCGGTTGGTATTCAATTCACCGGGCTGCCGTTCTCGGAAAATCTGCTTCTGCGGTTGAGCATCGCCTACCAGGAAGCAACGGATTGGTACCGGAAACATCCGCCGGTTTAGCGCACCGGATGCGTCGCCGCTCCGCCCGCTAGAATGGAATCCTTACCCCCGTGGAACTGCTGCGCTGGCAAACCATCCCCGATTTCCTCGTTCTCACAGCGGCCCTCTACATCCTTCTCCTCTGGGCGAACCAGGCGCGTGCGCTGCGCATCGCTCTGTTCGTTGTCGGACTCCACGCCGGCGCGCTGGCGGCCCGCCAGTTTGATTTGGTCGTTGCCGGGTTGGTGCTGGACGCCGCCGCCGCGCTCGCCGTAGTGATGCTCTTAGTCGTGTTTCAACCGGAGTTGCGGCGGGCCTTCACGCGCCTGGACTCGGCGTTGAGATTCGGGCCCCGAATACCTACCGATGTGGATTCGAGCGGCCGCGCTATCGCCGAAGCGCTTTTTGTGATGGCGGCGTCGCGCATCGGGGCCATTATCGTCCTGGTGAGAAACGACCTGATCAATGAAATGGTGGACGGCGGTGTTGAGATCAGTGGAAAAATTTCGCAAGCGCTGCTTGAATCTATTTTTCAGAAGACGTCACCGCTGCACGATGGTGCGGTGATCTGCTCGCGGCGCACTCTGGAGAAGGCGAATGTGATTCTTCCACTCACGCAGCGGCAGGATGTTCCGTTCTATTTCGGCACGCGCCATCGCGCGGCCATGGGTTTGGCGGAGCGCTGCGATGCCGTGGTGTTGGTCTCCTCCGAAGAGCGCGCGGAGGTAACCGCGATGAGCGGGCAGGAGATCCGCCATCTGAATTCCGCCGCCGACCTGATTCTTTGGCTGGAAAAACTGGGCCGGCAGGAGCGCCAGTCGTGGACCGAGAAGCTCGGGCGCTACGCCCGCTCCAACCTCGGAGTAAAAGCGGCCGCGGCGGGGCTGGCTGCTCTCATCTGGTTTCTTTCCTTTGTCGCTACCGGCACCACGACCCGAACCATCGGGGTTCCGGTGGAGTTTCTCAACGTGCCGGCGGGGATGGACATCGCGGACCAGTCTTACAACCATGTCGATGTCGAGCTGCGCGGCAAAAGCTGGCTCATGGATACTGGAAGAGTTTCATCCGCTATTGCGCATTTCGATTTGCACGATGCGCGGGAAGGCGTCCTTACCCTGCACGTGATGCCGCGTAATTTGAATCTCCCACCAGGTATTGAAATCACGGCGGTGACACCGCGTGAGCTGACGGTCAGACTGAAACAGCGGTCTGCGATTTCGGCAAAACCAAATTGAGCGAGCCCTGCCGGTAGCCTTCAAGGTCGATGGTTACGTAGTGGAAGCCCAGCGCTTTGAAAATGGCTGTGAACTTTTGCGCCATCTCCAGGGTCAGCGCGCGTTCCAACTCATCCCTGGCAATCTCGATGCGGACCAGTTCGCCGTGGAACCGCACGCGGAACTGGCGGAAACCAAGCGCCGCAATCTCGTCTTCGCCGCGTTCGATGGTCTTCACGTTCTGCAGCGTCACGGGAGTCCCGTAGGGGATGCGCGAACTGAGGCAGGCCGACGCCGGACGGTTCCAGGTGGATAGCCCGGCGAGGCGCGAGAGTTCGCGAATCTCGGCTTTCGTCAAGCCGGCATCCACCAGCGGCGCTTTCACCTCGTGCAGTTGCGCGGCGCGCTGGCCCGGCCGGTAGTCGCCCAGGTCGTCCGCATTCACGCCGTAAATGATATGGCCGAATCCACGCCGGGCGCCGACGGCTTCCATTACCGTGAACAGCTCATTCTTGCAATGGAAGCAGCGGTCCTTGTCGTTCTTGACGTAATCGGGATTATCAAATTCCGCTGTCGGGATGTATTCGTGCCGGAATCCCGCTTCGCGCGCCAGAGCCTCCGCGTTCCGCTTGTGGGACTCGGGCATGGACGCGGAATCGGCGGTGATGGCTATGGCGTTTTCGCCCAGGACCTTGTAAGCCGCCCAGGCGAGGTAAGCCGAATCGGCGCCGCCGGAATACGCCACCAGGACGCGCTCGTAGGAAGACAAAAGCTCGAATAACTTGGCCTCTTTCGCGCGCAGCGCCTCCAGAGGAAGAGCCTGCGTAAAGTTATCGATGCCGACCAGCGCTGCCATACCCCAATTATATGCCTCGGAAAATGAGCCGGACTCTCCGCACGCCGGTGGAGGCGGCGGGCGTACGCTATTTTAAAGGCATGAACATATCGCGGCGATCCCTGCTTGCGGCGGGAACGGCCTGGGCGGGCTCTTCTTTCGAGGCCTATTCCAAGCCGAGCCTGGCTGGATGCAAGATCGGGGTGACGGACTGGAATCTGAAGCAAACCGGGAAGCCGGAGGCGGTTGCGCTGGCGAAGTCGCTTGGCTTTGCGGGCGTTCAGGTCAGCCTGGGGATGAAGCCCGTTGGCGGTCGTCTCGCCCTCGACGACAGAGGCGTTCAGGATATATATCTCCAGGCGGCCAAGCGCGAAAGAATCGCCCTGGCGGGCACCTGCCTGGATATCTTGCACGTCAATTACCTCAAGAACGACAAGTTAGGCCAGAAGTGGGTGGCGGACGGGATCCCCATCACCAGGCGTCTCAATGCCCGCGTGATGCTGCTGCCGTTTTTCGGCAAGGGAGCGCTTGCCACGCGCGCCGAGCAGGATTATGCCGGCGACGTTTTGAAAGAACTGGCGCCGGAGGCTGCTCGCGCCGGAGTAATCCTCGGTTTGGAGGACACGATTTCCGCCGAGGATAATGTCCGCATCATGGAGCGCTCGCAGTCTCCGGCCGTCCTGGTCTATTACGACGTCGGTAACTCCACGGAGAACGGCTTCGACGTTGCGAAGGAAATTCGCTGGCTCGGGCGCGATCGCATCTGTCAGATCCACCTGAAAGACACCACGTATATCGGCGAAGGGCGCATCGACTTTGCGGAAGTAATGAAGTCCATCGCGGCCATTCACTATCGGGGCTTCGCGAATCTGGAGACCTCCGCACCGTCGGGCTCGGTTCCGGACGATATGCGCAGAAATCTTAAAGCGGTTCAGCGGTTCATGGATCAGGCGCGCATCGCTTGAACATGGCGGTTTCTCAAATCGATATCAGGCAAGGGAGTGAATCATGGGTACAAGCCGGCGTAATTTTCTTTACGGCACGGGGGCTCTCTCCGCGCTAGGTCTGGCGCAGGAGAGCGCCGGTCAAACCGAGGCCAAAATGCCTTCGAAGAACGATCATATTCAGATCGCCTGCATCGGTTTTGGCATTATGGGCCAGGGCGATGTCCGAACGGCGGTTGCCCTTCCGGGCGTGAAACTGGCGGCGGTCGCCGATGTGTATGAAGGCCGGCTTACGCTTGCGCGCGAGAGACACGGAAAGGACGTCTTCACAACCAGAGACTACCGGGAAGTCCTCGCGCGCCCCGGTATTGACGCGGTGATTGTAGCGACACCGGATCACTGGCATGCTCGCATCGCCTGCGACGCAATGAAGGCAGGCAAGGACGTCTATTGCCAGAAGCCCATGGTGAAGGAAGTGAGCGACGGGCATGATGTCATCGACACGCAGAAATCGACCGGCAGAATTTTGCAGGTGGGGAGCCAGCGCGTCAGTTCCATCTTGTATGCCAAGGCGCAGGCGTTGATTCGCAGCGGCGCGATCGGCAAAGTCCACTTGATTGAAGCTTTTTGGAACCGGAATTCGCCGCTCGGCGCGTGGCAGTATTCCATACCGCCGGACGCGTCGGAAAAGACCATCGATTGGGAGCGTTTTCTGGGTTCGGCGCCGCGGCATTCTTTCGATCCGATCCGTCTGTTCCGATGGCGCAACTATCAGGATTACGGCACGGGGATCGCGGGCGATTTGTTTGTTCACCAATTCAGCGGCATTCACTTCGTGATGAACAGCATGGGCCCGCGCCGCGTGTGCGCGATGGGCGGCACGTACTACTGGAAGGATGGCCGTGACGTGCCGGACCTTATGATTGGCACCTATGATTATCCGGAGACGGACGCGCACGCGGGCTTTCAGATCAGCCTGCGTGTCAACTTCGAGGCCGGAAGCGGCGAAGGCCCCGGCTCCCAGGGTTTTCAGTTCGTTGGGACCGAGGGCATTCTCAACTTGTCCGTGGGCCATTCACTCACGCTGACCCGGTCTCCGCGGCGTCAGGACCCCGGCACCACCGCCGGGACGTTCGCGCGCGCCATGGCGGATGCCGTTATCGCCGAGCACGACCGGAAGTTCCCCAAAGTGGAGCCTACGGTGGAGGGCTTTCAGCCCGTGACAGCCGAGACTTTTGCGCTGCCGCCCGGCTATACCGAACAGGTGGAACACCATAAAACTTTTCTGCGTGCCGTCCGTGAGCGGACGCCAGTGGTTGAGGACCCGGTGTTCGGCTTGCGCGCCGCCGGTCCGGCCCTGATGTCGAACCTGTCGTATTTCAAAAAACGAGTGGTGGAATGGGACCCGGTTGGGATGAAAATGCTGGGCTGAGCTTAGGCCGGTTGTGGCCTGTTCTCAGGCATAACTGAATGTGAACTTGTTCTCGACGATCGAAGGACGAAAAGCTAAAGATCGATCGCCGGTCCTCCCATATGGAGAGTTCGCGGTATGCACCTCAAACCGGTAGGACGTGTTATTGCCGGCGTTTGGGCACTCGTTTTGCACCGGATCGGTTCCGGTGCGTTGAAAATACTGATACCCTCCCAAGCCTGGAGGGCTCTTGTCGAAGTCGCCATCGGCGATCCGATCGCTGATTTCCCCGTCGTACCGGATTACGTGTTGAAGGACTTTCTGGTAATCGTTCCGGTAGACCAGGATCTGCGTCTGGGAGGCCGCCCTGGGGTCGATCGATCCCGCGGAAACGATCTCGCCCGCCTCGTTGGTCGCGTACGAATACATGAACCTTATCTCAAGAAAGTGCCCCTCTTCGAGATAACGCTGCGAACTGGCATCCGGTACGGGCCAGTTGAGGATCTTCGATTCAGCCGGTTTGACGATGAGACTCTCTCCGGTCTCGTGATTCGTCAGGTATACCTCGGTTCTCAGCGTATTGTTTCTAAACTCAATCAGGTGACACGAGGCCATGCCAACGAATATAGGACGGAAAAAGCTCTCCTGTCCAGGCAGGGAAGGCGGCTCTAGCTCATTAATGGGGGCAGGCCGGGCCTCTGACTGATAAAAACAATCTTGCGAGGGAAAGTTTTGATGAAATCAGAGGCGGTAATGGGTCTGCCTGAATATGAGGTTACAGGCATCGAGGAAGTGGGTGGGTTTC
>DASZXS010000078.1:0-5284 GCA_035545735.1 Bryobacteraceae bacterium | reverse complement strand
GGTTCCACCCGTTCCCATCCCGAACACGGCCGTTAAGCCCCGAGCAGCCAATGGTAGTTGGACGTTAGGTCCCGCGAGAGTAGGTTGTTGCCAGGTTTATGGCCCGGTTCTTCGAAAGAAGGACCGGGCCTCTTTTTTTCTCCCTTCGCTTGCGGGTGCCGCGAGCGGGCGACGCAGTGTGGGCCATCCCCTTCCGCTGCGAATTGGCGATCGGTAACAATTTTGCAACGCACGGGTTTGATTGGGCTCAAAGCTTGACTGAGTTTTTGCTGAAGGCTTGCCTACGTCCGGAACTGCCGTCGACGCTTTCGACGCATTAATGCAAGCCGAATATAAACCTATGCAACGATCCATCCTCCAACATCTGCTCAACGGGCTCATCGTCCTTTGTCTGGCGATCGTACCTGCGGCCTTTGGCCAAGGCATCACGACCTCGGCACTAGCTGGTTTTGTGACTGATGCCCAAGGCAAGCCGATTGCAAATGCGGTTGTCACTGTCGTCCACGAGCCGTCGGGGACGAAGGCCGTCACCACGTCGCGAGCGAACGGTCAGTTCAACCTTTCCGGTCTTCGTGTTGGCGGGCCTTACACCGTTACCGCAACCGGCACCGGCTATCGCTCGGAAGTCCGCAATGGCGTTTATCTTGAGCTTGGCAGCGCGGCGGAGCTCGCTTTCGGTCTCACCTCTGAGACGGTGACGATGGAAGCCTTCAAGGTTGAGGCTGATCACGACCTCACTTTCGGCGCCGGCAAAATCGGCACGGCGACAAGCTTCGAAAGCGCGCAGATCACCGATGTTCCCTCGGTTCGCCGCAATGTTCAAGACGTCGCGGTTCTTGATTCACGTTTGTTCCTCAATTCCCTCGATCAGGGTGGGCAGCTCAGCGCCCAGGGCCAGAATTTCCGCTTCAATTCCCTGCTCATCGACGGTGTGCAGGCGAATGATCCGTTCGGCCTGAATAGCAGCGGATTCTCCTCCCTGAAGAGCCCGATTCCGCTCGAGGCGCTTCAATCCCTCACCGTCGAACTCAATCCTTACGACGTGCGGCGGTCCGGCTTCACCGGCGCACTGATCAATGCGGTGACGAAATCCGGCACGAATGAGTTCCACGGTATGGTTTATGGCGAATACACCGATCTCCATGATCGCGCCAAAAATCCGGTTTCAGGTGCGCGTGAATTCTTCCGCGAGCGTACCTATGGATTTAATATCGGCGGCCCGATTATTCCCAACCGCCTCTTCTTCTTCGTCGCGGACGATTACTTCCGCCGCAACACGCTCGCGCCGGCGCAGCTTTTCCTCCCTGACTCCAACACCGTGGCGCAGGTTGTGGCTCGCGCCAAGGCGGTCGGTTACGATCCCGGCACGTTCACGGGGGCTGCCTCGTTTCAAATCCAGAAGAGCGAGATCGCGAAGCTCGACTGGAACATCACCGATTCCCACCGTTTGAGCCTGCAGTACCGTGACAATTACGGCACGGCCCCGGTTTATACCAATTTCAATAGCAGCAGCACCCAGACATCGTTCAGCAACTATTGGTATGATGCGCCGCTGCACACGCACGGCTACACCGCTCAGCTTTTTGATACGTGGAGCTCGAATTTCCGCACGGAGTTTTCCATCGCTCATACCCACTACAACGGTTCGCCGAATCCTCACGGTCCTGCGTTTCCGGAGGTTTTCATCCGCGGGGTTTCTGGCGTAAACAGCAGTGGCACCGCGGTGACTAGCGGCACGCTCGATCTCGGCACCGACGCTTCCAGGCAGTTGAATGGCATCATCACCAAGACCGATAATTACGCTTTTTCGGCGGAATATTCCCTTGGCAATCATACGTTGACCGGCGGTGGCGATTACGAGAAGAAGCAGGTTTGGGATGCGTTTATCGCGCGCTACTACGGAAGCTATACCTTCAATTCGGTCGCTGACTGGCTGGCGGGTACCAATGGGTCGTTGACCCAGTTGACTCTCTCTCCAGGCACTTCGATCAAGGACGCCTTGGCAATTTATACGTACACGCAACGCGGCCTTTTTCTCCAGGATTTGTGGAAGCCCTCCGAGCGCCTGTCGATTAATGCAGGCTTGCGCTTTGACGATCCCTATGTGCCCGACGCACCGATTCCGATTCCGACGACCGCGGCGTTCAGCGAGGCTTCCTTCCGAAACGCTTTTGGCATCTCCAGTACCACGACGAACAGCGGCAATTACACCATTTCTCCGCGCGTCGGCTTCAACTATGAGTTGAAGAGCGATCGCAAGACGCAGATCCGCGGCGGCATCGGTCTCTTCCAAGGCACCAATCCGTCGGTCTGGCTCGGTAATCCGTATCAGAATCGCGGTGTTACCTCCAGCACCACTAACACCGTGGCTTTCTCGCCGACCATCAATCCACCGACGGTTGGCGCTCCCGGTACCGCGACGGTCAACGTCACGGATCCCTCGTTCCGGCCACCGATTTCATGGAAGGGCAATCTCGCGATCGATCACACGCTGCCGTTCGGCGGTCTGATCGTCTCGGCTGAATACGATCAGGTTGTGGTTCAGCGGGCACTTAATACGCTCGACCTGAACCTGAAGCCGGTCGGCACCAATCCCGACGGCCGCACTCAGTATGCCGGTCAGATCGTGGCCGCCACAGCCGCAGGTCGTGGTTCTTCCAATAGCAATCCCTACAGCTCGGCCGCCAACTACAAGAACGCCGGCTTTGGCGATGTGCTGTATTTGACCAACACCAACAAGGGGGGCGGTCATGACTTCACGTTGTCGCTCGCCCGTCCGCTGAAGAACAACTGGGCCGCGAGCCTGGCTTGGACCCACAGCCACTACACCGAGGTGAGCCCGGCGACCTCTTCGGTGGCTCAGTCCAACTACAATGGTCGCAAGATCGCTAATCCGAACGAAAACGTCGCCTCAACCTCGAATACCAACGTTCCGGACCGGATCGTGGGCTCGCTCTCTTATCAGCTCAACCTGATCAAGAATGCGCCTACTTACGTGTCGCTCGTCTATCAGGGCCGTACGGGCCATAACTATTCCTGGGTGTTTTTCGGTGACGCCAACGGCGACGGTTTCACCTTCAATGACCTCTTCTACATGCCCTCGGGACCGAATGATCCCAAGGTGCGTTGGAGCAGCGCCACCGAGCAGGCCAACTTCTTCGCCTATGCCCAGTCCGCCGGCCTGAACCAGTTCGCCGGTCAGATCGTCCCGCGTAACAGCGAGACCTCGCCGTGGGTGCAGACCGTGGATCTCAAATTCACCCAGACGATTCCGATCTACAAGCGGGTCAAGGGCGAGCTGTACTTCAACGTGCTCAACATTGGCAATCTGCTGAACCGCAAGTGGGGCCTGCAGCAGGAAGTGGTGTTCAGCTACGGCCGGGCGATCGCCGGCACCACCTACGACCCGGCCACCAATCAGTACGTCTATACCTTCACCCCGCAGACGCTGGATCCGGTGCCGATCGTCAACAACGACCAGCCGGTTTCCCGTTGGCAGGTGCAGTCCGGCATCCGCATCCGGTTCTGATCGCGATCTGACATTTTCGCTACAGCGGCCGCGTCCTTCGCGGCCGCTTTTTTTTGCCTGCACGGCGCCGTGCGACCGGGAGCAGCTTCGATGTGGGATGTCGAATGGCACCAGTGCCGTTCTTGCATCAATCGCGAGATTCAGCGCGCCCGTTAGGCGACCTGCGTGCGCCAAAGGCGTAATTTTCCCGCCAAGGTAAGATTGATCAGATGCTGGCCATCCGCTTTCAGCCGGTCCTCATAGAGAGAAAGCGGAAGGGAATGTCTCGATTATAGGATTCCCTGGTCGCAGGCAAATTGTCGAAGTTGAAGAGCCCCGCAGAACTCTTGGTGGCACCGGTGAAGACGGCTTCCGCGGGAAGGACAGCTTGGAAAATCGTAGCTCGATCGCTTTCGGCAGGAAGGGATCTGATTCGTGAGGGTGAGACGGTTTCGCATCACGCGCTGAAAGGAGGCCTGGAGGACTTCTCTCCAATTTTCATCGCTGGGTTCTCGGACCGCCGGATGGCGGCAACTCCGCTTGCAGGCGGGCAAGGTTTTCGCGGGCGTCGGCGAGTCCGGGGTCGATCCGCAGCGCCGCTCGATACTGTTCGATCGCCTCGTCACGCCGGCCGGTCTGCAGGAGGGCGGAACCGAGATTCGCATGGGCTTCCGCGAAGTCGGACTTCAGGCGCAGCGCGGCGTCGTACTGTGCCATTGCTTCCTTCACTCGGCCGGATTGAAACAGGGCATTTCCGAGATTGAAGTGCGTCTCCGGGTCGTTTGGCTGCGCCTGCAGGGCCGCTTCATAATGGGAAATGGCCTCGGTCAGGCGGCCGGTTTGCGCGAGTGCGTTGCCGAGATTGCCGTGGGCCTCGGCGAAATTCGGCCGCGCCCGCAAAGCGGCCTCAAAGAGCGCGATGGCTTGGGGAATCTGGCCGCGTTGCAGGAGCGCGCCGCCGAGGTTGTTGCTCTGGGCGTCGGCATAGTCCGGCCGGGATTTGAGAGCCTGCGCGTATTGCGCTTCGGCTTCGTCGATTCGCCCGGCCAGGAGCAGCGCATCGCCGAAGTTGTGGGAAAATTCGCCGTCGTGCGGATCCAGCCGCACGGCACTGGCATAGTGGACGAGCGCTTCGTCGC
This sequence comes from Bryobacteraceae bacterium, assembly GCA_035545735.1. Taxonomy (GTDB): domain Bacteria; phylum Acidobacteriota; class Terriglobia; order Bryobacterales; family Bryobacteraceae; genus JAJYKC01. The sequence continues at coordinate 637 of DASZXS010000078.1, read as the reverse complement.
CGCGGCCAAGTTGCACCAGCGCGACCCCGAGATTGTTGTGGGCGAGGGCATCGTCCGGCTTGAGGCGCAAGGCTTCTTCCAGCTCCGGCACCGCTTCGCCGGCCCGGCCCTGCATGAGCAGCACGGTGCCGAGCACATTGTGCGCTCGCGCATTGTCCGGCCGCTTGGCAATGGTGTCGCGCCAGATGCTGATGACGCTGCGATAGTCCTCGTTGCGGCGGACGACGAGCAGGCCGAAGCCCGCCGCGAGCGCGACGAGCGCAACCCATCCGCGCTTTCCGAGCGATTGCTCGAGCGCAAATACCACCACTGCGACCACAGCCACGAGGGGCAGATACATGCGATGTTCGAACATCGTGTCGGCCAGTGGAATCACGCTCGAGGTCGGCGCGAGAATGGCAAGGAACCAGGCGCCGAGAAAGCCGTTTGCCGACCGACGGTGCAGTCCAATCGCGGTCAAGGTCAGGAGGACAAGCACCAGAACCACGCCGGCTGCGAGACGGAACGCTCCCGGACTCGGAAGACTTCCGCCGTAGTCGAGCACGAGCGGAAACGGCCAGGCGGCCAGCCGGAGATAGTGGCCGATGGCGTGGAATTGCGTCAGTGCGTACGACCATCCGCTGAGGCCGAGGCCGAA
>DASZXS010000077.1:0-66950 GCA_035545735.1 Bryobacteraceae bacterium | reverse complement strand
ATGTGACGGGAGTGGCGCAGTTGCCGGAGGGGATGGAGATGGTGATGCCGGGAGACAACGTGACGCTGGAAGTGGAGCTGATCACGCCGGTGGCCATGGACAAGGGCTTACGGTTCGCGATACGCGAAGGCGGACGCACCGTGGGCGCCGGCACGGTTACGGAAATTCTGTCCTAACAGGAAGGCATTATGCGGGAAATCATTACCTTGCAGTGTGGTGAGTGCAAGCGGAAGAATTACAGCAACACCAAGAATAAGAAAACCACGACGGAACGCATTGAGCTGAAGAAGTTTTGCCCGTTCTGCCGTAAACACCAGCCACACAAGGAAATCAAGTAGAATCGGATTAGACGCAGACAGAGGAAGCCGAAGGGGCGTAGGTTTAACGGCAGACCAGCGGTCTCCAAAACCGCGAGTGGGGGTTCGAATCCCTCCGCCCCTGCCAAACTCTTTTGTAGGTTTGGCCCTGCTCGGCGAGAGCCCGCTCGACGAGAGAGAAAGAAGCATTCATGGCAATCGCGAAAGCTAACGAAGAACCAGCCAGTTTTGGCCAGCGCGCTATGGGCTGGCCCGTGCGCATAAAGAACTACGTGGAAGAGCTACGCGCGGAAATGCGTCTCGTCTCCTGGCCCAACCGGCATCAGGTTCAGAGCACGACAGTGGTGGTGATTCTCTCGGTGTTTGCTTTCGCGGCCTATTTTTTCGTCGTCGACGCGATTGTAAATCAAACGATTACGCGGCTGTTCAACGCGCTTACCAAGCAGTAGGGGCTCATTAATGGAAGACGAACAGATCATGAACGGCGAATCCGCCGAGCACGCCGTGGAGCACCAGGCTGCCGGCTCCGAAAGTCCCGTCGCGGAAGCAGCGCCGGCCGCCGCTGAGCCCTCCACGAAAAATTGGTTCATCATCCACACCTATTCGGGATTCGAGCAGAAAGTGGCCGACTCCTTGCGCAGCCGCGCCCAGGCATTCGGCTTCGCCGACAAGATCGGACAGCTTCTCATTCCCACCGAAGAAGTGGTGGAACTGAGGAACGGCAAGAAAATTACCAGCAAGCGTCTGCTGTATCCAGGCTATGTTCTGGTGGAGATGGAGATGAGCGACCAGCTCTGGCACGAAGTGAAGGAGACGCCTCGCGTCACCGGCTTCGTGGGCGGAGGCAACAGTCCGGTTCCGCTCACCGCGGACGAGGTCAATCAGATTTTATACCGGGAGCAGACAGCTCCGGACCGTCCGAGACCGAAACTCAACTTCGAAAAGAACGAAACGGTGCGCATTATCGATGGGCCGTTTGCAACGTTCTCCGGCAAGGTGGACGAAGTCAACCGCGAGCGGAACACTCTGCGGGTGCTCGTAACCATTTTTGGCCGGGCCACTCCGGTGGAACTCGATTTTCTTCAGGTAGAAAAGATTTAGGATTTATCGCGATTAGGGTCAATCATGGCAAAGAAAGTTAACGCGCTAGTTAAGTTGCAAATTCCGGCCGGGAAGGCCACGCCCGCCCCTCCCGTGGGCACGGCTCTCGGCCCCCAGGGCGTCAATATCATGGAGTTCTGCAAGGCGTTCAACGCCAAGACCTCCGCGAAGGACCAGGAAGGGCTGATCATCCCCGTGGTGATCACCATCTATTCGGACCGTTCCTTCACCTTCATCACCAAGACGCCGCCGGTGCCGGTGCTGATCAAGCGCGCGGTAAATCTCGCCAAGGGATCGGCCGAGCCGAACAAGACGAAGGTGGGCAAGATCACCGCCAAACAGGTGGAAGAGATCGCCAAAATCAAGATGCCCGACCTGAACTGTTTCTCCGTGGAAGCGGCGATCAATTCGGTGAAGGGCACCGCCCGCAGTATGGGCGTTGACGTCGTCTAAATACCTTAAAACCAGGTTGGTACCGGCTTCCCCTGAATGCGGAGGATCGCTTCTTCGGCGGACGCCGTGACCCGATGTAACTTCAGAGCTTCGTGCAGCGCCGGCAGCGCGGCCGCCGCATCAGGGCCGATGTCACCCAGTGCCGTAGCTACACTGCGCAGTACATAGGCCGGTTCTCCCGCTGTCAGCAGCTTACCGCCTAGCGCTCCGGCCGCTGTTTTCGCCGCGGGCCCGATATGGCCGAGAGCGTCCGCCGCGGGCGCGCGCACCGAAGGCTCCGGATCCAGCAACGCCTGTGTCAAAGCCGGGATTGCCGCCGAGGCGTCCGGTCCCATGGAGCGCAGAGCCACCGCGGCCAGAGAGCGCACTTGTGGCTCCGGATCAGTCAAAGCCTTCCTCAATTCCGGCACAGCGCTGGCGCCGGCCGGTCCCATCTGCGAGAGCGCCCAGGCAGCGGCGGCCCGAACGTCGCGGCTGGGATCCGACAGCATCCGTGCTACTTCGGAGACGGCTGGCCCGGCATCCGCGCCGAATGCGCCGATGCTCCGCAAAGCCGCGGCGCGGCTTTTGCCGCTAGCGTCCGCGAGGCCCTGGCGGTAGGCCGAAAGCGGGCGGCCACGGTAGACGGGCTCTGTTCCATTCGCCGCAACGGCCGGGTAGGATACCGTTCCGGCGTCCGAAGAATCGCTTTCCTGGATGCGCTCCAATACAACGTCGTTAATGCCGAAATTGAATCCGCTGGACCGGCTGTCCCGGCCCGAGCAGACGAAGCTCAGCGTATGGCGGCCTTGCTCCAACTGGAGCCAGCCCAACGGACGGTCAACGGCGAGATACAACTCCGGTAGGTAATTTGGGAAGACCTCCGGGCCGGTAATGGGGATCTCCGAAGTCGCGGCTTCGCGGTTGTCCAGGTTCATTGGCTTGCCGTCGAGCAGCGCGAAGTAATTTCCATAGTCCGGCGCTTGCGCAATGCGGGCCAGAATCTCGTAGCGTCCGGCGCTGGGAATATCGATCGGAATGTCAACGCGCGATCCAGCGCCTTCCGCCTCGAACAATAGAAGGTCTTTGCCCCAATCCATTTCGCGATGCACCGACGCCTTGCCCTTTTCGGTCTTCACGCTGGCAATGGAATCCTCCACGGCGATCTGGGTGGCGTTTCCCAGCGGCAGCCGTTCTTGTCCATAGGGCGGCTCCGGAAGGTCTTCATTGACGCCGATCTGATACCAGAACGCGGCGCTCGAATAATAGTCGGGCCGCTGCTCGAACCCGGAGCGCAGTTTGCCATCGGGGTCGTAGGTCCATCCGGAATGCTCGATACCGGCCCACAGGGATTTTGTGAACGGAATGGGGTCCGGAACGTGCCAGCGATAACCGGTGAGCCGGGCGCCGACGCGCTCGCCTTCGGTGACCGGTGTGCCGCTCCACGGCCCGCTGACGACGCGAAGCCCCCAGGCTTCGCTGAGATAATCCTCGGCGCCGGTGCCGTAAATCTGCGGCTTTGGCGCGCCGTCGACGAAGAAGAGATCGTCGCCTTCGCCGAACCACCCCACGCTGCTTTGGATGACGCTCAGGACGGTGCCAACGTAGTGGCCCGTTCCTTTTACGTTGAGGAATTCATAGTTCTTTCCGGCCACGGCAGGCCGTTCCTGACGGTAGTAACCATGAAAGTAGGCAATGTCATCCGGCAGGGCGGAGTACTTCTGCCAGTCGACATGGTAGTAAAACATGGTGACGGGCCGCTCGCCTTCGTCGGTAACGGTGATGCGGCAGCCTTCCCGGAACGGCATGGACCAATAGCTGTTGCGGGCCCGGCCGTTGGAACTATCGCGGATCGGCAGCGAATCGAGGTTTCTTTCATAGCCATGACCGACGCCAAAAAAATCGCCCAGCGGCACGTCCACACTGGGCGTTTTCTTCCCGTCGTAGTAGACGCGGAGGCGAAGCAAGCGCGGCCATGCATATTCGTTGTCCGCGATGGTGAGCCACATGTGGCTTACCACGCCGGGGCCTTTCAGGTCGGCCAGCACCAGTGTTTCGCCGGGCATGATGCGCTTGCTATCGTCGTTGCTTCCCACGTACCGGTTGTCGCTCGACACCCGGTGTGCGGAGTAAGGTTTCAGCCGTGGCAGGTCCGGCAAAGCCGCGCCCGAAGCGCTTTGCATCTGCGGCAGGGCGTTCCCGGCCAGACAAGCCAAGGCAATCCAGATCGCGGCGACTCTTTTTCTCACGGCAGTTCCCTCCATGTCGGAAGTGAATTATAGCGTACACTGCCGCTCGGGATCGGCTAGCTTTTTGGCGCCGGTTCGAGAATAGCCGACATCGATCCCTTGGATCTCGGCATCCGCCAGTCCGCGCCGTAGCCGAGGATCTGCGTCTTGGCGTACTCGGCTGCCGGGAGATCGCACGTGAGCACGATGGTGCGGCCCGTGGTATCCACTTCCACCGCGTGCTGGAAGGCCCGCGTTGCGGACATGCAGAAAAGCTTGGCCAGCATCTCGACGACGTAGTCGTAGGTGTGGTCGCTATCGTCCAGCAAAATCACGTGAAATAGCGGCTCCTCCTCATGTTCGGCGATGTTTTCCGTTTGCGGATGTGAGGTAACCGTGGCCATGCTTTGGTACCATGATAATAGCTGCAAAGGAGGGGGCGCACCGGATTCGACGGGATTGAATCGTTGTGGAGAGGCGTGCCGGGTTCCGAGCTCCCGTTAAACGATCGGAAAACCATAACTGCCAATAACCAGCAGTTTGCATACGCAGCCTAATTAACTAGGCCGCCGTTCCGGGTGGTGGGCCTGCACATCATCCAGCGAACGTCATTTTGTAGGATTGGGTCGAAGGCTTCTGCTCGTAGCCTGAAGGCCCGAAATCAATCGGGCTAAGCGGTCGCTTTCCTGCCGGTCCTGACGCGGCGGCCGACAACTACCGGACCGGACACGCACGTAGTCTCTTCAGGGCGGGCTTTCTCGGACGCGGGTTCAACTCCCGCCGCCTCCACCAAATTATCTTTGTCCGGACCCCAGACGCAGGGTACACATTCAGCGGTCTGCCATCCCTCCATCTGTAAGAAAAATGTGGCGAATTTCTTACAACACGATTCCGTGCTGATTTCAGAGATGTAGCCGTTGCCGATGGGGCATCGCACCGATACCCCGCAAAAGGGATTATCCCCACACAGCGGAGAAACGAAAGGAGAGTGGTCCTCCTCCTCTCTATTTTCAGTATATCGGGCGCCCGGGGGCTTGCGGCAAGACCCCCGTCACGTCGCATCATCGCTGAAATGGGACGCACGATGACCGAGCATGCGGTAGTCATCGCAGGGGGAGGCCCTACAGGGCTGATGTTGGCTGGCGAACTGGCGCTGGCGGGCGTCGACGTTGCCATCGTCGAGCGGCGCACCAGCCAGGACTTGGCCGGATCGCGAGCCGGCGGCTTGCACGCACGCACGATCGAGATCTTCGACCAGCGTGGAATCGCCGATCGGTTCCTCTCGGAGGGACGGAAGGCTCAGGTCGCGGGCTTCGCAGGTGTCCGGCTGGACATCAGCGACTTTCCTACCCGGCACAATTACGGCCTCGGGCTGTGGCAGAACCACATCGAGCGCATCCTCGCCGGGTGGGCCGGCGAACTGGCCGTGCCGATCTATCGCGGCCGTGAGGTGACGGGTTTCGCGCAGGACGACACGGGAGTTGACGTCGACCTGTCCGACAGCCGGCCGCTGCGGGCGCAATATCTTGTCGGGTGCGATGGCGGGCGCAGTCTCATTCGCAAGGTCGCGGGCATCGCGTTCCCCGGATCGGATGCAACGACCAGCAACCTGATCGCCGAGGTCGAGATGGCCCAGACGCCGGAGTTCGGCATCCATCGCAGCGCCTTTGGTGTCCATTCCTTCGGCAGAAAGGAGTACCAGATCGTCGACGGCAAGATAGTCTACGCGGATCGGGGACCGGTGGGGGTCCTGGTAACCGAACCGCACGTCGGTCCCGCGACCGAACCCACTCTGGCCGATCTCAGCGAGGCTCTTATCGCCGCATGCGGGACCGATTATGGGGTCCACAGCCCCATTTGGATTTCCCGGTTCACCGATGCGGCGCGGCAGGCCGCGGCCTACCGCAAGGGGCGGGTACTGATCGCCGGCGACGCCGCACACGTGCATCCGCCCGACGGCGGACAGGGCCTTCAGACCGGAGTGCAGGATTCAGTGAATCTGGGATGGAAGCTGGCCCAGGTGGTCAAGGGTACGTCGCCGGAAAGCCTCCTCGATACCTACCACGCCGAACGCCACCCGGTCGCCGCCCGCGTATTGCGCAACGCGATGGCGTCGATCGTTCTTCGGCGCGAAGACGACCGCACGAAGGCACTGCGTGACACCATGTCCGAACTCCTGGGCATGGACGAGCCGCGCCGGCGGTTCGGCGCGATGATGTCCGGTCTCGACATCAAATACGATCTCGGCGAGGGACATCCGCTGCTTGGACGCCGCATGCCCGATCTCGACCTCACCACCGGCAACGGTCCCCTGCGAGTTTTCACCCTGCTCCACAATGCCCGGCCGATGCTTCTCAACTTCGGTGCGCCCGGCGGCTTCGACATCACTCCATGGGCAGATCGCGTTCAGGCGATCGACGCCAAATACCTGGGTGTCTGGGAGCTTCCGGCGATCGGAGCGGTGACTGCTCCCACCGCCATCCTGGTTCGGCCGGACGGATATGTGGCCTGGGTGGGAGACCAGACTCAGGTTGGACTCGCTGACGCGTTAACTACCTGGTTCGGTCCGTCCAACGCGCCGAGCGCACCGGCATCCGGGATCGTCCGGTAATTAGGCCGCGTATCGGCAGCATTCAGAGCGGTTCGCGCTCAGACACAATAACAATCTGCATATCCCTGCCCAGGGCGACGACCTTCTGCACCAGATTCCGCGAGAAAAAGCGTCGCGGCCTCCGGTCCGGCGGACGCGACAGAAAGATCTGCGTAATCTGGTTACGCCGTGCGAAGTCGACGAGTGCGGCGGCGGTGTCCTCGCCTTCGAGGATCCTGGTTTCGATGTGCAGATTTCGCGCGAAGTTCAGGTGGCGCCCGATGGCTTCCCGCTCGCGCTCGGGGAGATCGCACCAGTCGCCTGCCGGCTGAACGGCGACGGCGAAGCATTCCGCTCCCGTGAAGTCGCTCACCCGCCGCGCCCGGCGGATCAGCATTGCGGTTTGCGGATCGGGCGTCAGGTGAACCAGAATCCGCGGAGATGGTCCGTCCGCGGCCGGGTCCAACCTCTGCTGTACTTCGTGGGCGGCTTGGCGCAGCGTGAGCTCGCGGAGGGCGACCAGCGTGGACTCGCGAAAAAAATTCTGCATCGCGCGCTGGGCTTTTTCGGGGCCATACACGGCGCCGCGTTCGATCCGGTGGAGGAGAGCGCGCGGTGTAAGATCCACCATCACCACTTCGTCCGCCTGCTGCACCACCCAGTCGGGAATGGTCTCCTGAACTCTGACCCCTGTGATCTGCCACACCTGATCGTTGAGGCTTTCCAGGTGCTGGATGTTCAGGGTGGTGACTACATCGATGCCCGCGTCAAGCAGGGCCTCCACGTCTTCCCAACGTTTGGCGCGACCCGAGCCCGGAATGTTGGTGTGCGCGAACTCGTCGACGTAGGCCACCTGCGGATTCCTCTCCATTAGCGCGGCCGTGTCCATCTCCTCGAAGGTGGAGTCCCGATAGGAAACCCGCTTTCGCGGCATGATCTCCAGTCCCTCGGCTTTTGCGATGGTGTCTTTGCGGCCGTGCGACTCAAAATAGCCGATCACGGCGTCGATCCCCTTGGCCTTCCGCTCCTGGGCGTCCTCCAACATTTGGCAGGTCTTGCCAACGCCGGCCGCATAACCCAGGAAGATTTTGAGCCTGCCGCGCGCCGGCGCTCTGCCAGGGTTCGCCATGGCCTATTGGGGAAACACCCGCACATCCATGCCGCGCGATCGCTGGATCAAGCGGTCCACTGGATTGCCCCACAGCCAGGCGCCGAATCCGGAGCGTTGACTGTGTCCGATGAACAGCTGGGTGATCCCTTTCCGATGCGCGAAGTCCAGGATCGCGGTCACCGGGTCTTCACCCTCCAAAATCTGAATTGCCGCTCCCGCGGAGCGCACAATTTCCAAGCGCCTGTCGAGTGCGGCCTGGTCTGCCGCGGAGATGTCCGGCTGGCTCACATACGCGGCTGTAAGCTCGGCGTGAAATTTCGCGACGATCGCACGGGCGCTCCCCATCATCTGTGCGACATTCGCCCGCGGCGTGACGCAGATCAGGATGCGCTCCTGCGCACCCAGATGCTGCTGGATCCCGTGCCGGTCCAGATATTGTTCAAGCTGACGGTCGACGACGTCCGCCGCCAGCACTAAAGTCAGTTCCCGCAATTTCGAGAGCTGCTGCTCGCGGCGCTTCGCGTCAATCCGCTCTTCCGGTGTGCGTTCCAGCGGATTTTCCGGCGGGGCGTCAATCACCTCAATTTCATCCGCGCTCTGAATGAAGGAAACCGGCACGGTCTCTTTCACGTGCTTGCCGGTGATCGATTCCACGCGTTCGCGCAATTCCGTCACATATTGGATGTTGATGGATGCAACGACCTTGATTCCCGCGTCCAGGAGGTCCTGAACATCCTGCCAGCGCGCCTGATTCCGGGAACCGGGGGGGTTATCATACGCGAGGCCATCGATGAAGCACACGGCGGGGCGGCGTTGAATGAGCGCATCCAAATCGATCGCTGCACGATTCGAGGCGCCCTTGAGCGGGACCACTTCCAGGTGACGCTGCAACTCCTGCACTTCCGGAGGCGCATTGGGCTGAACCGCTCCGATCACGACATCCTGGCCTCGCTCTTTACGGCGCCGGGCCTCGTCGATCATACGGAAAGACTTCCCCACTCCGGACGCGTAGCCAACCAGAATCTTCAGATGTCCCTTTTCCGCCGCGGTTCCGTCTGGCTGCATTTTCCAGGCTCCGTGTCTAAAAGTGAACGATCGCGTCCATGGCGAACATCAGCTGCCCGCTGCGCATTCCGTTGTCGTACGGCCTGGCGCTAAAGGCGTATTCATACCGGAGTTCGGGACGCACGCTGATCAAATCGGAAAAACGATGCGTGAGCCCCACCGTCCAACTCCCGTATGTGGTGGCGAAGCCGGTGCGTTCCCCTTTCCTATCGTTCAGGAAATCGACAGGCCGAAGCGATAGAAAGTCTTTTTTGAATAGTTTGAATTCGAGGTAACTCACCAGTCCAATCGCCGGTGCGTTGCCTGGAATGGGAGCCCCCGCGCCCGTCCCGAGGAAAAACGGCCGGGGCGGTCCACTATTCACCGTTCCGCCGATCAGCGCGCCGCTCTGATAAATGTAGTACGCTTCCGTCGACAAGAGAGCGGTTCCCTCCCGATTAAACCGGTGCGTCCACGTTACGTTGCTCTGCTGTAGATTATCATGGCCGGCCTTGAACCGGCCTCCGTTTATGGAGTCGATCCCGGCGTAAATAGAATCGTTGTTGCTCTTCGACACCCAGCGCAACATCGCCATTCCCGTGGGTTGCGCCGCGGCATTCCAGGGCGCGATATCGCATCCGGCGTGCACTCCAAACTGGACGGTCCATCGATCGTTGAGCTTGATCGACGCGTTGACGCCGGTTTGAGTCGCGCAATCCACCGTAAACATCAGCGAGTGAGTGTAGAGGTAGTTTGAAGGCGCCAACTGCGCTTCGATATCGGGCGGCGAGAGGAAACGGCCGAATTGGATCACCATGCCTTGCGCCACGCCGGGGACGTACAGCAGGCCGTACACCTCGACCGGATCGGCCCCGTAGAGGCTATTGCGCTTCAGGAGTTGCTGACTGAACCAGCCCTGTGCCGTGGTGTAGCGATAGTCGATGCCGTACATCGTGCTGAGGCGGAAACCCCAATCGAGATGGCCGGTCTGCACCGTATCCGGCACGCGTTCGATGCGGAGCACCGCTTGATCGAACTCCAATTTGTTTGGAACGATGGCGTACGACTCCGGCACGTTCGACTTTTCGGAGGTGCTGGCGTCCCCGCCCGCGTTCAGCCAGCCGTAGACCTTGATGCGGGCGCGTTTGAGCGGGGCAGAGCCGTCCCACAGCGCTCCGGTCAGAGGCCATACCGGATCGGTGTCCGGCACGCCGATCGTCGGGCCCGGATATTCGGAACCCGGGAAAATTCCGTCGAGCGGCGACGCTGGAGCACGCCGCGGCGGATCCGGGCTCGCTGTTTGATTTTGTGCCGCGAGGCCTCCGGAGAAAAACACCAGAACCGCGATCCACGCCGCCGCGCCGCGAGTTGTCTCGGAACTCATCTCCGGGAAAGCTTTTGGTCCATCGCAAGATTCAGCCTTAGGACATTGACCCGCGGCTCCCCAAGGAAGCCAAGGCTGGGCCGTTCCGTGTACTGGTCGATGAGCCTGTCCACATCAGAGGTCGCGATGCCGCGGGCTTTCGCGATGCGTGGAGCCTGCGCGCGCGCCGAGTCGGGGCTGATGTCGGGATCGAGCCCGCTGGCCGATGCCGTAACCAGGTCCGCCGGTATCGGCCCGTGATAGTCCGGGTTTTCCTCGCGGAATTGCTGCACGGAAGCGCGCACGCGATCGATGAGCTTCTTGTTTGTCGGTCCGTAATTCGATCCGCCGGACGCGGTGGCGTCGTACCCTTTCTCTCCGGCCGCGGACGGGCGGGGGTGAAAATACTCCGGCTTCGAAAAGTTTTGTCCGATGAGAGCGGAGCCCACTACCTTACCTCCGGCGTGGATCAGGCTGCCGTTCGCCTTCTGAAAAAACAGCAACTGGCTAATCCCGGTGACAGCGAGTGGATAGCCGATTCCCAGCACGGCCGTCAGGAAGAGTTTGATTCGCAGTCCAGCTAAAAGATGCTCGCGCATTTGATTGGTCCGTCCTTCTACGCCCAATTCAGGGCGGCAAGAATCCGGTCGATGAGCCAAATTCCCGGAAACGGCGCAAGCAATCCACCGACGCCGTAGATCAAAAGATTGCGCCGCAGGAGGCTGGCCGCGTCCAGGGGCCGGTACTTAACGCCGCGGAGAGCCAGCGGCACCAGGGCAATAATGATGAGCGCGTTAAAGATCACCGCGGCCAACACGGCGCTTTGCGGCGAGTGGAGCCCCATGATATTCAGGCTGCCGAGCGCGGGATACATCGCCATGAACATCGCCGGGATGATGGCGAAGTATTTGGCTACGTCGTTGGCGATCGAGAACGTGGTCAGCGCGCCTCGCGTAATCAGCAACTGTTTTCCGATGGCGACCACCTCGATCAGCTTTGTCGGATTGCTGTCCAGATCCACCATGTTGCCGGCTTCCTTGGCGGCCACGGTGCCGGTGTTCATCGCCAGCCCGACGTCGGCCTGCGCCAGCGCGGGAGCGTCATTTGTGCCATCGCCCGTCATCGCCACCAGGCGCCCGGCGCTTTGCTCCTTGCGGATGTAGTCCAGCTTGTCTTTGGGAGTCGCCTGCGCCAGGAAATCGTCAACGCCGGCTTCGGCGGCGATGGCGGCGGCAGTGAGCGGATTATCGCCGGTAATCATCACGCTGCGAATACCCATCCGCCGCAGTTGTGCGATGCGTTCCCGCATGCCGCCTTTTACGATGTCTTTCAGGTGGATAACGCCCAGCAGGCGGTCTCCGTCAGCGACGGCAAGCGGCGTTCCGCCGGTCCGCGAGATCCGGTCGCTGATTTCGCAGATGTCCCCGGTTGTCTTGCTGTCGCTCGCGCCGGCGAACTTACAGATTGCTTCGGTCGCGCCTTTGCGCAGTCTTCTTCCCTGAAAGTCGACGCCGCTCATTCTGGTGTAAGCCGAAAACGGAATGAACATAGCTTCGCCCTCGGGAATGTGACGGCCTCGCAGCCCGTATTTCTCCTTTGCCAGCACAACGACGGATCGTCCTTCCGGCGTCTCGTCGGCCAGGCTGGCCAGTTGCGCCGCGTCGGCCAGTTCTTCGGGGGTGATTCCGCTGGCGGGCAGAAACTCGACAGCCTCCCGGTTGCCCAGCGTAATGGTCCCGGTCTTGTCCAGGAGGAGCGAATTCACATCGCCCGCGGCTTCCACCGCTTTCCCGCTCATCGCCAGAACATTGTGCTGCATCACGCGATCCATACCGGCAATCCCGATCGCCGATAAGAGGCCGCCGATGGTGGTTGGTATGAGGCAAACCAGGAGAGAGATCAGGACCGGAACGCTGGGAACCAAACCCGTCCCCGCCTGCCCCACACTGAACACCGAGAAAGGCTCCAGGGTGATGACGGCCAGCAGGAAGATCAGCGTTAACCCGGCGATCAGGATATTGAGTGCAATTTCATTGGGCGTTTTTTGGCGTTGAGCGCCCTCAACGAGTGCGATCATGCGGTCCAGAAAGGTCTCGCCCGGATTTGAGGTGATCCGAATGGTGATCCGGTCGGATAACACCTTGGTGCCGCCGGTTACGGCGCTGCGATCGCCGCCGGATTCACGAATCACGGGCGCACTCTCGCCGGTGATGACCGATTCATCCACGGTCGCGATACCGTCAATCACTTCCCCATCGCCCGGGATCAGATCGCCAGCGTCGCAGAGCACTGTGTCGCCACTTCGAAGCGCGGAAGCGGCCACCTGCTCGAGCGTTCCGGTGCGCGTGAGCCGTTTCGCCCACGTGTCAGTCTTCGCTTTGCGAAGACTGTCGGCCTGCGCTTTGCCGCGAGCCTCGGCCATCGCCTCGGCGAAATTGGCGAAGAGGACGGTGAACCACAGCCAAAGGGAAATCTGCAGGGTAAACCCGATGCCGCCGGCGCCGATGAACAGGTCCCGGATGAGATACGCGGTGGTGAGCGCCGCGCCCACCTCCACCACAAACATCACCGGGTTCTTCAGCAGGGTGAACGGATTTAGCTTCCCGAACGATGCCCGGATCGCCCGGTTGGCGATTTCCGGGTCGAACAACGGCCGGGAGCGCGCGAGTTTCTTCGGCAGAAGAGCGGTTGGGTCTTCCGGCGCGAGTCGGGGCGCGATTTGAGGCTCGGTGGTTGTCGTGGGCATAGTTAACTCCAAATTCCGTGCGAGGATAAGACTGCCGAAAAAAGACGGCCCTCGTGCATCAGGTAGTGTTCGACAATCGGCCCCAGGGACAGGGCGGGGAAGAAGGTCAGCGCTCCCACGATCAGCACCGTGCCGATCAGCAGGCCGACGAAGAGAGGGACGTGAGTGGGAAAAGTTCCCGATGTGGCCGGGATCTTCTTCTTCGCGGCCAGGCTGCCGGCCGCGGCAAGCAGAGGGATCAGGAAGAGAAAACGTCCGGCCCACATGGCCAGTCCGATCGTCAGGTCGTACCAGGGCGTGTTGGCCGTGATTCCCGCGAAGGCGCTGCCATTGTTGCCGGTCGCACTGACGTAACTGTAGAGAATTTCGCTGAGTCCGTGCGGGCCTCCGTTGTTCAGGTTCGCAATCGCCGGCCCGCCCGGATTCCAATATCCCTTGGCGGGAAGGCCGATTACCGAGGTCAGACCGCTGAAGACAAGAATGCTGAACGCGGTGGCGATGACGGCCAGCATGGCCATCTTGACCTCCTTTTGTTCGATTTTCTTGCCCAGATACTCCGGCGTTCGCCCCACCATCAAGCCCGCGATGAAAACCGCGAGGATGCAGTACAGAAGAATGCCGTAGAGTCCGGCGCCCACTCCGCCAAAGATGACTTCGCCCGTCATGATGTTGAACATTGGAACCAGGCCGCCCAGGGGCGTAAAGCTGTCGTGCATGCTGTTGACCGCGCCGCAACTGGCGTCCGTGGTGACGACTGCGTACAGCGCGGAATCGGCGATGCCGAACCGGACCTCTTTGCCTTCCATATTTCCGCCCGGCTGCCCGGCGGTGGCGCTGGTCTCAACGCCTAGCTTCGCCAGATTTGGATTCCCCGCCTGTTCGGAGGGGTAACAGACAAATATCCCCGCGAGAGACATGACGGAAAACGCCGCGAAAATCGCCCACCCCTGGCGCGTGTCCCCGATCATTTTTCCAAAGGTATAGGTCAATGCTCCAGGGATGAGAAAGATCAGAAACGTCGAAAGGAGATTGCTCAACGGAGTGGGATTCTCGAAGGGATGCGCGGAATTGGCGTTGAAAAAGCCGCCTCCGTTTGTGCCGAGTTGTTTTATGGCTTCCTGCGAAGCCACCGGTCCCTGGGCGATCACCTGTTTCGCTCCTTCCACCGTGACGGCATCTGTGTAAGGGCTCAGATTTTGGATCACTCCCTGCGAGACGAACAGGAGAGCGGCGACTACAGAAATCGGCAGCAGGATATAGACCGTCGCGCGAGTCACGTCAACCCAGAAGTTACCGATGGTTTTTTTCCGCTGTCCCGCGAAGCCGCGGATCAGAGCCACGGCAACCGCGATGCCGGCCGCGGCGGAAGCGAAGTTCTGCACGGTGAGGGCCGCCATTTGGACGAAGTAGCTGAGTGTCGATTCGCCGGAATAGGCCTGCCAGTTGGTGTTGGTCACAAAGCTTGTAGCCGTGTTGAACGCGAGATCCGGCGAAACATTCGCGGCGCCAAAATGCTGGGGGTTAAACGGGAAAAGCCCCTGGGTCCTTTGCAAGAGGTATGTGATCAGAAATCCGAAGAGGCTGAAGCTCAGGAGAGCCGCCGTATATTGCGTCCAGCGTTGTTCCACATCTTCGTGGATGCCGGCTGCCTTATATGTGAGCGTTTCGAGCCATCGCAGAGCGGGGTGCAGGAAGGTGCGCTGTCCTTCGAAAATTCGGGCCATGTACGTTCCAAGCGGCTTGGCGCAGATCAGAATCAGGCCGAAAAAGACGGCAATTTGTAGAATTCCCGGGCCAGTCATAGTCAGAATTTCTCCGGCCGCAGAAGAGCGTAAATCAAGTAGACGAAAAGTCCAAGCGAGGCAATCCCGGCAACAATGTAGTCCATGGTTTTTTCTCTTTAGAGCTTGTCGCAGGCTTTTGTGAAGAGCCAGCAGGCCAGCAGGAACGCGCATCCAATTGCAACGTAAAATAGGTCAAGCATTCGTTCTTACTCCGTTTCCGTGACCACTACTTCGTGGCCGGCGCGGCATAATTGCTTTGCCAGAGACTCTTCCCATCCCGGCCACAGGCGCTTCGAATGGCCAATCATGACCAGGGACCGGGGAGCCAGCACCGCCTGCAACATCTCGAGGCGATCGCGGCAGAGATATATTTTGACGGTTGTACCCGGAGGGCTATCCGCTTCGATCGCCCGGAATTTTCGCTCGTTAAACCCGACCGGTACTTCCGGACGTTCGAGCGGAAGCGGGTAAGGCACAATTTGAGGCGCCACTATCGTGATGCGGGCGTGCAAGCGGTCCGCAAGCGCGCGGGCCTTCCGAAGGATTGCAAGCGCGGCGGCGGGTGACGCCGCGATAACGGTTAGATCCAGCCTGGGCGCCGGCGGCTCGCCGCATGCTTTTGCCGGCATCCCCTCATAGGCCGCCGCCGAATCGTTTCGTTCGTTCATTGCCCGTTTCCAGTCCAAAGATAGAAAGAAAGGCCTGTACAAGGCATGGAAAAGTCATGAAGATTTTATGACTCGCCGGCAGAACTCGCGGGTGGATTCGGGCGCGGGCAGTTCGCGCTGCCGGCAGCCCGACGGCGGGAACGCTATTTCAAAAGGTACAGAATCGTCGTTTCGGTGCGGGCGGGATCCGGCGTCGGATCTCCGTATATCTCCCACGAGTGCCCGGCAGACTCCCTCCGGTTCGCCGCCATCCATTTTCGGATCGCGTCGTGGGCCTCGTCCAGGCGATTGTACGGGCCGTGGTGGATGGCGACGGCAGCTTCTCCTCCCGGCGTTTCGGTTGCGTACACCTCGCCCGAGGTTTCAAATGTGCGCGTGACCTCGACGCCGAAGTCGCACTGTATCGGCATGCCTGGCTGTGCCGGGTGGTGATAGAGAAAAATATTGTGGCCATCCGTCCACAGCCCCGGCTGGCTTCGAATGAACGGCCAGACTTTTCCAAGGGCCGGACCCCACGCCGAGGCAACTCCACCCGGGGAGACCTCGCTCCGCACCGCGGCCAACTTGCGAGGCTGAACAGTGAGCACGTTGACGGAGACGGGCATTCCCCGATCTTAAGCCAAAGTCGTGCCGCCGGCATTTCATAAACACCGCGGTTAGTCCGGTTCGGGGACGCCGTTAAAGCGGTAGCCGATCCACGGCTCGGTGAGGATGTATTGAGGCTGTTCCGGGTTGACCTCAACCTTCTTCCTGAGATTCTTGACGATTGCGCGGAGATAATCGACCTGGTCGCCGTAGTCCGGTCCCCAAATCGCCTGAAGGAGTTCGCGATGCGGCACGGCCTGGTTGGGGTGCTGCGTCAGATAGCGCAGGAGATCGAGCTCTTTGGGCGTGAGGTGGGAGGTGACTTCTCCGTTGTGAACAGCGCGCGCGCCAAAATCGATCGCCAGCGAGCCGGCCCGAATCCTCAGCGGCGATGACTGCGTCGTGGGCACCCTTCGCAACGCTGCCCGTATTCGGGCCAGAAGCTCGGGCATGCCGAAGGGCTTGGTGACAAAATCGTCCGCGCCGGCATCGAGCGCCGCCACCTTATCCTCTTCGGAGTTGCGGACGGTCAGCACGATGATTCCAATGTTGGTGGAGGCCCTGATCTCCCGGCAGGCCGCGAGCCCGCCCATCCCGGGCATATTGATATCGAGGAGGACAAGGTCCGGATGGAAGTTGCGAATCTTCACCAGCGCGTCTTCTCCGGTTTTGGCATCGTCGATTTCGTAACCCGCGCTCGTGAGGGTGCTGCGCATGAGGCGGCGCATCTGCGGCTGGTCATCGACAACCAGAATCCGGCCGGCGCTCAATTGTTACCGCCTGACCGCGGGTGAGCCGGGAGGCTCATCCGGAAGGTGGTTTCGCCCGGCCGGCTGGTCACAGTAAGCTGGCCGTGGTGCGCCTTCACAATGCTGTGGGCGATGTTGAGGCCGAGCCCGGACCCGGGGATTTGGGTCCGGATGGCGGCGCTTCGAAAGAATCGCTCAAAGATCCGCTCGCGATCCTCCGCGGAAATCCCGGCGCCCTGATTCGTCACATCAATGGTCACGGTGGATTCGTCCGCGCCGATGTGGATTTTCACCGGCGACCCTGGGTCCGAATATTTTAAAGCGTTATCGAGGATCTGTTTGAAGGCGAGCTTCATCAGGCGCCTGTCCAACGGCGCCTCGGGTATCGGTTCATCGGCCGTCACATCGACCAGCCTATCGTCTATTTCGGCGCGCAGAGAAGCGATCGATTCCTGAACGATCGCCTCGAGATTGGACATTTCCAACCGCACGTCAATGTGAGTTGTGTCGAGCCGCGCCATCTCGATCGCATTGTCCATCAGGTCCGCGAGATGGCCCGCCTCCTCGTCGGCGATGGTCAACTGCTCGCGCGTACTATCGGACAAGGAATCAAATCCGCTCAGGATTGAGCTGGTTGCACCCTTGATCAGCGTCAGAGGCGTCTTGAACTCATGCGCCATCGCGTCAATGATTGTGATGCGCAATTGTTCGCTTTGGCGCGCGGCTTCCACCTGATGCGCAAGATCTTGCGCCACATCCCTCTCCAGTCCAATCGCCACGAGGTTGGCGATGCCCTGAAGAACCGCATCGGCCATCGGCACGCCGCTGACGGCGAGGCTCGCGATCGGCTCCGATCCAAGCCTTACGGCTGTGACCATTCGATGCGCAGCGGAGTCCGAGAACGCCGTGCCGTGCGTGGCCGCTTCCACAAGTTGTGTGTCGAGCGGCGCGGATTCCGGCTCACCGGCGCGATAAAATTTCGCAGTTCGCCGGACGTACAACACCGCCGACGCTGTCCCGAACGTTTCGGCGAGTTTTCGAATGAGCTGACCCGGAAACGGCTCCTCTCCGCCAATCAGGAGAATTGCGCGGCTAAAACTGTAGAGTCTTTCCACGTCCTGTCGCCGCTCGATCGCATCGAGCGCGCGCCGCTTTGCTTTCGTGGACAACCGGCTGGCGATCATGGATGTTGTCAGGAAGCTGAAGAGCGCGACCCAGTTCTGGGCGTCGGCAATCGTGAGTGTGCCCACGGGAGGGAAAAAATAGAAATTGAGAAACAGGGTGGCAAGGATCGAAGATAGTGCCGCTTCCAGAAATCCCCAGGTGCTCGCCATCACCAGGACCGCGAGAAGGTAAGCGAAACCCACCGTGGTGGCATTCACGGGGATGATCCGGTTCGCCGTGAACGTAATGGCCGCAACCGCGGTGAAGCCGGCCAGCAGCCGCAGGGCCCGTTGTAACAAGATGCGCCGTCCTCCCCGTTGATATTCTAGGAGATCGCCGCAACCACCGCGCTCCGCTATTTCAACTCCACCTCTATCTCCGCGGACCGTTCCGTACCGCAGCGGATGTGGAGGCGCGTTTTTCCCGGCCCCATGCGGCGCGGGATCCGCGCGTTCACCTGCTTCGATCCCTGTTCTCCGATTCCTGAGACGAAGTCGACTTTGAGGCGCTGCTCGCCGCAGTAGACCCGAACATTGTTCCGGTCGCAGTTCTGTCCCAATCCGTCCGTCCAAAGGACCGCGATGGCATCGCCCTCCTCCGGGAAAGAAATCGCTTCTTTGTTCCAAGTGATTCCGTCCGATACTGCGTGAATCAGGACGCCGGCCGCTTCCACGGGCATGTCGATGGCGATGCGGCAGGAGTTACCGAAAGCCGTGTCCGCGGCGCGAAGGCGGACGTCCCGCCAGCCCCTGGACAAGCCCGGCGGAAGCATGAAGTTCGCCTGCCATCGTTCGCCTTCGGCCCGGCGGAGAGCGAGGCAAGGGACGCCGAATCCATCGACCTCCAAGCGCAACTCCTGGCGGGTGAGCTCAGCGCGGGGAAGATCGAACCAGCACGTCATGAATTCCTCCTTGCGCGTGCTGAAATTAATGCCGTTATCGCCGAAACGGCCGTTTTCGGTGATGCGCAGGATGGGAGCCGGCTCTTTCGGATGTTTCGGCGGCGGTTCCCAGTGCCGGTAACAGGCCAGGCGCGCGTGCCGGTGTTTCACGTTCAAAAGCTCGACGCGCGCAAATCCGGCCGACCGGCAGAGCGCCATCAGGCATTGGAGCGTCGGACCGCACCAGTTGTCGATCTGGTTGGAAAGCTCGGTGGTCTCGTAGAACTCCATCCACGGCAGCGGAGAGTCGATCAGGCCACGCGGATCGTCGTCCACAATAAAGGAATCTACGATCGCAATATCGGTTGTGAGCTCGCATACGATCTCCAGCGCGCGAAGTGGATGGCGCAAGTGATACAGAACGCCGAGAAACAGGGTGTAATCGAAGCGCCCCAGGTTGAGGTCCGCCAGTTCATAGACCTCCGCCACGCGATACTCGGCCCGGGAGGCCAATTCGCGGTGAAGGTAATGAAAGTTCTCCTGTTCGACATTATCGACCGCCGTCACCTCGGCGCCCCGCCGCTCGGCTTCGTAGGTGAACCACCCATCCCAGGAACCGATATCCAGCAGCCGTTTCCCCCTCAGGCTCGCGGGCAGGGGAAACTCCGCCCATCGCTCCTTCAATTCATCCAATTTCAGGAAGCCATCAATCGCGCGTCCGCCGGGGAGTTCAAAGCTGTGATACCAGTTTGTCGCCGCAAGCTCGGCGCTGAAGTCCTCACTGCGCCGCTTCTCGAGGACGGCATCTTTGCTCTTTTCGGGTATCGTGCTCTCCGCCATTGCAAACACTTCAGTTTAGAGTAGTTTGGCGGCCTGCCGGAAGAATTCGTCCAGCGCGCTCAGGGTCTCGGGTTTCAGATCCCGGATCGTCAGACCCACCACGGCGCGGCCGCGCTGCTGGAGCGCTTGAATGGTGGCCAGGTATTGGGCCCTGTGGTAGTCAGACGGATAGTCGATTTCCCGCAAAGTCTCCGCACTCTCGCAGAGAATGACCGTGGAGAAGCAGCCGCCGTGCCCGATGATCATCTCGTGATAGGAATGATTCATCGCCGGCCCTTCGTAAACATCCACGGGCATTTTGAGTTTTGCGCGAAAGATTCTTTCCGCGGCGTGACCGAGCCTTACGCGGAGAGCTCGGCCCGCGGATGAATAGCGGGTGTCGCCAAAGAACGTGAGTTCGCCATAGGTGACCGCGCGCGTGGAAACCTGTTCGGACAACATCTCCGCGTAGACTTGTGGCGCCGGTGTTCCGGGAGCGGCGTCCCGTTTTCCGTGGTGCACAGTCACGCGCCCGCGCCAGGTGGAACGGCCCGGCGCGGAGAAAAAGCGCCGCCAGGGCGTGCTCTTTTCGATGCCGCCCGCTTTGCGCGCTTCCTCATAGATGCGATTGGCAATCGACTTGTAAAGTTCGACACCCGGCTGCGTCACAAAGTTCGTTTCCCGGAGCCACGCAAGGCCGAATACGGCATAGTGAATGAACTGCATATACGCGGAAGGGCCGCGGCCGCGCGGAATGGTGAGCGAGATCACCGGATAGCCGGCGCGCTTGAGAACGGCCGCTTTGTTAAATTCGGGCGACGGCGAGCCGGCATAGTGGACCGCGAAAAACACCCGATCCTGGCGCGAGTTCCGCGGCGGACGGTAGTTCGGCAGCCGGACTCGCTCATCAATTACGATCTTCAGGCCCCACGCTTCGCTCTTACCCAGGCTTTCTTCGAAGCTCTGTTTGGTCCAGAGCGCCAGCCCGGCCAGCGCCTTGGGCAGCATCAGGGTCACTTTGTCCCGGCCTGCCTGAATCTGCGCATGAAGTGCGCACGAGAGCCGCCACGCTTCCCGAATCTCGGCCGAGGGCAGGTCGGTATCGTGAATCCACGCCCCAAGGTCAACTCCCGCGAGCCCGAGCGGATACAGGCTGCCGCGGGTGAGCGGGCTGCTGGTCCGGCCCGCCACCGTGTTGCGTTTGTCGAGTTGAAGCTCAATCCGGCGGTACCCGCGATCTCCCGCGAATTGATCCAGGAGGGAGCCCGGCAGGGTCATGTAGATGAAATTAGGCCGCGAGTCCAGGCCAGCCGAGTCATATAATTTCGCGATTTGCCGCAGATTCACCACCGGCTCGTAAGAGGTCATTCCGAGCGCCATGCCCACCACCAGCGTGCCCCGCAGAACGTCCGCGAGCGAAAGCTTCGAGCGGCGCTGCATGTCTTCGAGAATGTGCTTGAGCTTGCCGGGGTCGGTGGAATCCAGGACATAGCAGCGCGGCCCGTGCGACAGCAATCCGAGAGCATTATATGCACTCTTATCTTCCGCCGAGCCGCCCATCCCCGCCCACAGCAGGAAACGCAGTCGTGACCGGTGTACGCTCTGGATCGCGCCGCGGATGGTTTCAAGCTCCAGCCGCACCTGCTCCGCCCATTCCGGATGCAGCGCGCCTTGCCAGCTTAGATTGAAGACGCCATAGCTGTCTTTTGTAACTTTCCCGGAAGAGGGATCGATCTCCATCCCGATACCGATCAGCTTGTTCCGCGAAGGATCGAGCGACTCGCAGCCCTTGCGCAGCGATCGCGATTCGAGCGCGCGCAGGCGTGCTTCGAGGCCGAGTTTTATGAGAGTTTCAAAATGTATTTGTGTTTGAGGAACGTCGTTGATGACGGAGATCTTCACGTCCTCGTAGTTCTATCACATCCGCCTGTCAGTGCACCGGCCCGTACCCGCCTCCGCCTGGCGTTTCGATGCGCAGCACCGCGCCCGGGCTCACCTCGAATTTCTCCTTCCCCCGAAGCGGGATGACTTTCGAGCCGCGGGTGAGCTGGCTCCGTCCGGGTCTGCCGGCATTTCCGCCCATGAGACCGTACGGCCGGTGGATTCGGCGGTCCGAGAGCAGAGTCACCTCGCAGGGCACGAGAAATTCAAACTCCCGGACGATGCCGTCTCCACCGCGATGGCGCCCGGCCCCTCCCGAATTGTTCCGGACCGCGTACCGTTGGATTCTCACCGGGTATTGATGCTCGAACGCTTCGATGGGCGTGTTCCAGCTATTGGTCATGTGCGTGTGCGTGGCGTCACGTCCGTCGCCTCGCGCCGATGCGCCCATTCCGCCCGCGATGGTTTCGTACCAGGCGAAAGGCCTCCTCCGGATTGTGTCCCATCCACCAAAAGTCAGATTATTCATGGTGCCGGAACTGGCGGCGGGAATCCGTCCCGGCGCGGCTTGCGAAAGCGCTCCCAGCAGCGCGTCCGTGATGCGCTGCGACGTTTCGACATTTCCCGCCGCCATGGCGGCCGGCTCGCCCGCATTCACCACGCTCCGCTCGGGAGCAATCACTTCCAGCGGGCGCAGGATTCCCGCGGTGTAAGGAATGTCTTCGGGAACCAGGCAGCGGAAAACATACGCGGTCGCTGAAAGCGCGATCGCGTAGTTTGCGTTCACGGAACCTTCCACTTGCGGATCGGAGCCGGTGAAGTCCACACGGGCGGAATCGCCTCTGATGGTGATGGACACGGCGACCCGAACGGGCCGCGCGCTCAAGCCGTCGTTATCGAGAAAATCCTCGAAACGATACACGCCCGGGCGCAGGCTCGCAATTGCCGCTCGAACCATTCTTTCGCTGTAATCCTGCAAGGCTGCCGCGTTCCTGCGCACTACGGCGTAGCCATAGCGCGCCACCAGTTCACGCAAACGGAGTTCACCCCGGCGGATACCGGCGAGCTGGGCGAGCAAATCGCCCTCGCGTTCTTCGGACGTGCGGACGTTGGCCAGGATCAGGCTGAGAATTTCTCGGTCCATCGCGCCCGCGCGGACCAGCAGGACCGGGGGAATGCGAATCCCCTCCTGGTAAATCTCGCGCGCCAGCGGCATGGAACCCGGGCTCATGCCGCCGACATCCGCGTGGTGCGCCCGGTTCGCCACGTAGAAGGACGGCTTGCGCGCCCGTCCCAGAAATACGCCGGCCACCGCCGTGATATCGGGGAGGTGTGTTCCCCCGCGAAAAGGGTCGTTGAGAATGACGACATCTCCCGGACCCAGCCGGAACCGGGCGATGGCATGCCGCACCGAGAGAGGCATCGCCCCCAAGTGGACCGGCATGTGATCGCCCATCGCGATGGTTTGCCCCGCCGCATCGTAAAGCGCGCAGGAATAATCGCGGCGCTCTTTGATGTTGGCGGAAAAGGCCATTTTCCGAAGCACCGCGCCCATCTCCCCGGCGATAGAGGAAAGCAGGTGCCTGAATAATTCGAGCTCGATGGGGTCCGGGGACATTAGCTCTGACAGGCGCCCGCGCCAAAGGAAAATCGCGCGGCGGGAAACCAGCGGTCGTCTTCCTGCTTCTCAATCACGTAGGTCTTCGTTTTCGGATCCGTTCGAATACGCCAGGGCTTATCGGCCCCGGCCACGCGGGAATTCGGGAAGGGAATGGGTTGGTCGCTTCCGTGTACGAGCGTCCAGCTTGTGCCACCGTTGTGGGTTTCGAGCAATTGATGGCGCATTCCCGAGCCGCTATCGGCCAGCGCTACTCCCGTGGTCGCCGAATCAAAACGAAACCGTTCAATCGCCCCGGCGCTGCCTTCTTCAAAAAGAAAGCGCTTCGACCAGGTCTTCCCACCGTCCTCTGTGACCAGAAAGAACGGATCCCGCGGCAGCGCATTGACGCTCCAGCCTGAAATGTAGCCGGTTTGCAGGTCGACGAACTGAATCTGGTCGAGGGTGACCGCGTGCATGCGGCCTTCGGGCTCGGCAAAGCTTTTCGCCTGGTCGGTGCTTTCGAGCAAAACCGAGTAAAGCGTGGCCGTCTCGGTGTGCAGATTGCCGCTGAGGAACAGCTTGGCGCCGGCGACCTCGATGCCGGATAGCTCAAGGAAAATCGGGCACGGCTGATCGGGCGAGCAAACCAGGCCCGCCGCCTCGGTGTCGTCCGCCGTGCACGCCGACTTGAGCTGCATCGGTTCGCCGTTGTTTTCAAGAAACAAGGGGGCCTGGGACTGGGAAAGCCACAGCACCGCAGGCAGGATGGCAAACCACGTCACGCTACTTATCGTAGCGACAATCTCGCGGTGTGATTATTTGCGCGCGCCGCGAACAGTGCCCTTCAGGCGCGATTGGCGCAGTTTTGTGGATTTCCGTTTCGGCTTCCGGATAAGAAACGTCCCGCTGCCAATCTGCTCCGCCCTCCAAAGCCCTTCTTTGGGCGCCTGTGTGTTTTCGCTCATTCGCTCTATTCTAGCAAACCACCCCGGGTATGCCATTTTCCAGGCAAGACGGTCCGGGTTCAGCCAGTTTCGATCGGGGGAACCGTACTGTTGTTTTGTGATATATTGCATCAAGATATATGTCAGACAAAGCCATGAGCCCCGAATGGAAGAAAGGCAGCGCGGAGTTGCTGCTTTTGTCGCTGATCGAGAATGTTCCCCGGCATGGCTATGAGATCGGAAAGCTGATCGAGCAGCGCTCCCTCGGCGCACTGCGGTTTCACGCGGCGTCGCTATATCCGCTGCTTTACCGTCTCGAAAAGCGCGGATGGGTGCAGGGAAAGTGGGTGGAGAAGGCCGGGCAGCGGCGGCGGCGCTACTACAATCTGACCGCCCAGGGGCGTACGGTATTGGCTGCGCAGCGCAAGGGCTGGGAAAGTTTCGTCCTGGCGATCAGCCGGGTCACAGGAGCCGGCAATGCCTGAATGGAAAGAGTTGGTCCGGCGGCAATTGGCGGAGCTGCGGTTGACGCCGGAGCGGGAGGCGGAGATTGCGGAAGAATTAGCGCAGTATGCGGAAGACCGGTATGAAGAGCTGCAATTGTCCGGGGTTTCGGAAGCCGAGGCGCTGCGGCAGACGCTGAACGAAGTTTTAGATCAGAAGGCGATGGCCAGCGGGTTGCGTGATGTGGAGCGTACGGACGTGCCAGAGCCAGTGGTGTTGGGCGCGGGGACGAAGGGTCACTTTCTGAGCGGCGTGGGCCAGGACGTGCGCTATGGCATTCGCACGTTGCGGAAGAACGCGGGATTTAGCGCGATCGCGATCCTGGCGTTAGCCATCGGTATTGGAGCAAACACAGCCATTTTCAGCGTGGTGAATGGCGTGCTGTTACAACCGCTGGCGTATCCGGACTCGGCGAGGCTGGTCAGCCTCTACGAGGCGACCGCGGACTTTAGCCATAGTTCGGTAGCCTATCCGAATTACCTGGACTGGCGCAGAGAAAGCCATTCCTTTAGCGAAATGGGTGCTTACCGGAGTGATAGTTTCAACCTCACGGGTTTGGGACGCCCGGAACGGGTTTCAGGCGAGTACGTGACGGCGAGTTTGCTTTCGGTATTAGGCGTGACGCCGCGGCTGGGCCGCGTGTTTCGCCCGGAAGAGGACCGGCCAGCGACCGGATGCACGGTGATGCTGAGCTACGACTTCTGGCAAGGACGGTTTGGCGCCGAGCCGAACATCTTGGGACAGAAGCTGAGGCTGAATGCCATGAGCTGCGTGGTGATTGGCGTTCTGCCTGCCAGCTTCGGTATGACGGCGCAAGTTTACCTGCCCATAGAGCAATGGACCGGTGTAGGGCTGCGCACGCGAGAATCGCATCCAGGATTGCGCGTGATCGGGCGTTTGCGGCCGGGGGTGAGCATTCAGGCGGCCCGCGGTGAGATGGAAGCGATCGCGAAGGACCTGGCGCGGAGGTACCCCGCCACCAATGCGCTGAACTCGGTGGCCGTGGTTCCGATGAAAGATGACATGGTGGGAAATGTTCGGCCGGTTTTGCTGTTGCTGGCAGGCGCGGTAGGGTTTGTGCTGATTATTGCCTGCGCGAATGTGGCGAACCTGCTGCTGGCGCGTTCGGCGGCAAGAAAACGGGAATTTGCCATTCGAGCGGCGCTGGGAGCGGAAAGATGGCGCGTGGTGAGGCAACTGCTAACGGAAAGCGTCCTCCTGTCCCTGTGCGGCGCTGCGGTTGGCTTGCCCCTGGCGCAGTGGGGGACAACTTTGCTGGTGGCCGCCGCACCCGCCAGCCTGCCGCGCTCGGGAGATGTGAGACTCGACATGTACGTCCTGTTGTTCACGTTGGCGGTTTCGCTGATGACGGGGATTTTGTTTGGGGTGGCGCCGGCCCTGCATAGCGCCAACATCAATGCGCAGGAATCCTTGAAAACAGGAACGCGCGGCGCCGGTGGCGGCAGGCATAGGACCGAAGGGATTTTCGTAGCGCTGGAAACGTGCCTGGCGGTGGTCCTGCTGGCCGGATCGGCGTTGATGATTCAAAGCGTCTGGCGGCTGTTACAAGTGAAGCCGGGATTTGCGGCGGACCATATTCTGACGATGCAGGTGGCCTTGTCTCCCAAGGTGATGGCCAGCCCGTCGGGCATTCGCACGGCATTTCAGCAACTGATAGAACGGGTTGAGACGCTGCCGGGAGTGCAAGCGGCCGCACTGACGAGCCTGCTGCCGTTGGGGGATAACGATAGCGAAATCGACTTTTGGCTGGGAAATGGACCGCAGCCGGGGCCGGAGGGACTCAAAACCGTCGTGTTCTATGTCGTTAGCCCGGACTACCCTGCCGTGATGCAGATTCCGCTGCTGCGTGGACGGGTCTTAACGGAGCGCGACAACCTTGGGGCAACGCCCGTGGCGCTCATCGACGAAGTGATGGCGAAGCAAATCTTTCCCGGGGTCGATCCGATAGGCAGGCAAATCACCCTCATCGCCTTGGGGACTGTGCAGATTGTGGGAGTCGTGGGGCACGTGAAGCAGTGGGGCTTGGATTCGGATGATACGAACAAGATTCGGAGTCAGGTCTATTTCCCGTTGCTGCAAGTACCGGACAGGTTTATGAGCAGCGGTGTGACCGGGTTGACGCTGGCGCTTCGCGGCAAGGGCGAACCGCTGAGTTTTGTGCCGTCTGTCCGCGCGGCGGTAGCCGGCCCCACGGACGATCAGCCTGTTTATGGGGTACGAGCCATGAAAGACGTGATTTCCGGGTCGCTGGCAGGCCGGCGTTTCATGATGCTGGTATTGATTGTTTTTGCATCGGTGGCGCTGATACTGGCGGCCGTCGGGATTTACGGCGTCATGTCTTATGCAGTCACCCGCCGCACGAGCGAGCTGGGAGTCCGGTCGGCGTTAGGGGCGTCGCAGTGGCAGATTGTGGGGTTGGTGCTGCGGCAGGGCATGGGCTTGGCGGGCGTGGGATTGATTGTGGGATTAGCGGCCTCCGTGACGCTGACTCGTTTTCTGGGGACTCTGCTGTACGGAGTGGGCGCCGGCGATCCGTTGACGCTGGCCGCGGTGACAGTGGTGTTGGGCGCAGTGGCAATGCTGGCGTGCGTGCTGCCGGCCAAACGGGCGAGCGCGGTTGATCCGGCAGTCGCGTTGCGCTGCGAGTAATTCAGCCCGGATGCCGCGCCCTAACGCCCGCCGGCGACTTATTTCTTGCTGGGAGCGCTGCTCGGCGGCACCAGGCCCTTCAGGCGGAGATACGTCACCATATTTCCGTAGTGTTCGTCCGCATGGGCCGTGTTCACGCTCAGCACGGTAAGTTTGGCGGCGTCCCGCCCAAAGAACTTCACCATCTGGCTTCCCTCGGCGTCGGTCATCCCATCGTAAACTTTGTCGCAATAAGCGACTCCGTCCTTCAGGGCCTGAACCAGGTCTGCTTTGGAGGTCTTACTCTTTTCGATCCCGGGCGATGGATTCTTCTCTCCCGCGGCCACGGAACAGAAAAGATATTGCGCGTCGGCGACGTGGCCCACCAACTGGCCGAAGCTACGCACCTCGGGCGTCGGCTTGAAAGAGTAATTATCCTCGGGCATTTCTTCGGCGCCCGCGACAAGGTTGCCGCTGACCATGCCATAGAACACCTTTTGCCCGCCGCTAAGCGGGTTGGCCGGCCCCTCGGCCAGAAGGGTGAGGGCGGCAGCGGCGAAAGCGGCGCCGGCGAAAAAGATTCTTCGAGCGTTTTTCATGGAGTGCCTCTGTGTGATGATGCCATAAAAAGATTGCCCCATATAGCAATTTTCTAAGCCTCATTCAGTTCATCGTGTGTTTTACTGGCCTTTATATGTGCTGCCCTCTGCTTCTCCTTCTCGTCTTCGGACCCAGGGTTGTCCTGGCACTCCTCTTTTTCCTGACCAGTTACATCAGCCACGCCTACCACGGGCTTCTGCTGCCGCTGCTTGGATTTATCTTCCTTCCGTGGACAACGCTGGCATACGCATGGATCGTAAATAACGGCCACTCTGTCAACGGAATCTACTTGATTGTGTTGGTGGTTACCGTGATCGTCGATCTTGGGGCGCACGGCGGCGGCTACCGGCATTCCCGGCGATAAGCCGTCTGCGATTGAGTTATGGCTACGAATCCGCCTCTCCGACCATCAGCCTTCCGGCGGCGTCCGCCGCCCGTCCGCAAGGAGGACAGTCCCCTGGTTTGGGTTTTGGGTGTCGTTGCGGGGCTGGTTCTCTTTTCGGGACAAGAAGACCGGCAAAACCGTCACAATGACTCTCGAGGCGGCGGATTCGATCGAGAATATTACGTCCTTCTGTGGTCCTTAATTCGAAGTAACGCCCGCGCGCCTGTTTGCGGCCCGCATCCAATAATACGCCGGGATACCCAGCAGCACGATGATGAGGCCCGGCCAGGTGAAGTTCGGCTTATAGAGCAGTAGCAGCACTTCGATGGTTCCGGCCGACAGGATATAGAGCGCCGGCAGATACGGATAGCCGAACGCGCGGTACGGGCGCTCGAGGTCGGGGCGCTTTTTCCGCAGCACAAAGAGCGCCGCAATGGTCAGGATGTAGAACACCAGCACGGCGAAAATCACGTAATCGAGGAGATCGCTGTACCGGCCCGAGAGCGTGAGGATGCATGCCCACGCGCACTGCAGAACCAGCGACACCACCGGCGTCCGGCGTTTTGGATCGAGCTTACCGACCGCCCGGAAAAACAAGCCATCGAGCGCCATGGCATAGTAGACGCGCGCGCCCATCAGAGTGAGCCCGTTCACGCAGCCGAACGTCGAGATCATGATCGCGATCGCCATCAGCTTCACGGCCACCGGTCCAAGAATGTTGGACGCCACCGCCGTCGCGACGCGATCTTCCGGCGCGTTTTGGATCCCCTCCAACGTAAGCCCGCTGAGGTAGACCAGGTTGATCGCCAGATAAAGCGCCATCACGATCCCGACGCCGAGCGCGAGGGATAAAGGCACGTTCCGGCGAGGATTCTTCACCTCCCCGGCGGTGAATGTGATGTTATTCCAGGCGTCTGAGGAAAACAGCGAACCGACCATCGCCACGCCAACGATGCGGATGGTGGTAATCGACCACTCGCCACCCTGCCAGAAATGGCCGAAATTCCTCGATATCGCCTGCGGGTTGCCTCCCACGAAGAGGCCCATGGCGATCAGTCCGAGCACTCCGGCAACCTTGGCGGCCGTGAACACATTCTGCACTTGAGCGCCGGCGCGCACTCCGCGGGTATTAATAAACGTCAAGAGAACCAGGATCGAGATAGCGACTAACTGCTGCGTGTTGAGCCCCACTGTGCCGGAACCGATCAGGTGGTTGCCCGCCGAAATCCAGGGAAAGAAAACGCCGGCGAATTTTGCGAACGCAACGGCGACCGCGGCGATCGTGCCGGTCTGAATCACCAGAAAGAGGGTCCAGCCGAAGAGGAAACCGCTCAACGGGCCGAAGGCTTCCCGAAGATAGACATATTGGCCTCCGGCTTGTGGCATCGCCGCTGCCAGTTCTCCGTAGCTCAGAGCCGCAATCAGCGTGATCACAGCGGTGACTGCCCACACCAGTAGAAGCAGGCCCGGAGACTTCACCTGCCGGGCGATATCGGCGGAGACGATGAAGATGCCCGAGCCGATCATGGTTCCCACCACCAGCGCGGTCGAATCGAACAGCCCCAGGCCCTTGACCAGGCCGTCCTTTACCTCTTGAGTAGTTGAATCCATTCTTCGGTCCTTGCTCGGAGAGTTGATTTGGATGGCTCTTCGGGGAACAGGTCCCCGATCACGGCGAGGGAATCGGCGCCCGCGGCCAGCGCGGAAGCGGCGCGCTCCCGGGTGATTCCGCCGATCGCGACCATCGGCCCAGCGGTAAGCTTGCGCAGCCTCTGAAATTCCGCGAGACCGACCACGGGATCCGGGTTTTCCTTGGTGGCGGTGGAAAATAGTGGACCGAGCGCCACGTAATCAATGGGTTCTTCGGCCGACGCCATGAGTTGAGCCTCGTTGTGGGTCGAGAATCCGATCGGCGGAGTCGGGCCGCACAACTTCCGCGCCGCTGCCGGAGGCAGATCGTCCTGGCCAAGGTGAACCCCGGAATCGAGCAACAGGGCGACGTCTACGCGGTCGTTGATCACGAACAGACAGTCTGCTTGAACGCAGAGTTCGTGAACACGCCGGGCGACCGCGAAAGTCTCGCGCGTAAAGTCCCCCTTATGGCGAAGCTGAAGAATCTTCGCGCCGCCTTCGAGCAATGCTTCCGCCGCTGTTTCCACTGCCAGCGAGGCCCGACGCAGCGGCGTGGTATCGAGGATGGGATAAAACTTCGGTAACGTCAACCTGCCCATCATACGTTACGGCCGGCACACTACGGACGCCCGAGGCGGCGTGAATCCGATTCATTTGATCTAATAGTGAGTCATGGATTCCTTCTCGCGGCGCGACTTCGTGAAAGCCGCCGGCATTGCTCCGGCGGCGGCGGTCCTGGCAAATGCCAAGACTAAGACTCTGGAGAAAATCGGCGTGCAGTTGTACACCGTGCGCGATATTCTTCCCAAGGATCCCGCGGGCACTATCAAAGCGATCGCGGATATGGGCTATCGCGAGGCGGAGGTGATCGGCGGAACCCTGGATGAGATCGCGCCGGCCCTGAAAGCCGTCAATTTGAAGCCGGTTAGCGCTCATCTTGACTCCGCGCTCTTCCAGCCGTCCCGTCAGGACGATCTGGCGGCCGAAATTGAAAAGGTCAAAAGCCACGGCATTCAATATGCGGTGTTTCCCTATCTTCCTCCGCAGCAGCGCGGCGGTCCCGATGTCTACCATCGCTTTGCCGAGCTTTTGAATGCGGCGGGGCAGCGCTGCCGCCGGGCGGGTCTAAAACTCTGCTATCACAACCACGCCTTCGAATTTAAACCCATGGGCTCGGTGACTCCTCTCGAAATCCTCATGAAGGAAACGCAGCCCAGTCTCGTTTCTCTGGAGATGGACGTGTTTTGGGTAAGCGTGGCCGGGCACGACCCGGTGGCTCTGCTGGCCACCTACGCCGAGCGCGTCGCCCTCGTGCATCTGAAGGATAAGGCCAAGGGAACGCCGGTCCAGTTCAATGAGAATGTGCCGGCGGCGGATTTCAAGGAAGTCGGCAGCGGCGTCGTCAATTTCCCGGGCGTGCTGCGGGCTGCGGCGCAGGCGGGCGTCAAGCATTTCTTCGTTGAGCAGGACCACACGCCGGGAGATCCCTTGGACAGCCTTCGGAAGAGCTACGAATATCTGCATGACCTCAAGTTCTGAGGCCTCGCCATGGCGCGGGAAGTGGGCGCTGGTTACCGGAGCCAGCGCCGGAATCGGGAAGGCTTTCGCGGAAGTGCTGGCCGCCGGCGGCGTCAATCTGGTGCTGACCGCCCGGCGCAGCGCGCGGCTGAATGAGCTGGCGGCGCGGCTTGAATCCGAGCACGGCGTTCGGACCGAATCCATTGGCGCAGATCTGGAGCAGCCGTCCGCGCCGGATGCAATCTTCGCGGCGACCGAGGAGAGGGGAATCGCGGTCGATCTGCTCATCAACAATGCCGGCTATGGTGTCTATGGCGAATTCAAAGACGCCGAGCTTGCGCGGCAGCTCGGCATGGTGCAGCTCAACTGCGCCGCGGTGGTTCATCTTACCCATCTCTACCTGGCGGGGATGGTTGCGCGCCGCTCCGGCGGCATTCTGATCGTGGCTTCCACGGCCGCGTATCAGCCCGTTCCTTATCTCGCGGCCTATGCGGCTACCAAAGCGTTCGATCTGCTGTTCGCCGAGGCCCTGGCGCAGGAAATGAAACGTTACCACGTGCGGGTCTGCGCTCTCTCTCCCGGTCCGACCCGCTCGGAATTTCAGCAGGTTTCAGGCTACCCGCTGGACGATTCTCCGAAGGGTGTGGAGACCGCCGAAAAGGTCGCGCGCACCGGGCTCGAGGCGCTGGCCGCCGGCAAGCATTCCGTGATTTCCGGTTTCAAGAACGAGTTGAGCGTGCAGGCGCAGCGCATCGCTCCGCGCCGCCTGGTGACGGGCGCGGCGGAAAAAATGCTGCGGCCGCCGCACTTACGCAAGCGCTGAAGGCGAGAGCGTAATTACCACGGATTTGGATGCGGGCGTATTGCTTTTGTCCGCGGTGCTGCCGATCGGCACCAGAACGTTCGCTTCGGGAAAATAGGTTGCCGCGCAGCGCCGGGGAATCTGGTACGGGCGCACCACGAATTGCGGGGCCACCCTCTTTTCCCCTTGAAAATGGCTGGTCAGGTCGACAAGCTGTCCTTCGCGCAAACCCGCCTCGGAGATATCTTCGCTGTGCAGGAACACGACCCTCCGCCCTTGATGGATGCCGCGGTAGCGATCATCCAGCCCGTAGATTGTCGTGTTGTATTGATCGTGCGAGCGGATCGTCATCATCAGGAATTCACCGGGCGCCAGCCGCTGGCGGACCAGGCTGTGAATCTTGAATTCAGCCTTGCCGCTGCGAGTTCGGAAATTCCGATCCCGGGCGCCGTTCGGCAGACGGAATCCGCCCGGAACGCGCACGCGACGGTTGTAATCCTCGCATCCGGGAACCACCGCGGCGATGTGATCGCGGATGCGGTCGTAGTTCGCCGTCAGCCCTTCCCAATCGACGGTGGTTTTCCCGCCTAACACCGTCCGCGCCATGCGGCAGACGATCGCCGGCTCGCTCAGTAGATCCGTGGAGGCCGGAGGCAGCGAGCCGCGGGAAGTGTGGACCACGCTCATCGAATTTTCCACCGTGACGAATTGTGGACCGGAGGCCTGGATGTCGCTCTCCGTACGCCCCAGGCACGGCAGGATCAAAGCCCTGCGCCCGGTGATCAGGTGCGACCGGTTTAACTTGGTGGAGACGTGCGCCGTCAGGCTGCATTGCCGCAGCGCGTCCGCGGTGAATTCGGTGTCTGGCGTCGCCGAAATAAAATTGCCTCCAAGCGCGAAGAAGACTTTCGCCTTTCCGGCATGCATCGCCTCAATCGCCTTCACGGTGTCGTAGCCGTGCTCGCGCGGCGGCTCGAACCGGAATTCGCGGCCAAGCTGGTCGAGGAAAGAATCCGGCATCTTCTCGAAGATGCCCATGGTCCGGTCGCCTTGCACGTTGCTGTGCCCGCGCACGGGACAGGCGCCGGCGCCGGGACGCCCCATGTTGCCTCGCAGAAGCAGGAAATTCGTCACTTCCTGAATGTTGGCGACGGCATTTTTATGCTGCGTCAGCCCCATCGCCCAGCAGCAGATGGTGTTCTTCGCTTCGATCGCGATAGAGGCGGCCCGCTCGATCAAATCCTTCGCAACGCCGCTCTCTTCGATGATCTCGTCCCAGTCCTCTCTGCGCAGCGCCTGAATAAATTCGTCGAATCCCGAAGTGTATTCCTTGATGAACGCATGGTCGAAAACCAAACCTGGATTCCGGTCCTCGGCTTCGAGCATGACTTTCATAATGCCTTTCACCACGGCGACGTCGCCGTTGATGCGCACCGGAAGATGCAGACACGCAATCGGTGTTCCCGAACCGAGAAACTCCCAGGGATGCTGCGGATGGCGAAAGCGCACCAGGCCGGTTTCTTCCAAAGGATTGATGCTTACGATGCGGCAGCCGCGCTTCGCCGCCTGCTGGAGCGTAGTGAGCATACGCGGATGGTTGGTGCCGGGATTCTGGCCAATAATGAAGATCGCATCCGCCTGGTCGAAGTCTTCGAGCGACACGGTCCCCTTGCCGACTCCGATTGCTTCCCCCAGGGCGGACCCGCTCGATTCGTGGCACATGTTCGAACAATCGGGCAGGTTATTGGTGCCAAACTGGCGGACGAACAACTGGTATAAAAACGCGGCCTCGTTGCTGGTTCGTCCGGACGTGTAGAAGATCGCCTCCGATGGCGATTCAAGCCCGTTTAGCTCGTCCGCCAGCAGCCGGAATGCGCCGTCCCAGGAGATGGGTTCGTAGTGCCGGCCGCCTTCCCTGCGCACCATCGGGTGAGTCAGCCGTCCCTGATGAGTAAGCCAGTAGTCGGACTGCGCGGCGAGTTCGGCGATGGACCACCGGGCGAAAAATTCGTTCGTAATCCGGGATTCGGTTGCCTCTTCGGCCACCGCCTTCGCTCCGTTCTCGCAGAATTCGACCATCGAGCGGTGCTGTGGGTCCGGCCATGCGCAGCCGGGGCAGTCGAAGCCGTCCGTCTGATTGACCTTGAGCAGCGTTTTCGTGGCGCGCACCACGCCCATTTCCCCAAACGCCTGTTCCATCGAATGGACGATCGCGGGAATCCCCGCCGCGGCGCGCGGAGGAGGATTCGTTTTCAGGTCCTTGGTTTCGATGGGTGGTTGTGCGTCGCTCATGGGCTGGTCCATTTCCGGTCCGGCGTGCGGTCTAGACGATCCGCCACGCCGCCGAGTAGATATTCAGGCTTTCCGCTTTCAGGAATCCGACCAGTGTGACGTCGAACTCCTGCCCCAATTCTACTGCCAGGCTCGATGGCGCGCCCATCGCGGCAAGCACGGGGATTCCGGCCATCAATGCTTTCTGCATCAGTTCGAAGCTGGCGCGCCCGCTCACCAGCATCAGGCTGTGAGAGAGAGGCAAGCGCCCCGCCAGAAATTCGGCCCCGGTCAGCTTGTCCACGGCGTTGTGGCGCCCTACATCTTCCCGGATGGACAGCAGGTTCCCCGACGCGTCAAACAGAGCCGCGGCATGCAGCCCGCCGGTCTTGTCAAACGCCAGTTGCGCCTGGCGCAGCGCGCGCGGAAGCTGGTGAATCATATCGGAACGGAACCGTGCTCCCGAATCCGGAAGCGGGCTGCAGCCGCTGATGGAAAGGGCATCGAGCGACGCCTTTCCGCAAACGCCGCAACTGGACGTAGTATAAAAATGGCGTTCTAGCCGCTTCAAATCAACGGAGGCGCTCGCGTCGAGCTCCACGCGCAGGATATTGCTCGCCGGCCCTGTCGCCGTCATGCGGGAAATTTCGGATGGAGAATGGACAATTCCCTCGGAGAACAGGAATCCAGCCGCCAGTTCCGGATCGTGGCCGGGGGTACGCATGGTGATCGACACGCTCCGCGTGCGCAACCCGTCCGGGCCGGCATGGGCGAGGCGGATTTCGAGGGGTTCCTCGATCGCCAGGCAATCCGGCTGCGCCTGCCGCGACTCGTCCCCGGCCCTCATCACGATCACCTCCGTTCGATGGGTCAACCGGGGCCGCCTTCCTTTTTGCTTTTGCTCTTTCCTTCCATCTCTGTAACAATGTTCGCATCCCATGCACTGAAGTACGCAAGGAGAACTTTCCATGAAACGGTCAAACTGCATTGCGGTTCCGGGAAGTGAAAGGAAACCGGTCGCCGGGGCAAAGTCAGCCGGACCGGTCGATGCCACCAAACAGATTGGAGTGACGGTACGCCTCAGGGCGCGCGCCGTGCCATCCGATCAAACCATTTATAAAGAGGGCGCGACTCTGCCGGCGCAACGCACCGTTTTAAGCCGCGAGGAGTATTCCGCCCAATATGGAGCGGCGCCCGAGGATCTGAAGGCCGTAGAGGATTTCGCACGCGAGCACGGGTTGTCGGTGGTCCGCTCCAGCGCCGCCCAACGCTCGGTCCGGCTGAAGGGGACGGTCGCGGCTTTAAATGAGGCATTTGGCGTGAAGCTGAAGAAGTTTCAAAGCGCGAGTGTGAGCTACCGCGGCCGCACCGGGCCGGTTTATATCCCGAAATCGCTGGAGGGCATCGTCGTGGGTGTCCATGGCCTGGATAACCGTCCGGTGGCGAAGCCGCATTTCCGCCTGCGCCCGGTGCCGGACAAGTCCGGCAAACAGATCGTTTTTGGACCGCGCAACGCTCAGGACGGGAGTCTTACCGCTCCGGAAGTGGCGAAGCTTTACAATTTTCCAACCGACCTGGACGGAACGGGGCAGTGCATCGCCCTGATCGAACTAAACGACACCGATCAATCCGGGAAGCCTACGGGCGCCGGATATAGTGTCAGTGATTTAAAAAAATATTTCAAAGGACTGGGCATCGCGGCCCCCACGGTGAAAGCCGTCAGCGTAGACGGGGGAGCCAATGTTCCCAGGAAGGACCAGAACGCCGACGGTGAAGTGACGCTCGACATCGAAGTTGCCGGCGCCGTGGCCCCCGGGGCAACCATCGCCGTCTATTTTGCACCGAACAGCACCAGCGGTTTCATCGACGCGGTGAACGCCGCCGTGCATGATACCAAGCTGAAGCCTTCCGTCATCTCGATTAGCTGGGGCGGCCCGGAGGACGCGGCGGGGGAGGAAGATTCCCAGTTTCTGCAAGGCTTGAACCAGGCCCTTCAGGCGGCGGCGCAAATTGGGGTTACGGTCTGCTGCGCGTCGGGTGATAACGGCTCGGCGGATATGGCGCAGCAGTGGGACGGCAAGCCGCATACCGACTTTCCGGCGTCCAGCCCGTTCTCGCTGGCATGTGGAGGGACTAAGCTAACGGGCTCCGGGACGCAGATCGCGAGCGAAGTGGTGTGGAATGAAGGCACGCGCGGCGGGGCCGGCGGAGGCGGCGTGAGCAACGTATTCGGGTTGCCCACTTATCAATCGAAGGTGAAAGTGCCCCAGTCCCCCAAAAAGAAGAAGGGCCGTGGTGTTCCGGACGTCGCGGGTAACGCCGACCCCTTCACCGGCTATCGCATCGTTCTTGGCGGAAACACGGTGCCCATTGGCGGCACCAGCGCGGTTGCGCCGCTTATGGCGGGGCTGATTGCGCTTATCAATCAGAGCCTGGCGAAAAAATCCGGAGCGACCGCCGGCTTTCTGAACCCCCTGCTCTACGAATCCGCGAGTTCGTTTCGCGACATCACATCCGGCAATAACGACATGTACGGAAAGTTGAAAGGAACCTACAAGGCCGGTCCCGGTTGGGACGCCTGCACCGGCATGGGAGTGCCGGACGGCGAGAAGTTACGCGTCGCTTTGGGAGCCTAACTATCGAGCATTTTCATCGAACGTGATATTCTGCGCTCGATGGCCAGTGTTTTCCGTGACAATCTGCTCGCCGGTAAGATCGCTTTCCTTACAGGGGGCGGAAGCGGCATTGGACAGCGCATTGCGGAGCGTTTCGCAGAGCAGGGCGCCACAGTTGCGATCGCCGGGCGCAAGCAGGAAAAGCTGGACCGCGCCGCGGAGATGATTCGATCGAAGGGTGGAAAGGCAGCGACTTTCCCCCTGGATGTCCGGGACTACGCCGCCGTCGCTGCCGCCGTTCAGAAGACCGTCGACAACCTCGGCGCGATCGACATCGTGGTTTGCGCCGCGGCCGGAAATTTTCCCGCGCCGGCAATCGGCATGTCCGCCAATGGGTTCAAAAGCGTCATCGACATCGATCTGCTCGGCACGTTCAACACTTTGCGCGCCGCTTACGAGCATCTTCGCAAGCCCGGCGCGTCGATCATCAATATTTCAGCCGCCCACGCCTTCACCGCGATCCCGTTTCAATCTCATGTCTGTGCAGCGAAGGCAGGCATCGACATTCTGACCAAAACCCTGGCGGTGGAATGGGGACCCGCCGGTGTTCGCGTAAATTGTATTACCCCCGGCCCCACGGACGAAACGGAAGGAATGAGCCGCCTGGCGCCTACGCCGGAGCTTCGTCACAAGGTGGCCGAGAGCGTCCCTCTTCGGCGCTTCGGCACAAAAGATGAACTGGCCGACCTCGCCTTGTTTCTTTGCTCGGACGCCGCCTCGTTCATCACGGGTTCCATCTATACCTGCGACGGCGGACACTCGCTTACGCGCTCCGGCGGCCTGGGCGGACTCTTCGCGGAAGACGCGACGTGGAACTCTCAGCGTTGACCAACCGGAACAGTCATCTTCTTCGCCAGCTTGGCATCGTCAGTGCAACCGCGCTGGTGATTTCCAACATGGTCGGCACGGGAATCTTCACCGCTACCGGATTCCTGGCCGGGCCGCTCGGTTCTCCCGCGCTGGTGATCTCTATTTGGATTGTCGGCGCGGTATGCGCCCTGGCGGGCGCGTTTTGCTATTCCGAGCTCGGCATCAATTTCCCCAGTTCCGGCGGCGAGTATGTCTACCTGACCCAAGCCTTTGGTCCCACTTGGGGTTTCATGACCGGGTGGGTTTCTTTCTTCGCGGGATTCTCCGCGCCGATCGCCGCCGCGGCGCTCGCGTGCTCGGATTACCTG
Source organism: Bryobacteraceae bacterium (assembly GCA_035545735.1). GTDB lineage: Bacteria > Acidobacteriota > Terriglobia > Bryobacterales > Bryobacteraceae > JAJYKC01. The sequence continues at coordinate 28,730 of DASZXS010000077.1, read as the reverse complement.
GGCTATTTCTTTCCGGCGCTGCAGCAGTCGAATGCGGCGTTTGTGCTCGGTTCGGGGACGTGGCAAATCAAAGCGGGATGGTCGACGGTGGTCGCCTGCGGGATTGTCGCCGCGTTCACGCTGCTGAACTGCCTGGGAATCCAGCGGGCAGCGCGAATCCAGAACGTCCTCACCGCGGGCAAAGTCCTGGTGATTCTCTCATTCATTCTCGCCGGCCTTTTTTGGGGGGAAGGGAACTGGCATCACTTCGCCGAGCCGGCCGTGCGCACCAGCACCACTCCGATGGTGGCGCAATATGCAATCAGCCTCTATTTCATCTACGTCAGCTATAGCGGATGGAATGCGGCGACCTATGTTGCCGAGGAGTTGAAGCATCCGGCGAAAACCCTCCCCGCCGCGCTTGCCTGGGGGACGGCGGCTGTTGCGGCCTTGTATGTCGGGCTCAATGTCGTGTTCATCTACAGCACTCCGCTCGAACAGACGAAGGGCGTGGTTGCCATCGGATCGCTGGCCGCCTCTCGTCTTTTCGGTCCCGGCGTGGCCGGCGTTTTCAGCGCGGCGATGGCGCTTTCGCTGTTGGCCACCGTGAACGCAATCGTCACGGTTGGACCGCGAGTCTATTACGCCATGGCGAAAAACGGGGCGTTCTTCTCGGCGGCAGCCAGGGTGCACCCGCGCTGGCATACCCCGGTTTTCGCGCTGATTGCCCAGTGTATCTGCACGATGGTGATGACACTGACCCCGTTCCGCGATCTGCTCACTTACATCGGCTTCACGTTAAATTTCTTCGCGGTGATGTCCGTGGCGTCTCTCTTCGTTTTCCGGCGCCGTCCCGGCTGGCGGCGCCTGAAGGCGGTCGATATTGCGTGGCCGGTAATTCCCATTTTCTTTATTTTGGTAGGCGTCTGGATGACCATTTTTGGCATCACGCTCGAACCGCGCGTTTCCCTCGCCGGAGTTCTTACCATCGGCACGGGCGCCGCCGTCTATCATTTCCGCCGGCGGCGGGAGGTCTGAACGCCGTTTTACCAGTCCGCCAGCAGATTGAGGCTGCGCCGGTCGAATAGGGAGGAACTCGCCGAGCGGAAATAGCGCCGGATTTCGGGAGGGCCAATATTGACGGTGGTGTGGTCCCATTCACACTGCGCGCAAAACGGTGCGTCCGGACCCAACGGCGCGTCTTCGTCGCGGAAAAAAGTTCTCGCTTGCCGGTATCTCTCGGAATGGAACGGATCGTCCGCGCTGCTTTCAAAGCGGGCGAACACCAGGTTCGTATCGGGACGGGGCGCGCCGCAGCAGGGCATGATCCGTCCGTGCGCGTCCATCACCATGTTCTTGTACAGCCAGTGGCAGGTATGTCCGGCGCTCGGGACGTCCCCGCCGCCCGGCGTGTTCCATGGCTCTTCAAAGGCCTTCCCGATGGCCGCTGCATCCACGGATTCCGGAAAGGGATTCCAGTTTTCGGGCGCGTTCGTGATTGCCGTCCAGTCAAGCCGCCGCACGTGCGACTTCACCGGGGCGGGCCGGATGTCCGGGTCGTCCCATCCGACGTCAAACGGATTCACCACGCGAAACAGGTTCACGCCAAGCTTGCGCGCCATGCGCTCCGCCTGCGGGATTTCGTGCGCATTGTGCTCAAACGCCAGGAAGTTCCATGAAAGTACGGGAGTCCGTTTGTTCAGCTTGCGCTTGGCCGCCACCAGGCTCCGGATATTCCGGTATACCAGTTCCAAATCGCCGTTCCGGCGGAATGTCTCATACACGGGCTGCGTCGCGCCATCCACCGACAGGACCATGAAGTCCAGTCCAGACTCCACGTACGCTTCCGCATCGAAACGCCGGACAGACAGGCTGGTCGAAAGCGCGGTCGCCATCAGGTATTGCTTCGCGCGGCGGACGAGACGCGGCGTCCGCAGGTTCAGCAAGGGCTCGCCGTAATTACAGAAATAGATGCCGACCGCCGTGGGACCATAGGCCCGCAGAAGGGCATCGAACCGGTCTTCGGTCAGCGTTCCGTTCGGCCAATCGAAGAGCTTCAATTCGCCCGAATGGTCCGAATGGACGCATCCGGGGCAAGCGAGCTGGCAGACATTCGACGGGTCCACCACCAGTCCAAACGGACGCGACCGCGGCATGGAATCGCGCGCTCGAAAGCAATACTTTCCCAAACAAAGATTCAGAATCTTCAGCGTGAGCGCCTGCGATTCCACCGGGGAGAAGCGACCCTGCAGCAGGCGGTATACCGCATCTTTCGAGCGCTCGGCCACCCGGGCGGCAACCCCGGAGTTTCCGCATCGCTCCAGCCTGGAATCGATCTCCGAAATAGCGGCGAATAGGGCTTGGCCGCCGCCGAGGGAGGGTGGCATTATCCGGTCCGCCAGCACGCCGAGAGTGCTTTTCATCCAACGAGCGTCAGCCACGAGCCAATGGTACCAACGGTTTTCATTGCGCGTCCTGTAACGCCGCGAACACTCGCCGCACTACCCATCGAACAAGGCCCCCGGAGAAAAGGGAGGACGATCATGAACTGCCGGAAGAATCTGCGAACCCTCTTCGCGGAATATAATGCCGCCTCGGCTACCGACAAGCCCAACACCACTCTCATGAAGGTCAAGAATGCCATCCTGGCCCTCAAAAACCCAGCCACTCATCCCAGCCTGCTCATTGCGCGCGCCGATGTCGCCGCCGATATCGCCAACGACGTCGCCACAGGCATGTTGGGGCCGGGTTCCACGCTCGTCAGCCGTTACGACGATTTCGTTTGGGCTCACCACCAGGTCATGATGCTCGGTCCCAATGGCGCCAGCGGGCCAAACTACGCGCACCGCGGCCCTGCGTTTGGCCCCTGGCATCGGGAATTGCTCAAGCTTTTCGAATTGGAGTTAAGGAACGCTTCCGGCGACCCCACCCTATCGCTGCCCTATTGGGATTGGACCAAGGACCGTTCCGCGGCCGATCCGGGCTTCCCCTTCACGCTCGAATTCCTTGGCGGAGACGGCGCCGGCAACCCGAGCGACAAGGTTACCACCGGTGATTTCTCTCAAGCGGCGGGTTGGGTTCTCAACTGCGATGAGGAGGGCTTCGGCTTTCTGCGCCGGCACTTCGGCGGCGATGGGCCGGGCTTGCCCCCGGCCTCGAGCGTTCAATCGGCGCTCGGCATCACGCCCTACGACAGCAATCCGTGGAACCTCACCAGCGCATCCGCCACCAGCTTTCGGAACACGCTCGAAGGCTGGGTCGGTCCGGGTCAGATCCATAATGCGGTGCATCGCTGGGTGGACGGCTCCATGCAGCCGGGCACCTCGCCCAACGACCCGGTGTTCTTCCTCCACCACTGCAATATCGATCGCCTGTGGTCCGTCTGGGAGCAGAAGAATCCAGGAGCCTCGCCGTATCTTCCCGACAATACTACGGCGGCGGCAAGCGGCTTAACGCGTCTCAATGAAAACATGTCGACCTTCGGCCGCACGGCTACCGACCGCTACTTCGGCGTCGATGTGGCGCCCGCGGGCGTGGTGAACAGCAAAGCCATCACCTGGTACGACAGCGATCTTCCGGACTTGAATAACGAGACGGGCGGAACGCTCGCCTTCAACGGCATTCCGGAAGGGCTCACCACCTACAAGGCGGTCAAGTTTCGAATCACCGGCTGCCGCCCGGTCCATTTTCGGATTACCGGAGCGCCCACCGGGAATTTCGGATTGACCACGATGGGAACCGAGTTTCTCGCCAATCCGGATGACAGCGCTCCGTTCTTCTATGGGTATGTGTGGGTGCAGTTAGTCGCTGTCGCGGGCGCGATCGCCCCCAGCAGCGTCGATATTCACGCTTATATCATCGACGACGAGGGCTACTTTGCCGCGACGGCCGGCGGAGAGTATCCGCTCGGCGACTTTCACGTCAATCTCACCGCGACCACGGTGGCTCGCGAAAACAACTCCGTCGCGCTGGTTTTGGACCGTTCCGGCAGTATGGCCGAATCCGCCGGTGGAACCAGCACCAAGACCGCCCTGCTGAAGAACGCCGTCAGCGTTTTCAATTCCCTGATGCTTCCCAATGATGAAATCGCACTGGTCAGCTTTGACGACCAGATTGCCACTCCGGCGCCCATGCAAGCGGTAAGCGCCGGGGCGGTTGCTCCTGTTCTGGCTGGCACAGACCTGGACCCTCGCGGCTTAACTTGTATCGGGGGAGGCATCCTGCAAGGGACCGTCGAGCTGGGGCTTGCCACCCATACCAACAAATCCACGCTGGTTCTGACGGATGGCGTGGAAAATGTCCATCCTTACGTCAGCGAACTGCCCGCCGGGACCATCACCAACCGTACCTACGCCATCGGCTTGGGACTGCCTGGCGATATCAGCACCGCGGTTCTGCAGCAGATCACGTCGAACACCAATGGAGACCTGATCATCACTGGCAACATCTCGACGGCGGAGCAAACTTTCAATCTGACGAAGTACTTCGTCCAGGTCCTCGCGGGCGTGACGAACATGAACGTGCTGCTCGATCCGCAGGGCTCATTGTTCTTCGGCTCCCGGCATGAAATCCCGTTCGATGTCGCCGGGGCGGACATCTATGTCGATGTCATCGCGCTCTGTCCCGTCCCGCAATTTCTGGATTTCACACTCGAAACGCCCTCCGGGAAAATCATCAAGCCTTCCACGGGAGGCCCGAATATTCAGTATGTCGTTCGCCCTCAGGTCGCCTTCTACCGGGTCACTCTGCCGGCGCTCGCAGCCGATCCCGCGGGGAGCCACGCCGGAAAATGGAAAGCCATCCTGTCCCTCAAGGATCGCAAGGACATTGACAAGCTAATGGACAACAAAACGGTCGTCTCCTCGCTTGCCGCCAACCCGCTCGGCGAATCGCTTCCCTACAGCCTGGTGGCGCATGCCTATTCGAACCTGCAATTCGATGCGAGCCTTCAACAGGATTCGCTGCGGCCTGGAACCACAGTCACGCTCCGCGCTTCTCTAAACCAGTACGGCATTCCCTTCACCGGGGATCCCTCAGTCTGGGCGGAAATCACCCGGCCGGATTCGTCTACGTTCAGCGTGAACCTGAACGCGGACGGCCCAGGGTCCTTCTCCGCTTCTTTTGCGGCCCTGCTGCCCGGTGTGTATCCGTGCCGGATACGCGCGGAGGGATACTGCGACGGCAAGGATAAATTCACTCGCGAAAAGACCCTCACCGCCGCCGTCTATTACGGCAACTACGGAACGACGCCGCCCGGCGGCGATTCGCTCTGCGAGTTCCTGCACTGCCTGACCTCGGAGCGCGTGCTCACAAAAGGGGCGGTCGAGAAGTTACGCCAGCTCGGCATCGATGTCGAAGCGTTCCGGAAATGCTGGGATGCGAATTGTCCGGAACCCGGCGAACATATTCCTCCGCCGCCCGGAAAAGCGGCTCCGCGCGAGCCTCGCATCCAATTCAAAGTGGAGCGCCCGGCGCGGGCGCTGAAGCTCCCGGCGGTGAAAAAGCCAGTGATGTCGTCGGTTCCACCTGGCACGTTTCCCAAAGTAATTCGCATGTTCGATCTGTCCGGCGACGGCGGAATGGACATGGGCGGGAAGAAGATGGCCTCGAAAAAGGCCGCCAGAAAAAAGAAAGCGGCGTCCGCGGAACCGCCGGCGTTTCCACGTATCGTTCGGATGTTCAGCCATCCGGCGGAGCACACACCCGAACCTCCGCCTCCACCGAAGAGGAAGCGGAGCGCCGGTAAGAGGAGAGCGGGGAAGTAGAACGATAGTTACGGTCCGCTGGACGAGGATCGCGGCGGGAAACTAAAATTCCCAGGGCCCGGGGCATCCCCCCGGGCGCTACTTCCCTTTCGATCGGAAGATGTCTTTGAGCTGCAGGTAGGCGTTCTCTTCGAAATTCGTCTTCAGCCGCTCCAGCCCCTCGGTATCGTCGCCGGGTTGAGGGCCGGTGCGCCGCTCGCAGCGCTGGATAAAGTCTTCGGCGTCGGGATCTTCCGGGTTGCGCGCCAGCAGCGCTTTGAAATTCTGAAGCGCGCCGGCAAAGTCTCCCTTTTTCCACAGCGTGTAGCCCACGTTGAAGTAGTACACTGGTTCGCTTTGATCCTGGCTCAGGGCTTTCTTGAAATTATCGAGAGCGGACGGCAGATTGCGCCGGGATTGCGCCGCGCCAAGATTGTTGAATACTTCGCTCAACGGAACCTCGTTAGCCACCATCTGGAACGCCTTCTCCGCTCCGGAGAAATCTTTCGTCTGATACCGCGAGAGCCCCAGCAGAAAGTTTGCTTCGTGATAATGCGGATCGGATGGCGAAACTTTAGCCAGCCAGTCTGAGGCAGGCTTATATTCCTTGTGCTGCCAGGCCATGCGTCCAAGCTCGAAGCTCGGCTGAGAAAAGCCGGGCTCCAGGCGCACTGCCTGCGCAAAGAACTTGGACTTCTCCTCCGCCGATGTGCTCACCAATCCGCGGATGTAGGATTCGAGAGCGTCAACGCGAATCGAAGGATGGCGTTTGGCGAATTCCGCTTCGGAAGGGGCGGTCCCGGGCGACAGATACTGCAGCGTCTGCCATGCCAGGTGGCGCTGCAGAGACGCCAGATCCTCCAACGCTCCGCTTTCGCTGAAGTCCTTGCCTTCCCGCAAATGTCTTAAGTCCAGAAAACGCGCGGTAAGCTTCAGCGTGCCGCGCGTCTTTGCCGGCTTCGTCGCGCCGCCGGCGGCCGGACTTGTCACTTCGAACCACCCATACAGCACGCGGCTCGCGTCCAGAGCCTGCCCCAGTTTGATCACTGACGCCTTGGTGAGCATCGCATAGGGGCGGAGCGAGAGCCGCCGGAACGCTTCCTCGCGATCCTCGCGGTCGATCGCGAGCACGGACTCGGTTGTGGCCGCTTCGCGCACCGTCTCCGCGATGCTTTCTCCAATCCAGTCGAGGCTGGGATCGTTCGTCTGATTGAAGAATGGAACCGCCAGAAAGGTGTCCGCGCGTACCTGCGCCGTGAACAGAATTAGGAAAAAAAGAACGCCGGGGAACCGCATTTAAGTTTCAGGATAACGGTTTCTCCCCTGCGCCCGCCGCCGGAACGCTAAAAGAAGGAGGGCCGCCACCCGGCGGCCCTGAAGGGTCAATTGTGGGGGGAAAAAATTAGTTCTGTCCGAACACGAGCTTTGTGTTGGTGCCGGCGAGACGGATTTCCGTCAAGTGCATGGTGCCAGAGCCCTCGGTGGTGTATTTGAAGATTGTGGATGGATATTTCCGCATCTCTGTTTCAACCTTCACCGGTGACTCGGCCGTGTCCTTGCCTCGTTGGAAAGTCGCTTTTCCGCTGTCCACTTTGACCGAATAATCGCCGGCCTTTAACGGAGTGCCGTTCAGAACGGTTGCCTGGAGAAGCGTGACATGGAAAGTTTGAGCGCTCGCGAGCGTCATGGCGAGAACGCCGAATCCGAGTGCAAGTTTTTTGATCATTTTCAGGAAAACTCCTTCGCAGAATTTCTAGGCTGTACACCTTGCTATACGGGAGGAACATGATTTCGTTCCTTCGAGATAGAGAATAAATTTTGTGTCTCGCCTATGGACACCGCGGACGCCTGAATTCCCGCAAATGGGATTGAAATTCCAGCCCGCGCGCTTCGCGCTAGACTTGTCCATCATGCCCGCCGACACAGCCTCTTCCCAGGCTCCGGATAACACACGGCGCGGTAATTCCTTGCGCCTTCTACTAGATGCGCAGCGCGCTGCTTTCGCCCGCGATCCTTATCCAACACTCACCGCGAGGAAAAAACATTTGCGTGAACTTTTGGTTGCGCTAATCGCCAAACAAAAAGATTTCACAAAGGCAATCGATGACGACTTCGGCGGGCGTGCGCATGCCGAGATCATGCTCTCGGAAGTGTTCGTTTCCGGAGCCTCCATCAAGCACGCGCTGCGCCACGCCGCGGAATGGATGCGGGCCAGGAGCGCGCCGGTGGATCTTCCTTTACAGCCGGCCCGCGCCTGGGTGATGCCGCAGCCGCTGGGGGTCGCCGGTATCATCTCTCCGTGGAATTATCCGCTCTTCCTCTTTATGGGGCCGCTTGCGGGCGCGCTCGCGGCCGGCAACCGCGCCATGTTGAAGCCGTCCGAATATACGCCCGCCACCTCGGCGCTGCTCGCGCGGCTGATTGAAGACACGTTTGCGCCCGATCATGTCGCGGTTGTGAACGGCGATGCCGCCGTGGCCCGTGAGTTCGCAACTCTCCCCTTCGATCATTTGCTGTTCACCGGCTCGACGGCGGTGGGCCGGGAGGTCATGCGCGCGGCGAGCGAAAATCTGACACCCGTCACGCTCGAACTCGGAGGAAAATGCCCTGCGATTCTGGCGCCCGGAGGAGACGTGTCGAAAGCGGCCCGGGATATCTTGTACGGCAAGCTGTTGAATGCCGGGCAAACATGTGTCGCGCCCGATTACGTTCTCGTCCCCCGCGCGAATCTCCATGAGTTCGCCGGCGCCGCGCTGGCCGCCATCGACCGCTATTTCCCCAACGCCCCCGGCAACCCCGACTACACGGCCCTCATCCATCCACGGCACGTCGAGAGGCTGCAAAGTTATCTGGAGGAAGCTTCGGCTCGCGGGGTCGAGATTCTTCCCGCCGCGCGCCGTCCGCCTTGCGGCCGTAAATTCGCGCCCGCGCTGCTGCTCGATCCTCCCGGCGATCTGCGCGTCATGCGGGAGGAAATCTTCGGTCCGGTCCTTCCGTTGAAAGCATACGATCATCTGGATGAGGCCCTCGCCTACGTCAATGCGCTTCCCCGTCCGCTGGCGCTCTATCTGTTCACGCGAGATCGCCGGATTATGGAACGGGTGGAGCGGAACACGATCAGCGGCGCGCTTAGCGTAAACGAAACCCTCCTGCACTGCGGCGTCGAGTCACTGCCGTTCGGCGGAGTGGGAGCTAGCGGCATGGGGCACTATCACGGCCGTCATGGCTTCGAAACATTCAGCAAAATGAAGCCGGTGTTCTATCGCCCTTTCACCGGATTCAGCGCGAAGCTGCGACCGCCTTACGGCAAGCTGCACGAGCGCTTGCTGAAGCTGCTCATGCGTTGACGTGGCGCTTCACCCAATCGAACGACTGCCTCTCAATTTCCGGATCAGACCCGAAACCATCCAGCCAAATAGCACCGCGTTCCCGCCGGAACCAGGTCATTTGCCGCTTGGCGTACTGCCGCGTTCGCAGGCGCGCTTCCGCCAGCGCTTGCTCCCGCGAAAGTTCTCCGCGAATCACCTTCAGCGCCTGCTGGTAGCCCAGAGACTCAAATGGCTTTGCGGCTGGTGAAAATCCCAGCTCGAGAATACGGCGCGCCTCCTCAATCAGGCCGTTTGCGAACATGCACGCAAGCCGTTCGTCCAGGGCCGCGTTAAGCTGCGCTCGGGGCGGGTTCAGGATCAGCTTGAGCGTCCGGAACCCGGCAAGCGCCTCGCGGCCATCCTCTAGAAATTCGGTGAGCGGTTTCCCACCCGCCAGCCTCACTTCGAGTGCGCGCACGGTCTTTTTGACGTCGTTGGCGTGAATCCTCGCGCCTGCGGCCGGGTCCAGGCGCCGCAGGACGCGATGCAGGCTCCCTGGCCGCCGGTGCTCCCGCCCCAGCAGCCTGTCCCGCAGCGTGGCGTCGCGCGCGGGGCCGGCAAAAAGCCCGTCGAGCAACGCCCGGAGATAGAGGCCCGTGCCGCCAGCCACCACCGGGAGTCGTCCACCGCTCCGGATTTTGGCGAGCGCCTGCCGGGCCAGGCGGGCGTAGTCCCCCGCCGTGAAATGTTCGCCGGGCTCGGCGACATCAATTAAATGATGGGGAACGCCGCAACGGTGGTCCGGTGGCAGTTTGGCTGAGCCCAGATCGAAGTGGCGGAACACCTGGACGGAGTCGCAATTGATCACTTCTCCCTTAAATTCCATGGCGATACGCAGGGCGAGTGAAGTCTTTCCGGACCCGGTGGGACCGGCGACGGCAACCAGCGGCCACCCACCCGCGTTGCGATCGGACCGTAACGGCTGCAGCTCCATTAACGTCTTCATCTTAGCGAGCCTATACCCGGCAGAAGCTGCAGGATCTCAGCGTTATACTGAGAACGGCGGCTTAGGTCCGCTGAACCATTGTTAGCGGGTCTAGAGAAAGCGAGTTTTTGCGAATGAAATTATCCACGCCCGTACTGGCCGCCGTCACTCTGATCGCGGTTTGCGCCTACGGCCAAACGGACAAGGTCGACAAGGGCGACGCATATTACCACTATTCTCTTGGACACCTTTATTCGGAGCTCTCCGGCGCTTATGGAAGCCGCGGCGACTATTTCGATAAAGCGGTGGAGAACTACTGGGCGGCGATGAAAGACGACCCGAGCGCCGGATTTATCGCCGAGGAGCTATCGGATTTCTACGTTCAATCGGGCCGCCTGCGCGATGGCGTCACCGAAGCGGAAGACGTTCTCAAGGCGACCCCCGACAATCTCAACGCCCGCCGCGTTCTTGCGCGCATTTATATGCGCCTCATCGGCGACTCCCGGCAGAACCAGATCGATGAGGGGATGGTCAAGAAAGCCATCGAACAATTCGACAAGATCACCCAGAAAGACCCGCGGGACCTGGACTCCTGGCTCATGCTGGGGCGCTTATATAAGGTCAGCCAGGACTCGACCTCCGCCATGGCGGCCTACAAAAAAGCCATTGCCATCGAGCCCGACAATCAGGACGCGCTCACCGGTCTCGCGATGGTCTACGCCGATTTGGGAAACAACAAGAGCGCCGCGGAGCTGTTGGGGAAAGTTGCGCAGAAGGATCCGTCGCCCCGTACGCTCACCGCTTTAGCGGGCGCCTACGAACAGATGAAGGAGTACGCGCTGGCGGCCTCCACATTGCGCCGCGTCGTTGACCAGAACCCCGAAGCGAACCCGGACCTGTACCGCGCCCTGGCGCAGGATCTGATGCTCTCCGCTCAATATGACGATGCGCTAAAGATTTATCAGAAGCTTGCCGCCGACGATCCGCGCGACGCGCAGTCCTGGCTCAGCATCTCCCGTCTCTACCGGCAGCAGCGCGATTTTGTCAAGGCTCATGAGGCCGCCGATAAAGCCAAGGCGATTGATCCGAAGAACCTCGACGTCCGCTACAACGAGGCGAATCTTCTGGAGGCGGAGGGCAAGCTGCCCGAGGCCATTAAAACGCTCCGCGAAATTCTGGACAGCAGCGTAAAAAAAGAATACTCCGCGCAGGACCGCTCCAACCGCGGGATTCTTCTCGATCGCCTCGGGTTCCTCTACCGGCAGAACGAAGAGTACGACAACGCCATCCAGACCTTCCGCGAATTTGCCGAAACCGATCCCGATTCGGCGGCGCGCTCCGAAGCGCAGATTATCGACACCTACCGCGTTTCGCGCCGTTTCGACAAAGCCATCGAAGAAGCTGAGTCCGCAATCAAGAAGTTCCCCGACGACAAGTACATTTCCGACGCGCGCGTCATGGCGCTGGCCGATTCGGGGCGCATTGACGATGCGGTTGCGATCACGCGCAAGCAACTGAACGGCAAAAACGACGGCGACGTCTACGTGAGCCTCGCCCAGCTTTACGAAAAGGGGAAACGGTATCGGGAAATGTCCGGCGCGCTCGATTCGGCCTGGAAACTGGCCGTGACGAAGGAAGACAAGGTCAACGTCCTTTTCCTTCGCGGAGATCTCCTTGAGAAAGAGAAAAAATACGACGAAGCGGAAGCGGCCTTCAAACAGGTTCTCGAACTTGACCCCGATAACGCGTCGGCGCTCAACTATCTCGGATATATGCTTGCCGAGCGCGGAACGCGGCTTGGCGAAGCCGAAGAATATATCAAAAAGGCTTTGGAACACGATCCGAATAACGGCGCATTTCTCGACAGCCTGGGCTGGGTGTACTTCCGGATGAACCGACTCACTGAGGCGGAATCCAATTTACGCCGCGCCCTGGAGCACATGGCCAACGATCCCACGGTTCACGACCATTTGGGCGACGTGCTGTTCCATCAGGGAAAGATAAAAGACGCCATGGCGCAGTGGCAGAACTCCCTCAAGCAGTATGCCGCCAGCGCAAAGGGCGACCAGGACCCCGAGGAAGAGAGCAAGGTGCAAAAGAAGCTGGAAGGAGCGCGGGTGCGCCTGGCGCGGGAATCGAACCGCCCGGGCGACGAAAAACACCCCTAACGGCGAACCCGGCCCCAAGCCGGTAAGCTCGCAGCGTCTCTAAAGCAGGGCCATCAACTGGCGCCGCCGCTCCGCCCATTCGGCGCTGGAGAGGAGGCTGGGGCCCGCCTCGATCAGCCGCGGAAGTAAATCGAAGACGGTTGCCGGAGCCCAGCGTTTGCCCTGGCGTGTGCGGAAGCCGCGCGCATTCAGAGATTCGGCGACCTGGGAGAGCCGATGGTCCTGCACGATCGACTCCAACATCACAAGTAGCACTTCGCGTTCGCCCTGGTCGTCCTCCAGATGGAGGCAGTCGCCCGCGATGCGTAAGCCATAGGGGACTTCCCACGCCTCCCCGGTTGCGGGTCCGTCTTCCGCCACTTCTCTCTTCCATTCGATGGCCGTCAACTTCCAGCCCTCGCGAGCATGACGCTCCCAGTAGCCGGCCTCGGGAAAGGAAGCCGGCAGTTCGCGGACGTATTGGTATTTGGCCACAAACCCCTCCTGCCGCCGTGACACGGCAATTGAAGTGCCAGCGGCGGCCGATTGAGAACGCGGAAGTTAGCGGCGAACCGCGGGAGCGATTGTCCGCCGCCGGGACGCCCTGTCCGGAGAGTGGCCGGTTTTGCAATACGCGCTAAGCTGAAGATAAATGTCCGCTAATCACGTGGAGTTGACTCCGGAGTTAACCGAATATCTGCGCGTCCATTCGCTGCGCGAGCCGGAAATCGCGCGGAGGTTACGGGAAGAAACCGCGACGCTCGCCGAGGCGGGAATGCAGCTCATGCCCGAGGAGGCTCAATTCCTCGCATTGCTCGTAAAGGTTCTCGGGGCGCGCAAGACTATCGAGGCGGGCGTGTTCACCGGGTGCAGTTCGCTCGCCGTGGCGACGGCGCTTCCGGAGGACGGAAGATTGATCGCCTGCGACATCAGCGAGAAGTGGACATCCATCGCCCGGCGCTATTGGAAAGAGGCCGGGGTGGAGCACAAGATTGACTTGCGTCTCGGGCCGGCGGTGGAAACCTGGAAAGCCCTCGCGGCGTCGAGCGAGGCCGGCACGTTCGACTTCGCCTTTATCGACGCCGATAAGACAAACTATTCGAATTATTATGAGCTGGCATTGAAGCTGGTGCGTCCTGGCGGGCTCATCGCCGTCGATAACGTCCTTTGGCATGGCCGGGTGGTTGATCCCTCCGTCCAGGATGCGGATACCGAGTCCATTCGCGCGTTTAATCGAAAGCTGCATGCCGATGAGAGAGTTTGGCTCAGCGTGGTTCCGATCGGGGACGGTTTATCCCTCGCTTGTATAAAGTAGTATAGGGCGCAAAACGCAAGTGCGTTAAAATGTCTTGACACCAGTGCAGCAAATAGGCCGGTATCAGGTGGTCGGCGAAGTGGGGCGGGGTGCGATGGGAGTCGTATACCAGGCACAAGACCCCGCGATCGGCCGGGTTATCGCCATCAAAACCATCAATCTCGCAAATTTAACGGACGGCGCCGAGCGCTCCCGCTTGCGTGACCGTCTATTTCGCGAGGCGCAATCCGCCGGGATGCTTTCGCATCCGAACATAGTGACCATTTACGACATCGCCGAAGAAAACGGCATGGCGTATATTTTCATGGAGTTCGTGAACGGGCCGCCGCTGGAACGTCTTTTGCTCGAACCGGTGCCGATGTCGCGCGATAAGATTCTGGCGATTTTCCGGCAAACCGCCATGGCGCTCGACTACGCCCACCAAAAAGGCATCGTCCATCGCGATATCAAGCCCGCCAACATCATGGTTCATGAGGACGGCCGGGCTAAAATTACCGATTTTGGAGTCGCTAAGATCGTCTCGCAGCAGATGACCCAGAGCGGCGCAATGATGGGCACTCCGGCCTACATGTCCCCCGAACAGGTGCAAGGTCAGGCCGTGGATGGGCGGGCGGATCAGTTTTCGCTCGCGGTCATTGCCTACGAAGTGCTGACGGGTGAAAAACCCTTCGTCGCCGACTATCTGCCAACGCTGTTGTACAAAATCGTCCGGGAAGACCCGGTCCCGCCGCATCGTCTGAACCCGACACTCGGGCCCGCCATTGAAGAAGCTCTGAAGAAGGCCTTGTCCAAGGACCCGGAACAGAGATTTCCCGACTGCGCCGCGTTTGCCAGCGCATTGGAAGAAGCGTGCGCGGCGACCCCGCAATGGATTTCGCTTGCCACCGGGAGCGCCCAGTCGGAAGAGACCGTAGCCGGAACCGCTTTGAATGCCGGCGCTCTCTTGCGCGAAACGCAGGCGGCGGTGGACAGTGACGCCACCGTGGCCGGCCCGCGAATGGCCGCGGCACCCCCGCCGGTGCAGCCTCCGCCTCCATCGCCGGCGACGACTTCCACGACCGGTTCCGCTGCGCCGGTGGTTCTTCCCCCGGCAGCCCGCGCGCCGCGCCGGGACGATGGAGAAGGGAATCCACTATTTGGAACCGCCGTCAAAGTGGCGCTGGTCTTTTTGTTGATTGGCGCTGCATTCGTCGGTTATCACTATCTGACGACGCCTACCGGACCGGTGAAGCCCGCGCCCGGTTCCGCCTCTTCCCAGCCGCCTGCCGCTACGCCGCCCACACCGTCTCCGTCCAGCCAGACGTCATCCAGTCAGACTCCGTCGGAGCCCGCCGCGGACAAGACCGCCGCTCCCCCGGTGACGCCGCCTCCGGCCGCCGAGGCGAAGCGCGAAGCGCCTTCCGCTTCGAGCCTGCCGGAGGAAAAGAAGGCCGCCGCGAAAGCCTCCGCGGAGCCGCCGCGCTCCTCCGGACCCCGCAGTATTCAGTTTGTGTCGAGTCCCACCGGCGCGATGCTCACTGTCGATAGTCAAACCTGCAAGGCCCCCTGCGACCTGCAGTTGCCTGCCGGACGCCATGTTCTGAGCGCGGAACTGCCCGGCTACCGGGCCGGACATAAAATTTTCCAGTCGCCGGGTGAATCGGAAATCTTCGTCGCCCTGGATCGCGCGGTGGGCATGCTGAGCATCGATTCGACGCCCCGCGGCGCATCGATTCTGGTGGACGGCCGGGAGATTGGCCGCCGCACTCCTGCCACCCTTTCCGTACCGGTCGGCCTCCACCGGATCGGCGTCACCGCGGACGGCAAACACGCGGAAAGTTCGGTCGATATGAGCGACGGCGATTTCCGCACGCTGATCCTTCAAATGCAGTAGCGCGCGGACCGCGCTCCGATTCGAAGTAAATTGGAAGCAGGATCGGTTTGACGTGCGGCGTTCCCATCACCATATAAGGCGCTTCGTTTTGCCGGTGGTGTTGTGCGCCGCTTTTGCCCTCTCCGTTTCTGGCGCAGTTATCAAGCTGTATTTGAAAGATGGCGGTTATCAATCGGTAAGCGAATACCAGATTCAAAAGGATCGCGTGCGATTTTACAGCACCGAGCGCGGCGAATGGGAAGAAATCCCCCTCGATCTGGTGGACCTCAAACGGACCCGCGCGGAACAGCAGGACCTGGAACAGAGCCTCCACGAGGACCGGAAGCTGCAGCAACAGGAAGATGCGGCTGTCCGCAGGAACCGTGAGCAGGCAGCGCTGGTTCCGTCCGACCCCGGCGCCTATCTCATCTCCGGCGCGAAGCTGGTCCCGGTTCCCCAGGCCGAATCGAAGCTGATCAAAAATAAACGCCGGAACATCCTCAAAATTCTGACGCCGATTCCGATTATTTCCGGCAAAGCGACCGTGGAACTCCCGGGATTACACGCGCGCACTGTAACCGCGGAGACGCTGCCCGAGTTCTATTTCCGCCTAGCGCAGGCCGAACGGTTTGGCATGATCCGGCTCACGCCGAAAAAGGATTCGCGCGTCGCGGAGAAAGTTACGATTATTCCCGTCGCGAATCTACCCGAGGAGGAACCCGATCTGATCGAGGTTTTCCGGCAGCAGGCGGGTGACGACCTGTACAAGGTCTGGCCCACGAAGCCGCTCACCCCGGGCGAATATGCCGTGGTGGAATTTTCCGCCGGCGAGTTGAATATGCAGATCTGGGATTTTTCCTGCGAACCCAAGGCTCAGCGGTAGGGCGTCGGATAAAATAGGTGAGGGAGATCCGAGCACATTATGTCCAGGCGCCTGATCGTACTGTTTTCGATTTTCGCGGCGGTTGCTTTCGCCGATACTTTAAGGCTGAAGAGCGGTCAACTCGTCACCGGCACTTTTATCGGCGGTGACACGCGGCAAGTGAAGGTGCTGGTGAACGGAGAGGTGGAGACGTTTCTAATCTCCGATGTCGCCAACATACGGTTCGGAAGCGATGACGATCGCGTCAGTTCGAACCGTCCCGCTCCTCCTCCTCCGCAGGCTCCTCCGCCGCCGCAACCCCGTCAGGCGGTGAACGATCCGTCGGTTGCTCCTCCGCCTCCCGAGCCGCAGGCGCCCGAAAACAATCCTCCGGCGCTGGCGGAGATTCCCGCGGGCACGCAAATTGTGGTCCGCCTATCGGACGACGTGGATTCGCAGCGCGACCAGATGGGACGGATGTATCACGCCACACTCGATAACGATATCGTGGTGAACGGCGAGCTTGCGGTTCCGCGCGGCGCGGAGGTTACGGCGAAACTGGTGGACGCTCAGGAATCCGGCAAAATGGGCGGGCGCACCGTGTTGACCCTCGATCTCACCGAGATCCAGATTAACGGACAGATGGTGCATTTGAATACGGCGCCCGTCACGCAGGCCAGCGGATCGCGCGGCAAGAAAGCGGCGGCCACGGTGGGCGGAGTGGCGGCCTTGGGCGCAATCATCGGCGCGATCGCGGGCGGCGGCGGTGGCGCCGCTATCGGAGCGGCGTCGGGAGCGGCCGTGGGCACCGGAGCCACCGTGATGACCAAGGGCGAGCGGGTGCGGATTCCCGCCGAAACGCGCCTCACGTTTACTCTGCAGCAGCCTCTCCAGCTATGAGGCTATGCCTGCTGGCGGCCCTTCTAAGCGTGTCCGCGACCGCCGCCGCCGGGCAGACGCACGTAGTGGAAGGGCTCCCGGACAGCAAAGTAAAGGTGGTCATCTACGAGGACCTCGCCTGCTCGGACTGCGCCATATTCAGCCAAATGCTGGACGAAAAGATTCTGCCTGTCTATGGAGGGAAGGTTGCGTTCCTACATAAGGATTTTCCGCTCGCCAAGCATCCCTGGGCGCGCAAAGCGGCGATTGCGGGACGCTTCTTCCTGGCCACGAGCAGCTCTCTTGCCGTGGAATACCGGCGCGCCGTGATGCGGGAACAGGAGCGGATCGGCCCCGGCGGTTTCGACGGCTGGCTCGGTCGTTTCGCACAGGAGCACGGAGCCGATCCCGCCCGGGCGCTGGCCTCGCTCGACGATCCGAAGCTGGCGGCGGCCGTGGAGGATGATTACCAGGAGGGCGTGGCGCGCGGTATCGCCCACACCCCCACGGTATTCGTGAATGGACGTCCATTCATCGAAACCATTCCCTACAAAGACCTCGCCGGTGCCATCGATAAGGAACTGGCGCGCCGCTAGGATAGAATAGGCTGCTTTAGCTGCTGTGCGGCTATAGGAGCCTTGCTGATGAATCGTTCGAACACTCGCCGGACCGGCGGCTTTCATGGGTGGCGCATTACCGCCGCCGCCTTTTTGACGTTTGGCCTCTCGGTCGGTGTTCCCTACTACAACATCCCCTTCTTTTACGACTATTTCGAGCGCACGTTCGGATGGTCCAGGTCGCATATCACTCTGGGGTTCCCCATTGCGGCTCTTTTGACCATCTGGGCGGGGCCCGTTCTTATCCCGAAATTCAGCCCCCGGAAATTGATCCTGTTCGGAACGGCGATCACTGCGCTGGCGTTTCTTGGGTTCGGAACGATGGGCGGCTCGCTGAATATCTATTACGGCTTGTGGGTTCTCTACACGATCGGATATCTGGCGTCCGGCCCGATTGAACACCAGATTATCGTTTCAAACTGGTTCCGGCGGAAGCGAGGCACGGCCATGGGGATCGTGTACGTCGGCGTGGGCTTGATGGGTTCGATCGGATCCTTGCTGGTGAAGCCGATCACCGGCGCGTACGGGTTTCGCACGGCGTTGTTTGCCATCGGCGGCATGGCGTTGCTCGCATGGCCGCTCGCGATCTTCATTCTCCGCGACCGCCCGTCCGAGCTCGGCCTCAATCCAGATGGCGACGACCAACCGGCGCCGGAGGTTGCCGCAGCCTCGCACACTTACGGTTTCCTGCTCCGGAACTGGTCGTTCTGGCTTCTGCTGATTGCCAGTTTCTGCTCTATCGGCGCCATTGGCGCGGTGAATTTTCACATGAAATTTGTATTCCTCGATGCCGGCTTCCACGCGGGAGAGCAACTCGACTCCACCTGGCGCACGTCGAACGTCCTCATCCTCTGGTCGAGCATCGCCGGTCGGCTTTCTATTGGCTGGTTTGCGGATATTTTTTCGAAAAAGCACGTCATGACCGCGTCCTATGTCCTCTCGGCGGCCACCATTCCTCTCCTGCTGCACGTAACGCCTCCCGGAACTCCCTATCTGTTTGCCGTGCTGTTCGGCTTCGCGATGGGCGCCGATTACATGTTGATCCCCCTCATGGCTGCCGAGCAGTTCGGCGTGAATTCGCTCGCGCGGGCGATGGCGATCATCCTGCCGGTGAACACCATCGGACAGACCTGGTTCCCCTATTTTGTCTCCCTGGTCCGGGAGCATTATGGCTCCTACGGCGTTGCAATGAGCAGCGTGCTGGTGATGGCCGCGTTAGGCGCTCTGGCGATTGCCATTCTGCCGAAAAAGCGCTACCTGGCCGCGCCGCTGGTTGGAGCGGCGCCCGTGCAGAAATAGGCTCTCGACCTCGTATTCACTCCTGTTTGCCCTCGACCGCGCGGGAGTGAGTGCGAGAATCTAAAAGAGAGGACTACGGAATGCCGAAACTGACCTGGGACCAGACTGACACCATTGCGCTGGCGCTTTACGATAAATTTCCGGATCTTGACCCCACTTACATCCGATACACCGATCTACACCAATGGATTCTGGAACTGGAGGACTTCGGCGACGATCCCGCAAAATCCACCGAAGGCAAGCTGGAGGCGATTCAGATGGCCTGGCTTGAAGAATACAAGGACAATCAGGAATAAGCCATGGAAGAAGTAGCCTCGCTCGCGGGCGGATGTTTCTGGTGCCTGGAGGCGGTGTTCCAGGAGCTCGAAGGCGTAATCGAAGTAGAGTCCGGGTACATGGGAGGCAGCGTCCCCCATCCTTCCTACCGGCAGGTGTGCTCCGGCTCCACCGGGCACGCCGAGGTGGTGCGGGTAACATTTGACCCGCAGGTTCTGTCTTTCGGAGACTTGCTGGATGTGTTTTTCAACATCCACGACCCCACCAGTCTGAACCGGCAAGGCAGCGACGTGGGGACCCAGTACCGCTCGGCGATTTTTTACCATTCCGAAGCGCAGCGCGCCGCCGCCGAAGCGAAAATGAAGGAGGTTCAGAGCAGTGGCGAGTTCCACGATCCCCTGGTGACGGAACTTGTGCCGGCGGGCGAGTTCTACAAAGCCGAGGACTACCATCAGAACTACTTCTTGGACAATCCCAATCAACCCTACTGCGCCTATGTCGTCGCGCCGAAAGTCGCCAAGTTCCGCAAGAAATTCCCGGAGCGGCGTAAAGTTTAACGGGCGTCCTCAGGCGGCCCAGCAATTCCGGTTTTCAAAAATCTTCCGCGCGGCGCGAACGATATCGTTCATGTCGTCGCGGGTTCCCAGCAGCAGGCGATGCTCCAGCCAGACCATCTCCCCGCATGCCCGCTCCGCATGCGGGCACTGGGACGCGCAGTCAGCATACCGGCCGGCGAGCCCCGGCGTTTGGAACAGCGGATTCCGGTAGAGCGGATGGGCGTAGCCGCTCGAACACGGAATTCCCTCCGCGGCCAGCGCTTCCAGAAAATTCGAGCGCGAAAGCCCAAACTCCGTGGCGTCGAAGCGAAAGATGTAAATGTGGAAAGAGTGCTCGGCCGCATACGCCGGAATGCGCAGCGGGTGAATTCCGGGTATCGCGGAGAGCCGCTCGTTCAGATAGACTGCATTGGCCCGCCGCGTGCGATTCTGCGTTTCGAGCCGCTTCAGCTGCTCAATAAGAATCGCTCCCTGAAATTCGGTCATGCGGTAGTTCCACCCGGCCCGATGGTGTTCATACCAGGGCCGCCCCGCTTTGCGCCCTACCCAGACGTACGACTCGCAAAGCTCGGCGAGCGCGGCGTCGTTGGTGAGAATGAGACCCCCTTCGCCGGCGGTCATGTTCTTCGATGCCTGGAAACTGAACGCTCCACACGCGCCGAGACTGCCGAGGC
Source organism: Bryobacteraceae bacterium (assembly GCA_035545735.1). Taxonomy (GTDB): domain Bacteria; phylum Acidobacteriota; class Terriglobia; order Bryobacterales; family Bryobacteraceae; genus JAJYKC01. Next base: position 8,236 of record DASZXS010000077.1, on the reverse strand, counting down.
CTTGACCATTCCACCGGGCGCCGTGCGCGTGGGCCGCGTCCTCGACAACGGGCAGGCCGTGACGCGCCGCGATTCCGAGAATCGCCTCCATGTTCGCGGCCCCTCCGGCAAAGTGCACGGGGACGATCGCCCTGGTGCGCGGCGTGATCGCGCGCTCCAGGTTCTCGGGGCAGAGGTTTAGCGTGTCGAGTTCCACATCCGCGAAGACCGGCGTTGCCCCGAGCACCATCGGCGCGGTAGCGGTTGCAATGAAGGTGTAGGGAGGAACCACCACCTCATCGCCCGCGCCGACCCCGAGCGCCTTCAGACCCACCTCAAGCGCCGCCATGCCACTGGAACAGGCGATTCCAAAGCGCGCGCCCTGGGCGCGCGCAAACGCCTCCTGAAACCCGGCGACTTTCGAGCCGCCGCCGGCATCCGCTTCTCCCGCTTCCGCCGTCGCGGACCCGAGCGAGTAGCGCCACCATTGGCCGCTGCGTGTCACATCGACCAAGGCCCGTTCCTCGCTTTCATCGAAAACAGGCCAGGAGGGGAATGGCGCGGTCCTCACGGGCGCGCCGCCGAAGAGCGAGAGGTCTTTCACGGAACCAATTGTAAGCGGAAGCGATGGAAAACGCCGGAAATTGACGCCATCTTCGCCGGTGATACATAATGCGAGCTACGCAAAGCTCTTGACCACCGCCACCGAAAGCGCCACTCAACCCGAACTGCGGCGCGTGCTCAGCCTCTGGGACCTGATCGTCTACGGCGTCGTTCTGGTGATGCCGATCGCCGCTGTTCCGCTCTTCGGTCTGGCTCAGAAGCTCTCTGGCGGGCATGCGGTCACGACCATTCTGATCGCGATGGTGGCTATGGGATTGACCGCTGTCAGCTACGGACGAATGGCCGCGCTCTATCCATCCGCCGGATCGGCGTACACCTACGTCAGCCTGAGCCTGCATCCGCGCGCAGGTTTTCTGATCGGTTGGGCCATGTTTCTCGACTACCTCCTGGTCCCCCTCATCTGCACGATTTACGGTTCGCTCACGCTATCGAAACTGATTCCCGGCGTTCCGTACGCCGTCTGGGTGGTGCTTTTCGCAGCCGTGATCACGGGCGTAAATCTGAACGGCATCCAGTTCACCGCTCGGACCAACCTGGTTCTGATGATCGCGATGATGGCGGTAATTTCCACCTTTGTCGCGCTTGCCATCCGTATGCTGACCGCCGCCGGAGGTTGGGCTGCCCTGGTTTCGCTGCGCCCGATCTATGATCCCGGCACCTTCCATTTTTCAGCGATACTGGCGGCGACTTCGGTGGCCGCTCTGACTTACGGAGGCTTCGATGGTGTTACCACGCTCGCCGAAGAAGTGCACAATCCCCGGCGGAACGTAATGCTGGCCGCGGTGATTGTGTGCCTGTTCACCGGCCTGTTCGGCGGCCTTCAAATCTACCTCGCTCAACTCGTTTGGCCGGATTACCATACGTTTCCCAACCTCGAAACCGCCTTTATGGACGTCAGCCGGAAGGTGGGTGGGCCGCCTCTGTTCCAGGCAATGGGGATCATCCTGGTGGTGGCGAACGTGGGCTGCGGCCTGGCGGCGCAGGCGGGCGTGTCGCGGCTTCTGGTTGGGATGGGACGCGACGGCGCTCTGCCCGGGCGCTTCTTCGCGCATATCGATGCCCGCACGAAATCGCCGTCCTACAACATTCTGCTGGTAGGCGTCCTTTCCTGCGCGGGGGCGTTTATTTTGAACTACGAAAGCTCCGCGGAGCTGATCAATTTCGGAGCCTTCCTCGCTTTTATGGGGGTGAACGCGGCAGTCATCCGGCACTCGGCGCGCTTGAAATTCACCGGCAGCGGCCACGGGATCGTCAGCGGTGTGTTGCTTCCGCTGGCCGGACTGCTGTTCTGTTTTTCCATCTGGATCAGTCTCTCGACGTCCGCCAAGGAGGTGGGAGCAGCATGGTTTGCCGCCGGTATCCTCTTCAAGCTCGCCCAGACGCGCCGGCGCGCGCCGGCCGGATTCGATCTTTAGCCTTCATGAAAACGTGCCTCCTCTGCTTCCTTGCAATAGCGGCGTCCGCGGCCGCCGCGGTCCGGCCCCTGTCGCTTCTTCCCATGCCGCGGACCGTCATCCTCCACGAGGGCGCTCTGCGGATCGACGGCGGCTTTTCGGTTTCCTTCCCCGCACCGCCGGCAGCGCGGCTGGAGCGTGGCGTGGTGCGCATGATCCGGGAACTCTCGAACCGGACCGGCGTGCCCATGCGGCCGATCGTCGAGAAGGCCGCCCGCGGCGCTTCTCTCTTCATCGAGTGCGGCGAGCGCTCGGATGAGCCGGATCGCCTGGGTCAGGATGAATCGTACACACTCGATGTCACCCCAGCGCAGGCGCGGCTTCGCGCGGCAACGGTGGTGGGCGCGCTGCACGGATTGCAGACTTTTCTCCAACTGGCGGCCCCGGGCCGGTCCGGTTTTGAAGCGCAGGCCGTTCACATTGAGGACCGGCCGCGGTTTCCGTGGCGAGGCTTCCTGCTCGACGTCACCAGCCACTGGATGCCGGCGCCGGTGATCGAGCGCAACCTCGACGCAATGGAAGCTGTGAAGCTGAATGTTTTTCACTGGCACCTGACCGATGACCAGGGCTTCCGCATCGAGAGCGAAGCCTTTCCCAAGCTGCACCAGCTCGGCTCCGATGGCGACTATTACACACGCGCCGATATTCGCCACATCCTCGAATACGCTCATGACCGCGGCATTCGCGTGGTGCCCGAGATCGATATGCCGGGCCATTGCGCAAGCTGGCTGGTGGGGTATCCGGAGCTGGCCAGTATCCCCGGAAAATATTCGATCATTCACACTTTCGGCGTCTATGACCCGGCAATCGACCCCACGCGAGACCTTGTGTACGAGTTTTTGGACAAGCTAATTGGAGAAGTGGCGGCGCTCTTCCCCGACGTCTATTTCCATATCGGCGGCGACGAGGTCAACGGGAAGCAATGGAAGGCAAGCGCGAAGATCCAGCGCTTCATTCGCGAGCATCACCTTCACGACGAGGCCGGTTTGCAGGCTTATTTCAACCGCCGCGTGGAAGCGCTGGTGAAGAAGCACGGGAAGATCATGATGGGATGGGACGAGATTCTGCATCCCGGCCTGCCGCATGACGTGATTCTCCAATCCTGGCGCGATCAGGAATCGCTGGTGACCGCCGTTAAGCGAGGGCATCGTGGACTGCTCTCCTACGGCTACTACCTGGATCATTTGGATTCTGCTGCGAAGCATTATGCCGTGGACCCTCTGGGCGGGCCCGCGAAGGGCCTGACCGCGGAAGAAGCCGCGCGCGTCCTGGGCGGGGAAGCCTGCATGTGGACAGAGTATGTGGATGCCGCGACCGTGGATTCCCGCAATTGGCCGCGCGGCGCGGCGATCGCCGAGCGGTTGTGGTCCACCGCGTCACAAACGGATGTGAAATCGTTGTATGCGCGTCTGGACGCCGTCAGCCGCGAACTCGACTGGCGCGGTGTGCGGCACGAGGTGAATTACATGCCCATGCTGCAAAGGCTTGCCCCTGGCCACGAGGAACTGTTGGGCACGCTGGCCGGAGTGGTGGAACCACTGGGAATCGACGGACGCGAGGGCAACCACCGCTACAACCAGAGCACTCCTCTCAACCGCCTGGTAGACGCTGCCCGGCCGGAGAGCGCCACGGTCCGGACGATGCAATACCGGATTGAAGATCTCACCCCCCAGAATGAAAGGGAAATCCGCGGCATCCTGCTCCGGTGGAAGAGCAACGACTCGCGGCTTAGGCCGGTGCTCGAAGCGAACTTCCTGTTGCGCGAAGCGATTCCGCTCTCGCACAATCTGGCGCTGGCCGGCGCGATCGGTCTGGACGCGTTAGACAGGATCGCCGCCCATCGTCCCCCACCCGCCGGCTGGGCGGAGAAGCAACTCGCGATTCTGAAGCAAATGGATGCGCCGCAAGCCGAAGTGGTGCTGGCTGCGGTCCGTCCCGTTCGCGCTCTTGTCAGAAAGGCGGGTGATCTTTGACTCCGCGCTGTATTTTCACTGTGAAAGAATGAGAGTTAGACGGGAGAACAAGAGTGCCGAACATGGTTCTATCCAAGCGTGCAGTTGTCGTCTGTGGCGCCGCGGCGTTCGCGGGAATCTGTGTTTTGGGAATTCAGGCCGAGGAAAGAAACATTCAGACGGGACAGGCCGCTTTCACGGACTACCGCAATCAGAAACCGGGCACATTCCGGCATTTTACCGTCGCCGATCTCCCGGCGCCGTATGCCACCAAATCGGCCGGGAATGGACCCAAAGTGGTGGCGCGCCCGGAAGGAGCTTGGCCGAAAGCGCTGCCAGGCTTCAAGGTGACCCAATATGCCACCGGACTTCAGAATCCCCGCCTGATCCTGCGAGCGCCCAACGGCGATATTTTTCTTGCGGAAAGCGCGCCGGGCCGCGTGAAGGTACTGCGCGGAATTGGCGCGGACGGGAAGGCGCAAACGGTGGAGGTCTTCGCCGGGAATCTGAACGAGCCGTTCGGTATCGCCTTCTATCCGCCGGGTCCCGATCCGCGGTACGTGTACGTGGGCAATACCGATTCCGTAGTCCGGTTCCCGTACCGGAACGGCGATTTGAAAGCGCGCGGGCCGGTCGAAACGGTGGTTGCGAAACTGCCGGCGGGTGGAGGCCATTGGACGCGCAGCATCGCCTTTTCTCCGGACGGAAAAAAGCTCTACGTGGCGGTGGGATCACGCTCCAACGTTGACGACCCCGACACGCACCCCGCCGAGCACGAGCGCGCCAACGTTCTCGAATTTACACCGGACGGGAACGGACGGCGGATCTACGCCGCGGGAATCCGCAACCCGGCCGGTTTGGCAGTGAATCCAAAGACGCATGAGGTTTGGGTTTCGGTGAATGAGCGCGACGAATTAGGCGATAACCTCGTCCCCGACTACATCACGCATGTTCAGGAAGGCGGTTTCTACGGCTGGCCCTGGTATTACCTCGGCGGCCATCAGGACCCGCGCCATCAGGGAAAGCATCCCGAATTGAAGGACAAAGTCATCGTGCCGGACGTGCTGCTGCAGCCGCACAATGCTTCTCTTCAACTTACCTTCTACGACGGCCAACAGTTTCCCGCGGAGTATCACGGCGATATCTTCGCCGCCGAGCACGGCTCCTGGAATCGCGCCATGCGCGCCGGCTATGAAGTCATCCGCGTGCCGTTGAAGGGCGGGCATGCGTCCGGCATCTACGAAGAGTTCCTCACCGGCTTCGTGACTCCCGACGGACGCGTCTGGGGCCGCCCGGTTGGCGTAACCACAGCCTCCGACGGCGCACTCCTGGTCAGCGACGACGGCTCCGAGACCATCTGGCGGGTCGCCTACGGCAACTGACCGGGGCGCGCATTTGAAGCTACATTAGGTAGCTGGAGGTTTGTCCGATGAGTGACGTTTCGCGTCTGCCGGTTGGTGAACCGCTCGAGCGCATTCAGTGCCAATGGTGCCAGGGCATGAACGAGAAGACCGCGCTGGCATGCTGGGCTTGCGGCGCTCCTTTGGATGTTCGAAACCTGGTCAGCGAGTCCGGCTGGCGCGAAGCCCCGCGCATCCGGGACATGACGGAGATTCACTTCGGCTCCAGCACCTGCCAGGTGGAAGGCGAAATCGTGCCGGCAGCCGAGATCAATCTTGGCGCCGGCGACTCCATCTTTTTCGAGCATCACGTCATGCTCTGGAAGGAAGAGCGCGTTCCGCTTTCGGTGATGTCGCTCGCCGGCGGCTTGAAGCGGGCGTTTGCCGGGATGCCGTTTATCATCAGCGTCGCCAGCGGCCCGGGGCGAATCGCCTTCTCGCGCGACGCTACCGGCGAATTGGTGGTGCTGCCCCTGCATCCGGGCATGGAACTGGATGTCCGCGAGCACGCGTTCCTTCTTTGCTCGCATCAGGTGGGTTACTCCTTTATCCGCATCAAGGGGCTCGCGAACATTCTCTTCGGCGGCCAGGGCATGTATATGGATCGCTTCGTCACAACGGGGTCATCCGGCATGCTGATTCTTCACGGATACGGCGATGTCTTCGAACGCCGTTTGGCGGCGGGCGAAACCATCATGCTGGAGCCGGGCGCATTTCTTTATAAAGATTCCACGGTGACAATGGAAGTGGAATTTCAGAAGCTGACCTCTGGCTTCTTTGGCGGGACAAATATGAATCTCGCTAAGATGACCGGACCGGGGCGCGTCGGCATACAGTCGATGTACGTGCATCATCGCAGCGAATAGGAGAAGCCATGTTCTGCGTAAACTGTGGCGCGCGCGTCGGCGAAGAAGCCAGTTTTTGCATATCGTGCGGAAATCGTATTCATCGCGCGCCGGCGGCCGCACCGCCTCCGCCTCCTTCCTCACCACCGCCGCCTTCGCCCGCTCCTCTCTCCGCTCACCCTCATCCGCTCCAAGCGGCGCAGCCGTCGCCGGGACATGCGCAGACGAAATGCTCCTGGTGCGGCGCCGCGGTGGAAGCGAGCCAGCGCTCCTGCCCTATGTGCGGGGCGACTCTGAATACCGCTGTTGCCGTGACCCGCTCCGGATGGGCTCAATTGCCGGGGCGCAAGGACATGGCGAAGCTCCAGTTCGGCAATTCCGTCTGCCAGATTGAAGGCAACTACGTCCCGGTTGCCGATATGAATCTGGCGCCAGGGGACGGCGTGTATTTTGCGCACCACGTCCTGTTGTGGAAGGACGCCAGGGTGACTGTGAGCGCCATGTCCCTGAAAGGCGCATGGAAGCGGATGTTCGCCGGCTTGCCCCTGGTGATGACGCAGGCGGTGGGGCCGGGTCACATTGCGTTTTCAAAAGACGATCCCGGTGAATTGATCGCCATGCCGCTCCAGCCCGGCCAGGCGGTGGATGTGCGCGAGCATCTGTTCCTCGCCGCCATGCTCCATGTCACCTACGATTGGTTTGCGACCAATATATGGTTCACCACGAAGAGCGGCGACGACACCGAAACACACTATCCGGTAGGGATGAACATGGACCGGTTCTATGCGCCGCAAACGCCGGGTCTGCTGCTGCTTCACGCCGGGGGGAATGTCTTTGTCCGGGAGTTGCAACGCGGGCAGACGATCCTGGTAAAGCCTTCCGCGCTGGTTTTCAAAGACCCGACGGTTCAGATGCATCTCCACTTTGAGCACCCTTCCACCGGCTTTAGTATTTGGGGTTCGTGGAGCAACCGGTATATGTGGTTGCGCCTGTCGGGTCCGGGCCGCGTGGCAATTCAATCCGTATTCGAGCGCATTGAGGGTGAATCGAGAAACATCACCAACTTCTCCTATGCGACGAACCAGCAGTGGTGACGCGGCCGTTAACGCGCCTGTGAGTGCGAATAAGCCTGATCCAATTTGCCCGCGGTATTCAGCGCACACTGGGTGCACGGACGGCCGTTCACTTTGGCCGCTTCGCTAATTGCCTTGGAAGGAGAACGTTCCGTGAATCCTGGGGGAATCGCGAACAGATCGGCGGCAGGCTCTCCCATTGTGACGCCGGCAACCTCCGTTGTGGTGATCGCTGATGGCTTTTCCGCTCCGTCGACGTACAGGTCGTCTTCCGCTTTGAGCGTAAAACATCCCAAAGCCGGCGCTTCCCATTCCTGGCTGCGGACAATACGCCCCGCGGACTCCGCCCGCGCGCTGCGCGTAACCTTGACCACCTCAAAGCCAAGGAGGCGCCCTGCAGGAGTCCCCTCCTTGCAGGTCTTTGGAATTCGATAATGCGCCACCGACTTCGCTGGGAGCCGATAGGTCGTGATGGAGTTCCCGGCAATTTGCACCGCGATTCGCTTCCGCCCGGGAAGATCGAGGATCGACTTATTCCCAATGATCTTACCGTCCATTAGCTGCTTCACTTCGGCCATTGAGCCGTCGCCACGGTGAGCGACCAAGTCAACCTCAACGATCGGAGGTTGTGACGTTTCGCTGCCATAGTAGCGATGTAATACTGTGGCTGTAAATGCCTGTCGGGCAGCGCCGGAAGACGACAATAGCACGAACACGATTCCCGAGGATATTAAACACGCTGGATGCAACAATTGACTCGGCCTCCTTTCCATGGTGAGTCGATTCTGTAGGGCGAAACTGGATAAGTCAAGTAAAATCAAAAAAACATGAACGTTATATAATTTTGCCTCGGAAGATGGTCCATAAGACACCGATTTTACAAGGTAAAATCCTCTGCCACCTGAGCCC
>DASZXS010000076.1:0-4368 GCA_035545735.1 Bryobacteraceae bacterium | reverse complement strand
GCGGCAGAAGGGCGCCGAGGATGCGCGGAACCAGCTACCGGACCTGCTGACGGCGGCCGAGAACGGCGAGCCGACCATCATCACCAAGCGCGGAAAGCCGGTCGCCGCGTTGATGCCGATCGACGCCTATGCAACCGGCCTTCGTCAGCAGCCGCTCTCGCCGCTCGCCGGTTCGGGACGCGGCTTGTGGGGCAGGAGCAGCAGCCGAACGCTCCGCAAGCTGCGCGACGAATGGAGCCGTTGAATCTCGCAGGGCTGGCCGACGGAGCGCTGGTTCTGCTGGATTCGGCACCGATCATTTATCTCCTCGAAAGCCACCCGAAACTGGCGCCGCGGTTCACCCCGCTGTTCGAGGCGCATGCTGCCGGAAGCTTGCGTTTCGCGGTGACGACAATCACGCTGGCCGAGGTTCTGACCGGTCCTTTGCAGGCCGGCGACGAAGCACTCGCGCGCCGCTACCGCGCCGTCCTCCAATCCTGGCAGGTCGTGCCGCTCGACCTCGACATTGCCGAAGGCGCGGCGCGGCTGCGCGCCAGCCTGCGGCTGAAACTCGCCGACGCGGTACAGGCGGCCAGCGCGCTCGCGATCAACGCGGCGGCGGTCGTCACCCATGACCGGGACTTGTCCCGGATCAGGCCGCTGCGGGTGATTCAATAGCGGCGTAGGATGCGCCGGCGCCTAACGCGGCGGGCTCTTCGCAGGCGCCGGCTCGGACGGCTTTCGGCTTTCATAGAGCCCGCCACACTCCTTCGCCACCTGTTCCAGGACGGCGCAGGCCAGGTCGATATAGTTCCGCTCCTCGGCGCGATGCGCCATCCGGTCGAGCATCCGCAGGCGCACGGTCTTATGCACGACGCCGATCTCGGCGGCGTCGTGCAGGAACGCCGCGCGGGTCGCCGCATGGAGCTCGCACCAGCGCGGCGCCGGCGGCTGGGCGCAGCGCGGATCGTAGGCGTAGACATGCCGGCGGCTGAGCTCGACGCCGAAGGTCGACTTAACCGCCTCCGCCACGTCCGAGGGCGTGTCGAAGCAGGCTAAGCCTCTGACGATGAATGCTTTGATCTCGTCCGTGAGAGTCGGCATGGAGTCCTCGGATTCCTTGTTTCGTGTAAGTCCGGTGTAAGTTGGCGCCGCGGCGGAATCGCCGGCGCAGAGAGAGTCCTGCATCGGTCGTCCTCTGTTTCTGTTCGACTGAAACGGCACCCGGTTCCGAACTGCCGGGGGTTTCTTAGTGCCCGGGGTTCAGGAATGCGCGGGTGCCGGAATGCTGTGCAGCCTCGGACCCGAAATGGCCCAGGCAGGAGATACTGTAGCTCAGTTCACGAAAATAGGCAATACCCTATTTTGGGAAGTGGTGGCGTGATCTCGCGATCCAATCGGGGCACCCGGGCGGGCGGGTTGCAACTACAGGATTGCCTAGAGGCGCTGCAGCACGTTCTCGGTCATGTCTGCAGTAGAGGCTGTGCCGCCGAGATCGGATGGACGGATGCCGGAAGCCAATACACTCTCGACTGCCTTCTCAATTGATTGAGCAATCTTGGAATTCTTCAAGCTATGCCGCGCCAGCATCCCGGCGCTCAGGATTGACCCGATCGGATTGGCAATTCCCTTGCCGGCAATGTCCGGGGCGCTTCCGTGGATCGGCTCGTAGAGACCGAGTTGCTTCCCATTCAGTTCAGGCGCAGCCAGCGAGGCTGAGGGGAGCATCCCCAGAGAGCCGGTGATCATGGCTGCGCAGTCGGAAAGAAGGTCGCCGAAGAGGTTGTCTGTGACGAGGACATCGAACTGCTTGGGCTGGCGAACGATCTGCATGGCGGCATTGTCGGCGTACATGTGCTCGAGCTCCACATCGGGAAACTCTTCCCTGCCCACGCGCGTGATGACCTGGCGCCAAAAGAACCCGCTTTCCATCACGTTGGATTTCTCGACCGACGTGACCTTTTTCCGGCGCTGACGCGCGAGATTGAACGCCACGCGAGAGACTCTGACGATCTCGGATTCGGTGTAGATTTGCGTCTCGAAGCCGCGCATTTCACCGTCAGGACCGCGCCCGATGCCCCGCGGCTCGCCGAAATAGATGCCGCCGCATAGTTCCCGCAGAATGATGAAATCAACACCTCGGATAACGTCGCTCTTCAGCGTCGAACGCTCGATGAGGCAATCCAACGGACGAATAGGCCGCAGGTTCGCAAAGAGCTGCAACTGGCGCCGCAGTCGCGTGAGCCCGCTGCGACGCTCCGGCGGCCAGTTCAGGTCGAGACTGTCCCACTTCGGTCCGCCCTCCGAACCGAACAGCACCGCATCTGAGTCTCGCGCAAGCTGGAGCGTTTCGTCAGTCAGAAACTCGCCGCAGTCGTCGTAGCAAGCGCCGCCGACCAGCCGAGTTTCGAATTTTAGATCGACCGCTTCTTTCGCGGCCGCGGCTTCGAGGACTTTTCTGGCTGCAGCAGTGACTTCGACACCAATGCCATCACCGGGAAGCAGAAGGACGTTGAAGAATTTGCTCATTGGGAAGGGCTCGAGATTCCTGGCATTTCTCGTCCGTGTGACGGTCTCAGATTAGACGCCGGCCCCTTGCGCCAACCACATGTAGGCCTCCTCCCGTCCAAGCTCGCGATAGGCGACCCGCAGGCTGGAGTAGAACTCATCGAGATCGACGTTGCAGCTTCGGACGTGGCGATGAGACTTTGTCGGGTCGAAGGCGGTGCGACCGTGAAGCAGGCGTTGATTGTTGAAGACAAGCATCTCTCCGGCCTTGATCTTAACCGTCAATTGATTGCGTTCGTCGTACAGGTACCGAAGCAGTTTCCGCAGCGCGGCGTAGTATGGCCGTACCTTTGATGGCGGGAGATCGAAGGGGGCGGTTCCGCGATCCAGGATGCGGATACCTTCGACGTGACCGTCCTTGTCCAATCGGATCACAGGCCCAGCGGCGACAAACGCGCGGCCCTCTTTGAGCGTCCGGTGGAAGCTCGCGGGTACCGTTGACAGGAGCTCGAAGGCCTCCGGCTCCTTCTGTCTCAGCATTTCCGCAACGTAGTAGCCGTCCACCAGCGTCGAATCGCCACCCTCTTCGCTTTGCGCCAGGACATGGAAGAACGTGATGCCCGGCGGGTTGTGCCGATAGGGCTCGTCCGTATGCGGGGCAAGTGCGACCGACGTATCTGCGACGAGCTGCGGCTGCGGCTTCGAGATCAGCTCGTAGATCCCATAGTTGGTGGCCCGCAGCGTGCCAACCAGCTTAGCCACCTTCTCCGTCGCCTCCCGCTCGCATGTCACGTCGGCGAGGATGGCAAAACCGAAATCACGCACCCGCTCCAGGAAGCGCAAATGCTCCGGCTTGGCCTGGAGATCCGGAAGGCTGAAATAAGAGAGAACGTCATTGCTCAGCGGATGCCACAGGGTGGGCTTGTGGCGGCGTCGCTCGCGCTCTTCGTCAGAAAGGCAATGCGCTCGGAGCCACAGGGGCTGGTAGAGGGATCTATGACGGTCACTCTTCCAGACGACCGCCATTTGCCCGCCGGGGGATACCTCTACGCTCTCCGCCGCAATGTCGTGGGGAATATCGGTCAGACGGAGATGGCGTCGCGCGGTCTCGGTGCTTCCGCAGATTTCGCAAGTGCAGTTGTGACGCAGCCAGATGGCGGGATAGATGCTCCGATGGCCATCACCCCAACTGACCGCGACATCGGTGTCGGCGTTCTCCAGACCGGCGATCGTGTGGCGGCCGGTTTCGGTCTTTCGGTTGGGGACGACCTTCATTTGGAACTCCGGCAGTACCAGCAATTCTCGAATTCTTGCTGAGCTGGAGGTCGTTAGCAATACCGGTCACCAGATCGGCGCCGAGCCGCTGGAGCGGTTTGGTTGAGCTTGCGGCTTGACCATCCGCGGCTCCAGCGCGGTATGAGATTGGGTTGGATCGATGCGCCTGCCCCTCACCCTAACCCTCTCCCCGTTGGGGAGAGGGGATACCGCCGTGCAGTGGAAGTCGCGAGCGCCATTCTGCTCCCTCTGGGTATAGCCTTTCGATCCGATGGCATCCAAGGCTCTAGATCGAACCGGCCGGCGGAACGGCGGGAAAGTCCTTGTCGGGGTCGAACACGTTGTTGAAGAAGTTCGTCAGGGAATACATCGCGACCAGCGCGACGATCTCCATGACGTTCGCATCGGTGTAGCCGGCATCGCGGACGGCCTTCACATCGGCGTCGCCGATGTGCCCTCGGGTCTCGATGACTTTGCGGGCGAATTGGACCGCGGCATCCCGCTTGGGCTCGCCGGCATGGCCCTTCCGCGCGAGCGTGATCTCGTCGGCGGACAGCCTGGCCATGCGCTCGGCGGTGAAGCTGTGCACCGTCAGGCAGTAGTTGC
>DASZXS010000075.1:0-4727 GCA_035545735.1 Bryobacteraceae bacterium | reverse complement strand
CGGCCAGCATTTCCAAAAGGCATGTGAAATCGTGCGCAGCGGACAACTGGGAAAGGTGGCTTTCGCGCGCACCTGGATTTATTCGAACGAGCCACAGTCCGGGATCGGGAACCCACCGGATTCCAAGCCGCCGCTGGGGCTCGATTGGGACCTCTGGCAGGGTCCGGCGGAAGCCCGTCCGTTCAATCCGAACCGGTTCGGCGTTTATCCGAACGCCTACTCGTATTTCCGCTGGTTCTGGGACTACGCGGGAGGGCAGCTTACCGACTCGGGCGTACACATGCTCGATATTCTGCAAATGGCATTCGATGAAGCGATGCCCAAGGCGATCACGGCGATCGGCGGGAAGTTCTGGTTTCAGGACGACCGCGAGACGCCGGACACGCTGCAGGTTTCCTATGAATATCCGGGCTTCGTGGGGTCCTGGGAGCACCGCTGCAACAATACCGACGAAACCAAGGCGCGGCTGATGGGGCTGACATTCTACGGCACACGCGGAACGCTGTACGTAGACCGCTCGCTTTACCGGGTGACGCCGGAAAAGGGTTCCGATCTGGAGGCGTCCGAGATGAAGCGGGTTAGCGATCCCCATCCACTGCACTGGACAAATTTTCTGGAATGCGTGAAGACGCGCCAGCGTCCGAACAGCGACATCGAGAAATGCTTCCGCTCGTCGGCCACTTCCCTGCTCGGCAACGTCGCTTACCGCAGCCGCCTGCGGCTCGACTGGGATGACGAAAAAAAGACCGTGATGCAGGAAGAGGCGCGGAAGTACCTGACACGCGAGTATCGCAGCCCGTGGAAGCTGGAGGTCTAATCGATGATTTCCAGGCGAACGCTGCTTGCCGGAGCGGTCTCCGCGCTGCCGGCGCTTTCGAGCCCGAAGCTTTCGATCCCGATCGGCATCCAGATCTACAGCCTGCGGCGCGCCGCCGACAAGGACCTGCCGGGCACGCTGGCGTTGATCCGCCGGTTCGGATTCCAGGAGGTTGAAGTTTCCGGACTCCACGGGCATACCGCGAAGGAATTCCGCAAGCTGCTCGACGCCAATGGATTGAAGGCCACCTCGATGATGGCGGCTTATGACAAGCTGACGAACGATATCGATTCCGTGGTTCGCGACGCACATACGTTCGGCGCTCCCTACGTGGTGTGCTCGACCGTGCCGCGGAGCGGGAAAAAGCTATCGCCGGACGACATCCGGCGCGCGGGTGAGAGCCTGAATCGCTTTGGGAAGAAACTCAAGGAGTCCGGGCTGCACGGCTGCTATCACATTCACGGAATCGAATTTGAGAAATCCGCCGACGGCACCTTGTTTGACACGCTGGCCAAGGAAACGAATCCGGACTGGGCGAATTTCGAGATGGACATTTTCTGGATCGTCTACGCCTATCAGGACCCTGTGAAACTGCTGCATCGGTATCGCGGCCGATTCCCGCTGATGCATGTGAAGGACATCCGGAAAGGAACCCGGCTGGGAGGTTCGCCGGGCGATGTTCTGGAAGAAGAGAGCGTGCCGCTGGGGCAGGGCCTGGTGGATGTGGCGGCGGCACTGCGGGCGGCGAAAGAGACCGGCGTGCGCCATTACTACCTGGAAGACGAGGCCGTCGACGCGGACCGGCAGATTCCGATCAGCCTGCGCTATTTGAACAGCCTCGACTTTTAAGCTCAGGCGTTACCGCTTCCCCTTGCCGTGACTCTCCGGCAGAGCGAACGCGATGTACGAACCCGGAATGTTCTTCGCCGCGCCGCGGGCGTCGGCCTGCGCGGCGGCGCAAAAGACCACGTATTGCCGCCCGTTCACTTCGTAGACCGCTGGAATTCCTTCCAGGGCCGCGGGGACTTCGGCTTCCCAAAGAACTTTCCCTGTATCCTTGTCGAGCGCGCGAACCTTGCGGTCCCGCGTTCCGGCGAAGATCAAGCCGCCTGCCGTGGCGACCGGGCCAACCTTGGGATAGTGCGAGCCCGTGTCCTTGAAACCCCTGGCGGCTAATTCGGGGACGGTGCCGAGCGGAACCTGCCACTTGATGGTTCCGTGGTTCAAATCATAGGCCGTGAGCGACGTCCATGGCGGCTTGATGGCGGGCGTGCCTTCGCTGGTGATCATGAAACCAAATCCGCTGAAGTAGCGGACGGATTTCGGATCGCGCTGCACCATGGGAGCGGTTTGAATGGAAGCGGGCGCATCGCCGCGCGCGGGATTATTCAAGTAGGCCACCAGCAAGCCGACCGCGTTACCGGGCAGCTTGGCGAAGCCGGGCATGGAGCCGTGGCCTTGCGCGACGACACCCGAAATCTCCGCCGGGCTGAGCCGCTTGCCGATATCGGCCAGGGAAGGAACGGCGGGAGGCTGGCCCAAGCGCCCCGGCCCGTGGCAGCGCTCACAGTTGATCTGATAGACAACCTTCCCCTGCTGCTCCGGGCTATCGCTGACGGAAGTCTTGCGGGCGTTCTCCGGCTCCATTTTCAGGAGCGCCGGGAGATCCTTCGAGACCACGTACACCGTGCCATCCGTGGGATCGATCGCGGCTCCTCCCCAGTTCGCTCCGCCATTGTTGCCGGGCATTTGGATTGTGCCGCGCGTGGAGGGCGGAGTGAACAGACCTTCATTGCGCGCGCTGAGGATCTGATCGCGGAGGCGGGCCTTCTCCTCGGGGTTGGCGATGAACGGGCTCAGATCGCCGGCGGTGAATTTCTGGCGCGAAAAAGCAGGCGGCTTCGTGGGAAAGGGCTGGGTGGGCCAGGTCTCTTCGCCGGGCATGTCGGATTTCGGAACGGGGCGCTCTTCGATGGGCCAGAGGGGCTTGCCGGTTACACGATTGAATACCCATAGAAACCCGGCCTTGCCGGGCTGCGCGACGATGTCGGTCGGCTTGCCGTCGTGATCGACGGTAAGAAGCTTCGGCGCGGTGGCATTATCGTAATCCCAGATATCGTGATGCACCATCTGGAAGTGCCAGAACCGCTTTCCGGTGCGGGCATCGAGCGCCAGCAGCGAGTCGCCGAAAAGATTCGCGCCTTTGCGGTTCGCGCCGTAGAAATTGTATTTGGGGCTGGCGGTGGGGATGTAGACGATGCCGCGCTTGGCATCGAGCGAAAGCTCGCTCCAGGCATTGGCGCCGCCGGCGGTTTTCCAGGCATCCTTCGGCCACGTGTCGTAGCCGTATTCGCCGGGATGCGGAATGGTGTGGAAGCTCCAAACCTGGCGGCCAGTGCGGACATCGAACGCGCGCACATCGCCGGGCGCGGAGCCGTAGCCTTCATTCGTCGCCGAGCCGAGAATCAGCAGGTCCTCAAAAATGCGTCCCGGAGTGGTGGATTGGACGAGCGTCATGGAATTGGGGTCTCGGCCGAGGCCCTCGCGAAGATCGACGAGACCTTCTTTTCCGAACGAGCGGATGAGCTTGCCCGTGCGCGCATCCAGTTCCCGAAGAAAGTTGTTGCTGGCGAAGAGGAGGCGGCGGTCCGAGCCATCTTTGCTTACCCAGTAGTTGAGCCCGCGATTCGTGATGACGCGCACGTCGGGACCGTTCTCATGGATCCAGACCTGCTTTCCGGTGGCGGCGTCGAGAGCAACGATCGAGTTATTCTTCGCAAGGACGTAAAGCAGCCCTCCGGCTTCGAGCGGATTAAAGGCGTACTTTTTGCCGTCGCCGGTACCGTAGGTCCAGGCGACTTGAAGCTGAGCGACGTTAGAGCGGTCGATTTGCTTCAGCGCCGAATACTGGGCGGAATCGGCGGAGCCTCCGTAGTCGCTCCAGGTCTTGTAGGTCTGGGAGAACCCGACGGAAGAAAAGAGCAGTGAGGCCAGGCAGGCCCGCGTGAGAAATGAGTTCAGGCGCAAGGTCCATTCTAATCAACTTTTAGATCGACGCTCTCCACGCGCCACGGCTCGCGAACCCCCGGAGTCCGGGCATACAGATCCGTGTCTTGCACCTGCCCATTATCCGAGCTTCCTCACCAAATTCCCGGATGCGCCAAAATACTAAAACTCTCTTGACAACTTCCTTTAACTCATTCCATACTCCTATCGCAATCTTATTCGGTGCTTATTTACGTTGTGGATTTGTAGTCAATCAGACGATACTTCGGCCGACACGTTGGGTTCTATATGAAGATCCCAGGGTCTCAGATGTACGTTCGTTGCGTCGTGTGTAAAGAGGCTATTTGCTAAATGGTTGCCGGCGGAGCATCCGGCGACGCCGGGCGAAACGATTATTCTTTATGGGACCGGTTTTGGGCCTGTTTCACCCGCTGTTCTGACGGGAACGCCGGCGCCGCTGAGCCCATTGTCTTTCGCATTGATTACACCGGACATGAAGATCGGCGGAATACAGTCCCAGGTCCGCTTTGCCGGGCTGGCGCCGCAATTTACCGGGTTGTATCAATTGAATGTAGTTATCCCGCGGCAGGCCGCATCCGGCGAAGCCACGATTGCGGTTTCCGCCGGCGGAAACGCGGCGCGTCCGGTCACGATTCCGATCGAGTAGCGGCGGCTAGGGGGCTTAGCCGCGCAGGGCCTTTTCCGTCACCCAATCGGTGAGAATCGCGGTCTCTCCGGAGGAGCGGAGCGGCGCGCCGTCCAGGACGGCCGCGGTGAAGTTGGCGATGCAGGGGTAATGGATGTTTTCGTGCGATGGCAGATCTTCTTCCTCGCCCGGGTAAACAATGCGGCCCGAATTCAGGGGCGTCAGGTCGATCCCACCTTTGGTTCCGCGGATACGGAA
>DASZXS010000074.1:0-15553 GCA_035545735.1 Bryobacteraceae bacterium | reverse complement strand
CCGGCCTACGCCGCGGAGCGCCTCGTGGACCGAAGCGATCTGGATCATGATGTCCGCGCAGTAGCGCTCTTCTTCCACCATCTTCTGGAGCCCGCGCACCTGTCCTTCGATGCGGCGCAGCCGCTTTACGTTGGCGGTTTTTACGTCCGGGTCCACTTGCGCGGCGTGGCGGGGAGCGGGGAATGCGCTCGTATTCATAAGATACCCTACCCCCCTATCCTATGCACTCCTCTTCCCTATTGTCAAAAACCGCCGAGAAGCCGGTAGCGGAAGCAGTCCACGGAATGATCCATCACCAGCCCGGTCGCCTGCATGAAGGCGTAACAGATGGTGGTTCCCACGAAACGAAACCCGCGGCGGCGAAGATCTTTGCTTAGCGCATCGGACTCCACGGTGCTGGCCGGATTCTCCTTCGAGGACTTCCACGCGTTAATCCGGGGACGGCCGCCGGTGAACGCCCACACATAGCGATCGAACGAGCCGAACTCCTTTTGGATCGCGAGAAAGGCCTTGGCGTTGGAGACGGCCGAATCAACCTTCAGACGATTGCGCACGATGCCCTCATTGGTGAGAAGGCGGGCACGCCGGCGGGCATCGAAGCGGGCGACTTTGGCGGGGTCGAATCCGGCGAACGCCTCGCGGTAATTCTCCCGCTTCCTCAGAATGGTGTCCCAACTCAATCCCGCCTGCGCGCCCTCGAGGATCAGGAATTCGAAAAGCACGCGGTCATCGTGAACTGGAACTCCCCATTCCTCGTCGTGATAACGTACGGCAAGATCGTTGGTGGCCCAATGGCAGCGCGATGGTTCCTTCACGGAACAATCATCGCGCATCCACTCCCGGGCCTTGTGGGGAATTAGAATTCTTCGGAGAATGCCACCTCGCCGGTGACGCCCACCTGGTAGGCGGAAACGCGGCGTTCGAAGAAGTTCGTCAACTCCTGGACGTCTTGCAATTCCATGAAGCCGAAGGGATTACGCGAGCCGAAAATCGGGTCGATCCCGAGCGAGACCAGGCGGCGGTCGGCGATATATTCCAGGTATTCCCGCATATTGCCGACCGACATTCCGCTGACGCCCAGGCTGAGCGTATCTTCGGCGAAGGAGAGCTCACAATCCACGGCTTCCCGAAGCATTTCGGTGACATCGCGGGCGAAGGTCTCGTCGAAAAGCTCCGGAGATTCGCGCCGGGCGGTGGCGATCACCTCCAGAGCAAATTCGATGTGCGCGCTTTCGTCCCGGAACACCCAACTGGTTCCCGCGGCAAGCCCCTGCAGAAGCCCTCGCGACCGCAAATAGTAAACATAGGCGAACGCGGCAAAGAAAAACAGTCCTTCAATACAGGCGGCGAAGCACACCAGATTCAACAGAAACGCGCGCATCTGTTGCGGCGTTTCCAGCCGGTCCAGCTCATGAATGGAGTCAATCCACTTAAAGCAAAACTGCGCTTTTTTCTGAATGGACGGGATGTTCTCCACGGCGGCGAAGGCCTCCGCGCGCTCGGTGGGATCGGTGATATAGGTATCGAGCAGCGTGAGATAGAACTGCACATGGAGAGCCTCCTCGTAAAGCTGGCGCGAAAGGTACATCCGCGCTTCCGGAGCATTCACGTGTTTGTAGAGATTCAGCACCAGATTGTTGCCCACGATGCTGTCTCCGGTGGCGAAGAACGCCACCAGCCGTTTGATTAAGTGCTGTTCGGAAGGCTTCATCCGCGAGCGAAGATCGGTCACGTCCGTAGAGAAGTCGACTTCGTCCACCGTCCAGGTGTTCTTGATCGCAGTTTTGAACATCTCCAGGAATATGGGGTACTTCATCGGGCGGAGAGTCAAATCGAAACCAGGATCCAAAATCATTTTTCAGTTGTTCCTTTTCCTATAGTTACTGGCAGGCCTCGCAGGAACCCGGATTCTCGAGCGAGCAGGCAACCTGCCTCGCGGCAGACTCCTTTGGAGCGGACACCGTTGCCTTGGAGATATTGGACGCCGGGCGCGACCGCAGGTAATATGTCGTCTTGATTCCCTTCCGCCAGGCGTACATGTACATCGAAGAGAGCTTGCCGATGGTCGGGCTCTCCAGGAAGAGGTTCAGAGACTGGCTCTGGTCGATGAAGGCGCCGCGGCTCGCGGCCATGTCGATCAATGACCGCATGGGAATCTCCCACACCGTCCGGTACACTTCCCGCATTTCGGCGGGGATTTCCGCGATCGCCTGGACCGAGCCCTCACCAAGCTTCAGCCGGGCGCGGATCTCTTCGTTCCACAGGCCGAGCGCCTTCAAATCCGCAGCCAGGTAGCGGTTCACTTGAATGAAGTCGCCAGACAGGGTCTCACGCTTGAAAAGATTTGAGATCTGCGGTTCGATGCATTCGTAACAGCCGGCAATGGACGCGATAGTGGCCGTCGGCGCGATCGCGATCAGCAGAGAGTTCCTGAGTCCGGACCGCCCGATGCGGGTCCGCAATTCGTCCCAGCGCGCGGTGTCAGTGGGCGTCACGCCCCATTCGTCGAACTGGAGCCGGCCGGCCGCGGCGCGTGTCTCCCCAAAGGCCGGGTGGCATCCGTGTTCCTCGGCCAAGCCGCACGATACCGAGAGCGCGTGGTAGTAGATCTCTTCCTGAATTCGCTTCGACAAATCGCGCGCGGCAGCGGAATCAAACGGCAGCTTTAGCTGGAAGAAGACATCCTGCAGCCCCATGACACCGAGACCGATGGGCCGCCAGCGGCGATTGGAGGCCGCGGCGGTAGGCGTCGGGTAAAAGTTAATATCGACTACGCGATCGAGGAACGGTATCGCCCTGCGCACGGTCATGCCCAGTTTGTCAAAATCGAAGACGCCGTCGATGACGTGCCGCGCGAGGTTGATGGAACCGAGGTTGCACACCGCGGTTTCCGCTTCCGACGACACCTCGATAATCTCTGTGCAGAGATTGGACAAGTGGACCACGTTTGGCGCATGGCCGGTTTGATTCGACTTGTTGTTGCAGGAGTCCTTGAATGTCATCCAGCCGTTGCCGGTTTCGGCAAGCGTCCGCATCATCCGCGAATAAAGATCGCGGGCTTTCACCTGGCGCTCGTACAGCCCGGCCTTTTCGGCGGCCTCGTATGCTTCGCGAAAAGCGCTTCCGTAGAGGTCGGGGAAATGCGGCACCTTCGAGGGATCGAATAAAGACCAAACTCCATCGGCATCGACCCGCTCCATGAAGAGGTCCGGAATCCAGTTGGACAGGTTGAGATTATAGGTGCGCCGCCCTTCGTCGCCGGTGTTGTCACGCATCTCAAGAAAATCCTCGATATCGGCGTGCCAGGTTTCCAGGTAGACGCAGCAGGCGCCCTTACGCTTTCCGCCCTGGTTCACGGCGGCGACCGAGGAATCGAGCGTTTTCATCCACGGCACGATGCCGTTGGACTTCCCATTGGTGCCGCGTATGAGCGACCCCCTGGAGCGGATGCGGTGATACGCCAGGCCGATGCCTCCGGCAAACTTCGAGAGCATCGCCACATCCTTGTACCGGTCATAGATAGATTCCAGGGTGTCCTGCGGAGAATCGAGCAGATAGCACGACGACATTTGCGGGTGCGTGGTGCCGGAATTGAACAGAGTCGGCGAACTGGGAAGATAGTCCAGCCGGGCGAGAAGCTGATAAAAGTCGATCGCTTCGTACGCGGTCCGGGAAAGCCCGCAAGCGACGCGCAGGAAGAAATACTGCGGTGTCTCGATCACTTCGCGGGTGTCCGGATTGCGGAGGAGATAGCGATCGTAAACGGTCCGGATTCCAAAGAATTCCAGCCGGTCCGAGAGCAAGTCGTCCACCGCGCTGTTGAGCTTGCGCGCATTGTCGCGGACAAAGGCCGCCGTCGTCCCGGCGATCAGGCCAAGGTTCATGCCGGCTTCGATCGCCTGCGAGAACGAAAAGATGTTCTGGCTCTGCACCTCCTTGTCGATGTAGGTCGCCAGCAGGCGCGAAGCGAGACGCGAATACTCGGGCTCTTCGGCAATGGACGCGGCGGCGGTTTGGATGGAGAGGAGATCGAGTTCCTTGGTCGTGGATCCGTCATAGAGCCCGCCGATGGTCTTGATGGCGATCCGCATCGGATCGACATGGGAAAGTCCCGCGGCGCAGCGTTCCACGGCCCGAATAATTTTGTCCACCGAAACCGGCTCAAAGCTGCCGTTGCGTTTTCGCACGCGCATGCTGCTCGGCGGGACGTCCGCGCGAATGCCGGGAATGAGTTCGGGGATGGGGGTTGGTTCCAAGGCTGCCATGTGTGCTCCTTTACGCGCGAGGAGACAGCACCGTAATGGCGCCACCACCAGACTAGCCCCTCGGCGTCTTGTGAAATCCGGCACTACTTGTACCGGCTCCCGGCAGGTCTTCGGACTGGCAGGCGGAATTCAATCTCCTAATCGCCGCGCTTCCCAACTCCCAGGGAGGAGCCAGTGCGTTGATAACGGCTTTCGTTCCTGCTCACCGCTGCGGGGCAGTTCCGGACTTTCACCGGATTCCCTTATTCACGAAACCACGTGAAGACCGGCAGCAGATTCAATATACAGTAGGCTCAGAGAGAGAGTCAACAACTAATTGTGTATTCATGGATACGCGGCCAGGCCCCATGAGGCTTTAGCCTTTACGGTGGAACGTCTTCCAGGCATACATGCCGACGATGGTTTTTGCGTCGACGATGGAGCCCTTGGCGATTCGGGTTTCGATATCCTTGGCAGTGAACCAGCCGGTTTCGATCCGTTCGTCGTCCATGGGCGTCGCTTCACCGGCGGTCAAACCGGTGGCGAGATACACCGTCATCGTCTCTTCCACGTACCCGGGGCTGGGGAAGAACGTCACCATTTTCTTCCAGTGGCGGGCCCGGTAGCCCGTTTCTTCCTTCAGTTCGCGGCGCGCGGCCTGCAGGCTATTTTCACCCGGATCGAGCCGTCCGGCAGGCAATTCCCATAAAAACCGCCGCGCCGGCAGGCGATATTGCCGCACCAAAAGAATGCGCTTTTTGTCATCCACAGCCATCATGACCGCGGAGCCATTGTGGCCGACAATCGCGCGGCGGATCTCGAACCCATCGGGACTCACCGCGACATTTTCAGTTACGTGGAACAGGCAGTTCCGGTATTTTTCTTGCGAGGAGATAATTTTCATTTCGATTGAAGTGCCTTGGTAAACAGATCGAGCGGAAGAGTATTCAAGATATCACCGGCTTCGAGCCACCCGCGCCGCGCCATGGTGACTCCGAAACGCATGTTCGCCAGGTGCCTGGGGTGGTGCGCATCGGTCGCGATGGTGAACTTCGCGCCTTTGGCTTTGGCCGAGCGCAAGAGAGGGCCATAGAGATCCAACCGCTCCGGGCTCGCATTTACCTCCAGGCGCACGCCGTGCTTCACCGCCGCGGCCACAACCTTATCGAAGTCGAAAGCGAATCCGTCGCGATGCAGAAGAAGACGCCCCGTCGGATGGCCGAGAACGCGCACGGATGGCGACTCCACGGCGCGAAGCAGCCGGTCTGTCATTTCGGAGGGCTCCAGGTTCATGTGGCTATGCACGCTCCCGATGACAAAGTCCAGCTCGGCGAGCGCATCCTCGGCGATATCCATGGTCCCATCGCGGCGGATGTCGCACTCCAGGCCGGAAAAAATATGAATTCCGAGGCCGCCGCGGTTGATCTCGCGCACGCGTTTGGCAAAATCCACCACCCGCTGCTCATCCAGGCCATTGGCCATCGCGAGCGCTTTCGAATGATCGGTGATGGCGACATATTCGTATCCCATCGCACGCGCCGCTTCGGCCATTTCCTCGAGCGAAGCGCGCCCGTCAGTCTCGGTCGTGTGCATGTGGAGGTCGCCGCGCATGTCGGAAAGCTCCACGAGGCGCGGCAGCCTGCCTTCCAGAGCGGCCTCGATCTCGCCGGAATTCTCGCGTAATTCCGGAGGAATCCAGGGCAGGCCGAGAGCCGCATAGATGCCGTCTTCGGTTTCACCTGCCACCAGCTCGTTTGACTCCACACGATAGAGTCCGTATTCGTTCAGCGTCAGGCCCATTTTCTGCGCCCGGGTGCGCAGCGTGACGTTGTGCTCCTTGCTGCCGGTGAAATACTGCATCGCGGCGCCGTAGTGGGCGGCGGGGAGCGCGCGCAAGTCCACTTGCAGACCTTCAACGCCGAAGCGCACGCTGGCCTTGTTCTCGCCCTTGCCCAACACTTCGCTCACGCCGGGGTGTTTCGTAAAAGCGTCCAGGGCTTGCGGGGCCGAAGCGCCGGTCACAATCAGGTCCACGTCGCCGATGGTCTCCTTGCCACGCCGCACGCTGCCCGCAACGCTCAACTGATCGAGCTTCGGAATCTTTGCCAGATATTCGATTAAAGAAGCTGCCGCGGCGCTGCCGAAACTGAGCAGAAAGCGTCCAGCGCTCTTCCGGTATTGCGCAATCGACCGCAGGACTTTTTCTTCCAGCTTCGCGCCCATGCGGGGGAGTTCACGCAGCTTTTGCTCCAGGCAGATTTTTTCGAGATCGTCGACGGTGCTGACGCGGTAATGTTCGAAAAGCAGGGCAATGCTCTTCGGCCCGAGCCCCTGAATCTTCAGTAGTTCGAGCGCCGTGGGCGGATATTTTTCGAGCAATTGGTCGCGCCGCTCGAACGAACCGCGAGTGGAAAGCTCTTCGAGCACCGAAGCCAGACCCTTCCCAATGCCTGGAATCTCGGTTACCTTGCGTTCCGGATTATGAAGAATGTCATCGACCCGCTCGGGATATCCGAGAATTGCCGCCGCGGCGTTGCGATAGCTGCGGATCCGAAAGCCGTCCTCGGCCGCAATCTCCATTAAGTCGGCGGTTTCGGAGAGCAGTCTGGCGAATTCGCGGTTTTCCATGTCCTTCTTGCAGTCTAGCGAGCCGGAAGCTTTCCGGTGTAAGGCTCCACATGAACAAGGACATCCGCCACCCAATCCAGGTTTTCCTTGATGCGAATTCGCACGCCGGTGGCGATTTCGTGCGACGCCTGCACGGTGAGTTGCGGGTCCACTTCCAGGTGCAGGTCGATGTGGTATTTCAGACCGGTCTTGCGGGCGAAACATTTCTCGATGGCGAGCGCCCCGGGCGCCTGCAGCGCCACCCGCCGCACCTCATCGAGCATGCCGCCATCCGGCATCGTATCCATCAACTGGAGGGAAGTGCGCTGCATGACGCGCAACCCGAGGACAACCACAATGACGCCTACTCCCGCGCCGCCGAAATGATCGAAGCGGCCAAATCGCCCCGGATCCCAGAGCGCGATGGAGAGGCCGGTGAGCGCCACGAGAGCGGAGAGGACATCCACCGCGTCGTTAGAAGCATCCGCCATCAACGCCTCGCTGTGCAGCCGTTTTCCCAGACGGCGCTTGCCCAACCAGAGAATAGACTTGCAGAAGATGGAGACCACCAGGGGCCACACCGCGAACACAGCCGGCGGATGGCCGGATCCCCACGCGCGCTCGAGCGAGTGATAGCAAATGAGCGTGCCGGTAACCGTGAGGATGCTGCCCACCAGCAGCGCGGACAACGTTTCTACACGTCCATGCCCGTAGGGGTGATCTTCATCCGGCGGCCGCACGGCCAAGGCGAGGCCAAACAGAACGATGCCGGAAGTGAGAACGTCGCTGGCCGATTCAATGCCGTCCGAGACGACGGCGGTGGAATTGGCCAGCACGCCAACGGAAATTTTTAGAATTGCGAGAAGCGCACTGGCGATAACACTCGCCAGAGCGATCCGGCGGCCGGCGCGGGCGGTGTCGTCCACTATGGAACTATAACAAAGGCCGCTGCTGCGGGATCTCGTTCCGCTCCACGAGTTGGGCGCGGCCTCTCACCGCTTGCGGGAAACCACCCAATCGTAGCTGCCCCGCAGAAGCGCGGCTATTTCGTCCCAATCGGCACGCGTTTCCGGACGACGCGAGAGCCGGAGCGAAACCCAGCCGTGCTGGCCCAGGTAGGGAGTCCGGATAAACCTCGGGTCGTCAAGAAAGACGCGCTGCATTGGCTTCCCAACCTGGACGGCCACCGTCCACTCGCCGCGGTACTCCTCAAACACCGCGAAGATCCGCTCGTTCACCCGGAACGTCGGGTGCCCGGACGCCATGGTCTCATGCGCGTTGGGGAACGCCAGACAGATCTTGCGCAGCGACGACAAGATTGCCGCCGCCGGCGATTCCCGTTTTGCCCTGACTGCCAGCACAACCGGATCTAAGGCGCTACAACCGGGATGGTAACGATGTTGCTCGTATTCAAACCCTGTGCGATTCGAAGCTGGCTGGACTTATTCGTGGTGAGGTTATCGCCCAGTTGGAGCTGCACAACATAAGTGCCAACCATACCCTCCGCCAAGCCGGTAAATAAAACGTTCGCGGTGCTGTTTCCATTCACCAGGGCATCGACAAACTGTTGGACATTTGTCGCCGGACCGGTGTAGGGCTCACCCGTGACGCCCTGCGGAGAGCCGCCTGCATCCGTCACCTGGCCGAGGCCGGTGGCGTAAATATTGATAATTTCGTCCGGTTGCGCCGGATTATCGTTTGTCACCAAAGAGTACGCCGTGTTGGAGCAGCAGGTAGCATACGTGGTCGTGGTGGTGGACCCGCTCGTCGTTGACGTGCTCCGGGCCAGCAAGCTCAGAATTAGTTGAGTCGAGGTGCCGGTAACCTTCTGCGCCAGAGAAATTCCTTCTCCGGCCTTCCCCGGAACTTTCGCGGTCAGGATGATGCGGTTGAACGCTCCCGCGGCCATGGCCGTCACCTTCTCGCTTTTGTTGGCGTTGATCAAGCGCATAAGGGCGTTCTGGATGGAAGTGAGCGTATCATTGGCCGCCACGGTATAGGAATAGTCGTGTCCGTCAATCGTAATCACTGCGACGTCTCCGGCGTGAGCTGAGCCATCCACCGAGACAACAGCGGTCGCGTAACTGGTTGCGTGGAGGGCTACCACCTGCCGGGGTTCCGACCCGCCCATCGCGAAAATTCCCGGGTTGGCGCTCACAATCGGCACGCCGACGGCTGCGCTTACAACAACCGAGCCGTCCTTTCGCACCGAGCGGACCCATGTCGTGACGCCTCGCGCATCGGACACTTCAAACGGTATCTGCGCGTTGATCTGGGAATCCGAAACATAGAGCAGCGGAGCGCGCACCCCATCCACATATAGTTCGACGCCCGCCAACTGGCGCGGAAGCGTCTTTCCGCCCACGGCCGCCGCCGGACCCTGATCGGTAAGCCCGCCCTTCGCGAACACCGAAATGAGAGTACCGGGAGCCACTTGCGAGGCGTCCTGCCCTCCCGTCAGATTGGCCCCGGAGGCGGTAGCCGTAATGGTGGGAACGCCGGAGGATGCCGTGGTGGTGGTCGTCGCGGCCAGCGTAACCTTGTCACCGTTGGGGCCGCCTTGCTTTGCCACCAGGATCAACTGAAGGGAGACGGTGTCGGCCAGGGGCGAAACGTTGGGATCGCCCGCGCCGTTGTTCGAATTCAAAATTGCGTTCGATATTCCCGTCACGATCGTCGCCAGCGTGTCGGTCTTCAAAACGGTATAGCTATAATCCGTGCCGTTGATCGTGACGGTGATCTTGTCGTTCTCCGTGATGGTCGCCGGACTCGTTGTGCTCGTGATCGCCACGTTTCCGAGCGCGAAGACCTCCTGGCTCGCCGCGTTGACGATTCCCGTATCGGGCACCAGGTTCTGCCCGGGACTGAACACCAGGACACGGCGGTTAAAAGGATCGGCCACATAGAGATTCGATCCATCCCAGGCGAGCGCCGTGGGGGTGATCATGCTGCTCGCGCTGCCCTGGGTGTAGACGGGACCGCCGGTGGACCCGCTGGTGCCGTTCGCGATGATGTTTTCGTACTCGTTGGGCTGGCCGAGAACATACTTGCCGCGCGCACCATTGGTGGTGGGTATCGACTCGAAGACGATCACCCGGTCGTTGCCACCGTCGGCGATAAACAAACGCTGGCCGTCGGAAAGCGCGAAACGCGGGTAGTTCAGCGTGGCGGCGCACTCGTAAGGATAGGTCACCGTGCCGTCGCTGGCGGTCGTGCTGGGACAAATATTCGCCACGTGATTCGGATCGCTGGAGCTGAAATCCGGCTGGCCGATCTCGACATCAGCCGCCTGGCCGTTCGACGTTGGAATCGAATTCCAGATGAGCACGCGATTGTTGCCCAGGTCCGTGACAAAAACGTGCGTCCCATCGCTCGTGACCGACACGGGTGCGCTCATCGTCTGCGCGTTTACGGGCGGATTCAGCACCGGTGACCGCGCCGTAAAATTCGGCTGCCCCAGGACAATATCGGCGGGCTGGTTGTTGCTGGTGGGAATCTTGTTCCAGATGAGCACCCGGTTGTTGTTGGTATCGGCAACAAACAAGCGCCCGTCCTGAACCCAGACGCCTTCCGGACCCAGCAAGCTGCTGGCGCTCGGAGTCGGAGTGCCCTTCCCGGTATTGAAATCGGACTGGCCCAGAACCACGTTCGCGGATGCTCCGTTGACCCCGGGAATACTGTTGTAGATGAGCACGCGATTATTGTTGGTGTCCGAGATCACCAGCACCTTGCCGTCGCTCGCGACGTGATTCGGCACGTTCAAGGTGGAGGCTGTCACGCCCGGGTCGGTGCTCATGAAGTCGGGCTGGCCCACCACCACATTCGCGGCCGCCTGGCACACCGGGCACCGCACGCTGGTGCCGGTTATCTGTTGATTGGCGGCGGGAATCTGGCTGGAGATGTTCTCGTAAATCAAAACGCGATTCTGCACCGGGAACGCTTGCACGCGATTGGAATCGACCACGAAGAGCGAGCCGTTTGCATAGGCTACGCCGCCTGGCGAGCCGAGCAGACGGGCCGACGGCACTCCCGGCGGGTTTTGACTCGGATCCGCGAGATTCTGCGCGGAAAAATTTGGCTGACCGATCTCGGCGCGCGCGGCTTGTCCACTGACAAACTGCGCCTGGCCAAAAGCAATAGCGGAAGACAGGAAAAGAGCGGCGATACACTTCATAGTGAATGGCTTACGGACAAACTTTCAGTATAGCTTAAGAGTCTGAACCACCCTGCTAACGCGGATAGCGAGCGATCTCGAAGTGGAAGGCAATTCCAGGGCCGCTGACAACGTCAATCGATTCAACGCCGCTGTGACCGGCGCTGTGTCAAAGCGTCACGGGTGTGGCGGGGACGGATGCTACACTAATGCTTAAAAAAAAAACGGTTGTTAAAAAAAACAGTGCTTTACAAAAATAGGCTTCTGAAAACCGTGCTTTCAAGAAAGGCTCCGGGCGCGAAGGGTTTTGCCAACCACAACGTTTGATCCTCCCCATGATGTCCTGGAGTGCGGCTCCGCCTGGGTTCTCCGATCGGGAATCCAGGAATCCAATGGCGGCGTCGCAGGCTGGTATCGTTGGGATCTCAAGGAGAACGCTCCCGTGTCGGCCGGTGTCACCGGCTATACGCTCAGCGGGTTACATTTCGTTCACCAGCGAACCGGGAACACGGATGTCCTGAACGCGATCGAGCGCGGCGCGCGGTTTCTTACCGGATCATCACCCGGCGATTTCTTCGACAACGGTATCGCCGCGCGCGGACTGCTCGCCGCCTGGCGCGCCACGCGCGATGGACAATTCCTGGAAAACGCCGTCGCTCGCGGGCGTTCCATGGCGAACGGCGTTGCGCCGGGCGGCTGCTATCAACTAAAAGCCGCGCTCGCCTGGCTTGAACTTCACGAAGAGACAGGTGAGCAACGCTTCCGCGACGCGTGGGAAGAATGCCTCGACTATGCTCTCGCCGGACAGGCCTGGGTTCTCCCCGGCGATTCCGATCATGAGCGCGTGATGGATCAGCTCCATGCGTATTGCGATTTTCTGGAAGGCTTGCTTCCCGTCTTAAACCGTCCGCGTTGCCTCACGGTGTTCGGGGAGGGGTTAGACCGGGCCAGCCACTTCTTCCGGCAAATCGCTCCGGTATTTCTACGCTCCGATGTTTGCGCCCAGCTTCTGCGTCTTCGGATCTACGCGGCCTCGGCGCGGGCACTGCCGCTAGAGCCGGCCGTGGCGATGGCCGAAGCATCCGCGGCAGCTTCATTCCGAATCGCATCCGCGGACAGCCGCGCCTCCGGCGCCTTCAGTTTCGGACGCAGACAGGGGGCCCTGATGCCATTCGCCAGTCCGCTATCCACGCTATTTTGCATGCAGGCTCTGGAGCTCTGGACCCAGAGTAGGCAGGAAGGTTTTCACGCCGATTGGCGCGGCCTGATCTGACCCAAGCCTCCCTGCCCGGTACGCCCGTCCGTTTTGCGCGGTGAATTCGCTACCCTTGTGGATATGGTGGTGGAGATCGAAGGCGTAACACTGCACCTGGCGCACCCGGACGAGATCGGCGTCGAATGGGTGGGACAGGAAGAATCCATGCGGCAGCTCATGGCGGCGTGGATGGTAGTGGACCCTAGCGACCTTCCCATGAGTCCGCGGCTGCTCGGCAAGCCGGGAGTCGGGAAGACGACGCTAGCCTACGCCGCCGGGCGCCGGCTTGGGCAGGACGTCTACATCCTGCAGGCCACGGTCGATACGCGTCCGGAAGATCTGCTGATCACTCCGGTGATCGAGGGTGGATCCCGGATCCGCTATGTCGCGTCGCCCCTGGTGACCGCCATGATTCGCGGAGCGGTAGTGATCCTCGATGAAGGCAACCGGATGAGCGAGAAGAGTTGGGCCAGTCTCGCCCCTCTGCTCGACAACCGGCGGTACGTCGAGTCCATCGTTGCGGGCATCAAGATTCACGCGCATGCCGACTTCCGGATGGTCGCCACCATGAACGACGATTCATCGACGTTCGACCTTCCCGAATACATTCATTCGCGATTGCAGCCGCAGATTCTGCTCGATTTCCCGGAACGCGAGGAAGAATACGCGATTCTGAAGCACAACCTGCCTTTCGCCGAAGAACAGATCCTCGACTACGTCACGGATTTTCTTCAACACGCCCACGCCTCCGACGAACGCTACACCGTCCGCGACGGCCTCAACATCGCCCGCTTCGCAACCAAGCTGAAAGCGATGGAGAATGGCCGCGCCGACGCGAGTTTTCTGCTGCGCACGGCGGTGCTCGAAACATTGGGCGAAGAAGCCCTGCACTATGTCCCACGCGGATAGCGGCGCGGCGTTCGATCCCGGCAGTCTGACCCGCGGGAATATCACTTATTTTCCCGTGGTTCCCGGAAAGCTGGAATTCGCCATCGAGCTGCGGAGGCTTTTGCGCGAGCGCCGGCCGGAAATTGTCGCCGTGGAGCTGCCCGGATTTCTGGAAGAGGCGTACCTGGAGGCCGCCGCTCGCCTGCCGGAGATTTCAGCCATTGTCTACGAAGATCCGGCACGGGACGGCGAGGGAATTTACCTGATGGTGGAGCCGTGCGACCCGTTTCTGGAGGCGGTGCGAACAGGACTGGAACTGGGAGCGGGTATCGAGTTCATCGAGCCCGATAGCGCCGAACGGCCCCATCTGCGCGGCGATTACCCCGACCCCTATGCGATCCGGCGAATTGGGGCGGCGAAATATGTGGAGGCGTACCGCGTTTATGCCCAGCCGCGCACCGCTGAAATTCAGGCGCACGCCGCCGCGATGGCTTGGAAACTGCAAGGCGCGGACCCGCTCGCAAACATCCTGGTGGTGGTATCGCTGAATGTGCTCGATCCTCTGCTCGACGCGATGGAAACTCCACAGGACCCGCCCCCGCCCGCCCGCTGGAGGCCGGAACCGCGGCTCCTGAATGTCCATCCCGATTGCCTGGCAGAGGTCACTTGCGAGTATCCCTACCTGCAGGAGCGGTACGAACGCTTCCGCCTGCAGCTTTCGCTGGACGACCTGGTTGACCGGCCCCGCGCGCAAATGGATCTGCTGCGCGACGCCGAACGCGCCTACAAGAACAACACCGGTGAACACCTGGAACACTGGCAGCGTCGGATGCTCGCCCGCTATACGCGCAATCTGGCACGCACCGCGGGTGCGCTCACCGCTGGACTGTTCGATATTATCGTTGCCGCCCGCTCCGTGGCCGATGACAATTTCGCGTGGGACGTCTGGGAAACCGCGGGACGCTTTCCGGCACAAAAGGATTCTCATGAATCGCTCGAAACGGTGAATCTTTCCGGCGAACAGATCTGGGTTGACACGAAGAAACTGCGTCTGAGGAGGCGGCTTCCGCGCCCCAAGCAGATGTACATCCCCAAGGGACTGAAGCGCCGCAAGAAGGAGAATTTTGCCGGCGAATGGGCCAAACAAACCAGCGGGAATGCCATCTGCTCTTATCCGCCGGAGGATCTGGTAATCGAAGACTACGGGCGCTCGCTCAAGAAGAGAGCGAAGAGCATGCTGTCGGAGGAGCGCACGCGCACCGAGCCCTATTTGACCTCCCTTCTCGATGGCATCGATCTGCGCGAAACCATTCGCAACTGGCACGTCCGGGAGGGCGGCCAGCCTCGCATCTACGTTCAGCGGCTGGATCGCATGGGAGATGAAGTGGGAGCGGTGGTGGTCGTCTTTGACGACGACCCCGAGGACCGCTACACGTATCTGACCACGTGGCTCGGCGAGCATCAGAACGAATCCGACATGGCGTTCTACTCTACCCAGCCGTTCGACCACATGGTGGGCCCCGGCATCGGGCGCGCCGAGTACGGAGGGTTCCTGATGACCCTGCCGCCGCGCCGCCTGTTCGACGTCTGGACCGATCCGGACTACGACTTCGCTCTAAATAAGCCGGAGCGCCTGCTGATGGCGGCGCTCGATTACTCGGTGCAACGCTTCGTCGTTTACGTCGCCAAAAAGCCGCCCCGGTCGATTTTTCGCTCCATCGCCGGACGAATGAATCGCCGCATCCTGTACGTGCCGATGGGCGTGCTTTCGCCTGCGCGTCTGAAGAAAATGCGGGCCGTCCACGTCCTGGACAGCTACGACCGGCGTAAAGACGCCAAGCAGTTTATCTGGTGATCCTCAGGTGCGGAAGGCAGCCTCGACGCGTGAGGTAATCGTTTCCAGGTCCCCGGAACTAAACCCCCGCATGTCCTGTAGCGTTCGAATGACACTCCTTTCGCGAATGTTGTCCCCCAGGTCGCTTCCAATGAGCGTGGCTTTCGCGTAACTGCGCGCCGCCTTATCGCCCGTGTCGTCGAATGTCACGCCGGTCTTCCGGCTGTACGAGCCGTAGTTGTCCTGGAAAGGGCGGTAGCGTTTAATACTACGGGTGCCCTCATCCACCTTCCGCTGCCAGTATTGGAGCGACGGCGCCGGAATACCTCTCTCGATACTCAACTGGGCGCCGAACGCTGTGATCCCCGGAGGCGCCTGTATCTGGATTCTGTTATATGGAATGCCTTTGCGCGAAAACGCCAGCATGCGGCTGCCGGATGGGGATTCCGCGGGCTCCATATAAAATACCGGCATCCCGAGCAGCGCCATCGTTTCGAGCATGCCGCTTCGCATTCCGAGGTGAATTACGTTATAGTCCTCGGCGAGGAATTTGAAAAGAGCGAACTGCGCCA
>DASZXS010000073.1:0-134709 GCA_035545735.1 Bryobacteraceae bacterium | reverse complement strand
TATTGGGTCACTACAAACGAAGCCCCGACGATGCCGATCACCAGGCGGAACACCAGAAACGAGGTGTTGTCATGGGCAAGCCCGATCGCCATCACCGGGAGCGAGCCGAGGATCAATAGACCTGTGTGCGTTTTGCGCGGCCCGATTCGATCGCACAGCCAGCCGAGCAGGAGGCGCCCAAAAATCGCCAGCGCAACGGACGCGATGATGGAATTGCCTGTTTGGGCCTTGGTCAGGTGAAACTCCTGACGGATCACCGGCATCAACGGGGCGACGCCGAACCAGCTAAAGAAGCACAGGAAGAACGCAACCCAGGCGAGGTGAAACGCGCGCATGGGAGCGGAGCGGAAATCCGCCAGACGTATTTTCACCGCTTTGCGGGGCATGTCCACGATGGTTAACTCTCCCTTGCCGTGGTCCCGGTGGGCGTCACCCGCACCGCGCATTGCTTATAGTTGGGCTCACGCGAAACCGGGTCAAATGCGCTTTGCGTCACCTCGTTGACATTGGTTTCGAAGAAATGAAACGGCATAAAGACCTGGCCGGGGGCCACGATTTCGGTGAGCCGCAACTCCACGCACGAAACGCGCCCCCGCCGTGAGACAACGTCCACGCGATCATGACTGCGTAAACCAAGCTGTTCGGCGTCGGCCGGGTTCATCTCCAGCCAAGCGCGCGGCGAGAGATGTTCGAGGATAGGGATCTCGCCCGTTTTTGTGCGCGTGTGCCAGTGTTCCACGGTTCTTCCCGTATTCAGAATCAACGGAAACCTTGGCGTGGGCTGCTCGGGAAAAGGTTCCCAATGCGCCGCGATCAGGCGGGCGCGGCCATCGCCAGTCTGGAACCGGCCATCCTGATAGAGACGAGGCGACGATTCTCCGCCGGCCGGAAAGGGCCACTGCACGGCGCCGCGCTCGGCGAGCAGCGAATAGCTGATGCCGGAATAATCGCAGAGCCTGCCTTGCGAGACGCGCTTCCATTCATCGAATGCGTCTTCCGGAGAATGCCAGCCCGGATAGATCTCCTCGCGGCAGCCCAGCTTTTCGGCGATCGCCAGGAAGATGTCGAAATCCGGACGCGCGCCGCCCGGCGGAGCGACGGCACGATTCACTTTGCTGACTCGCCGCTCCGAATTGGTGTAGGTTCCCTCTTTCTCTCCCCAAATGGCAGCCGGAAGAACGAGATGGGCCAGTTCCGTAGTGGGAGTGGGATGATAGCCGTCCTGCACGACCAGAAAATCGAGATTGGACAGCGCCTGGCGGAGCACGTCCTGATTGGGAAATGACACCAAAGGGTTCGTGCCAATGATCCACAGCCCGCGGATTCTTTTTGCCAGCACGGCTTCGATGATGTCGGGGTATGCCAGGCCGCGGCTGCGGGGAAGCCACGACTCCTCGATATTCCAGAGCGCTGCAAGCTCCCGCCGGTCCTCGCCATTTTCGAATTTTCGGTACCCGGGCAAACTCGATGTAAAGCTGGCTTCCCGCGAGCCCATGGCGTTGCACTGGCCGGTGATGGAAAACGGCGCGGCGCCGGCACGGCCGATATTTCCGGTCAGCAGGGCAAGATTGCAAAGGGCGCTGACAGTCGCCGTTCCGAGCGTGCTGTGGTTGACGCCCATGGTCCAGCCGATGAAAGCCGCGCGCGCCCGTCCGTAAAGGAAGGCGGTCTTGTAAAGCAGTTCCTCGCTCAGTCCGGTGACCTGGCTGACGCGGTCCGGCGAGTACGCTTCGAGGAAGCGGGCCAGTTCCTCGAACCCGGTGGTGTAGTTCTCAACGTAAGAGCGATCGATGAGGCCGTGGCGGATCAGAATGTGGGCGATGCCGTTGGCGAGCGCGAGATCGGAACGCGGTTTCAACGGGAGATACAGATCCGCCATCATCGCGGTTTTCGAAACGCGCGGATCCGCGACGATCAGCGTCTTGCCGGAATTTGCCTCCAGGTACTGGCAGAGGATCGGATGATTGTCGGCGAGGTTTGCCCCGACCAGGAGGACGACGTCGGCTTTCTCGATGTCCTCATAAGCGCCGGGCGGGCCGTCGCTGCCGAACGACCCCTTATATCCGGAAACGGCCGAGGCCATGCAGAGAGTCGTATTGCCGTCGTAATTGCTGGTCCCGAATCCAAGCTGCACCAGCTTCCCGAGGGCATACAATTCCTCGGTGACCAACTGTCCCGTACTGAGGACGCCCATGGACTGCGTGCCGTATTTGGCCTGAATGCCGCAGAGGCGTTCGACCATGGTGTCCAGCGCTTCATTCCAGCCGGTGCGCTTCAGCTTTCCCTTGCTGCGCAGCAGGGGATATCGGGCCCGGTTTGCTGCCTCCAGAATGTAATGTTCGGAAAGGCCCTTGGGACACAATTTGCCGCGATTGACGGGGTGGGTGGCCAGCGGCCGTGACGCAATGGCCCGTCCATTCTTCACTCCGATTTCGATGCCGCAGCCGACGGAGCAGTATCCGCAGGTGGTGGGCACCCAGGCGTCGGGTATTTTCTTCGAGGATGTGTATCCGGTGGTTTCGCCGCGCGAGTACGCGTACTCCTCCTGCAAGGTATCCAGCCCTAGCGCTCTCTTCCAGTCCAGCAGTTTCGAATTCATGCGGCCCGCTCCGGGCGGATGAAAGCGGCCCCGATGTTCTTGGGGACCACGGACACAAAGAAGAGCCATCGGCCGAGCCATTCGCCGCAAAGCGCGAGGATCAGAGCGGCCGCGGCCACCCATGCGGAAAGAGCGCCCAGGGGAAGAACGACGCCGCCGACGAGCAACAGAGCCAGACGGACAAGGAAGTGGTTTCGGAGGGCGCCGGAAAGCAGCAGGGACGATGCGTGCAGCTCAAACTGCCCGGAGCGCGAGAGCCAGAAAAACTTGGGAAGTTGAGTCAGCAACTGCGCCGCGGCGCCCGCAACTCCGGCGCGAACGAGCCAGAGTGCGGCTCCCGCGCCGAGCGTCCCCCGATCCAAAGTCCAAACGAACAGCGGCCCCAGAAGGAGTGCGGTGGAAAAGAATTCGGCGAGCGTGTAGCGGCTGCGCCAGGCGGGGCGCGCCGGGACCATGTAAATGCGCGCGGAGCAATAAACGCCGGCCAATCCGCAAAGCGCGGTCAACCAGAGAATCGGCCGGTGGAAGGGCAGGCCATCGAAGAGCGCGGCCGAATACGCGAACGCAATCGCCGCGAAGATCGACAGCGTGAGCACTTCGCGGCTCAGCCAGGACCGCCGAAGCCCTTTCAGCGCGCGCCAGGCATAGGCTGGACGGCCGAGGTGCAAACTTGCCGTCCCGAGGCTGATGGCGGAGAGTGTGAGCGAGCCGAGCACCGATTTCCAATGTGCCGGGGTCCCGCCCAGAGCGTCGAGCAGCGCCAGGGCCGCGAACGCTCCGGCGGAAAGCTGACTTAAGACCAGCATGAAAACGAGCGGCCAGTGGGGATGTTCGGGAACGATGCGCTGGGTGTCGACCCGCCCCAGGTCTCGCGGAAGATTCTGGGGTAGCGTCACACGCGTCGTGGAGATGCTGTCGCCGGCGGACGGCAGCCCGGGCGCGTTGGCGCTGATGTAGTTGCGGCGCCACTCCTCGATATTCACGATCTCGACCGCGATTGCGCCTTCCGGGCAGGCCGCGGCACATGCCGGCGCCGCGCCGTCCGCGATGCGGTTGTGGCAAAGATCGCACTTGCCGACGACGCCCCGCTCGGCGTTGTACTGTGGCACTCCATAGGAACAGTTCCAGGTGCAATACTGGCATCCGATGCAGACGGCGGCATCGTGAATCACCACACCGGTTGCGGGATCCTTGCGGTACGCTTCCACCGGGCAGCCGGTCAGGCAGGAAGGCTCCAGGCAATGGTTGCAGCCCATCGACAGATGATGCCGCTGGACGTAGGGATAGTGGCCGCCCTCGATCTCGCCGACACGCCGCCAGTTGATTGCCGCGGGGTTGCCGTTCTGCTCATTGCACGCGACAACGCAGCACTTGCATCCGATGCAGCGGGTCATATCGAAGTGGAAGCGGTACTGCTCGCCTTCGCTTGGCGGGCGCAGGGGAATCAGCGGGCGCGGCGTAGTCTCAATCGGAATGGCGCCGGTTCGCTTGGGGGGAGCCACGACGCAGATCAACTCGCTTGCGAGCAACGGAAGTTCCATTGACGCGAGCGGCTCCGGTTCGGAATACACGTTTGGCGTTTGCGCCACGAGCGCTCCTTATCTGGACAAATTAGGCACGGCGCCGCTGAACGGAGACCGCAGCGGGGCTCAAGACTTGCTACAGGGAGACGGCTCTAGGCAATGAGCCAAAGGTGGGGAGCGAACACGGTCCCATCGAACTACGCCGGAAAAACCTACTCGTTTCTCTGGCTAACCCATTCTAGCAAGGCGCTCGGGGCGGTGTAAATCGCTTCAACGCTCCACTCTGATTTTGCCGAGCGGATACCAACCGTCCGGTTCGACGCCGGCAATCGCGAGTTTGACCTTCGGCGTTCGCGAGGTCGCATCGACCATCGCAATAGAAAGGTCATAGTCGCCGGCTGGCACATCCCGCGGCACGAACACCGCGTCGTCGTAGATCGCGTCTCCCGGAAGCCACTTCGTAATGTCGGCCGCCGTGAGTAAGATCTCGCTGCGTCCCTGTCCGCTCAGGCGAAGAGCAAGGGGAAAGCGCTTGTAACATGGAGCCACACCCTTGTTTTCCCACCATGTCGTGAACGCAAGGCGGCCCTCGGGGGGCAGCACGGGATCGTAAGTGAACTTGCGCAGCACGAACCGGTAGCCCATCTTCTTTAACCAGCGGTTCACCGCCGGCCAGGATTGTGCCGGGACCGGCGAAGACTTGGCGTTAAACGAGGAGATATGCCACTTCAGCGACTGGTCAATGATGTAGTTCACGTCCCAGCCCTTATCGAGCCAGTGTTGCATCACCCAGCACGCTTCGAAGGAAACCGGCGCCTTTTTCCAGGCGTCCCGCATGCCGAAATTGACGATGCTTTCCGGGTAGTAGTCCTGCATATGAGACCAGTCCGGTCTGGAGAATCCGCCCATGTCTCCCAGACAATCGACCCGCCATCCGACCGCCTTCCTGGAAATGGCGTATTTGTTTGTTTTTTCGTCCGTCAGCATCATCACCAGAGGCGTTCTGTCGAACGACTCAAGGTAGCTGTCAACCAGGGCGCGCCGGGTTAGATCGGAGAGATCGGCGGCCCCGGCGCCCTCGCCCCACGCTCCTACAATCGCCAAGTCCACACTCTCGAGGTCGGGATCGCCGTCATAGCGCTTTCCTATCTCCCGAATCAACCCGCCGAAATATTTTGCATAGCGCGGATCTTCGGGATCGGTGCGCCACTTGGCGACCGCCAGCTTTTTGCTCTCGTCCCCCATCATTTGGCGGTACCAGTCCGGGACATCGTTATCGACGGTGGTTCCATAAGGCGCGACGCGCAGCATCAGGGTCTGCTTCCGGTCGTGAGCGGTCCG
The DNA here is from genome assembly GCA_035545735.1 of Bryobacteraceae bacterium. Taxonomy (GTDB): domain Bacteria; phylum Acidobacteriota; class Terriglobia; order Bryobacterales; family Bryobacteraceae; genus JAJYKC01. The sequence continues at coordinate 129,246 of DASZXS010000073.1, read as the reverse complement.
AAGCGCAGTGTCGAGCAGGTCCCACCGGTACTTTCCCTTCTCGGGTTCCAGGAATTTCCAATAGATCCGGAAATAGGCGATCGAGGTCATCGGGTAGTCCTTATTGCCGAGACTTCCCTTGAATTCCTGATAGACGATTGGATAGCCCTCGGTCCATTTCTGCCCTTCGTTCAGAGCGTCTCCATTGAAACGCTGGAACGTCGTAAATCCGATGCCCGGGTTCACCAATACATCGTCGATCTCTTTCGGACGGACAACCACCGTCGTCTGGGCGGTCAAGTGGAGGCCGCTACCCACCAGAGCTGCCAGGATCATTATCGTCCGCACGTTCCCTGCCGTGAGCATCACTTTATTTTGCGGCAGCCAGCTAAAAATTAAACTCGCATCCCATGCCGAAGTGATCCTGCGTGCTCGTGTGGAGGCTGCCCATCTCGGTTGGATATACCGTCAGGAGATCTTGGGACGAACTCGCGTTGTGAGCGATGACGTGATCGAATTTATGGCTGATCCCCTCGGAGAAGCCGCTCGAGCCTAAGAAGTGACCATTGAGCTGGTCGTTGAAATCGCCGCAAAGGATGGTCATGTGGTTGCTTTGCATGGACGTCTCCACTACTTCGCTTTGCTCAAAAAAATTCATGGCCCGGTTGTGTTGGGGGTCGTTTATGGTGGGAGCGTGCCAGGTGAACACGCCAATCCTCTTCTGATCGGTGGTCGTCTCGAACTCCATACCCAGGGGAGGCCTCGCGCCGAACCCCAGCGAAGTACCGTCAAAGGAAGTTTTTACCCTCAAGAGTTCTTTTTTCCGGTTCTTATCTTTTCCATAATCGAGAAGCTTTGGCTTTTTTCTCTGTTTGAGTTTTTTCTTGTTGTAGATGATGGCATAGTTCTTTTTGACGCTCTGATCCGGATACACGCCCACAGTGGGCTTCACGAAAAAGGCCCCCGGGGGGAACTCGGGAACGATCTCTGGCATGGAGAATTCGAAGTCGGTGTTGCTCGTTGAGTCGTTATTCAGATCCGTAAGCGTCTTTTGCAACGTCTTGTAGAGAAGATGGTTACCCTTCGGCGCTTCCTGGAGACTTATGATGTCCGGCCTCATCTTCTTTATCGCTCGCGAAAGATCGTCGGGATCCGTGCCCTGCACATTTACCGACAAGACCGTGATGTCGCCCCGCTTTCTTTTCTTGCTGGGAACAATCGGAGGATTCGTTGACATGTTTTTCAGACATTATTTCCCAAATGATCTGAATTTGCACACCAACCCTCAGGAAAGCCGCACCGCCGCGTGGACTCTCTAAACCTGCCGTCTATTTGCGAGCTTCAAAAACCAGGTTGAAAGGCGTCTCGGCGGATCTGCGGAAATGCTGGAACCCCGCTTCCGCAAACACCTGCCGCAAGCGCGCCTCGCCGGCCTGCGCTCCCAGTCCGAGCCCAACTTCCTGGGAGAGTGAATTCGGTGTACAGACAAAAGTGGAGGCGGCGTAAAACATCCGGCCGATGGGATTGAGATTCTCCTCCAGATGGTCGTTGGCGAACGGCTCGACAAGGAGGACGGTTCCGTCCGGTTTAAGAGAAGCCAGCGCGTGCTTTGCCGCGCCCACAGGGTCTCCCATATCGTGCAGGCAATCGAAAAAGCATATTAAATCGAAGTCCCCGCCCTCATAACTCTTTGCAGTAGCTTTCGTGAAGACAATCCGGCCGTCAACGCCGCTTTCAACGGCACGCCGCCTGGCGGTCTCAATCGAAGCCTCGTGAAAATCAAACCCGAAGAAATGTGACATCGGGAAGGCTTGCGCCATCACGATGGTCGAAGCGCCGTGGCCGCACCCGATATCGGCGACTCGGGCCCCGTTTTGCAGCTTGGCGACGACGCCATCGAGGGATGGGAGCCAGGATGCGACCAGGTGAGTGCGATAACCGGGGCGAAAGAATCGCTCCGTCCCCGAAAACATGCATGGATGATGATCGCCCCATGAAAGCGCGCCGTCTCCGCGCATGGCTTGGACCAACTTATCTTTGTCGAGGAACATGCTCGCGAGAACCGCGGCCCCGCCGGCAACGTAGACCGGCGAATCTTCGACGGCAAAGGCCATCGCCTGTTCTTCCGGCAGCGTATAACGGCCGCCGGAATGTTCAACGTAACCCGATGCCGCTTGCGCGTTAAGCCATTCGCGCGTCAGGCGGGGGTTGCAGCCTGTCCGGGCGGCAAGCTCGTCCGCTGCGACGGGAACTCCATCAGCCATTGCCCGGTAGAATCCCACCTCGTCGCCGACGATTACACTGGCCATCATGGCGGCTCCGCCCATGTCGTTAACCAGCCTGTCCATAAACTCGTGTAGCTTGGCTTCGTCCATTTTTTGCGTCTCCGTTGGCTAAATTCCGGCGCTCCGGGCCGGACAGCCACAGCCGGACCTTCAGGTAGGATTATAGAACGATCGGCCGGAGCCTCCGGGAGCGCCCAAGGGGGGAACCGTAAAATCAAATCATGCTGAGGACAGTTCGGGTTACCCGGTATGTCACACCGCTGCGCGAAGGCGGTTCGCTGCCGGCGATCGTGGAGGCCGACGACGAAGGATTGTATGTCCTGAAGTTCCGCGGCGCCGGACAAGGCCCTCTTGCTCTCGTCGCGGAGCTGATTTCCGGGGAGATCGGCCGCGCCTTGGGCCTGCGTGTGCCGGAACTCGTTTTCATGGAACTCGACGAAGCGATCGGGCGCAACGAACCCGATCCGGAAATCCGCGATCTGGCGCTCGCGAGCGCCGGCTTGAATTTGGGAATGGATTTCTTGCCAGGCTCATCGATGTTCGACCCCGCGGCCGGCGACCGTCCCGGTTCTGAAATCGCGTCGAATGCGGTATGGTTCGACGCCTTCGTCACCAACATCGATCGAACGGCGCGAAACGCCAACCTGCTCTGCTGGCATAAACAGATCTATTTCATCGATCACGGTGCCAGCCTGTTTTTTCACCACAACTGGCGGGAAGTCGAACAAATGGCCACCCGTCCCTTCGGGGAGATTCGAGATCACATTCTCCTGCCGTGGGCGGATCGCCTTCGCGAGGCCGATGAGAAACTGCGGCCCCTGCTGACCCGGGCAGTGCTGGAGAGAATCGTCAAGTCCGTGCCGCCGGCGTGGCTTCCCGGAACGGAATTTTCGGGCCCCGAAGGGTATCTGGCATATTTCCAGCAGAGGCTTTTGAACTCGAACTTCGTCGAGGAGGCGGTCAATGCCCGCGCTCTACTCATTTGATTACGCCGTGCTGCGCGTTGTCCCCCTGGTGGAGCGGGAAGAATTCTTTAATGCTGGCGTGATCCTTTTCTGTTCACAAAAAGCCTTCCTCCAGGCCCGGGTCTTTCTGGACGCGGGAAAACTGGCGGCGTTCGCCTCCGGTTTGGAGCCTGCGGCCATCCAGCAGCGGCTGGATGCGGTATTGAGGATATGCGACGGAGATCGCAACGCCGGACCGGTGGCAAGGCTGCCCCGAAGCGCCCGCTTCCACTGGCTCGTCTCACCTCGCAGCACGACCATCCAGGTCTCGGAAGTGCACTCCGGTCTTTGCCACGATCCCGAACCGGTGCTGGATCGCCTTTTCCGCGAACAGGTGTTGGACCCGTCAGAGAGCCGGTAAGGACGCAATCGGGAGCGCGTTGAGCGCCGGAGCAACTTTCGAAATCTCGGCAAGGAACTGCGCGGCAACCCGGTTCATGTCGAATTGGCGCACATCGGCGCGTCCCGCTTCGCCCATCCTGTACCGCAGATCCGGGTCGCGGTAGTACCGCAGGATTGCCTCCGCCATCGCCTCCGGATCGTCCGGTTCCACCAGGATGCCGCTCCGCACCACTTCCGGCACGGCGGCCGCGCGCGTCCCCACAATCGGCTTGCCCGCCGCCATCGCTTCCAGAAAGACGATGCCGAAGCCTTCCTGAGAGCTGGGAAGACAAAAGACATCGGCCCTGTTGTACTCCTCGGCCAGCGTGTTCATGGAGGCATCACCGAGCCAGCGCACCACCGGCGTTAGATCCAGATCCCGGCAGATGTCCAACAGGCGGCCGCGCTGCGGGCCATTCCCGATGATGCGAAGCTCTAATTCCGGGATCGACTCGCGCACCAGGGCCGCCGCGCGCAGCAGAACGTCAAGACGCTTGCGCGGGTAAAAGCGGCATACCGACAGGATGGTGTATTTGCGCGGATCGGGCGACGCCGGATTCGCTTGAAATAACTCGCGCCAAGCTCCGAGGTTAATAAGCTCCGGCACCACGACCGCACCGGAGACACCGTACATCTCCTCGATTCGAGCGGCGCAATAACGGCTCACTGTAATCACCAGATCCGCGCGCTGCGAGTGCTTCGCTTCGAGCTTCGCCTGGAATCCCATGCTGGCCCGGGTCCATCCGCCTTCAAAGGGAACCGCGTCGCCAATTACCCCCTTGACACAGGCGACGTGAGGCGGCCCGCCTCGCCTACCGGCGATCGAATAGCCGTCCGCGTCGATACCGATGGTCACGTTTCCGCGAAATTGCCGCCAGCGCAAAGCCTCGTTAAACAATAGCCGGGTCGCGGTGTAGACCGGAGTGAGAATTTTGGGTGTGACCATATCCACCGCAATTCCCAACCGGGACAGACCCTCGATCAAAGTGCGCGTGCCGACATAACACCCGCTCCCGCGCTCGACATTCAGAGGAATAGCAGTGATGACTTGTATTGGACTCAAGATAGAAACGCGGTGCCTCGCGACGTGTGCTTCTTTTACGATCTTACCGCTCCGCCGGATTAATTTTCGGCTTGCAGCGCAAAATCCAGTTTCACCGCGCCGAGCAGACCGCGGATTTTCTCGAAGGAACCCCAATCCAGCAGGGCCTCGACGCGAAGATTGAGAATCATTTCCCGAATGGCGTCGTCGTCGAGAAAAATGCTTTTGGCGAGAGGACGATAGCCGGGGACGGCGACCCGGACGCGCGCGGTTGCGGGCGCGGTAAGTTGCAGTTTGCCGCCGCGGATCGCAGTTTTGGAAATGGTCTCCGGGGCAGGGCCAGTCATCTGAAACACCTCGCACTCGCCGTTGAGCGGCGCGCCGGTACGCGCATCCGTTGCCTCCAGAGTGACCTGCGCTTCTACCGGCGCCGGAACGGAGGCCCGTTCGTCTACAGTCCCGAAGTAAACCGGATTCGCCACCGCCATGCGACCGGTTCCGTGCCCGTAGGCAATCGCGATACACCAGCCGCTTCGCGGCGCCGGAATTTGGAAGCGCGAACGGAAGGTCTTGCGGCCCGGAGGGAGCGCTACTGCTTTCAAGATCTCCCCATTCGCGATCACTTCCACTCGCGTCAGCGCTTCGCCTTGCTCTCCGGAGGCCCACGCATGCAGCCTGACATCCAGGACCGGGGCGGCGAGAGTAACGGACTCGCCGGGACCGCGGCCGTTCACTTGAAAGTCGATCAACGGGCCGTTGGTGGCGAAATTCCTGCCCGCTTTCATCGTCTGCGCGATCCCCTCCCAGGAGAAATCGCCGTCGAGACGCGTATAGACGCGCGCGCTTCCCGGCGTGCCTCGTCCGGGGTTGTCGAAAGTGCTGTCGGAGGATGCCGTGGCGGGGATGCGATACCCGTGATTCAGCAGTTCGAACCAAAGCCGAAGTGCGTTCCGGTTCGCCTCGGCCTCGCCCGGCTGCATCATCACATCCAAAGTGTCGTACGTGGGTCCGGCAAGCGTGTCGAAGGGCAATTCCTGCGAGATATTCGAGATGAATTTATTCTCTTCCACCGGATACCCGCCTTCACCGCCCCATTTCCCGCGCCACCAGCGGCAAGGATGCGTATAGGAGACAATGCCGCCGAGCTGATGAATCCACGCGTGAATTTCGAAATTGGGGACAGGGGTCTTGCCGCTTTCGTAATCGTGAGCGTTCAGGGCAAGCATCGGCGTGACGATGTCGCTTCCGTGCCGGTCGCTGCCGCGCATTCCTAAAGTCCAACCATGCCCGAGACAGTGCGACGCGTCCCCGCGATAGTAATTCTTCGGTGCTTCGAGATTCCAGGTCATCGAAAGATCGCGGCCGCAGGGCTCCTTTCCGGGCTCCAGTTGGCAGGCGCGATCGAGAATGTCGTACCGGTTGGCGGGAACATTCCAATACTGCGATACCGAAAGATAGTCCAGGCCGGCCGCGCAGCCCGCGAGCCGCACGTCGGAGAATTGCACGGAGATCCGCCGTTCGCCGTGTGCCAGATGGTTGTGACTATCGCCGCAGACCCAGCCACGGCCTCGCAGCGGGCTCACCCGCTTCAACGCGAAGTCGAGCCGTCTTTGTTCGCCGGCAGCCAGCACCACCCGTCTGGTCTGCGACTGGTAATCGAAACCGCGCTCCACGGTAATCCAAGCCTCGCCCGGCGGCGCCGCAAAACGGAACTCACCCGCGCGGAGCGGCGCCGGGCTGAACTTCTGATCGGGATCGGTGACGATCCCCTCCGACGTCGTTAGAGTAACCCGGCATGCGAGGGGCCGCCCGCTTGCGTGGTCCAACAACCGGCCGGAAAGCACAGCGGTTTCCTCCGCCGCCGGAAGAGCGTTCCCCCAGAAGCCCAGGGCCGCGGCGAGTATCGTGCGCCGGGTCAAAGACTCAGGTCTCCCGTTCGCGTTTGGAAACGAGGATTTTGGCGGTAAGGATGTACACCGGCTCCCCATCCTGATTGCGGGTCGTGCTCCTGACCGTCACGATGCCCCGATCCGGGTTCGAACGCGACGCCCGGATATCCAGAACTTCGCTCTCCACATGCAAAATATCACCAGGCCGCGTGGGCCTGGGCCACGCGACTTCGCCGCCCACGCCGATAATGCCATTCGCGATAGGCAAGCCGCCGGAAAGCAGCAGGCGCATGGTAACCGCCGCGGTGTGCCAACCGCTGGCGGCCAGGCCGCCAAAGACGCTTTTCCCGGCCGCCGCTTCGTCTAAATGAAACGGCTGCGGATCGAACTCGGCCGCGAACGACTTGATCCGGTCTTCGTCCATGCGAACAGACCCGGATTCGAAGCGCTGTCCGGCATGAAGGTCTTCGAGATAAAGCGGACCGGCGGGTTGCATCCTAATTTGAATTTTCCGACAGTTCGCGGAACAAATTGTGCATGAACGCCATATTGTCGCACTGGACGTAGTGCATCGCCCCTCCCATCCGCGCAAAGCTCTTGCAGAACCGGAGATAATACGCGGCGTTCGTCTTGGGAGGTTCCCCCGTACTCCAATCCCAATTGCCGCCGTCCTGGATATCCACGACATAGATGGCGTGCCCGTTCACAATGGCGCGGCCCTCCTGGAGCCTGAGATTATTCACGCAGCTCATGGTTTTCTCAAACACTTGCGGCGCCATGATCGCCGAGCCGACGGAGAGGAGCACACCGCCGTCGAGAAGTTCCACGGAATTCCCCAACAGGCGAAAATCAATGCCGCCCGCGCGGCCCACCGCGCCGCCGTCGAATATCGGGTGATTGGCGATGATGTCATACCCGATGCCCGGATGGACGGTCACCGGCACGCCGCGCCGGAACGCCTGGGCCAGAACCGAAGCCTGTTTCCAGTGGTGTTCCACCTGGATTCGTCCGGCTGGAAAATCGTATTCACGCATAATGCGCAGCAGCGTGGCCCGCGCCGGAGAAAGTGGATCGCCGGGGTTTTCGCGAATCGACGCTGCCAGCGCGTCCTGCGAGGGTAGCGTCGCTCCATCCTCTTGAATGAACCGGCCGAGCGATGTGCCGTAGCCTTCGCCGCGCACCCCGCCCGCGAGCAGCGCCAGCATGATATTCCGCCCGGTCTCGTCCCAGGCGCCGAAGGTTCCGGTCTTCACGTTATTGCGCACGCTCTCCGTTGAGCGGCCCAGCCACGCGTATTCCCAATCATGGATGGTGCCCGCGCCGTTGGTGGCAAGATGCGTTAACCATCCGCGTTCCATCATTCGATCGAGCACCAGCGCGGCGCCGTTGCGTAGCAGATGCGCGCCGTACATCAAAATCACCGCGGAGTTCCGGGCGCGCGCGGCGCGAATTTGCGCGGCGCAGGCGCGCACCTGTTTTTTTGCTGTCTCCGGCAGCGGCGCCGGGCCGGCTTCCGGAGAAATCAACACGCCGTCAACGGCGGTCAGGCTCTGGCGTTCGGCCAGAGGATACACCTTCAATTTCGTCCAATCCAGTTGGGGAGGTTTCATGAATGAGCTTCGCGGCCGAAAAAAGCCCGAAATGCGAGTATCGCAAAAAGCGCGATCAACGAATCGATTCGGTCTTTGCCGGGGCGAGCAGGCAGGACGTCAGAATCTGCGCGAGAAACTGCACGTTCGGCTCGGTGGTGAGGTCTTCGTGATTGCCCGGAATGTCGAACACGTCAACCCCGCCCTCTGCAAGAGCGCTCCACCCGAGTGTCGGATCGCTGCCTTCGATCCCGGAGCTTTCCCTGGTTTTCAACAGCACTACTTTGCCTCGGAACGGCCGGGGACGATAGCGGCTCACGGCGTGCGTGTTCACATCCACAATGTCCACAAAGCGCGCCGGCAGGGGCATCCGCAAGAGTCTGAACACTCCAATCGCAGTGTGCCTGACAAGACGCTTCAGACGCTCCGAGATATAGCGAATGCGCCCAGGCCCGGCGATCAGCTTCCTGATTCGGGCCGCCACGCGGGAGAGTAAGTGACGCCATCCGAGCGCAGCAAGCGCGCGTTCGGCATAGTGCCATTCGGGAGCGTCCAGGAGCGCCACCAGCGCAATTTCCTGTCCCTGCTCCTCCAGCTGGCGAGCCATTTCGAAAACGACGGCTCCGCCGAATGAATAGCCGGCCAGATGATAGGGCCCGGTCTTCTGCTTCGCGCGAATTTCACGGACGTGGTGCGCGGCCAAATCTTCCAGGCGCGTTATATAGGGCTGCCGCCGGTCCAGCCCCGGAGGCTGCAAGGCGAAAACCGGCTGGTCTCCTCCCAGATGCCGTGCCAGGTCCCGGAACCGGACCACATTTCCTCCCACGCCGGAAACGATGAACAGCGGAGGACGAGACCCCCCTACCTGTATCCCCACCAGCGAAGTCCACGATGCGGATACGCTGCCCTGGCGAAGGACCCGCGCCAATGCTTCGACCGTGGGCGCCTTGAGCAGAATCGAAAGGGGAAGACGCAAGCCCCATTCCGTCTCGATCTTCGCCACCAGACGGAGTGCGAGCACGGAATGCCCGCCTAAATTGAAAAAGTCGTCGGTGACACGGATGGGCCGGATGCCGAGCACCTCCTCCCAAATTTCCAGAAGGCGAGCCTCCATTTCGTCCGGGGGCGCGGTACGGGCTCTCTCGTTTCCGGCAACCAGGTGACCGGGCGGGGGGAGGGCGGCGCGATCCACTTTGCCGTTCGCCGTAAGCGGCAGACGCTGCAGCACCGTGATGGTTCCCGGCTGCATGTGGGCGGGAAGGTGCTTCAACAGCCGCTTCCTCAACTGCAGCAGGTGCCCATGCGCCGTCTCAGCCCCCCGCACAGGAACCACGTAAGCGGCCAGATACTTCCTTCCCGGCACGTCCTCGCGTGCAATAACGACCGCATCCGCGATGCCGCTGCTCCCCGAGAGCACCGCCTCGATTTCTCCCGTCTCAATCCGGAAGCCGTTGATCTTTACCTGTGTATCCTTGCGCCCCAGGAACTCGAGGGAGCCGTCCGGCAGGTATCGCGCCAGATCCCCTGAACGCAGCAATCGTGCTCCGTCCCGATCGGAGAAGGGATTCGGAATGAATTTCTCCGCGGTAAGCTCCGGATTGTTCAGGTAGCCTCGCGCCAATCCGTCTCCGCCAAAATACAACTCGCCGGGAGCGCCCGGCGCAACCGGCGCCAGATCCGCATCGAGCAGATACACGTCCGTGTGCGAAACCGGTATTCCAATCGGAATCGAACCGCGCCGCGGGATGTCGCGCGGAACGGTGTAGCAGCACGTAAACGTCGTATTTTCGGTGGGTCCGTAGCCGTTGATTAGCCGGCATTCCGGAATTTCATCCAGAAACCGGTATACATGTTTTGGAGAAAGCACGTCTCCACCGGCGAGAAGCTGGCGCAGAGGCCGGAGGATCGCGATGCGCTCGTCCACAATGGCGTGGAATAAACCCGCGGTAAGCCAAAGCGTGGTTACTCCATAACGCTCAATAGCGCGCCCAAGCTCTCCCAAGGTCGATTCTTCGGCGGGCATTAACGCAAGCCGGCCGCCGTTCAGCAAAGGCGCCCAAATTTCGAACGTTGAGGCGTCGAATGCGACCGGCGCAAATTGGAGAAAGACCTCCGTTTCGTCGAGCTTGGCATAGTTGGTGTTTTTCACCAGGCGCACAACACCTCGGTGTGTCACCAGAACTCCGTTGGGTCGTCCCGTAGACCCGGAGGTGTACATCACGTAAGCGAGATCTTCGGCCGTTCCCCGCGTTTCGAGCGGCTCATCGCTTTGCCGCCCGATCTCCGGCCAATCCTTATCCAGGCAAATCACGCGCGCCTTATTGGCAGGCAGAATAGACCGGGCCGTTCCGAGGGTCAGTAGGATGGCCAGATTCGTGTCATCCAGGAAATGTTTCAGGCGCTCCTTCGGATACGAGGGATCCAACGGGACGTAGGCGCCTCCGGCCTTCAGGATCGCCAGCATGCCGACGATGGCATCGGGCGAGCGGCTCATGGAAAGGCCAACCAGTGAATCCTTGCCGGCGCCGTTTTGTTGGAGAAAACGGGCGAGCTGATTGGTCTTGCGATCCAGTTCAGCATAAGTGAGAGTACTGTCTCCCCACTCCAGCGCCACCGCGTCCGGCGTAAGTTGAGCCTGCCTGGTAAAAACCTCGTGAATGGTGGAGTCTCTTGGATAATCCGCCTCGACGGGCGCCGGATTGCTCGCGGGGCCGGCCAGGTTAAATTGCCGAAGAGAGCAATCCGCGTTCTCTACCACTCCTTCGAGTAGCGAAAGGAATGCCCGCGAGAGCATTTCAATGCTGGTGTCGTCGAACAAATCGGTGCTATATTCCCAAGCGCCATGGATGCCGTCGCATTCCTCCACCAGTTCAAGGGTCAGATCGAATTTCGCCGCGCCAGGATGAACGTTGATGGCGGGCGCGCTCTCTCCCAGCCTGTCTGCCGCCGGATCGAGCGTAAAGACCACCTGAAACAGAGGCGTGCTGCTGTTTCGCGAACCGGCGTGCAATCCCTCCATTATCTTCTGGAACGGCACATCGCTGTGAGCGTATGCTTCGAGCGCCGTCTCGCGAACCTGGGCCAAAAACTCACGGAAGGTCAGGTCGCCGCTTGGCTTCGCCCGCAGGACCAAAAGATTGACAAATAGCCCGATCAGGCTCTCCGTCTCGATCCGGTTACGGCGAGTAATGGGCATGCCCACGCAGAAGTCGGTTTCTCCGCTGTAGCGGTAGAGCAGCACCGCGAACGCCGCCATCAGCGTCATGAAGAGCGAAGCTCCCATCTCACGCCCTAACGAGCTCAAGGCGTCCGAGACGGTCTTGGAGATTTCGATCGTCTTCGTCCGGCCCAAGAACGAGGGAGCGGCGCTTCTCGGCCGCGCAAAGGGGAGAACGGGAGACCCCGGTGCGCCGTCAAGCTTCGCGTTCCAGTACGCAATCTGCTCCTGGACAAGGTCTTCGGTGAGCCGCTCTCTCTCCCAAATCGAATAATCACGATATTGAACCGGAAGGGGCGGGAGAGGCGCGGTCTGGCCATTTTCGGCCGACACATAGAGGGCCAAAAGCTCACTACGCAGAATGCTCAGGGAATGCAAATCGGCAATGATGTGATGAACGTTGATAAAGATTAAATGCCGCTGCTCATCCAGCCGGATAAGGTGAATCCGAAGCAGGGGAGGCTGGAGGAGATCGAACGGCTTTTTCGCCGCGGCACGCAGAATCTCGTCGCCTGCGGCATCACGGGAACCCGGGTCCATGCCGGAAAGATCGGTAAACTCGACGGGCAGGTCGCCGTCTTCGGCGAGCATCTGCGCAACCTCGCCGTCATTTATCGCGAAATAGGTTCGGAGAATTTCGTGCCGGCGCACTAAGCCGGCTACCGCCTTCCGGAGGGCATCGGGCGACACGGGCGCTTCCACCAGAAAGGCCTGCGGCATGCTATAAGCCGTGCTCTCGGGAGTAAACTGGGCGGCGACCCATAGGGATTGCTGGGCGGCGGTAAGTGGAATCGGGCCGGTCGTGTTCAGCGGGACGAGCGGCTTTTCATCGCGCATGCGCGCGTCCTGCCCCAGGAGTGCGAGAAGCGCCGGCTTGCGCCTGCGTAACACTTCTTTGAGCGAGTCATCCAACGCTCCGGCGGGAGCGTTGACCTTTAGCCGCCCGTTCGCGGCGGACAGATAAATGCCGCGCTGCTTCAAGGCCGCGAGTAACGCGCTCTCGCTCAACTCTTCCGGAAGCGGTGTGGTGGAATCCAGGACCATTCAGGCGGTAACCCTATCCGCTCCGCTTTTTATATGCCGTCCGGCGTTCGCCAGACGTGCCGCGAGCAAACCGGTTAGAATCCCGGTGCTCTGCCGCGGAAAGAAATGCCCGCCGGGAAGCAGGATGGTTTCGAAACTGGAGCTGGTATTCCGGCGCCATCCGGAGGAGCGAGCCAAGCCCACCACCGGATCCTCTGCTCCCACGAAAGCGGTAATCGGACAGGAGAGAGAATCCGCCGGCTGATACTGATAACTCTCAAACGCCGCCAGGTCCGCGCGCAACGCGGGCAGCAAAAGGCGTAACACCTCGGGTTCCGCCAAAACGGCGGATGGGATACCCGCGTACCGCCTTTGCACTCCTTGTATGAACTCCCCTTCCGGCAAATGATGCAGCGGATCTTCGGAGCAGGTATCCTGCGGCGGCGGAGCTGCACCCACGAAGAGGTGGTCCGGCTGCGGTCTGCCTTCCAGACGAAGCCGCTTTATGACTTCAAAGGCTATCACACCTCCGAAGCTATGCCCAAAAAAATAAAACGGGCGCGCAACCAGAGAGGACGTAAGCGCGCCTGTAACTTCGCAAGCTATTTCCGAAATGGAAGTATGCGGAGCTTCGCTTAAACGCGCTCCGCGCCCGCGAAGCTGGACACAAACACACTCGATCTCCGGAGCAAGTTTTTGCGCCATTTCGTAGAAAAACGTAGCCGATCCGCCCGCATGAGGAAAACAGTAAAGGCGCGGCGCGTTCTCGTGCGCGCGGGCCGGAGATACGAAGACGCGCCCGTGGCTCGACGCCGAGACTCTCATAGCTCCACCTCTTCACGCTCGGAAGATTCTTCTGGCGAAGCGGTCCGTCCGGCCGACGCCCAAACTAACATATCCACATGAGCCGCTAACTGGCGTATCGTCGGAGCTTCGAAAATAGTACGCAGCGGCATCGAAACGCCGAACCCTGCGCGCACCCGGGACAAGATTCCAGTCGCCATGAGCGAGTGTCCGCCCAATTCGAAGAAATCGTCATCCATTCCGATTGTGCGAATGCCGAGAAGTTCCTGCCAGATGTCGGCGATCTTCTTTTCGATCTCCGTATCCGCCGGTACGAAGACGGTAGCCAGATCGGGCCGGGGGTGGCCTCCTTGCCGTTGCGTCTCGTCACCTGGAAGAGTAATCTGCCCGAATCCCGCGGAGACGCTCTCACCGACATACTGGATCACCGCCGGGAAATCCCGCGTCACTACCGCCACTTGCGGCAAGCCGGACGCCAGCACGCGCCGGAACGCTTCCGCGCCTTCCTCGGGCCGGATCGCGTCTTCGAGATATGCCTGTCGCAGTTTGGCAAATCCACGCGGTACTTTCGTGTTGATCGCCATGCCAGTGCCCTGCCACGCGTCCCAGTTGATTGAAATTGCCGGGAATCCCTGTGCGGCCTTCGCGGTGGCAAACGCGTCCTGGAATGCATTCGCGGCGGAATAGTCCACCGAACCGGCGGCCGGACAAACCGCGTCCACCGAGGAGCAGACCACGAAGAAGTCGAGGGGATCGTCTTTCACCTCCGAATAGAGCGCTTCGGTGCCTTGTACCTTCGGCGCGAGAACTTTGCCCGCGGCTTCCGGGGTTCTCAGTTGCACCAACCCGCTGTCCAGAATCCCGGCAGAGTGAATGACGCCATGGATGGCCCCAAAACGCTCGCGAATCGTCCCGAGGGCGCGCCCCACCGCCGTCGCGTCACTCACATCGACGGCCACGGGCAGCACCTCCGCGCCGATTTCTTCCAAGGATTCTACGGCGCGGATGGCCCGGGCTACCGCATCGCTGCCGGGATGGGAATTCACCCAGTCCGGCCACTCTTCGCGCGCCGGCAGAGTGGTACGGGACAGCAGCCCCAGCCGCGCGCGCGCATGCTTGGCGAGATGCGTTGCCAGTGTAAGTCCAATGCCCCCGTAGCCGCCGGAAATGACATAGACGCCTTTGTCCCGAATTTTCCTTTCTTCACGAGCTGGATTTTCGGCAAGGCGGATCGGTTCAAAGGTCCGCTGCCACCGGTAGCCGCCGCGGTAGGCAACCGGACGCCACGCTCGGGGCTTCCCCGGCTCCCTCAAAAGCTTCTCTACCACTTTGCGCCGCCCGGAGACTGCTACGGGAATTTCGCCGGCGTCAACCACGCGGCAAGTAACGTTCGCATACTCTCGGGAAATCACTCCGGCCGGGCCCAGGAGGAGCGCCTGATCCGGATCGAGCGTTTCATTTCCGCTCACGGAGAAGATGCCGGACCCGACAATGATCCAGTCGAGCGACGCGGGCAACGGCGCTTCGCCGAATGCCTGGGCGAGCAACAGCAGGTTGTCAAACGCCGCGCGTCCATTCCGCGGATTCTTCAAACCGCTGAGAAAAAGCACGGAGCGCGGCATCAGCCCTTCCGCTCGCAAGGCCTGAATTAGCTGGACATAGTCTTCCGGCCGATCCGGGTTGATAGTAAATGAGCCGTCACCGGAAGAGGCAAAGCCGCCGCCGGATGACGCGGTCGCGAAGCGAACGCCGCCGGCCGCCAGCAGTTCCCCGGCGATTCCGCTCAGTTCGCCATCCGCCAGGATCAACCACGGGCCCGCGCCGATCGCGTCTTCAGAGGCGGGCTCCACGGTACGCGTCCACGAAGGGGCGTAGAACCAGTCGCTAAGCTCCTTCCTCGCCAGCGCCGCGGGAGCGGGCGCTGGTGCGGCGGCCTGGCGGTCCTCCGGCTCGACGCAATATCGCTGGCGCTCGAAAAAGTAAGTCGGCAGCGGCGCGCGATTTAGCTTTTCGCCCTCATGAAAAGAGTCCCAATGAAAGGGGACCCCGGCGGTCCAAAGGCTGCCGGCGGCTTGAAGGAGTGTGGATATTTCCGCGTCCGCATTACGGGCGCCCGGGAGGCTATGAAGAATCAGGTCCCCCTTTTCGTGCAGGCAGTCGCGCGTAAAAGTCGCCAGGGCCTGCCCCGGGCCGGTCTCCAGAAAGACATGCTTTGAAGATTTGGCGATCTCGCGAATTCCGTCGGCAAATCTGACCGTTCCGCGCAAATGCCCCACCCAGTATTGCGGGTCCACCGCTTCTTCCGGCCGGATCCAGGTCCCGGTTAGATTCGAAACGAAAGGACGGGTTGGAGCCGAGAGCTTGATGCCGTTCAGACATTCGAGGAAAGCATCGAGCGCGCCGTCCATCATCGGCGAATGAAACGCGTGGGACGTATGCAGCAGCCGGCAAGCGACTCCGCTCGCCTCCAGTTTGGCTTTGACCGTTGCAATCTCCGCCGCCGATCCGGAAAGGGTGCAAAGCGTCGGCGAGTTTACCGCCGCCAGCGAGGCCTGACCATTCGCGGCCGCGACTGCCTGTTCGCGCGGCAGCGATACGGCTAGCATCGAACCGGCCGGCATCTGCTGCATCAGCCGCCCCCGTGCCGCCACCACTTTCAGCGCGTCTTCGAGCGAAAACACGCCCGCGAGACATCCCGCGACATACTCACCGATGGAATGTCCGGCCATCGCTTCCGGCTCGACACCCCAGGACATCCACATGCGCGCCAGCGCGTACTCTGTCGCAAAGAGAGCCGGCTGCGCGAAGCGAGTTTCGTTAATCGCCTCGCCTGCGCCGGGTTCGGCATAAAGCAGCGAACGCAGGTCGCACCCGAGCTCGCCTTGCAGCATCTCCGCGCAAGTGTCGATTTGCCGGCGAAATTCCGGCTGAAACTCGTATAGTCGCCGCGCCATTCCGGCATACTGGCTTCCCTGTCCGCTGAACAGAAAAACCACCGGACGCACCGCCGATTCCTCCACGACGGGCGCAGGCTTGCTCCCCACACCGCCCCGCAACGCGCGAATCGCTTCTTCCCGGCTAAAGCAAGGAATCGCCAGGCGATGTCTCATGCGCAAGCGGCCCTGTTGCAGCGTAAAGCAGGCATCCGCCAGCGACGTCTCCGGGTGTGCTTCCAGATGCCGGGCCAGGCGTTCGCGCATTGCGTCGAGCGCGCTCCCCGTTCGTGCCGAAAGAACCAGCAACTGCCCCGGCCAGAGAACCTCGGAGGCGTTCGGCGCCGGAGCCTCTTCCAAAACCGCGTGCGCATTCGTCCCGCCGATACCGAACGAACTGATCCCGGCGCGGCGCGGACCCTCCTCCGCCGGCCACGCGGCCAGCGCAGCATTGACGAAGAACGGGCTCTTTTCGAAGTCGATTCTCGGGTTGGGCCGGCTGAAGTGGATCGTCGGCGGGATCTTCCGGTTCTGCAGAACGAGCACCGTCTTAATCAACCCGGCGACGCCGGCTGCCGCGTCGAGATGCCCGATGTTGGACTTCACCGACCCGAGAGCGCAGAACTGCCGCCCATCCGTCTTCTTCCGGAAGGCTTGTTCAAGAGCGGCGACTTCGATGGGGTCGCCCACTTCGGTGCCGGTCCCATGCGCTTCCACATAGTGGATCGTCGCCGGGTCGACACCCGCCATCTCGATGGCTGCGGCGATCACTTCGGCCTGCCCCTCTACGCTCGGAGCTGTATATCCCATTTTGGCCGCGCCATCGTTGTTGATTGCCGCCCCCAGGATCACGGCGCGAATGGAATCTCCGTCCCGGAGTGCATCCTCCAGACGCTTCAGTGCCACGACACCCGCTCCCGCGCCGCACCGGATGCCCTTGGCGTTCGCGTCGAATGGGCGGCAATGCCCGTCAGGCGAGAAGATCATGCCTTCCGAATACAGATAGCCGGACTTTTGCGGAAAGATGATCGAGACGCCTCCGGCCAGAGCCATATCGCACTGTCCGCCGAGCAGCCCCTGGCAGGCGGTCTGAACGGCCACCAGGGACGTCGAGCACGCCGTCTGAATGGTGAGACTGGGGCCTTTGAGATTCAGCTTGTACGAGGTCCGCGTCGCCAGAAAGTCCTTATCGGTCGCCAGGATGGCCGGATAGGCCGAAACGGTGTCGAGAACCGCCCGGTTCGCCAGCAGATTGTGGAACAGATAGGAGGCCATGGTGCATCCGGCGTAGACTCCCGTCCGCCGCGGCCGCGCTTCGCCTCCGTACCCCGCGTCCTCCAGCGCTTCCCAGGCGCATTCGAGAAACACGCGATGCTGCGGATCCAGAACCTCCGCCTCGCGCGCGCTATAGCCGAAAAACGATGCGTCAAACCACTCGGCATCCTCCAGCGCGGTGCCCCGCTTCACGTAGTTAGGATGATTTAGAAGAGCCGGAGGGACACCGGTGGCGAGAATCTCCTCATCGGAGTAGGTGGCCAAAGACTCCCGGCCCTGTTCCAGATTGCGCCAGAACGTTTCCGCGTCCGGAGCGTCGGGAAAACGGCAGGAAAGGCCGATGATTGCGATTGCTTGCGACAAGATCCGGTCAAGCCTGAGCGGCCGTCTCCCCTTGAGAATTCAAAAAGGCGGCGATGGCCGAGACAGTTGGGCGCTGGAACAGGTCCACGATCGAAATTTCGCGCTGAAACTTCCGCGCCAGCCGGCTCTGCAATTGAACCGCGAGTAGTGAATGTCCTCCCAGATCGAAGAAGTTGTCGTGTACCCCGATTTTCTCCCTTTTCAGAAGATCCGCCCAAATCGCCGCCACTTCCCGTTCGCTCTCCGTGCGCGGAGCGACGTAGTGAGCCGGCGCATCCGTCTCGTTAGACGGCGCCGGGAGCGCGCTGCGATCGAGCTTACGGTTTGGAGTCAACGGGAGCGCGTCCAGAAACACAAAGCGGCCTGGAACCATGTAATCGGGCAGGCGCCCGAGTAACGCTTCGCGGAGCGGCGCCGTATCCACCGCTCCCCGTTCGCGCATGACAAGGTAAGCCACCAGCCTTTGATCGCCCGGTGTATCTTCGCGTACGGACACGGCGGCTTCCCTTACACCCGGTTGTTCGCGCAAGGCCGCTTCAATCTCACCCAGTTCGATCCGAAAGCCGCGCAGCTTCACCTGATGATCCAACCGCGCCATGTATTCCAATCCTCCGTCCGGATGCCAGCGAACCAAGTCGCCGGTGCGATAGAGCCGCTGCCCGGCCCGGAAGGGATTCTCCACGAATTTCTCCCGCGTCAATTCAGGCCGGCGAAGATAGCCGCGCGCGACGCCGGCTCCGCCGATAAAAAGCTCGCCCGGCACGTTCTGCGGTGCCAACTGCCCGGCGGCGTCAAGGACGTAAGCCTGCGTATTCGCAATCGGCTTCCCAATCGGTACCGTCCCGGCGCCGGGCGCGACCCGGTGAATCGTGGACCAAATCGTCGTCTCGGTCGGCCCATAGAGGTTCCACACCTCGGAGCCTGTGTCTATCAGCCGCGCCGCAAGCTCTCGCGGGAGAGCTTCCCCACCGCACAGAATCTTCAGCCCCGGAGTGCCTTTCCAGCCGGACTCGAGCAATAGGCGCCAGGTCGCGGGCGTCGCTTGCATCACCGTTGCGCCGCAACCGGACAGCAGCCCGCCGAGCGCCGCGCCATCCGCCCGCACTATGCGGGGAGCAAGCACCAGCCGCGCGCCGGAAATCAGCGGGAGATAGATCTCGAGCCCCGCGATGTCGAAAGAAAGCGTTGTAATGGCGAGCAGACGGTCATCCGCGGACATTCCGGGCTCCCTTTGCATCGAAAGCAACAGATTCACCAGGGAGCGATGGGTGATCTCGACGCCTTTGGGATTGCCGGTCGAACCGGAGGTATAGATCACATACGCCAGGCTATCGGCATCCGCTTTTGTCCACCCCGGGCTGCTTGCCGGCAGCGGCGCTTCCTCATCCCTTCCCAGCCGGATCACCTGCAGGCCGGCCATCGAAACATCCGGGAGCAGATGCTCCTGAGTGATCAGAACGGGAGCTTGCGAATCCTCCAGCATGAAGGCGACGCGTGATTGAGGGTAATCGGGGTCCAGCGGAACGTAGGCGCCGCCGGCCTTGAGTACGCTCAGCAGCGCGACCACCATCCCGATGCAGGGTTCCAGGCACAGGGCCACCAGCGAATCCCGCTTTACGCCCAGGGCGCGGAGGCGGCCAGCCAGACGGTTCGCCCGCGCATCGAGGGCGGAATACGTGATCTGCTCGTCGCCGCATTGAACGGCGATTGAGCCGGGCGTCTTCGCCGCCTGCTGCTCAAACAACTCGTGGAGACAGACGCCGGGCTCTTCCATCCGCGGCCCCGCGGCCATCTGCTCAAACTGCCGCTCCTCCTGTTCCGCCAGCATCTTCATTTGGGAGATGGGGAGGCCGGGATGGGCGGTAATACCTTCGAGCAGGCGCTGAAAATGGCCTTGCATCCGTTCCATCGTGGACGCCTGGAACAGTCCGGCATTGTACTCCCAGCGCAGGTCGAACGTGCTGTCCTTCTCGATCACGTCGACCGCGAGGTCAAACCGGGCCGCGCCGGTCCCCACTTCGAAGGAGCGGATGGTTAACCCGGGAAGCTCCAGCTTCGCATGCGGCGTGTTCTGCATTACAAACATGACCTGGAACAACGGCGGACGGGCCAGGTCGCGGTTCGGCTGCAGCGTCTCGGCCAGAAAATCGAGCGGCACGTTCTCATGGGCGGATGCGCCCAGAAGCGTTTCCTGCACGCGGGCGAGCAGCTCGTGGGCGGGCGGATCGCCCGACAGGTCGGTTCGCAGTACCAGGTTGCTGATGAACAAGCCGATCAGCTTTTCGAACTCCGGCCGGTTGCGCCCCGCGGTGGCGGAACCGACAATGATATCGGTCTGGCGCGTATAGCGGGAAAGCAGGAGCTTGAAGGCCGCCAGGAGCGTTGTAAACGGCGTTACATTCGCGGTGAGACTAAGCCGGCGGATGTCATCCGCAAGGCCGGCGGGGAGCGTTTGCCGGATGCTGGCCCCCAACGAGGCCTTGGCCGCCGCCGCGGCACGGTCCCCCGGGAGCTCGATCACCGGCAGCGTTCCGGAGAGTTTCTTCTTCCAATAAGGAACCTCCGACTGCATCACGCCGCCTTCGAGATTCTGCCGCTGCCATTGTGCGTAATCTCCGTACTGGAATGGTAATTCCTCAAGCGGGGAAGGCCGCCCCTCCAGGAACGCCCGGTAAAGCTGCACCAGTTCGTCGCCCAGGACGGAGAGCGACCACCCGTCGGCAGCGACGTGATGTATGGAAATCAGGAGAACGTGATCTTCGGTATCCAGCTCAATCAGCTTGCCGCGGATCAGCGGCGCAGATCGAAGGTCGAAACGTTCGGCGGCATGCTCGGCCGCCAGAGCGCGCACGGCCTCAAGCCTCTCACCCTCCGGCCGCTCCCGCAAAGAGCAATGCTCCAGCGCCCAGTCAGCCACGGCCCGAACCACGGCCCTGGCCGAGCCGTCAACATTGACGATGCTGGTTCGCAGCGCTTCATGCCGGGAGACAATCTCGCGGAGCGCGCGCTCCAGAACCCAGGGGTCTAAGGCTCCCTGAAAGCGCAATCCGCCGGCGATGTTATACGCCGCATTGCCTGCGTCCAGTTGATCCAGAAACCAAAGCCGCTGCTGGCCCGGGGACGGCGTGAATTCGCTCTGGCGGGTTACAGGAACGGGGCGCGAAAAGGCGCTTTCCGCAGTTCGGCTAAGAAACTCAATCAGCTCGATTTTTCTTGCTTTTAGTTCGGCCGTGAGGTCCGGCGTGAGCACGCCCTTGGGAGCATTACATCCAAGCTTGCCATCCTGAACGGTCAGGTGAACGTCCAGGTTCCGCAGGTGCTGCAGTAGTTCGATTGTGTTCATCCGAGTCGCGCTTACCACTGTTAAATGACCCTGCGAGAGAGGAAATAATTTGCCACATAAGGGACGAAGCGGTACGCCGCCCGGGCCGCTTTGAAATGGGATATTCGTGATCCCAAAGGGGCGATGGAACCAACTTGCACCCCTCCGGCGCTTATGCCGTATCGCTTACGATCTATTCTACCCATCCGTAAATGACTGCAAATAAGAGAAGACAAATTGAAACGCCTCGCCTGCAAACCAGCCCGATGGCCGAATCCGGACAGGATCATTCTCTCTCCCTATGGCAGGTATCGGTCCATTCCGCTTAATTGTGACGAGAGTCTCAGCGGATCGAGGCGGCATGAAACGTGCTTACCCACGATCTGGGTTCGTGTCTCAACCGCTCCACCTATTGCCGCTCTCCGCCGCCACTCCCGAAGCTCTCGCCGGGCTGGCTGAGCGGTATCGCCATTTCTTCACCGTGAGATCCGCCGAACCAACGGAGCCTTTTCACTCACTTTGTCGCGCCTATGCGTTGGCCGATCCTGCGGACCGGGAACGAGTGGCCGTGGTCGGGAGGTCGGCGGACGAAATCGCACAGCGGCTCGCCGGCCTCGGCGGAGGCCCTCACGAGCCTGGGACCGCGCGGGGGACGGCGATGGAACGGGCGGAGCAGGTCGTTTTTGTGTGTTCAGGGCAAGGCGCGCAATGGGCCGGTATGGGGGCATCTCTTCTCCGGACTGAACCTGTCTTCCGGTCGGCCATTCTGGAGTGCGAGGAACGGATCCGGCGCCATGGGGGTTGGTCGCTGGTGGACCTGCTCCAGGAGGATTCCGGTCCGACGATCGACCGCGCCGAATACGCGCAGCCCGCGACATTCGCCGTCGAAATTGCACTCGGCCGGCTATGGGAATCCTGGGGTCTGCGGCCGGCGGCGGTCATCGGACATAGCTCCGGGGAGGTGGCGGCGGCACATCTCGCCGGCGCTCTCTCCCTGGAAGACGCTCTCAAGGTGGTCCTTTATTCCGGACAACTTCTTCGGGATACTACCGGCGCCGGCGGAATGGCGATGGTTCACGCCCACGCGGCGGCGCTGGCTGGCGATCTCGCGGCGCGCGGAGACCTGGTCGCCGTGGCGGCAGTGAACAGTCCGGAATCGACCGTCATTTCCGGTGAACCAGGGGCCATCAAGTCGCTCGCCGCGGCATGGCGGAAGCGTGGCATCGCCAGCATGTCTATGCCGATGGATCACGCCTTTCATACCGCGGCAATGAACGGGATCTCGCGGAGACTGACCGGCCGCCTGGGGGATCTCGAGCCAGGCGCGCATCGAATTCCGTTTTTTTCCACCGTTTTCGGGCGGAAAATTGGCGATGAGAAACTGGATGCCGAATATTGGGGCACGAACCTGCGCAGCAGCGTGCGTTTCGACGACGCGGTCAGGGCAAGCCTCCATGACGGTTTCAGCACTTTTCTCGAAGTTTCACCGCATCCTGTCCTCCTGGCGTCCATTGGAGAATGCGCCCGGCATTCGGGCAAACCGGCCGTGCTGTTGTCCTCCCTTCGCCGCCGCCGGGACGATCGTTTCTCCTTGCTGTCATCGCTCGGGCAGGCTTACACCGCAGGCTGTAGCGTGGACTGGGAAACGCTCTATGCCGCTAAGCCGGACTCGCCGGAGGTCCTTGGCGACGCCCCCGAGCCTGCCGTGAGCGCGTTGCCGCACACGGGAAATTTAACCGGTCTGCTACGGGAGGAGGTTCGCCGCGTGCTCGGACTCGGCCCCGGCGACGCTCTGGACGACGGTGAGTCTTTTTTTGACCTCGGCTTCGACTCGTTACTTGCCGTGCAATTTCGCGACCGCCTGGCCGAAAGGCTGAATACCGGGCTTCAGGCGACGCTTTTGTTTGATTTTCCCTCCATCCGGTCGCTTGCGGCGCATCTCGACGGGCTGCTTGGAAGCGGCCCTGGCGAAAGCGGCGGAGCCCCGCAGGCCCTATCTTTGGAGGATGCTTTTCTGGTGGAGTTGGAGAGTATGCCGGAAGACGAAGCGCTCAGGCTGCTGCAGGCGGAGCTGGATTTAAGGTAACTGCGCATGCCTCTCCGTCCCGATTTAGAAAAACTGTCCCCGGTGAAGCGGGCGCTCTACGAGCTTCGGACTCTGCGGAGCCGCGTCAACGAGCTCGAAAAGGGCCGGAGTGAGCCGGTCGCCATCGTCGGCATGGGGCTGCGCTTCCCGGGCGGCGCCTCCGATGCGAACTCGCTTTGGCAGATTCTTTCCGGCGGCGTCGACACGGTAACCGGGATTCCATCCTCGCGGTGGAATCTGGAGGAATGCTACTCGGCTGACCCGGACGCCCCCGGCAAAATGTATACGCGGCATGGCGCATTCCTTGAAGACCCCGCTCTCTTCGATGCTCCCTTTTTCGGCATCTCGGCACGCGAAGCGGCCACGCTCGATCCTCAACAGCGCCTGCTGCTGGAAGTAGCTTGGGAAGCGATCGAAAATTCCGGCTGCAACCCGGGTGCTCTGGCGGGAACGTCGGCGGGCGTATTCCTTGCGCTCAGCAATAGCGATTACGGGCGGCAGGTTTTCTCTCAGCCGGAAGAGATCGACGCCTACGCAAGCACGGGAAATATCCTGAGCGTCGCGGCCGGACGGCTTTCCTACGCTCTGGGCCTCACCGGACCCAGTATGGTGATCGACACGGCGTGTTCCGGGTCCTTGGTGGCGCTGCATCTCGCCTGTCAAAGCTTGCGCGGGAACGAATGCGGGATGGCGCTGGTGGGCGGCGTAAACTTGATCCTTTCGCCGGAAATCAATATCAATTTGTCGAAGGCCCGAATGATGTCGGTTGACGGCAAATGCAAGGCCTTCGACGCCGCCGCGGACGGCTACGTGCGCGGTGAAGGCTGCGCCGTGGTCCTGCTGAAGCGTCTTTCCGATGCTCTGTCTTCGGGAGACAACATACTGGCGCTGATTCGAGGCTCGGCTGTCAATCAGGACGGGCGTTCCGGCGGGCTGACGGTTCCAAATGGCGTGGCGCAGGAAGCGCTCCTGCGCCAGGCGCTGGCTAACGCCGGCGTGGAACCGCGCGAGATCGGGTATGTGGAGGCACACGGAACGGGAACATCGCTGGGCGATCCAATTGAGGCGCACGCCTTGGTTCGCGCCCTGGGAACAGGGCGGACGGCGGACAATCCGCTGGTGATCGGGTCTGTCAAAACGAATCTCGGTCATCTCGAAGCCGCCGCCGGAATGGCGGGACTCGCCAAGGTGATCCTGTCGCTCCAAAACGAACGAATTCCGAAGCATCTACATTTCAAGACGCTCAATCCGCACATTGAATGGGGTTCCACGCCGGTGGAGATCCCGCTGGAAGAACGGGCGTGGCGGCGAGGCAAAAACCGGCGTATTGCCGGAGTGAGCTCTTTCGGATTCAGCGGCACGAATGCCCACGTAATCGTCGAAGAAGCGCCGGAGAGAGAGCAGAGCAATACCGTATCCGGTCCGCCGGTTCATATCCTGACCCTGGCCGCCCGCGACGAGCAGGCGCTTCAGCAGATGCGCGAACGCTACGCCCAGGACCTGGTTCGGGCAGACGTCTCCCTCGCGGACTATTGCTACACCGCGAACACCGGGCGGACCAAGTGGCGCGAGCGGGCGTTCTGCCTGGGCTCGACTCCATCGGAAATGCGGGAGGCGCTGCTTTCCGCCAGGTGCGAGAGCGGAACGGGAAAACATGCTCCCCGGATCGTCTTTCTTTTTTCCGGGCAGGGTGCGCAGTACGCCGGGATGGGCCGGGAGCTTTATGGAACCGAGCCCGTATTTCGCGCGGCGATGGACGAGTGCGCGGCCCTGCTCGCGGATACTCTGGACGCGCCTCTCCTGGATGTCCTGTGGGATGGTTCGAGCGCGCTGCTGTCCCAAACGCTCTATACCCAGCCCGCGCTGTTCGCGACCGAATACGCGCTCGCGGCGCTGTGGAAGAGTTGGGGGATTGAGCCTGCGGCGGTTGTGGGCCATAGCGTGGGCGAATATGCCGCCGCCTGCGTGGCCGGCGTGTTTTGTCTCGCCGACGGATTGAAGTTGGTCTCCGCACGGGCCCACCTGATGCAGAGCGTCACGGGAGAAGGCGCGATGAGCGCCGTGTTCGCTGGTGAGGAACAGACGCGCGCCGCCCTGGAGGGGCTCGAAAGCCGCGTTTCGATCGCCGCGGTCAATTCGCCACAAAATACGGTGATCTCCGGTTTCGCGCTGGAAGTGGGGATCGCCGAAACCAGGCTGCAACAACAGAACGTCGCCTCCCGGCGTCTGCGGGTATCGCACGCGTTTCACTCGCCGCAAATGCGGGAAATTGAGCGCGCGTTCGAGGAGTGCGCGTCGGAAATTCGTTATTCCTCTCCTCGAATTCCGTTGATATCCAGCACGACCGCGATGGCCGTTGGGCCTTCGGAAATGAGCGACCCGGCCTATTGGAGCCGTCAGGTGCGGGAGCCGGTTCGTTTCGCGGCCGCGGTGGAAGCCCTGCGAAAAGGGAGCGGGGAAGCCTTCCTGGAGATTGGTCCCGGAACCACGCTTTTGTCGTTGGGGCAGGAGTGCGGCAAAGCGGAAGGGCCGCTCTGGGTCCCGTCGCTGCGCCGCGGATCGGGCGAAGTGATGCAGATGCTCGAAAGCCTGGGGCGTCTCTATCTGCGCGGTGCGGACGTGGATTGGAAAGGCTTCCATGCGCCATTTGGTTGCCGGCGCGTTCCGCTGGCGACGTATCCCTTTCAACGCCAGCGCTACTGGCTAAAGGCATCTCCGGGAAGCCGGTCCTCGATCGGGCAGAGAGCCGAGGAATTGAGCGCGGAGCACGGGCTGGAGCTCTACGATGCGCTTCTGATCGAGCTCGACCGGGTGTGCGCGGATTATGCCGCGGCCGCGCTGCGCTCCGCCGGCTTCGATTTTCAACCCGGCGCCGCCATCCGCGGCGGCGAACTGGAACAGCGTTGTGGCGTGATTCCAAAACAGCGGAAGCTTTTCGCCCGCATTCTCGAGATTCTGGCGGACGACGGCGTGCTGGTCAACCGCGGCGATCGGTGGGCGGTGCTTCGGACTCCAGCCGCCGCCGATCCACAGGCCGCTCTCCGCGACCTCCTGGAGCGCTACCCCGCGTTTCATATTGAGCTTGGAATCATCTCCCGCTGCACGGAATCATTGGGAGCCGTTCTGCAAGGCAGGATGAATCCGCTCGATCTGTTGTTTCCGGAAGGGTCCACCGCCGCCGCGGAAAAGCTCTATACGGATTCGCCGATCGCGCGCGTATTCAACCAGCTCACGTCGGAAATCGCGGCCGCGGAGATCGCCCGGCGCACCGGGACGATCCGGGTGCTCGAAATTGGGGCTGGAACGGGCGCCACTACGATGTCGGTCGCTCCGTTATTGCCGGCGGATCGCTCGGAATACGTCTACACCGATATTTCGCCTTTCTTTGAAGGGCACGCCGCGCGCAAATTCCAGCAATACCCGTTCCTTCGGTACCAGCAGCTCGATATCGAGAAGGATCCGCAAGATCAGGGTTTCGCCCAAGGCGAGTACGACATGGTGATTGCGGCGAACGTGCTGCATGCCGCCGCGGACCTGCGCCGGAGCGTGGAGCATGCCCGCGGGCTGCTCGCCCCGGGCGGCGTTCTCATTCTCGTCGAAGGCACCGGCAGAGAGCGGTGGATGGACTTAAGCTTTGGCCTGATGGAAGGCTGGTGGAGGTTTTCCGACTACGATCTGCGGCCCTCGCACCCTCTGATCGCTCCCGCCGCCTGGTTGAAATTGCTGCGGGAATTGGGATTCGAGCAAGGGACCGCCGTCCGCCCCCGTGGAAAAGCGCCGCAAGCCGTCATCGTCGCGCGTTCAGGAGCGGCAATCGGCTCCGGAACGGCGCGGCAACCGGTTGGTTCGAGCGCTCTCCGCCCGTCCGGGGGCGCTCCGGCCTCTCGCTTAAAAACGGAACTTGTCTGGAACACCCCGCCCGAAGAACGGCGGAAAACGGTCCTGACCTATCTCTCCGAAGCAGTCGCCTCCGTGCTGAGGACCGATGCCACGGCGATCGACCCAACGCGGCCCGTCACCGAGTTCGGTCTGGATTCTCTGATGGCGATGGAGATAAGGAACCGCCTCATGGCGTCGCTCGGAGTTGCGATTCCGGCGGTTCGCTTCCTGGACGGCTCCAGCATAGAAAGTTTGGCTGGACTCACGGCGGAACTGATCGAGGAGCGGCAGCCGGGCGACCTGCGCGCAACCGAGATTGAAACCACGCCTCCGGATTACCCGCTCTCTCACGGCCAGAAGGCTCAGTGGTTCGGCTATAAATGCATGCCGGATTCCCATGCCTTCAACGTTGGTTTCACGGCCAGCGCAACGCCCCCCGTGAATCGGGGTGCCTTTGAGCGCGCGCTGGCGAAGCTGGTGCGGCGCCATCCGGCGCTCCGGACCGTGCTTGTCGAAAAGGGCGAGGAGCACCCCCTCCAGAGGGTTCTGCCTCCAGGCCCCGCTGAGTTGTCTGTAGTGAACGCCCGGGAGTGGAGTGACGCGGAGTTGAGCGAACGAGTCCTTCAGGACTTCCGGCGCATCTTCGACCTAAGCCGGCCGTTGTTCCGCGTGAGCCTGTTCCGGCGCGAGAACGGCGACATAATTCTCTTCACCGTTCACCATCTGATGATCGATGCCCGGTCTCTGGAGCTTTGCCTCGAAGACCTGAAGGTTTTCTACGCGGCCGAGCTCAGGAACGCGGAAGCCGTGCTCCCTCCGGTAACGGTGGGGTACCGCGAATTCGTAGAAGCGGAAGCCGCCCTGCTGGCGGGGCCGAAAAGCGGTGAACTTTGGAAATACTGGACAACAATCCTACAGGGGGAGCTGCCGGTTTTGCAGTTGCCGAGCGCGCTCAAGCGGCCGGAAGTTTTGCTTCCGCACGGCGACGGCGTCCCGCTGGAGTTCGAGCCGGGACTGCTTGCCGAAGTTCAGAAGGCCGCCCGGGAATGCGGCGTGACCTCGTATTCTTTCCTGCTGGCCTGCTATCGAACTGTGCTTCATCGCTACACCGGGCAGGAGGACATTCTCATCGGGACCTCTGTCTCCGGCCGGCTGAATCCGCGGTGGGAGAACGTCGTTGGATATCTGGTGAACCTTCTGCCGGTTCGTTATCATCTGCCTTCCGGCACGCCGTTTCGCCAGCACCTGCAACACACCCGCGACGCGGTATTAGGGGCATTAGCGCATCGTGAACTGCCGTTCTCTTTAATGGTTTCCCAAATGAGGCTGCGCCGCTCGGCGAACCGCACTCCCGTCTTTCAGGCGTTCTTCAACTTCCTGACTGACCGGTCGGGCGAGCTCGGCGCGCTGTTCCTGGGCGAAAGGAACTGCGCGGTGGAATTCGGCGATACGATACTGCGCCCGTGGATGGTCGTACCGCAGCAGGAAGGCCAATCCGAAATCGTCCTCCAACTTTTTGACGCCGGTGAGCGCCTCAGCGGTCAGCTGAGCTACAACGATGCAGTGGTGGAGCGCGAGCTAGCCGAAGCCATCGGGCAAGACTTCACCCGGGTAGTCCAAGCCGCTATTCACGACCCCGGCAAGCCGACGGCGAACTTCCTGCCGGATCTCGCGGCCCGCCTTTCCACCCGCGAGGAAATCATGTTCTAGG
This sequence comes from Bryobacteraceae bacterium, assembly GCA_035545735.1. Classification (GTDB taxonomy): domain Bacteria; phylum Acidobacteriota; class Terriglobia; order Bryobacterales; family Bryobacteraceae; genus JAJYKC01. Next base: position 100,464 of record DASZXS010000073.1, on the reverse strand, counting down.
CAGGGCGCTGCGCGTTCCACCTTCAGAACAGGATTCTTTGACAACCGCTTTCGAAAACCCGTACCGTTTAAAAGGCGTCTGGTTTTTCTCGGGCCGACAAACAACACATTATGGCGAACAGATTGAAAACGCTTCTGCAAAGCGGGCTCCCGGCCATGGGAAGCTGGATTACGCTGGCAGACCCTTACTCGGTGGAGCTGATGGCGGACGTCGGCTTCGACTGGCTGCTGGTGGATACCGAACATACCCCCATCAGCCGGGAAACCCTGCGGACCATCCTGGTGTGTATGCGGGGAAGCGTCAGCGTCCCCGTCGTACGCCTGTCCAGCAATACACTTGAACATTTTCAGACCGCTCTGGATTTGGGCGCTCAGGGCGTGGTGGTGCCCATGGTTAACACTCGCGCCGATGCCGTCCGTGCCGTCCAAGCCTGCCGGTATCCTCCGGAAGGCGCGCGCGGTTTTGCTCCCACCCGCGCCAGCCGATATTTTCAGGATGTGGACAAATATGTCGAGGGCGCGAAAACGGACATCGCATTGTTTGTGCAGATCGAGACCCCGGAAGCCGCCGCGAACTTGGATGAAATCCTCAGCGTGGAGAGCGTGGACGGAATCTACATCGGCCCGTCCGATCTGGCGAGTTTCATGGGACATGCGAACCGCCTGGAGCATCCCGAGGTTGTCGCGGCGGTGGATGGCCTGATGAAGAAAGCTCGCGAACGGTCTGTTCCATTCGGCCTGCCGACGTGGACCGAAGAGCAAACCATGAGCTATATCAAACAAGGGGCGCAGTTGCTCACAATCGGCAGCGACATGCAATATCTCGGCGGCGGCGCCCGCGGCAGCCTGGCCGGCATGCGCAAACGGCTGCAGGCGAACGCCCGGTCCTAGCCTAGGCCGTTGCGACGTCTGCCCGCCCTTCCGGGGCATGCCCGAGTTCGGCGGAGAGCCGCGCCGCTGCTTCCAGAAGGTGTTCCTTCAGCGTGATCAGAATATCGCCGCGAAGCCGCTGTGTGGGGAGCGAAAGGCTCATTGCCGCGACGGCGCGTCCATTGTGGTTATACACCGCCGCCGCGAGGCAGATTCCCCCGATGATGTTCTCTTCAAAATCGTAGGCGACGCGGTCATGCCGCACTTTGGTGAGATGCTCCCAGAGCTTTTGCGCCGAAGTGATTGAGTTTGGAGTTACCGCCTTCAAAGGCTCCGAGTCATCATAAAGGGCCCGAAATGCAGCTTCGGAGAGCGGCGATAACAGCACCTTCCCAAGCGCTGTGCAATGGGACGGCGTGCGCCCGCCCAGCACATCGTTCACGCGAAGACGGTGATTGGACTCGCAGCGCGCGATAGACACTACGTCGCGGCCCTCCAGAACGGCGAGGGTAGCGGATTCGCCGCAACGTTCCACCAGACCCCTTAAAATCGGGAGCCCGTACCGGATCGCCAGGTTCTGCCGCTCCAGCATCTCACTCCACCGCAGAACACGCGGGCCCAGGGAGTAATTGCACGTTTCCGGATCGAACCAGGCCAAGTCGAACTCGCGCAGTGTGGCGAGCATCCGGTGTACGGTGCTTTTCCCTAATTTAAGCTCGCCGCTGAGCGAAGCAATACCAGCGCCGTTGTTGGATTTTCCGAGTGTATCTAAAAGGCGGAGCGCCTTCGCCAGTGATTTAACGGGATATCTTGCGACGGCCAAACTCCGGCTCTCCTTCGTCGGCGTGTCCCGAAAAAAGCATAGCACGCCGGACTGGTGCCGTACTAAGCCAAATCTTGGAAAGAGATAGCGACTTTTCCGATCGGCTCCGCTCTCGACTCCACCAGTTCGAGCGCGGCTTTGAATTCGGCGAGCGGTCTGCGATGGGTGATGAGATCGGCGAGTTGCAGGCTCCCGGAAGAAACCAGATCGAGAGTGCGCGTCCAGGACTGCGTGGTATATCCGAGAATCCCCTCGATGTGAATGTCGCTCAAAACGAATTGATTCGCCGCCAGTTCCAATTTGTTGCTGGCGGGGCCTCCGCCTATAATCACCATGCCCCCTCCCCGGCGAACGATATCAAAAGCCAGGCTCAGCGGCTTTGTGCCGTGTGCGCAGACCACCACCACATCCCAGCCGTCCGAGCCGCTTCGTTCCCTCAGCTCTTTCGGGTCCTGGCTGACCGTGAACTGGGTAAATCCCGCGCGCGAAGCCACCGGCTCCTGAGTCGGGGCCAGATCGACGCCGAGAATCTCCCTCGCCTGGAGCATGGCGAGAACCCTGGCGGCGATCAAACCGATGGGGCCGCATCCGATCACGGCCGCCAAACAACCGGGGCGAGGATTGATGCGATCGATGCCGCGGACCACGGTGGAGGCGGGCTCCACCATCAGCGCTTCATCGAGGCCGACATGGCTTTCCACCCGATGGCAGGAGACCGCCGGGGCGGCCACCAGAGACGCCAGCCCTCCGTTGTGTGTCATGCCAATTTGTTCATGCCGGACGCAAAGGTTCTTACTTCCCGCGCGGCAGCGGGCGCATTGGCCGCAGGGCAGATACCCCTCCACCGATACGCGGTCCCCTATGCGAAGGCTGGTAACGTCTGCCCCGATTTCCTCCACCACGCCCGTCCATTCGTGGCCGGGCACCACTGGATAGCGGGCGAAACCCGCGGGCATCGTGCCTCGCAGCATTTCGAGATCGGTTCCGCAGATGCCGCAAAACGCCGTCCGGACGATCACCTGTCCGGGGCCGCATTCGGGATCGGAGATGCTGGTTAACTCGAAGCTTGGCGGCTCGGTAATCAGAATTGCTTTCAAGCTACATCCACCTCAATTTCATCCTTCGAGGTCCATTTCATACCTTGAGTTTCTTCAAATAGTCCGCGCTCATGCGCGCGCTTTCGAGCGGAGGGCGGTCCCACAGATCCTGCTCAACAAAGTAGTGATCCACGCTCGTGTGGCGCGCCGCATCGAATATCCGTTTCCAGTCGATAATGCCTGAGCCGACTTCGGTGAAGGGATTGCCTTCGAACCGTCCCGTGGTAGGCGGATATCCAGGCTTCAGGTCCTTGATATGAAGCATCACAAATCGCTGGGGCTGCCGCTTCAGGTAGTCCACCGGATCGTGGCCCGCGAAGGTCATCCAGAAACAGTCGATCTCCATTTTGACCAGATCGGGATCCGACGAGCGCAGCAGTTGATCGTATCCGGTGACACCGTCGTAAACCCGGAATTCGAAGTTGTGATTGTGGTAGCCGAAGTGGAAGCCGGCCTCGCGGCAATGCTTCCCGAGTTTGTTGAAGAGTTCGGCGGTCCGTTTCCAGCCGTCGAGCGATTCCGCGCGCGCCGGAGGTGTGCCGCAGAGCATGTATTGGAGCCCCAGTTGATGCGCGCCATCCATGTGGCGCTTCCATTCCTCCTCATCTTTCGGGGCGCCGTAGTGGCAACTGGGCGTCCGAAGCCCGAAACCGTTCAGAATTTGGCGCAATTCCGCCGGTTGGAAGCCATAAAAATTGTCGTACCCCGGTCCGCTGACCTCTAGCTCACGGTAGCCCATGGCAGCGACTTTTTTGAGCGTTCCCCGGAAATCGGCCTTCAGTTCATTGCGGACCGTGTACGGCTGCAAGCCGAGAGGAAGCCCCAAAGGGTAAGCGTTCAGCGGGCCGCGCGCGGCCAGCAGGCCGCCGATCCCGGCCGCCGCTTTTAGAAAGGTGCGTTTGGTGATTGGCTCTGGCATAGGAGGGGTTTGAGGCGCGGGATGGTGTCCGGAACAAAACGAAATAGAATTATTCTCTCAAAATGCAGAGTGATGATATGATACTTCGCCATAGCTGTGCAAGTTGCCGAACTGCGCTGTCGCGTACCGGCCGCGAGTGAACTGAATTCAAAAAGAATGGGACTTGACTGATATGCTTCCCGACTACGTTCGAAAAGCTGTTCCCAGACCCGAAGGGGTTCGCGCGCCGTGGTACATGAATACGGCGCCGTCCTACGCAGGCATCTTTCTCTGGATCGGTTTTTACCAGACAATTGCCAGCGGAACTCTGGACCGTGCCGGGCTTTCCTGGTCGCTGCTGGCGCTGGTCATCGCCGCGCTGGTCAGCTTTGGACTCTTCTACTACGCGCCAGCCATGCTCGGGATGAAGACCGGCCTGCCGCTCTATGTCATCGGTAGCTCAACGTTCGGAACCTGGGGCGGCTATTTGATCCCCGGCCTGTTAATGGGCGCGCTCCAGGTCGGTTGGTATGGAGTGTCGACCGATCTCGCCACCAAGTTCATTCTTAAGGGCGCGGGCCTCTCCTCCGATGCCGGGACGACCCCCTATTTGATCACGGCCATCCTCTGGGGTTACGCCATCGCCTGGATCGCCGCGATGGGAATCCGCTACGTGTCCCGCGTCGCGATTTTCGCCAATATCATCCCCTTCCTGATGATCCTGGTGGTGGCTTTCAAAACAAGCCCGGGTTATGACCACTACCAGCCGGCGCACCCGAACACCTTTGTCGGGTTCACGCTGCTGATTCAAATTGTTACCGGGTTCTTCGCGACCGCGGGCGCGGCCGGCGCCGATTTTGGCATGGAGAACCGCAACAGGAAAGACGTGCGTCTCGGCGGCCTGGTCGGGATTGGGCTGGCGATTTTGTTCACCGGCGGGCTCACGCTTCTCTCGATGGCGGGCGCGCATGGAACACACGCGGACCTCAGCTCGTACACGTTCGACTCCCTGCTCGGCGTGGTGGGCGGCCCGCTTGGAAGCACGATGTTCTTCCTGTACGCGGTGGCGTCCATCCCGGGCTCCTGTTTCTGCGCGTTCGTCCTGGGAAACAGCTTTTCGACGATGATGCCGAGCCTCGGCCGGACCCTGGTGATTTTTGGCGGCGTGACGCTTTCCATCCTGATGGCGGTCACCGGCCTTGCTTCGCATCTGATTCCCTTTTTCCAAATCATCGGCGCGTCCTTCGGGCCGGTCTGCGGCGCCATCCTCGCCGATTACCTGTTGTCCGGCAAGAAATGGGCGGGCCCCAGGCAGGGGGTCAACATCGCGGGATACGGCGCCTGGGCTGTCGGGTTTATCGTGGGAATTCTTCCCTTCCTTCCAGTCTCCGAAACGCTCAAGACCTATGCTCAGCCGGCCACGGTCTATAGCGTAATCGTAGGCTTCGCCGTCTACTGGCTGCTATCGAAGGCGGGGCTTGAGCCGCAACGCGCGGAAGGTGCCGCGCCCGCTCTGGAGGCGGCGCGCTGACTTTTCAGGCGGTCCGCTTTCGTGAAACAATCTACTGTGGGATGCCCCTTAGCGTTGAAAGACGAATACGGTTTGTGAGGGCCGCTTTTGCGGACGGCAACGTTGCCGCGGTCACAAACAGTTCTAAATATGTGGTGACTTCGGTGATGCGGCAGTTGCCCGCCCCGCTCACGAGCGTGGTGGAATACGGGCCAGGCGACGGCGTCGCCACCCAGGCTTTGCTGCGGCGTCTACCCGCGAGCGGGAAGCTTCTGGCTATCGAATCGAACCCGGAGTTTCACCGTTTGCTGAAGAAGATCAAGGATCCGCGCTTGCAGGTGGTTCTGGGCAACGCGCGCGACACCGCGGCCATCATGCGCGATCACGGATTTTCCAAACCGGACGCCGTGATCTCCAGCATTCCCTTTTCTTTTCTGACCGATGAAGAACGGTGCCACATTCTCCGGCAAACGCGCGACGCGCTGCCCGCGCACGGCGTCTTCATTGTCTTTCATCAATATAGCCGCCTGGCTCTGAAGCCCCTGCGCAACTATTTCGACTCGGTCAACATTTCCTTCGAAGTTCGCAACGTCTTCCCCTGCTTTACCTTCTGCGCGTCAAACCAGTCGCGGTTCTGACGAACATCCGGCAGTCCAAAAGAGCATCTGTCGGATAATGCAAAAGATGAGTACGAGACGCGACTTCTTCAGGCAGGCCATGGCGCTATCGGGCGGCGCCGGAATCGCGGCGGCGCTGCTGTCCTCGGTTCAGCGAGCGTCCGCCATCGACCCCGCCAAGGGAAGCACCTACCTGGACGCCGAACACATTGTCATCCTGATGCAGGAGAACCGCTCCTTCGATCATTCCTTCGGCACGCTCCGGGGCGTCCGCGGGTTTAATGACCCTCGCGCGGTGACGCTCCCGGACGGCAATCCCGTTTGGCTGCAGACCAACGCCGCCGGCGAAACTTATGCGCCTTTCCGGCTGAACATCAAGGACACAAAAATTACCTGGCTGGGCGGCCTGCCGCATTCCTGGCGGGATCAGCAAGACGCCAGGAATCACGGCGATCACGACCGCTGGCTGGATGCCAAGCCGGCTGGAGCCAAGGAATGCGCCGGGATGCCGATCACCATGGGCCACTACGAGCGCGAAGATCTCCCGTTCTATTACGCTCTTGCCGATGCCTTTACCGTTTGCGACCAGCACTTCTGTTCCTCTTTGACTGGCACGACGCCGAACCGGCTCTACTTGTGGAGCGGAACCGTGCGCGACGAGCCACGCGCCGATGCTTTCGCCCGCGTGCGAAATTCCGACACCGATTACGGCGCGCTCGCGCACTGGACGACGTTTCCCGAGCGTCTCGAAGATGCCGGAATCTCCTGGAGGATTTATCAAAACGAAGTCAGCATCGATAGCGGTCTCGAAGGAGAGCGAGACGCCTGGCTCTCAAACTTTACGGACAATCCCATCGAGTGGTTTGCGCAGTATCACATCGGCTTCGCCCGCGGCCGCATGGAATATCTGAAGACGCTTCCCGAGGCTTTGCCTCCGAAGATCGAAGCGACGAAGACGAAGCTGAGCGAAGCCGCACCCGGCAGTCCCGAGCACAGGGATTTGAGCCGCCAACTGCGGGAGATGGAAGCCCAATGGAAGCGGCTTCCCGAGGATCTCGCCCGGTATACCCCGGAGAACTTCGAGAAGCTGCCTCAGCGCGAGCGGAACCTCCACACGAAAGCTTTTACCACGAATATCGGCGACCCTTCCTATCGCCAGCTTGCCCCGCTACGGTATCGCGATGGAGACGTGGAACGCGAGCTGGAAATTCCCAAAGGCGACATACTCCATCAGTTCCGGGAGGATGTCAAGTCAGGCCAATTGCCCGCCGTTTCCTGGATCGTCGCGCCCGAAAATTTTTCCGACCACCCCGGCGCGCCATGGTTCGGAGCATGGTACGTCTCCGAAGTGCTCAATATCCTGACCCACGACCCGGAAGTTTGGAAAAAGACGGTCTGCATTCTGACCTATGACGAAAACGACGGCTATTTCGACCACGTTCCGCCGTTCGGAGCGCCGCATCCGGGGCGCCCGGAGACCGGCGCTACGTCGCCCGGCGTGGACGCGGCGCTCGAATACGTAACGCTCGATCAGGACCGGGAGCGGCATAACGAACACGAAGCCCGCGGAGGTCCTATCGGACTCGGATTCCGCGTTCCCATGGTGGTTGCATCGCCCTGGAGCCGCGGCGGCTTCGCCTGTTCCCAGGTGTTCGATCACACTTCCGTCATCCAGCTCGTTGAGCGCGTCCTCACCCACCAAACGGGGCGCGAACTGAAGGAACCCAATATTAGCGCCTGGCGCAGGACTGTCTGCGGAGACCTCTCCTCGGCGTTTCAGGCCGGACAGGAAGAGCCTTCCGCCGTCCTGCCGTTCTCCTCCCGCGACACAGTGATTGAAGGCATCCACAAAGCTAAATTCAAAAAATTGCCCGGTGGGTTTCACCGGTTCACCGAGCAGGAAATCATCGAATTTCGGCGGAATCCGCAGGGGTCTCCCTGGATGTCGCGGCAGGAAAAGGGAATTCGGCCCTCGCGGGCGCTTCCCTACCAGTTGTACGCGGACGGGTCCTTGTCGCCTGACCGGAAAGCGCTGGAAATCTCTTTCGAGGCGAGGAACGAGGTATTCGGCAAATCTTCAGCCGGCGCGCCATTCCACGTCTACACTCCCCGTAAGTACCGCCGCGTCCGCGTGCGCGATTACACTGTGGCCCCAGGAGACCGTCTCTCCGGCTCATGGCTCATCGACGACTTTGAGGATGGCGTCTACCATGTGCGCGCCGCCGGACCCAACGGATTTCTTCGCGAATTCGCGGGTACGGCGCAGGACCCCGAATTGGATGTCCGGTGCCAATATGCCCGCCGCTCCCCCTCCGGCCGCGCTTTAACCGGGGATGTCGAAGTTCATCTCACGAACCGCAGCGCAAGCCAAAAATACGCATTCGTCCTCGAGGATCTTGCTTATGGAACCGGTAAGCGCGCCGGAACCGTGCCTCCCGGGAAAAAAACCTCTGTCGTTCTGAATTTGAACAAGAGCCATCAATGGTATGACTTCAGCGTCCGGGTACAGGGAGCGGAATCGTTTGAACGGCGCTGTGCGGGACGGGTGGAAACAGGCAGGTCTGGATTCAGCGATCCGGCAATGAGCGGTATGGAAGCGTGAAAGCGCGCTAGCCGGAATCTAGCCGGGGACGACACTGCGGATCGCCCAGGAAAGAAGCTGCGACAGGTTCTTCCATCTCAGAAGATCCGAAGCTCTTGGTTCGGATTCATCCCATTGAAAATGGATCTGGCGGAAGAGCCAGGTTTCTCCCTTGCGGGTCAGCACTCCGGAGAAGCGGATCGGACGAGGGCTGGGAAAATTGACCGTCCCGATGGTATCTACCCACGCAACATCGCCGGTGGAAGACACCACCGCGTTGTCCACCACCAACCGCACATCGCCCCAGCGCTTCCAATCCGATTGAATGAAGTGCGCGATGCGGTCCCGCCCCCGCACCCATTCCCCCGGGTTGGTTCCCAATAATAGAGTTTCCCCGCTCTCCGGGAAGAGGCGCTGCATGAACGCACCCACTTGCTTGGGGTCGCGCGCAGTGTAACCTTGCTGGAACGCGCCGAGCGCATCCAGTACGCCTTGACGCACCTGGGGGGGAGCATCCCCAGTTGGCGCCAGGCGGGACCTTCGGGCTTCATTGGAAAACTGATTTGCCAGATGCGGCGCGGAAACAATACCCGCGACAAAACCCAAACACAGCAGCAGCGCCCCCACGAGCGCGGCGCGGGCGTATCGCGAAATAGGTCCTCCGGGCAGGATTAACCTCTCCGGCGGAATTTACTCGGGCGCACCGTCACGGCTGCGCTTCTTGCGGTTGCGCTTACGAGCCAGCGCCGACTTAATGCGCTTCTTCGCGCCCGGCTTGACGTAATAGGCATGCCGCTTAATGTCCTTAATGATGTCTTCCTGCAGGACTTTGCGTTTGAACCGCCGTAGTGCGCTCTCTACTGTTTCGCCTTCTAGAATCTTGACTTCGGCCAACGGGAACTCCCTTCCATGACAGGACCGCCCCACAATGGCGCGAGCAGACGGCGTTCTTTGTAGATTCCGTAAATGTCCTGGGCTTATATTATCGCAAAAAAACAGGAGAAAGAAGGAACTCCAGGCGGAGGTTCGCGTACACAATATATGTGAATCCCGTATATGCCGCCTCATTCTCCCGATCAGGAATGGAAAAAGGGAAGCGCCGAGTTTTTGGTTCTCTCCCTACTCGAAGACCAGGCGCGGCACGGCTATGACATTTCAAAGCTCATCCACCTTCGCTCCGGGGGAGCTTTACGGTTCCATGTCACTTCGCTCTACCCACTGCTTTATCGCCTCGAAGAACGGGGCTGGGTAGTGGGGCGCTGGGTGGAGAAGGGCGAAGAGCGCCGGCGGCGGTACTATTCGCTGACAGCCGAAGGACGAAAGGTCCTCGACTCCCAGCGGAAAAGTTGGCGGGACTTCGTGATGGCTGTGGGCCGGATTACCGGAGTCGAACATGGCTGACCCAGGCGGAATTGACTGGAGAGCAATCGTTGCGGAACATTTTTCCGGCGTGCCGCTCCACGCCCACGCGGAGGCCGATCTTCTGGAAGAATTGGCGCAACATCTGGAAGATCGCTATCGGGAACTCCGCTCTACGGGACTGGCCAGCGAAGAAGCGAAACAACAGACTCTCTTGGAACTGGGAGACGTGAGTCCGATACTTCAGGGGATTCGGAGGAATCAACGCATGCCGAAAGCAGAACCGGTTCAGCCCGGAACGGAACGTGGGGGCAGCGTCTTGGCGGATCTCTGGCGCGACTTGCGCTACGCGGCACGAACCATGCGGCAGAATTCTCTATTCACGCTGTTCGTCATTGTCACGCTTGGTTTGGGAATCGGCGCCAATACAACGGTGTTTACCGTAGTGAACACGCTCGTCTTGAATCCGCTGCCTCTGAAAGACCCATCGTCGCTCGCCGGAGTGTCGGAGTTAGAGGCGAAGCAAACGGGCAAATCCGGAGCGAGCCTCCCGCTTTCGCTGCCAAATTTGAAGGATATTCAGGCGAAGAACCAGACATTTGAATCGCTGGCCGGCTATACCGGGCCGCGCGTCGTGACGCTCCAGGCCGGCGGTGGGGCCCAGCGGATGTTCAGCGAATTTGTCACCGGAAATTACTTCCAGGTTTTGGGGCTTGCTCCCGCGGCGGGACGATTCTTCTCGCCGGAGGAGGATAACGCGCCCGGAGCAAGCGCGGTCGCGGTGATGAGCAATCCCGCCTGGCAGGGACGTTTCGGCGGTGCTCCGGACGTGATCGGGAAAGTGCTGCGAATCAACGGAACGGCAATTACCGTGATCGGCGTAGCGCCGCCGCATTTCCTGGGAGTTACGGCTATTTTCGGCCCGGATTTATGGATACCCGCCGCCATGGTGGAGCAGATGCTGCCGAACGAAATGGCCGGTGCTTTACACGATCGGGGCAAGGACAAATTCGAGGGAATCGGACGGCTGAGACCGGGCGTGAACCTGGAGCGGGCCGCGGCGGATCTCGCTACGCTCAGTTCGGCGCTCGCGCGGGAATATCCGAACACGAACGCCGGGCGCGTAGCAGGCGTCAGACCGTTGGCCGAAGTTATTTTCGGCGGTGGCGCATCACGCTCGCCTTTTGTTTTCGGAAGCATCATACTGCTTGCCGTCGTCGGGATGGTACTGCTCATCGCCTGTTCGAACGTGGCGAATCTTCTGCTGGCGCGCGCCGCCGCCAGGCGGCAGGAAATGGCGGTTCGCGTCGCAATCGGCGCCAGCCGCGAACGATTGCTCCGGCAACTCCTGACGGAGAGCATCGTGCTCGGCCTGGCCGGTGGCGTCGTGGGTCTCATTTTCGGATACGCCGGCGCGCAGTTTCTATGGTCGTTTCGTCCCGCCGACGTCGCGAACAACCTGGTAACTCTGAAAACCGGCTTTCCGGTTTTCACCTTCGTTTTTCTGATTTCCGTTTTGACGGGGTTGATTTTCGGCGTTATCCCGGCCCTGCGCGCCACCCGAGCGGGCGTTTCCGAGGCCCTGAAGGAAGAGTCCCGCTCTTCCGGCAGGGGCCGCCGCCGAACGAGGCTCGCCAACGGCCTGCTCGCCGGACAGGTGGCGTTTTCGTTCGTCGCCCTGACGGCTGCGGCGCTGTTTCTCCGTAGTATCCAGCACGCCTACGCGATCCAACCCGGCTTCGAGACGAAGCACTTGGCCGTATTTCTCACCAATCCAGGACAGGCCGGATACGGGGAAGCGCAGACGAAGGACTTCTACAGGGAGGTCCGCGAGCGAGTTTCGCGGATGCCGGAGGTCGAGTCGACTTCGTGGGCATCCAATCTTCCGCTTTGGGGAAGCCTGGTGAGCGGACTGAATATTGAAGGCCGTCAGGCGAGGAGTAAGGCAGACACGGTCACGACCATTCTCAATGTGGTGGATGCGGACTATTTTGCTACCGCGGGCGTCGCTCTGAAGGCGGGGCGCGATTTTTCCAGCGCCGATACCGCCGCAACGATCCCGGTCGCGATCGTAAACGAAAAAATCGCGCGCGACTATTGGCCCGGCGAAGAAGCAGCCGGCAAGCACATCCAACTTCCGGGCGAGCCGTTCCAGCGCCAGGTCATCGGAGTAGCGAGGATGGCCAGCTACACATCCTTGGGCGAAGCACCGCAGCTTTGCGTCTATGTTCCAGCCTCCCAGCACTATTCCGATTCGATGACCCTGTTCGTCCGCGCCAAACGCGACGCGTCCGGCGTTCTGCTGCCGGTTCAGAAGGAGATCCGCGAGATTGCGCCCCGCATCGCGGTGGACGACATCCGGACAGGCGGCAAAATTGTGGATCAGGCCTTGTTCACAGCGAAATTGGGAGTTGCGCTGTTGAGCGTTTTCGGGCTGCTGGCGTTGGGCCTCGCGAGCACCGGGCTGTACGGCCTGATGGCCTACTCGGTCTTTCAACGCCGGCGTGAAATCGGCCTGCGCATGGCGCTCGGAGCGGAGCGGCGAACCGTGGTCTCTCTGGTGGTAAAGCAGGGGATGTCACTGGTCGCCACGGGCTTGGCGGCGGGACTGGCGGCCGCGCTGGTGGCGGGACATTTTCTGGCCGGAATGCTCTACGGCGTGGGCGCCGCGGACCCGGTGAGCATCGGCTCCGCCGCCGTGGTGCTTCTTGGCGCGGCGCTGCTGGCGTGCTATCTGCCGGCACGACGGGCAAGCCGGCTGGATCCCCTGGAGGCATTGCGCGAAGGTTGACGGGAACAGGCCACTTCGAAAGAATAGGCCATTGGTTGAATCCATGCTCCCTTCCCGTCCCCTGTGGCCCCGTCTCGCCGCCGCGGTCATCGCGCTCCCCTGCATTCTTGCCGGAGCCGATCCCAGCGGTGCGCGCTTCTCTCCGCTCACCCAGATCAATACCGGAAACGTGAAGAAGCTGGGCGTCGCCTGGGTGTACCACACCGGCGAAGTGCATCCCGGAACTCCGAACGCTATCGGTCACAAAATCGCCGCGTTCGAATCGACGCCGCTCGTCGTGGGGACAACCCTCTACGTGACCACCGCCAGCGGACGGGTGATCGCTCTGGACGCCGAGACCGGAAAAGAGCTCTGGAAATTCGACCCGCAAAAAGATTCGGCGAAAAGGCGTTCGGCGGCGAATCGGGGAGTGGCGTATTGGGATGGCGGCAAATCCGGCGGACGCATCGTCTACGGAACGCCGGACGGACGCCTGATCGAACTGGATGCCCGGACCGGGAAGCCATGCCTCGATTTCGGCGACAACGGAATCGTGAATTTACGCGCGGGTGTGGCGGACGCCTGGCCGGATGCTCCCTACTACCTGTCTTCTCCGCCGGCGATCTTCCGCAACCTGGTGATCACCGGATCCTCGGTGCAGGAAGATCCCTCTCATGGGCCGAGCGGAATGGTCCGGGCCTTCGATGTGCGAACGGGGAAACCGGCCTGGGTCTTTCACACCGTGCCGCGCCCCGGTGAATTCGGCAACGACACCTGGCAGGGCGATTCATGGAAGAATCGCTCCGGAGCCAATGTCTGGTCCCTGATGAGCGTCGATGAAAAGCGCGGCTTGATTTTTCTGCCCATCGGCTCGGCGACGTACGACTTCTACGGCGCGGACCGGAAGGGAAATAATCTCTTCGCCAACTCCCTGGTCGCGCTCGACGCCAATACCGGGCGGCGCATCTGGCACTTTCAGTTGATTCATCACGACCTCTGGGATTACGATCCGCCCGCCCAGCCTGTGCTCGTGATGCTAAAGCGTGACGGACGGGAGATCCCCGCCGTGGCACAGGTGACCAAATCCGGTTTCGTTTTTGTGTTCGACCGCGTTACCGGCAAGCCGTTATTCCCCATTGAGGAGCGGAGGGTCCCGAAATCGGAAGTGCCTGGCGAGCAGACGTCGCCCACTCAGCCGTTTCCGTTAAAGCCGCCTCCGCTGTCGCTTCTGAAAGTCACGGCGAATGACCTCAGCAAGGTGACTCCCGAACATGCCAGGTATTGCTCGGATCTCTTTCGCACTCTCTCTGGCGGAAGCATCTTTACGCCGTACGGTTTGACGCCCACGCTGGTGATGCCGGGAACACTGGGCGGCGCCACCTGGTCAGGCGGTTCCTTCGATCCGAGTAGCCACTACCTGTTCGTAAATGTGAATAACGTTGGCGCCGTGGGGTCGATGAAGAAGGACGACAAACCCGGGCCGCCCGGTTATCATCGCTGGAACGCGAAGGGCGGGGCGTACGCGCGCTTCTGGGATGAACGCGACTGGCCCTGCCAGAAGCCCCCATGGGGCTCCCTCATCGCCGTCGATCTGGATCGCGGCGAGTTTGCCTGGGACGTGCCGTTGGGTGTCGTCGACGAACTGAAAAATCAGCCGCCAACGGGCACGCCGAACCTCGGTGGATCGATTGTAACGGCCGGGGGACTCGTCTTTATTGGCGCATCCACCGACCGCCGTTTTCGCGCCTTCTCGGCGAAAACGGGACAAGAGCTTTGGGAAGCGAAACTCGAAGCCAGCGCTCACGCGACCCCGGCCACCTACCTCGGCGAGCGCTCCAAAAAGCAATTTGTCGTAATCGCGGCCGGAGGGGGAGGGTTTTTCCAGGGGCCCGTCTCCGATACTGTCGTGGCATTCTCATTAAAGGATTCAGCCCATTGAGACCAACACTTCTCGCCATCGCCGTGGCCGCGTTTTCGCTGCCGGGTTTCGCCGCGGATCTCCGCTTGGGGATCATCGGCGTGGACACATCGCACGCAATCGAATTCACACGGATTTTGAATGACTCCTCCGCCAGGGAGCATGTCGAAGGAGCGCGTGTGGTGGCCGCGTTTGCCGGCGGCAGTCCCGATATCCCTTCCAGCCGCGACCGCGTCGCTCCACACGTCGAAGAGCTCAAGGGCAAGTACCAGATCCGGTTCGTGGACGAAATTCAGGACCTGTGCCCGCTGGTGGACGGTATCTTGTTGGAGAGCGTGGACGGACGCCCCCACCTGGCTCAATTTCGCGAGGCGTCTGCCTGCGGCAAGCCGGTATTTATCGATAAGCCGCTAGCATCCACCCTCGCGGATGCGAAGGAAATCGCCAGGATCGGCGCCGAAAAGCATATCCCGTGGTTCAGCACCTCTTCCCTCCGCTACTCCGAAATACTGAACATGCGCTCGCCCGATTTGCAGGGCGCCTTTGTCTGGGGGCCTGGGCCAATGGAGGAACATCACCAGCTTGACCTGACCTGGTACGGGATACACCCGGTGGAAATGCTGTTCACTCTGATGGGCCCGGACGTGATCGAAGTCACCCGGACGTACTCGCAGGGCGCCGATGTCATAACCGGGCGCTGGGGAGGCGGCCGCCTGGGAACCGTCCGGACGGGCAGGCCTTACAGCAGTTTTGGCGCGGTCACGTTCCTGCCCGACAACAAATCGAACGTACAGGCGTCCTTCAAAGTGGACTATGCGCCGATGCTCGCGCAAGTGGTCGAGTTCATGAAAACCGGAACGCCGCCGGTCCCAAACAACGTCACTCTCAAGATCTTCGAGTTCATGGACGCGGCACAGCGCAGCCGCGAGAACGGCGGCAAGCCGGAACCGGTGCAGTAAATCCGGTGGGCTAGACGAGCAGCTTCTTCACTACTTCGCCGGATACATCCGTCAGCCGGAAATGGCGGCCTTGGAACTTATAGGTCAACTTCGTGTGGTCGATGCCCAGGCGGTTGAGAATCGTCGCCTGCATGTCGTGGATCGAAACCGGATCGGATACGACGTTGTAGCAGAAGTCGTCCGTCTCGCCAACTTGAGCGCCCGGCTTAATGCCGCCCCCGGCCATCCACATCGTGAAGCAACGCCCGTGATGGTCGCGTCCGTAGTTCGCTTCTGTCAGCTTTCCCTGGCAGTACACGGTACGCCCGAATTCGCCGCCCCAGATGACCATCGTATCGTCGAGAAGGCCTCGCTGCTTTAGATCCTGTACCAGCGCGGCGGAAGGCTGGTCCACGCTCTGGCATTGCAGCGAAATGTCGCGCGGGAGATCGTTGTGCTGGTCCCAACCGCGTTTGTAAAGCTGTACGAAGCGAACATTGCGCTCAATGAGCCGGCGGGCCAGCAGGCAGTGAGACGCGTAGGTGCCGGGCTTGCGCGAATCCGGTCCATACATTTCGAATATGTGATCGGGCTCCTTCGAAAGATCCATTAACTCCGGCACCGAGGTCTGCATCTTGTACGCGAGTTCGTATTGAGCGATGCGCGTCTCAATTTCCGGGTCGTTGAAGGTCTGCTGGCGCATCTGATTCAGGGCGCCCACGCTATCGAGAATCCGGCGGCGCGTTTGCTTGGTGATGCCCGGAGGGTCAGTCAAATATAAAACCGGATCGCCCGAGGAACGGAACTGAATGCCTTGATATTTCGACGGCAGGAAGCCGCTGCTCCATAGGCGGGAGAACAAGGGCTGATCCGTGTTGAGGCCGCTCTGCTGCGAAATCAGAACGACGAACGCGGGGAGATCTTCGTTCTCGCTCCCCAGGCCGTAGTCGATCCACGCGCCCATGCTCGGACGCCCCGGCTGCTGAAATCCGGTCTGAATGAACGTGATGGCCGGGTCGTGGTTGATCGCGTCGGTATTGACCGTTTTGACGATCGCGATATCGTCCACAATCTTTGCGGTGTGAGGCAACAGTTCGCTGACCCACGCGCCCGATTGGCCGTGCTGGCTGAATTTGAATCGGGACGAGGCTACCGGAAGCGTGCTTTGCCCCGACGTCATGCCGGTGATGCGCTGGCCCATGCGCACCGAGGCCGGCAGATCCTTTCCCTGAATCTCGCGAAGTTTCGGTTTGTAGTCGAACAAATCGATCTGGGACGGGCCGCCGGATTGATGAAGAAAAATGACGCGTTTCGCTTTGGGAGGAAAGTTAGGAAAACCGGGCTGGGCGCCGACGGAACCGAATGCGTCGGGGGCCATGATCGATGCGAGGGCCGCCGTGCCAATCCCGAAACTGCCGAGCCCAAAAAAGTGCCGTCTTGTAAGGGATTGCTTTACTTCATGTTCATCGCAATTACACATCGGGGTTATTCTTTCGTGATCGTTTCGTCTAAGTTCAGTATCGTGCTGGTAACCGTGGTCCACGCCGCAAGTTCCGCGGGATTAATATTGGCCGCGGGCTTGGCTTCGCCCACGGACAGCAGTTTTTTCGCCTCGTCGGGATGCTGGGAATATTCCTGCGCCTCCTCGCGTTGCAGGCGCTCCAGCACGGTGCGCTCCTTCGCGTTGGGATTGCGGGCGGTAGCCAGGCGGAACGCGTATTCAATGCGCTTCTCCGGGCTTTTTCCGGCTTCCAGAATAGTACGCTGCGCCAAAGCGCGCGAGGCTTCGATAAAAGCCGGATCGTTTAGCAGCACCAGGGCTTGCAGCGGCGTGTTGGTCAGCAAGCGGCGGGCTGTGCATTTCTCGCGATTCGGCGCATCGAACGTCAACATCTCTGGAGGGCCGCTAGTGCGCTTCCAGTAGATATACATGCTGCGGCGATACAACTTGTCGCCGTGATCGGGGCTGTAGCTTTGAGCGGAGAAACCGTCTCCGAAGGCAACGTCTTCCCAGAGCCCCTTGGGCTGGTACGGCTTTACGCTCGGACCACCCAGATGTTCCTTCAGGAGTCCGCTGACCGCGAGGGCATTGTCGCGAATCATTTCAGCCGGCAAGCGGAACCGGGGGCCCCGCGCAAGCAGCCGGTTTTCGGGATCGCGTTCCAACAATTCCGGCGTGACACGCGAGTCCTGGCGGTAGGTGGAGGACGTCACGATCAGCCTCTGCATGGCCCGCACATCCCATCCCGATTGCATGAATTTCACCGCAAGCCAGTCAAGGAGATCCTGATTCACAGGGGCCTCGCCCTGTGATCCGAAGTCCTCGACAGTCTTCACGATGCCGTAGCCGAAGTACATCTGCCAGTAGCGGTTCACCACGACACGAGCCGTTAAGGGATTCTCGGGACTCACAAGCCATTTCGCCAGGGACAACCGGTTTGGCGGCGCTCCCTTGGGCAGCGGCGGCAGCACACCGGGAACTCCGGGCGTCACTTTCTCTCCCTTGTTGCGGTAGTCGCCGCGGCCCAGGACATAGGTGGCGCGCGGGAACGGCCGCTCCGCCATCACCATCGTGGTGGAGACTTCCTTCTTCAGGTCTTTCTCTTCCTCGCGCAGCTTTTGCTGAAGCAGGTACGCGTCCCGCAGATCCGGCGCCGCTTCATTGGTCAGGTAGTAATCCCGCAGCCACTCCTTTTGCGAGTCTTTGCGATGATCCTCGGGAATCAGCAGAGTCGCGCGCAGCGGCACATTCGTGATCAGAGGCTCCACTTCCGGGAGGGTCAGTTCGCGGGAATAAATCCGGAGATCATCGAGCCGCCCCTTGAATGCGCGTCCGAAAGTCTTGTCTCCTATTTCAAGGGGTTCTTCGGTGACAATCGTCCCTTGGAGCGAATCCTTCAGGACCTCCGCGGGGGCGTTTTTGCCGTCGAAGATGAAGTGAACGCCGGAGGCTTTCTTCGAACCGTCGTAGTTCAGAGTCACGTGACACCACTTCGACGGATCCAGGCGTTCCGACGACCTCACCTCCAGGGCGCTCTCCGGCCAGTTCTGGCTCAGCCGGACGTACAGGCGCGGTTTCCAGAACTGAATGCCGGCGAGTTCGAAATCATCGACATAAACTTCAAGCCCCTGCCTCTGTTTCGCATCGGCGAGGTTTTCAAAAACGATCATCGGTTCATGCCCCGATGTGCGAATCCAGAACGCGATGGAGAACTTCTTGTTCGGATTGAAATCCGCGCGGTCGCCGAGCGCCACGCGGGTGTCGCCATCGAACTCGGCGTCCTGCCCCACGATTCCGGCATCGTAGGTAAGATCGCCCCTCACCATGCGCGCATAGCGGTAATGTCCGGAGGAATCGGACAGGCTGCCGTCAAACTCGTAGTGGGCGGCGAGTCCGGCGTGGGCTACCGGCTTCAGAGTTTCGAGGCGGGTGGACTCCCATTGCGTCTGCGCGTCGTCCACGCTCTTGCGATCCACCTTTTCGGCCAAATCGTCCAGTTTCTTTTTCAGCGAGTCGAGTTCCGTTTTCTGCTCCGGCGTCGGAAGCATCAGGTAAGGCCTCGCGTTCCCGCGCTGACCATCCAGACCGCTCTCCCAGACGTTGTTGAAGAACGCGTAGAAGCGGTAAAAATCCTTCTGCTTGAACGGATCGTATTTGTGGTCGTGGCAGCGGGCGCAGCCAATCGTAGAACCGAGCCAGGTGGCCGCGGTGGTATCCACGCGATCCACGACGTACTCGTTCTGATACTCCGCCGGGATAGCGCCGCCTTCGAAGTTGATCATGTGATTGCGATTGAACCCGGTGGCGATCAGTTGAGCGGTGGTCGGATTCGGCAGAAGATCGCCGGCAAGCTGATCGATGGTGAATTGATCGAACGGCATGTTGGTGTTGAAGGCGTTGATCACCCAGTCGCGCCAGTGCCACATCTCGCGGGCGCTATCGATGTGGTAGCCGTGGGTGTCCGAATAGCGGGCGAGATCCAGCCAGTGCATCGCCATGCGCTCTCCATAGCGCGGCGAATGGAGCAGGCGATCCACAACTTTTTCGTAAGCCTTCGGGCTCTTGTCGGCGAGGAATGCGCTGACCTCTTCCGGCGTCGGCGGAAGCCCGGTCAGGTCGAACGTGACCCGGCGAATCAGCGTAGTTTTGTCCGCTTCAACGGAGGGCTTGAGTTTCTCCTCGTCGAGTTTTGCCATCACGAATGCGTCAATGGGATTTCTCACCCATGCCGGATTCGAGACCTTGGGAACCGGAGACGCTTTCGGAACCGTGTAGGACCAGTGCATATCCCATTTCGCGCCCTGATCGATCCATTTCTGGATCGTTTCAATTTGCGCCTTGGTGAGCGTGTGGTTCGAATAAGGGGGCGGCATTATGAACCCCTTCTTATCCGAACTGACTCGCTGAAACAGCCTGCTGTGGGCTGAATCGCCCGGGACGATAATCTGGTAGTCCTTCCGCTTGGAGAATGCGCCGCCGTCCTTCACGTCCAGGCGGAGCTTGGCCATACGCTTCTCTTCATCGGGCCCGTGGCAGGCGAAACAGTTGTCGGAAAAAATGGGCCGAACCTGGCGATCGAAATCAATCCTCGCATTTTGCCCCTGAATGAGTGCCGTACCCGCAGCGGATAGGATAGTAAGCCAGAATACTTTGTTCATGATGCTCCGGTGGCACTACTATATAACAACGCGGACTGAGTGGAGATTTCGCGGTCTGCCACGATCCTGGCCGTCGCGATCAATCTAGGGCTTCTGTTCGGAAATGGGCGGACGTTTCTTCCTGGACGCTGCCCGAAACAGAAACAGATAGCTCCAGGCGGTGGCGGCCAGATTCATCTTAGAGACGCCTTCCTTGCGGAAGATGAAATGAATCGGTTCCTCCACGATGACCATCCCGCGAGCATGAGCCTGAACCAGAATTTCGGGCAAAAATGCGAATCCCGTGTTGTCGAAGGAAACGTTCCGGATCGCGTCGGAGCGATAAACCCGGAACCCGGAAGTCTGGTCGGCAACGGGCGTCCCGAGAACGCGGCGCATGAAGCGGTTTACGCTATCGCTCAGAGCCGCCTTCCAAAGGGGAAATCCGTCCGTCAGGCTGCCGCGCATCTTGCGCGACCCCACTACAATGTCGGCCTTGCGCTCAACCAAGGCGCGTACCAGGGCCGGGATTTCCTCAGGCTGATGGTTCAGGTCCGCATCCATGGTGACGACCAGATCCGTGTCGGGAGATATGCTGTCGAATCCCCTTCGGAACGCGTTTCCCAGGCCGCTTGGCTCGGCGTTGTATAAAATTCGAATCTCCGGGCGGCGGGCCGCAAACGTCTGAGCGACGCCGAGCGTGCCGTCGGTTCCCTCTATGACATAGATCAATTCCCAATGCGCGCCGTCCATCGCGTCCAGCGTAGCGATCAGCCGCGAGGTCAGGGGCCCGATGCACTCGGACTCGTTGTAGGCGGCTATGACGGCTGTGATTTTCATGGAACCGGAACTTGGCTGGCTCGACCTGCTAGTCTAATGTCCTATGCGCAAGGTCGCTGAGCCATTTCTGGCGGTTGGCGCGGCGGTAGCCAGCATTGTCTGTCTGTATTATCCGTTCTTCTTCTCAGGCGGCAATCTCGTCAGTGGAGATCTGGTCGACAATCGCCTCTACATAACGATTCTGCAACACTGGCAGTCCGTTTTCGCGGGCCGCGCGGCCATGGCCAGTCCGAACTTCTTCGCGCCGCATCCCGGATCGCTCGCGCTCAGCGAGTCGATGTTTCTGTTCACGCCGTTCTATTCGTTTTTTTCGTTATTCGGCGCGGACCGGCCGCTCGCCTTCCAGCTCACTCTCTTCGGGCTGCGGCTCATGGGTTTTCTGGCGCTCTATGCGCTGCTGCGGCGGCATTTTCGATTCGCTATCGCGCCCGCTCTGTTTGGCGCGGCGCTTTTCACGATCTCGAATATCTTCCTCATCACGGAATTCCATGGCGTATTTGCCGCTTTGGACTACCTCCCGGTAGTGGCGCTGCTCGTGATGGAGTATTGGAATCGCCGTTCGCGCGCCTGCCTGTGGGTGGCCGCGGTGCTCGCGAGCCTGCTTTTCTTCACCTGCTACTACATGGCTTTCTTTTCGGGTTTTGCGGCGATCGTATTTGTGCTCTGCCTCGCGCCGGGCATGAAGGAGATCCAGCGGCGGGCCCGAGCGCGAGATATCGCCGCCGCCGCAATTCTTTTCGGGCTTGCCCTGATTCCTTTCCTGATGGTCTATTTGCCCAGCTTGAAAGTGACCGGAGGAAGACCTTATGGCGAAGCGCTGCTTTATGCCCGGGACTGGCGGGAGATCGCGGATATCGGCGACACGAATCTGATCTGGGGGAGCCTGCTCTCGCATGTCTACGACTCGATCCGCACGCGCGGCCTCGAATGGGGCCGCGGATGGCCGCCGGTGACTCTGCTCACCGCTTTTGGAGCGTTCGCCTTTGCCATCGTCCGCAAACGCCGCGCCGCGGCCGCCATCGGGGCAGCCTGCGCCATTCTTTATCTGCTCACCGTGAAATTCGGAAAGTGGTCCCTGTGGTGGCTGGTCTATCATTTGGTCCCCGGCGCCGATGGAACACGCGTGCCCGGCAGAATGAATCACGTCATCACGTTCGGGATCGTGATCCTCTGTTCGCTGGCGATTCACGAGTTATGGACGCGTGGCGGGAAGTGGCGGGCGGCCGCCTGGGGGCTGGGATGTTTTCTGCTGGTGGAGCAGATGAATCACTCGGTCCTCGCGACGATCGACCGCTCCGTGGAACGCGAGGTATTCGGCCGGATTCAACCCGCGCCCGCCGCCTGCAAGACTTTCTTCGTGACGAATGTACGTAAAACGAACGACAGCCTTGCCGAGGACGTCGGGCAGATGGACGCGATGCTGCTTGCCGGCGCCACCGGCATCCCCACCATCAACGGACACAGCGGGTGGTTTCCGTACGGATGGGATCTGCACCGCTTTGACGCGGACTATCCTTTTGAAGCGCGGACCTACGCGATCGAAAACCACCTGGAGTCCGGGTTGTGCAGCGTCGATTTCAAAACCGGCGAATGGAATCTGGTGGATCCGCGCGGAGGCAATCGCTATCAGTTCGGCGAAGCAATCACCTTCGGGTCAAGTGGAAACGCCGGCCTCTATAAGGGCAAAGGCTGGAGCTATGCGGAAAAGGACGCGTCCTGGACTGAATACGGAGAGGCGACTCTGTGGCTTAACCTGGAACGCCCTCCCGAAAAGGACGTCACCCTCCACGGCCAGATGCTCGGCTTTACGTTGCCTGCCCATCCGAACCTCTCCTTCTCGGTCCGCGTGAACGGCGCGGAAGTGGGTTCGTTTTCCGCGCTTCCGAACGCCGCTGGATTTCCGATCCAGGCCACTATCCCCGCCCATCTCCTGAGGGGCGGCTATAACACGCTGACTTTTCATATCGATAACCCCGTCTCGGCGGCGGCTCTGGGCCTTTCGCCGGACATGCGCCTGCTGGGATTGGCGGTATACTCTCTGCGTCTCGACGAAGCGAGCCACTGAGACCGGCGAAACCCGATGCTAACATGAGGGTACCGAGATGAAATGCGGTATCTGTGAAGAGCGCAAGGCTCGCCGCCACTGCCTGGGCTTGCAAACCGAAATATGCTCCCTTTGTTGCGGAAACGAGCGGGAAGTGAGCATCTCCTGTCCATTCGAATGCGAGTATCTTCAGGAGGCGCGGCGGCATGAAAAACCCCCGGCGCTCGACCCGAAAGCTATGCCGAACCCGGACGTCCGCGTTCCGGAATCGTTTCTGCGGGAGCATGAGGACCTGGTGGTGTTCACCGGCCAGGCGATCTTCGCCTCGGCGATATCGGTCCCCGGCGCTGTCGATTCCGATGCGCGCGAAGCGCTCGAATCTCTGATCCGGACAAAGAAGACCCTGCAGAGCGGCATTTATTATGAAAGCCGCCCGGAAAATCCCCTGGCGCGGGCGATTTACGACGGAATCCGGGACCGGTTCGAAGATCATGCGAAACAGCGGGCGGAATCGGCGGCGGCTCCGGTGCGGGATTCGGAAATACTGGCAATGCTGGTTTTCTTCGAGCGCGTTCAGCTCAGCTACAACAATGGACGCCCCAAAGGCCGCGCGTTTCTTGATTTTCTCCGCGGCCGTCTTCCTGAGGCAGAGCTTCCCAAGCCTGCCGGAAGTCTGATTCAAGCGCCATGAACACGCGCACGGGCTATGTCGTCTTCGGGCACGGATCGAGCATTGAGTCCGCCAACGCGATGGTGCGCCGGGTTGCAGCCGACCTCGCGCGGGCGGGGGGCTACCGGGTGGAAGCCGCATTCCTGGAACTCGCTCAACCGGATTTGATGGCGGCCGTTGGCGTCCTGGCCCGCGAAGGTATGGCGCGCGTGGTTGTAATCCCTTATTTTCTGACGCTTGGAGTACATCTACAGCGCGATCTGCCGCGCATCGCCGCGGAAGCCGCGAGCATCCAAAAAGATGTGAGCATTGAGATCACTCCGCCGCTCGATGGGCATCCCGCACTGGTGCGGGTACTCCTCGATCGCGTTGCGGAGGCGAAGACCGCGGTGGTGTAAGGGCGAGCGACGTGAAGGCAAAGCTGATCGAATTCTACGAACTGTGTCCCGACGTTCGCCACTTTGTGTTTGAAGTTCCGGAAGTGGAGGACTTGCCGTTCCAGGCGGGCCAGTTCATCACTTTCTCCGAACCGGTAAAGGGGAAGCAGATTATGCGCCCCTATTCGATTGCCTCCGCGCCCGTGCTCGGGAATCGCTTCGAACTCGTGCTGAACCGGGTGCCGGATGGCCTGCTCTCGCCGCGCCTGTTCGACTTGAATCCGGGCGACACGATGGAGATCTCAGCGCCGATGGGCTTCTTCACTCTGCGCAACCCGGGCCGCGAAGCCGTATTCGTTGCCACGGGCACCGGAATCGCTCCGTTTCGTTCGATGCTCCATGCCCATCTGGCCGATCAGCCTCAGCCCCTGACGCTGATTTTCGGAACCCGCTACGAGCATGGACTCACCTACCGCGCCGAGTTTGAGGAAATGGAAAAGCTCCACTCGAACTTCCGCTTTGTCCCGGTAGTCAGCCGTCCAGGCGCCGGCTGGACCGGACGCTCCGGACACGTTCAACAGCACATGGTCGAGGTGATCGGCAGCCGCCGCGATATCGACGTTTATCTTTGCGGCCTGAAACTGATGGTGGATGACGCCCGGAGCATTTTGAAGGGCCTGGGGTTCGACCGCAAGCAGATTATCGTTGAAAAATACGATTGAGCATGTCTCTCATCGCCATTTATCCGGGGACCTTCGATCCTCTCACAAACGGGCATCTCGACATCATTGAGCGCGGCGCGCGCCTGGCGGACCACTTGATTGTGGCCGTACTGCGGAACGAGGAGAAACAGCCTCTGTTCAGCCCCGCGGAGCGCATGGAGATGTTGCGGGAAGCGACCACGTCCCATCCAAACGTCACCATCGATTCCTTCGACGGCCTGCTGGTCGGCTATGCCAAGGCACGGAACGCACGCCTGATTATCCGCGGCATCCGGGCTGTCTCCGACTACGAATACGAACTACAGATGGCGCTGATGAACCGGCGCTTGCACTCGGAAGTGGAAACCGTGTTCCTGCTCGCCGCCGAGGCTTATTCCTTCCTCAGTTCGAGACTCGTCAAGGAGGTAGCACGCCTGGAGGGGGATATCCACGGCCTCGTCCCCGGGTTTGTGGAGCGGCGGCTCACGGCGCGTCTGGCGGAAGAAAAAGCGGCCAAAATCATTCGATAATAAAAGGAATGCCTGCATCACAGTCTTCAGTAGTTGTACCCGAACGCTCGATAGCGGAGCGGATGTCCTGGATTACCGAGTCGTCCACCATGAAAGTGGCGGCCGAGGCCGGACGTTTGAAGCGCGAAGGAGTCGATGTGGTCGACTTCGGCGCGGGCGAGCCCGATTTTCCGACTCCGGACAACATCAAGCAGGCCGCAATCCGCGCCATCGAGACGAATTTCACCAAATACACGCCCGCCGGCGGAACCGTCGAGCTTAAACAAGCGATCTGCGAGCGGCATCGCGTCGATTACGGAACGGACTATGCCGCAAACGAGTGCGTGGTCACCGTCGGCGGCAAGCACGCGATTTTTGGTTTGACCCAGGCCCTGCTCAATCCCGGCGACGAAGTCATCATCCCGGTGCCGTACTGGGTGACATACAAGGACGTCGTGAACTACGCCGGCGGGCGCTGTGTTTTTGCCGGCTCGGACGAAGACCAGGGATTCACCTTTACAGCAGCGTCTTTGGAGCCGCATATCACGGCGAAAACCAAGATGCTGATCGTCAACTCGCCGTCGAATCCCAGCGGCGCCGTGCTGAGCCGCGAAGAGTTCGAGCGCATTCACCAGCTCACCTCCAGGCGCGGCATCTGGCTGTTGACCGACGAATGCTACTGCCGCTTTCTCTATGAAGACGAGCCGTTTTCCATCGCGTCCGTGAAAGGCGCGAAGGAAAATGTCGTGGTGGCGGGCTCTCTATCCAAAACCTACGCGATGACCGGCTGGCGCATCGGGTTTGTTCTTGCGCCGAAGGACGTAACCAGCTCTATCGGCAAACTGCAGAGCCATTCCACCTCGAACCCCACGTCGATCGCGCAGAAAGCCGCCGTCGAAGCGGTGACAGGCTCTCAGGATTCCATCCCTCTGATGCTCGCCGAGTACCGGAAGCGCCGCGATTTCGTGATCTCGCGGCTTCGCTCCATTCCGGGCGTAAAGATCATCGAACCCAAGGGCGCATTCTATGCGTACCCCAACGTTTCGGTTGCATTCCACAACGGAATCGATTCGGCGTTATCGTTCACGGAGCGCCTGCTGTCCGAAGCGCACGTCGCGGTGGTTCCGGGCGAGGCTTTCGGCACCGACCAGCACATCCGTATTTCGTACGCCACTTCGATGCGGGAACTCGAGCGCGGTCTCGATCGCATCGCTGCCTTCATTGGGAAATATTCCGCTTGAGGCCAGTCCGTCTCCGGCAGCGTTTTCTGGAAAAAGTATGGGGGGCGCATTCGCTTGCGCCTCTTTATCCCGATTCTTCTAAAAAAATCGGAGAGGTCTGGTTCGAGGCGAGCGAAGAACTCCCGCTGCTAATCAAATTCATCTTCACTTCGGAGAAACTGTCTGTCCAGGTTCATCCGGGCGACGAATACGCCGCACGGCATGAAAATTCGCGCGGAAAAACCGAGATGTGGCATGTGGTGCGCGCGGAGTCCGGCGCATCGCTCGCCGTTGGGTTCCGCGAGGAGATCAGCAGAGAGAGGCTTCGCGAGGCGTCTTTGAGCGGAGAGATTGAGCGCCTTCTTGCCTGGCGTGAAGTGGCGCCGGGCGATACCTATTTTGTTCCCGCCGGAACCGTGCACGCGATCGGAGCCGGTTTGACAGTCGCCGAAATTCAGCAGCAGTCGGATATCACATATCGCCTGTACGACTACGGACGCCCGCGCGAGTTACATCTCGACAAAGGCGCGGAGGTCGCTCATCTCGGCCCGCACCCGGGCAGGCAGGTCCCGCGGACGACCAGCGACGGCGCGCTGCTGCTCGCCGAGTGCCCGTATTTCCGCACCGAGTCCTGGAGCGCAGATTCGGTCCGTGAGATTCCACCCACGCCGGGACAGCCGCAGTTCGTTATCTTCCTTGAAGGAAATGGCAGGCTCGCGGGAGAGCCGTTCGAGGCGGGCGAGGCGTGGATGATTCCGGACGGCGGAGGCGGCTGTCCGCTTGACCCCTCCGCTCCGGCAAGGTTTCTACGCACCTGGGTTCCCTAGACATTCTCCCGATCGCGGCTGAAAAGACCAGCGCCTCAGTGCCATGATCGAAGTTAACCAATGGGCGTCATCGTGAATAGGGAACCCAAGGAGCGCGCGGGAATTTCCTCGGCGCGGGCGTTTGCCGACCAGGCGTTCTCGCGCGCGGCCGGGGCGCCATTGATTGAAGGCAACCGCGTGCGTTTGCTGAAAGACGCCAGTGAGAATTATCCCGCGTGGCTCGACGCCATTGCCTCGGCGAAACATCATATTCACTTCGAGAGTTACATCATCCACGAAGACGACACGGGCCGCGAGTTTTCCGACGCACTGATCGCGAAGTCGCGGGACGGGGTCCGCGTAAGGCTGATCTACGACTGGTTGGGCGGCTTCGGCAAAACTTCGCGGCGATTCTGGAGGCGACTGCGCGCGGGTGGAGTCGAGGTGCGCTGTTATAATCCTCCGCGTTTCGATAGCCCGCTCGGCTGGCTCTCTCGCGACCACCGGAAGATGCTTACGGTGGACGGGAAGATAGGCTTCATCACCGGATTGTGCGTGGGAAGAATGTGGGTGGGAGATCCGGCAAAGAATATCGATCCGTGGCGCGACACCGGAGTGGAAATCCGGGGGAATGCCGTCGCGGCGGTCGAAGAGGCCTTCGCCCAGATCTGGGCGATGACCGGTCCTCCTATTTCCGATCTCGATACGTTCGCCGCGGAAGGGCCAACTCGCGCCGGCGGCACAAGCCTGCGCGTGGTTGCAACTCTGCCGGCGACGGCAGGGATGTTTCGATTCGATCAACTGATCTCCGCGCTGGCTCGGAAAAGGCTTTGGTTGACGGATGCTTACTTTGCCGGGACCAGCACGTACGTCCAGGCCTTGCGGGCGGCGGCGGCAGACAATGTCGACGTGCGCCTGCTGGTCCCCAACAGCACCGACATTCCGATGCTCAAGCTGCTCTCGAGAGCTGGCTATCGGTCGCTGCTCGAGGCGGGTATACGCGTATTTGAATGGAACGGCCCCATGCTGCACGCCAAGACCGCCGTCGCGGACGGACGCTGGGCGCGGGTCGGGTCGACGAATCTCAATGTCGCGAGCTGGTTCGGAAATTGCGAATTGGACGCCGTGGTGGAGGATGAAGCGTTCGCGGCTGAAATGGAAGAAATGTACCTGCAGGACCTGGAGAACGCAACCGAACTGATCCTGGATCGCAAGTACAAAGTGCGTGCTCCCGGCGCGCCGCCACGCAAACCGCCGCCGCGGCGCAGCGGGGGAAGTGCCGGACGCGCGGCGGCAGGCGCCATTCGCGTCGGCAACACGATTGGCGCGGCCTTCACGAACCGGCGGGTTCTTGGCCCATTCGAAGGCAGGCTGATGGTGACGGGAGGATTTGTGCTGTTGCTCCTGGCGATTCTGTTCGCGCTTTTTCCGCGAGCGTTAGCCTATCCTCTCGTCGTTATATTCGCGTGGATGGCGATTGCGCTCTTCGTTCGAGACTACCGGCTCCATTCCGGACGCAAGGACTCTTCCAGCGCGCTGGCGGACAAATCCGGGAGCGCGAGCGGGAAATGACGGCGGACAGGCAACTTTACCGGAATTCAAGCATCTAAAAGACAAAACCGCGCTACATGCTGACACACACTCAACCGGCCGCTCAAAAAGAAACTCCGAAACGCGCCGGGCAAGGCTCGGTTTCCGCCGTCACGCTGAACGTCGCGCGGGAGGCGGATGCAGCCAGGGTGGTGGCGGGGATTCAGAGTGTGTCCAGGCTGCGGGACGCGGACGTTTTCTTGTTTCAGGAAGTGGTCCATGACGAGACGCAGAAATCGAACCTGGCGCAAGATGTCGCGCGCGAGCTAGGCTACTTCGTCTGTTTTGCACCAGCGGCTTCGGGTGCTTTCGACCAGGGACTGGGCATAGTGAGCCGGTATCCCCTGGCGGACACTCGGATCCAGCAGCTGAAACGCTGCGATCTTCGCTTTCGATCCCGCGATCGTTTTGCGATCGCCGCCACCGTACGGACGCCGCAATTTGATTTGCGTGTCTGGAACGCGCATCTCGACACCCGGATAAACGCCGGGGAGCGCGTCGAGCAGCTTCAACCCGTCATCGACGAGGCCGCCCGCTATCCGGGGCCGCGCCTGATCGGCGGGGACTTTAATACGAACGAACTGTACTGGCTGGGTAACGTGGTGCCCTTGCCTGGAGGCCGTTCGCATGGTGCGACGCTACGCCAGGCCATGAAGCGGAATGGATTCGAAACGCCTCTTGACGGCGCGCTGAACACTTATCCCGCTCTTCGCCGGCACTTGGACTGGATTTTCGTTGCCGAGGTGCGGACCTGGGACACCAGCATCGAGCCCGCTCCGTTTTCCGATCACCGGGCGGTCTGGGTGCGCCTGGGGCCTTAACCGATTCCCAGTTCGTCCACCCGTTCCAGCGGCGTTCCACACGCCCGGCAGATCAGCGAGCCGCAATCTCCGCAAGCCAGAGGGTCGTTCACGGGCTTGCGGCATTTCGGACAATAGAAGTCGTCAGTTTGAGACTCGGGCGTCTGCGGTTCCACTGTTTCTGATTTTATGCCGACGGGCCCACGGGAAGGGAGATCCATGTCCGCACAGAACTATTCGAATCATCGCCAGTATGTGCCGCTATTCCACTACGTCGCGGCGCCGCTCGCCGCCGTCATTTTGGTGGGATCGGCGGTCAATCTGGTTCAATCGATCGGGGACCACGAACGCCTCTACAGCGCCTCGCTGCTGGTAGCGGTCAGCGCATGCCTGTTGCTGGCGCTCTGGTTTTGCCGCTCGTTCGCGTTGAAGGCCCAGGACCGCGCCATCCGCGCCGAAGAGAACCTGCGCCATTACGTGCTCACGGGCAAACTGTTCGACACCGCGCTCGAGACGCGGCAGATTATAGCGCTGCGCTTCGCGAGCGATCTCGAACTTCCCGCGCTGGCGCGGCGCGCGATCGCCGAGCGCTTAACGCCGGACGCGATCAAGAAGGCCATCCAGGTGTGGCGTCCCGATCTCTATAGGGTTTGAGCCGGGATGGTGATTCAGCGAGTCTTGTTCTCGAAGAGGAACAGGCCGCTTTTCCCCGCCACGACGAAATCCAGATCGCCGTCGCCATCGAGGTCGGCTACCGGAATTTGCATCCCGCCGCCCGTGCGCCCGCCGTAATCCACCACATGGCGGACCCACTCGATGTTCCCGCCTTTTTGGGCCGGCGGAATGTATTCGTACCAGTAGATGCCCAGAGGCTCATGCCCGCCGGGGTCGTGTCCATTGTGCGCCCAGAAACGCTTCCCGGTGACAAGATCCATCCGTCCGTCGCCGTTCAGGTCAACCATGGTCATGGCGTGCGACTGCGACCAGGACTCGTCGATCACGTGCTTGGTCCACTTTCCGCCATCCCCCTGTTCCAGCCAGAAGATGCCGTAACCGTGGGCCATGCTGGTGACAATATCGTTCTTGCCGTCACCGTTCACATCCAGAGTGTTGATGAAACCAAGATCGCCCAGGTCCCAATCGGCATGGAATTTCCACTCTCCGGATCGCGGATCCACGGGCGCTTCAAACCATCCCTTTTGCGTCAGGATATCGGTGCGGTGGTCGCCGTTCACATCGCCCGCGCCGATTCCGTGGCCGTAGCTGCGGTTGCTTACAGTGTGTCCCACCAGTGTTCCGCCACGCGCCTCGTACCAGGTCAGCGGAGCGGATCCGTCGCCAAACTGCGGAAGCACTTCATTCTTCTTGCCGTCGTTGTCGATATCCACCAGGAACGCGAATTCCACCGGCGAGCGCGTTTCCACCAAATGTTCCTTCCACGGAGCGCCGTCTCGCCCCGGATTCTCGAACCACACGACACGGTGCGCGAACCAGGAACAGCCGACGATGTCGATGCGCCCGTCGCCGTTCACGTCCAGCGGCAGATCGCTGAAATTGTCGATGTAATAATTCGAATACGGAAGATCGCGGAAATGATGCTTCTTCCAGGTGGGCGCCTCGTACCAGTTCTCTCCGGAAACAATGTCCACTTTGCCATCGCCGTTGATATCGGCGACGGCGCAGGTCTCATTTGCTCCGAGATCGAGGGTGTGTTTCTCAAAAGGAATATCGGGTGGACGCACGGCCGCCCAGATAGCGGCGGCCGCCGCGGCGGGGAGGAGTACGCGAAGAAACGTCTTCAATGTTCTTTTACCTCGCAGGATGGGAAACCGGCCATCGCCATATTTCCCTTGTAACCGAGTTCGTCCACCAAGCCGGTGCGCGAGGTGTAATAGCCGTCCGCCGTCATACTCTTCAAACTCCGGAAAAAGCGTGCGCCCGGCTTCTTCAGTTGATTCGAATCCGCCGCTTCGCAAAGCGGGGTAAGCATCGCAATCTGCTGCTCTTCATCCAGGTCTCGAAACACCTTGCCGTGGGCGCTCGTGGCTTGACGGTCCAACCATGCCAGGCCATCCCGAAAAACGATCTGGTGTTCCTTCTCGACGCTCACTACCCGGTCGATATATTCGGGAACCCCGGACCGCGCGGCCCCGGCGGTTTCGGTGGGAGGAATAATCAAATCCGTCAGCTTCGCCAGCGTCTCCATCTGCGCGGCATCAAAGAATCGCCCGCCTGGCGCATGTCCGGCCTGCTGTCCATACAGTTGATCCGCGCCAAAAGGAAACGCGCAGGTGCTTCCCACGGCCCCGATGATACGCAGAGCTTCCCGTCTTGATTCCGCTTTAACGGCAGCCACTCAGATATCCCTCCTGCTCAGACGATCGCTGATATTATCCGCCGTCCGCGCAGCCAGCGCCATGATGGTGTGGGTCGGATTTTTCTCCGAAGCGGAAGGAAAGACGCTGCCGTCCACTACGTAGAGATTCGGAACGTCGTGCGTGCGGCAATCGGCATTCACCACCGACCTCCTGGGGTCGCTGCCCATGCGCGCGCCGCCCAGTTCGTGGTTGGGCATCGGCTCGTCATAAACGCGGTGGATCTCCGCGCCGGCGGACTTCAGGATTGCTACGGACCACTGCTGCATGTCCTGGAAAATCTTCCGGTCGTTCTCGCGCCACGCCAAAAAACGCCGCGCCTTCGGCAGGCCGTACGAGTCTTTCCGGTCGGGATCGAGATCGATGTAGGAGGCGGAGTTGGGAATCATCTCTCCATAAGGAGAAAACACCACGAACCCGGGGTAGCGGTCCTTCACCGCCTGCTTGTAAGTCTTGCCGAACCCGTGAATTTCGCGCGCCCAGCCGACCGAGCGGCGGTTTTGATAATTGAACTGAACCCCAAAGCTGCGCGCATAATCGCGCTTGCGATTGTGCATGAAGGAAGGGATGTAGGCGTGGTCGAGAAATCCTTCGTCGTCGGTGGCGGGCTTTCCGGTCAATTCGTCGAGAAAGCACTCGACGCCGCCGGTAAAATGAGGAATGAAATTCCGCCCCAATTCGCCGCTGGAATTCGCAAGACCGGTGGGATAAAGGCGCGACTTCGACATCAGTAGCAGCGCAACGCTCTGGACGCAGGCGCAGGAAACGACCACGCACCGGGCGCGCACCTCGCCGCCGGCGCCCGTCTTGCGATCGATATATCGAACGCCCGTGGCGCGGTTCTCGTTCGAGACCATCACTTCGCGCACAATTGAGTTCGGTTTGATTTCGAGCTTGCCGGTCCGCAGCGCTGGAATCATGTGCACGTCGGCCGAATTGTATTTCGCGACAACGTCGCAGCCTGCCATGCAGTTTCCGCAAAAATGGCAGGCGGGGCGTCCGCCGCCCGCGACGCTGCGTGTCGATTTGCGAACGTGAATGGTCTTGACGCCTAGCTTTTCCGCGCCCCGCTTGATAATCAGATCGCTGCACTTCATCGGAACGGGTGGCAGAAAGATCCCATCCGGCAGGTCTTCGAGCCCGTCCAGGTTCCCGCAGACGCCTACTTCGCGCTCGATTCGCTCGTAGTAAGGAGCCATGTCCGCATAATCGAGCGGCCAGTCCTCGCCCGCGCCGTCGATCGACCGCCCCTTAAAATCGCGGTGGCTGAGGCGCCACGCCACGGCGTTCCACAGCATGGTCTTGCCGCCCACACCGCGCGTTCTTTCCGAATCGAAGCCTTCCTTACCTGCGCGCATGGTGGGAATGTGGCGGTCAGGGAAATCGAACGGCATGGCGTGGGTATTGAAGTCGGTCCGGGTGTTTACTTTGGGACCGCCCTCGACCACGATTACGTCAACTCCCTTGCGGGCCAGGTGCGCCGCCAGCACGCCGCCAGCCGCGCCGGAACCGGCAATACAGACATCGTAGATCTTTGTCGCCATTCTGTTACGTGCGACGATCTTATCTCAAAATGCCGGTGCTATTCCATTCCGTGTTGTTTGAATTTAATGAGCTGAGCGACCGTGAGATTGCCGTAGCCTTCCGACCGGAGCTTGCGCGCATAGCCGGCGGTGACGCCGTTGTTTTGCAGCGCCACCAGGTCGCGCGCGCCGAGCGAGGCATAGCCGGCGGCGTCGAAATCGCGCAGAAAATCGGGAGAAACGCCGTTTTCGTGTAGCAGAATTACATCGTCCACCGAAAGCGCTTCGCGGTGCGACGCGTGCACCTGAGAGAGCAAATCGGGCGGTACGCCGTGTTCGGCGAGGCGGATGACGTCGGCAGGTTTTTCATTTTCGAAGCCCGATTCGGCGAGACGCTTGGCGAATCCGGTCGAGATGCCGTGATCCTGAAGCTCGATCAGACCAGCGGCGTCCACTGGAGGGCGGAATGCCCGGACCATGTCCAGCACGAATTGCGGAGACACACCATGGTCGTGCATTTTGATCAGCCACTCCGCCGGGGCATTCAAGCCGGATTCCCGGGAGGCGCGGACCAGGGAGGCATCTACACCATGATCGTGTAGCGCGATCAGTTCCTCCGCGGAGGCTCGCAGTCCCGCTTCCTTTACCTGGCGGACGTACCGGCCGGAAACCCCATGGTCCTGCAGGCGAACAAAATCGTCCGGACGCAGGGTGTACCCTGCATCCCGAGCCCCGGCCAGCAGGTCCTCCGAAACCCCATGGTCCCTGAGCATGACGACTTCCCGCGAGGTTAGATCCGTCATCCCGGAGCGCCGCAGAGTCCGCAGGTATCCGGCATCCACGCCGTGATCGGCCAGTTCCACCACGCTATCCAGAGTCCCCGCGCAATTGCAGGCGTCATGAACCTCGCGAATGTAAGACAGGCGGAGATTCGAGACGGCAAGGTGAAACAGG
The DNA here is from genome assembly GCA_035545735.1 of Bryobacteraceae bacterium. GTDB lineage: Bacteria > Acidobacteriota > Terriglobia > Bryobacterales > Bryobacteraceae > JAJYKC01. The sequence goes on along the minus strand of DASZXS010000073.1, from coordinate 66,037 downwards.
CGGTCCCGGTCGGGCGGCGCATAGCCCAAACCGCGCAGAGCATCGACGAATCTTGCGTCCGGCTGAAAGGAGACGGCTCCGTCACCAAATCCGAGAGCAAATGCACCCGTGCAGTAGAGAGTGCCGGCGTCGCGATGAATCTGGAACAGGACTTTCGAACCGAACGTCTGGGAGCGGTCCAACCCGCGCAGCTCCGAGAAATCGACATCGTCGGAGCTGCCTGAGATGGACTGCCCTCTCTGCTCGGTCAGCTTTAAGAGCACCCGGCTGACGTTCGGCAGGGGAAAGATGCGCCAATGATATTCCGGTTCCGGTTCGGCTGCCCGCGACGGGAAGGCCCCCGCCAGCAGCAGGAAAAGGAAAGCTCTCGCGCCATGTCTCACTATGAGCCTCCGTTGTTCGGTATCAGGTTCAGTTAGTCCATACGAAACCCGGCGGACGTTTGTTCCGTGCCTCACGGGACAAGGTGTACACTCAGTTCGATATGCGCTTCGCCCGTCTTGTGTTTTGGATCGCCGGCATATACGGGCTTGTCCTGACGGCGCCCCTGTACCTCATGGAAGCGAAAATCGGCCACGACTATGCGCCGCTGATTACGCATCCGGAGTTCTACTACGGGTTCGCGGGCGTCACATTGGCGTGGCAGCTTGTATTCCTGCTCATTGGCGGCAATCCAGCCCGGTACCGCCCCATCATGCTCGCCGCGATCGTCGAGAAACTCACGTACAGCATTGCGATCGTGGGCCTGGCGCTCCAAAATCGTATTGCGGCGCCCATTGCGGTGACCGGCATTCCGGATTTTCTGCTGGCCGTGTTGTTCGCAATGGCCTGGCTCCGCACCGGGAAGTCCGAAAGCCGCCGGCGGCATGGCGCGGACGAGGAAAATGCCGCGACAGGGCTATAGCTGCGTTCCACACAGAATTGCCGAGGGAAAATGCAAAGAAGAGAGCTTCTCCAGGGAATGATGGCCGCGCCACTCGCGCTGGCGGCTTCGCGGAGGGCGGCCGCTGCGCCAGCCCGCTATGAGGCCAATTGGGCTTCCATCGACGCGCGTCCGTCGCCCCAATGGTACACCGATTCGAAATTCGGCATCTTTATCCATTGGGGCGTCTACTCCGTCCCGTCTTACGCCGCCGTGAACGTCAAGGACGAAAACCCTTACGCCGAGTGGTATTGGAATTCGCTTACCGAGGGAAAAAAGGCGAAGGGGCCGTCCGGGCACGGAGCCTCGACGTGGGCGTTTCATCAACGTGTTTACGGAGCGGATTTCCCCTACCAGAACTTCGCCCCGATGTTTCGCGCCGAACTCTTTGATCCCGACCACTGGGCCGACGTGTTCGTCCGCTCCGGCGCGCGTTATGTCGCCCTGACGTCAAAGCATCACGAAGGCTTCACGCTGTGGCGCAGCGCCGAGGCGAATCGCTCCTGGGGCCGCCCCTGGAATAGCGTCGATGTGGGCGCCAAACGCGATCTGGTCCTCGATCTCAGTGAAGCCGGCCGGCGCAGAGGTCTGCATATGGGCATCTACTACTCGCTTTACGAGTGGTACAACCCGCTGTGGCTTTCCGACCGGAAACGATACGTCGCCGAGCACCTGTTTCCGCAATTTAAGGACGTTGTGAACCATGTCAAACCGTCCATCATCTTCTCCGACGGCGAATGGGACCTAACCAGCGCGGAATGGCGTTCGCCTGAGTTGTTGGCCTGGCTGTTCAATGAATCGCCGGTTGCGAACGAAGTGGCGATTGACGACCGTTGGGGCAAGGATTGCCGCCATCACCACGGAGGGTACTTCACCACCGAATACACCTCCGGCATGCAGCAATCCAACCATCCCTGGGAAGAGAGCCGCGGCATGGGCTTCTCCTATGGGTACAACCGGATGGAAACGCTGAAGGACTATCACACCGGACGCGAGCTTTTGTTGATGCTGATCGATATTGTGAGCCGCGGAGGCAATCTTCTGCTCGATATCGGTCCCACCGCCGACGGGCGGATTCCCGTGGTGATGGAAGAGCGGCTCCTTGACATGGGCGCCTGGCTGCACGCCAACGGGGAGGCCATCTACGGTACCCACGCCTGGAAGCGCCCGAGGCAGTGGAGCGCCGGCGAGGAGCCGAAACTGGAAGATAAGGAGTTTCGCGCCAACTACGACATCACGAAACTCGTAGACGCGCCCCCTCCCGGCTATGCGCATGTCGAAGCATTCTTCACCGCCGGCGCGGACGCTGTCTACGCCACCGTGCCACGGTGGCCCGCGCGCGAGATTGTCCTCGACGACATGGAGGTTCGCCCTGGTACGGAGATCACGCTTCTCGAAAGCGGGACTCCGCTGAAATGGCGCTCGGAGGGGAAGCGCATCCTGTTGGAAGCAATTGACTTACGCGGCCTCAATCTCCCCGCGCGTCACGCTTATGTGTTGAAAATCCCCGGCGCGCGCTGACCTTCGCCCACCCCACGGCTCAAGGTTCGCGGCGCCCGGCCTAAACTGGTTACATGAGTGCACGGTTGGCCGCGTGGACATACGGTCTGGCGCTTTTTCTGGGTTTTGCGGGGACGCTGTTCGCGGATACCGCGGCGTTCGATCTGGAGGGACCGTCGATTGAGATCAAGGTCACCAGGAACGGCAAGGTCTTACCCATCTCCAGAGTTGCCAATTTACAGCCAGGCGATCGCATCCGCATTCATCCCAGGCTGCCGCCCGATCAATCCGCGCATTACCTGCTGGTCGCCGTATTCCTGCGCGGCGCCACCAACCCGCCGCCGTCTGAATGGTTTACCCGCATGGAGACCTGGAAGAAGAAATACCGCGACGAAGGCATTTCGGTCACCGTCCCGGACGGAGCGGAGCAGGCGCTCGTCTTTCTGGCCCCCGAAACCAGCGGCGATTTTTCCACTTTACGGTCGGCGGTTCGCGGCAGGCCGGGTTCCTTTGTCCGGGCCGCCCAGGACCTGGAGCAGGCCAGCCTGGACCGCTCGCGGCTGGATACGTATCTTACCGCCGTCCGGGAAATCGCTCAAACGAACCCAAGCTCGGTGCACGATCGCTCCGTGGTGCTGGCGCGAAGTTTGAACATCCGGCTGGATGAGGACTGCTTCAAGAAGCCGGTGGATGAACAAGCCTCCTGCCTTACCCAAAAGAGCGACAACCTGGTGATGAACGACGGGCACAGCCAGTCCATGGTGGGGGTGTTGACCAGCGGCCAGGCATCCGAACTGATCGGCCAGTTGGCTTTTACGCCCCAGGCGGGGGCCGGCTACTTCAGTCCTTATATCGGCGCAATCATGGACATGGGCAGGATTCTGGAGAACCTGCACACCGCCCAGTATCAGTACATTCCCGCGCTAGGGCTGGCGAAGGAAGATGAACTGCGGTTGAAGCTCAACAACCCGCCTTCGTTTCACAATCCCAAATCGGTGATTCTGGCGGCTCTGCCGCCGGTCCGAACCCAGGAGCCGCCGCCACTTCATCCGGTGGATCCGGAACAAGCCTTTTGCCTGGGCAATAAGCCGCTGGTGCTGCCGGTGTCCGGAGCACCGCTGGCGTTCTCCACTGCCTTGGCGCACGACGTCGTACTCCACATAGAGGACGGCTCCGCCAAGGGTATGGATCTGCCCGCGACGGCCGATGCCAAGCGCGGAGGTTATGTGGTGGACACGCGTCCCCTCTCCGCGGCGAAGCTGCCCCCGGCAGTGAATGGAGTCCTGCGGGGCGCCTGGGGCTTCGACGCTTTCACCGGACCGGTTTTCAAACTGCAATCGGCGCGCTCCGTCAGTTGGACGATCCCGGCCGCGGAAACGACCGGCCTGGTTGCGGGCCGTGAACATGTCTTCCACCTCCATGCCGAGGCTGCCGCCTGCGTTCAGGAGGTCACTGGAAAAGATTCACAAGGCGCGGAAGTGAAGGTGACCTGGAAAGTGGTGAAGCCGGATCAACTGGAGGTCAAAGTCCCGGCGGCAGGCGCGAAACCGGGGGAGCTGACCATGCTCGTGAAACAAACGGGGATTCGCAAACCGGATGAGGTGAAGGCCAAGGTATACGCGGAAACCGGACGCCTGGATCAGTTCGTGATCGTGCCCGGCAGCCGGCGGGGCGCGTTGCGGGGCTCCCGGTTGGAGGAAGTGGCGAGCCTCGAGCTGAACGGAATCCGATTCCTGCCGGCAGCGTCGCATTCTCAGCAAGGTGGAGAGCTGCCCCTCGACGCGCCCGGTGCGGATGCGACCGCATCCTTGAACCCGGACGGGAAAGAAGTCGCGCACGTGACCCTCAAGGATGGCCGGAAACTGGAAGTGCCGGCGACCATCGAGTCTCCGCGCCCCAAGGTCACCCTGCTGAACAAAAGGGTCCAGCTTGGCGCAGCGTCCATCCTGTCCGCGATTCATTTGACCAACGAGGACGAGCTTCCGCTTGACGGCCAGATCTCGTTCTCTCTGAAAGCCGAGATGCCGAAGCGATTCCCGCTCGACGGAAAGATCGAGGTGGCGACCGGCGACGAAACATTCCACACCACGCTCAGCATCGCGGACGGCGGCCTGATCCTTCAGGACTCCGGCACGGTGGTGGCGACATTCAACCCCGCGAAGCGCTTCGGGAATTCCGCTTTCGGCCCGCTGCGTTTTCGCGCCGTGGATCAACGGAACATCGCGGGCGAGTGGCAGCCGCTCGCTACCCTGGTGCGGATGCCCGTGCTCGAAAGCCTCACCTGCCCCGAGGACGTGACCGAACAATGCGTGCTCCATGGAACGCACTTGTTTCTTCTCGATTCCATTGCCTCCGACCCGCAGTTCATCCATGCGGTGCAAATTCCGGAAGGCTTTGTGGATTCGACGTTGAACGTGCCGCGCCTGACGGAACCGGTGCTGTACATCAAGCTGCGCGACAATCCGGCCGTGGTGAACACCGCGACCATACAGGTGTCGCCGGCGAAGGTTCCGCAGGAACCGCGAGACGCTATCCCGCCTCAGCCTCGTGGACGCGAATGATGAAGATGTCTTCGAGGGAAGGCACAATCCGGCGGCACGGAATGGTTTCCAACCCGTTCTTTTCGAGCACCCGCTCAAGTGTCCCCGCCGCCGCGCCATCCGCCGGGAAGACATGAAGAGTTGCCCCGGCGGGCTCCACCGCCACGAAACTTTGGTCTGAGCGGAGCAGGGCCGCGACGCGGCGCTGTTCCGGCCCGTCGATACGCAATTCGTAGCAGCCGCCGGCCCATCGCTCCCGCAATGCTTTCGGCGTGTCGCAGCTGATCAGTTTTCCACGATGCATCAGGCCGACGCGATTGCAGCGTTCCGCTTCATCGAGATACGCGGTGGTTACGAAAACGGTGATGTCCTCCGTTTTCACAAGTTCATAAAGAATGCTCCAGAAATCGCGGCGGGAAACCGGATCCACACCGTTGGTGGGCTCATCCAGCAGCAGAATTTCCGGACGATGGAGCAGAGTACACATCAGGGCGAGCTTCTGCTTCATACCTCCGGACAACCGGCCCGCCTGGCGTCCCACAAACGGAGCCATGCGCGTAGTCTGAAGCAGGCGTTCTCCCAGCGAAGCGCGATCGGACGCTGAAACACCGAAGAGTTCGGCGTAGAACGCCATATTCTCCGCCACCGAGAGATCCGGATAAAGACCGAAACGCTGCGTGGTGTATCCAATGTGGCTGCGCGCCAACTGCGGTTGCCGCGATACGTCGTGGCCGGCCACGCGCACTTCACCGAAAGTTGGGTCCATCAAGCCCGCCAGGAGGCGGAGCGTGGTGGTTTTTCCAGCCCCGTCCGGTCCTACCAGTCCGAAAATCTCGCCTTTGGAGACACTCAGGTCGACATGGTCGACAGCCGTCAAGGAACCGAATTTTCGCGTGAGCGCGCGGGTCTCGATGATCGGGTCCATCAATTGCCAACCTGAATTCGCGCATCGGCCGGCATGTTCGACTTCAATTCGTGCCGCGGATTTTCGAGGTCTATCTTAATGCGGTAAACAAGCTTGACGCGTTCCTCACTGGTTTGAATCTGCTTAGGAGTGAATTCGGCCTGCGAGGCAATGAAGGAGACGCGGCCGGAATAAGTCTTGCCGGGGAAAGAGTCCGTGCGAACCGTCACAGGCGACCCCAGCTTGACCCTCCCCAAGTCGCGCTCGTTGATATAGGCGCGGAGCCAGGGATGGTCGATATCTCCAATGGTAACCACGCTTGTTCCGGCGGCCAGAACTTCTCCCGGATCGGCGGCCTTCACCAACACAACGCCGCTGATCGGAGAGATGGCAACCGTATCGGCGAGCTGCGAATTGATGAGGGCGATCTGCGCGCGCGAACGCTGGATATCGGCCTCGCGGGCGCGAATTTCGTCCTCGCGCTGCACCACGGCAAGGCGATTCACTTCGGTCGCTTTGAGACCGGCGCGCGCCCTGGCCACTTGCGTGTTCGCCGCGGCGATTACCTCCGGCCGCGGGCCGGCAATCACCAGCGCCGTCCGTTCGCGGACCTGCTGCAGTGTGGCATCCGCGGTTTGGGACCGCATCCGGAATTGGTCGAACTGCGACGTCGAGATGTCGTCGTTCTTGTGCAGTACCTGCGCCCGCTCCCAGTCTTTGTGCGCTCGTTCCTGTTCCGCCTCCGCCTGGCGCACCGCCGCTTGGGCTTCCTGAATCTCCTGCGGACGGGCGCCGTTCTTCAGCTCCGTCAAGCGCACCTCGGCAGCCGCCAGTTCGGTCCGCCGGATTTCGAGCTCCGCCTGCAAAGACTCGCCCTGAAACTTCGCCGCGGTCTTCGCCTGGGACAACATCGCCTCGGCGGCCGCCAAGGCAGCTTCTTCGCGATCCTTTTGCCGCAGAAGCTGGTCGCTGTCCAGACGGGCGATCGTCATCCCTTTCGTTACCGTGTCGCCTTCATTCACCGTCCGCTCCAACAGGCGTCCCGAGGATTTGAAGGCAATCTGAACCTCGTTGAGCTCGATGTTTCCCGAAACGTCGATGGCGTTCTTGTCGCTCTGGCCGCCGCCGCAGCCACCCAGGCAGGCGCAAATACAGGCGATCGCAATGGCATCGGTGACTCTCATATCAGCCTCGTCTCTCCGGATCTAGTCCAGCAGCCGCCGGATGGTGCCGGTTGCCCGGCCATAATCCATCCGCGCAATATTAAAACGAAAGAGCGCGGAAATCTGGTTGTCACGGGCGTGCGCCAACCGGGTCTGCGCGTCGGTTACTTCCAACCCATTCGCCACGCCAGCGTCGTAACGCCGGCGCGCCTGGGCAAGCTCGTCTTCGGCGAGGGTCAGGGCCTCCTGCGCCACGGCGATCTGCTGATCGGCCGACCGGAGAGTATCGATCGCCACTCTCACTTCCAACTCCACCTGCTGTTTCAGGTCGTGAGTCCGGATAGCCTCCTGCCGGTATAAAGAATTGCTTTCTTCCCGCCGCGCATCCCGGCGGAATCCGTCAAAGATCGGTACGCGGATTGAATATCCGTAGGTGTACGTGGGGTGAGCATAATCAAACCCCGAGCCAATCGTTCCGTAGTCGGCAAAACCGGCGATGGAGGGGAGCCGCTCGAACTTCACTGCGCTCGCGCTCAGGCGCGCCGATTGTTCGCGTTTTGCCTGCGCTTTCAGATCGGCGCGGAAGGTGGCGGCGTCCTTTTCAGCCTGTTCCAGCGTTATGCCCTCCATTGACGCGTGTTTCATTTGGTCGGTAAGCACAATCGAAGTGCCGAGCGGAAGACCCATCGCGCGCAGCAGGTCGAGATACGCTTTCGTTCTCTCGTTCTCCGCCACCAAAACGCGCTGCTTTTGATCGAGGAGCTCCACCTTGGCGCGAGTCACCTCAATTCCGGTGCCGCTGCCCGCCAGCTTTTGTGTCTCCGACTGCCGGAGCACTGCTTCGGCCATGGCGACATTTGCGTTCACCGCCTCCACCTGCGCCCCGGCGCGCAGAGCGGCCATATAGGCCTTGGCTACCTCCGCCGCCACCGCGTCGTCCGCGTTCTCCTTGTCGGCCTTCGCGGCATTGACGCCGGAATGAGATGCCTGCAGACGCCGGACCGAACTGTAATTAAAGCTCTGAACGATCGTTGTGCGGGCGTCCATCACGTCGAAGGGCCCCACCAGCCGCGGCAGCTTGATGTTGAATGGAAGCTGAATCTGGTCAAGACCCTGACTGCCCAGGGCACGAACGTCGGTTTCCTTCCCGAATTGCCCGTCGAGCGTGGGCAGGAATGCGGACCTCGCTTCCGCCGACCTGGCCCGCGCCTGCCGTATTAATTCATTGGCGAGTTGAGCGCGCGTGTTGCCGTCCGGCGCGAGCGCAATGTCAACGGCGCGTTTAAGAGTCAGCGGGAGGGCCGGTTGCGCGAAAGCAAGCTGCTCGCCGGCACAACAAGCGAACACGATTAGCAGACAGGCTCTGACTGGTTCCTTCATCTCTTTCCTCCGGAGAAGCATCCGAGAGCGGGCCGGTGAAACGCTCCGCCCGCGTGCGAAGCCCCTGGAATCCACTAAGGATCGATCGCTTCAAGAAGCGTGTTCAAGACAACTCCACTAGTTTAAAACTCGACATAGCTCACTCCACTGTGTGTCTGGGATTGAGGACAGGGTAGAATCGCGGCACGGAACAGCTTTGCAGTGGGAATGACGATCGGCTGCGGCAAGCTTGAACCGCGCTTACGCGACGACCATCCTTGCCGGAATGCCTGGCGCCCTGGGACCGGCCGGTCTCGAATCCGCGGCACCCGGTTTCAAGTCTATGGAACGGCGCATGGTATTCCAAACGATCGTATGAAATTATACGATTGATCCGGCGGGCGCCGCAAATATATTTCCTCTCGCGAGCCGGTCTCCCCGACCGCGGAAATTATGCAAATCCCTTAGATATCGGTCGCCTGATTTGCGTACAATTATTGGGAACCGGGCGCTGTGGTAAGCTGCTGAAACACCAACAATAGTTCTAGAAGTAATGGGAGGGCTCCGCGCGGCGGCCCGCCGCCGTTGTGCCGCCATTCCTGACACTAAACAAAGACATGGGCGAGAAAAATGGCTAGGTTTCTTTTTTCCGTATGGCCGCTTCAGACCCACCTCCATCCGTTCCTCGCCGTGGCACAAGCTTTGCGCCGGCGAGGGCACGAGGTGTGCTTCTACACTGGCGCTAGCGCTCGTGAACTGATTGAGCGGGAAGGCATGGGCTGCCGGCCGTTCCACGCCCTGGATGAAAGCGCCGTGAATGAGGCGGTACAAGGCGTGATTCGCCGCAACGTGAACCCCCGCCAATGGCAGCGATTCCTGCTGGGGTCGGTTCCACAACAACTCGCGGACCTGAACGCCATCTGGGCGGAGTGGCCTCCCGATGCGGTGCTTTGCGACATGGCGATGTGGGGTCCAATCCTGGTTCTGCACGAGACGAAACGGGTTCCGGTAGCGATTTTGTCTCATGTCGCCGCGTGCCTGCTGCCGGGCCCGGAGTATCCGTTTCCGGGCATGGGCTGGCTCTTCAAGAATTTGCGGCCGCGCATTCTTGGAAGAGTTGCCGCGGGAATACTGCAAGCGGCGACCAGCGGCGTCCGGCAGGAGGCAATCCGCCTGCGCATGAGTCACGGCCTCGGCCCGTTTCCCGGCTCGGTGACGGAATTTACCGGCACCCTGCCTCTCTATCTCGTTCCCGGCACCGCGGAATTCGATAGCTCGCGCAGCGATCTTCCTCCCTCGGTGCATTACGTAGGCCCGTGCCTTTGGGACGAATGGAACGGAAAAGAGCCGTGCATGAAAGAAGCAACGCACCACACCGCAGGTTCCGGGGAAGGCCGCGGTGGCCGGCCGCGCGTGCTGGCCACGGAAGGCGCTCTCTTTCCGAACGACCTCGGATTATTGCGGACGGTGGCGAAGGCGCTGGCGGATAAACCCCTGGACGTCGTTTTGATGGCCGGCCGCCGGCGGGATCCCGCCAAGCTGCCCCTGGGACCGCTCCCCGAAAATGTTCGTGTCGTCCCATGGGCGCCCCTGTGCACGGTTCTCTGCGGTTACGATCTTCTGATTGCGAATGGCGATTCCGAGATCGCCATGGCGGCGTTGGCCGCGGGAATTCCCATGGTCGCTGTGCCGGTGATGCTGGATCAGCCGGAAATCGCCTCTCGGCTCGTGGATTGCGGCGCCGGTGTCAGGATTCCAGGACGATGGTGTTCCGCACGCGCCATCTCGGAAGCCGTAGAGCGTGTCTTAAGTGATGGCTGCTATCGCGAGAATGCCGCGCGCATTGCGGCCCGGTTGGCGAAGCTCAACGGTGGATGCCGCGCGGCCGAATTGCTGGAGGGGCTCGTCCGGGCGTAGCCGGCACTCGCAAAATCGCGGCTGTGTGGAAGAATATGAAGACCTGCCATGGATAAGGCCGCTATCCTCGTGACCGGCTCGTCTTCGGGAATCGGCCTGGAGACGGCGGTCCACTTAGCCGCGAAGGGTTTCAACGTCTATGCAACCATGCGCGATCTCAGCCGGAGGCAGGCGCTCGACTCGGAAGCCGCCAAACGCAACGTTGCGCTCAATGTCCGGCAGCTTGATACTACCGACCCGGAAAGTACCAGCGCGGTGCTGGCCGAAATCGCGGCGCTGCCCCACGGCCTGCGGGCGGTGGTGAACAACGCAGGCAGCATTCTGCGCGGCTATTTCGAAGACGTGTCGGATTCCGAGATGCGCCGCGTTTACGACACAAACGTCTTTGGCACCATGGCCGTCACACGAGCCTGCTTACCCTTATTCCGGAAGGCGCGATCCGGGCGCGTCGTAATCGTCAGCTCCACCGGCGGAAGGCTGGGTTCGCCCGGAAACAGCGCCTATTGCTCCAGCAAGTTCGCCCTGGAAGGTTTTGGGGAATCGCTGAGGCAGGAGATGGCGCCCTTCGGCGTCTTCGTAAGCCTGGTGGAGCCGGGATTTATTCGCACGGAACTATTCGGCCGCAACCGTCAGATCGCGGCCGGAGCGCTTTCTCCGGACAGCAGCTATCGCGAGATCTTCTTGCGATTGGAAGCGTTCACGGATCAGCAGGTTCGCAGCGCCGGCACCCCCGCGTCGGCCGTCGCCGAAGCGATTCTCCGGGCAGTGACTTCCAGGAGCCCCCGCATCCGCTATGTTGTCGGCCGCCGCGCCCGCTTTCTGCTCAGCCTGAGGCGGCACCTGCCCGGCGAATTCTTCGACCGCATCTGGATACGCGAGATCACCAAACGGCTGAGCGAGGCAAAATCCACGCAGTGAGAGTACTCTTATCGGCCTGGTCGTTCCCTGGTCACATTAATCCCATGGTCCCGATTGCGCGCGCGCTGCGCGAGCGCGGGCACGAGACCGCCTTTCTCACCGGGCGCCGCGGGCAGCTCACGGTGGAACGCCACGGATTGCCTTGCTTTCCCTTCCAGCATGTGGACGAGGATCGCATCTATGCAGCGGTGTTCTCTCCGCGGGCGCGGTCCTTTTTCAGCAGGGCCGCGATTCTCAACGAATGGATGCTTTCGACGCTGCCGGACCAGGTGCGCGATCACGAGGAAGTTTGCGCCGCCTGGAAGCCGGACGCGGTGGTCTGTGATATCACCATGTGGGGCCCCACGGTGGTGCTACGGGAGACCAGGCGGCTTCCGGTGGCGGTCTGCTCCTTCGCCCCCGGTTGCATGATTCCCGGCCCCGGCGTACCTCCCTGGGGACTGGGGCTGCCTTCCCCGCGGGGTTGGAAGTCGCGTCTTCTGTGCCGCGCGGCCGGCGCGGCGAGTGACCTGGGAGTGGCCGGCTTCCGGCGCGACGTAAACAGGATTCGCGCAGCCTACTCCCTGCCGCCGCTTCACATCCCGGTGCACCGGTTTCTGGCGGACATGCCGCTCTATCTGGTGCCGAGCATTCCGGAACTGGATTACGATCGCGCCGGCCTGCCGCCCACGGTCCACTATATAGGCCCCCTCATCTGGAACGACACAAAGCGGGTGCCGCGCCCGGAATGGATGGATACCTTGCGCCGCGATCGCCCCTGGATTCACGTGACCGAGGGCACCATGCATGGAGGCCAACCTTTTCTGCTTGAGGCTGCGGCGAGCGGTTTGTCCGGACTTCCCTTGGAGGTCGTCATGACCACGGGCGGGGACCGCGATCCGAAGGCGGTCAATCTCGCACAGGCCGCATCGAACATCCGCCTGGAACAATGGGTTCCTCACACGGAGCTGTTTCCTCACACCTCCGTGGTAATCACGACCGGCGGGGCGGGGACGATTCTCACAGCCCTCGCCGCCGGAATCCCGCTGATCATCGTGCCGACGGAATGGGACAAACCGGACAACGCCCAGCGTGTCGTCGAGGCCGGGGCGGCAATCCGGATTTCCCCGCGGAGTTGTTCTCCCCGTAACCTGCGGCTGGGCGTTGAGAAACTTCTCTCCACCGAATCCTACCGAACCAGCGCGAGACGCCTGGCGGCGCTCCTAAATCGCCACGATGGTCCCCGCGAGGCGGCGGAATTGATAGAGACCATATTTTCGACATGAAAAACACGTGAATTATTGAAGGAAACAAAGGGTCGCGGCAACTTGCATCCAGAGAGATAAAATGAGATCCTGTGGGCCCGGAGGGTCTGCACCTTGGCGAGCGGTGGCGGCCCTCGACTCTCGAATGAGCGCGTGCGGTTGGCTAAGCCCGCGGACGGAGATACCGATGGATGTCGTGAGTTGCAATAGTTGTGGCTGCGGCGAAACCTTACGTCTAGCCCGGTTTCCGCTCGAACAGGAACACGAGGAATCCTATCTTGTCAGGTGCCCGCAGTGCAGTCTGGTCTACCTGAATCCGCGTCCCGCAAAGGATCGTATCGGGTATTATTACCCGGCGACCTATCAGTCCGACATGCTCCGTTTGCTGGCGAAAGGGAAGACAAGCCGGGCCGCGCGTCTTGGCTTTGAGATGGTTCGCCGCCGCCGCACTCCGGCCTGGAAAAACGGGGGGCGAGTCCTGGACGTTGGCTGTTCCAACGGCGCCTATCTCAACGCCCTCCAGCAGCAGGGCTGGGAGGTCGAGGGGATCGAACTGGACTCCGAGGCGGCTGAATATGCCCGCTCATCGCGAGGGCTGACGGTTCACCAGGGCGACGCTGAGTCCGTTTTGGCCCGAATTCCCGGCGAGCAGTTTGACGTGGTTACAATGTGGCATCTTCTTGAGCACCTGTTCGATCCGGCCGCGGCGCTGGCAAACGTCCACCGCATCCTGAAACCGGGAGGGATTCTAATGCTCGAGGTGCCCAACTTCCAGTGCCCCCTGGCGCGCGTCTTCGGGCGTTACTGGTTTCCCCTGGATATTCCGCGCCACCTGTTCCACTTCACTCCGTCCACGCTAAAGTCCGTTTTATCCAAGGCCGGCCTCGAAGTTCGCGCCATCCACGGCGTTCCTTCGCCCGAAGCGATCGTGTGGAGCCTCTCCTCGGTTCGCAGTGGCGCGCCGTTCGATTTTAATAAAGATTCGCTGAAGCTCAATCCGCTGGCAATGACCGTCGCTTTCCCGGTGACCTGGGCGATGGCGCAGTTCCGCCTCAGCGACCACATGTCCTGCGTGGCCGTCCGTCCGGACGCAGCCCCGAGGAAAGAGAGACTGAATTAAGATCTGATCTGTCCACCTTGAACCGCCTAAGAACTAATGCCAAAATCTCGCCCAAATATCCTGCTCATCAGCATCGATTCTTTACGCGCCGACCACCTGAGCTGCTACTCCTATCCGAAAAAGACCAGCCCGTTTATCGATAGTCTGGCGGCGCAAGGGGCGCTCATGGAGCGCCTGTTCTGTCCCGGGCTGCCCACTTACCCTTCCTACACGACGCTCTATACCGGCCAGCATCCCCTCACGCACGGGATTCTAGCTCACGGCAGCGATGCTAAACTCGACCGCAACGCGCCCTTCCTTCCTCATCTCCTGGTCGAATCCGGCTATACGACGTGCGCGATCGATAACCTTCTCCATGGGCGCATCTGGTTTGGCCGCGGTTACGAATTTTACATCGATCCCAGCGTCCGCCTGTCGATGCTCACAATGAACGTACGCTGCGATCAACTGAACGCACGGGCGATCCCGTGGATGCTGTCCCATAAGGACGAGCCGTTCTTTCTCTTTATCCATTATTGGGACCCGCATTGGCCGTTTATGCCGCCCGAGGAGTACAGCAATCTTTTCTACGACGGCGGAAATCCGACCGATCCGAACAACAAGGCGCTCGAGGATTTCTGGAAACATCCGCTCGGCGCGGTAGCCAAGGAAACGTGGTTGAGGACGCCCAAGGGTCCGATCACCGACCCCGCATACGTTGCCGCGCTGTACGATCGCGAGATCCGCTATCTGGACGACGGCATTTCGCGGCTCATCGGGGCATTGGATGAATCCGGCCTGGCGGAAAACACGCTCGTAATCTTCACCGCCGATCACGGCGAGAGCCTCGCCGAGCATGGAATTTACTTCGACCACCACGGGTTATACGACTGCACGCTGCATGTGCCGTTCATCGCGCGCTGGAAGGGGCATATTCCGGAAGGCGTACGGCTCAGCCCCATGGCGCAAGTGAGCGATATCGGGGCCACCATTTTGGAAGCGGTCGGCGTTCCCGCCCCGGAAGAGATTGAAGGCCGCAGCTTTTGGAAGCTGCTCACCGGGGAGGGCGATAGCAAGGCCGGCCACACCCGCATCATTAGCGCAGAAAATACCTGGCAGTCGAGCTGGAGCCTGCGCACGGAGACCCACAAGCTCATTCTGGCGCGCGACATCGAATACACGGGGCGCCGCGAAAGAGAGCTGTATGATCTGATCCGCGACCCGGACGAAAACCACGATATCGCGGCGGAGCAGCCCGCCTTGGCGGATGCAATGCAGAAGGAACTGCAACAATGGATCAACGATCGGCTGAAGGCCTTAGGCAAGCCCGCCGATCCGCTCGTAGCGCAGGGGCCCAGCATGCGCATGACGCTGATGCAAAACCCCGATGCCTAGAACCGGAGGAAGCTGGCCATGGAACAGGTGGAAACGCGAGAGTTGGTCGATAGTTATTTGAAGGCGTTTGAATCTCAGGACGTCGAGGGCTGCCTGGGGTTTTTCGATTCCGACGCGCGCGTCGAATGGATGATGGGAACATACTCCGGGCGCGAATCAATCGAAGAATGGCACAGGGATCGATTTGCCGCCGGCTTAAAGATCCTCAAGGTGAACGGAGTGAATGTTCAGGATTCGGTGGTGACCCTGGACGTGACCGTGACCTCAAAACGTCTCTCGGCCTGGCGCATGCCTTCCCTTGGAGGCAGGGTAACGGTGGAGTTGGAAAACGGCAAAATTCACCGGACCAAATTTGCCGCGAAGTCGATCAATCCCCAGCAGAACTGGTCCTGAAGCCCGCCGACGCGCTAGGAAACGGTGAAGATGGATGTCCGGACGAACATCAGGTTGGCTTCTTCCATTTCCTTGAAGCCGGCCTGGCGGAAAATCCGTGTCCACTCCTTACCGTCGATCGGTTTCTGCAGGCTCAAGTCGTGGAATAGAAAATACTCCACCGCGGGCCCTGGACGATCCCGCATCTCCTGCGGCTCCGGACGGAGTGTTTCAACGATGTGAAACGGAACGCCTGGAAGCGTGGAACGGAAGGCGCTCAAAAAAGCGGTTGCCCGCGCGTTCTCCTTTTTGTCACACAACTCGTGGAGCACGAAGAATGTGGTCGCGGCGTCGACGCCGTCCAATTCGCGCTTCAGCTTATGGATTTCGACCGCGTCTCCCACGTAAAGCTTGATTCGCCCGTCGAGGCCGGCGGCTTTGAGCTGCTCATTCCCGGCGGCAATCGCTTCGGGAGACAAATCGAGCCCCACGCCTTCCAGATTCGGAATACGCGAGCAGAGATAACGCAGAAAGGTGCCGTCCCCACAGCCGATGTCCAGCACTTTTCGATAACCGGCTTTTCTCACGAGATCCGCGACGAGCGGAAAATAAAAACCCATGGAAGCGAGACCGCTCCCCACCGCCACGGCTTTGCCGTCACGGACGACATCCTCGCCGTAGACGGCCTGCTTACGCAATAGGGGCTCCATTTGATGCAGCACGTCCTCGTATCCGTAAGCCAACTCGAACCAGCCCCGCACAAGATCCGTTTCGAGCAGAAACTTGCCTTGCGGCGTAATCTCATACGACGCCCCGTTCTTTGCCAGGAACTTCCGCGCATACAGAGCGTCACACAATCCAATCAGCAAATTTCCGTCCAGATCGTGCTGATCCGCGAAGGTAACTGCACTTACACGCCCGTTTCGAGCGAGCTCATCAAAAAAGCCAACGTGATACAGGGTCTGAATAACTCGCGTAAGAAAGTGAGGGCTAATGAGCGATTCCCATCCGGCCTGCCGGCCTCTACGCATATCCCTGAGCGCTCCAGGCCCGATCTTTTGCGCAATGCGCAGAGAAGAGATGGTTTTTCTGGTTTCCTTCATAGCCTGCCCTGAGTTCCTCGCCTGCTTCCAAAAGCTCCGAATGATCTAGGAATTCGCCCAGAGTTCAAGGAGGGAATTGCCGACTGATCTTGGACCGCATCCTCAAAGAAAGATAATTTGATAATCCCTAGTTTCGCCCGATTGACGAGAGCATAGCACGCCATCGGGCGCCGATTCGCAAAAAAAAATCGGTATTTCTACTCCGGCTTCTTTTCGGATCGAAAACGGGCCCATGCGAGTTGGGACTTGCCGACTTCTTTCAGCATGCGCAGTGCGGTAACTCGGGCGGGAGCGGCTAGTTGGCCAGCCAGAAACTGCCTGAGTGCTTCCGAACGCCGAAGTTTTCCCGAGGAAGTGCGGGGAAGGGTTCCGGGGCTCAGTATCTCCACCTGGTGCGGCATCACCGAGAGGCCGCGGAGAATGTGGCCCTGGATGTCTTCCACGATCTCCTCGTCCGGCCGCTCGCTCCGGGAGTCCTTCTCCGCCAGAATGAAGAGTTGTTCCCCCAGACCATCCACCGTCGAGCCCACGGCTACCGCCGCACCGCGCCGGACGCCTTCGACCGTCGCGAGAAGTTCTTCGAATTCCTGCGGCGCGTAGTTCCGCCCGCGCAAGATAATCACATCCTTTGCGCGGCCGGCAATATAGAGATTTCCCTCGTGGAAGAATCCCAGATCTCCGGTATCGAGCCACCCGTCTCGTAGAATCTGCGCAGTCAGGTCGGGGTCCCGATAATATCCGGTGGTGATGGAGGGCCCCTTGACGAGTATGCGGCCGGTCGAGTCCGGCGGCTGAGGTCTGCCTTCCTCGTCCCGGATGACTACTTCGAGACCAGCCAGCGGCCGTCCCACTGAGACCAACCGGCGGCCGGAACCCGGCTTGGCGCGGCCCTCCAGGGACAGCTCATCCCGATCGAATTCGGTGATTAGAGGAGCCTCGTCGAGACCCGAGAACGTCACGCCGAGCCCCGCTTCGGCGAGCCCGTAGACCGGGGTCATGGCCTCCCGGCGAAAACCCCATTTTGCAAACCTTTCGCAAAAACGGTCGACATCCTGAATGTCGATCGGCTCGGCCCCGTTCAGCGCGGCGCGCCAGCGGGAAAGGTCGACGTTCTGCATCTCCTCATCGCGAATCTTACTGGCGCACAGTCCATAGGCGAAGTTGGGAGCCGGCGAGATAACGGCCCGGTAGCGCGAGAGCGTCTGCAGCCAGGCGGCGGGTTTCGCGAGAAATATTTCCGGCCCGAGGTAGGTTACGGTGGCCGGATAATTCAATCCTTGAAAGAGGCATCCGACCAGGCCCATGTCGTGATAGAGCGGCAGCCAACAAACCGCTCCATCTACCGGTTCGCTTTCGTCCCGATAGGGCAGGCAACCCTTCATCATCTCCAGATTCGCGATGAGATTGGTGTGGGAGACCATTACGGCTTTCGGTTCCACTGTGCTTCCCGAGGAAAATTGCAGGAATGCCGGCTGAGATGCATCGATGGCTGGTTGACGCCAGATGCCGGCATCCGCAAGCAGGTCCCCCGCGTCCATCACCGTGCGGAGCGATTCCACGCCCACCACCGCCGGTCCCAACAACCGCTTAATCCGGCTCTCCGTGATCAGGAACTTCGCGCCGACTTTTCCGAGCATCCGGCGCACACGGGCGAAATACTCGTCCAGCTTTCCCAGGCGAAACGGGGGATAAAGCGCAACCGGAATTCCGCCGGCAAGCTGCGCCCCCAGAAACGCATCGAAGAACTCAATGGAAGTGGGAAGCACAACGGCGACGCGATCGCCGGTTTCGAGGCCCTCCCTCTGCAGTCGCGCCGCCGCGGTCCGCGCACGAAGCAGGACGTCCGCGTAGGTGTGAAATCGATGCTCACCGCTTGCCGGAACAAATCGTGCGCCGGTTTGCGTGCAATCTTCGAGCGGCAGCAGTGCGTCGATGATTGTCCGCCGGCTCAATGGACGGTCTCCGTACCCACACGCATCAAGATCAGCGAGACCAAATCCCGCACGCTTTGAATTTTCTCTAATTCCTCAGGCTCGAAAGTGCATCCGAAATCGTTCTCAACGGCCGCCATGAGCACCACCTGCGCCAGAGAATCAAGCCGCAGAGCATCCAGGACGGGGGCGTCGGGCTCGATGGCGGCGAGTTGATCGGGCGTGAGGCCGAGCTGTTCCCGGGCAATCTCCTTCAAGTGATCGAGCACGGAATTTTCGTTCCATTTCGCTACCGTTGGTTCAGTCATTTTGGCTCTCCCGGGCCTATACGATCGCACTCCTTGGCGGCACGCACTATCCAGAATAAACGCGGAAAATGAGTACGGCAAATGATTTCCCCAAAACCGGGACAGCCGGTTGGGAGAACGCGTACATTGGATGGAGCAAGGACATGGATTTGCT
Source organism: Bryobacteraceae bacterium (assembly GCA_035545735.1). GTDB lineage: Bacteria > Acidobacteriota > Terriglobia > Bryobacterales > Bryobacteraceae > JAJYKC01. The sequence continues at coordinate 47,208 of DASZXS010000073.1, read as the reverse complement.
CCGGAGGGCTCTGCTTCTTTTCTTCCTGGGGGGAGCGCTGATGCACGCGCGCCCGGTCCTCTACACCGTAACCGGCGTCTTCGGCACGATTCAAAATGGCGGCACGGATCTGTTGCATCTCTCGGGACAGCCCTTTCGAATCGCGGGCGTACTGGATTCGGACGCGTCACCCGTAAACCGCCGCTGTGGAGGGAACTGCGTCTACGCGGGGCAAAAGCTGGCATTGCATATTCCCGGCCTCAACCTGAACTTAGACCTCGCCGGCGTCCCCGTAACGCTGGTGGAGGGGGAGCCGGGAACACTGACGATCGAAACGCACGTCTTTTGGGTGCCGTTCACCGCCACGGTAAAAATCAATTTGAAACATGCCCGCCCCCACGCCTTTGCCCCTGTGGCCATCGAACCGCTTGGCAGCACCGTGACCTATGGGCGCGGGCCCAACCGCACCATTCTCGGCATCGCGAACGGAACGGTATCCGCAACGACTCCAGTCTCCGCAAGATCCACCGGGGGCGGAGCGCCTAGTTTGATCCGCCCGGCACAATTGCCGGAATGGAAGTGAATCCGTCGCCATTGTGGCGAATCGCCAATCCCGACAAGCCGGTGGAAGAAGTGATCTTCACCACCCCCCGGATCCCGGCAAGCTGCGGGAACGCGTCGGCTAGCGCCGTTTCGTAATGTCCGTGAGCGGGGATGGTCACCGCCGCCGACGGCGAGAGCGCCGAACCGTCGGCGCCTGCAAAGGAGAGATTGACTTTGGCCGCGGACTCCCCGGGGTTCGCCAGCTCGATCGTGGTGGATAGGTCCAGATCGGAATTCTGTTCGAACGGGAGATACAGCGTTAATGCCGGGTACGAGGTGAGCGGCGAGGCTGCTTCGGACGGCCCTTGCAGGCCGGTCGCGGGAGCCGTGAAGATCGCTGTGCCCCCAATGGCGCCCGAAGCGCTCAACGCCGCGGATGCCTGCGCTATGCCGCTGCCCGAGCCATCGGTTTCAATAACGCGCAACTGTCCAGGCGCGAGGGTGCCGGAGAGTGTAGAGACCGTTCCATCACCGCCCAGGGGCAGAGCTACCGGGTTCCCGTCGCTCCCATAGAAGTGTAGAGTGAACTGCGCCGGCTGCGATCCCGCGTTTACAAGGAAGATCGAGGAAGTCCAGCCCAAACCGTTTACCAGGTGCGGAATGGTCTTCGAAACCGACGGCACATTGGACAGCGCCGGAAGGGCGGTGTACGCCCAGCCGTTGAACCGGAATGCCGTTCCGGCGAGCGCGGCGGGTGACGAGACCCGTATCACGCCTCGCTTGCCCAACAGAGGCGGATACATTGCGCCCACGTCGCCCGAGAAGTGCCCGTTAGCTGGAACGACCACCGTGCCGGTGATGGGTAGCGCCGTCCCGGATTCATCCATGAAGGTCAATACGGCAGTCGCGTCCTTCGTTCCGGTGTTCGTCAAGGCCACGGTAGTGGTCCGGGGAACGCTGGCTCCTGTTTCGTCAAACGGGATCATCAAATTCCGGCTGGGGCTGGCGATGAGCGGAAGCGCTACTTCGGATGGGGCCTGTACGCCCGCTTGGGAGGTCAGAATGACGGAACCTCCAATGGCACCCTCGGTGTTGAGCGTGCTCCAGCCTTGTTGCGCGCCGGCTCCGGATCCATCGGTATCGACCGAGAGGAGCCCGCCCGATGGCACGCTTCCCGTGAAGGTGGCGGCCGGACCGCCGGAGAGCAGGGGGAGTGAGAGCGCCTTGCCGTCGTATCCCCAGAAATTCATCGTGACCGGCGCGGATTTGGCGCCCGTGTTCACCATGACGGCCGAGCTACGCCAGCCGCCTCCGTTTTCGAGTTGCACGACCGTCTGCGAGGCGGCTACTCCCGGGGGAGGCGTCGTCGTCTGCCCCGGCGGGGTCGCGGGGGGATTTACGACCAGAAAAGCGTGAACCGTCGCGGATCCCATCGCCGGTGGAACGGCGTCTATCTCGATCGAGCCTGAATAGCGGCCGGGCGGCAAGCTCGCGATGTCCGCCGACACCGTGATGAAAGTTTGTTTCGGCGCGGTGGGAGCGGTTCCACTCATGGGGCCGACTTTGAGCCACCCGCTGGTGGCCGCCGAAAGTTTCATTAGGGAGCCAGAGGAGGTAGCCGGGCCGCTGTTTACGCTAACCGTAAAATCAAACGGGTCTCCATTCGTGCTGATTGGAAGCGAGACGGGCGCAGGGTTGGCTCCTCCCCCCGAAAACGCGAACTCCAAGGCTATTCCTCCGGCGAAATTGATCTTGCCGGGCGTGACGTTCAGGGTAACCGGGACTTGTTGCGGTCCCTGGCTCGCACCGTTCACTGTGACTGTGCCGGTGTAGACGCCAAACGGCAGACCTTCCGGGTTAACGGATACCTGAAGATTGGTGGAGCCCGGCAGCGGAACGATCCCACTCGAAGGCGTCACCTGCAGCCAGGAACCGCCCGTGGGGTTCGCTACCGCGGTTCCCGCGACATAGTTGACCGCCGATCCTCCGGCGCTTGCCAGAAGCGTCTGCGGGGCGGGTAGCGTGGGTGAACTGCGCACGTAATTGAAGGTCAGGGCCGCCGGGGCCAGCGAAACGGATGATGGAGGCGTGATATTCAGGGTCACCTCAATCTGGCGCTGTACTCCCACCGCTGAATTGGCGAAGGTAATGACCCCCGCATACTTACCAACCGGAAGACCGGTCGGGTTGGCGGTGACAGTCAAAGGGACGGATGCCGGGCTTGTGGGGGGCGTCATGGAACCGGACGACACCTGGAGCCAGTTCCCGCCGCCGGGTGAGGTCACCGCGGACGTGACCGTAAAAGTGGAGGGGTTGCCTGCACTACTAATCTGGAGGTTCTGCGAGATCGGCGTGGTGCTGCCGACGGTCGCGCTGAACTGGGGGTTGGAGGGATTCACCAGCGGCGGGAAATTGAAGCCTGGTGGAATCGCGCGGTAGATTCTCAACCCATAGTAGAAGTTGGCCGTTCCAAGGAAAAATCCCCAGTCGGTTTTCTTCAGGCTGCGAACGCCGAAATTAAACTTGTCTCCCAAGCCGTTCTGATCGACCAGAGCCCAGTTGACGCCGTCGGCGGTCCACCAAAGATCGAATCCGAGCTCATTTGTGACCAGATTCTTTACGAAGGGAATGCCACGGAAGGTGGTGCTGAGATCAAACGTGCCGGCGTACAAACGGCCGTCGAAGACTTCCATTCGCCAGATGTGGGCATTCAGAAACCAGCCGAAGCCCGGCCCCAGGCCGCTGAGGGGAGCCTTGTAGCCGACGGGCGTGTCTCTCGGCATGCCCTCGATCAAATCCCACGTGTCGTCGGGATGAACCCTGTACATCTCAGCGCCAAAGAACGAGTGGATGCCGTTTCCTCCCACATACAGATCCCCGTTGAATACCTTCATGCTCAACGCGCTTTGATTCGGCATCAGAGTCCGATATCCGCCAAGGGGGATGACGGTAGTGAACTGCAGGTTCGGAAACCCGGACCCGTCGCTCTTGATGAGATTGAATCCGTCAACTCCGGACTGGGTGGCATATAAGGCGTTGTTGTAGGTTGCAATCTCGAAATATTGGGTGCCGGCCGGAGATACCAGGGCCCAGGAATCGGGGTCTGATGGATTACAGGATCCCAAGACCACGCCGGCGCCTGTCAGGTCTCCCGCTATGACATAGAGACAGTTGTTTAAGACCGTCATGCCTCGAAACGATGCGTAATTGCCGGTTACCAGAATGCTGGTTGGCGACTGAATGGGTGTAAAGTTGACGCCGTCCACGGTTCGCATCATCCGCGCTCCCGGCGCGGCCGGCACTCCCGTGTCGGGGTTCGCGAACTTGTGAATCGACTTCGAGGACACGCCGGAAACATACAGCGCCTGCGTTCCATCCGCTTCTGTGTAGACCTGCAGGCCGCGAAACCCAATGTCGGGAGGCAGCAGCCTGTTGGTCGGTTTGTCGGAATCCGGATTCGGGATCGTCAGCGGCGATTGGAACACACGCGCCCAGGAATTGGTATCGGGAGTCCAAGCCCAGATTTCCGCCTGGAGCGCAAGATCGTTCACGTCAGCCGCGCAATCAATGTTCGTGTCCCATGGCGGATAGGGGGTAATCGGGAAGACCACTTTAATGGTGTACGCCTGTACGCAGTCGAAGGCGCGGTTGCTGCCGACGTACAATTTGTCCTTAAACCACTCCATCGACCAGGCCCATCCGTTCTGGCGGTCGCCGAAGCCTTGGGGCACCGCCTCCACGAACTCACCCCGGTTGACGGGCGGATATTGAGACGCCGCATTGGGCGGCGGGGGGTTCGAAACGACGAACTGAACCGGAACCACCAGCGGGCTGTTGCTGGCGCCCGGAGATGTGAGGGTAAGCTGGCTGGTATAGACTCCCGGAGCGAGCCCGGTGGAATCGACGGAGACGGTAACCACGGTCGGCGTCGAAGAGTCCATGGCGGTCGCTGAAATCCAGGGTGTACCGTCGGTGGCGACGGAAACCGGAATATTCGACCCTGCGTTTACGGCGAACGTCTGCGGAAGGGGCGCTAATCCGCCAATCAGGTATCCGAACGACAGCGCGGAGGGATTGGCCGCAATCGTCGGTCCGACGTTGATGCCGGCCACAGTGCCGGTGACGGAAAGAACCGTGAGATTGTCGCCAATGCCGTAGGTTAACGTGCTTCCGAGAACAGGGTCCGTCCCCGGGGAGATATTGGTGCTCGCGAAGGTAGGCGGGGTGGCAAACGATGTGAATGTATTGGCCGGCAGGGCGAGGACAGCGCTCACCGGCAAGTTGATGCTCCCCACATTGATGGAGGCGCTAAAGGAGATCCTCGGCACGCCGCCCGCCGGGAGCGAGAAGGTAACCGGAACGTTGGGGACGTCTACCGTCAGGCTGAGGATCGTAATCGAGATGTCCGGGAAATTGTAGGTCGCCGAATCCGCGCTGAGGGAGGTCGGGACCGAGTCGGACGCGATGGATCCGCTCAACTGGAAGACTGAGCCCGCCAGGTTCAACGGATCGGGTCCACTCACTGCCGGAGACCCCATGGAGCCGCTGACCTTGTAGCTGATGGGGACTTGAGCCTGGGCCGCAAGAGCCAATGCAAACAGCAAGATACAGACACCAAGCGCGTGTCCGGACCAATTCCGGATAGCATTCCTTCCCCAGCGCATTCCAGTATTCCCCCTCCTCCAGGACGTCGTTCTGTTGTTTTCTCGATTTGCGCACATAACTACTTCACCGCCACGGTTATGCCGCTCCCGCTAATGACAGTTCCCACCGAAACCGTTACAGAGGCGGGACCGGAAGGCGTTCCAGCAGGAATTCTCGCGTTCACCTGCGTCAATCCAGCCACGGCTCCGGGGGCCGGACCGGCATACGATATCTCCGCCGGATTCCCGCCAATCAAAACGGAAACCGTCTGATTTAGCTTGGGAATATCGGCCAAAACCTGGGTCGTGATCGAACCGTCCGCTTGCGCCGGCGTCGAGGTGCCCGCGCCATCCAGGAAAATCGATACCAGCGAGCCGGCCGCGGCGGGATTCTGGGCCGAATTGTAGCTCGTGTCCGCGTTGAGGATAGCGCCTTGGCCCTGGCCGCTGGAATTGGCGCTGAAGATCGCCGGTGCGGCCTGGGCAACCTGTAAAGTCACCGGATCGGATTTTGCTCCCTGGTGAACCACCTGAATACTGGCGGAACTGCCCACCGGAGTAGCGCCGGGAATTATGGCATTGATCTGGTTTGCGGAAACCATGAGAAGCGGCGCTGGAACTCCGTTGACCAGGACCTGAGTATCGGCCAGCGTATTGCCGATCAAGCCCGATCCGGTTAACTCCAACTGCGCCGGCGTCTTGGGACCGAGGTTGTCGCCCCATATCGAGAAGAGCGAGAGCGGCGCCAGCGGTCCGGAGACAAAGCTGGCGCCGTCCGTTATCGCATGAATTATGGGGGCCGGTGGGTTGACCGAGAGGTTGACGGGGAGCACCAATGGGTCGCCTGCGCCGTAAGCCAGGCTGATCGAGCCGCTATACACTCCCACCGCAAGCCCCGAAGTATTCACCGAAACCGTAGCGCTTCCGGGAGCGGCGGTCGACGCCGGCGTGACCGAGAGCCACGACGCGCCCGTCAGGACGCTTGCCGCCGTGGTAACCGGGATGGAAGCGCCGGTGCTCGCGAGATCGATCACCTGCGGCGGCGGCGCGGGCGCGCCAGCCTGCGCGGTGAAGGTAAGGGCGTTCGGCGCTGCCGCGATCGCCGACGTGGTGCTGATGCTGAGCACAACCGCCACGCTGGACGCCCGGTTCGACGCTGCCGGCGCGGATAGACTGACGGTGCCGGTGTAGACGCCTGGGCTGAGCGCGGTGGGATCCACGGAAACTTCCAGGTTCCCCGGCGTTGACGATGTGCTGGGAGATGCCGTTAACCACGGTCCGCCCGTGTTTGTGAAGCCTGTCGCGTTGACTACAAACGGGGAGCCCGTACTTCCGAGCGAGACAGTCCTGGCCGCCGGCGCTTCCGCTCCTACTTCATACGCAAACGCAAGGGCGGATTTACCGGGCATAAGGGCCGGAATGGTGGTCACCGTGAGATTGACCGGAATGGTGATGGGCGAACCGGATCCCGGCGTAATCGTGATCGAACCCGAATAGGCGCCGGCCGCCAAACTGCCAAGGTTAACGCTGACAGTAAGATTGGCCGGGGCCGTCCCGCTCGACGGCGTCATCGAAAACCATGGTCCCCCGGATGTGCTTGAAAACGAGGAGGTAAATGAAAGATTTCCGCTGCCGCCGACGCGCAACGTCTGCGCTCCCGGACCGGCCGTGCCCACCTGCCCGGTGAAACTCAGAGATGCTGGAGTGACCTCGAAGCTGGCCTCGTTCGAAACCACATAAGAAACGGGAATGATGAGAGGAGCGTCCCCACCGCCGGAGGAAACGGTAATGGTTCCCGCATAGGTACCGAGGGCGAGCCCTGACGGATTCACCGCTACGCTCAAATTCGAGGGAGTGGTGGCGCTTGCCGGCGTAGCCGAAAGCCAACCCTTGCCGTTGGATGTCGAAACACTGACGTTGAATGCGGTTTGCGCTCCCTTGCTTCCAATTGCCACCGTTTGCGCCGGCGGCGCCGTGGTGCCGACGCCCGAGCTGAAGGTGAGCGTAGACGGCTGTGCGGTGAGATTTGTCGACGCGGCGATCGTGAAGCCCACCGGAACCTGTACGGCCGACCCCGACGACGGGGTGAGCGTAACGGTCCCCGAATACGTCCCAGGCCCCAATTTGCCCGCGTCCACCGAAACACTCAGAGTGCTGGGCGTCGAGCCCCCGCCGGGAGCCACCGATAGCCATCCGCCGCCGTTGACGGTCGACGCCTTGGCAGTGAATGTTAGAGCCGCGCCCGAGCTGCCGACGGAAATGCTTTGCGATGGAGGCGCCGTGCCTCCGATCTGGAATACAAATGCAAGCGAGCTCGGCGAGGGGATCAAGGCGTTTCCGGATGTGACCGTCACTGTTATCGGGATCACAAATCCGCTATTCGCCGCACTATTCGAGGTGATTGTGACTCCACTGGTGTAGGTGCCAGCCGAACTTGGCAGGGTGGCGCCGTTGAGCGATACCGTAAGGGTCCCGCTGGAACCCGTATCACCGCTGGCCGGGCTCACGGTTACCCATGAATCGTTTCCCTTTGCGGTAAAGGGAACGCTTGTGGGGGCGGACAGAACGACAGTCTGGCTTGCCGGCGTGCTGCCTGACTGGGTTGTAAAGGTCAGGGCGGTCGGAGCGGCCGCAATACTGGGCGCGTTGCTCGTTGCGGTGACGCTTCCCGAGGCGATCGCGATCACCGTGGGCGACGTGCCGTAGGTGAGGCTCCCGCCGACGATGGGTTGCGCCGGAAATGGCGCGGGCGTCGAGGAAGCAAGGTTAAGCCGGATGACGGCGCTGACCGGAATGCCGCCTTGGGCAAGCCCGGATAAGGAAATGGAGCCGGGGGTGCCCGCCGCAAAGCTCACGGAGACATTGGAGAGTGAGACCGCCAGTCCGCCCAGCGACACCTGCAGGCTGGCATGCAGGGTGACCGAATCCACAGTTCCGGAAATACTGACCGGTTTGCCCGCCAAACCGAGTATGTCTCCTCCGCTCATCACCGCGCCAAGGGAGCCGGTCAGCGTGTAATTTACAGTGATAGCCTGGATGCTCGTGGCGCCGAACATCAAGCCTGCCGCCAACAGGAATAACGTCCTGCTGCGCCGGACAGAATGCAAAAGGCGCTCGGCCGATTCCGGCCACACCGCCGAACCTACCAGGCCTTTCGTTGCTTTTAAACCGCGCATGTCTCCTCAAAACTCTCCCAGCGGGGAAGCCCAACGACCAAGTGGACTGGCGCCGCAGCCCTGAGCCTGCCGCGGACCTCAGAAAATAATCAGAACAAGAATAAGCTGAAACCCCAGGGGATGCAAATTTGGGAGTACTAGAAAATTAGATTCATTTTCCATAAGTGATAGGAAACATTAAACCTCGGAATAGGTGAGTTCCGGAGTTGGCTTAGGCCTTCCGACCTTGGAGATTCAAGGCTTTTTAACTTAAGGCCCGCAGTGAAGTTTCCGGCATAAACACCTTAAAGAAGCAAAGAGGCCACGTGGAGTACGCTGAACGATGACGGTGCGTCTTCGAAAAGCCCTTAGAAGGGCCTCGGGGAAATGGGAGAGAAAACAACTATGACTAACCGACTCAATCGATGCAGCTCAAATATTACCCAGCCGAAATCGCAGGGTGCTTCACAGGCGATGCTTCACGCCGTTGGCCTCAAAACAGAGGATCTGGACAAGCCGCAGGTTGGAATCGCGAGCGTCTGGTTTGACGGCAATCCCTGCAATATGCATCTCCTGAGTCTTGCCACGGCGGTTAAGGAGTCCGTGTCCCGCGCGGGCCTTGTGGGACTGCGTTTCAACACCGTCGGAGTTAGCGACGGTATTTCGATGGGCACCGACGGTATGAGCTTTTCCCTACAGTCGCGGGATCTGATCGCCGACTCGATTGAAACCGTAATGAAGGCGCAATGGTATGACGCCAACATTTCGATCCCGGGGTGCGACAAGAATATGCCGGGCTGCATCATGGCAATGGGCCGGCTGAACCGGCCCGCCTTGATGATCTACGGGGGCACGATTCGCGCCGGATTCGCCAATGGGCAGAAGCTCGACGTCGTTTCCGCATTCCAGAGTTATGGGCAGTATCTGTCGCACGACATCGATGAGTCTCAACGCTGCTCGATTATCGAACATTCCTGTCCCGGCGCGGGCGCTTGTGGCGGGATGTACACAGCGAACACCATGGCTTCCGCTATCGAAGTCCTCGGGATGTCGCTGCCCTACAGCTCCTCCACACCGGCGGAAGATCCGATGAAGCTGGATGAATGCGCGCGCGCCGGGCAGGCCATCCGGAATCTCCTGGAGCTCGATTTAAAGCCGCGGGACATCATGACGCGCGAGGCCTTTGAGAATGCCATCGTGCTGGTCAACGTCCTGGGCGGGTCAACCAACGCCGTGCTTCACCTGATCGCCATCGCGCGGTCCGTCGATGTGCCGCTCGACATCGAGGATTTTCAGCGCATTGGCAGCCGCACTCCCCTTCTGGCGGACTTCAAGCCAAGCGGCCAATACGTCATGGAGGACCTGCACAACGCGGGGGGAATCCCCGCTGTTGTGAAGATGTTGCTGGACGCCGGGCTTCTGCGCGGAGATTGCATGACTGTCACGGGGAAGACGCTTCGGGAAAACGTACAGGACCTGCCGGGCCTTGCGCCAGGCCAGAAGATTGTCCGGCCGCTCGCCACGCCGTTGAAGGAGACGGGGCACATTCAAATCCTCAAGGGGAACCTGGCGCCGGAAGGCGCGGTCGCCAAAATCACCGGTAAAGAAGGGCTGCGATTTGCCGGGCCGGCCAACGTCTTCGATTCCGAAGAGGAAATGCTGCATGCGCTGGAGCGCGGCGAGATCAAGAAAGGCGAAGTGGTCGTCATCCGTTATGAGGGTCCCAAGGGCGGGCCCGGAATGCCGGAGATGCTGACTCCGACCTCCGCCATCGTGGGAGCCGGTCTCGGTAAGGATGTGGCGTTGATCACGGACGGCCGTTTTTCGGGCGGTTCGCACGGCTTCATCGTCGCGCACGTGACTCCAGAGGCGCAGGAAGGAGGCCCGATCGCGCTGATTCAAACGGGCGACGAGATTACCATTGACGCTCAGAGGAACCTGATCAATGTGGATCTGACCGCAGATGAGCTAGACCGCCGCCGGGCCCGCTGGCAAATGCCCGCGTATAAAGCGAATCGCGGCACGCTCGCGAAGTATATCCGCCTGGTGAAGAACGCGAGCCTCGGATGCGTCACGGACGAATAGAGCGCTCAACCGATTTGCACGGTCAGCATTGACACCGAGCCCCCATCGATCCCCTCCACCGGGAACCGGGCGGCTTCGCCTTCCTGCTTCGCGCCGAGCACATAGAGCAGCGGCAGATAATGATCGGGCGTTGGAATGGAGAGCGCCGCGTCTTTTCCCAGCTTTTCGTAGTCAACCAGCGGCCTGAATTCGCCGGCGAGCATGGCGTCCTTCGCCATGCTCTCGAAACGAACCGCCCAGTCGTATGGATCGGGCATGTGCCGGCCCCAGGCGTAGGCGTGCAGATTGTGGACCAGATTCCCGCTCCCAACGATCAACACCCCTTCGTCCCGCAAGGGCGCAAGCCTCCTGCCGATCTCAAAATGAAACGACGGCGGCTGGGTTTCGTCAATGCTGAGTTGAACCACCGGAACGCCGGCATCGGGATACACGTGGCAGAGCACGGACCACGTCCCATGATCCAAGCCCCAGGATTCGTCCAGCTTCACCGGCATCGGAGCCAGCATCTTTTGTACGCGGCGGGCAAGCAGCGGGTCCCCGGGAGCGGGGTATTGTACGTGATAGAGCTCTCGAGGAAACCCGCCGAAATCGTGGATTGTTCTGGGGGCCGTGGTGATCGTTACGCCGGTTTCCGGAACGAACCAGTGCGCGGAAATCGAAAGGATCGCCACGGGCTTGGGTATTTCCAACCCCATGCGCCGCCATGCTTCGGTGTAACGATTGTTCGCCAGAGCATTCAGGGGATTGCCGTGGCCGAAGAAAATTGCCGGCTGCCGTGCGGACGTTTTGGAGCCCTCCCTGGTCTCGACCACACCGCTCAGTCTAGCTGAAATTCGCATAGAGCGCGCGCTTCTCTCCGGCGGTCTTCCGCAATACACTAAGAAACGTGCTGCGCGCCATCTTGCTGGCTCTGCTGCCTGTCCTGCCTCTCCTCGCAGCGAGCGAACAGGCGCGGGATCTTGCGGCGGCGGTGAAAGGGCTGGAACTCGATCCCGATGCCAGCTACCGGGTGAACGACCTCCGCTTCTCCCGGGAGGATCTGAGCATCTACTTAAACCATGGCATTCTGATCTTCGCCAAACCGGTGCATGGGGCCCGCCCCGGCGCCGTCTTTGATGCATCCTCCGATACCGGCGACGCGGAAATTCTGGTTCTGCCTCCAAACCGGGCGGAGCGTTTGTCCTTAGCCCGGTTCACGGGCGCGCCCAACCTCGATACGCATTTCCGCACGGCGGTGCTCCTCTTCAGTGATGGCACGGCGGATGAACTACTGCGGGAGATGCGGCGCAATCTGTTGGACGAAGAGCCGCGCAAGGAACCGGAGATCGGGGCGGAAATCGCCGCCCGGATGGCGCCTTCCCTGCGGCGGATTTACGCGGATTACAGCGTGCGGATTGTCCACGATCTGCTTTCGCCGCCGCCTCCGAACCGCGGCTTTCTCCTGGTGGCCACGGGCGGAGCGCAAATCGGGCCGTTCAACGCGTTTTATGAGCCTGAGCCAGACGCGCACATCACCGTCGGGCAAGCGGTGGAACGCGACGGCCACGGTTTCTTCAACGTCTGGACTTCCTTTCCCGCACAGTCGGCCAGAAAGGCCACCAATCCATCCACGACGCCCTTCAGCGTTTCGAAATTCACCATCGACGCAACCATCGGCCGCGATCTCGAAATGACGGTCACCTCCCGCTTGTCGTTTGACTCGACCCAGGCCGCCGGCCGCGTCGTTCCGCTTTTCATCTCGCCCCGAATGAAGGTTACCAGCGCCGAATTGGACGGCGAGCCCGCGGAGGTTTTGCAAGACGAGGCGAATGTGCCGGAGACATCGTTTGGAAGCCGTTCGAGCGAATTTCTGGTCATTCCCTCGCATCCACTTTCGCCCGGGCGGCATGAGTTGGCCGTGCACCACGCAGGACGCGTGATTGCGGAGACTGCCGAGCACATATTCTTTGTCGGGGCGCGGGGGGTGTGGTATCCGCAATTCGGCGACGGCCAGGCCGACTTCGACATTACCTACCGGTATCCGAAGCAATTGGGGGTGGTCACCACCGGGGATATCGTCGAGAATCGCGTCGAAGGCGACCTGCGCGTCACGCGCGCCGTAACTTCCGCACCCGTTCGATTCGCAGGATTCAACCTGGGCGACTATGCGCGCGTGAAAATCACGCGTGGACCCTACACGATTGAGCTGTGCGCCAATCGCCATTCGATGGGTACGCCAGCCCCGCCGCCATCTCTCGTGATGCCGAGGGTCGGGCCGCGTTCGCTCCAGAGTCCCATCCCGCTGAGCGCGGAAATTCCCGCCGGGGGAGAAGCGAAGGACCGTCTCGAATCGCTGGCTTTTCAAACGGCCGCGACCTTTTCGTTCATGGCGGCCATTCTGGGACCGCCGCATATCCGTACGATGACGGTATCTCCAATTCCGGGGACATTCGGCCAGGGCTTCCCGGGATTGATTTATCTTTCCACGCTGGCCTATCTCGATCCGGCGCAGCGCCCCCCTGAAATACGGACGCGCTACAACGAGACGTTTTTTTCGGATCTGCTGGAGGCGCACGAAATCGCTCATCAATGGTGGGGGAACCTGGTGGTTCCGGCTTCTCCCCAGGACGACTGGATGATGGAGTCGCTGGCGAATTATACGGCCCTCCTGTACCTGGAGAAACGCAAGGGACGGGTTGCGGTGGACACTGTGCTTGCGGACTACAAGGAGCACCTTCTGCAACAGGACGCGCGCGGGCGCTCGGTTGAGTCCACCGGCCCGATCATCTGGGGCACGCGGCTGCAGACCTCGGACGCGCCGGAAGGCTGGCGGGTGATCACGTACGAAAAGGGATCGTGGATCATCCACATGCTGCGCCAGCAGTTGGGCGACGAGCGGTTCCACGCGATGCTTCGCGCGGCCTGCGAGCGCTTCAAATCGTCGCCTTTGAGCACGGAGCAGTTCCGCTCGCTCGCCAGCGAATTCATGCCCGCGGGCGCGCCGGACGCGTCACTGGAGAGCTTCTTCGAGAACTGGGTTTACGGCACCGGAATCCCCAAACTGAAGCTCACTTACTCCACGCGGGGGGGCAAATTGACGGGCACTCTCTCACAATCCGGAGTTGACGACGACTTTACGGCGTGGTTTCCCATCTCGATTCAGGACGGAAACCGGACGCACACCCAATGGGTGCAAACGGGTGGCGATCCGTCATCGTTTTCGGAGACCGTGCGGCAGACTGGAGCGCTGGCGGAGTTGCCGGCGGGATGGCTCTACACGACTGCGCCGGAGCCGTGACCGGGTTTGAGATCGCTGGCCGTTTCGCCGCTATATTGGCCGGCAGTCCAAACTGCGACTCCGAACGCCAGCACGGTGACGGAGAATCCGCAAACTCCTGGCCATCCAAAATATTTCCAGGCAATTGCTCCGCAATAAGAGCCGATGGCCCCGCCAGTGAAGAAAGAGACCATGTAAGCCGTGTTCAGGCGGCTGCGGGCCTCGGGCGCAAGACCGTAGATGCGCGCCTGGTTGGCGACGTGGCCGGATTGCACGCCCAGGTCCAGCAGCATCGCGCCGGCAAGCAATCCGGACAAATGATGTCCTAATAGCGCAAGAACCGCACAAGCCGCGATGGCCAGGGAAAGAGCGGCAAGAAGCGTGCGGCGCGGCCCGCGCGAATCGGAGAATTTGCCGACCAGGGGAGCGCCGGCGGCGCCCGCCGCGCCGGTGAGTCCGAAGAGACCGGCTGCCGACGCACCATAGTGATAGGGAGGTGTACCCAGAAAAAACACAAGCGTGGTCCAGAACGCGCTCATGGCGCAGAAAAATGCCGCCCCCAGAAGAGCCGACTCTCGCAAAGCCGCATGGCGGCGGGTTAACTCCAGGATGGACCGCATCAGCTCTTGCCACGCGAGCGGATGTTCCGGGCGGCTCTCGGGCAGCCGCGTTCGGACCAGCACCGCCGCGATCAGAACCACCACGGAGGCGGCCCAATACACGGAGCGCCAGCCGAGGTATTCGCCCAGGAAACCACTGGCCGTCCGGGCCAGCAGAATCCCCAGCAGCATTCCGCTGAAGATCATGCCCACCGTATGCCCTCGTTTGCCTTCCGGCGCGAGGTGCGCGGCGAGCGGGACGATCACGTGGACGGTTGCGCCCGTTGCGCCGACCCAAAAGCCCGCGATGCAGAGCCAGATGGGGCCGGTGGCGAAGGCGATCAATGCAAGGGACGCGGACGCGCTACAGAGTAAGAAGGTAATGAGCGCGCGGCGCTCATGGCTATCGCCCAGCGGAACAAATACGAGCATTCCGAAGACCGTGCCGATCTGCACTACCATCGCGAAGCTGCCGATTTTCGCCACGCTCAGGTGAAACGACCGGGCGATATCCGCCAGGAGCGGCTGCGCATAGTACATGTTTGCCACAACGCAGCCCGCCGCGATGGCAAGTAGCAGGATCACGCCTCTGCCCGATGGGCGAACGGCCTTCGTTTTCCGGACGGCTGTGGACACAGGCTTCCGAACGAGTTTACCTGCTCACCAGCCGCATCCAAAATCGCGCGCCGTTCTCCACATTCTGATCGGCCCAGAGTTCGCCGCCGTGGTCGAGGACGGTTTGGCGCGACAGAGCCAGCCCCAGGCCCAGGCCGTTGCGCTTGCCGGCGGTGACAAACGGATGAAAAAGATGCGGCCGGATTTCGCGCGCGATTCCAGGGCCGGTGTCCTCAATACGGATCAGCACGGACGCCGCCTCCCGGACCGCGGAAATACGGACTTCGCCGCCTTCCGGCATCGCTTCCAGCGCGTTGTCTATCAGGTTCAGGAACACCCGCTCCATGCGCGCCCGTTCCAGTGGCAATTCAATCTCCTCCGCCACGTTGTTGTGAATGGTGACGCCCTGCGAGGCGGCAATGGAGCTCAGATTTTCGCAGGCCGCCGCCACCACATCCCGCATGCAGCACTGTTCGAGCGCCTCGACCTTACCCCGGGAGACGTTCACGAGGTCTTGAAGCATTTCCTGAATGCGTCGCGACGCCTGATAGAGGTTTTGAGCAAGCCGCTTTACTTGTCCGACCGGAAGATCGTTGTCCACCAGCATCTCGGCGCCTCCGTAAATGGCGGCCAGCGGGTTGCGCAAATCGTGCACGATGGAACTGGAAAGACGTCCGACGGTCGAAATCCGCTCCTGACGGATCAGATCCTCGCGCGCATCCTGAATAGCCTGGCACATGCCGTTAAAGGTGGCCGACAGGCGGCCAAGCTCATCGCTGCCGCTCACGGCGACGCGGTGATCGTAGTTGCCACGCGCGATCTGCGCCGCCGCCTTATCCAGGCGGTCCACGGGCTCCAGTATTTTCCTGGCCAGGACGTAGGTCAGCAGCAGGCCGGCGAGCACGGCGAACACCCAGATGGCGGCAATCTCACGCTGGAGCTGCCGGATGCCCAGGCTGGCGGCCCGGAAAGAACGCAGAATCGCGAGCGAGCCGATGGGTTTGCCGGTCACATCGCGCAATGGAGAGGTGAGCGCCGCGTACTCCTCCCGGCCGTTGACGGCGCGGCGAAGCGCATTACCCGGAGCGGCCAAGGCCCCCAGTTGGCCCGCTTCCGCGCGTGAGAGCGTGGAGGCGATGACTTCCCTGCTTTCACCAAAGAAGATAAATTCGCTGCCGCCGGCCGATTCACTCAATTGGCGCGCCAGCGCGTCGTCCACGGCAAAGCCCGCCACCAGGACATTAATCAGCGCGGGGCCGCCGGTCGATTGGACATATACCGGCGTGACGGTCACCTGATAAAGCTTGCCGTTCTGAATAAGGAATCCAGAGGACTGAGCCGGGAAGGCCGGCGCCGCCTGGCGCACAACCGGAAGGTCGTCCGAGTGCGAAAAAGGAACGCCTCCGAGAGAGGCGATCATTTTGCCCCTCGGGTCCGCCACAACAAAGACCGCGGCTTCGCTCGAAACCTTGCGCCAGAGTTCACTGGCGGTATCGCGAATGGTCTCCTGGTCGCGCGTTCCGAAGGCCGCGCGGACATCCGACATCGAACTAAGGATCGAGCTGACCGATGCAAACAGCTTGGCGCGCGCGCGCCACAGCGATTCATAGGCGCGAAAGCTGGCGCGCACCTCCACTTCCAGCGTCTCCGAAGTAGCGCGAATCGCCTCCCGCTGAACGATCCAGCCGGTGAAGGCAAACAGCAGGGTGATCGCAATTGACGTGGCAAAAAGGATCTTCCACAGCAGGGAAAGATGGCGCGGGTGTCTCATCGGCTTCCGGGGGTATATCGGTCATCCGCGGCCGGAGCGTACTCCCGCCCATATTTGTTTTTGTGCGGCGTTGGCAGGTAGTCGCTCTCCGAAATGGAGATCTCTCCCAGCGCCGTGGAATCACCCTGGATATTGACGCGCCGGTCGAGAAGTTTCAGAGCTTGTGGAGTGGAGCGTTCGTTAAAGAAGTGCAGCGTGTACTCACCGGGAGGGACACCGGAAATTGAGAACTCGCCGGATGCCGGGGTGGTGGCGAAATAGGGCGTATCCAGCACGGCGATCACCGCGCTCATGGTGGAGTGGATATTGCAGAAGATGCGCACAATCCCCGGGCGGTCGAAGCGCACCGGGCGGGACGATCCCGGCGCGTAGAGGCCGATGTCGAAGATCTTGCCGCTGAAATTCGAGAAGGCGTTGTGGAAAATCGGATCGAGATTCGGAAAATCGACCGTGGCGCCCACCGGAATCGCGAGGATGTGAGGGATGAAACGCTTCCCTTTTTGAATCATCTGCGCCCGGGCGTCGCCATTCCAGTGCGGGCTCAGGCTTGACGCCGGATCCAGCCACACGACGACGCCGGAATAGTTCCCGGACTTTCGAACGCTCGGGTTGCGCGAATTTTTTAATTCGATGCGCCCGGACACCCCGCCGGCCGCCAATGGGTAGACGGTGAATGCGGCGGCGACGCTAAAACAGATACGCGAGAGCGAGATCATAACGGTTTTGCAGGCGCGTGCCCGCTCCTAAATAATTGGTTCTGATCTGCATGGCTTCGATACCAGTCAGAATGTTGGGCGTCAGACGGTACATCGCATTTACCGCATAACTGAAATTGCGGCCGATCGCGCCGGACCTCAAATCCGCCGCGCGGTTCGCTTGCTCGCCTGCGAAAGCATTGAACGTCAGGCGGCTGGTCGCCAGGTACGAAAGTTGCGTCCAACCGCCCGTCGAGTGAACCGGAGAGACGTAGACGCCGCCGGAGTCAGAGTCGTATCGAACGCGATATCCAGGGCCGATGCCGCCAATACCGGTGAGATTCCGGCCGGTGAAGTACGTGCCGGTCCATTCCAATTTGCTCCACGGGCTGATCAACCAGTCCACGGTATATACACGAGAAGGGATGGACCATCCACCGGAGTGCGACGTGCTGAGGTGAAAGCCGGAGGCAATCTCGTAGCGTGAACCGCCGGAAGGATGCGTCCAGAGTTCGACGCGCCCTTCATACCCGGGGCGCGCTTTTTCTATTGTCTGGTTGTCATCGGAGGCCGCGAGATATCCGGTTTCATTTGTCTCGTAAAGAGCGCCTTGCGCGCGAATGCCCGTCGTGTCTCCTAAACTGAAGCGCTGCTCCACGCGGAATTGCGGCTGCCAGAGCCATAAGTTCCCGGCGCCCGAAAGGGGAGGCGCGCCCACCTCGGCAAGGGAGTTCGGAGAACGTGGAGAAATCAGGGGCGCCTCGACTCCAAGAGATACGCTTTGGTTCTTCCAATCCACATTGACCGCGGCCGTGCGCAGCCGGACAATCTGCCCGATACTTCCGCTGTAGGAGCCATAGAAATCCGCATCCACCCTACCCGACACCTTTGCTCCGGCGACTTGCGGGCCAAAAAAAAGGAGGCCCAGCGTGGTCTGGTGGAAGGAAGCGCCACTGGTGGACGGCCCGGGGGTCAGGGCGGCAACTTCCGGATTTTGCGAGCCGCCATTGTTGGCGCCATTCAGGAACGAATTAAAGAGCGCCATGCCGGTAAGGCGGATGGGGAATTTTTGAGAGGCTTCTACCTTGACCTGATCGAGGTCCGCGGTGCGCTGTTCCAGAGCCGCGGTCCTTTCTTCCAGCCTGGCGCCGGTTTCTTTTGGCGCGGCAGGGGCTGCGGCCGCGCCGGAGGTGGCCGCCAGCTGCTCGCGCAGAGAACGGACCTCGTCGGTAAGCTGCTGGTTTTGCTCTTCAAGACGATCGAGACGCTGGAGGATCTTTTGAAGCAGTTGGGTCTCATCGGCACAGAAGCCGAGGGAGGGAAGGAGTAGGGTGAGCAAGAGTTTACGTACGGACATCGAGAAACGGCTCCAGAATTTGGCGTACCTCGGCTGGTGAGTACGGCTTCGCAATGTAGGTGTTGACGCCCATGCGCCGGAGGCGCTCCGGCGTGCGCGGATTGCAATCTCCGCTGATTACGGCGATGGGAAGCTCCGAGAAGCGCGGTTGACACCGGACCCGTTCGATCAGATCGAACCCGTCCGTGCGCCTTAAATCCAAGTCGGTTACAAGAAGCCGGACGGAGGAACCGCGATCGGCGAGTAACGCCAGCGCGCTAGCCGCGCTTGTCGCGGGGAGAATTTCCACGTCGGGCAGGGACATGAGAGCAACTTCGAGCGTGGCCAGACAGGTCTCCGAGTCGTCAACGATCAGAATGGTCCGCGGCATGAGGAGCCTACGGTAGGAAGCGGTAGCCCACACCGTGAACCGTCACAAAATGCTTCGGAGCGTTCGTATCGGGCTCGAGCTTCTGCCGCAAACGGACAACGTGCGCGTCCACCGTCCGGGTATTCGGAAAGCACTCATAGCCCCAGACCGAGTTGAGAATCACATCCCGTGTCAGCGCCTTATCGGCGTTTTGCAGGAAAAAGATCAGCAGGTTATACTCGGCTGGCGTGAATTTGAGCTCCTGGCCGCGACGGAGCACCAGCCGCCGCTCCAGGTCCACGACAACGTCGCTGAAGCTTAGCTGCCGCGTGGCGCCGGGCGAGCCGCGCCGCAAGACGGCGCGAATGCGGGCGAGCAGCTCTCGCGTGCCAAACGGTTTCACCAGGTAGTCGTCGGCGCCGATCTCCAGCAGGAGCACCTTGTCCATTTCGTCGCCGACCGCGCTCAGCACAATGATGGGAGTCTTGTTACGGGCGGCGCGCAGTTCCTTGCAGACCTCCACCCCGGACATTCCCGGTAGGCGCAGATCCACCAGAATCAGGTCGGGTCTGGTGACAACCGCCTTTTCAAATCCCGCCTTGCCGTCGCCCGCCTGAACAACGCGGAAGTTCTCGCGCTCCAGCATCAGGCTGATGGTGTCGCGGAGACTGTCGTCGTCGTCGATCACAAGGATGGTCTGCACGGCGCAAATTTACACCTCTACCTCGCGATTGTATCGAAACGGCACCGGTAAACCCGCCCTTGTTTCGCCGTATGGGAATGCTTTTACAGCCATTTTACAAACGCGTAACCATCGCGCGCGGGTCGATCTCTAGAATCGGGGTATCCACGCCAACTGAGAGTGGGGAGATTCAGGGGCGCGGGTCTTGGATGGGGTTGGAAACGGCTCCATCCATACCCGAACCGGCGCCTGGCGAGGGCTCTCAAGTTGATGTTTACGATTCTTTTACAGCGTCCAAACCGTTTTCGCCGCGATACTGCCCATCATTGGGCTAGCGAGTCTCTTATGCCAAAGCCTTTCCACGTTCTAATGATGCTTGTCGCTTGCGCGAGCCCGGTCTTGTGTCAGTCGCCGTCGGTCTCTGAGGGAGGTGTGGTGAACGGCGCCAGCTTCTCGCTCGACCAACCCGACAAGCGCGTATCGCCCGGTTCCATCATTTCAATCTTCGGGACAAACCTGGCCGCCGGTCCGGCGCTGGCCGATTCGATTCCCATTTCAACTTCTCTGGCGGACGTTCAGTCCGTCACGTTCGGCGGAATCTCCGCGCCTATTCTCTCGGTTGGGACGCAGCAGATTAACGTCCAGCTTCCGTGGGGAGAGAATCCGCCAACGAGCGGAACGGTGAACGTTCCGGTGGTGGTGACACGGAAATCCTCCGGCGCGTCGCTGCCGGTGCAAACTCCCATCGGTCAATACTCCCCTGGCATCTTCACCGCGGCCGCCAGCGGCTCCGGACAAGCTCTTGCCTTGATCTTTCCCGATAACGCGATCGCCGGGCCCGCGGGCTCGATTCCGGGCCGGCTGACGCGCCCGGCAAAGGCCGGCGACATTCTCCAAATCTATGCGACGGGGCTGGGACCGGTAATGCATCCACCGAAGGACGGCGAGAGCGTGGCGGGCGCGGATTCGACCACCATCGTGAAGCCGGTAGTCACCTTCGATGGCATCACCGGCGTGGTCGGCTTCTCCGGGCTTGCCCCCGGCTTTGTTGGCCTATATCAGGTGAACGTCACGGTACCGGCAAGCGCGCCCACCGGGGACGCGGTTCCGCTGCAAATCGAAATCGGCGGCGTGACGTCCACCAAGCGAGCCGTCATCGCGATTTCCGCGCCGTAATTCGGAACTCCGGGGCAGGACAATGAGCACGTTTCCCGCAGCGCGATCTCTGTTCGCTTTGGAAGAGAGATCGTGCTGGAGGCCTTCGCAAACCTTCGAGCGGCTCGTGGCCGCCGCACTATTCGCGCTATCGTCGCCGCTGCTGCTGGCTGCCGCGGCGATAACCTGGGCGCTCTCGGGCCGCTCTCCCTTTGTGGCTCACCGCCGCATTGGTTTAGGAGGCGAGCCGTTTTGGGTGTTCAAGCTTCGCACCATGTGGGAGAGCGGCGTTCGCAAACCGTTTTGCATCGTGGAATACCTGCCGGTCTCATCAGTTTGCGTGCAAAAAACTAAATCAGACCCGCGCATCCGCAGCCGGTTCGCGGCGTTTTGCCGGCGCTATTCTGTTGACGAGTTGCCGCAGTTATTTCAGGTGCTCGAGGGCCGCCTCGCGTTGGTCGGCCCGAGGCCTATCACCGAAGAAGAAATGCGGGTGCACTATTCCGGCGGCGGGCAACTATTATCAGTAAAACCGGGGCTTACGGGACTTTGGCAAATCCACGGAAGAGGAGAACTGACGTATCCGCAGCGACGCCGCCTGGACCTCTTTCTCATCCAAAATTTTTCCTTTTCGCTCTACGCTCATATCCTGCTGAAGACTCCCGGGCGCGTCTTGAGTGGACGCGGAGCCTGGTAGTCGCTTTACCCGCATTCCGCAGTGCAATTTACAGCAGTTTGACAAATACTGCGCGACTCCTGAAAATGCCTGCCTTACGATCACGGTATGAGACGATTGGTGTTCATACTGTCGCTGGCCGGATTTGCTTTGACGCAGAATGCAAAGAGCGGCAGCACATCACAAAACAAACAGCGAGTCATTGAACTACTTGCGGACGGCGACGACCAGTTTAAGTTGCCTGGACATGAGAGACAGGATCTGGTTTTAAAAGCCGGGGAGGACGTAGTCCTTCGAGTAACCGCAAAAACCGGAGGCATGAAATCGTTTGATGGCGCGGTGCACGGACTGGTGGTTCGCAAGCTGCGGAAAGAGGGATGGAATTTTCGCCTGAAAGAAGGCACCCAGGATCTGCATGTGACCGCACCGTCCACGCCCGGCGAGTACGAGATTGAGTGCTCGGTCGTGTGCGGCCCTGGCCACGTAGACATGCGTATGAAAATGGTGGTGGAGCCGTAGCGGCACATGGCGCGTCTTTCTGTCCGGATTTCGTTCGGACTATTACTGGCCGCCTTCCTGGCCGCCCAGCTCGTACGCCCGCCCGCGGCTGAGCCGGCGCGCAGTCCCAACGCTCGAACCATATGGCAGGACGCCGCGGTGCCGCCGGAGGTGGCCTCCATCCTGCGCCGCTCCTGTGCCGACTGCCACTCCCTACAGACTTCGTGGCCGTGGTACGCGCACGTGGCGCCCGTATCCTGGATGATTTCAAGCGACGTGCGCCGCGCCCGTGAAAATCTGGATCTCTCCGATTGGCCCGCGGAGCCGGACCTTGAGAAAGGGCAAATCGGAGACGTGGTGACCAATCATCTGATGCCGCCCAAGCGCTACCTTGTGATGCATCCCGGGGCGCGCCTGAGTGACGCACAGGCCCGGGCGATCCTCCGGTGGATTCAGAGCGACCCTAAATGAACCTGGCCAGGCCGCGCGCATAGATCGCGCAGGGCCGCGCCGCTGCGCCGTTGAGGGCGGTCCGGAGGCTGATTCCGGACCTTCTCTTCCGCGGCTGGCGCATTCCGGTGCTGACTCTGGAGAACGGCGGGAGAATGCCACCTTTTACTAGAACGACCAGGACAAGCTCGTATAACCTGTGTGGGCGCGATAGTTGTCCGCTGCGTAGAACTGTTCGTGATAGCCGTAATATTCGTAGCCGGCGTTCCAGCGGATTCGTTCGGTGAGTTTGAAGGACAGACGAGCAAGCGGGGCGTGGAAGGTAACCGGAAAGGTCTGCGCCGCTCGCAGCGCGTCCAACGACGCGCTGTTTTCCGATCCCAACAGGGTTGCGCGCCCGTCGCCGGTATCCTGGATCCGATTGTAGGCGAGATAGAGATCCACTCGCTTGGCGAGACCGAAGTTCATGCCCAAGTTCACAATGTGAAGGTTGCTGATATAAAGCGAGTCTTCGCCGGTCACGGATTGCCCAGCGGCAAAATAGGCGATGCCGGCCAGGGAGTTCAGATGCTGCTTGGTATATCCGGCGTCGAAGGAAAGGCGGCTGTTCGGCGTCCATGCGGCATTGGCGGAATATGTCCGGGCGCGCGAACTGTAAGAGCTCAGCGAAACCGAGTTGATGTTGTAGTTGGCGCGCGTGGAGGCGGACAGCCGCAGGCTCTTTTTCCGGTATTCGACCCGGCCGGTGAGGTCGTGATAGTTGCGCTCGCTCGCGGCGGCAAATGGCTGGCTGGCCCGTCCCACTTCGCCGTCAAAGGCGATGGAGAGTCCCTGAACCGGCCGCAGGTGAAAACCGAAGACTCCGGCATGCAGGTCGTTGGTCTGGCTGTAAGGCGTCATAGCCTGAAAAAGAATGGAGCGGATTTGCCGGTCGGTGTAGTGGTATCCCGCGAAAAGCGTGAGCCATTTCGTCCACGCGTAGTTCAGGCCGGTTTCATTGGAAAAGGTTTTGATGCCGAGATATTGAAAGGCCTGATAGTTGGCTGTTTGAGCAAAATTGTCGAATTGAACATACGTGGAATCGCCCTCGGTGCGGACGTTATAAATCGATGTCGTATTTACAATTGACAACTTGCTCACCGGAAAAAAGCTGAGCGAGACATTTCCCGTTGCGACGGGCCTTTGCGCATTGCCCAACGTAACGATTTGATTGTTGGCCGCGCCGGACCCGCTTAAGCCCACGGAACTCTCGTCCAGAACGAAGGCCCGCTGACCGGAGGTGTAAGTAAACCGTCCGTTGAACGCCATCCACCGGTTCCCGGCGAAGAGATTGGCCCTCCAGTAAGGACTGGTCCCGTGGTAAGGGGCGCTCCGGTTGAAGGACGTGAGCGCGGTCCCCGGGGGATTACTGCCCGGTAATGGAGAGAGAAACACCGGCGTGTCATCCTTAAAGTCCTGCCAGCCGCGCATCCAGTTTACTCGCAGTCCAAAGACCTTGAATTCGTTCCCAACGCGGTATTCGTTCTGCCTGCGGCGGACGCGGGCAAAGACAGGAAACGTATTCCCGTTCTCCGAATCGACACCCGGAACGGTCGTTATTGCCGGGCCGCTCTGCGCGCTCCGGCTGTAGCCAAGAAAGAATTTCACGTTCGATTCCGGAAATAGGGTCAGATTCTGATCCTGCATGGCGTAGCTGGTATCGAGCAGATGCACGCCCTCCGCTCCATCCGAGCGCAAGCCGGGGTTGAAATAGTCGTTTTGCCTCCAGGTTAGGTCGTAGCGATAGAGGCGGTTTTTTTGCACTCTCAAAATGGCGGACTGATACGGATCGTTGCCAAGGCCCTGGGTGGTTAAAACGATTTCGTCAAAGAGTGAGCCATGTCCGTTCCTGGAATTGACCGTCAGTGTGCTGCCGAGCAGTCGAATCCCGTTGCCAAAGTTGACGTTGGAGCGGTAAGTATCGTCGTTGCCCCCGACCGACGCAAAACGATAACCCAGTTCGATCGAGTTGACGATGTTGTAATTTCCCGTGTTATCGCCGCGGCCCGAACCGGCCTGCTGCGGCGTGGGCGCCGCGGTCTCCTGCGCGAAGGCGGCGGCGGAGAGAAAAGTCAGTACAAGAAGCAGTCGCATGGGCGCACTCAACGTAAAAACAGGCCGTCCGCGTTCGAGCCGTGAATCTGAACGTGGCAGTTTGTGCAGTTCCGGTAGCGGGGGTCGGCGAGGTTGTGGTTTGCCGATGGACGCGGATCGCCGGTTCCCGTCCGGCCAAAAGTTCCCGCGCCGTTGTGGCATTCGAGGCACATGGTAAATACCACCGGCCGCCGGAGCAGGCGCGAGTTAGCAGAGCCGTGGGGGACGTGGCACGCCTCGCAGCCCTCCACTCGAACCGGCGGGTGTTCAAAAACGAAAGGCCCGCGCTTTTCGGTGTGGCATTTCAAACACGCTTCTTCGCTTCCCGGAGACTGCTCGATCAGCCTGGGCCGCGAGGCAAGGCGCCAGGCCGGGTCGAAAGAGCCATGTGGATTGTGGCAGTCCGTACACTGAATCACGCCCTCGTTGACGCGGTGCTTGAATGGCATGGAGAACTCCGCCCGCACGTTGGTGTGGCAGCCATAGCACAACTCCGTTTGCTTTCGGGCTAGCAGAAACTTCGGCGTCTGAGCCTTGTGAATCGAATGGCAGTTTGTGCAAACGACGTCGTTATTGGTGTGGGTGGACCGTCGAATATTCGAGCGTGCAAGGCTTTCGCCATGACACGAGAGACACTTATCCAGAACTTGCTTGGGCTCAAGCTCGGAGAATGCGATGATCGTCGCTTTTCCGCCGTGCGCCTCGACGTGCGCGCGCCCCGGACCGTGACAGCTTTCGCATCCCGTTTTCTCGGGAGGTTCTTTCTCCGACGCGATGCTTTTGAAGTGGGGGTTCTTGTAGAATCTCAGCCAGACATCGGGGTGGCAGGTCTTACAAGCGAGGCTGCCGACAAACGCAGTCTGGTCCGGCGCCGCCGCGTGAGCAAGACCAGCACAGACCAGGACCGCAAAGAGGCATACCTTCACGGCCCCAGAATAGCGGGCCGTTACGGCGCGAGGTGTGAACGAGTTGTAAACATTACGTCAAGTCACTTATTACCGCTATTAACGCGGCCAAGGATTTGACTGAGAGTCCGGCTTACTTCGGGGTGTTTGCCACCGTCCAGGTCCACTGCGATTTCGGCTTCGGCTCGGGCGCTCTCCAGATGCCCGGTTAGAACGAACAATTGCGCGAGCGACCAGTGCGGCTTGAACCAGTTCGGAGCGGCTGAAAGAGCCCCACGCAATGCTTTCTCCGTATTCGGCGCATCGTTGCGGCCGGCGAAAAGAATCGCCAGATGGTAGAAGGCGTTCTGGCGCAGTTCGGAATAATTCACTGCCCGCACGGCTGCCTCCATCGCTTGCGCTCCGGCCTTCATGGCGCGCAGGGAGTCCTTCTCAGCCCCGGAATATTGGGCCATTTGCCGGGAATAGGACAAATCGTAACTGGATCCGGGAACCCGCCATTGCAGAACTGTCCGGTAGTGCGAAACCGCCCCATCCACATTGTGTCCGGCGAGGTCGCGCGAGACCGCCACACGTGAAGCCTCGGCTACTGCGAGCTTCGCTCCAAACCATAAGAAAAGTGGGAGCAGCACCAGCGCCGCCGCGGGCATCCATCGCGGCAAAACCGCCGGCCGCCCAAGGGCATCGGAGGATGCGGCAAGCACTGCGATCGCCAAGTAATAGAAGAATGCCGAGGGAATGATAAAGGCCGAGAATTGAACGCTCACGAGTAAGGCGGCAAACATCCCCGCCCAGAAGATTCCGGCACCGCGTGGGCTGGCTCTCCAGGCACCTCGAAGGCCGGCGGCTGTGATGAACAGCAGGGCCGCCAAGCCGGGAATCCCCTGTTCGGAAAATGCGTCGAGAAAAATGTTGTGGGGCGATTCATGATAAAAGTCCGGATACTGCCGGGCCAGTTCCACCGATTGATAGCGCGGAAACTCGGAGCCAAAGGTCTCTGGTCCGTAGCCCGTAAGCCAGCGCGTGGAGCCCATGCGCGCGGAGTCGCGCCACAGGAGCAGGCGCGCGCCGCCGAAGGTATCCTCTTGAATCCAATGAACTCGGGCGCGCAAGCGCGCTCCGGTGGGCAGGAAATAAAACGCGGCGACGAGGATCAACACCACGGCTGCGCCATACCCATGTTCCCTTCGAATCGCCGGACGAAGACGCCACAGTAGGAAAAGGGAGCCTGCAAGCAGACCAATCCATGCCGATCTCGTACCCGAAAGGATGACGGCGATGCTGCTGAGCAGCGCGCATCCGAGTCCGGCGAGCCGCAGGATCCGGCGCTCCTCGATGCGGCGGAGGGCGAGACCCGAGAAGAATACGCAGAGGAGGTACGAAGCGAGATAGTCGGCATGCCCCAGGGTCCCCGGCGGCCGCACAATAGCGAACGCGCCCTCTCCCGCGCGGTAACTCGCGGCGGGAAGAAAAAAATCGGCGCCAAAATATTGGAGGATAGCGTAAACGGAAATCACGCAACCGGAAGCGGCGACGGTGCGCGTGAGCCAAAGCAGCGCTTCTCTCCGCCTCGCAAGCACCGCGGACGCGGCCAAAGCCAGCAAAAGGACGGC
The DNA here is from genome assembly GCA_035545735.1 of Bryobacteraceae bacterium. GTDB lineage: Bacteria > Acidobacteriota > Terriglobia > Bryobacterales > Bryobacteraceae > JAJYKC01. The sequence goes on along the minus strand of DASZXS010000073.1, from coordinate 20,049 downwards.
GATCTGAGTTACCGTGCCAAAGCGCCGCCAGTTCGAACCTGTGAACGAGAGTGCGGGATGCGTGGACCAGGCGGTCGCGGCCACGAGCGCGGCTATCTGAAACAACACGGCGAACCCGAACAGCCTCCCGGGGATTGATAGCGATGTCTTCCGGAACACCCCCGCCAACAGGGCCGCGCTCGCTCCCAGCAACACCACCAAAACCTTGGGAGTCACGTCAAAATAGAAAAGCAAACCCGGCGTGATAATCACCGGCAGCAACCCTGCCACCAGGCAAAGAATGATTGCCATATACGCTACACTAACTCAAGACCTCGTCAAGACTTCCTATGCCTGAGCCGTTCGACGTATCGGAATACGCGGCTTATCTCAAAAAGCGCTGGAAATTCTGGGTCGTCGCTTGCGGCTCGGCGGGATGCATTGCGCTGGCGGTGAGCCTCCTGCTTCCCCGGAAATACACGGCCACGGTGAGCATTGTGATCCAGCCGGCCAGTTCCCGGTCGGGGAGCGTAGCGAGCCCGGTTTATCTCGAATCGCTGAAGATGTACGAGACCTTTGCATCGAGCGATGTTATTTTTCAACAAGCGCTGGAGCGGTTTCATTTGCGCGGCCCGGATTCACCCTCCGCCGAAACGCTCAAGAAAAAAATCCTGGAAGTTGTCAAGCTCCGCGACACTCGGATCTTACAAATCAGCGCCACGCTGTCCGATCCGGCGCAGGCGCTTGGATTCGCGCAGTACATCGCCGCGGAAACGGTGCGGTTGAATCAAGGCGTCACCGGCGCGGTAAACCAGGACGCGTTATCCGCCGCGGAAAAAGAGGCGGCGGCGGCCAGGGATGCGTTGGACCGCGCGGAGGCGGAGTGGACGAAATTCCCGGAAAGCGGCGCTGTCGATGCGCTTCAGGAAGAGTTGTCCTCATTAGCCGATTTGAAGGCGCGGACGCAGCGGGAGTTGATGGATGCCGATGTGAACGTAGCCTCCTTGCGAGCCAGCCCGGAGCATGGCGGAGGCAGACTGGCCGCCGCGGAAGCGCGCTCCGCTTTGCTCGCGCACCAGGCCGCCAGCACCGCTCAGGAATTTGAGCGCCGGAACGCGCATCTGTCGAGTGTTCTGGCGCGGCGGAACGTTTTGCAAAGCCGGGTCGATTCGTCGCGCAAAATCTATGAAAGCGCGGAGATGCGGCTGCAGGAGCTTCGTGGATCGTCGGGACTGGACGTGGATCGTCTGAAGATTCTCGACAACGGAACCTTGCCCACTCGCCCGAGTTTCCCAAAGACCGTCCGTAATATCGAGGCGGCCGTCCTGTTCGCACTCATCGCGTCATTGATTTACCTGAGTATCTCGTTCACCACCATGCGCCGGGCTCCGGCGCGGTATCGCCTTAGCGCGTAACGCGGTATGCGAAGCGTGCGCGGCATGGAGTTGTCTGACGGCGCCGGGGCGCTCTGTGTCGGCCTGTATGCGTCGTTATTTGCTCTCTATCCCGGCGTTTCCGGCAAACTTCTTCTTGCGGCGCCGCTGGTTATCGTGCCGCTCTTGTGGTGGACGCTGCAGCGTCCGGAAGCGTGGCTGCTCGCCTTCGCGGCGGCGACCCTGGTGCTTCCGCCCCTCCCATTCGTCATCGGCAACAGCGGTGTTCATCCAAGTCTGGCGCTCGCCGCGGCTGGATTGCTGGCGGGTTTTTTGCGCGTCGATGAATGGCGTTTGCAGATGGAGGCGCTGCCGGCTCGCATGCTTCTCTTTACCGCTCTCCTGCTCGGAAGCACCGGCCTGGCGCTGCTTTATTCCGGAGAATGGGTGGCACTGGGCAGCCTGCTCCGCGTTCTGTTGTTCTGCGTTCCGGTCTACACCTTTTTCTATACGGCGTTTGGTCCGGGCGCGGCGTCGCGGGACGGCACGCGAATGGTTCCTCTGTTGTTCTGGTCCGGCGTCGCATCGGCCGCGTTCGCCTGCGTGGATTTCGTATTTCAGTTTCCCCCTCCCGCGGGTTATGGAGCTCAGTTCATCTGGCTTTCGTCCGGCATCTATCGCCGCGCGCAGGGCGTTTTCTACGAAGCCGGCATGCTTGGTAATGTCTGCGCGTTCTTCCTGACGATGATTGCGGTCGCGCTGTTCCGCCCGGGCGCCCCCAAGGCTCTCCGTAAGCCAGTGCTTCTGGCCGGAGGAGCGGTTTTCGCCGCCGCCCTCCTTTTGTCTTTCTCGCGATCGTCCCTGCTGAATCTCGGGGTTGCGATGAGCGCGCTCGCGTATCCTCACCGGAAGCAGGTTCGCTGGCGAAGGCTCGCTTTCCGCGCCGCGATCCTGGGTGCTTGTACGGTGCTCGCCGCGCTCGCCGCCTTCCCGGTATTTGCGCAGCTCTATTGGACGCGTATTCTCAATTCGTTTGTCTATTTCATCGAGTCGCCCAACGCAATCCTTTCCGGACGGCTGGATAGCTGGCGCTACCTGCTTCACTTTCTGAGCGAGCACCCGCTCTACGCGCTGTTTGGCGTGGGATATAAAACCCTCCCCTATTCGGCTGCGGCCGGCAAAGCCGTTATTACCGACAATTCCTACCTCAGCTTTCTGGTGGAAACCGGCGCCGCCGGCCTCGCTGCGATGCTGGCTTTGTGTTTTGCGATTCTGCGCTTCGCGCGCCGCGCTGCCGGTTCCGCGGACCCCTCCACCGCGTTCTTTGGGACTTGGATCTTCTGCTTCTGGTGCGGAGAAATGGTGCAAATGACGTCGGGCGATATTCTGACCTATTGGCGCGTCCTGCCGCTCTATTTCTGGGTGCTCGCGATGGCGGTCCGCCCGCGATGAATATTCTATTCCTCGACCAGTTCAACAGCCTCGGCGGCGCGCAGCAGTGCTTGTTGGATCTGCTGCCGGCGTCACGGGAAAATAGCTGGACGCCGCACGTTGCAATTCCCTCCGGCGGCCCGCTTTCCGCGCGTCTTGAGAGTGCCGGAATTCCGGTGCATCCGATTCGCTGCGGCCCGTATACTTCGACGAAGAAAACAACGCTCGACCACGGCAGGTTCGCGATAGACACGCCTCTACTGGCCGCCCAAATTTGGAAGCTGATCCGGGCCCACAACATTGACCTTCTCTACGTGAACGGCCCCCGGGTGTTGCCGGGAGCCGCCATCGCCGCGCGCCGCCGGAAGCTCCCGCTGGTCTTTCACTGCCACGTGCGTTTGGGCCAGGCGTCCGCGATTCGCACGGCAGGCTGGGCGCTTCGTTATGCAGATGCAACCATGATCGGCTGCTGTAAGTTCGCCGCCGAGCCGCTCCTGCGCTACGTTCCTCCCCCGAAGATGCATGTAATTTATAACGGCATGACCGACATGGCGGGCTCGCGGCCCGCGGGTATTTCACGAATCGGGATCATCGGGCGTATCGAGCGGGATAAAGGCCAGATGGAATTCGTGGAGGCGGCGCGGCTCCTTCTGAACGCGTTTCCCGGCCTGCGCTTTTCCGTCACGGGAGCGCCACTGTTTTCGAGCCCCGGATACTCCCAGAGTGTGCACGAAGCCGCTCGCGGCTTGCCGGTCGAATTCCATGGCTGGAAGGAAAATATCCCGGAGGCCTATTCATCCATCGATTTGCTGGCCGTTCCCTCTGCAGCCCACGACCCCAATCCGCGCGTGGTTCTCGAAGCGTTTTCGGCGCGCGTGCCCGTCGTGGCGTTCCCTTCGGGGGGAATTCCGGAAGTGGTGACGGACGGAAAGAACGGATTTCTGACCTCCGGCCACTCCGCTTCATTGCTTGCGGCGCGAATCGGCGACGTCTTGAGAATGGAGCCGGCCGTACGGGCCAGTGTGATCGACCAGGCGCGAGCCGACTGGGCCGGCAAGTTTACGGTGGATCGTTTCCGGCGGGAAATCGCCGGCTGTATCGCTCAGGCCTTGTCGTGAATCAGACCCCGGAATAGCAGAGCAGCCAAAGCGGCGAGTGCGGCCGCGGCCCCCATCATCACCGGGTAGCCGTAGCGGCTGATGACCGCGCCGCTTGCAAACGCGGCCAGCATGCCGGCCAGGGATGTGATGACGAAATTCATGGCGGATGCGCCTTCGCGCTCCCGCTCGCCAACGCGGGTCATCAGCATACTCGAAAGACCCGGCAGGCTCATGTACTGAAATGCCATGTAGAGCGGATAGAGGACGAGTGCCGGCCAGCCCGCCGGAGTCATCGCGAGCGCGGCGAGCGCAGCCGCCGTCATGAACTGCATCGATGCCACTCCGTTCACCTCGCCGATTCGCCGGAAACAGAGCGGAGCAAGCAGCACCGCTCCTACCTGTGTCAACTGCGCGGCGGCGTAAATCAGGCCAATGCGCTCCACCGGGAGATGGCCAGGACCGGCGAAGTACGCATTAAAGAAGGGGTTGAACGCACCGGTGGCGAATGTCCAGACGAATAGAGCGGACAGGAAAGCCAGAACGAACGGACTTCGCGGATAGGTTTTCCTCCGGTCCCGCGGCATCCGCGGCAAGTGGATCTTTGCCGCGGCGGGGGCGGCCAGCGCCAGAATCAGGCAGGAAAGGATCAGCGAAGCGCGCTTGGCTGGCGTGGCCCCCAGCAGAAATGGATGCAGAGAGAACAGGCGCGGCAGGTATCCTCCTACTAAGCCCCCTACGGCGCCGATTCCTATTCCCGCCGCGAAGACAAGGCTGAACGCGAAACTCCGATTTTTCTCCGTGCTGAGGCTCGCAATCGCGGGGGACAGGCAGACCGCCCACAGCGAGAAGAACCCGCCATGCAGAAAGGCCGCAACCAGGAGGGCGCTCTCCGCGGTGGCAGCCACGCGCAGCAGGGAAGCGCCGGCGCCGCCGAGAATCGCAACCAGCAGAGTGCCCCGGATCCCCAGCCGCCGCGCCAGAAATGCCGCGGGGAGAGCCGCCGCCAGAGTGCCGGCCGTCATTGAGCCTGAGACCAGGCCAAGAAACTTCTCGTGATATCCGAGGTCCAGCAGATAAAGGTTGTACAGAACAAAAAAGACGAATGCGCCGAGATCGAAGAACGCCGAAGCCAACAGGAATTTCAGGAACGGCCTGCCCAGTTCGCGCTGCAGCCACCACCATCGAGCGCCTTCGATGAGAGTCGCCGGAAGCACTCGTGCGTGATGCGCCGCCCGCCTCAGCGACCAGCGCAGGCCCTGCAACCGGCCGGTCTGGTTCTCGTGCAGCCGCTTCAACGGGACCAACCGGCGCCGCAGCACCGCCAGGCGTCCGGAAGCGGAATCCGCGAGAGCAAGGTGCAGCCAGAGTTCGTTCTTGTTCGGCTCAAACAGGTTCTCGACCGGAGCGCCGCCGTGCCTGTCGAGCCACAGCCGGATTCCTGAAGGCGCCCGCTCCAGTTCTTCCCGCACGCAGGAGGAAAGCTCGCAGCCGAACCATTCGGCGCACATCCGAAATACCACCGTTTCGAGCAACCGCAGCCGCTCGGGATGCATCTCGCGCCATTCGTTCCAAAACCCGGCATCGTCTTTGCGGTTCTCCAGGAAACTGGCGATCTCCCAGGCGCGCTGCAGGCGGGCGTCGCCGCGCAGGACGTGCATCAATTGGTGAACGGCGGAAAACGCAAGCGCGTCCGCGGGGTGCAAGACCCAGAGGGGACGCTCGTCGAACAAGCGTCGCGTGCGGCGATCCCAAAAGTCCTCGATGCCCGGAGCTTTCACTTTCTCCAGCGCGGCGTCCCACAACTGGTAGTGCAAGTCGACTCCGATAGGCGCTCCGGGGTCATGATAATCGCCATTCCACACCCAACCATTGCGGCGAATCAGCGGCGGCAGATGGCGATCCTCGGTTTCGCAATACGCCGCGTATCCAAGCGAAAGGAGCACGGCGTTTGCTCGATAGACCACATCGCGCTCAAACCAGAGATCGATGTCGCCTTGCGAACGCAGCAGCGGATCGGTGGTGAAATCCGGCGAATGGGTGAAACCTTTGAGCGTCACAAACTCGATGCCGCGATGCTCCAACGCGTCGGCGATGGTAAAGAATTCACTTTTCAGCCGGGCAAATTTTTGCGCATTCTTACATGCGTCGTCTTCGATGCGCCGTCGAACCGCGGCGGGAAGATGCTCGCCGCAGATTGCCCCAACCAGCAGCGTGAGCTGTGACTGGTCACAAAAGCGGAGCGCCGATTCCCAATCGCGTTCATGGAGCGAACGAATAGCGGATTTGTCGGTTTGTCCAAAGCGAAGCGCATCGAGAATGGCGCGGGCGCTGGCGGGGATCGGCACGCGAGTTCAAAAATCCAGACGCGCCCCGAATTGCAGACGCCTTGGTTCGCCGGCCGAGAAGATGGTCCCGAAGAACGGGCCAAAATCCGGATAGGGCCCGGGAATGCCCCAGTTGGGATGGTTCATCGTGTTGAAAGACTCGGCCCGTAGTTCCACGCCGGCGCGTTCGTTGAAGGCAATTCTTCGATGGATGGCGATGTCCAGCACTTCATTGCCCGGGCCGGGAATGATGTCCCGGCCGGCGTTGCCGTAAGTATAAGGCGCGGGATTACTGAAGGCATCGGTATTGAACCAACGCTGCTGGGTCCGCTGGCTTGCCGGGAGACTGATGCTCTGGCCGGGCACGATATTCGGACGGTTAGGAGTGCCTGTGTTCGCAAAATCAGCGGCGAAATAAAAGGGATTGAGGGGCGTGCCGTCCTGCAGAGTCAGGATTCCGCTCATCTGCCAGCCATTCAAAAGCGCGCGGAAATAAGTCGCGCGAGGAGGGCTGTAGACAAAACCCGCGCTCACGCGGCGCGGCACGTTGAAGAATGAAGGGCCCCGTTCCAGCCGCAGATTGGTTTCGTCCTGTGCGCCCACGCCATCGTACTGCCCCGCGAGAATGCTGTCGGCATCGTCGATCGATTTCGACCAGACAAAACTCGCCACAAACGAAAGCGAACGCCGCAGGCGCTTCTCGGCCTTCAACTGCAGCGACTGGTACGAAGAATTCGCAATGTGCTTCCGCTGGAAAAGAGTTCCCAGGTCGGGGAACGGCCGGCGCGACTGGAGATCTCCCGGGCCGGGGCCTGGAGGGATATTCATGCGATCAAACCGCCCCAGATGGACTCCCTTGCTCCCGACATAAGCCGCTTCCAACACTACCGCGCCGGGCAATTCCTTCTGGAATCCCGCATTCCACTGCTGGACGTACGGCGTACTCGCGTTCGAATCCAATCCGAAATAGCTCGGCAAGCCGCTTATGCCAGTCTGTGGGAAACCGTCGCGCGTGGTTAGCAGCGGAGCGCCGGCGCCGCTGGTTTGATTGATCTCGGTGCGAATTCCGTTCAACACGAGGTCATAGGACTCGGCGGCGATTTCCGGGCTGAAGTAAATTCCGAAGCCCGCGCGAAACACCATCTCTCCCCCACGCGAAGCCCAGCCGGGCAGCCGGTAAGCCAGTCCGGCGCGAGGCGCGAAATTCGTGCGGCGCGGTTCAGACGCCGTGGATGCGTGGATCAGGTGTGGCGCGGTTGTATAGTCCAGGTTGAACAACTGGTCGTTTGCGTCCGAGAACGGGTCCGCGTACTCATACCGCAGGCCAAGGTTCAGAGTCAGGCGCGGGGCGATACGCCAGTCATCCTGAACGTAGCCGGAGTAGATGTTCTGCCGCAGATAAGCCTGCGCGGACCCGACGGTGCGCTGGGTATCCTGCGGGTAGCCGAGCAGAAAATCCGCGAGCGCATCACCGGTATTCGAGTCGACTCCGTTCCCCGTATAGGCGCCGGTATAGGTGTAGCGTCCTCGCACGCTCTGGCTCTGCAGGAAATTGAATTGAAAATGCACCCAGTCGAAGCCGAATCTCAAATTGTGCCGCCCGCGCGTCAACGATACCGCGTCCGATAGACCCCAGGTGTTATCGCGCTGCACCTGGGGAAGGGACGGGTCGTCCGTCACCGTCGAATAGTTCGTCACGAGAAAATACGGCAATCCAAAAGCAAAGGGGTCGGTGGGACCTCCGTTCATGCCTAACTCCTCGGCCACATTCTGTTTGAATGCGCTCTGGGGAACGTCGAAAACGCGGAGGCGTGTGAAAGAAATGCGCCCTTCGTTCAGCCAGTTCGATCCCGCCAGCGTGTGTCCCACCATGACCTGCTGGGCGCGGACGTCTTCCGTGGTGGGGCGAAGGGGAAACTGCCCGCCAATGCCGCCTTCTTCGTTGTTGATGGTGTACCGGCCAAACAGAAGTCCCGCGCGCCGGAATTGATGATCGAGTCTGCCGGATGCGCTGTCGTTGTGATTCGTGCTCGGCGCGCTATCGATGTAGTTGCCGGTCCCGGTCGGAGTGATGTTCGGGAGCGGTTCGTAGCGGGAGAGATACTGACTCGCAATCGGATCGATGCGCGAAGCCGGAATCGTGTTTCCGGCAAACGGTGTGCGCGCCGCGCCGGAGAGGGGGTCATAGAGAGTATTGCCGCCGCGGAAGTCGCCGCCGCGGGCGGTCTCGCCGGGAACCAGTTGAACCGAGGGAGATGCGTTCTTTCCGCGCAAACCCTCATAGCTGGCGAAGAAGAAAGTGGAGGGCAACGGCAGCGGTCCGCCGAGCGAGCCTCCAAACTGGTTGCGCCGAAAAACAGGCGCGCTTAGCGCGGGGTTTGAGAAATAGCTGCGCGCATCGAGTGCTTCGTTTTGGAAAAATTCGAAAGCGGCGCCGTGAAACTGCCGCGTGCCGGACTTCGTCACCACGTCCACTACGCCGCCGCCCGCCTGCGAAAATGCCGCTGGCGATAACGAGGATTGGATTCGAAATTCCGCCACCGAGTCGAGGGGCGGCAGCACCGCGATGGCGAAGGCGTTGCGGTCTGTGTTGTAAGCGCCGTCCAGGAGTTCCGTGTTCATGTACGGCCGCGCGCCGTTAATGGGCGGGTTCAAGGCCACTGAGCCGCGCGAACCGGCTTGCACATCGTTATCGAGATCGTGAACGAAGCCGCCCAGTTGCCGCGGAATCGCACCGGGCCCCAGCGTCACCAGCGCAATGACGTTCCGTTGATTCAGGGGAAGGGCCCGTACGGTTCCGGAATCGAGGCTGTATCCGATCGAGCTGTCCAGGCGCTGCAGCGGACTCACGTCAGCCGTCACGGTGATCGCCTCGGTCGCCGCGCCCGGTTGCATCGTCAGGTCGAGGTGAGCGCTTTGATTCACTCCGATGGAGACGCGAGCGGCGGTCAGGGTGCGAAACCCTTTCTCTTCCGCCTCGACGCTGTAAATGCCGGGCGGCAGATCGTTCACGCGGTAGACGCCCAAATCGTTGGAAGTGGTCGTTCTCACAAAGGCGGTTCGCTCATCGCGGATGGTGATGGTCACTCCGCCGATCACGCCGGAGGACGCATCCCGCACCTCCCCCGAAAGCGAACCCGAAGAAATTTGCCCCTGGACAGCGCCGGAACAGACGAGGATCGACAGGAAAGCGAGGGTGAATTTCACAGGCCGCTCCGTACTAGCTGTGCCAAACGGTTGACAGCCGGTTCGAGATCGCGGTATCGCAGCTCGTAAGTCCCTCCCCCGAGCACGCGCTCTACTGCCTCGCTCCGTTCTTCGGTCCAGGGCAGTTCCCGCGGCCAGACCTCGGAGAAAAGGCGCGATCGCGCTTCCCCGGCGGTGATGGGCGCCAGTTCGGCGCTATCTCCGAATTTTTGATCGCGATTCAGGATCACAACGTGATCGACATCCGCCTCGAAGGAGGTGCGGATGCCGGGCAGGTCGGCGGTTCGCACTTCGATCGAAGGCTGCCGCCGGAAGCTCGGCAGAGCCTTGCGCCCGCGCAGTTCCGGAAAGAGTTCGCCCGCGCTTTCGCGGAAGCGTATGGAGCCGGGAGTGCCCACCACCGAGCGGCCTTCCCGCTTCCGGACAATCGCGCTGCAATCGTCGCTTACGTATGTAAAACCATGCGTGGCACAGGCGAAGGCCAGAGACGATTTTCCGGCGCCCGATTCGCCAGTGAGCAGAATTCCCTGACCGTCTAAAGCGACACACGCCGCGTGCAGGGAGACCAGATGCCGCGCATCGATCATACTACCCGCCATACCCAGCAGAAAACAGTAGCGAAAATATTCCACCTCTTTCAACACCGCCTCGGTAACCCATGCCGTTGCGAAGCCTCCCGCGAGATCGACCACGGCAATATTCTCCGCGTCCGCCACAAAGGAGAACAGGCTGCGCTGCGCGCGGTACACCGGCAGGGGCGGGCAGCCTGCCGCGCCGCCTTCGCTCACGATTACCCGCACCAGAACCGGCTGCTCGGGAAAATGGAGGCCTGTATCGGACCAGTTCCGGTGGGCGGCCCGGATTACGTCCGGATGGTTGGTTTCGATTTGAGCGGGGAATCCGAACGGAAAATACAACGCCCGGTATGGCAGCTCAACGGAAACGCCCAGCGGGTCAAAGCTGGAGAGTTGGGTGGCGAGTTCGCTTTCGATCGGCATGGGAATACGGTTTTGAGTCTACCAACCCACTTTCCGCAGTCTTTCGTAGAACCTGTAAACAATGTGTAAAAACACCGTTTCCATTACGTTTTCCGGCATAAACGTCTGTTAGATTTGAGCGTACACTGTTATGCGGTGCGCTATTGTCCACTACTGGCTGATGAAGATGCGCGGCGGGGAAAAGGTGTTGGAGGCGCTTTGCCGCCTGCTCCCGGATGCGGACATCTTTACGCTCTTTTATGAGCCCGAGAGTATCTCCCCTATCATTCGCTCCCACCGCGTTACCGCTTCGTTTCTAAACCCTCTGCGCCGCAAGTACCGCTCTCTTTTGCCGCTGATGCCCTTGGCGGTGGAACATCTCGACCTGCGCGGTTACGATCTTGTGATCAGCAGCGAATCCGGCCCGGCGAAGGGCGTGCTCACCTCCTCGGCCACACGTCACATTTGTTATTGCCACTCGCCGATGCGATATCTTTGGGACCTTTATCCCGACTATTTCCACGACTGGACGCGCTCGGGATGGAAACGCGCGGCCATGGCTCCGCTGGCGCACTATCTCCGTCTTTGGGATTATTCTACGGCGTCGCGGGTCGATACCTTCCTGGCGAATAGTTACAACGTCCAGCGGCGCATCGAGAAGGCATACCGGCGGGAATCGCAGGTGATCTATCCTCCGGTCGCCGTCGACGATTTCCACTACGCCCCGGCGGAGGATTACTATCTGGCGGTGTCGGAGCTAACCGCATATAAGCGCATCGAAGATGCGATCCGTTGCTGCTCTCGCATGGGACGCAAGCTTAAGGTCGTCGGGCAGGGCGCGGAATACCGGCGCTTGAAGAACATGGCCGGCCCGAGCGTCGAGTTTTGCGGAAACGTTCCCGATGGCGATCTCCGTGAACTCTATGCCCGCTGCCGCGCCTTTCTGATGCCGGGGGAAGAAGATTTCGGAATTTCAGCGGTAGAGGCGCTCGCCAGCGGCAAACCGGTGATCGCTCTGGGGCGCGGCGGCGTTATGGAGAGCTCCCCCCTGCCGGAGCTCTTTTACCATGAACCGGGCAGCGGCCCGCTCGAAGCTGCGATCCGGAGATTTGAGGCCGTGGAGGACCTGATCGATCACGAGTCGCTGCGGAAACACTCGCGAAAATTCTCCGAGCAGCGCTTCGCCTCGCAAATGCGCGCTGTCATTGATGGCAGCCGGCCGTCCACGGCCGCCCGGGAAGAACGGCGGCGGTTGGCGCCGCTGGCATTCCGCGTTTGAATGAACACGCCCTTGAAATAGCTCATTCCCGCAAGTAGAGTAAGGATTCGCATGAGACTCCTGCTACTCTTCCTGACAGGTTTTCTGCCTCTTTGCGCCGCGGACGCAGACCTCATCTTATTTCACGGCAAGATCATCACTGTGGATAAGGCGTTCTCTATCCGGCAGGCCGTAGCGATCCGCGGAAACCGGATTGTTGCCACGGGCGCGGACACCAGCATTCTCGCTTCCCAGCGCGGCGCACACACACGCCTGATCGATCTGGAAGGCCGGACGGTGCTGCCCGGTCTGTTCGATAGCCACATGCATCCCCTCGAAGCGGCGCTGAGCGAGTTTCGCGCGCCTATCCCCGCGCTGAACTCCTTCGCGGCGATTCAGGGTTATATCCGCAGTCAGGCGGCGAAAACTCCCAAGGGGAAATGGATCGTGGTTCCCCGCACATTTCCGACGCGTCTCCGGGAGACGCGGATGCCGGACCGCCATGTCCTGGATGTCGATACTGAACATCCGGTCATGTTCGATGCGAGCTATGTCCTGGTGGTCAACTCTCTCGGACTGAAACTGAGCGGAATCACCCGCGGTACGCCCAACCCCCCGCGCGGCGAGATCCTTTACGATGCCGCCGGAGAGCCAAATGGCATTCTGAAAAACGCTCGCGGACTGCTGAAAGGTCTGGATTCGTCGGCGGAGTTCTCAGAGCAGGAGAAACTACAAGCCCTGGAGGATATGCTGAACCGGTATGTCGCGGCCGGCCTTACCTCCATCGGCGACGGCGCGGTGCAGGACGAGGAGATCCACATATACCGGCTGCTGAAGGCGCAAAACCGCCTGCCCCTCCGCGTGACGATGACGTGGTGGCACGACGCATCCAAACCGCTCGACGTGCTTCAGCGCGAGATTCGATCCTCCCACGCCACCACCGGAACCGGGGACGAGTGGCTGCGTTTCGGGGCGTTCAAGATCAATGTCGACGGCGGCATGACCATCGGGACGGCCTACCAGCGCGCGCCCTACGGCGCCTTCGGGCGGCAGCTCTACGGCATGACCAATCCGGACGACCGGGGACAACTCTTCGAGTCTCCGGACAAGCTGCTCGCCATTATGCGAACCGCCCGCGAGCGCAACTGGCAGCTATCGGCGCACGCCCAGGGCGGCGGCGCGGTGGACGGATTCCTCGATGCAATGGAAGCACTGGATCGAGAACACCCGATCCGGCCCTCGCGGTCCCACCTGATTCACGCCAGCTTTCAAAGCCCCGAAGCCATCGCGCGAATGAAGCGATTGGGCATCCTCGCCGACGTCCAGTCCGCATGGTTGGAACTCGACTCCGGCGCGCTCACGAAGGTATTTGGCTATAACGGAATGCGCTACTTCTTTCCCCTTCGCTCTTATCTGAACGCGGGGATCGTCCTCGCGGGCGGCAGCGACCACATGATCGGCCACGACAAGGACGCCGCGGTGAACCCCTACAATCCGTTTCGCGGGATGTGGACTGCCGTAACGCGCCGCAATAGCCAGGGCGAGACACTCCACGCGGAAGAAAAGATCGGCCGTCCGGAGGCGTTGCGGATGTACACGACCGGCGCCGCGTACCGCCACTTCGCCGAGTCTCAGAGAGGGTCGATCGAGGCCGGCAAACTGGCGGACCTGGTGGTCATCGATAAGGACTATTTAAATTGTCCGGAAGACGAGATCCGCAAAATCCAGCCTCTCCTGGTTATGATCGACGGCCGCATCCGCGTCAATCACGACCTCGCGGTTTCGGCCGGAAAGCGCGGGAATTAGATACCCTCGCCCGTCAACAGGGCTTAAAAATAAATATTGGACCTCATTAGTCCGATATGTTATAGTCTTCCTTGTTGCAACTCATTTGCTGCTCGAAGAGCTTCGGGCGGTAGGAATATTTTGATGAGGAACTCGCCGGATTACTTTTGGCGAAGCCCCGGAGAGTCCCTCAAGGATCGACAACCGGAACGGCAGCCGACCTACCCATTGTAGGCGTTTCGCTTCCGTTCCGACACGAGGAAAGGGATCGAACTATGCCGAAACTCCGGCTGCTGCTTGCCGCCTGTGCCTTACTCCCAATTTGGGCACCCGCGGCGTTTTCTCAAACTTCGGCGGACGCGCGCCTCACCGTGAGAGTAATGGATGAGTCCCGCTTGCCAGTGCCTGACGCGCGCGTCGTAATACGCAGCGCTCTGACTGGGACGGACATCGCGTTTCAGCATACCGGCCAGGACGGGAGTTGCATATTCGACGGGCTGAATCCGGGGCGCGTTAGCATCCTCTCCTCCAAAGCCGGACTCCGTGAGGCAGGCATGGTGGTAACGCTTAAATCCGGCCCGGAAACTCTGACCGCAACGCTGCACTTGGGGCTCGAACCCAAGCACGATCAGGTGACCGTCGTCTCCCCCTCGCGCATCGAGGAAGCGCAAGACGAGTCACCGGTGAAGGTGGACGTTGTCACGCGTTCTCAAATCCTGGATACCGGCTTTGTCCGGCTGTCGGATGTTCTCGCCGAAATTCCGGGTGTCGTCGTTCAGACGGGATCAGCGGTGCAGGGAGGGGAACAGATCAACGGCGTCGATTCGCGCCAGGTTGCCGTACTACGCGATGGCCTGCCCCTGATCGGCGCTCGCGGCATTAAAGAGGGTCTCATCGACCTCACGGAGCAGCCCACGAACCGTGTCGAGCAGGTCGAAGTTGTCAAAGGCGCGACATCCACCATGTACGGCAGCGATGCCATCGGCGGCGTTATCAATCAGATTACGCGGGAGGCCGTTCATCCTCTGCAGGCCGACGCTTATCTGCTCGGCGGTTCGCTTGGCTCAATCGACGGTGGCGGTTCTTTCGGCGCGCGATGGAACAACCTGAACCTGTTCCTTTCCGGTTCCCATCAACAAGTCGACCCCTTTCGCCTCATTCCGGCGAGTCCGAACACGGTCGGGCCAGACACATCCTTCCAGGACGGGCTCGCGCGATTGTCCTACACTTTTGGGCCGCGAGCCCGCCTGTCATTCCGGGGGGACGGCTACCACAACCGGGCGACCGGCGAGAACTTTACCGAGACGGGACTGGCGCAGGCCACCAGTAACAACAGCACGCAAGGCTACGCGCTGACCGGAGACTTCGTCCTTTCCCCTTCCACTACCTTCCAGACCCGCGGCTACCTGGCTCGCTATGACGAAAGCGATCTCGACATTAGCGCCGGTCCGCCGCCTGTCGCGGTCGCCGGGAGCTTGAGTGAACGATATCAGCGTTTGGACAGCAGTCTGATCCAGCAGGTGGGCGCGTGGCAGCTTCTGCAGGGAGGGGTCGAATGGACGCAGGATCGGTATAAGGGCGTGAATCGCCTGGTCGGAGACGACCGGGGACAGCAGGTGACCACGGCCGACTATTGGCTGCAGGACCGGCTTCAACTCGGTCCCCGCGTCACCCTGACGCTGGGAGGCCGCATCACTAACAATTCCATGTTCGGTGTTTATGCGGTTCCGAAGCTGGGCCTTTTGGTGAGACTGACTCCACGCCTTTTGCTGCGGGGCTCTTTTGGCCGTGGTTTTCGCGCTCCCACTGTAGGCGAACTTTACTACCACTACCTGCACCCGGAGAGCGGTTATCAGGTCATTGGGAATCCTAATCTGGAGCCGGAGACGTCGCGCAGTTTCTCGACCGGGATGACCTATCGGTTCGACCGGGTGAGGCTGACGTTCGATTTATTCCGGAACGACATTCGCAATCTGATTGAAACCGGCCAGGCCGGTTTTCCACAAACTTCGGCCGAACTGGCGCAATTGTTTGAGATGTATCAGATTCCGGCGTCTTATCAGGCGATTCCCGGCCTGTTCACCTTTCTGAAGGTTAATCGCGGCCAGGTTTTCACCGAAGGGCTGGAAACGGGAGTGGAGGTGTCCCCATTCCGTAATTTTGCTCTTCGCGGTGCCTACGCTTACCTTCAGGCCGTGGATGAAAACAGCGGGCAATTCCTCTCGTTTCGTTTCCGCCACCAGGGTTCGTTTCAAGCCGCATATTCTTCCTCGCGAACCGGTATCACAACCAACCTGAGAGGGACATTCTTCAGCACGGCGCCGGTGGTCTCCCTGCGAAGCGGGCCTCCAGGTATGGAGTATGGCTACGCCCTCTGGAACTTCTATGCCTCAAAAACTCTTCCCGGAGGCTTGCAGATGTTCGGCGCACTCGACAACCTCTTCAACAGCACCGACCAAAATCTCATGCGGCCGCAGCCGACGTATTACCGCGCCGATTACGGCAGGACATGGCGTCTCGGGATGCGGTGGCAATGGAATAAGGATTAATGCACATGCGAATGCTACGACCCCTAATCTTCACCTGCCCTGTTTTTCTTGCGCCCTTATTTGCGGCGCAGCCGGGCATTCTTCTACTCGCCCATGGCGGGGACCCCAATTGGAACGGCGCGGTGCTTGAAATCGCAAAGGCTACCGACAAGGTTATGCCTACCGAGGTTGCGTTTGGAATGGCGACGCGGCGGACGATGCAGGAAGCTGTGAACAAGCTCACAACGCGCGGGGTGACGGAGATTGAGGCTGTGCCTCTGTTCGTCAGCTCGCACAGTTCCGTACTGGATAGCATTGCTTACCTTCTGGGAGCGCGCACGAACGCGCCGGAGGATTTAAGAATATTCGCCGCGATGGATCACTCCAACCACTCCGCGCACCACGCAATGGACCCCTCGGCTGTAGCTGAGAACAGCAAGCCGGTCGTCTCCTCGGCGCCGATCCACATGACGGAGGCTCTTAACCATCACAGGACAGTAACGTCCATACTCTTGGATCGCGCCAAGTCCATCAGCCTGGACCCCGCGCGGGAAGAAATTCTGCTGGTGGCGCATGGCCCGGTGGACGACGAGGCGAACCGGCAGTGGCTGGCCGACATGAAGATTATCGCCACCGCGATGGCGGAATCTTCCGTTTACGCCGGAATTGAATATCTCACCGTCCGGGATGATGCCGAAGAACCGGTTCGCAATGCGGCAACCCGGGAATTGCGCGCCCGGGTGCAACGGCTGAACGCGGAAGGAAAGACAGTGCTTATCACTCCGCTACTGCTGTCATATGGAGGCATCGAGCGCGGGATACGAAAGCGGTTGGAAGGCTTACAGTACAAGATGCCATCTCAGGCGCTACTACCCGATGCGCGCATCGCTGCGTGGGTTCTGGCGATGGCGCGGGCGGAGAAAGCCGACTGACCGCTTGAGCCGTTCTCCTTAATAAAGTCCCTGGCGTTCTTGTGGGGGCCGCTTTGTGACTCGCCATTTGTGGCAAACAGCCCCAAAAGGGCCCCCATACATTGTTAGAATATGTCGTGTTGCTTTCATAGAAGGACGGCGTGAAAACCACCGACATCTCAAACCCGGACTACTTCCATAAGGTAGTGGACTGCCAATGGGCGTGTCCGGCTCATACGAATGTTCCTCAATACATTCGCCTTATCGCGCAGGGTGACTATACCGGCGCGTACATGATTAACCGGCAATCGAACGTGTTCCCGGCAATTCTGGGCCGCACCTGCGACCGGCCCTGCGAGCCTGCCTGCCGGCGCGAACGGGTGGACGGGAAGCCGGTGGCAATCTGCCGGCTGAAGCGCGTTGCCGCCGATTTGCGGGACGACATTTCGGAATTCCTGCCCAAAATTCCGAAAAGGAAAAACGGAAAGCGCATCGCCTGCGTCGGAGCCGGGCCGGCCTCGCTAACGGTGGCGAACGATCTTCTTCCCCTGGGCTACGAGGTGGTGATGTTCGAGAAGCTCGACAAGCCCGGTGGGCTGATGCGATCGAACATCCCCGCGTTCCGGCTTCCCGAGAAGGTGCTGAGCGAAGAGGTCGAAGTGATCCTGAACATGGGCGTGGACATCCGGTACGGCACGCCCGTTGAAAGCATGAAGGCCTTGCTCGAGGAAGGCTACGACGCCATTTTCGTGGGCAGCGGCGCGCCGCGCGGTAAGGATTTGGATCTCCCGGGCCGTCATGAAACGGACCGCATTCATATCGGAATCGACTGGCTGGAATCGGTGGCGTTTGGCCACATCGACTCCATCGGCGAGAAAGTGCTCATCATCGGAGTGGGCAACACCGCCATGGATTGCTGCCGCTCCTCGCGCCGTCTGGGCGGCAGGGAAATTAAGGTGATGGCCCGCCGCCCGCGGGCCTTTTTTAAAGCTTCCCCGTGGGAGCTGGACGATGCCGAGGAAGAGGGCGTCGAGATCCTGATCAACTATGCGCCCAAGCGTTTCGTAATTGAAAACGGCCGGTTGCGCGGGATGGAATTCGACAAGCTCGAATGGGACGCGGAGGCGAAAAGATCGCGCGTTATCGAGACGGTCTTGCTCCCGGCGGACGACGTGATTCTCGCGATCGGCCAGGAAAACTCGTTCCCCTGGATCGAGCGCGACCTGGGACTCGAGTTCGACCAGTGGGGCCAGCCCAAAGTCGAGGAGATCACCGGCTTATCGACGCTGCCCGGAGTCTTTTTTGGAGGCGACGCGGCCTGGGGGCCGAAGAATATCATCTGGGCCGTGGAGCATGGCCACCAGGCTGCAATCTCCATTCACAACCACTGCAGTGGCATCGCGGTTCAGGAACGCCCGCCCCGCGGGATGAATCTGGTGAGCCAGAAGATGGGCCTGAGCGAGTGGAGCTACCACAACGACTACAACCCCGCCTCCCGTCAAAAAATGAAGCACGTTGACCTGGCTGAACGATTCCGCCAACTCAACGTGGAAGTGGAGCTTGGCTTTGACGCCGAGCAGACCGCGCGCGAAGTGCAGCGCTGTCTCAACTGCGATATCGAAACCGTCTTCACGGCGAGGCGTTGCATCGAGTGCGACGCGTGTATCGACATTTGCCCCGTGCAGTGCCTCACCATCACCGGCAACGGAAGCGAGGAAGATCTGCGGTCTCGTCTCTCCGCGCCGGCATTGAATCTCACCCAGGACCTGTACGTCTCCGACCCGCTTCCGCAGACCGCGCGCATTATGGCCAAGGACGAGGACCTTTGCGTCCACTGCGGCCTTTGTGCCGAGCGTTGTCCCACCGCCGCGTGGGACATGCAAAAATTTGAGCTTTTTATCTCCTACGCAGGAACATCCGAGTGCATCAAGTCTTCCGTCCCGGCGTGAACGATTTCGCCGTTAAGTTAGCCAACGTAAACGGGACAGGTTCGGCAAGTGCGAACGGTCTTCTCATGCAGGCCATCTTTCGCATGGGCATTCCCGTTTCCGGCAAGAATCTGTTTCCCTCCAATATTCAAGGTTTACCCACCTGGTACGAAATTCGCGTAAGCGGCGAGGGGTATCAAGCCCGGTCCCTCGATTACGACCTGATGGTGGCGATGAACTCCCAGACGTACGCGCGCGATATTCGCGAAGTCCGCGCGGGAGGCTACCTTCTGTACGATTCGAGTTGGCCGCTCGACCCCGGGCTCAAGCGGGACGACGTCCATTTTCTCGGCGTGCCGCTGGCCGAGATGTGCACCGCGCAATTCCACGAGCCGCGCGAGCGGATTCTGATGAAGAATATCGCCTATGCCGGCGCGCTGATTGCCGCGCTCGATATCGACATGGACATCGTCGAAGGCCTGCTCGAGGAGAAGTTCTCGCGAAAGCCGGCGCTGCGCGATTCCAACCGGACGGCGCTGCGCCTCGGGTACGATTATGCCCGGAAGCATTTTGAATGTCCGCTTCCGTTCCGCCTGGAGCATCTGGAGAAGAACAAGGATAAAATTCTCATCGATGGCAACACCGCGACGGCGCTGGGATGCCTCTACGCCGGCGCCACGGTGGCTGCATGGTATCCAATCACGCCCGCGACGTCCGTGATGGACGCCTTCCGCGGCTTCTGCGAGAAGTATCGCCGCGATCCGGAAACCGGCAAGCGCAATTGCATGATCGTCCAGGCTGAGGATGAACTTGCCGCCATCGGTATGGTGATCGGAGCCGGATGGGCCGGCGCGCGCGCCTTCACGTCCACTTCCGGGCCCGGCATTTCGTTGATGAATGAGTTGATCGGTCTTGCTTACTACATCGAAATACCCGCGGTGATTATCGATGTGCAGCGCGTAGGGCCGTCCACCGGAATGCCGACCCGCACCCAGCAGGGCGACTTGCTGACATGCGCCTATGCGTCGCACGGCGATACGCGCCATATCCTGCTGCTGCCCGCAAATCCGGCCGAATGCTTCGATTTTGCGGTCCGCGCTTTCGATCTCGCCGAGCAATTCCAGACCCCGGTATTCCTGCTCTCCGATCTCGATATCGGTATGAACGATTGGGTGGTCCCTCGTCTGCAGTGGGACGACAACTACCGGCCCGATCGCGGGCGCGTCGCGACTGCGCCGGACCTGGAGA
>DASZXS010000072.1:0-15962 GCA_035545735.1 Bryobacteraceae bacterium | reverse complement strand
GCTCCGCCGTCGCGCCAGCTCCGGCTGCGGCCTTGACACCGATCCCTCCGTGTGAGGGAGGACTGAGATGAAAGCGAAGCGGCAAAATCGTACCGGTGAATTTCAGGTACGATCGTGGACGGAAGTGGGGGGCACGTCACGCCCTCGTCGTCAGCATTCGGCGCAAGTGACACTGACCCAACCCACACACAGCAAGGCCGCCCTCAAGGGGACGGCCTGCGGCTGCTCAGAACAGCGGCTAAGGAAAAAACTATTGCTTGTCAGCGGCCAGCACGTGACCCGATTCGTGCAGCGACGTGTCCGTGGCAGGTCGGCCCTGGGCGCTGTACATCACGACCGGCTTGACCGGGCGGGCCGTAATGTTCACGTCCAGAGAAGGGAGCATTTCAACCGTGGGATTGACCAGGCTGTCGGTCGCCTCGCCGGAGATGGCATAGGTGTACGTGACCGCGAACTTGCCATTCACGTCGGACGCGAACCGCCACGTTTGTAGGTTGGCGACCGTCCCACCCGCCAACATCCGCGCACCGGATTTCACGTCTGTACTCGTCACCTTGCCGCCCGTGACCGTTATCTCTACGACCACCTTCCCCGTGACGCTTGCCGCCCGACCGATGGGTGGGTAAACCGGCAGAGCCGCTTCCTGGAGAAGCGGCAGGCCCATGGGCGCACCTGCTGACGGAGCACTGGCAGCTCCTGCTTGCGGCGGAACTTCCCTGGCATAGAAGAACGCTTCGTGCTTGATGCCATCGCCCTCGGGTTCCCACTCGTAGGCGAACGGCACCGCAACCCTCCGCCCTTTCACAAGGTCATCTTTCGGGAGACTCATCAACACGGTTCCTCCCGACGGTATCCATGAGACCGCAGATACATCTCCGATGAAGGTAAGGGGCAACCTGTCGAAACCAGTTTCGTGATCCTCTTCCACAGAGAAGAGAGGGGCGATCTCGATTCCGTCGCGGATTCCGAGTTCATGCTTGCCCGACATCAACGTGAGGGGAGCCATCTTAGAACCGATGTAAAGGCTCTGCGTTCGGATACTGATTGCTCCCCGCGTGTTGTTGTGGATGCGGAGCCATAGCCCTTCGCTTCCCTCGCCGGGATGCTCAGGCTTCCGCTCAGCCTCATGGTCGTATTGCAAGTAAACAGAGGGATGCGCCGCATCCAACAGCACGAGATTCTTTCCGCTGTCCTGTTGAGCAACAGCGGGGATGCACAAGCAGCCGAGTAGAAGTGCGAGTCGTCTCATCTCTGTACCTCCTACTGGATCAGCTTCTTGCCCTGATTGTCTGGCGTCGTGCCATGATACAGGCCGTTAGGATCGGCGAGTTCATGCTGGATGCCCTGAGTGCGCAAGGTTTGTCGGTCAACTGCTCCCCAGCTCGAATTCCAGATGACATTCCCGCCAACCGACAAGCTGCCAAGCCCTAACCCTTGGGCTGCATACGACGACACGCCGTAAGCCTTCATCTCCGTCTGATACGAGGTTAGATTGAGTGGCCCACCGAGCACTGCATCCGATCCCGCCAGATTCATCGGCAGCGCGCCGACCAAGGCTGTTCCATCCTCAACGTGCGAGCCTTCGTGTGCAGCTGTGATCGCCTCTTGATCCGTGCTCCCATTCTTCGATGGATCGATGGTCACGTTGATGTTCTGCCCTGTCGGATTATCAGCGGTCGTCATCTTATTGCCACTAGCATCCGCAAGCACACCGACCGTCGTGTTGCCCGCACCGGCTGTTGCACCAAAGCCAACATGCACACCGTTGTCGACGCCAGCCTTTCCATACGAATTGATCGCGCCGCTTAGGGCCTTGTATTCAGCAGAGCCCTTCTTAAGATTGCCGAGGGCTGACTGAGCAGCCTTCAGAGCATCGGCAAAACCAGAGCACTGCTTCTTGTCGCCACTACAGGTGTATAGACCTGTAGGATCGAAATTCCTCAGCGGATTGTTCAAACCATACGCGTACCGATTCCACGTCTGCGGGTTGTCAGGACGCCCGCTATTCAGCAGCGGATCAGGGCTGAGGAACCGTCCCATCGTAGACGCGTAGTACCGTGCTCCGAAGTAGTCATTCCCTGATTCGGCGTCGCGTTCTTTGCCGGTGAACTGACGAGTCATTTCACACGCCTACAAAACCCGAGGCTTGCTCTCGATAATCGTGGCCCAACCGACTATGGCATCGTACGGACTATGTTTGCAATCACTCTTCAAATAGCGTTGCCATTCAGACATCACGGAATCCGGTTCAGCGCCAACTGCAATCTTCAACGCAACCCTTGATCCAGGACCCAACTTCCTGATCTCTGAATCTGAGAAATTCCCCTCGATCGTTCCTCCGCCCCGAATGACCATCAACAAGGGAGGCAAGAATCGATTTGGTGGACATGAAGCGAGACGTTTTACAGGAGTAGTGCTAAAGACGACCAGGCCCGAACTTCGTTCAACCTCAAAGGCCGGACCGAGTAAGAACACATCGTAAACGTAGACCTCGGCTTTCGACTGATTCGTGATCTTCCATCGTAGCGATCCGGTCGTTGTTGAGATTGCCGTGACTTCTACTCTGACGCCGGAGGCGGGTTCGGCAGCAGTAGCCGTAAAGGTGGCTGCGAGGAACCATATCGCCGGCAAGAGGCTCATAAATCGCTTGCAGTCACACATTTGCGGTCCTCTCCTAGTTAGAGTTCGGATCTCGAAGTAACAACCCTTGTGCACGCCGCAAGATATTCTCGATCGCACGGGCATGGCTTTCGTCGCTGGGTTGCCCGATGATTTTGGGGTAGGCGTGACCAAGGATTTCGTGGCCAGCGATGATATTGAAAGGGTTCGTTATGCGCTGGCCGTCAGGACTTCTCAAGGGTGATATGGTGTCCAAAGGAGACGTCGAGCGATTGAGGTTGACCGTCACGTTACCCTTTGCGTCTAGCGGGCTAGTAAACGCATCGAAATTGCTCAACTGCACAGTGATCGTCGCCTTCGCATTGATCGCTCCGACCAGCAGGTTGTAGCCGGCTGAATGTTCACCTCTGAACTGGCTGGCTTTGTCTTTGTCGATCTCCAACGTGGTCTTGCCGTTCTTATCCGTCACGGTCTTGAACAGACCAGACTCCCCTTTGTTTGAGGCGTTTGCTACTATCCGCTTCTTCTCTTCGTCCCGATCATCAGCGGTTCCGGCGAGAGCTATTTCGTGACCATCTGGATCGATGTATCGAAGCGGATTGTTCAAACCATAGACGTATTTGTTCAGCGATTGAGGGTTTGTGATGTCAGCGTACGGTAAAGGCCCAGGCTGCTGGGGTCTTGATCCGCCCACCTCGTATGCGCCACCAATCCCTCCGATGAATTCGTCGGGGCTGGTGAACCGCCCCTGCGCCCCACTGTAGTACCGCGCCCCGAAGTAATCGAGGCCAGTCTCAGCATCACGTTCCTTGCCGGTGAACCGTTGCGCCACATAATCCGTCACCCCATACTGCAGCGCCGACGTCCGATTGCTTGTCGCCAGTTCCTCTCCGAACGGATAATAATCATGCCGTGACACCACGTTCCCGTTCCCGTCCGTGATCACCCGCGTGCTCCCCAACGGATCGGTGGTCAGATAACACGTCGTGCAATCCGCGCTCTGCGCCACCGTCCCATACTCCGCCGCCAACTCCCCCGTCGCGTCATAGACGTACGTCGTCGCGTTCCCGCCCGCCGTCTTCGTTACCCTCCTCCCGTCTCCATCATAGCTGTACGTCGCCGTGTCGCTCGCGCTGCTGATCTTCGTCTGCCGGTTCTCCGCGTCGTACACCAAACTCTCCGGCGATATCTTCGTCAGGTTCCCATTGCTGTCGTACTGAAAGTTCCCCGTTGCCGTCCCCAGCCGGTTCGTCGTGCGGCTTCCAGAATCGCTTGTCGATCGTCTCGATTCCGTCACCTTCGATCTCCACATGCGCTCCCGCTCCGACTACATCCGCCGCTCTCTCGAACGGGCCCTAGACTTCTCCGAAACCCACGAAGTGCCCCTGCTGGAAAATCCCGGACTCCAGCGGGCGCTGGCACGGTAGCGGAGAGATCGGGTGCGGCCTTCAGTGGTGTTGAAGTGCTGGATTTGGTGCTTTGCCACTTGGGTTCATCCGGTCAACCCTTCCATGATCGTCGAACCAGCGCATCAGCAATGGAATCGAACTTGCCACCACGATCACCACGTACACCGCCAGTGCTTGGAGTAGGTGATTCGTTTGAGCACGGCTCACTGCTGCCGGGTCCGATAGATCAATCCGCACAAGTTCCTGGAGTGTGAAAGGACCGCCAGCGGACCAGCCGAACCAGGTCAGGCAAACCAGCCACAGCCCATGCAGGAACCCCAACAGCCGCCATGTCGGGTTCTTGATTATGCCGGTGGAGCAAGCAAGAATCGCCAGCAGCAACGCAAAGCTGATCGCAACAAGGATCATCCCGAAACCCGGAGTCCAAAACTTCACACTCTCATCTACCGGGTTCACCAGCTTCACAAACCATCGGAACACCTGTTCGCCAGCGTAAATCGTCAGTAGCGCAAGAAGCGCCACGTGAACGGCGATAAGAGCTTTCCGCATGGTGTTCCCTCACTGCTTCGGCGGTGTGTTATCGCCGATTCTGTTTATTTCCTTGATGGCCCGTTGCGTCTTGTCCTGGCTTGGGTCGAACTGCTTGGGTCGAGTTGGCGTACCTTGACCTTCACCCATCAGATTACCTTGACCGAAGATGCTCTTCATGAAGTTCCAGGTTGCGCCATCCGATTCAAAACTCTGCCCATGCCCAAGTTCGTGCGCTCCAACTTCGCCCAAGCGGAAGTCCATGGTGTTTGCGCCGTTGGGATCTTGGAGATTCAATCCGGTTTGCAAATTGCCAAGGAAGACTGCGGATCTGGTATCTGTAGCCGTCACGCCTTTGATGTCTGAATCGCTTGCTGTGTAGCCACTGTAGGACTTGTTGACGAAGTTCAGCAGACCGATCCCGGTTGTATCCGTCGTTCGGCCATTCTGAAGAATCTTGTCGATCTGCTTTTGAGTGAGGTTGCTTCAATCACGGAAATCAACTTTGTCCACACCGGCCTTCTTGAACTTGTCCGTGATCGCCGCCTGGATCTGCTTCATGTTTGCCTGGAGATACTTCTTTTGCTCATCGGTCAGGTCCTGCCCGTAGAAGAAATAAACCACCAGGTCCTCACCGTTTGGATCGACGTACCGGAGCGGATTGTTCCTGACATAGGCGTATTTGTTCCAGCGTTGCGGATCAGCAAGCCACTCTCTTTTGGCAAGCATGGAATCTGGACTGGTGAACCGTCCCTGTGCTGAAGAGAAGTAGCGCTCTCCAAAGAAGTCCAGCCCTGTCTCACTATCTCTTTCTTTGCCGGTGAACCGCTGCGCCACATAATCCGTCGCCCCATACTGCAGCGCCGACGTCCGATTGCTTGTCGCCAGTTCCTCTCCGAACGGATAATAATCATGCCGTGACACCACGTTCCCGCTCCCATCCGTGATCACCCGCGTGCTCCCCAACGGGTCGGTGATCAGATAACACGTCGTCCAATCCGCGCTCTGCGCCACCGTCACATACTCCGCCGCCAACTCCCCGGTCGCATCATAGACGTACGTCGTCGCGTTCCCGCCCGCCGTCTTCGTCACCCCTTCATCTCGATGCGGTGCGGGTTGTGCACCAGTCGGTCCAGGATTCCATCGGCCACCGTGGCGTCCCGTTTTCCCAACGCGGTCACTCCCGATTATTTCCAAACGCTCCGGGGACACAGCGGCCTCGCGCAAGGGGATGGAGGCGTTCGGGCAGAAATAGAGCGCCTCCTCAACCGCCGGTACCCCCCCCCGGATCGCTCACTGGATGAAATGCAACCGGCGCGGAGTCTAGGCGGTTCGCATGACCGGCATTTTGTGAACGCGCCGGCGGCCCATGGACGTCAGCATCAGCTTCGCCTGCGACTTGATGTTCCGGAATTGATTCGGAGTCAGTTTCAAGTCCTGGCAGATCTGTTCTTTAGGATGATCCTGCAGATAGAACCGGCAGATGACCTCACGGTCAAGCGGCGACATGGTGTGCAACATCTCCCGCACCAGGCCCATCTTCTGTTTCTTATAGATGCGCTGTTCCAGGTTCGTTGCATCGGCCACGTCCATGCCCTCAACCGCCACGTTCCGGTTCCGGTTGCGGACCCGCACGTCGATCTGCGTATACGTATGAAACCGGGTCACAGCGGTCACGAAGGCTGTAAGACGTTCAGGATTGCGGAGTTTACCCGCCCGAATCGCCTGCACGACAGCGAGGAAGATGTCGTGCAGACTATCCTGTAGGTCATCGGCGCCCAGTTGCCGCATCAGGAAGAATGTGAAGTTTTTCACCAGACAATATAATTCTTCCAAAGCAGCGGGCTTTAACAACCGTACATTTTCAACGAGGTCCACAAAATGGTTTGATGTGGAGGTCTGGGAGGGAGAAGCGGCCATGGCGGCCGCGGTTGCTTGAGACATCGTAAGAACTCTGACGAACAGTTTGCAGGCTGACTTTTCAACTATACGGAAAAGCCACTATCCTTCAGAATTCCAACAAATTTGTATTTTTTGGGGGTATTTTCCCTAGGGGACCCTAGGTAGTTAACTGTATGCACACCGCCGCTCTCTCGTGGCCACGGAGGCGGCATCGAGTTCATGCTAACCTTCCATTGCCGGGAAAGGGCAAGGAACTGCACTAGAGAGTAAGCGATTGGCGGAATTTTTCTGCGAATGAGCGAGAATGAGTCACAATCGAACGTTCGCCTGGCAGGCTGGCTGGGTTCCTTGAACCAGGTCCTCCGGCGGGCGGGTAGAGTTCTTCCGGCGACCGAACGGGAATTTCTTTTGAGCAACACGTGGCTGCTGGTTACGTCGCTGGCCATGATCGTGTGCTACGCGCTGAACATCCCCGATGCGAGCGTCATCCTGCTGGTGGCCGTCGTACACTCCGGTATGACAGGGGGGTGGAAGGCCGGTATGGCGAGCGCGGGGTTGACCACGCTGTTTTCCGCCATTTATCTGTCGGTTCCAAATCTGCTCCTGCGGTATTCGGCGCCCGACTTCTGGCGGCTCATCAGCACGGCTGGCGCGGCGTTCGGAACCGCCGCGATGATTTACCTGCTGCAGCGGCGGGGCCGCGAGACGGTGAAGCACCTGGCATCCGAACTTCGCGCCGCACGCAAATCGGCCGGCCCCGAGAAGACGTTCCAAAGCCTCGCCGACGATGTTCCGGTCCTGCTGTGGATGGCGGACGAAAACGGGTTGCGCTTTTACTTCAACCGGCAATGGCTTCGTTTCACCGGCGCCGCGATCGAGGAACATGCCGGAGAGGGCTGGAAGCGGCACATCCACCCGGACGACCGCGCCTGGATTGAGCAGCGCTACCTGAACGCGATCCGTAGTTGCGACAATTTCCGCGCCGAATACCGCTTGCGCTCGGCGCAAGGCGATTATCGCTGGATTGAAGATACGGCGGTGCCTCGAATGAGCGCCGATGGAGACTTGATCGGCTACCTGGGCTGCGCCACCGACCGCACCGAGCGAAAAGAGGTGGAGAAGGCGCTGCACCAGCTCTCCGGCCGTCTTCTGGAACTCCAGGACGACGAGCGACGGAGGATTGCGCGGGAACTCCACGACACCACCGCGCAGAATCTCGCCGTGCTCTCGATGCATCTGTTCGCGCTGAAGGAGCCGGCTAAGCGTCTCGATGCCAAGAGCCAGCGCGCGCTCGAGGAGGGGCTGGAGCTGGCCGAGCAGTGTTCCCAGGAAATCCGGACCGTGTCCTACCTTCTGCACCCGCCCCTGCTCGACGAGCTCGGACTGGTGTCGGCGCTGCGCAGCTACACCACCGGTTTCATGCAGAGAACCGGAATCCAGGTAGAGCTTAAAATAGAAGAGATAGGAAGGCTGCCGGGAGAAATCGAGACGACGACCTTCCGCATCGTTCAGGAGGCGCTGACTAATGTTCACCGGCATTCCGGGAGTTCGCGCGCTGAGGTGCGCGTGATTCGAGACCCACGGGAGATTAGCGTAATCATCGGCGATCGGGGAAAGGGCATCCCGGCCGACAAGCTTCGCCTCTTGGGCGAAGGCGCGAACCTGGGCGTCGGAGTAGCCGGAATGCGTGAGCGTGCCAGCCAGTTCGGAGGACACTTGAAGATCGCGTCGAGCGCCCAGGGCACGACGATTACCGCCGTGCTGCCTTATAGGGGGACACCATCATGACAGAGCCGCCCGCGGGGGCGATTGTCAAAATACTCATCGCCGACGATCACGAAATCGTCCGGCGCGGCTTGCGGGCTTTGATTGAGTCGCAAGCCAACTGGAAGGTGATTGGCGAGGCAGTTACCGGACGCGAAGCCGTGGATCTGGCGAAAGCGCACTCGCCGCACGTGGCGGTGCTCGACGTCAGTATGCCGGAGTTGAATGGCCTCGAAGCCACCCGGCAGATTCTCAAGGTCGCGCCGCAAACCGAAGTGCTGATCCTGACCATGCACGAATCCGAGCAAGTGGTGCGCGAGGTTCTGGATTCAGGGGCGCGCGGCTACGTGCTCAAATCGGATGCCGGGCGCGATCTGATCTCGGCTGTGGACGCCCTGTACCACCGGCGGCCGTTCTTCTCGTCCCGCGTATCGGAAATGCTGTTACAGAACTACCTCGGCAAACAGGACCACCCTCCCGCCGCCCCAGGGTCGTCGCTGCGCAGCCGCCTGACCGCGCGGGAGCGGGAGATCGTTCAATTGCTCGCCGAGGGCAAGACCAATAAAGAAGTGGCCGCGTCGCTGAACATCAGCATTAAAACGGCCGAGACGCACCGCACCAACATCATGAACAAGCTGGATCTGCATTCGGTCACCGAACTGGTGCGCTACGCCGTGCGCAACAACATCGTCGCGCCGTAGGCCGGGATTACAAAAGCTCGGCGGCGCTGAAGAAGAACGGGATCTCCTGCGCGGCGGTTTCGGGGGCGTCGGAGCCGTGAACGGCGTTTCTTTCAATGCTTTCGGCGAACCGTTTCCGAATGGTTCCTTCGGCGGCGTTTGCCGGGTTGGTGGCGCCCATCGTGTCCCGCCAGTGCTTCACGGCGTTTTCACGCTCCAGCGCCATGACCACCACGGGCCCTTCGGTCATGAACTCAACCAGGCTCCCGTAGAACGGGCGCTCCTTGTGAACCGCGTAGAACGCTTCCGCCTGGGCCCGGGAGAGCCGCAGACGCTTGAGGCCGACGATGCGAAATCCCTGCTTTTCCGCGATGTCGAGGATCGCACCTGTGTAGCCGGACGCCACCGCGTCCGGTTTGATAATTCCGAATGTTCTTTCCATATTTTGAGAAATTAGAGTACTTTCTGAATGTTTGCGCCCATGTCGGCGGGAGATTCACACACGGTGATCCCAGCCGCCTTCATGGCCGCGATTTTGTCGGAAGCCTTGCCCGAGCCGCCGGAGATGATAGCTCCCGCATGGCCCATGCGCCGGCCCGGAGGCGCGGTTTGGCCGGCGATGAAGCCCACTACGGGCTTCTTCACATTGGCCTTGATATACGCCGCCGCGGTTTCTTCGGCGTTGCCGCCGATTTCGCCGATCATCACGATCGCATGCGTGTCCGGATCGGCATTAAACAGCTCGATCGCATCCACGAAATTGGTGCCGATGATGGGGTCGCCTCCGATCCCAATGCAGGTGGATTGACCGATGCCAAGCTTGGTCAACTGCCCGACCGCTTCATAGGTCAGGGTCCCGGAGCGGGACACCACGCCGACATTCCCTTCCTTGTGAATGTGCCCCGGCATGATGCCGATCTTGCATTTTCCCGGCGAGATGACGCCCGGACAGTTCGGACCAATGAGCCTCGATTTCCGGCCCCTCATATACGACCACACACGCACCATGTCGGCGGCGGGAATGCCTTCCGTGATGCACACGACCAGGGGAATCTCCGCGTCCACCGCCTCTTCAATGGCATCGGCTGCATACGGGGGAGGGACGAAGATCACCGTGGCGTTGGCGCCGGTCGCCTCGACCGCGCCCGCCACGGTGTCGAACACCGGACGGTCCAGATGCTTTTGGCCACCCTTGCCGGGAGTGACGCCTCCCACGACATTCGTGCCGTACTGGATGGCCGCATTCGCGTGGAAAGTGCCTTCCTTGCCCGTGAAGCCCTGGACAATCAGCTTCGTGTTCCGGTCAACGAGAACGCTCATTTACTTTCTTCCTCCCGCCAGCGCGACCACCTTGTCCGCGGCATCCTTCATGCCGTCGGCAACGGTGAAATTGAAGCCCGAAGTTTCCAGAATCTCCCTGCCCTGCTCCACGTTTGTCCCTTCCATGCGAATTACGACGGGCACTTTGATACCGAGCTCGCGAGTGGCGTTGACGACTCCGGTGGCCAGCGTGTCGCAGCGCAGGATACCGCCGAAGATGTTGATCAAAACCGCTTTCACGCCGGCGTCCGAGAGCAGGATGCGGAACGCGTTGCGGATCTGTTCGGCGTTGGCGCCTCCGCCGACGTCGAGGAAGTTGGCCGGGGAACCGCCGGCGTATTTCACGATGTCCATGGTCGCCATCGCCAGGCCCGCGCCGTTGACCATACAGGCGATGGTTCCGTCCAGCTTGATGTAATTGAGGCCAAAGCGGGAGGCTTCCACTTCAAGAGGATCTTCCTCGTTCAAGTCCCGGAGGTCGAGCAGGTTTTTGTGGCGATACAGAGCGTTATCGTCCAAAGTGATCTTGGCGTCGAGCGCGTAAACCTTGCCGTCCCGCGTGAGAATGAACGGGTTGATTTCGGCGAGCGACGCATCGATGGAGACATAGGCTTTGGCCAGAGCCGTCATCGCGGCCGCCGCGGCATTCACGCTCGCCGCGGGCACGCCGATGCCGAAAGCCAGCTTGCGCGCCTGAAAGGGCTGCAGGCCCGTACCGGGATCGAGCACTTCCTTGAGAATTAATTCCGGCGTCTTCGCCGCGACCTCTTCGATTTCCATTCCGCCCGCGGCCGACGCCATGAAAATCAGCTTCCCCAGCGCCCGGTCCAGCACGATGCCGAGATACAACTCACGCTCGATGGGGAGGGTTTCTTCAATCAGCAGGCGCTGCACGACGCGCCCTTCCGGTCCGGTCTGGTGCGTCACCAGGGTCATACCCAGGATCTGCTTGGCCAGCAAACCGGCCTCGGCGGCGTCCCTGGCGACCTTCACACCGCCGCCCTTGCCCCGTCCGCCCGCATGAATTTGCGCCTTCACCACCACGCTTCCGCCGATCGACTTCGCGGCGGGCTCGGCCTCTTCCACGCTATAGACGACCTCGCCTCTCGGCACGGGAACGCCATATTTAGCCAGGATTTCCTTGGCCTGATATTCGTGAATTTTCATGATTTCGACGGCCGGAATACGGCCACCCGTTAGTGTAACACCCGCGTTTTCCGCCCTGCTATTCGTAGTTCTGAGGGGCGAACAGCGAAACCGGAGAAAGCGACACGATGCGCCAGCTTCGCCCCTGTTTTTCGAACACGCAGTCGACCACCACGCGGCGGCGCACCACTGGACCGGCGGCGTCTTCGCTGTGGATTTCCAGGTACCAGTCCAATTGGACGCTCCGGCGGCGCTCGTCCCCGTCGTTCTTCAGAAATTCAATGGCGGAGGATACCGTGCCCTGGCGGAGGAGCTCCGGGATGTAGTTCGACAGCGTATCGTAAGCGGGACATTTCCTGTCAATCGGCTTGAGGAACGCGCCGGCGTCCGCGTCAGCGAGTGCGCCGGTCATCGCGGCGAGGACATCGGCGATCTCCGATTGGGTGTCGGAGCGCACCGGGGCGGCGGCGGCGCCAAGCAGGACTACCGCGACCAGGGCGGCTCGCAGCGTTCTAGGTCCGGTAGCTGGCATTGATCCTGATGTAGTCCTCGGTGAAATCGCAGCTCCAGAAACGCGAACTTCCCGAGCCGCCCCGGCGAAGGACAAACCGGATGCGGCATTCCGGCTCATCCAGTTTCTTTTTCATTTCGGCCTCGGAGAACTCTTCCGCCAACCCGCCTTTGCAGACCTTCACTCCCTGGAGATAGATATCGGCCTTTCGAGGGTCGAACGCGACGCCGCTGGCGCCGGCGGAGGAGAGAATGCGGCCCCAGTTGGGATCCGACCCGGCTACGGCGGTCTTTACCAGAGGGGAGTTTCCAATGGCGCGCGCAATCCGAGTGGCATCCGCTTCCGTGGCGGCGCCCGAGACGTCAATCACGATGAGCTTGCGCGCTCCTTCTCCGTCCCTGGCGATCTGCCGGGCGAGGTCCTCCATCAGCAGGCTCAACGCCTCCTGGACCGCCTCACGCTCCCCCGCGGCGGCCGCGACGCCGCACGCTCCATTCGCGAGCACGGCAAACGTGTCGTTGGTGGACATATCTCCATCCACGGTGACGCGGTTGAAGCTGCGGCTCACGGCGTGCTTCAACATCCCGCGGAGGTGAGCGACCGGAATTTTCGCGTCCGTCACCGCAAAGCCGAGGGTGGTGGCCATGTTCGGATGAATCATACCCGAGCCCTTGGTCATGCCCGCAAAACGCACCGTTCCCCTGGCCAATTTGATCTCGCTATAGGAGACCTTCATGGCGGTATCGGTGGTCATCATCGCACGGGCGACATCCTCAAAGCGGACGGGGGACAGGCCCTGGATCAATTTGGGGATGGCATTCGTAATCCGGGCGGCGTCCAGTTCCACGCCGATGACGCCGGTAGACGCCGGCAGCACGTGCTCCGGGCGAAGCTTTAAAGCTTTCGCCACCGCGCGGGTTGTCTCCACGGCAACCCGGGTTCCGGTGCGCGTGGCACAGTTCGCGTTTCCGGCGTTCACCAGAATCGCCGCGGCCTCTCCCCCGGTCTTGGCCAGGCGCTGGCGGGACAGTTGCACGGGCGCGGCCTGCACCAGGTTGGTGGTAAAAACGGCAGCGGCGGCGGCGGGCAGATCGGAAACAATCAATCCCAAATCATCCCGCTCGTCTTTCCGGATGCCCGCGTAAAGCGAGCTGTAGCGATACCCCAGGGGCAAATGCATCTTCGTCTAAACTCCCGTCTCCGATCCCAACACTTCGGACTCCGTCAACCGGTATCCATTCGCAAACGCCTGCGCCGGCACCCGTTTTCGCCCCTCCAACTGTACTTCCTCCAGCTCCAGGGACGTTCCCTCGCCGCAGGCAACCACCACGAGCTTGCCACGGGTGAGCAAGCGTCCGGGTGGGCCGGAATCCGCGGCCAGGGGGCGTGCTTTCCAGATGTGCAGCAACTGGCCGCGAAAGGCGGTGAAAGCGCCGGGCCAAGGTTGAAAGCCGCGAATGCGGCAATCGATCTTCGATGCCGGCCAATTCCAATCGATGCGGCCGTCTTCCTTGACGAGGATGGGCGCGAGCGTTGCTTCCGCGTCATTCTGCGGGGTGGGGACGATGGTTCCGTTTTCGATGCCGGAGAGAGTTTGAACCAGCAAGTCCGCACCCGCCCGGGCGAGACGGGCTCCCAATTGGATGGCGGTCTCTTCCGGACCGATCGGCGTTTCGAATTTGAGCAGCATATCGCCGGTGTCGAGCCCGGCATCGATCCGCATCGTGGTGACGCCAGACACCGGCTCGCCGCTGGCGATGGCCCACTGCAAGGGGGCCGCGCCGCGATATTTCGGGAGGAGAGAGCCGTGCACGTTGATAATTCCGAAGCGCGGGAGATCAATGATGGATTGCGGAATGATCTGCCCATAGCCGACCACCACCATGGCGGCGGCTTCCAGAGCGCGGAGTTCGTCCAGCACCTCGGGACGGCGGATGCGGGCCGGTTGGCGCACGGGCAATCCCAGCCGCAGAGCGGCTTCCTTCACCGGAGAAACGGCAAGCTGTCCGCCGCGCCCCTTGGGGCGATCCGGCTGCGTGTAGACCGCCGCGACCCGATGGCCCGCTTCGAGCACCCGTTCCAGAGTGGGAACCGCAAACGCCGGAGTGCCTAGAAAAACCAGGCGCATCGTTCTACCATTCGCCCGCTTTTTGCAACTTGCGCACCTTGCGGCGAATTAAATCGCGCTTCAGAACGCTGACATGACTGATGTACAGGCGTCCATTCAGATGCTCGGTTTCGTGGAGAAGCGCGCGGGCGAGCAACTCTTCACCGGTGATCTCAAACCAGGCGCCCTTGGCGTCCTGCGCCTTCGCAGTGACTTTGTTGGCGCGCGTTACGTTCTCCCGGAATCCGGGGATGCTGAGGCAGCCTTCCTCGCCCGCCTGCTTCCCTTCCCGGGCGACGATCTCCGGATTGATGAGGACGAGTTTCTTCGCTTCATCCTCGCCCACCGAAAGGTCGATCACCGCGATACGACGCCCGATGCCGATCTGCGGAGCGGCGAGCCCAACGCCGCGCGCCGCGTACATCGACTCAAACATGTCATCGAGCAGCTTGCGCAGCTCGGGCGTATCGAACTCGGTTACGATCTCGGCCGGCTTTTCGAGCACGGGATCGCCCAATTTCACGATCGGATACGTCATCAGAAGTTCTTCACCTGTTCCTTGTAGCCGTGATAGTTACGCCTGGTCTCCGGGAGTGAATCGCCGCCGAATTTTTCGAGGAACGCCTGGGCGAGCACGATCGCGACCATGGCTTCACCGATGACACCGGCCGCGGGAACCACACAGACGTCGCTGCGTTCGTAAGCCGCCTTGGCTGGCTCGCGCGTTGTCAAGTCCACCGATTCGAGGGGACGCCGGAGCGTCGAAATGGGCTTGAGGAGGCCACGCACCAGGACATCCTGGCCGTTGGTGATGCCGCCTTCGAGGCCGCCGGCGCGATTGGCGCCGCGGGTGAACTGGCGCGCCTCCTTACTGTAATGGATGGTGTCCTGCACCTTCGATCCAAACGACGAAGCGCCATCGGAAGCGAAGCCAATCTCGACGCCTTTCACGGCCTGCATCGAAACGATCGCCTGCGCGAGGCGTCCGTCCAGGCGGGTATCCCAGGCGATGTGCGATCCCAGGCCGACGGGCAGGCCATGGGCGACCACTTCGAAAATCCCACCGACCGTGTCGCCGGTGCGATAGGCGACGTCCACGACGGCTTTCATACGCTGCTCGGCTTCGTGGTCCACGCAGCCCAGCAGGACTTCGTCTTTGCGGCTCATCTCGACCAATTCTTCCCAGCTCACCGGGCGCTCCAGGCGCTCCGTTCCAACCTGGATCACGTGGCTCAGGACGCCGATGCCAAATTCGCCGAGGAGCGCTTTCGCGAGAGCCCCCACGGCAACGCGCGCGGTGGTTTCGCGGGCGCTGGCGCGTTCCAGAATATAACGGGCGTCGTGGAAATCGTACTTGATCGATCCGGCAAGATCGGCATGGCCCGGCCGGGGGCGAGTGACCGGTTTCTTCCGGTCTTCGGCGCCTTCGGAATCCTCCACCGGAAGGACTTCCGTCCAATTCTTCCAGTCCTTGTTTTCGATGAGAATGGCGATCGGAGATCCAATGGTCTTCGAGTGCCGGACGCCCGAAACAATATGGGCACGATCCGTTTCGATTTTCATGCGGCCGCCGCGGCCGTAGCCCTGCTGGCGACGCCACAATTCGCGATCAATGGATTCCAGAGAGACCGGAATGCCCGCGGGCAACCCTGTCACTGTGGCGACAAGACACTCCCCATGCGATTCTCCGGCAGTTTCAAAACGCAGCATTGTTCCTTATCGATACCCCGCGCATGCTTACGCCCCCACGCGGCATTTTCGGATGAAACCTTTATCCTAGCGAACTTCATTCCTTCCGTTCCGAAGGGTCTGGAACGACGTAAAGGGGGTGGCCAGCGGCCTGCGTTCGAGCGGGACGGGGAAAAATGCGAAATGAGGGCGCGCCGATGAGGATTCCGGCTTCCTTGCGGCGCTCCGAGCGGCGGATGTAGGTGTCGATTTCTGAAAGTGAAAAAACGAAGCCATCTTCGGCCGGA
>DASZXS010000071.1:0-106800 GCA_035545735.1 Bryobacteraceae bacterium | reverse complement strand
CGGTCATCGGGTCGATTCGGGAAGCCCGGCGCGCCGGCGCCCAGCACGCCGCGCCTGCCACCAGAAGCAGTGTCACAGCCACGGCCGAAATCGCCGCTGGATTGCTCGCCGTCGTGCCGAATAGAAACGCTTTCATCAATTGTTCCGACGCCAGCGCTCCCGCGACGCCGGCCGCCAACCCGGCAAGCACCGGCCGGATTCCCTGCCTCAGCACGAGCCCGGAAACTTGTGACGCTTGCGCGCCCAACGCGATCCGGATCCCCATCTCGCTCGTCCGGCGGGCGACGCTATAGGAGGTCACGCCGTATATTCCAAGACAAGCCAGCAGCAGAGCCGCGCCCGCAAACACGCCTGCCAGCAATGTCTGGAACCGGCGGCTGTTTACCGACTCCGAAAAGACATCGCGCATGGTCAGGACATTCGCCAGTGGCAGTTCAGGGTCCAACTCCCGTATCGCGGCCCGCAGCGCGTTTGCCAGTTTCGAAGGATCCTGCCGCGTGCGCATCACATACGTGGCGTTGCCCCAAACATTTCCCTGCCAATAGATTCCATCCCAGTAAGGAACGTAGACCATCATCGGCGGTTGCTTCTCCAGGCTCTCCGTGCGGACGTCCGCGACCACGCCGATCACCTCTACCCATGGCTGGGTGGAATCGTTGCGGATGCGCTTTCCAATCGCCGTCTCTCCGGGCCAGACATTGCGCGCCGCGCTCTCGGAAACCAGCGCAACTTTGTGTGAGCGGTCGCCCGCGGCCGGGAAACGTCCACTTCGTAATGCGATTCCCATCGTTTCGAAGTAGTGCTCGCTAACGAAGCGGAAATGCGCTATCGGCCGCTGTGCCCGCGGGCGCGTGTCGCCTTCCCTGCTGATGCTGTCTCCCCAGGCTTGAGCCTTCAGCGGCAGCGAACTCACCAGCCCCGCGGATCGCACCCCTGGTATCTCTTCGAGCTTTTCAAGCGCCCTTTGATGAAATAGCGCGCGCTGTGCATCCGTTTTATAACGGGCGCCGGGAAGCGCCAGATCGGCGGTGAGAATGTGGTCCACACGATAACCGCGTTCGACATTCGTCACCCGGAAGAAGCTCACGCCCAACAGCGCGGCCGACACCAGCAGCACCGTGCTCAGCGCCACCTCGAGTCCCACCAGCCATTCGCGCGCCGTCCGCCGGGCGCGGCCTTCGGTAGCCGACCGGGAACCGGATCGAAGTGCGTCCGCCGGCTGTGCGCTGGTCGCGCGTATCGCCGGCCATAACCCACAAAGGATGCCGCAAACCGCGGACACGCCAAAAGCGAAAAGCAGCGCCGCCACGCTGAGGTGCACTTCATCGAGTCTCGGAATATCGATCGGAGCCGTCGCCACCAGTAGCCGGACTCCCGCGTAGGCTAGAAGAACTCCCAGCGCGCCGCCGGCAAACGCCAGCAGCAGGCTCTCCATCAATACAGGCCGGAACAGGTCCCGTGCGCCCGCTCCTAAGGCCAGCCGGACCGCCGAGTCGCGCGCCCGCTCGCTCGCGCGCACCAGCATCAAGTTTCCCAGGTTGACGCACACGATCAGCAAAACCATTCCCACGGCCGCCAGGAGCAGGTTTAAGGCCAGGCGCGATCCACCCGTGACCTGCTCCTGAAGCGGGGCCAGGTGAGCACTCAAGTCGATGTTCATTTCGCGCCCGGCGTCGGCGATGGCCGCTGTCATCTCCGCCTCCGCCCGCTCCGGGTTCGCACCGGGACGAAGACGAATAAGAGCCGCAAAATTGAACTGGCCCACCCGGCCCATCTTCGGCCAGTCAAATCCCATGGGCTTGAAGATCTCCGTGTGCTTGGGAAATTGATTGAGCGGGCCCAGTTGTTCCCCGGATGGGAAACGGAAATCGGGCCGCAGGACTCCGACCACCACGTGGGGCTCTCCGTCGAGCCTGATTTCCTTCCCGACCGCGCCGGGGTCGGCCCCGAGCCACCGCCGCCAGAACGCATCGCTAACCACCACAAACTTGTTCGCGCCGGGTTGATCGTCGCTCTCCACAAAAGTGCGGCCAATCTGCGCCCGGACGCCCAAAACCTGGAAGAGCGGCCAGGTGCAGGTCGCGCCGTCGATCTGCTCGGGGGCGCCTTGTCCGGTCAGGTTGAAAACCGCGGGGTTGAGCAGAGCTCCCGACTCGCAGGACTGGCACTGCTCCTGCCAGGAGTGGAAATGGGCTGCATTGACCGGGAGTCTCGGATAAACTTTCGTCAACTTTGGCGCGGCCTCCGCGGCCGCATAGAGCCGCCCGGGCTCCTGATACGTCAGCGGCTTCAGCAGCACGGCATCCACGACGGAGAACATCGTAGTGACTGCGCCAATGCCCAGGCCCAGGGTCAGAATTGCAAATAAGGCGAATGATTTCTCGCGGGCGAGCACACGCAGCGCATGTCTCATTTCCATTCCTACTGCCCCCCCTTCCCTCGGAGTTACGCTGCCGGCGCCGCCCAAGTTCCACCGCGGCGGAGATTTAGTACGAATCCAGGAAGCGTTGAATCCACGTCATGGAGCGCCAGACGGCCTCCGGAGTTGGCGAGTGGCCCGTGTGATGGTTTAAGTATCCGATACGCTGGCTCGCCCCATAGACCCTGTAGACTTCCCGCGCGGCGTCGATATAGGACCAGCTGTTGTTCCCGTCGTAGTGGTCCCCGCCAATCAGCAGGAATGCGCGCGGCGCAATCAGTGCCAGCAGTTCATGCTGATCGGTCCCCGAAGCCGCTTTGAGAAAATCCTTTCCGAAATACCAGAAGTCATCGTAGTTGGATTGATTGAAACCGATGCCTGGCTCCGACGCCACCGTCACGCGAATACGCTCGTCAAACGCGGCGGCATAGAGCGCCATTTTTCCTCCCAGCGAATGGCCCATAATGGCAATCCGGGCCGGGTCCACGTCGGGCCGGTTGACCAGGTAATTGATCACCTGGTGCGAATCCGCAACCCATTTTCCAAGCCCCGAACATCCCGGATGCCGCAGGGCGAGATTGGCTACGGCCTCGGTGTAGCTTTCACCGTAACTCTCGCCAAACCACCGCACGGCGATGGCGATCCATCCCTGCTGTACCGCGTCCAGGGCAAAGCTCCGGACCCCCGGAGGAGTGAACCGGCGCCCGCCCATATTTTTCCCGGCCGAAGCATCGACGTCGTAGAAAGGCACAATCACCACCGGGCGCGGCAGGTGGGAAGGCCGGTTCGGAACCATCACAAACACATCCTCCGACGAGTCCGGCTCCATCTGAAGCGACCCGAGCGTGCCGGTGTATCCCGGTTCGTGGACCACTTCAATAGGCCGGAAGGCGGGCCTGGGAATCTGTGCGGGACAGGTTCCCAGAAGTCCACCCCATTTCGTCCGCAACGCTTCCGCCTGCTCCCTCCACTGTGCAAGCGAAACGGTGGCGTCCTTCCCCGCCCGCAATAACGGACTCAGCGCCGAAGCGCCGTTCGCCAACCCCGCCGGCCGGTTGTTATATGCCTGGAGCCACTTCGCTTCCGGTTCGAGGGGAGGCCGAGACGCGGCGCCCGTGGCCGTCCGGCAGACTCGGAATCCGGTGTACCGGCTTCGCCGCTCCGGCTCCATGGATGTCCGATACCCTTTCGTCCACCCGGAAATCGAGGAAGCAAACGACCCTCCGCGCACTACTCGCGCGATGCCCCGCGACGGCCCCTCCGGATTGTGCGCGAGCGAATAAGAGATCACGGAATCAAACCAGTCCTCACACCACCCCCAGACGTTGCCGGCCATGTCATAGAGGCCCCACTGGTTCGGTTCGCGGCTGGCAACCGGCGACGGCCCCCGCTTCACGATCTCCATCAACGCGGGGAGGTCCTTGGTATCGCGAACGCCGAGCACCGCGTTTCTCGCGGGCTCACTCTTTGCGTCATCGCCGCTCGCCAGCAGCCACTCCGCCTCCGTCGGCAAACGATATCCATTGCGCCGCCGGTTGCACCGTCCGGAAGGAAGTTCGTACACCGGCTCCAGCCCTTCGCGAACGCTTCGCGCATTGCAATACCGTATGGCGTCCCACCAGGAAACGTTCTCTACCGGCAGGTTGCCGCCGGAATAAACCGAGGGATCCGAACCCATCACTGCTCTGTACTCAGCCGCGGTGATCTCGGTCGGAGAAATGAGAAATTCGTCGATCCGGATGGTCACCGGAATGCCGGTGCGTTCATCGGAAACGGTGGAAGTGTGAGCCGGAATCCGTACTAAATCCCGCGCGCCGAGCCCCGGGACCAGGAGCGTAGCGATCGCAAACAGCCAGCACTTTTTCATGAATCGATCTCCTATTCCCCGCTGCGCGTCCACGCTTCCAGGAAATCCTTGCCGGAGTAGCGGATCGTCCGGTCATCCACCACCGTCGCGCCGGCGGCATTTCCGGCACGCGCGGACAGCGAGTTTCTCGTCGTGCGTTCAATTTGAATTGTGACCGGACCGCGAATCCGGTAAGGCTGGATGTGTCCGATCAGTCCCATAGCCGCCTGCGCCTTGTCATGAATCAGCTTGCGCGCCGCCTCTGCCGGAAGGGTGAGGCAGGTGTATCGCCCCAAGCCTTCCTTCACTTCCGCGTACTCGGCACCCGGCACAATCGCTCGCATTTCCTCCACCGCCGCGCGATCGCCCGAGAGTAAAATCACCGGCGTATCGAACGCGCCCGCCAGCGCCGCCCGGGTTTCAATCTCGCCCACGGGCTTACCGTTCAGCAGCATGTTCTGGATCCCCAGCGAGCTGTAGCTATGCCCCATCACTCCGTTTTGTACTCCCGCCATCGCATGCTGCCCGATGAACGCCATGGCGGAATAGTGCCGCTCCATCGTCATCGTCGCCCCCAGCGCGCCCATCAGCAGCTTTGCTTTGGGGTGGATGGTGAGGGCCGACAAGGACCGGCTACCGTCGTGCCCATCCCACACCACCACTTCGTCCGCGCCCCCATCGAGGAAGCCCTGCACCGCTGCATTCACCTCTCCTGCCAGCAGCGCGCGCATCTCGGCATCGGCGGGATCGGTCTGCTCCTGCCGGCAGACGCCGCTCACTCCTTCCGCATCGGTAATGACAAAGACCGACCTGGTTTGTCCCAAGAGCATGCCCGCGCCGGCCGGAATCAGTAAGGCGGCGAATGCCGCCAGCGCTCGTTTGTTCTGTTTCATCTCATCTCCTCAGATCGCGGTTATTGCGATAGCATGGCACTTCATGAAGGTAAACCGCTCGCTCCTTCCCGGTTTGCTCGGTACCGCTGTCGCGCTCGCGACCCTGGCCGCGCAGACTCCTCCGAAATTGATCGATTGCCATGTGCACCACAACGGCGAGAATGCGTTCCTCGAAAAGCTTCTCGGGAAACTGGAAACCGCGCAAGGGATGGCTCTGTTGATCACCCAGCCCAAAGACCTTCCCGCGGTGACCGCGTTCATGAAGGCGCATCCCAACCGCCTGGTTGGCCTCGGGGATATCAGCCTCGACGCCCCCAACGTCCTCGCAACCATCGACCGCTTTCGCGCGGCCGGATTTCGCGGCCTCGGTGAGATGTCGGGTCCCCGCTACTCCTACGACGACCGCCGGTATTGGCCCATCTACGAGCGCGCCGAAAAATATCGCATGATCCTGCTTTTTCACACGGGAATTGTCAACCGGACCCATCCTGAAACTCCCAGCGACATCAGTTCGGACCGGATGCGCGTATCCACTTTGGATCTGATCGCCCGCCGTTTTCCTAAACTAACCATCATCGGAGCTCACCTTGGAAATCCCGATTATGCCTGGGCCGCCGAAATCGGCCGCTGGAACCCCAATCTCTATTTCGATGTTTCCGGCTCCTCTCTCCTCAAGAGGCAGAACGACTACACCTTCTTCCAGTCCATTTTCTGGTGGAGTTCCGTAGTCAGCCCGCACACACCGAAGGCCCGGGCAAGCGCGTTTGAGAAGCTGGTGTTCGGCTCCGACGTCTTCGACGGAGACCTGGATGAGTTCGACGGAGAGTTGGACCGCTATCATCGCATGCTTGACGCCTGCGGGGTGCCGGCTGAGGCTCAGGCCAACATCTTCGGTGGAACGCTCTGGCGCATCCTGAACCAAAAATGACCCTGCGTCCGGCGTACTGCTTGCTCCTTTTGCTGCCGCCCCTCGCCTCAGCCGCCGGACCGTCGCTGCCGTCCTACACCATAGAGCGTGCCGGATCGCCCATCGAAATCGACGCCGATTTACGCGATCCCGCATGGCGTTCAGCGTCACCGGTCAGCCCTTTTCATTTCAATTGGTGGAAGGGCGGCGAGAAGGAAGAAACCACCGTCCGAATGCTCTGGGACGACGAGAATCTTTACGTCTCCTACTATTGCCGCGATAAGCACATCTCCGCGTACGAGCGCCGCCGCCATGGCCCGGTTTCAAAAGACGACTGCGTCGAAATCTTCCTGAGTCCGAGTCCCGCGAACGTTCACAACTACTACACCTTTGAAATCAATGCCATTGGAACCATGTTGAACCGCTGCCGGACCTCCTGGTGGCGCGGCCCTCCAACCTGGGAGCCCGAAGGCGTTCGCTACCGCACCTCCCTGCAAGGGCTTGCGCGGAAGGACGAATCCGCCGGCGACGACCACTGGACCGTCGAAATCGCGATTCCCTTCAGGAACTTCGCCCATGACGCGGCGCATGTCCCGCCACACCCGGGCGACGTTTGGCGATTAAATCTATTCCGCACCGGAGGAATTACCAACGCGCAGAGCAGTTCGTGGTCGCCCATCCCTTCGCACATTCAGACATTCCATACGCCGGACGCCTTTGGCTACGTCCGCTTCTCTTCGCGCCGTTAGTGGATTCTTGCTTTTTCCCTCAGCCGAGCTGGTGGTTCTCAACGCCGGCCATTTCCTTCCCCTCCTGGCCGCATAACGCGTCCCCGGGGAAAATCTTATATTCTCGAAAGGTGGCTTTTTCAGTCCCTCTTCCCTTTTCGACTCTTTTTCGGACGGCGGCAGCCTTTGTTGCCGCGATGTCCGTCGCGTTCGCGGGCGCCGACCGCGCCGCGGAAACCAAGCTCATCGAAAGCGGTCAGGCGGTTTTTCTGCAGCGCTGCGCCTTCTGCCACGGCCGCGATGCCGGGGGCGGTGAAACCGGCCCCGATCTCACCCGCTCCAAACTGGTCGCCTCCGACGTCGGCGGAGACAAGATCGGTGAAGTGGTGCGCGCCGGCCGGCCTTCGGGCGGCATGCCGGCCTTCAATCTCCCGGCCGGTGAAATAACCGCTCTCGCCGCGTTCGTCCACGAAGAAAAGAAACTGGCGGAATCGCAGAAAGGCGGCCGCCGGGGAGTCGATGACGCCGATCTTCAAACCGGGAACGCCGCGGCGGGAAAGAGCTATTTCGAAGGCGCTGGAACCTGCTCCAAATGCCACTCGCCCACCGGCGATCTGGCTGGAGTCGCGACCCGCTACCACGGCCTGAAGCTCGAAGAGCGCATGCTCTATCCGTCTCACGCGCCCGCTTCGGTCACAGTTACGCTTCCTTCCGGCGAAACCGTCACCGGGAAACTGGAATATCACGACGAATTCACCGTTGGGCTGAAAGATCCTGCCACGGGATGGTATCGCTCCTGGCCGGTCTCTCAAGTGAAGTATCAAATTGACGCGCCCGCCGAGGCGCACGCCGAATTGCTCGGCAAATATACCGACGATGACATTCACAACCTGATGGCCTACCTTCAGACGCTGCGCTAACGAATCTTATCCACATGAAGCTTTTATTCCAGTCTTTCCTGCTTAACTGTTGTGTTTGCACGACCTTATTGTTTGCCGGAACCAGCGGTCTCGATCCCTCCGTCATCCTGCATCCTCCCGCGGATACCTGGCCGAGCTACCACGGCGACTACTCCGGACGCCGGCACAGCAGCCTCACCCAGATCAACCGCTCCAACGTGCGAAACCTGGGGCTCGCGTGGGCTTTTCAGACCGGGCAGGAGGATGAGATCAAATCCTCACCGCTGCTTGTGGATGGCATCCTGTATTTCACCGTGCCGGACAACGTCTGGGCGGTGGACGCGCGGTCCGGGCATCAAATTTGGCGCTACACCTATCCCCCCAACAAGGGTTTCCACATCGGACAGCGCGGCGTCGCGATGTATAAGGATTCGCTTTACTTCACCACGCCGGACGCGCACTTGATCTGCCTCGACGCCAAAGATGGGAAGGTTCGCTGGAACATCGTCATCGCGGATTCGGCCAAGGGCTACTGGACGACGCTCTCACCGCTTGTTGTTCGCAATCACGTAATCGTGGGTGTTTCCGGAGATTTCGACAATCTCCGCGGTTTTCTGCGCTCTATCGACCCGGATACCGGGAAGACGCAATGGACCTGGTACTCCACCCCGCCGGCCGGAACGCCGGACCAGCCCACCGGCGGCATGACCTGGATGACCGGCACCTACGATCCCGGCCTCAACCTTGTCTATTGGGGCACGGGCAATCCCACGCCCGTGCTGACCGCGAAGACGCGGCCCGGCGACGGTCTCTACACCTGCAGCATCGTCGCCCTGAACCCGGACAACGGCAAACTCGCCTGGGCGTTTCAGCCCTCGCCGCACGATACCCACGATTGGGACGCGGTCGAAACGCCGGTGCTGGTCGACGGGGATTTCCATGGAACTCCGCGCAAGATGCTCATGCAGACCTCGCGGAATGGCTATTTCTTCGTGCTCGACCGGACCAATGGAAAAAGCCTTCTCACCACCACGTTCGGACCGGTCAACTGGTCCCTTGGCGTGGACAAGGATGGCAGGCCGATCCCCAATCCGGACAAGGACCCCGCGCCGGATGGCCGGCTCATTGCGCCCGACGAA
The DNA here is from genome assembly GCA_035545735.1 of Bryobacteraceae bacterium. Lineage (GTDB taxonomy): Bacteria > Acidobacteriota > Terriglobia > Bryobacterales > Bryobacteraceae > JAJYKC01. The sequence goes on along the minus strand of DASZXS010000071.1, from coordinate 97,969 downwards.
GGCGGCATGACGAATTACCGGTCTCCCAGTTTCGACCCTTCCACCGGCCTGTTTATCGTGGATGCCCACCCCAGCTACGGTATCTATTTCGCGAAGCCGGCGGATGGCACATTCGGATGGGCAGGCGCAGACTACGGCGTCTGGGGGAAAGGTATCCTCGAAGCCATCGACTATCAGACCGGGAAGATCCGTTGGAGTCATGAACTGGGCCCGGGCGGCTCCGGCGCCGGGGTCCTCACCACCGATTCCGGTCTTACATTTACGGGCGATGCCCTGGGCAATGTCCTGGCCCTCGACACCAGCAATGGAAAAACCCTTTGGCATGCCGGCACCAGCCGCGGAATGCAAAGCTCGCCAATCGCCTATGAGTTAGACGGGCATGAATATGTCCTGACCAGTAGCGGCGGTGTGGTGTTCGTCTGGGCCTTGCCCGCAGACTAGGGCATTTGCCCGATGGTGCGCCTACGGGCCCGGAATCATACTGAAGGGCATCATGACACTTGGGCAACCTGTAAAGCTAACTGGCGGCCTACTCACCTTTACGATTGACGGCACCGAGGACGGGGTGCTGACCGCCGGAACTCAAATCACGGTGCTGCCGGATTCGCAGGAACTGGAGTGCCATATCTGCAAAATCGAGGTTGACGACCGGAGCCTCTGGGTGACGGCGGAAGACCTGGCCGCCTCCGTGTCCTAAAACCAGTCTCTTTTGACCCGCGGAACATTCCAGGCCTATGCCGAAAGACTGACCGCGGGCGGCGCTTCCACGCTGGCGCAAGCAGCTTCCATATCTACGGCGACCTCCCGCGCATAAATTAGAAAATGCTGTGCCGAGAGGAGCACCATGAACCCCAGCCATTGCTTTGCGGGCTCGCGCCACCAGTGCCGCGCCATCTTTCCCAGAAAATTCCAATAGGCCCGCCGGTAGCGCGAACGGATTCCCTGCGTCCATAGCGACGAAAACAAGATCCGGAGGTTGTATCCCATCGGAAGTTGCGGCGGCTTCTGTACCGCGCGCGGCCTCCAGATCTGAAGCGAGCGGAACGCTCGATCGAAGAACGCGGCTGGCTCGTAGAGTTCCGCCAGCAGCCGGCTCAGTCCGCGCAGGAGCACGGGCAGCGGCAGCTTGGTGATGAAATTGGGCGCGCTGAAATTCGAGGTCGCTTCGCTATCTTCAATCAGCCGGCCTTCCTTGCGCATCCGGTCGAAAAGGGCTGTGGTCGGCGGCGCTTGCAGAATGCCCGCCATCGCCCACGCGATTCCGGTGCGGCTGATGAATTCGAATTGCCGGTCGAAAATTGTTTCATCGTCGGAGTCGAACCCCACGATGAACCCTCCCAGCACCCACAAGCCCGCTTCCTGGATGGTCCGGATCTGCTGTTCGATGTTACCGCGAAGATTTTGAAACTTATGCGTCTCCTTGAGTCCCTCCGCGGACGGGGTCTCAATACCCAGGAACACGTACATGAAGTTGGCTTCCACCATCGCCGCCATCAACTCGGTGCGGGCCGCCAGATCGACGGAGGCCTCCGTGTACAGGGAAAATGGATAGCCGTTCGCTTCCTGCCACACTTTGAGATCTTTCACGAGTTGAAGCGCCAGCTTGCTGTTGCCAATGAAGTTGTCGTCAACGATGAAAACCTCGTTGCGCCACCCGAGCTCCAGCAATTTATCGAGCGAGGCAATCACTTGCGCCGGAGTCTTCGCGCGCGGCCTGCGCCCGTAAATGGTGATGATGTCGCAGAACTCGCATTGAAACGGGCATCCGCGCGAGAACTGAATGGGCATGGACGTATATTGATCCAGCCGCAGCAGGTCGTAGCGCGGAACCGGGCTATGCGTCATGTCCGGCTTTTCGGCGACCCGGTAGAGCCGCCTCGCCGTGCCATCTTCAAGCGCCGCGGCAATCTCCGCGAAAACCTCCTCGGCCTCGCCCACCAGCACGTGGTCTGAAAATTGGAGTACGCCTTCCGGGTCGCTGCTCGCCCAGGGCCCGCCAATGAAAGTGCGCCGCCCCAAATCGCGCGCCCGCGTAAGAATCGTGCGGGCGTCGGCCCGCTGCGCGTGCATGGCGCTCACCAGCACGAGATCGGCCGAGAGGAGGTCCGCGTCGGCGACCTCTTCAAAAGCGCGGTCCATCAGCCGGATGTGCCAATCGGCGGGACAAAGCGCCGCCAGAGTTATCAGGCCGAGCGGAGGCGTCATCGCGCTCTCGGGAAGCATATCGAGCACGCCCTCGAATCCCCAGAACGACGGCGGGAACTTCGGCCATACCATGAGGACCCTTAACTTCGGCCCTAAAGGAGGAAAACGACGCTCCGGCTCACCGGAGGCAATCACGAAGAGGGGAAGCCCCGCACCGTCAGGTTGGGTTGGCATGGAGGGTTCCCCAGTATACTCCCGATTGTGCCGTCGCCTGCGGGGTGCTTCCACCAGCAGCGAGGTTCAACCCAATTGCGGCGAAGGGAGCATTCGTGCCGGCAGCGTCCCCAGCCCTGGCCCCGTCCCCGAAGCGCCTCTCTCCGACCGGGAAACCGCCGGTTGGGACCACCAAGCGGACAGAGAAATCAACTGGCATATTGTTGTTTCAATCACTTACAAGCTCTATCCGACGAACCGCCCCGGAACGGCGAACGCCGCCGCTGGTGGCGTGCGGACTGGCTTCGTTTTTTCGCTTTTCGTCGATTGACACCACACGTGGGATAGTGCGATTATTCTATTACGTGAATAAATAATCATGACGGTCACCGCCTTCAACCCAGTGATGATTCCTCCCTCGCCCGTCCGGATTGCCGCGGGGCGCCTGGCCTCGGATCTTGACCTCACCCGCGAAGAGCTGGTTCAGCTCCTGAAACTGGCCGCTGACGTGAAGCGGCGCCCCGCCCGGTATGCCCGCGCTCTTGCCAGCCAGTACATCAGCCTTCTGTTCGAAAAGCCCTCGCTGCGAACACGCATGACGTTTGAGCTGGCGATTAAACAGTTGGGGGGGGACGCCGTCACCCATATGGGGCCGATCGCCGCGCGCGAGCCGGTGAAGGACGTCGCCCGGAACCTCGATCGATGGACGCAAGCCATCGTTGCCCGGACTTTTTCGCAAGAAACGATTGATCAACTGGTGCAGTGGTCCCGCGTTCCCGTTGTGAACGCGCTCAGCGACCTTTATCATCCCTGCCAGGCGCTGGCCGATCTCCAGTCGCTCGAAGAACATTTCGGCGATTTGCGCGGATACACGCTCGCCTTCGTGGGCGATGGCAACAACATGGCGCACTCCCTGATGCTTTCCGCCACGCGGCTCGGGATGAGCTTCCGCCTCGCCACACCGAAGGGATACGAAGCGAATGCGCGCATCGCGGCGCAGGCCGCCCTTTTTGCGGACGAAGAAGGCGCGAGCGTCTTCCTCACCAACGATCCCGCCGAGGCGGTTTCCGGCGCGCACGCCGTCTATACCGACGTGTGGGCCAGCATGGGCCAGGAAGAAGAAGCCGAGGACCGCCGCCGGATTTTCGCCCCCTACCAGGTAAACGAGACCCTCTTCGCCAAAGCCCGGTACGACGCGGTATTTCTCCACTGCCTGCCTGCCAAGCGCGGGCAGGAGGTCACCGACGGCGTCGTGGAATCGGACCGGTCGCTCGTGTTCGATCAAGCCGAAAATCGCTTGCACGCGCAGAAAGCGCTGCTGCTCATGCTGCTCGCCTGACGCTGCCGCCTCTGTCCCGCAAGGTAAAATCGTAAAGATTACATACATGCCTAATCCAAAAAAGGTGGCGCTCGCCTACTCGGGCGGCCTTGACACATCCATCATCATTCCGTGGCTGAAAGAGAAGTACGGCTGCGAGGTCGTCGCGGTTTGCGGCGATATCGGCCAGGGCGGCGACGAGTTAACCGGCCTGGAGCAAAAAGCCCTCAAGACCGGAGCCTCGGAAGTCCATGTCGCCGACATGCGCGAAGAGTTCGTCAGCGAATATCTCTGGCGGATGGTCCGCGCGGGCGGCGTTTACGAGCACAAATATCTCCTGGGAACGTCCATTGCCCGCCCTCTGCTTGCCAAGCGGCAGGTGGAAGTGGCCCTGGCCACCGGCTGCGATGCGCTCGCACATGGCTGCACCGGAAAAGGAAACGACCAGGTTCGCTTCGAGCTGACCTACAAAGCGCTGGCGCCCCAGTTGCCCGTCATCGCCCCGTGGCGCGAATGGGACATCGTCTCGCGCGAGGACGCGATCGAATATGCGCGCCGGCACAACGTGCCCATCGCGCAGAGCACGACGAAAATCTATAGCCGCGACCGCAATGTCTGGCATATCTCGCACGAAGGCGGAGAGCTGGAAAACCCGGCCAATGCCGCGCCGGAACACATTTGGATGCTCACCAGGAGCCCCAAGGACGCGCCGGACGTCTCCGTTGACGTCACCATCGGTTTCGAAAAAGGAACGCCTGTTTCCGTCAACGGGAAGAAACTTTCGGGCCTGCAACTGGTCGAAACTCTCAACGCGATCGCGGCCGAGCACGGCGTGGGACGGATTGACCTGGTCGAAAACCGGTTCGTCGGCATGAAATCGCGCGGCTGCTATGAAACGCCCGGCGGCACGCTCATCTTTGCCGCGCACCAGGAACTCGAGGCGCTCACGCTCGATAAGAACACGCTGCACTACAAGCAGAAGCTCGCGCTCGATTACGCCGAACTGGTTTATAACGGCCTTTGGTTCACGCCTCTGCGCGAAGCGCTGGACGCCTTCTTCGATGTGACCAGCGCCACCACAACCGGGGAAGTCACACTCCGCCTTTATAAAGGCAACGTGCAGCCGGTCAGCCGGAAATCGCCCTACTCGCTCTATTCGCTGGATATCGCCAGCTTCACCATGGGCGCCGAATACGATCAGAAGGACGCGCTCGGCTTCATTAACCTGATTGGATTGCCCATCAAGGTCCGTACGCTCGCAAACCAGGGCAGAAAGTAGGCCGCCTCGCAATGAAGCTTTGGGGTGGGCGCTTCGAAACGGGACCGTCGGAGATCTTCGAGCGCTTCTCCGGCTCCCTGCATTTCGACAAACGGTTATTGGAGGCCGACATCGCCGGCTCCAAAGCTTTTGCGCGGGCGCTCGAGCACGTCGGAATCCTTACGGCGGCCGAGCGCCAGCAGTTGGTGGATACGTTCCAGCAGATTCTCGAAGACAGCCGGAAGCCCGGCTTTTTCGACGGCGCCACGGATGAGGATGTTCATACGCTCGTCATCCGGCTTCTGGGCGAGCGCGCCGGCGGGCTCGCGGCGAAGATCCACACGGGCCGAAGCCGCAACGAGCAGGTCTCGCTCGACACCCGGCTCTGGCTGCGGGCAGAAATCGACCGCATTCTCGAACTGCTGCGCGGCGTGATGCAGGCGTTGCTCGATCAGGCGCGCGCCGAGCCACGCGCTGTAATCTGCGGCTACACGCACATGCGGCGCGCACAGGCCGTCTTGTGGCCTCACTATCTGCTGGCCTATTTCGAGATGTTCGCGCGGGACCACGAGCGGCTCTCGCAGGCGCGCGCGCGGACCAACGTGATGCCGCTCGGTTCCGGCGCACTTGCCGGCAGCGGCTTTCCTTTCGACCGCGGCGCAATGGCGGACGAGATGAACTTCGGCGGCTTCACGCGCAACAGCATGGACGTTTCGGCCGACCGTGACTTCGCGCTCGACTTTCTCTATTCGTCGTCGATGGCCATGCTGCATCTCAGCCGCCTTGCCGAGGACTGGATCCTCTATTCGAGCGACGAGTTCGGCTGGCTGGAGCTAAGCGACGGCGTCACCAGCGGCTCCAGTCTCATGCCGCAGAAGAAGAATCCTGACTCGCTCGAGCTCATCCGCGGCAAATGCGGCCGTGTCTTCGGGGCCTTCACTTCTCTGTTCGTGACGATGAAGGGCCTGCCCATGACCTACAATCGCGACATGCAGGAGGACAAGGAGCCGCTGTTTGATGCGGCCGCCCAGCTTGGCCTCTCGCTCGAAATGGCGCAGGCGGTGATCGCCACCGCGCGATTGAAACCGGACGCCCCATCCGCGGCCGCCGAACAAGGCTGGGTAGTCGCCACCGACCTTGCCGAAGCGCTGGCGCGCGCCGGCACGCCGTTTCATCAGGCGCACCAGATGGTCGGCAAACTGGTGCTCGAAAGCGTCCGCCGCGGCAAGAAGCCTTCCGAATGGACGGCGGCTGAAATGGCCGCGCTCGCCCCGGAATTCACGCCCGAAATGGCTGCCCTGCTGCAGCCCGCCGAGGGAATGAAGACGCGCGAGATTCCCGGCGGAACGGGCCCGGAGGCAGTGTCGCAGGCACTCTCCGAGGCCCAGTCGCGTTTGCGGGCGCTCGAAACCAAATATGAATGACAGCGCATGAATAAGAGTTACCGGCAGGGCCAGATTCTGAAACTAATCCGCTCCAAAAGGATTCATACCCAGGAGGATCTGGCGGGCGAACTACGCACCGCCTTCGGCATCCCGGCCACGCAGGTGACGCTTTCGAGAGACATCCGGGAGCTCGGTTTGGTGAAAACACCAGACGGCTATAAACAGATGACGCTGTCCGCGGGGCCCGACTTAGCGGGCGTGGCTGGAGAGTTCCTCCGCGACATCCGGATGGCGCAGAATCTCATCGTCCTGCGCACGGCGCCCGGGCACGCGAACGCGCTCGCCGCGGCGCTCGACCAGGAAGATATACCGGAAGTCGTGGGAACCATCGCCGGCGACGACACAATATTGGTAATTGCGCCGGACAACGCCACGGCGGAGACGCTTCGCGCCCGGTTTCTCGACTACGTAACCAAAGAATGAAGAGGAGTAACGAATCATGACAAGCTCGACAACTCACCAGGAACCCTGGCTTCGCGGCGCGGTCCCTGGGGTGCACCCCGTTGTCGGCGCAGTGCTGCATGCATTCCAGCACGCTACAGAGGATCTGGAGAAATGGACGGAAGGATTGACCGATGAGCAGGTTTGGGAGAAGCACGGCGACATCGCTCCACTCGGCTTTCAAATCCGCCACATCGGAGGAGCGGTGGACCGCCTCATGACTTACGCGCTCGGCGAACAACTGAGCGTCGCGCAGTTCTCGGAGTTAAGCCGCGAAAAAGAGCCGGGGGAGCCGCTCGCCGGGTTGTTCATCCGGCTGCGAAAGAACTTCTCCCAAGCGGAGACCGCTTTGCGCGGCATCGACCCGGCAGCGCTCGAAGAGGAACGCGCCATCGGACGCAGCCGCCTGGTGACCACGCTGGGCGCGCTGCTGGTTCACATCGCCGAGCACACCCAACGCCACGTCGGCGAAGCAATCGTAACCACCAAGGTGTTGAGAGCCGCCAAGCGCTGAGAAACTCAGCCGTGCGAATGGCTGGCCGGATGGATCATGCAAGGCGAAGCCGACAGGGCGCAGCGGACGTGTTCGAACTGAATGGTCGTGTGATGAATGCCGAAGCCGCAAAGCACATCGTTGATGCGCTTGAGAATGCCATTGCTCGCCGAGGGCGGCATATCCTCGATCAGCACGTGACAGCTTAGGGCGTTCGCCTCCGAGCCGAGACTCCAGATATGGAGGTCATGGACGTCCACTACGCCGGCCACGGCCCGCAGCTCCGCCGTGATTGCCTGGAGGTTCATCCCCCGGGGCAGCCCCTCCAGCAGAACGTTCAGAGACTCGCGGATGATATCCCACGCGGTCCACACGATCATGACGCCGATCAGGATGGACAGAATCGGGTCCACCTCCACCCAGCCCGTGAAACGGATCAGCAGCGCTCCGGCGATGATGCCGATGGCGCCAATCGCGTCGCCGAGCATGTGAATGTACGCGGCGCGGATATTCAGATCCTTCCTGCCGCGGTGCAGACTGAGCATGATCGCGCCGTTCACCACTACTCCCAGCGTGGACACCACCAGCATCACCGTGTCGTGCACCGGCTCCGGAGCGACGAGGCGCTGCCAAGCCTCCCAGAAGATAACCAGGGCGATCACGACCAGCGTGACGGCGTTGAACAGCGCGGCGAGGACGCCGGCGCGCTGATATCCGTAGGTCTTGGTTTCGTCCGGCGGTTTGGCCTGGTAGCGCAGCGCTACCGCGGCCAGAATGAGCGCCAAAGCGTCGGTGAAGTTATGTCCCGCGTCGGAGAGCAGCGCCAGAGAGTGGGACCAGAGGCCCGCGGCCGCCTCGATTGCGACAAAAGCGAGCGTCGCAGCCGTCGACCAAGTCAGCGCCTTGCCGGTTCCGTGGGAGTGATGATGCACGCGGAATTCCCACCTCCAGTCTACAAGGCGTTCGGCCTGTATACCACAGCTCCGCCGATCGCTTACTCCCGTACCCCCGGAGGTGACGGAAATGCGCCGCGGGCTTCTTCCAGGCGGACGCCGATTTCGAGCAGGAGTTCTTCCTCCCAGGGCCGCCCTACCAGTTGCACTCCGATTGGCAGGCCGTTCTCATCCTGGCCGAATGGAACCGCCAGCCCCGGCATGCCGAAAAGGTTGAAAGGCGTGCTGGGCATCATGGCCTCGAACAGGCTGATTTCCTTTTCCGGAGTCGCGTAGCGGCGCTGGCGGTGCCGGAACGCGGTCGTGCCGCATACGGGCAACAGCAGCACTGGAACCTCCCGCATCTGCCGCAGCAAGCCGCCGCGGAGACGGTCACGGAGGGCCAGGCTTTGCACCAGTTCCTTCGCCGTAGGCTGAGGCTCCTGAATCGCCTGGCGGTAGAACTCGATGCCGGTGAAGTGGACCTCGTCTTCCCTGCCCGCGATCAACTCCCTGGTGAATGGCGCCGGCAGAATGCCGAAGAATAACCACCAGAGGTTGGGCGCCCGTTCGATTCCGGCGGGTTCAAACTGCTCGACATGGAACCCCAGCCCGCTCAGTGTGCCTCCAGCCTTGCGGACCGCGGCCCGGATCGCGGGCTGCACCGGAACCTTGTAAAACTGCTCCATGACGCCAATGCGTATCCCATCTGCCTCGATCTTGCGCACCGGCACGGGCGCGGAGAACGGGTCGTCCGTATCGTGCCCCGCCAGCACTTCGAATAGCGCGCGCACCGCGGCGACATCACGCGCCATCGGGCCGCCGACGCCCAAGAGGCCGCCCGGGTGGTTGATGGGCGGCACATGGCCGGCGGCGGGACAGCGGCCGGGCGTGGGTTTCAACCCGGCAATGCCGCTGAAATGCGCGGGAACTCGAATCGATCCGCCGCCATCGCTCCCGATGCCGCCCGCCGAGCAGAAAGCGGAGATTGCCGCCGCCTCTCCCCCGCTCGACCCGCCTGGCGTCCGCTCGGGATCCCAGGCGCTATTGGTCCGCCCGGTGACGAAATTGTCGGTTTCATAATTAGCGAGGAATTCCGGGCAATTCGTTTTGCCGAGCGGAATCGCGCCCGTTTTTCGCAGGCGCGCCACGGATACCGAGTCTTCCGCCGCGGGAGACAAGCCCAGAAACCGGCTTCCGCAATGGGTCTTTAAGCCCGCCATGTCGAAGCTGTCTTTCACCGTCACCGGTATCCCGTCCAGTGGGCCCCGCAATTCGCCGCGCATCTGCCTGCCTTCCGCCTCGCGCGCGGCGGCACGCGCTTCCTCGGCCAGAACCGTCACAAAAGCGTTCAGCGTCGGATTCAGCCGCTCAATCTGAGCCAGGTGTGCGTCAACCAACTCAATGGGGGACAACGTTTTGGCGCGAAGGCCGGCGGACATCTCCGCCAAGGTCAAGCGATGGGGCATCGTTCCATTGTAAAAGCAGCCAGTACAATGAAGCCGTGGCTGCTCTCACATTTGAACAAGCCCGGCAGTGTGTTCTGGAACAAACGTTCCGCCACGCCGCCAGGCCGGGTATCGAGAACGTGGACCTGCTGTCCGCGGCAGGCAGGGTTTTGGCCGAAACCGTGGTTGCCGACCGCGACCTTCCTCCGTTTCACCGTTCCGGCCGCGACGGATTCGCCGTCCGCGCCGAGGATCTCCCAGGAGCGCTGCGCGTAATCGGAGAGGTGCGCGCCGGAGAGGCATCTCCGCTGCCGGTTACACGCGGAGAAGCAATTGAAATCATGACGGGAGCGCCGCTGCCGGCGGGCGCCGATGCCGTGCTGATGGTGGAGCACGCCGTGCGCAACGGCGGTTCGGACATCACGACAGACCGCGCGCTGCTGGCGGGGGAAAACGTGATTCCGCAAGGGGCGGAAGTGCGCTGCGCGGAGACCGTGGCCGCGCCCGGTATGCGCCTCGCGTATCCCGCGATCGCTCTTCTCGCCACGGTGGGCAAGCCCAGCCTCGCGGTGTACCGCAAACCGCAAGTGGCAATTCTCCCGACCGGCGACGAGTTGGTCGGAATTCGAGAGCAACCGCAGCCCTTCCAGATTCGCAACTCCAACGCCTATTCGCTGGCGGTGCAGGTGGCGCGCGCGGGCGGCGAGCCCCTCATGCTCCCGGTCGCTCGCGACCAATGGGAGCCGGCGCTCGCCGCCATCCGCGAAGGATTGAAGGCCGATTTGCTGCTGCTCTCCGGCGGCGTCTCGGCGGGAAAATACGACATCGTCGAAAACGTTCTGGCCAGCCTGGGCGCGGAGTTTTTCTTTGACCGGGTACTCATTCAACCGGGCCAGCCTCTCGTGTTCGGGCGCGCCGGCGGCACGCTCTTTTTTGGGCTTCCCGGAAATCCGGCGTCCACCATGGTGACCTTTGAGCTTTTCGCTCGTGCCGCGCTCGAGATTCTTTCCGGTGTGAACGAGCCCTCCCGGCCGCTGCTCTGGACTCGTGTCGACCGGGATTTCCGGCACAAACCGGGACTCACGCGCTTCTTGCCAGCTCGTCTGTCCGCCAGCGGCGAAAGCGTTACGCCGCTCTCCTGGCATGGGTCCGGCGACGTGCCGGCGCTTACCCGCGCCAACGCATACGTGGTAGCCGAATCCGGCCGGGAAGCGTGGGCGGCGGGCGATTGGATTCAGGTCTTGCCACAATGAGGTTGTATTCGCGGATATGAGCAAAGCATCCCACTTCGATAGCGCGGGAAATGCCCGGATGGTGGACATTTCCTCCAAGTCCAATACACGGCGCACGGCGCGCGCGCACGCTTTCGTAAAAATGAGCGCCGGGATCATCGACCAGCTTCCGTTGAACCCGAAGGGTAACCCGCTCGAAATTGCACGAGTGGCGGGAATCTGTGCCGCAAAGAAAACATCTGAGCTAATTCCGCTCTGCCATCCCATTCTGTTGAGCCACGCGGATGTCGAAGTCCGCATCGAAAGCGAGGGGGTACGCATCCTTTCCAGCGTGGCCACCACCGCACCCACCGGGGTTGAGATGGAGGCGCTCACCGCCGCCGCCACCGCCGCGCTGACCGTTTACGACATGACCAAAGCGCTGGACAAGGCAATCGAGATCCAGGATCTTTATCTGTTGGAAAAAACAGGCGGAAAAAGTGGAGACTTCCGCCGCGCATGACCGCGAATGGACGTATCGATGCGGTGATCGTGACCGTCAGCGATTCCTGCGCGCGGGGGCAGCGGGAGGACCGCTCCGGACCAGCGCTGCGCGCGCGGGCCGAAGAGCTTGGCTGGGCGGTGCGCCGGATCCACGTTGTTCCGGACGTTCAGGCGTCGATCTCCTATCTCATCCGCGAGTTATCCGACGCGGAGGCTCCAGTAATTCTTACTACCGGCGGTACGGGGATTTCCGCTCGCGACGTGACTCCCGAAGCGGTACGCGCAATTCTGGATAAGGAAATTCCCGGGCTGGGAGAGAGGATGCGCGCCGAAGGATTGAAGTCCACTCCGCTGGCGCCTCTTTCGAGAAGCCTGGGGGGCACGCGCGGATCGACTCTGATTCTCTGCCTGCCGGGCTCACCGAGGGGAGCGGTGGAGTCGTTCGACGCAGTGGCCCATCTCGTGCCTCACATTCTTGACTTGCTTAGAGGACGGACCGCGCACGGCTCCGGCGGTGGCGCGGCATAGCGTGATCAGGAGAAACTAAAGGTATGGCGAAGATATCCAACCGGGCGATGAGGTTTGTGGCCGCGCTTGTCTTCCTGCCCGTTTGGGCGCAACAGCAACCGGGCCAATTGCCAACCCGGCAGCCCGGTCAATTGCCATCCCTGGCGCCGCAGGCCTCTCCCGAAAGGATCCCACCCCAACAGCGCCAGGACACGCCCGACACCGGCACAACGACGTTCCGTTCCACGGTGAAAGTTGTGCTTGCTCCGACCACGGTGATGGACCGCTCCGGCAACGTCATCGGCGGGCTAAACGTCACCGATTTCAAGCTCTACGATAACGATAAACTGCAGCGCCTCTCGACCGATGTTTCGTTTCATCCGATTTCCATCGTGGTCGCGATCCAGGCGAACAGCACGGTCAGCGAGATTCTGCCGAAAATTCAAAAGATTGGCAGCGTGATTGGCGACATGGTGGTGGGCGGGAATGGCGAAGCCGCGGTGCTGGCCTTCGACCACCGGATGCGCGTGATTCAGGATTTCACCAACGATTCCGCGCAAATCAGCGACGCCTTCAAGAAAGTCAAACCGGGCAGTTCCACCAGCGCGATGATCGACGCGGTTCAGTACAGCATCAACATGCTGAGGAAGCGCCCCGACGATCATCGCCGGATTGTCCTGCTCATTAGCGAGACCGGGGACAAAGGCAGTGAAGGGCACGTGCGCGAAGTGCTAGACGCTGCGCAGATTTACAACATTGTTATCTACAGCGTGAACATTTCACATGTTGTCTCATTGCTCACCGACAAGGGCATGCCGCCCGCGCCATCCCCGATTCCTCCCACCGCGACCGTGGGGCACCCCGGCGCGCCGATGACGCCGACCACCATTTCGCAAAATCGCGACCTGGGGAATTTCGTTCCGGCGTTCGTGGAGATTTTCAAGGCGGCCAAGGGCATTTTCGTCTCGAACCCGGCCGAGGTCCTTACGCGCTTCACCGGAGGGCGGGAGTACTCATTCATCAAGCAAGAGGCGCTGGAAAGCGACCTGGTGCATTTGGGACAGGAGTTGCACAACCAGTATTTACTCAGTTATCAGCCGAACAACCTGTCCGAAGGTGGATACCACAAAATCCAAGTCGTGGTGGACCGGCCCGACCTGGAGGTCCGCACCCGTCCCGGATATTGGAAAGCGACCGAACCCGGCAATTAGGGAACGCCAACTACGTGGCTGTGAGGACAGCCTGCTAGACCAGTCCCTGCGCCAGCATCGCGTCCGCCACCTTCACGAAGCCGGCGATGTTTGCGCCTAATACGTAGTCGCCGGCGGCGCCGTACTCCTTCGAAGTCTCGTACGCGGACTCATGGATGGAAGTCATGATCTGTTTCAACCGGCAATCCACTTCCTCCCTTCCCCAGCAGAGGCGCATGGAGTTCTGCGCCATTTCCAGCCCCGACGTCGCCACACCGCCGGCATTCGCCGCCTTTCCCGGGCCGTAGAGGATCCTCGCCGCCAGGAACCGTTCCACGCCTTCAGGCGTGGTGGGCATATTGGCTCCCTCCCCCACCACGTAGCAGCCATTCTGGAGCAGCGTCCTGGCGTCCTCTCCGTCGATTTCATTTTGCGTGGCGCTCGGGAAGGCGCACTGCGCCGGGATGTGCCACGGCGTCTTGTTGTGCAGGTATTCCGCCTTCGGAAATTTATCGGCGTACTCCCGGATGCGGCCGCGGCGGCCGTTCTTCAGGCCGGCAACCCAAGCGAGCTTTTCGGGGCAGATTCCGTCTTTGTCGTAAATGGTGCCTTCCGAATCGGAAAGAGTCAGACACTTCGCGCCATATTGGATTAGCTTTTCCACCGTGTACTGCGCGACGTTTCCCGACCCTGAGACGAGGCATGTCTTACCGGCGAAATCCTCGCCCCGCGTTTTCAGCATCTGCTCGCAGAAATAGACGCACCCGTAACCCGTCGCTTCCGGCCGGATGCGGGAGCCGCCCCATGCCAGCCCTTTGCCCGTGAGCACGCCGGTAAACTCGTTGCGAAGCCGCTTGTACTGCCCGAACATGTAGCCTATTTCACGGCTGCCCACTCCGATATCGCCAGCCGGGACATCTGTATCGGGGCCGATATGCCGGCAGAGTTCCGTCATGAAACTCTGGCAGAAGCGCATGACCTCTCCGTCGGACTTCCCTTTCGGATCGAAATCGGCGCCACCCTTGCCGCCGCCCATCGGCAGCGTCGTCAGCGAGTTCTTGAACACCTGCTCGAAGGCCAGAAACTTCAGGATGCCGGGATATACCGTCGGATGGAACCGAATTCCGCCCTTATACGGCCCAATCGCGCTCGAAAACTGGACGCGGAAACCACGATTTACGCGCACTCTTCCCTGGTCGTCCTGCCATACAACCCGGAACGTCACCGCGCGCTCGGGTTCGACCAGCCGCTCCAAAATCCGCGCCTCGGCGTACTCGGGGCGCCTTTCCAGCGCCGGGAGGATCGAGCGCAGGACTTCCGTGACGGCCTGCAGGAATTCCGGCTCCCCGGCATTCCGCCTTTTCACCGTCTCGACTACCCGATCGACATAGACTGCCGTACGGCCCGCTGTGCTCACGCGCGCTCCTTTGATCCGTCGGGGTCCACCACACGAAACTCCGTCTTAGACGGACAAAATGGATTTGGGCGAAAAGCGGGCAGAGCGGAAAATCCGTACAGATGGTTCCGGTCAAGCGGCTTGGAAACCCAGCTTCGTTACTTGGACCGCCAAGCGGCGGTTTGGTCCGGAAAAACCAACATCAACCGGAGAAAAAATGAGCATACCACGGACGCCCAGCGGGATTCTCCGGCGGCATGGAGGGGCTTAGTTGCCGGCGGCGACCTTCAGAGGCGCCGCGTTACTGCTGACGCCGTCGACGGTGATGACGACCGGATAGATTCCGGGTGAGAGTTGAGGCACTTGCAGATTCACCTGGTTCACTCCCACAAAACCCGGCGCGAGGCCGGCGAATTGCACCGGTGCGTTGACTCCTCCGACGGTCGCGGTCACGTCGAGGGTGGCGTTAATTACCTCTCCTTCGCGTGCAGCGTCGCCGCTCGCGATGTCGGAATCGGTCTTGCCCAGTCCGGTCAGATACACAGACGCATCGCTGCCGGCCGCGAAGCCAGCGGAGCCTCCCAGGACGGCGAAGATGCCAGGGCCGGACTGGCCGATGACCAGGGATGCGGTGGCGGAGAGCCTCCCGGCAACCCGCACCGTGAGTTGCGCCGGGCCAGGCGCAACTTCGACGGGGACTTGCACATTCAGCTGCCTGGGGGATAGGTAAAGCAGAGGCGCCGGAATCCCGTTGATGGAGACCGACACGTCGGCGAGCGAGACGGGCAGAGGGATGCTTCCGGCGGACGCGGTAATGAGCGAAAGATCCGTTCCGAAAAGCGAGATCAGCGACCCGGGCGCAATTGCCCGCGGATCATAGCTGGCGGCGTTCGTCGCGGCCAGCACGTTTGGTGTGGGCGCGGAAATCAAGCCGTAGACCTCGAGGGCGCTCTGCGTTCCTACATAGACCTTGCCGTCCGCGATGGTGGGAACGCTAAATTCGACCAAACCGTCCAAACTGTCGGCCGGGTTATCCAAGCTCGAATAAAGGGGCTGGCCCAGACCGTCCGCGCGATATGCCTCAAGCGCGCCATTCGAATTTGCCGTTACAATCCAGACAACGCCATTTTCGGCGCCATTCGCGCTGATGCTTGGCGTCGCGCCGAGCGCTCCGGCGGCAAAGGACGCGGTTGAATCGGGAACGCTGCCGAGTTCGCCGTTCGAAATCTTATAGGCGCGCATCATCGCGAATTCCGGCGCCACAAACAGGCTGCCATTAAAGTACGCCGCCGCGCCAAACAACGAATGTCCCAGTATGGGCAGGGACGCCAGAGCGCCGCTATCGCTTTCCGATTGAGCGCCGCCGAGATGATTGCGATCCAGCAGATAAAGGCGGCCTTCCTTCCCCGCGGTGGCGAGTAAGTAGGGATGCTCCACGCCGCCGGCGCTGGCGGGCAGAAGTATCGCCGTGGACGATCCCAGGTCGACGTCGTACAGATTGAGATCCGCCTGATTAAAAGGCGTGAAGTAATCGGCCACGGTAAGGTTCGGGTTCAGGCGGATTACGCTATCGCCGTATTCGTGTCTGCCGTTCGAAAGATCGGCGATCCCGTTTGCCGAAACCGCATAGATATTTCCCAACTCATCCGCCGCGGGGCCCGCCCCCGCGTTCCAGAAAGCGGAACCGCCATCCTGGGGCGAGGCATTAAACACCGCCTTCGCGGCGAGCGTCGCCGAGTCGTAGGCGAAAATCCAGCCGTGATAATCTCCCTGATCGCAGTTGGAACCGAAGGGTACATACACCATTCCGTTCGCGAGCAACAACGCGGCGCGCTGCTTGTGTTCGAACGCGGAAAAGCCGGGAGACGCAATCTCAACCGGGCTCCCGCGATGCTCGGCGCCAGTGGAAATGTCGAGAGCATGCAGGCGGAAGACGTAATTCGAATCACCCTCTTTCGTTTCGGCAACCAGATAGAGAATGCCGGATGCCGGATCGATCACAGGTGTTCCGACAATTCCCAGCTCCGGGGCTATCACCAGACAGCTCACGTCTGACGTAGGGACTGAAGTAACTTTCGGATCGGAGCTAAGAAAGCTAACGTGCCACAACGCCTCCGCATTCGCGCCCTCGTTGCTGTCCGCGTCAAAGGCATAGACGCTATCATGGGCCGTGGCGGCGATCACTACATTGTGTGTGCCCTTGCCCTCGATCTTCACTGAAGGCAGGTATAGGGGTTGCCCTAGGACCTGACCGTCAACCTGGTATGTGAAACGCTTGCCGAACGAACCGGCGGCGACGTTCTCCGGCGTCAGCAGGTACTCATTCCGGTTCTGGCCCGTCCGGGCGTTATCGTTATGGTAGGTGGTAACTTGAACCTGCCCGAATCCCACCACGGGGATCAGGCACAGCAGGATCGTCTTCAACTCGCGCAGCCTCACTTTTTTGCGAGCGCCGATCCCCTGCCGCGCCCAACGCGGCAGCGCTCATAGTCTTCTAGCAGTGTCCCACGTGTTAATTCGCCAGATCAACGCATAGTGACAATTCGTTACGAAGCGCTGGGGGCGGATTGCGCCTCGTCGCCCAACTTTCGCCGCGGCACGAGGTAGTTTTGCACATAGTCGGCGACCGCGGCGCGAAGGGAGGTGAGCGGGCCGGTATATCCCGATTCTTCGAAGCGCTTCATCGCCGCACACGTGGAGTACTGATACTTGGGCCGCAGAGTCTCGGGCATTTCGATGAATTCGATTCGCGGTTCCCGCCCCATGGCGGCGAACAGAGCATCCACCAATTCGAGCCAGGTGTGGGCCTTACCGAAGCCGATGTTATATAGCCCTCCGGCGCTCTCTGCTTCAGCAAGATGAACGGTCATCTTAACGGCATCTTTCGAATACAGAAAATCCCGGCGCTGGCAACCATCGGCGAATTCCGGACGGTAGCTCTTGAACAACTGGACAACGCCCGAAGCCGCGATCTGATGAAACGCCTTGTGCACGACGCTCCGCATATTGTCCTTGTGGTCTTCGTTCGGACCAAAGATATTGAAGTATTTCAGGCCGACAATCCGGGGCAGCAATCCGCGGGCCTCCGCATAGCAGTCGAAGCGATGCTTCGAGTAGCCATACATATTCAGCGGGCGGAGAGTATGCAGCGGACGCTCTTCGCTCAAGTTCTCTTCGAGCGCGCCATAAGTTGCCGCCGAGGAAGCGTAGAGGAAGCGCGCGTTTTGCGCCAGAGCCCACTCCGCCAGGATTTTTGTGTATTCGTAGTTATTTTGGATCAGGTAGCTGGCGTTGGTTTCGGTGGTAGAGGAGCAAGCGCCGAGGTGAAATACGGTGCGCACATTCGCCGGCAAGCCACGGCCGGAAAGCAGGCGCTTTTCAAGGTCGGCGGCTTCGAGGTAGTCCTCGAATTGCAGCGCGGTTAGATTCTTCCACTTTTCCGAACTGCCCAGCCGGTCGGTTACGACGATGTTTTTCAGCCCGCGCCGGTTCAACTCCCAAATCAAAGTGCTGCCGATCAGTCCGGCGCCGCCGGTCACCAGTATTAAGCCATTCCGCAAATCTCGCATGCTGTCTTATTTTCGCAGCACGCTAGCGGCGCTGGAATTGCAGAGCGGCGAAGCTGACCACGCTCTGATTGTCGATGTTCCACTGATCGTAGCGTTCGAGGGTCCCGCGCGCTTCGGGCACGGCTTTGAGGAACGTGTATAGGGGCGAGGAGCCGCACCATTTCAGGTCGTCCTGGCCTTCCTGAACCTGATCCCAGAAGGCCTTCGAATCGCCGGCGTTGACCGCGTCGATCCGCGCCGTGTCGCGGCGAGCCACCGAAGTCATCTCACCCTGATTGGCGCGCGCGTTAAAAGCATCGCCGTACCGCCGGCCCATGTGCGCCATGTCGACTCCAAGCACCCAGAAGAGCTGTCCGGCGCGAGCCGCGGCCAGATCGCCCAGCGCGCCGATGAAACGCGCAACCTGCGGATCGTCTTCCGGCATGCCGCCTTGCAGGATACTTCTCGCATAAGCCCCGCATAGAATCGGCACGATGCGAACGGACGGGCCGAAGCGATGCTGTAAAAATAACACCTGGAACTCGATGGAATGTTCAATTGCGTGGCAATAATCTTCCATCCGGGTAGCCTCGGGAGCGCGGCTGGAGAGCAGGTCAACCAGGTCCACGTCGGTTTGCGCTTCCCCGAGCGGAGTGATAAACGACTTACGGGTGAGCCCGAAACGGTTGGGCTCTCCATAGTGCGACGTTCCCAGAATCACAAACGTGCGATCCCCATAGGAGGGCGATAACGGCCCGTAGGCGTCGCGATAGCATTGCCACCCACCGAACGGGCTGACGTGCGGGGCCGCGATGCCAAGAAGCGACGATTTGCCATCCGGCCCGGCGCCTTCGAGATAGCCGTCCAATTCCTTGCGGACCGCGGCGGCGTCGCCCGGATAAGCCGCGCCGGCGTGGCTTGGCTCGCGCGCGGCGGCGGCCCGGAACTCGCGCTGGCGCGCGTCGCGCATTTCCACAAAGCGCGCGTCTTCGAGAAAACCCGCCTGGCTTAGCGTCTCCGTGAGATGTTTCTCAAGATCGCCCACCTGGATTTCGCCGGTGGCATGCACCAGGCTGGAGCGTAAGTCAAGCGTGGTCTGTTCGCCGTCAAAACAGGCGAGGCTCGCCACCAGTTGCGGAGGGATGAGCAGCACGGAATCGGAGTAGCGATAGGGATCGCGGATCAGAAGGCCGGGACGTTCGGCGTCCTGCGACGGAAGAAAATCCAAACCCAGCCGTAGACGCGGCAGCTCGTTCGCCATTAAGATCAATATCGCATGCAGGTTCTGATTACGGGTGCGAGCGGTGGGCTGGGCGGCGCTGTGGTGGACGCGTTTTTGAGTACAGGGGCTTCGGTGGTTGGCGTGGGCACGTCGCCTCCGCCGCCGCGGACGGGGAATTTCCGCAGCATCGCCGCCAATCTCGCGACGCGTGAAGGTTGCGAATTCGCGGTCAGCGCCGCCGGGACGGTGGACGTGCTGGTCCACCTGGTGGGCGGCTTCTCCGGGGGAGAGACGATCGAGAATTCGAGCGACGAGGAATGGGACCGTATGATGACGCTCAATCTTCGCTCCGCGCTCGGAATGTTCCGCGCCGTCGCGCCGGGTATGCGCGCGCGGAGGCGCGGGAGGATTATCGCGATCGGATCGCGGGCCGGCGTGGAACCCGCGCCTCACATCGCCGCCTACGGCGCCTCGAAAGCGGCCCTCATTCATCTGGTGCGCTCGCTGGCGGCGGAGGTGAAAAGCGCGGGGATTACGGCGAATGTCGTGCTCCCTTCGACGATCGATACCCTCACGAACCGCGCTGCGTCGCCCGGGGCGGACTTTAGCGCCTGGGTGAAGCCGGAAGCGATTGCCAGCTTGCTGGTGTGGCTGGCGTCGGAACAGGCGGCGGCGGTGAATGGCGCGGTCATTCCGATTTACGGACGCGCGTAGCCATTTTTATAGCCATGAAATTTCATCTTGCTGGAACGTTCCTTTTCTTTTCCGTTGTGGCGTTTTCACAGCCCGACCCGGGGCGCTTTTATCAGCTTGCTCCCGACGCTTTGCCGCAGGACGGCGTGCCCACCGGAGAGATTCGCGGTCCCTTCACGCTGCCGAGCCAGGCGTATCCGGGCACACAGCATACTTACTGGGTCTACGTACCCGCGCAGTATCGTCCCGACACACCGGCGTCGCTGATGATCTTCAACGACGGGCAAGCGTTTAAGAATCCCGAGGCCGATGTGCGCGCTCCCACCGTGCTGGACAATCTGATCTACCGGAGGGAAATCCCCGTCATGATCGCAGTGTTCATCAATCCAGGCCGCAGGCCGGATCAGCCCGAGCCTTCGTTGAACGATTGGGGCGACCGCGCGACAAACCGTCCCACCGAGTACAACGCGCTGGACGACAAATACGCCCGCGTGATCGTGGACGAACTGCTGCCGGAACTTTATAAGAACTACAACATCTCAAAGGATCCCGAACGCCACGGCATTGGCGGCTCCAGTTCCGGCGCCATCGCCGCATTCACGGTAGCGTGGCAGCGTCCGGATGTATTCCGCAAGGTCTTGAGCAATGTGGGCAGTTTCACCAATCTTCGCGGCGGTGACGCCTACCCGGATATAATTCGCGGCAGCGAGCGAAAGCCTCTCCGGATCTTTCTGGCCGACGGCCGCAACGACAATCGCGCTTTGAAGGACGATGGGACCTACGACCAGCGGCGCGACTGGTTTTACCAGAACGTCCGGATGCAGCAGGCCCTCAGCGCGAAGGGATACGACGTGAATTACATCTGGGGGATCCAGAAGCACGGTCAGAAAATGCTGCGCACCGTATTCCCCGAAATGATGCGCTGGCTATGGCGCGACCATGGCGTCTCCACCGACGTCCACGACATGGTGGAACGCTCGCTCGCGGCTCCCGCGAAAGCGAACTAGAAAAGGTCAGGCTTTTTTTGCGCGGGCCAGGTCGCGCATTCGCGCGAAGAGCCAACGCGCGGGATTTTCACGCAACTCCGGACCGCTCCGGCAGACCTTGGCTTGGCGAATAACCCGGCTGCGGAGGTTTCCTTGGAAAAGGGCGCGATCCAAACGGTATGCGGCTTCCGTGAGGATATAGATCAGCCTCCGCCAAAAATTGGGCTTTAGTGCGGAGGCGAGCGCGGCCTCCAGACGTGGATCGGCTCCCGTCCGCCGCAGGCGATCCAGGTTTTCGACCATGAATATGCGGGTAATGGGAACACAGGCATTCAGCCGCGCGACCGCGTCGAGCGGAATCTCATGAGGCAGAGTCCGGCAGCGATCCAGGGCTCCCACCGCCCGCAGCGCAATCATCGTCCGCAGGCACTTTTCGCAACGCCCGCAGTTGTATCCGGTGGCCTCGCCATCGTTGCAAACCTTCAGGTATCGCAGGGCGGTGGCGGACCTGCAAATGGATTGAATCACCTTGCCGTCGCGGGCCACCTCGCAGCCGCGGTGTTCAAACCGAATTCGCGCCGTGTTCCAGAGAGGATCGGTAAACGGGTGGCATCCCCACGGAAAGGGGGCGTCATAAGTGAAGGAAGCCGATGTAAAAACCCGGTCAAGCAGTGGAGAGAGACAGAGCGAGGGCGCCACCACGTTGGAACCGGCCCGGACACCCCATTCCAGCGTCCATCCGGGGAGAATATCGCGCACATTCGTGGCGCCAAAAATGACGCCGAGCTGCAGTTCTTCCGCAATTTCGGAAATCACCCCACACCGGGCCCGGTAGAGAGCATCGTTGCCCAGCGCCATATCCGTTTGGCCGCCGAGGAAGAGGAGATGAGTCACGCGGGCCGAGCCGGTTTCCGTGGCGAGGTTTTCCGTCAGCGTATGAAAGGAATCGACGCCTCCCGTGAAGAGGCACGCCGCCTCGCGTCCCTGCGTGTATTGCTCGGAAAGAACGCCGGCGCGAATTTCGACGGGGCGCATGGAGCGAGACCAGCCGTGCCAAATGCGCATGATCCTGGCCGCGCCTTCGAGCAGTAGCGGGGAAACCGGGGACTCAATCTCCACCGGCCTGCGCAGCCACATCGCCACTCCGAGCAGGGCCGGCACAAACGGATTGCCGCTACATTCCACCTGGCCGGCGGACAGACCAGAAAACCGGAACCAGACGCGGAAGGGCTGCGGGCAATCCGGAAGTCCATGCACCAAGCCCGCGAGCTCCACGCCATCCTTCGTTTCCCGAACAGCGATTTGATCCACTCGAAGGGGCGCCGACAACCTCAGGAAACCTTCACTTTCCCGGCCTGATGCCGATAGGCGAAAAGAAAATATCCGGCGACCAGGATCATGCCCGGGATGAACCACCACAGGCCGATCCGGAGCCCGTATTCCGGCGCCGCCGCGTTGTGGATGGTCAGGCTGCGCGTGGGATCGGCGTTCGAAGGCAGCACGATGGGATAGAGTCCGAACACCACGCTGAGAAGCATTCCGGCCAGATAGGCGCAGGACGATAGAAAAGCGTGGATCTCACGGCCGGCGCGGTGGTAGAAGAAGATACCCGCCAGCCCGGCCACGGCGAGAATCGGGAAAACGCAGCCCCACGGGTGCGAGGAATACTGCGCCGCGAGATGGGGCTGCATCGCGAAACTGGCGACCGTGATCAGTACACCCAGCAGCACAACCGCCGGCCACGCCCGGCGGACCCATTGCGACGCCCGCCGCCGGATCTCTCCGTCGCTCTTGAGCACCAGCCACAAAGCGCCGTGCATGGACAACGCCGCGAGGGAAGTGATTCCGATCAGGAGTGTGTACCAATCCAACACGCCCGGCTGCGCTCCGGGACGAAGGTCGGTCCACAACGGAAGGAAGAAGTATCCATTCGCATCGATAGGCACGCCGCGCACCACATTTCCGAGCGCGACCCCGAAAACAAGGGCGAGCAGGCCGCTGGACCAGGCGAACACGACATCCCAAAGCGGCTTCCATATCTCGTCGTGGATGTGATTGCGGAATTCGAGGGCGATACCTCGAAGAATAAGCAGCCAAAGCACGATCATTAGCGCCAGATAGAATCCGCTAAAGCTCGACGCATAGAGGGACGGGAATGCGAAATACAGAGTGCCGCCGCCCGCAATCAGCCAGACCTCGTTCCCATCCCAGACCGGACCGACGGTGGAGATGATCGCTTCGCGCTCCTTTTCCGTGCGGCCGACAAACATGTGAATCGCGCCAACGCCGAGGTCGAAACCGTCAAAGATGACGTAGCCGGCGATCAGAATCGCCACCAGGCAGAACCAAATCGTTTCCATTTAGTGCGCCTCCCTCGCCGGACCGCGGTCCACTTCGCGGTGAACCAGGTAGAGGAATAGCATTCCGAGGAGCGTGTACAGACCCATGAAGCCGATCAGGGTGAAGAGCCCGTTGCCCGCGGAGACGCGCGGGGAAACGCCATCCGCCGTCCGCATCAGGCCATAGATCAACCAGGGCTGCCGCCCCATTTCCGCCGTCATCCAGCCCGCCGTGGTGGCAATGTAAGGAAACGGAAAAGCGAGCATGAGCGCCCACAGCAGCGGCCGGTTGGCGTAGAGCGTTCCGCGCCAGAGAAAGAAAGCCGCCAGCGCCATCAGGGCCACCAGGATCGTTCCCAGGCCCACCATGACGTGATAGCTGTAATACAACAGAGGGATGTTATCGGGCCATTGGTCGCGGGGAAAGTCTTTCAACCCTTTGACTTCCGCCGACCAGTGCTGATAAGTCAGAAAACTAAGCACACGCGGGATCAGGATGGGATTATCGAGTTCCATCTTCTCCATGTCGGGCTGCCCGACCAGAGCGATCGGGGCGCCACGCATGGTTTCGAAATGTCCTTCCATGGCGGCGAGGGTGACCGGTTGATGGTCTGTGACAAGTTTGCCCTGGCGGTCGCCGGTGGGGAAGATCATGAGAACCGTTCCAATGGCTCCCGCGATGACTCCCGTCTTCACGAAGGTCCGCCCGAACTGCGGATAGTTACCTTTGAGAACGTAGAATGCGCCCAGAGCCGCCACCACAAAGCCCGCGGTAACCACGCTGGCGATCATGTTATGGAGATACTGCCAGGGGATCCACGGATTGCTCAGCAATTGCGCAAAGCTATCGAGCACAATCTCGCCATTGGGTCCCAAACGGTATCCCACCGGGTGCTGCATCCAGGCGTCGGTGGCGATGATGAAGAAGCCGGAGATCCAGGAACCCAAAAAGACCATCATCGAAGCGAACCAATGGAGCCGCGGACCCAGGCGCTTCTCCCCATAGACCATCAGCCCTAGAAACGTGGATTCGAGAAAGAACGAGTAGACCCCCTCCATCGCCAGAGTCTGGCCGATCACGCCGCCCGCCGCCCGCGCAAAGCCCGCCCAGTTGGTGCCGAACTGGAATTCCATGGGGATGCCTGTCACCACCCCAATCGCAAAGTTTATGCCGAAAATCCTGGTCCAGAATTGAGCGGCCGCGCGGTAGTGCTCATCGTTGCGGCGTAGAGCGATGGTGCGCAGCACAAAAATGAGCAGCGCGAGCCCCATGGTCAATTGCGGGAAGAGGTAATGAAACGTGATAGTGAATGCGAAGTGCAACCGGTGGACAGCAAGAGCTGAATCCATGGACAGATCATAACGCAAGGCGCGGTCTTGCCCTGCTGCCGGCGAACCCCAAACTCCAGGTCAGGACACTATGGACAAATCCCCCGCGCGGCTTATTCTGTGTTCATGGCTTTTGTGCGTCCCTTCCGGAGAGTGGTGTCCGGCACACTGCTCCTACTGGGTCTGTTGGGCCAGGACATGGGCTGTTTTGGGCAGGCCGCGGCGCCGGCCACTACGGAGAAGCCAGCCGATGCCAGCCCCCCGGGCCAGGAACAAGCGGCTCCGCCGTCCAGACGGCCCGGACGCATTCCCGATATGCTCAAGGCCAAACGCGCGGCGAGAAAGGCTGCCGCGCCAGCAGCGGTCCCCTCCGGAACCGCCGGCGCCGCAGGGGCAAGCGGGGCTACGGCAACCCCCGGATCCAACACCGCAGCCTCGCCCGGACAGATCCCGCTCATGGAGGAACCGCCGATCATCAAGCCTACGCCCCCCTATCTCGGCACAGCGCCGTTGTTGATGCAACCGCCGCCTCCGCCGCCTCCGCCCGTGCATGGGATTCAGACGGCTTCGGAAGCGATTAAGGCGATCCTTGGCCTGGTGGCGATCTTTGCGCTGGCCTATCTTGCGGGAAATGCGCGCATCCAGGCCCTGGAGCAAAAGCTCCAGATCGCCCAAGTCATGACCGCGGGGCTGCCATTCGTCCTGTTGGGGGCGCTCGCGCACATGCAGCAGATTGGCATTTTATCCGCCAACGTGCTGTGGGAGATTCGGCCACTGCTGGCGCTGGGCTTGGGATGGATCGGATTTTCCATCGGCTTTCGCTTTAACGCCCGTATGGTCGATTCACTGACGCCGGACGCCACCCGGATGAGCCTGCACACCACGGCGTTTCCGTTTTGCAGCATCCTGGCGGCGTGCGCGCTGCTGCTGGTATGGGTGGAACACTGGCCCGCCAACGCGGAATTCGTCCGGGACGCGATGATCCTGGCGACCGCGGGCGCCATGACCGCGTATAGCGCGCCCCGCCTCCTGGAGGCGCGCGGAGCGTCGGGAAGCACGGTGGACCGGATCGCGGCGATTGTGGAACTGGAGCAGCTTGCCGGAGTGTTTGGCCTCATGCTGGTGGCGGCGTACTTCCGGCCGCAGGCCTCCATGGTGAGCTGGCAACTGCCGGGCACCGCCTGGCTCTTCATGACGCTGGGCATGGGCGCCACGGTCGGCGGAGTGATCTACGGCGCGCTGGGACGGATTGAGAGTGAAGCCGAGTTCAGCTTGATGGTGCTCGGGTCGGTCTGCTTCGCGTCCGGAATGGCAAGCTATCTCCGCCTCTCGCCCCTCGTGGTCTCCTTTATCGTGGGGATCATTCTCGTCAATCTCCCGGGCGGCCCGAAGGACCAGATCCGGGAGGCGCTCGCGCGGATGGAGCGCCCGATTTATCTGCTGTTTCTGCTTGTCGCCGGATCGCTTTGGGACCCGATCCAGTGGCAGGGCTGGGTGCTGATGCTCCTGTTCGTGGCAACACGGCTCTTCGGCAAGTGGCTGGGTGTAGTGGTTGCCGAGAAGCGTACCGCCATGAATCTGACACAGGAGGAACGGCGAAGCCTGATTTTCTCTCCCATCGGCGCGTTGTCGATCGCGATCGTTGTCAACGCGCAGGACCTCTACCCGGACGCTACCGTTTCCTGGATGGTGACCGCGGTGATCGGCGGCGCGATCCTGACCGAAATTATCGTGCAGGTCGCAAGCCGGAGCGGCGCCATTACCGAGCCGGAGCCCTGGGGGGTCTCCTGATCCATGCGCATCGTCATTATTCTGGTTCTCGCCGGACTGATGCAGGCGGCGAAGTCGTTTGGCCCGCTCCCGTCGGTGGGCAGCACGCCCGCCGGAACCGCGCTCGCTTGCGGGTATCTGTTGCTGACGGCCTTCTTCGCCGGCTCCGTATTCAAGTCTCTCGGCCTCCCTCGCCTGACCGGCTACCTCTTTACGGGAATTATCGTCGGGCCCAAAGTACTCGAGCTGGTTAGCGATCCGATGGTCGCCAATCTTCGCATTTTTAACGGAATTGCAACGGCGTTGATTGCGCTCACGGCGGGCGTGGAGCTGGACCTGCGCAGTATGAAACCGCTGCTCAAGACGATCGGCTGGCTGAGTGTAATTGCCGTGCTGGGAACCATTTGCCTGCTCACCGGCGCGGTGTTCCTTTCGCGAAGCTGGCTGCCATTCTTCGCAAATCTTACACTGGTGCAGACTGTCGCGATTTCGGTCGTTTTGGGCGTGACGATGGTGGCGCAGTCGCCGGCCGTCGTCGTGGCTCTGCATTCGGAAATGCAATCCGACGGGCCTCTGACGAGAACCATTCTAGGCATCGTCGTCATGAGCGATCTGGTGGTGATCATATTGTTTGCAATAGTTTCCTCGGTGGCGAAGTCGATGTTCGGATCGGGGACGGACGCGGTGCAAGCCGCCGGTTCGCTGGCATGGGAGGTGCTCGGATCGCTCATCATCGGAATTCTGGTGGGCATGGTGCTGGCGGTTTATCTCCGTTACGTGAAAAGCGGTTCGGTGCTCTTCGTTACCGCCGCCGCGTTCCTGGTCGCGGAAGTCGGCCAGCGGGTGGATTTAGATCCGCTGCTGATTGCCCTCGCGGCCGGTGTGCTGATCCGCAACCTGACACGGCACGGCGAGCGGCTGCATCGCGATATCGAGATCTCGTCCCTGCCCGTCTATGTCGTTTTCTTCGCGGTGACCGGCGCAACCGTGCACATCGGCGAACTGATGATTGTCGGCATTCCCGCAGTGATTCTGGTGCTAACGCGCGCCACGGGATTCTACACGCTCGGCTGGCTTGCCGCAACGCTGGCCAAGGCGCCGGACGTAGTGCGCAAGTACGCGGGGTTCGGGCTCATGCCGCAGGCCGGACTGGCGCTCGCGTTGGCGCTGTTGTTCGTCAAGACCTTTCCACATTTCGGCGCCGAAGGTTCCGCGCTGGTGCTTGGAGTGGTGGCGATGAACGAAATGGTGGCTCCGGTGCTGTACCGCCTGGCGCTGGTGAAGGCGGGAGAAGTGGGCCAATCGAAACGGGCACCGATCGCCGCAGCCGCCCATTAGCTGAACGGCGCGGCGGTAAAGGAGAGGATAAAAATCGCCAGCGCTGAAAACCCGAGCACGACGCGCCCCGCCCCGAGCTTGTTTTCATCGAAGATGGCCGGGTGCCGCTGCATGAAGAAAAACAGAATCACGGCCCAAAAATACCAGCCGGACCAGCGCGCGAAAAAACCAAGCGGGATCAACGCAAAGATGAACAGCCGGGAAAGCCAGCGATGCTGACCCGCAAAAAAGGCGTAGAGAATATGCCCGCCGTCCAACTGCCCGATGGGCAGAAGATTCAAGGCGGTGGCGAGCAAGCCGCCCCATGCGGCCAGCGCAACCGGATGCAGGTGGATATCGGACACCGGAACGCCGGGAAAGTAAATCCACTCAACGAAGCGGAGCGCGAGCGGCGTTCCGAAGATGAAATCCCCCCTCGCCGCAATGCCCGGACTCACTTGGGAGAGTGCCACCCCGGCCAGCAGCACCGGCAGCAGGACGGCGAAGCCCGCCAGAGGACCGGCGATGCCGACGTCGAACAGCTTTCGCTTTGTATAGATTGGAGAGCGAATCCAGATGAACGCCCCGAAAGTGCCCAGAACCGGGGGGCCGGGCAGGAAGTAGGGCGGCGTCACGTCAATGCCGTAGCGAAGGCAGGTGATATAGTGCCCTAGCTCATGAGCCATCAAAATGGCGAGCAGGCACAGGGAATAGGGCAGACCGGCCACGAGCGCGGCCGGGTGGTCCCACACGCTCGCGACAATGCGCAGGCCGAGGTCGAAATCCAGCGGCCTGTTGTTACGAAAGAGAACCGACAGCAGTGTCCCGGCCAGCGTCGTGGTGTACAAAGTGACCAGGAACAGCAGGATTGAGGCGCCGAGACGCCGGTTCAGGAATCCAGGCATTCTCGATCGTCCCTATCCCGGCACACCTGGGCATGACAGCCCTGCGGCGAGGCGGAGAGCCCCGCTCACTGCAATGTTTGCAATTCTTTACCGGGCTTAAAACGCACTGCCTTCCCTGGAGGAATGGCGACCTCCGCACCGGTACGGGGGTTCCGGCCAATGCCGGTCTTTCGGGGCCGTACGTTGAAGATGCCAAAGCCGCGCAGTTCGATTCGCTCTCCCTGCGCAAGGGCACGCTTCATACTTTCGAAGACAGTTTCCACTGCCATCTCGGCCTTCGTTTTGGTTATCCCGGTGCGGTTCACCACTTCGTTGATGATGTCCAGTTTAATCAAGTGTGCCCCCTTGCGATCGCGCGAACAAGACTCGCCCAATTTGTTTCCACGAAAGATACGGGCTGAGCAAACCCCATGATAGGATTAGGTTTAGACACTTGTCAAGCGCTCAGTTCTTCCGGGCGTAAATTAGAACGCGAATGCCCACCGCTCCTGCCGTTTCGCCCACAACTTTCCGGAATGCCTGTGCCCACTTCGCGAGCGGCGTCGCGATCGCCTGCGTTAGGGATCCGGAAGGCAATCCGCACGGTTTGACCATCAGTTCTTTTACCGGCGTGTCGCTCGCTCCGCCGCTGATCCTCATCTGCGTGGATGGGGGAGGCAAGCTGGTTCCGTACTTCCGGGTGAGCGAATTTTTCGCGGTAAATATTCTCAATCACACCCAGCGGCATTTGTCGGTCGCGTTCGCCGTGAAACCGGAGCGGCGATTTGAGGGCGTGCCGTGGCACGCGGGAAAGACCGGCGTTCCCCTGCTCGACAATGTACTCAGTACCCTGGAGTGCCGAACCACGAATGTGATGGAGGCGGGCGACCATGTAGTGATCTTCGGCGAAGTGGTTGCCGCTTCTCTTTTCCCTGGAGAACCGTTAGTCTATTACAATCGCAACTACCGGTCGCTTGGCTCCTAGCAGCCCCGCCGGTGGCAAAATTGACCGGAACAGGAAAGAGGGTTAGGTGAGTCTGTTTGCTACAAAACCAATCGAATCGCTGCTGGCGGAAGCCGAAGGCGAGCATGGCTTAAAGCGCAGCCTGAGCGCGCTTTCGCTGATCGCCCTGGGAATCGGCGCAATTATCGGGGCGGGTATTTTTACGCTGACGGGCGTCGCCGCCGCCACTCACGCCGGACCGGCCATGGTGTACTCCTTCCTTCTGGCGGCGGCGGGGTGCGCCTTCGCCGGAATCTGTTACAGCGAATTTTCCACGATGATCCCGATCGCGGGAAGCGCCTACACCTACTCCTACGCGACGCTCGGCGAACTGGTGGCGTGGATTATCGGCTGGGCGCTGGTGCTCGAATATGCAGTGGGGGCGGCGACGGTATCGGTCAGTTGGGCCGCCACTTTCGATTCGATCCTGTTGTCCTTTGGGATTGAAATGCCGCGAGCGCTGGTTGCTTCGCCTTTCGATCCGCAGCCCGGAAGCATCAACCTGGTCGCGGTAATCATCATTTGCATTGTTTCGCTCATCCTGATTCGGGGCATCCGCGAATCCGCACGGTTCAACGATTTCATTGTCGTTCTGAAGGTCGCTGTCGTTGTGTTCTTCATCGGAATCGGGTACTTCTTCATCAACTACCAGAACTATCACCCCTTCCTGCCCCCGAACACGGGTCATTTCGGTGCTTTCGGCTGGAGCGGCGTTCTCGCCGGCGCGGGGCAAATCTTTTTCGCTTACATCGGCTTCGATGCGGTGTCCACGGCGGCACAGGAAGCGCGCAATCCGAAACGGGACATGCCCATCGGGATCATCGGGTCCCTGGCGATTTGCACCATCCTCTACATCCTGTATTCCCTGGTGCTCACCGGCATCGTCAACTACAAAGAACTGGACGTGGCCGCGCCGCTGGCAGTGGCGGTCGACCGGATGAAAGGACTTCCCTGGATCGGATTTCTGATGAAATTGGGCTCCTTGTGCGGCCTGACTTCGGTAATGCTGGTGATGCTGCTGGGCCAGTCCAGAGTGTTCTACTCGATGTCGAACGACCGGCTACTGCCGAAGCTGTTTTCCGACTTGCATCCGGTTCACCGCACGCCGTGGAAATCCAACATGCTCTTGATGGTGTTTGTGTCGCTCGGCGCCGCTTTCACGCCGATCGCCCGGCTGGGGAATCTGACCAGCATTGGCACGTTGTTTGCCTTTGTGGTGGTCTGCATTGCGGTGGTGATCATGCGCCGCAAACGGCCCGACCTGCCGCGTCCCTTCAAGACGCCCTTCGTCCCACTGGTGCCGATTGTTGGGGTTCTGGTGAATATTGGTTTGATGCTGGGGCTCGGCGCGGTCACTTGGATCGCATTCCTGATCTGGATGGCGGTGGGTCTGGCGATCTACTTCGCCTACAGCCGCCACAGCAGCCTGGTGGGCCAGCGCTCGCGGTAGGGATCAGCGCTCAAAACACAATGGAAAAATCGCCATCCGGTTTCGCCGCGACCGCCGGAAAGCTCCACGCGGGAATGCCTGGAAGCTGACCCTTCTCCGCCGTTGGCGTTCCCGCTTCGTCGTACACCTGGTAGGCAAGCGATCCACCCTTCTGCCACCCGGTGCCCTCAGTCCAGGCCAGCATCACGTCGCCTTTGCGGTTCACCGCTACACGAGGGTGCTTCCGCCCTTTCCCTTCGCCGGGAGCCGCGACTGGCAATCTCGATGACCCATCTCCATCGACACGGGTCCAGTACACCTGGCCACCCGTTTCCCAGGCCCCGACCACCATGCTGCCGTTGCCGGCAAAGTCCATACTGCTCATCGGACACGCATTGACATCCCATTTGTGGAGCAGACGTCCTCGAAAGCTCTTGCCATGATCGCTGGACGTCAGAAGATAGATGTCGCGGTGTACCGACTCGGTTGCGGAACGGTAGAGTACGAACACATTGGCGCGGTGGTCCGAAAAGATTTTCATGCCGCAACAGCCGCAGGCGCCGGTTTCTTCCGCCCACGCCTTTTGCTCAGGGGCGAAAGTGTTCCCCTCATCGCTCGACTTCGCGATCCACACCCGTCTCCGGGCTTCTCCTTCTTTGCCTGTCCCGGTGGCTTCGGCTTGGCCGATGCCATGCCAGGCTACGAAGACGTTTCCAAGCGGATCGGCTGCAACCGATCCACCGCCATCCAGGCCGAAGGAATGAAGCATGAGATTTCGTTGCGGTTCAAAGTTCCCTCCTTCTGCCGCGTGCGTATAAAGCATCGGCATTCCGGGGGTACCCGAATCCGGATTGAGCGGGCCATCCGATCTCGACCCGTTCCACGCGACATGAACGCGGCCATCCCTGCCCAGCGCCATCTGCGCTCCTCGAATGGTGCCGGTCGCAATCGCGCTACCTGGCTGGCTGTTGACGGGAATGCCGCGCGAAAACGTCCCTCCGTTATTCGTGGATACCGCGTAGAGAAGATCGCCCTGCCGCGGTTCGCCAATGAAGTAGACGAGGTGCAGCCTTCCTCGATCGTCCGCCGCCATTTGCGGCTGGATTCCCCTTTCCGGCAAGCGATGAATATCAACGCGCTTCGACGCACCCGCGACCAAGCGAACTGGAAGCCCGGAGATTGCGGCGCCACACGCCAGAATTGCGCGTCTGCGCGTCATGTTTGACCTACTTCGCGATTTCGTGGATGGCCTTGAGGACGGCATCGTAGTTGGGATGCTCGCCCACTTCCTTCACATATTCCACGTAGCGGATGTTGTTCTGGGAATCGACCACGAAAATGGCGCGGCTCTCGATCCGGAGTTCCTTGATCAGAGTCCCGTAGTTCTCGCCGAACGATCCGGACCGGTGGTCGGACAGCATTTTGACGTGATCCACACCCATGTCGCGGCACCAGCGTCCCTGCGCAAAAGGCAGATCCATGCTGATGCTGTAGATATCAACATTGGGAAGCTTGGCTGATTCGTCGTTGAACCGCTTGGTCTGCATATCGCAAACCGGCGTGTCGAGCGAAGGCACGACGCTGAATACGCGAATACCCTGCCCCGTTTGGGAGAGATTGACAGCCTGCAATTTGCCATCGACGACGTCAAAATCGGGGGCTTTGTCGCCCGCTTTCAACTCGGGTCCCACCAGCGTCAAGGGATTGCCTTTTAAGGTTGTTGCTCCGGGTCGTTCCATGTTTTCTCCTTGAAAGCGTTTATTGTAGCAAGGCGTTCAATTCGTCGACGCTATTTACGGGTAAATCACAAGTGAAATTACGGCAGACGTAGGCGGTGGCCCGGCCTTCGAGAGCCGGCATGGAAGCGACGGACGGAATCAGAGCGGCAAGTTCGGGAGAAGCGAGCATGGTGACCGAGTCGGGCAGGAATCGCGCGCGCACCGCCCGAAGCATGTCTTTTGTCGCTGTGCTCGAAGGCTCTCCCGCGACAACTACCTGCATCACGGACGACTGAGATAACCACGCCGCACTGAGGAGTTGCGGGCTCGAGGATGGCTCGGACGCAAGCTTCGCGGAAAGCGCCTCCGCCGCCCTCTGCGCGGTTTCCAGAAAATCCGGGCGGCCGGTAAACGCCGCCAGACGCACGAGCGCCAGAACCGCCAGCGCATTGCCGGAGGGTTCCGCGCCGTCGTAGTCTTCCTTGATTCGCAGCAGGAGATTCGGGTCGCCGGCAGAGGTGCTAAAGAAAGCTCCCTGCCTGGTGTCTTCGAACAACTCGATGGCTTTCCGGGCCAGTGCGGACGCTTGTGCAATGCGCGCGGCGTTGAAATCGGTTTCGTAGAGATCGAGAAGCGCCTGCGCGACGAAGAAATAATCGTCCAAAAAGCCGGGGATGCTCCCGGAGCGCGAAAGAATGCCGGCCGCCGGGTCGTACATGCGGCTCAAGAGGAACTCCGCCGCGCGATTCGCTGCCGCCGCGTAACGGGGTTCATCGAGGATCTGTGCGCCTTTGGCGAAGGCGGAGATCATCAGCCCATTCCAGCTCGCGAGGATCTTGTCGTCCAGGTGCGGGCGCACGCGCTGAGCGCGAATCTGAAACAGCCTGGCTTCCGACTCCCGCAAAACCTGGTGCACCCGATCCGGCTGGATGCCGAAGACGCGCGCGATTTCCGGGATTTCCCTGTGAAGATAGAGAATGTTTCTGCCGGTGAACTCGGCGTGAGGGTCCTCGTGAACGTTGCCGTCGCGCGTGACACCATAGCGCATGGAGAAGATCCCGGCCGCCGGTTGGCCGAGCGCACTTTCAATTTCCTCCTGACGCCAGATGTAGAAAGCGCCCTCGCCTTTCTCCCGCGGATTCGCCGGATCGATGACGCTGTCTGCGTCTTCGGCGGAAAAAAAGCCTCCGTCGGGGTGCGTCATGTCGCGCAGAACATACTCAAAGATGCCGCGCGCTTCCTGCGCGAACTCCGCATCGCCCGCGATCTGAAACGCCTCCAAATACGAAATGGCAAGCTGAGCCTGATCGTAGAGCATTTTCTCGAAATGAGGCACGAACCAGCGTTCGTCCACCGAATAGCGATGGAACCCTCCGCCAAGCTGGTCCTTCATGCCGCCCGCCGCCATGGCGCGCAGGGTGGCCAGGGTCATTTCGAGCGCCTCTTCGTTTCCGGTGCGCTTGTAAAAGCGAAGAAGGAAATGCAGGCCCGCCGGACGCGGAAATTTCGGCGCCTGCCCAAAGCCGCCGTGGACGGAATCGAAGCTGCGGCGGAACACCTGGAAGGCGGAGTCGTACACGTTCGCATCGAGCGGTCCGCCGCCGGATTTCGACTGGTTCAGGTAGTGCCGCAACTGTGCGGTGACATTCGCTCCGGATTCCTCAATCCGCGCGCGCTCTGTCTTCCAGGAGTTCTCGAGATGCTCCAGGAGGGACTTAAAACCGGGGCGGCCGTAGCGATTATCCGGCGGAAAATAGGTGCCGCCAAAAAATGGCTCCAGGCGAGGAGTGAGAAAAACCGACATGGGCCAACCGCCGCCGCCCGTCGTCGCCTGCACGAACGTCATGTAGATCCGGTCCACGTCCGGACGTTCCTCGCGGTCCACCTTAATGGGTACGAAGGCGCGGTTCAACACCTGGGCCACGGATTCCTGTTCGAACGACTCGCGCTCCATTACGTGGCACCAATGGCAGGTGGAGTAGCCAATGGAGAGGAAAACAGGCTTGTCTTCCGTCCGAGCTTTCTCAAACGCCTCTTCGCCCCACGGGTACCAATCGACGGGATTGTGCGCATGCTGGCGCAGATAGGGACTGGTCTCCCGGGCAAGGCGATTGGTGTGCATGAATCCTTAGTGTACGCAACGACGGCTCCCGCAAGCGTCCGAGCCATCGAGTTGTTTGAGCGCCCAGCGCGCGTGTTCGGACACGAGCGGATTTTCCGCTTCGGCCAGGCGCAGCAGAGGCTCACGCATTTCAGCGAGCCCGCTGTTCCCCATGGCGACGGCGACGTTGCGCAAAAAGCCGGCGTACTTGGCGCGCTTCACCGGCGAACCTGCGAATTCACACCGGAATTCGGCCTCGTCAAGCGCCGCGAGCTGGGCTAAATCCGTATCGACGCCACGAGGCTCGAAGGACTCTTCCGCGGTGCGGGGCGCACGGCGGTTCCACGGGCAGACGTCCTGGCAGATGTCGCAGCCGAAGACGTGCCCGCCCATCGAGGAGCGCATCTCTTCGGGGATTGGCCCGCGCAGCTCAATGGTGAAGTAGGAAATGCAGCGCGCGGCCTCAATTTCGTGGCGGCCGTCCGCCGATTCCACGATCGCGCCCGTCGGGCAGGCATCAATGCAGCGCGTGCAGGTGCCGCAGCGGTCGGCCGGGGGCGAGCCGGACGCCATTTCGAAAGAAACGAGGATTTCACCCAGGAAAAACCATGACCCGCTCTCCTGATTGATGAGGCAGGTGTTTTTTCCGATCCAGCCGAGCCCGGCCTCCCGCGCGTAGGAACGCTCCAACAGCGGCGCCGTATCCACGCAGATTTTGTACTCGAACGGCCCGCATTCGGTCTGAAGAAGCTCCACCAGGCGGGTCAAGTCCCGGCGCATCACGTCGTGATAGTCCTCTCCCCATGCGTAGCGCGAAATGCGCCCCGAAGATGCGGGAATATCTCCCGCGTCCGGACCGGCGGTGTTGTAGAGCTTCCCGACGCAGAGCACGGTCCGCGCCGAAGGCAGCATGTTGCGCGGATCGGTACGCACCTGGGCGCGGTGATCGGTGAGATAGCGCATCTCGCCCGCGAGTCCTCGCGCCGCCCAATCCAGGTAGTTCGCGGCATCGGCGAGGGGCTCGGCCGGTGTCGCGCCGGCCAGCTCAAAGCCGCATTCGCGCGCGAGTTGGCGAAAGCGTCCGGCGTCCATAGTCGCATGATAACCGGAAGAATGCGCCATACTGAAAATCTGTGTTCCATCTGTTTGAAAAACGAATTGCCGAGAGTGTGTCCGAGTACGTTCAGGGGCGCTACGGGCTGGAAACGCCGGTCACGCTGGAGCCGCCAAAACAGTCCTCCTTTGGGGAACTCGCGATCCCGATTGCCTTCCAGCTTGCGCGCCAGTTGAAGCAGGCGCCCCGGAAGATTGCGGATGCGTTTATCGCCGAATTGGGAGCGGTGGACGGCGTTTCAGCTCTCGAAGTCGCGGGCAACGGATACATCAACGTCCACCTGGACCGCGGGGCTTACGCAGCCGCCGTACTGACCGGCGGGGAGGAAGCTGCCGCGGCCAGCCCGGGGAAAGTGATCGTCGAGCACACGAACATCAATCCGAACAAAGCGGCCCATATCGGACATCTGCGCAATGCGATTCTGGGCGACACCTTCGTCCGCATGCTGCGCGCGGGCGGCCGGCACGTGGAGGTGCAGAATTACATCGACAACACCGGCGTTCAAGTGGCGGACGTGGTCGCCGGATTTCTGTATCTGGAGCAAAGCACCCTGGAATCGGTGAAGCAGCGAATCGAAGATCCGGCGGTGCGCTTCGACTATTACTGCTGGGATTTGTACGCCCGCACCTCGCAGCATTTTGCCGCCAATCCGGATTCCCTGCAGTGGCGCCGCGACGTTCTGCACGCGATCGAGCACGACGAAGGCGAAGCGGCGCGGATGGCTGCGCTGGTTTCGGACGCGATTGTCGATCTGCACCTGAAGACGATGCTGCGGCTGGGTATCCTTTACGATGTTCTGCCGCGGGAGAGCGAAATTCTGCACCTGCATTTCTGGGCGACCGCGTTCGAGCAACTCAAGGAGCGGAAGGCAATCTACTTCGAGACGGAAGGCAAGAACAAAGGCTGCTGGGTGATGCCGTCGTCGGCATTCAAAGACAAGCCGGAGGAAGAGACGGAAGACAACAAAGTGATTGTGCGGTCCAACGGTACGGTCACTTACGTTGGGAAAGACATCGCTTACCAACTCTGGAAATTTGGCCTGCTCGGCAAGGACTTTTTCTACCGCCCGTGGCGCGAATACGGCGGGAAAACCGTATGGACCACGACCACGGAACCGGGCGGCGATGCTCCGGCGTTCGGCGCGGGAGAGCGGGTCTACAACGTCATCGATTCGCGGCAATCCTACTTACAGGACGTCGTGGCGGCCGGGTTGCGCGCGCTCGGCTACGATAGCGAGGCGGACAGGTCCGTTCATTTTTCCTACGAAATGGTGGCGCTCTCTCCGCGCACCTGCATCGAGATGGGAATCGAGCTTCCCGAAGAGGACCGCAAGCGCGCTTACGTGGAGGTGTCCGGCAGAAAAGGTCTGGGAGTCAAAGCCGATGACCTGATTGACAAGCTGATCGAGAAGGCGCGGGAAGAAGTGGATTCGCGGCATGCCGATGCGCCCGCGGAGGAACGCCTCGGCGTCGCCGCCGAGATCGCCGTGGGCGCGCTGCGTTATTTCATGCTGAAGTACACGCGCAATTCGGTGATCGCATTCGATTTTCAGGAGGCGCTGAGCTTCGAGGGTGAAACCGGGCCCTACGTGCAGTACGCCGCCGTGCGCGCCCGCAATATTCTGAAAAAACTGGTGGAAAGAGGCGAGGCGATTCCGGACTTCCCTGCGGAATTGGACCAGGCGGCGATGGCGAGACAGCTTGCCGATGAAGGGTTGTGGCAAGCCCTGCTCGCCGCGTCCAAAGCCGCCTGGGCCATTCAACGCGCGGCGGATTCCGGGGAACCCGCACATTGCGCCCGCTACGCGTTCCAGCTTGCCCAGGCGTTTAGCAATTTTTATCACGACTACCCCGTGCTTCAGGAAGAAAATCGAGAGCGCAAGGTATTTCTGCTCTGGCTGACGGATTATTTCCGGCGGCAACTGGAACATACGCTCGGAGTATTGGGAATATCCGCGCCGCGGTACATGTAAGCGGCGGAACTTCCTACAATGGAGTGAAAAGTCATGAAAACCACGAATAGTTTTGCGGCGAAGGCCACGCTCCGTGCGGGCGGCCAGGATTACACGGTATACCGGCTGGATGCTCTGGAGAAGGCGGGCGCCGGCAAGCTTTCCCGCATCCCGTATTCGATCCGCATCTTGTTGGAGAATCTACTGCGCACCGAGGACGGCGAGGCTGTCCGGCGTGAGGATATCGAGTACGTCGCGCAGTGGAAACTGGATGCTCCGGCACGCGAAATCAGCTTCATGCCGGCGCGGGTCCTGCTGCAGGATTTCACAGGCGTTCCCTGCGTGGTGGACCTGGCGGCCATGCGCGACGCCCTGCGCCAAATGGGCGCCGACCCGCGGCGGGCGAATCCCCTGATTCCATCGGATCTGGTGATCGATCATTCGGTCCAGGTGGACCGGTTCGGCACAAAGGACGCCTTCGCCTTCAACGCGCTGATCGAGTTCCAGCGCAATCAGGAGCGCTATAGCTTTCTGCGCTGGGGAGCGACGGCGTTCGGGGATTTTCGGGTAGTTCCACCCGACACCGGCATCGTCCATCAGGTAAACCTGGAGTACCTTGCGTCGGTGGCATTCACCCGCGATGGCGCGCTCTATCCGGACAGCCTGGTGGGTACGGATTCGCACACCACCATGGTCAACGGGCTCGGCGTGGTCGGCTGGGGCGTCGGAGGGATTGAAGCCGAGGCGTGCATGCTGGGACAGCCTGTTTCCATGCTGCTTCCGCAAGTGATCGGCTTCCGGCTGAAAGGAAAGCTGCCGGAAGGCGCCACCGCCACCGACCTGGTGCTCACCGTGACTCAGGCTCTGCGCAAAAAAGGCGTTGTGGGTAAGTTTGTGGAGTTTTTCGGGCCGGGATTGAGCGAGTTGACGCTGGCGGACCGCGCCACCATTGGCAACATGTCACCTGAATACGGCGCGACGATCGGAATTTTCCCGGTCGATCACCGGACGCTCGATTACCTGCGGATGACCAACCGCTCCGCGTCGCATGTGGACCTGGTGGAGACTTACTTCAAGGAGCAGGGCCTGTTTGTCACGGCGGACACCCCCGAGCCCGAATACACCGACACGCTCGAACTGGATCTTTCGACCGTGACGCCGTCGATGGCGGGGCCGAAGCGTCCGCAGGACCGCATCAACCTTCCGGATGTGAAGCAGAGTTTTCTGAGCGGCTTGGGCGCGCCGCCGCGCACGGCAAAGGTGGGGCAGAACGGCGCCGCGACGACGATTCAGGACGGCTCGGTAGTGATTGCCGCGATTACGAGCTGTACCAACACGTCGAATCCTTCGGTGATGGTGGCGGCCGGCCTGCTGGCCAAGAAAGCGGTGGAAAAAGGGTTGAAAGCGCAGCCCTGGGTAAAAACCAGCCTCGCGCCGGGCTCGAAAGTGGTCACCGACTATCTAGTCGACGCCGGCCTGATGCCCTATCTCGAGGCGCTCAACTTCCACCTGGTCGGCTACGGCTGTACGACCTGCATCGGAAACAGCGGACCCCTGCCCGACGAAATCGCGGACGCAGTGCAGCGGGAAAAACTGGTAGTGGCATCGGTGCTGAGCGGCAACCGCAATTTCGAAGGCCGCATCAATTCGCTGGTTAGAGCTAATTACCTGGCTTCCCCGCCCCTGGTGGTTGCCTATGCGCTTGCCGGACGGATGGACGTGAATTTGCAAACGGAACCGCTGGGCGAGGGCTTGGATGGCAAACCGGTCTACTTGCGCGACATCTGGCCGACTTCGCAGGAAGTGGCGGAAACGGTCGCAAAATCGGTCCGGTCGGAGATGTTCGAGAAGCAATACTCCGCCGTATTTGAAGGCGACTCGTCGTGGAACTCGATTCAAGTGCCGGCGGGCGACCAGTATGCCTGGTCGGATAAATCCACGTACATCAAAAAGCCGCCGTATTTCGACAACATGGTGGACCCGGACGCGCCCATTCAGGACATAACCGGAGCGCATGTTCTGGCGCTGCTCGGCGATTCGGTAACCACGGATCACATCTCGCCGGCGGGCTCGATCGCGGTGGACAGCCCGGCTGGAAAATATTTGATCGAGCAGGGCGTGAAGCCATCGGACTTCAACTCCTACGGCTCCCGCCGTGGAAACCACGAGGTGATGGTGCGGGGCACGCTGGCGAACGTCCGGTTGAGAAACGAAATGGCTCCGGGAACGGAAGGCGGATGGACCACCCACGTTCCTTCGGGTGAACGGATGACGATCTATGATGCGGCCGTTCGCTATCAGAAGGAAAATGTGCCCCTGTTGATCATTGCGGGCAAGGAGTACGGCTCCGGGTCCTCGCGCGACTGGGCGGCGAAAGGCACTTTGTTGCTCGGCGTGAAAGCGGTGATCGCGGAGAGCTTTGAGCGCATTCATCGCTCGAACCTGGTCGGGATGGGCGTGCTGCCTTTGCAATTTCTGGCCGGAGAGACGCGAGAGACTCTGAAACTCACCGGCGACGAGACATTTTCGATTGAGAACGTTTCCGAGGCCCTTTTGAACGGAGGCCGCGCCAGGGTCCAAAGCATCGCCGCCGACGGAACGAAAAAGAGCTTCGAAGTGGATGTTCGCATCGACACGCCCCGGGAGGTGGATTATTACCGCAACGGCGGCATCCTCCCCTATGTGCTGCGGCAGCTTGCGGCCCAGGTTTAGGGATTCGCGAGTAGGCCGCCCCAGCTCCGTCCGGACCCCGGCGCGGTCGATGCCAACATTGCCTGCTATGCTAGATTAAAAATCTTACGGGGAAGGGACCATCCGGCTGGGTAATGGCTTACGGGGGTAACAGCACTACCTTTACGCCAACGATCGGCGGACGGCGTCAACCCGCGCGGATTGCGGATGAACACCCGGAGGCCGCGATGGCTCGCCGCATCGGAGACGGCCTTACCGTGTACGCCGTGATATTTTCCGTGCGGTGCGGAAGCACCTTGCTCTGCGAGGATCTGACGACCGCCGGACTCGGCTGGCCGTGCGAATTTTTCCAACACTCCCATGGATTTCCGCAGGGTGAATTCCTCGGCTACACGGCTGTGGATCTATGCGACTATCTCAAAAAGATTACCAACGACGCCCCCAACCGGTTATTTGGCTTCAAGGTGAATTGGTACCAGGCGTACACGCTCCAGACAGCGCTGCGCCAGGTCTATGGGACGGAAACAGACCTGCTTCTCAGCTCTCTCTTTCCCGGTCTCAGGGTGATCTACGCGGTCCGGCGGGACAAGGTGCTTCAGGCGATTTCGGCCTGGCGCGCCGAACGCACGAACGTGTGGCACCGGCGCGTCGACGAAACGGCGGAAACGGGCGGCGGGACAAAGAATCTTCCGGCCTACGACTTCGAATACATCCGGTTGAAATTCAATCAGATCCTTGCCGAGGAGTGGATCTGGGAGCAGCAGTTTGCCTATCTCGGCGTTGAACCTTTAACCATTGTCTACGAGGAATACATTCAGAACCGCGTCGCGGGAGTTCGCCGGGTGGCGGAGAGCCTCCAGCGGGAAATTCCTGGCGATTACGTGCCCTCGCAGTGGCTGATC
This sequence comes from Bryobacteraceae bacterium, assembly GCA_035545735.1. GTDB lineage: Bacteria > Acidobacteriota > Terriglobia > Bryobacterales > Bryobacteraceae > JAJYKC01. The sequence continues at coordinate 56,471 of DASZXS010000071.1, read as the reverse complement.
CGTCTGCAGGACGACTATAGCCTGGAGATCCGGTCCCGCTTTCTCAATGATCTTAAGCGAAACAATGGCCGCCTTCTGGACCGCTTCGAGCAGCACTTCACCTTCTCGGACCGGTAGCCGCGTGCGAGGGCGCAAGAACCTTATGTTAGACTCGACGGTGGAAGCCGCACACGCGATAAACTACCATTCGCGCTCACGCCGCCGCACTAGACTCAAATGGCAAGCTTTACAGAGACCGTTGCGAGGCTACCGCTGTTGGGGTACTTCGCCAAGGTGGTACATGACGTCATCAAGATTCCCATAATCCGCAGGGACCTCCATGCAGAGGTTGTCTCGCTCAATAGCCAGTTCGACGAACTAAAGCGGAGCTTTACGGCGGTAAAAGGACAAAACGACTTGCTGAAAAGCCATCTGGACAAGGTCCTGGGGCAGTTGTCCGAGTCGTCCAGTACGCTGCACGAATTGCGATCGTTACCCGATGGTTTGCGCACGTTGCGCCGGGCGCAGGTTTCCATCGAGTCGCACCTCAGCAGCCATGTCCAAGGGCGCGCAGCCGAGACAGTCGCAGAACTTAAGGACTTCGCCGCAAGGTATTCGGACGACTTGCAGATTGTGCGGGCGGCGCTTTCCAGTCTTGCGGCACGCGCAGACTCGTATGTGCCCCGCGAGCGACATGAGGAACTGCGTAAGGATTTCAATCATCTTCGCGATCACGCCGAACACTTTCTGCGGACAGTCCGCTCCGAATTGCTCGCCGAAGTTAGTTCGAAGCTTGCCTCTCAAGGCGCTCCCACGGGCCAGCCGATTACTCCTCGCATTATTAATCCAGGCAAGTTACTTCAGTTCACCGACGGCATCCGGCTCAACCTGGGCAGTGGGCCAATTCCTTTGCGCAACTACTTGAACGTAGACTCGCGGGAACTGCGCGACGTGGATATTCTGGCCGATGTTGAAAATTTGCCCTTTGGGCCGGAGAGCGTCACTGAATTTTTGGCGTCTCATTTGCTGGAACACTTCAAGGAACCGCGCTTGAAAGAATCCCTGCTGCCCTACTGGCGCAGTTTGTTAAAACCCGGAGGAATCTTTCGCATCATTGTCCCGGACGCCGAAGGGATGCTCCAGCAATATGCAAACTCGGAAATCTCATTCGAACATTTGCGCCTGATCACCTTCGGCGGTCAGGACTATGGCGGCAATTACCATTTCACGATGTTTTCTCGCGATGGCTTGCGCACGCTTCTTGCGGAATGCGGCTTTGAGACGAAAGACTATTCGGCCGTGGCTCGTCCCAACGGGGACTGCCTCGAAATGGAAATCATCGCAAAAAAGACCGGGAAGCCCAGTGATTGACGCTCATGACGGTTTCAATCGTCATCAATACCTATAACCGGGCCGGCAGTTTGCGTGAAACGCTCCACGCGCTCCGATTTCTGCGCGACGTGACGTTTGAAGTGGTCGTAGTCGCAGGTCCGTGCACGGACGCTACCGACGAGGTCTTGACCGAGTTTTCGGGCAAGATTCGCACTGCGGTGTGCCCGGAAAGGAACATTTCCCGCTCCCGCAATATTGGCATCCAGATGGCCGGCGGGGACATCGTCGCGTTTATCGACGACGACGCCATACCGGATGAGTACTGGCTCCGGGATTTGGTTGCGGGGTACGACAAGGCTGATGTCGGCGGCGCCGGGGGCATGGTCTATGACCACACCGGGGTCGCATTTCAGTACCACTATTCCGCGGCGAATCGTCTGGGAGACGCCGAGTGGAACGAAAAAGGGCCGCTTTCGGATCAAGTTATCTTCCCGGGCTGCCCGCGGTTTCCATATCTGCAGGGAACCAATGCCTCGTTTCGCCGGAAGGTGCTGACCGCTGTCGGCGGATTCGATGAGACCTTTGACTACTACCTCGACGAGACGGAACTCTGCCTCAGGGTCATCGACGCCGGATACCGGCTGAAGCAGCTTCCAAACGCGTTCGTTTACCACCGCTTCCTCCCTAGCTATATTCGAAACACCGCCCGAGTTCCGACAAACTGGCGCCCGATCATAAAGAACAAGCTATATTTCGCCCTCCGGCACCGGCGGCCTCATACATCCGTTGCGGAAATTCTGGAGAACGCGCTGAGTTTCACCGACAATGCGCGCAGCAGCCTCCAAACCCATCTTGGACAAAACGGGATTGGGCCAGAACAACTCGATCGATTTGAAACCGATGCGGATGAGGCGTTCCGGGAAGGTTTACGCATTGGCCTTTCCCCCGCTCCTCGCCTGCTCAATCCCACCGCCCGCGTTGCGGGACATTCAACATTTCTGCCGCATCCCAAGCCGGCGCTCCCGGATGGGCCGCTGACTATCTGCTTCCTCGCCCCGGAATTTGCTCCCTTTGTCGCGGACTCGGACGGCCGGTATGCCGCCGAGCTCGCAGCCGGGCTGGCAGAAGCAGGCCATTCGGTTCACGTTGTCACCACCTCGTTCGAGGGCTCCGCGAGCGTCGACTTTGAGCGGGGCGTCTGGGTGCATCGCCTCGTTCCGCATTCGATTCGCGACAACCCTCCGGCGACACTCGCGGTATACGGTGAACACTGGCGGCGATCGGTCGTGTTTAGCCGCGAAGTGCAGCGGATACATCGACGTCATCCGATTGATATCCTCGACGCGCCACTTTGGGGCGCAGGCGGAATCGCATCGATTTTAGAGGATTCTCTTTGCACGGTGACGCGGGTTGGCTCCGCGGCCCTCACCATGCAACGCCAGCCGTCTCGCTGGATTCCACCAGAACCACCGAAGGCGCAACTCCAAAGGTTGACTGGCGCGGAGCGGCTTGTCCTCCGCGGAAGCGCGGCGGTTCGCTGCGACACGGTCTGCCGCGGGAACCGTTTGTCGGCGGAGTTGGGCGAGGATTTCATCCAGCCTGAAGTGGTCCTTCCGGGCTTGGAAGCGATGCGTCCGGCCGGGTCCTCGCCAAAGCACGACGACAGGCTGGTGGTCCTCTACGCCGGAAACCTGGACAAGAACCGGGGAATAGACTTGCTGCGGGATGCAGTCTTATCGAGCGGCAGCGCTCTTGCGCGTGTACGCTTTCGGGTTGTTGGGGCCGATAATGAGTTGGTCTCGCCAGGCATGAACCGGCTGGGACGATGGGAAGGCGCGCCGTTGGATGAGCGGATTGAACTGACGTTGGCCCTTTCCGATGAGGAGCTCCAAAGTGAACTCGCAGCTTGCGACATCCTGGTTGCCCCTGCGCTGACCGACCCTTTTACGCCTTTGCTCCTCGAAGCAATGGGCCTTGGACGGGCGATTATCGCCACCCGGACCGGGGCCACCGATGAGTTTCTTCGCCATGAGATGGATGCGCTGCTGGCGGAGCCCAACGACGTGGACAGTCTACGGAACTGTCTATGCGCGATGGTGGAAAGTCGAAGTCTTCGGGAATCCCTGGGCAAAAGCGCCCAGGAACGCTACCAAAAAATGTTCACCCGCCAGGCCTACGCCAGGCGGGTCGAGTCCTTCTATCGCTCAGCCATGGCCAGCGCACAGGGCAAAAAAGCGAAATGCGCGCCAGTCTGATATCCGGGATTTACATGCCGCCGGATGCGATCTCCTATTCGGTGGCGGTAAAGGTGCAAGCTCTGCTCGACATATTCGGTCAGAGCCTGGACTACCGGATTTACTGCCAGGCAACGAACGTCGAGGATCCGCGTGTAACAGTCTCTTCCACCGCCGGGCGTGTTGCTATGGATCATTTCTTTATGGAGTCGGATCTTATCATCTATGAGTTCGGCATCGCTTATAAACTGTTCGATTCAGTGTTCCTGACGCCTTCTCGCGCACGAAGTCTTGGCGTATATCACAATGTTACTCCCGCGCGCCTCTTCGATTCTCCAGGCCAAAGAGATATAATTCAACGAAGCTTAGCTCAACGAATGAATTTGGCGGCGTGTTCCCATGTTGTTTGTGACAGCCGCTACAACCTTGAGGATCTTTTGTCCATCGGAATACCCCGGCGTAAACTGGATGTATTGAACTTACCGGTAAAGCCGCAGTTCGAGACTCCGGGTGAGTTTCAGCCAAAGAAGGGTACGATCGAAGTTCTGTTTGTTGGCCGCTTCGTGCCATCCAAGGGATTGCTGGATGCCGTGTACGCCGTCCTCCACGCCCAGGCGCTTGGCTCATCGCAATACCGCCTTAGCCTTGCCGGTGATGCGACCTTCTGCGACGTCGAATACATGGCCCGGGTTCATTCCTTGGTAGCCGCTTCCGGGCACAGCGACTCCTTTCGCTTTACCGGCGTCATCGATGAAACGCGCCTGGTGGAGGAGTTCCGGAAAGCCGATGTGTTTTTGATCCCTTCCTATCACGAGGGCTTTTGTCTCCCGGCCCTGGAAGCGATCGCGTCGGGCTGCCCTGTTATCGGCTATGACGCCGGAAACTTACCCACGATCGTGAACGGCCTTGGGCGGATTGCTCCGGTTGGCGACTGGCGGGCCCTCGGCGCCGCTCTGCATGAAGTGGCGACGGCGCTTCGGAGCACGGCTCCACGGCTGCCCCTCGACGCAGGATTACTGGGCATTGACGAATTTCGCCGCATGGCCGCAAGCTACGCTTCAGGATTCCGCTATCCGGTCTTCAGGGAAAACCTCCGCCATCTTCTCGAAGACCGGATGGATCTGCGGGCGTCATGAGGATCGCGATTGCCATTGGATCCCTACCCTCGGGCTCGGACCGCATTCCGGCATTTCAACAGACGATCGAGGCGGTTGCCTCGCAACCCGCCGCGGCAGATCGGGTCGCTTTTGTTGCCCCCGGCGATGAACCCCGCAGGTCCGCATGCGCGCGTGTGCCCGGACTGCGCATAGTCTCACGGGACTTGGCGTCGTTCGCCCAGCGGCGAAATGCCTTGATTGCAGAGACCTCCGGCGATTGGGTCATCTTTATCGAGGAAGGCTGCATTCCGGGCGTGAACTGGCTCTCTTCTCTGGATGCCGCGCTTGAGGATGCGTCGGTAGGGTCGATCGCCTTCGCGTTGTACGACGCCTGCGGCCGCACAATGGCGGAATCGATTTCGCGGCAGTTTTTAAGTCATTCGTCTTATCTCCCCCTTTCCGCCAGCGCCGTGCGCCGGTCCTCTATCGCGCTCTCCGGAGCTTATGACGAGTCACTGATAGAACCGTCGCTCGCCCAACTGGATTTATGCCAGCGCTTGGAGAAGGCTGGCTTTCACGCTACGCGCGCGGAAGGCGCAGTGTTTTCCGGCGTTCCCATCCCGGAAACGCTGCCCGTTTTGTCGGACTGGAAGAAATGGTACGAGGAGTGGATCCTGGTTCACTTGAGTTCGCCGCGCGGATCCTTTCGATCGCGCCTGCGAGACGCCTTGGCAATCCTGCATTCGACAACAGACCGCATTGCTTTGTTTGGAACTAATCCTGCATTCTTCACGACCTATGCGGCCGATACCGATGCGGCAATAGAATCCGCCTTGCAAAAGAGCGAGACCGTGTGGAGGCGAATATACCAACCGGCCGCACTGCCGCGTCCTCCGGTTACTCACCTCCGGGATGTTTTGGACGACTCCGGGAAGCCACTTACAATTTGCATGTTGAGCCAGGAGTATCCGCCGGGGGTAGTGGGCGGCGTGGGGCGAATGACCGCCGAACTGGCCCGAGGATTCGTCCGAGAGGGCCATTCGGTTCACGTGATTACCCGGTCGCCATCAACGTCCAAGACGACCCGCGTCGATGATGGCGTGTTCGTTCATAGCGTTTGTCCTGTTCCGTCCGCCATGCCTCCTGCAGGAGTGCTCATGCCCGCACACCTTTGGCAATATTCCCGCGCCGTTGCCGACAAGGTGCATTCGATTGCCGAACAGAACCACATCGACCTGATCGACGGGCCCCTGTGGGACGCCGAGGGTCTGGCCGTAATTCTTGACCGAAAGTGGACTTGCATCACAAATCTGGAGACTCCGCTGCACGTGATGCTGGAGCTGAATCCGGAATGGCTGGCTAGTGAAGAGAACCGGCTAACCATGGAAACGCTCCTTGCGGCTGAAAAAAGCGTCGTATCGGCATCTCACGGAATTCGCGCGATTAGCGCTGCCATACTGAGCAAGATTCAGACGGCTTATGACGTAGATCTTTCCGGCTGTTGCCACGCCGTCGTGCCCATTGGAATCCGCGATGAACCCGTTCGCTCGACGCCGCAAAAGGAAGACGTGGTAGAAGTGCTCTTTGTGGGCCGGTTCGAGCGGCGCAAGGGCATTGATGTGCTGCTGGAAGTGATTCCCCCGTTATGCCGCGAGTTCCCGTCTCTACACTTCACACTTGCCGGGCCGGACCGCGAAATTGTCTCTTCGCAGGGCGGCAATCGCACCATGAGCTTCGCATCGACCTATGCCGCGGACCCGATTCTCAGCCAGGTGTCTTTTGCCGGCGCCATCGGCGACGATGAACTGGAAGAGTATTACCGGAGGTGCGACATCTTTGTGGCCCCATCGCTCTATGAATCTTTCGGAATCGTGTACCTCGAAGCCATGCGCGCGGCAAAACCGGTTGTAGGCTGCCGCGTTGGAGGAATTCCCGAGGTTGTCGAGGATGGAGTCACAGGACTTTTGTGCGCGCCCGGCGATGCCAAAGGTCTTCATTCCGCCATTACTTCCCTGGTGACCGACGCCCCCCGCCGGAGGGAGATGGGGCGCGCGGGCCGCGAGCGCTTTGAACAGCACTTCACGATCGAGCGCACGATCTCCCGGACTATTGATTTCTACCGCTCCGTCCTGGCATCGAGGACTCGGTTCGCCTGCCAGGAGCCGGAGTAGTACCCTCGAAGCCGTGTGATACGATTTTGAACTTGGCATAGTGGCATGAGCATTTTCAAATCTTTTGCGGAGCCCGAGCGGAGGAACCGCCCCGTCGCTGGCACCTCGTGCCGGTTCCGGGGTTTGATGGGCAACGCCACAAGATGAGCTTTTCGTCGCACCGCCTCGGATTCAGGAAGCTTGCTGCCGCCATGACCGGGGTTGGTCTTCCGGGAGAAAGAGCCCCTCGCCTCGTGATAGCGACGGTCTATTGCACTACGGCGTTGTTGACTGTCCTCATTTTCTTTCACCTGCACGCCCTGTGGGGAAAGGATCTTCGTGTGCCGATCACCTCCCCTCGGGCCGACTACGGCTCGCAGGCTCTGTTTGCAAAAACAGTCATGGAAACCGGCTGGTGTGGAACGAATGCGCGTCTGGGAGCTCCCTATACGTTCGAGTGTTATGACTTCCCTTTGGCGGAAGGGTTGACCTTTACGTTTTTCGCGGCATTTGGCCGTTTCAGCAACGACGTAACGCTTGGAATAAATATCTTTTATATTTTGAGCTACGTCTTAATTAGCACTATTTCCCTATTTGTCTTCCGCCAGTTCGGCCTGGCCACTCTCCCTTCCATCCCGGCCAGCTTGCTGTATTCATTTCTCCCGTATCACTACCTGCGCGCGGAATATCACCTATTCCTCAGCGCCTACTACGTGCTTCCACTCATGGTTTTGCTGTTGGCGTGGATCCATGCCGGCGAGTGTTTTATCAAAGCCTCAACCCGGCGCGGCCTCCCCTGTCATTTGACACGGAAGGGTGTCGCGGCATTGGTTATCTGCTTTCTGATGGGCTCCGGCGGCATCTATTACGCCGCATTCGCTCTCATTTTTCTCCTTGTAACTGGAATCATCGTGGTACTGCGCACGCAACGTGCCACCAGCCTGATTGTCCCAGGACTGGCCGGATTTCTCATTTTGTCGGCTGTACTCATTAATCTCGCACCGAATCTCTGGTTCATTCATGTTCACGGAGAAGACCAGGCAGTCGCGCACCGGCGACCACAGGCTGCCGAGATATTCGGGCTAAAGATCACCAACCTGTTGTTACCCATTCCCAATCACAGGGCGCCCCGGCTCGCGAACCTGAGGAGCTCATACTGGTCCCAGACGGGTCCGGCGGGCGAATATAAGGAGCCTCTTGGACTAGTAATCGGAGCAGGCTTTTTGATCCTGATTGTTACTCTATTTTCCGCGACCGCGGGCGGCCCATCCTCGCTCCTGGGTCTTTTCCGTAGTCTGAATATAGCTGCCGTGCTAGTCGCGACCGTCGGTGGTTTTGGGTCGCTATTTAATTTCCTCGTCTTTCCGGAAATCCGCGTCTACGCGCGAATCGCGGTCTATATTGCATTCTTTTCGCTTGGGGCGCTGCTGGTTGTGATCCGAACAATTCAGGTTCGCTTCGCCCCCACTACCACCAAAGCGCTTCTGTTCAACTTGGGGGCGGCCGGAATCATCTTTGCCGGGCTGTGGGACCTCACTCCCGCAAATAGTCTTTTTCGACCCGAAATTGCCCCAGCGTATCGAAGCGACCGCGATTTCGTTAGCACAATTGAGGCGACTATGCCGCGGGGCGCCATGATTTTCCAGTTGCCGCACCTTTTCTTTCCGGAGCATGGCCCTCTAAATCGCATGACCGACTACGAACCGGCAACCGGGTATCTTTATTCAAACTCGCTCCGTTGGAGTTACGGCGCGATGAACGGCCGGGCCGTTTCCGACTGGCAACAGCACGAGGCGAATCTGCCGCCGCCGGAATTGCTGGCCTCGCTAAAACTAATAGGGTTCCAAGGATTATGGATTGACACCTTCGGCTATAAGGACGGCGCCGCCGCGCTGAGTGGACAGGTACGGGATCTTCTTCAGCGCGAGCCTTTGCGCAGCGCGAATGGCCGCTATCTGTTTTATTCTCTCGCGAGTTATCGGCCACCCGATGCCGCCGGTCTTACGGCCGGAGAGCAAATGCGACAGCGCGACGCGGCCCTTTCTTTGCCTCTGGAAGCCGCATTCCGTCAATGCTCTATTCTTGAAACCGATGGCCGGATCAATTGGAGGTGGTGCGGCAAAGCTGGTGAAATAGATATTTCCAACGACAATCCAAGGACGGTGCGGGCCACTCTGACCATGAGCCTGCGGACTGCATCCCCGGTCGCTTCCAATTTTCGTCTGCATGGGGACTTCGGCACGTCGGATCTTCGCGCGGATGTGCGCGGGACGGAGTTCGTCAAGACCCTCGAAATTCCGCCGGGGATACATGTTCTTCGGATTGATTCGGACGCGCCCCGTGTAGACGCGCCGCGAGATGTGCGGGTTATGCATTTCCGAATCGTCAATTTTCAACTCAAGCCTCAGTAATTTTATGGGGACGCCATTTACATTTCCACTTGCCATCCGGCGGCGAATTGACGCGATACTTCCCTACGCCGCGGTCACGCTGCTGATCTTTGTGGCGGTTTTTTCCCTTTACGGCCTCTGGGGCAAGAGCCTTCGCGTTCCCATCGTGCCTCCCGGCGGCGACTATGCGGCGAGCGCACTGTTTGCCAAAACCGCCATGGAAACCGGGTGGTGCGGCGTCAACCCCCGTCTGGGCGCACCTTATGCGTTCGAGTGTTACGACTTTCCGATGGCCGACGGCGTGAGCTTTAGTTTCTTTGCGCTGTTCGGACGATTCAGCAACGACGTAACCTTAGGGATTAACCTCTACTACCTCCTGGGTTACATACTCATCGGATTGACCTCGCTTTTTGCGTTTCGCCAATTCGGCTTCTCTAGCCCTCCGTCCATAGCGGCAAGCTTGCTGTTCGCGTTCCTGCCCTATCATTACCTGCGCTCTGAGTATCACTTATTTTTGAGCGCATACTTTCTCGTGCCGCTGATGATCGCCGTCATCCTCTGGATTTACAGGGGAGAAGCATTTGTAAGGCCGAGTGCCCGAAACCGCTTGCGTTTTAGTCTCACCAGAAAAGGGACGGCATCGCTCATCATTTGTCTGTCGATGGGCTCAGGTGGGGTCTACTACGCGGCTTTTGCTCTCATGTTTCTTCTGGCTGTGGCGCTGATGCTCCTGTTGCGGACCGGCAAGTTCGCCAGCCTGATTATCCCGGCCGTTGCCGCTGGACTCATCGCCTCCTCGGTGCTTATCACTCTTGCTCCCAATCTTTGGTTCTTTCACGAATATGGCGACGATCTGGAAGTGGCGCATCGCCTTCCCTCCGAAGTCGACACGTATGGGTTGAAACTCACGAATCTGCTCTTGCCGATAACCACTCACCGTGTGCCCGCGCTTGCCAACCTGAGTTTGAAATATTCGATGCAAGGTTCACCGAGCGGTGAGGGCGCCGAAGCGATCGGATTAGCTGGAGGATTCGGTTTTCTGGTGCTCATCGTCTGCCTATTTTCGGAAACGCCGGCTGAATCCCGCTCTAACTTGTACCTTTTAAGCCGCCTCAACATCACGGCCGTTTTGGCGGGCACGATCGGCGGATTTGGGGCGCTGTTCAACTTTCTGGTTTTCCCTGAAATTCGGGTCTATGCCCGGATTTGCGTGTACATCGCGTTCTTTTGTCTCGCTGCTCTGCTGAGCCTCCTGCGTTGGGCCGAACCTCGGGTTGGCGGGACGCGGAACAAACGCCTGCTCTTCAATTTTGCGGCAGCCCTGCTGCTGCTCGCGGGCATTTGGGACCTGACGCCGGATCTGCGCATGTATCCAGCTGCCGAGCACGTCTCCTCCTTTCAAAGCGATCAGAACTTTGTGCGGAACATCGAGTCCGCGATGGCGCCGGGAGCGATGATTTATCAGCTCCCCTATATGCCTTACCCCGAACATGGCCCTCTCTTGAAGATGTCGGACTATGACCCGGTACGCGGCTATCTCTACTCCAAAAGTCTCCGCTGGAGCTACGGCACCACCAAAGGCCGTCCGGCCGCCGAGTGGCAGCAGCGCGAGGCAAATCTCCCACCGAAGGACCTGCTTCCTTCTTTGAAATTGGCCGGATTCAGCGGGGTCTGGATCGACAGCTATGGCTATCCGGACGGAGCGCGCGCCATCATCGGTCAGTTGCGGGAGCTTCTTCAGATCAACCCGCTCGTCAGTGCGGACAAGCGCTTTTCGTTCTTTCCGATTGCGAATTATCAACCGGCGGAGCTGATCGGGCTCTCGGGCGAAGAACAAAAACGCCGCCGCGATGCGTCGCTGATGCTGCCGGTGAAAACCGGATTTCCCGGTTGCTCCATCCTGGAGGCCCATCCCGATATCAACTGGCGATGGTGCAAACAGGACGGCGAAATCCAGATCCTCAATCCCAACCCGCGGACGGCGTTCTATACGCTGCGGATGACCCTGCGCACCGGAGAAGCCCAAACATCGACCTTTCACTTCAGCGGCGATCTCGGCTCGGGGGACATTCAAGCCAATTCGAGCGGAACGGAAGTTGTCCGCAATTTAAAGCTCTCACCGGGATTGCATCGTTTTCGGATCGATTCGGATGCCTCTCGCGTACTGGCGCCGAACGATCCCAGGGACATGCATTTCCAGATCGTAAATTTACAACTAACGCGCCAATAGACTCAAACCCCGGACGCCAGTACGGCGCCCCATTGAAAGCCTGCGCCGAAGGCCGCGAAGCAGATTGGAACACCGGGCTTCGGCCCGCCGGATGCGGCCCACCATTCCGCGGCGGCGATGAGCATGGATGCCGACGAGGTGTTCCCATAGTGCGCGATGTTCGAATAGAACTTCGACGGCGAAACGCCAATGCCCCTCGCCACGCGGTCGATCAGATTCTGGTTCGCCTGGTGCATCAGAAAGACCTCTACGTCCGCGGGGTCCACGTTATTTCGCCGCAACAGCGCGAGAATCGCCCGAGGCACTTTGCGCGAGGCCTGCATGATCACCGACCGGCCATTCATATCCAGAGGCTGTCCGAATTCCAGCTTCAGGTCTTCGGCAAATGCTCCATCCGTCTCAATCAGGGAATCGATAATCCGCGCCTTCCCCGCCCCGGCGCTCACCACGCACGCGCCCGCCCCGTCGCCGAAAAGAATATCCACGTTGCGGTCGAGCGGCTCATGGCGGACGATCGCGGACATCTTCTCCGCGCCGATGACGAGCACGTTCCGGTATTTTTCCGTCAAATGGGAAGCAAGGGACAGCGCGAAGAGCGACCCGGCGCTGGCCATGGGAAGATCGAGCGCGGCGGCGCCGGCAAGACCCAAGCCCGAGGCGACCGTAGCGGCGGGTCCGGGGAAACGGCGCTCGGAAGAACCGGAGGCGACAAGCACCATTCCGATCTCGTTCGCCTTCATTCCCGCGCGTGCGAGGCAGTCTCTCGCGGCCGCCACTGCCATGGAGGCAACCGTCTCGCCCGCCTCCGCGTAGCGCCGCTCTTCGATACCGGAAACCCCGTAGATCCATTCCGGCGTTACGCCCAGCGCGTCCGCCATGGGCTGATTCCCTACGATTCGCCCCGGCAGATAAGCGCCGGGAGCGTTCAGAAACGCCACGCCCTCAGGTCCTGCTTTCCAGGTAGTTCTCGATCCGCTCCACCGACTCGAATTTGCGTGGCGTAAGATCCGAGTCCGGCACCTGCACCTGGAATTCTTTCTCAAGCGCCGACACCATATCGGTGAGCGCAAACGAATCCAGGTACCCCGACTCGAACAGGGATTCATCGGCATCCGGCACGGTTGGTTTGCCGGAAACCTGCTTTACAATTTGAATGATTTTCTCTCTACGATTCATTTTTCGGTTGCTTTACTTTTTTCCGATTGGCCTAGAAGCCGGCCGCCGCAACGCCGGTCGTCAACTCGGCTATGCGAACCGAAAGAAAGCGCTGGTACTCCTCCATCAGATCGGCGAACAGAGTGTTACCCAGCATCTGATAGCCGGAGGGGGTGAGGTGCACATAATCGCCCTGCGAAAGCCCGGCGCTGACCCAGAGTTTCTTGGAGCCGGGGCCGCCCATACGCCCGCGCCAGTCCCAGAAAGCGGAATTCGTCTCGCGGGCCACCGTCTTTTCCACGCGAATCACGTCTTCCATGTGCGGGAAGATCCGTAATCCGTGGCGAGTCCTCAAGAAACAGTCGGGAGGACCTACCAGAACGATCGTGGCCGCCGGCGCTGCCGCCCGGAACCGCCCGATTACCGTCCGCAGGGCCTTCTCGTACTCCACCGGATCCCAGTTCGGACTCAACGCTTCGTTGGTTCCGTAGGCCATGACAATCAACGCCGGGTCCCGCTCCGCCACGGCTGCCTGCAGAATATTCGCGTCCCAAGCAGCCAGCATGCTGGCTTGCGCCCCGTTAATCCCCAAAGTCTCATAAGTGACCCCGGTGTCGCGCTCCGAAATCCAGCCGAACAGGCGCACCGGGTCGGAGGAAAGAGTCCGCACGACGTAATGGTGCGGTCCGGGAGTGGGGCGATGGGTGAAAAATCCCGCCTCGAGCTCGCCGTCCGTGGAGAGGGTGCCGATCGATACGCCATCCTCCTCGATTTCCAATCCACCGCCGCCAGGCTGCTGCAGATAGCAGAGTTTCAATACATCTCCCTCTGTGTCCGCGGTCACTGTCTCACCCGCGGCGTTTGCTGTCAGGCTGACGCCGCCCAATCCGTAGCGTCCGTCGGTCTGCCGGCCCACGGTCCCATCCGTCACCCACCCGGCCGAATTGTTGCCGCTGAAATCGAACCGGCGGTATCCGCGGAAGGGCCGTCCCGCGAGCGCAAACCCGGGACCGCCTGTTCCGAACTTCGCCTGCAGGTTCTGGCGCATGGCGTTCGCCCAGTCGTCCGAAGCAGTGTGCGAATCTCCGTATTGCAGAATGTGGATCGGAGTTTTGTCTTCCGAGGAGCGGTAAAGCTGCTCAAAAAAAGGCACCAGGGCGCGGGCATTCACAAAACTATCGCTCGGGGCACGCATGTCGGCGGTAACCTCCTGCAACGCCGCCTGGTGAAACACAACCGGTGCGGCCCGATAACGCCTGGATGCCCTGGAACGGGATGCCCTGGTAGAAGTCCCGCGTTTGGCCGCGGATCTCCGCGCAGTATGCTTGGACGCCGGCTTCGAAGCCGCCTTTTTCTTTGCCGCCCCTTTCCGGGCCGTGTGTTTCCGGGCCGCCGCGGAAGCATAGGAAACTACGGAGAGCGAAAGCAGGATCGCCAGTGAACGAATGAGCGCCGCGGCTTTCCCTGGCATGCGCTACTGCACTCCTATCGTGCCGGCGCGAAAGCGCGCGTAACCGCGCATCAGGGCATCGTCCAGCAAGCGGCCCACCAGCGCCGCTCCGCCGGGAAGTGGATGGGTAAAATCGGCGCTCACCATGCGCGGTTGAGATTCATACCAGCGCGCCATCGTTCCGGCGCCACCCATGGCGTCAAAGGTATCGAAAAAGGCGCAACCTTCGTCCACGGCGACCTTGCGCTGGATGTCGACGATGCGCGGCAGGATCGGCATCGTCACAATGTCGCCCGAAGAGTCGCGTTCCCCCCGGTCCATGGGACTCATCACGAGGACCGACGACTCCGGCAGAGCTGTTTTGACACGCTCGATCAATTTTCGCAATTCACCCGGATATTGGCGTTCAATGTACTCGGGAAAGACGCTTTCATTCGTTCCGTAGTTGATGACCACCAGGTCCGGATGCATATGCCGAAGCTCGATGGTCCACTGACCGGCATTGAAATACCAAAGTACCGCCTGCACCTGGGCTCCATTGAGCCCAAGACTATGATAAATCACTCCGGGCCCCTTCTTCTCGAAGCTCCAGCCGAACAGGCGAACCGTGCCGGCCGTGACGCTTAACGTGACCCTGCCGGTACCCGATGGGAGACCGAAGGAAGCGAACCCGGGCGCTTCCGTTTCTCCGTCCGTACTGACGTCTCCAATTGGCCCCGCGTTCCCCTCCAGGTGGAATGCGCCTCCGCCCGGCTGTTGCAGGAACTGGACCTCCATTCCGGTATGCCGGTTATCGGGGAGCGAGATGGTCGAGGATGCGCCAACCCCTCCTTCAAAACTGACGCCTCCCAGTCCGTGGAAACCGTCCTTGGCTCGCGATTGAGTTGCCGCCGCGATGCGCCACCCGCTTCCGCGCAGGCCCACGCCGCGATGACCGTACCAGGCCCAGGGCTTCGCCATGAGGACAAAGCCGTGGCCGGCATCGCCAAATCGCTGTTGGAGAATAGCCCGCGCATCGGCCGTGATCGAATCGGCGGTGACAGGCGAATCGCCGTAATGCAGGACCTGAGTCACGGCGCGCGGCTCCTTCCGCTCCGTCCGGGCCAGGGATTCATAGAAGTGCGACATGATGCCCGCCGGGTCCAGAATCTGCCGGGCATCACGCTGTTCCAACGGCGTCCTGGCAAGAACCCGGCGGCTCTCCGGAGCGGCAGAGGCCGGGCTGGGAGCAGCCACCGGAGCGGGCGGCGCAGCCTCCGGCCCGAAATGGAGAACCTGGGTCAGCACCGTTTCGCGCAGACGAAGCCACGGCGGTCCGGGAGCGTACCCCAGGCCCGCGGTCATAACGCCGAAGGTGAGAATTGCCAGGCTGGTTTTCTTTGGAAGGGCCATGGCGTTCAGAACTTCGAATAGATAAATGGCGCGGCGCCCGTGCCGGCAACATATTGAATGGCCAGCGCCAGCAACACCAGCGCCGCGGCCTGGGCATAGAATGGCACGGCGACGAAAGCTTGCTGGGACCGCTCATACCAACGCTTCGGAATGTAGTGGCCCGCCACGGCAAACGAAAAAACGACCACGAATTCCGGAGTAATGTTGGACCACTCCACCGTACCGGAGAAAATCTGGGAAAGGATATCCCGCGCGGTCGCTATACTGGACGCGCGGAAGAAGATCCAGGACAACACGACAAAATGAAAGGCGGCGAGAATGCGCATCGTGCGCAGCGCGAGGTTCGCTGAGGGCTTCTTCTTCCCGCGTACCGCCTGCCAGCCGCGCGTCACGGCGAGCCCAACACCGTGAATCAGTCCCCATACGCCAAAGTTCCAGTTCGCGCCGTGCCAGATGCCTCCAATGGCGAACGTGACGATCAGGTTCAGATAGGGCATCGCGCGCGTCCGCTTGCCGGGCAGCGAAAAATAGAGGTAATCGCGCAGCCAGTTGGAGAGGGAGATATGCCAGCGCCGCCAGAAATCCGCGATGTTTTCCGCCAGGTAGGGCTGGTTGAAATTCACCGGCAGGCGTATGCCAAGCAGCAGGGCCGACCCGAGAGCGATGTCCGTATAGCCGGAGAAGTCGTAATAAATTTGAAACGCATAAGCGTAAACTCCGACCAGAACTTCGCTTCCGGAGTACAGCTTGGGCAGATCAAAAACGCGATTGATCAGGTGCTCGGCCAGATAGTCGGCAATCAGGAACTTCTTCATCAGGCCGACCCCGATCAGAAACAGGGCGCGGCCTCCCTCTTCGGGAGCCAAACTACGGTTCTTCTCCCACTGCGGCAGCAGGGCCGCGGGCCGGGTAATAGGCCCGGCGAGCGTGGTGGGGAAGAAGCTGACCGTGGCAAGGTAAGCCAGCAGACTGCGCGTGGCCCTGGCGTCACGGCGGTAGACATCGATCGTGTACGTCATCGCCTGGAATCCGTAGAACGACAGGCTCAGCGGCAGCGTCCAGCCGGCGTGCGTCGCGGCGCCCGCCAGCCCCAGAAGCAGTGGCACATAGCGCGCCGAGGCGATTAACACGATGTTCATGAACACGCTGGCCGTCACCAGGGCGCGGCGGACGAACGGGTGTTTCGCCCGTTCCAGCGCGATGGCGATGCAGAAGTCCAACGACGACGCCACCGGAATGATCCCCAGGTACACCAGCGACCATTTCGCGTAGAAGAAGTAATTCGCCAGCAGAATCAGCCCGAGGCACGCCAGGCGGTTGGCCCGGCATAGCCAAAACAACAGGTAGACGGCTACCAAAAACGCCAGATATCCGGGCGAAGAGAGGATCATGGGATCGGAGACGTGTTATTTAAGAATGCGACGGAGGGTAGGGGAAAATCAAACGGCGTCACCGATGGGGAATCGGGCGCAAAAGGTAAGCCGCGCGAGCAACCCGGACGGGTCAAAACGCGCGGCTTACGAATGTCGCAAAAATGACGCTTTCGCGTCGAAGAAAGATTAGCCTTTCTTCGTGTCGTCCATCTTGGACTTCTTGCTCTTCTTCTCTTTTTTATGCTTCTTGGTCTTCGCCGGCGGGGCGTCCTGCGCAAACACCGAGACAGTACCGGCCAGGAACGACAAGCCGAGCATAAGGGTCATCAGCTTCTTCATTTTCTTTTCAAATCTCCTTGGACTAGAGCTAGGAACAACTACGCTTTCATCATGAGCCGTCTAAATGAAAGAGCCCTTAAGTTGATATTAAAATGACTTCATTTAGAGCCTGGCTCGCGGCCTGGCACGCCGGTATACACCCTTAGCCAGAGCGTCTGGGAGATTCCGCGGCGATCTCCGCTATGCCGCCCGCCGCGACGCTATCATGAGCGTATGAATTCTCCCGCGGCCTCGCGGCTCTCGGCCTTGCGCGACGGGCTGCTGCATTTGCACAAAAAATTACTGGATTCCGAGCGCGCCGCCTACGAGCACGACGTCAGCAAGATTCACTCTTCCGGCCACTTGCTGGAATTGGTCCTCAACGATCCGGCGTTCGCCTGGCTGCGCGAGCTGTCGCAGTTGGTTGTCGTCATCGACGAGGCGTTGGACGCCGAAGAACCCGTCTCCCCGGCCGAAGCGGACCGGCTGATCGCCAGGGCCCGCGGACTCCTGACCGCGTCCGAAACGGGCGACGAGTTCCAGCGCCGGTACTACGAGGCATTCCAGCGCGATCCCGGTACGGTGATCGCACATGGCGAAATGATGAAAGTGTTCGGCGCGGTGGACGGCCTGACGCGCGCGCCCGGGCCCGCTCCATCCTAAACTGAACGTATGCAGTCCCACGGACGCTTCCTGCTGAAGCTGTTTCTTGTCTGCAATGCGGCGTGCCTGCTGCTGTTTGGCTATAAGTATCTCGATTTCGTCACTCGGGATACCCCGGTCTCTCCGATGACTCCATTCATCGAGGAAGTCACCGGGGCTTATGCCCTCTTCGTGCTGCTTCCCCTGCTCATTGGGGTTGTTCGAAGATTCCCCTTCGACCGCGCTCACTGGATTCGCTCCTCCGCCCTGCACTGGGCAATCGCCACGGCGTTCGCTTTTATTCATACGACGATGATGGCTGTCTCGCGCCATCTCATTTTTCCGCTGGTGGGCATGGGCCCGTACGATTACGGAAGAATGCCAGTGCGGTATTTCATGGAATATTGTTTTCAGCTCATCGTCTACGTGGTGGTTCTGAGCCTGGTGCAACTGCTGGATCAATACCGCGCGGCCCATCGGCGGGAGCTCGAAACGGCGCAGTTGGAAAACAGGCTGGCGCAGGCGCAGCTTCAGAACCTCCGCCTTCAGCTTCAGCCGCATTTCATTTTCAACGCACTGAACACCGTTTCCTCGATCATGTATGAAGACGTTCGCGCCGCCGACGAAATGATCGCGCGCCTGAGCGATTTTCTCCGCCTTACGCTACATTCCTCGCAGGCGCAGGAGGTTCCGCTCGAAGACGAGCTTCGAATCCTCGATCTATACCTGAATGTGATGCGCGCCCGCTTCGAAGACCGCCTTTCCGTCTCGATCGACGTGGACGACGGCGCGAAAGCCGCGCTGGTGCCTCAACTGATTCTCCAGCCGCTGGTGGAGAACTCACTTCGCCACGGCATCGACCCTGAGACATCCCGGGTGGACGTCGCGGTCACCGCCCGGCGCACAAACGGCTCGCTCTGGCTGCAAGTCCGCGATCGCGGGCGAGGAATCCAGGAAGGGCGCAGCCCGCTGCGGGGCCAGGGCATCGGTCTTTCAAATACCGCCGAGCGGTTGAGCCGCCTCTACGGCAAGGGCCAGAGCCTCCATTTCGAGAACGGCCCCGAGGGCGGCCTGCTGGTTACAGTGAAGGTGCCGTTTCATACCGCATAACCGATGCCTCCCTTAACAGTGCTGGTCGCCGACGACGAGCCGCCGGCCCGCCGCAAACTGCTGCGCTTTCTTTCAGAAGCTCCCGGGGTCGCAATATGCGCGGAATCCGGAACTGTCGCCGCAACCATCACCGCGATTCGGGAACATCGCCCCGACCTTGTGTTTCTGGATGTCCAGATGCCCGATGGAGAAGGATTCGACGTGATCCGCGCGCTGCCGCCCGGTGAGGACGTGCATTTTATCTTCGTTACCGCGCACGATCATTATGCTCTGCGGGCGTTTGAAGTTCACGCGCTCGACTATCTGCTGAAGCCGGTCGAGCGCGCTCGCTTTGAGACCGTCCTCGACCGGGCGCGCCGGCGTATCGAGCAAGAACGCGCGTCCGGTATCCATCCGCAACTCGAGAGCCTGCTTCGCAATTTAGTGCCGCAAGCGCGCTACCCCGCGCATCTGCTGCTCGACCTGGGCGAAAAATCGGTGTTCGTTGCTCCCGCAGCGATCACGTCCGTCGAATCCGCGCGAAACTATCTGAACATTCATGTGGACGGGCAGGTATATACAATCCGCGGAACGCTGGAATCCTTCGCGGCGCAACTCGATCCCGAACGGTTCATCCGGATTAACCGGTCGCAGATTGTGAACCTCGATGGCATTCGTGAGATGCAGCCCTGGTTTCATGGCGAATACCGGGTGATTCTGAAGGACAACCGGACCCTCACATGGACGCGCCGTTTTTCTCCGGGGCAAATTTCAGCGGCGCCCAGGACAGGTTCGCCGTGATAGCCCGGTGGTCCCGGAGTTGAGCCCGCCCGTACCTGGTTTCTTGCGCAAATGATCCGCCGAGCAAGAAACTTGAATCATGCGGACGTTAGCCTTTCTTCTCGGATTCGCCCTCTGCGTCTCCGGAGCCTCCCGGAGCGAGGACTCCGGCTGGCCCGTCTACGGGCATGACGCCGGGGGCACCAAGTATTCGCCGCTCGCGGAGATCAATCTCAAAAATGTGCAGCACCTGAAGGTCGCCTGGACGCTCCACACCAAGGACATGTACGATCCGAAAGGCCACGGCGGAAGGAAGTCGGCCTTCGAATGTACCCCGCTCTTCATCGATGGCACGCTCTATGTCACCACCGCCTTCGGCCGGATTCTGGCCGTCGATCCCGATACGGGCGCGGAAAAATGGTCCTTCGATCCGCATTCGACGATTAACGCCGGCTTCGGAGATTTCGCCAATCGGGGCGCTGCGGCCTGGGTCGATTCTAAAACCGGACACCGGCGTCTCTTCGTTGCGACCATTGACGCGCGGCTATTCGCCGTCGACGCAGCAACGGGCAAATTAATCGACGGCTTCGGTAAAGGAGGCTTCGTAAACCTGGCGGAAGGGCTTCGCAACGCGCCGCACTCCAAATCGGAATACGAGGAAACTTCTCCGCCCGCGGTCATCGGCGATCTGGTAATCACCGGTTCGGGTATTGCCGACAACAACCGGACGGATGCGGCAAGCGGCGAAGTGCGCGCATTTGACGCGCGGACCGGCAAACTGGTCTGGACGTTCGACCCCATGCCGGGCGGGAAGACCGGCGCCGCGAACACATGGTCGATCATTTCCGTCGATCCCGAGCGCAAACTTGTTTTCCTGCCGACCGGGAGCGCAAGCCCGGACTATTATGGCGGAGAACGCCTCGGGGACAACCTCTATGCCAATTCCCTGGTGGCCCTGCACGCCGAAACAGGCAAGATTGCCTGGCACTTTCAAACCGTGCATCACGACCTTTGGGATTACGATGTAGCTTCGCAGCCCACCCTCTTCACCTGGGTTCATGACGGAAAGCGTATCCCGGCGATTGCCGTTGGCTCGAAAACCGGGAACCTCTTCCTGTTGAACCGCGAGACGGGCAAGCCGCTTTTTGGCGTCGAAGAGCGGCCTGCGCCTGCGAGCGATGTGCCCGGAGAGAAGGCGTCGCCCACGCAGCCGTTCCCCGTTCTTCCCAAGCCCCTGGTCCCCCAGCAACTCTCGAAATCGGACGTGTGGGGCGCAACCGAAGAAGACCGGAAATGGTGTGAGGATTTCTTCGAGGGCAAACGTGCCGAGGGAATCTTTACGCCGCCTAGCGTGCAGGGTTCGATCGTTTTTCCCGGAAATATTGGGGGCATGGCCTGGGGCGGCGCCTCGTTCGATCCGGAGAACCACCTGCTGATCATTCCGACGAACCGCCTCGCGGCCATTATTTATTTGATCCCGCGAGACAAGTTCGATGCCGAGGAGAATACCAAGCCCGGTTATGAGTATGCGCGTCAGAGAGGCACGCCATACGGTCTGGCGCGGACATTCCTGCTCAATCCGAAGAAAATACCCTGCAACGCGCCGCCATGGGGCACTCTGACGGCCATCGACGTGAACTCCGGCGAGAAGAAATGGGAGACACCGTTAGGCGTCCTTCCGTGGCTGGAAGGAAAGCCGGGCGCCGAAAAATTCGGATCGCCCTCGCTGGGCGGAGCCATCGTCACTGGCGGTGGACTGGCGTTCATCGGCGCTACCTTTGATGGCTATTTTCGTGCCTTCGAAGTGCAGACAGGCGCGGAAGTCTGGAAAGCCAAGCTTCCCACGGGAGCGCGCGCTACTCCAATGACGTATCGCACCGCGAAAGGCAAGCAGTACGTGGTGATCGCCGCCGGCGGATTCGAGGGCGTTGGCTCGCCGCAAGATGATTCGCTGGTGGCGTTTTCTCTGCCGTAGCAGGCCGGCGCATCACCCAATCCGCGCGCTTCCAAAGAGACTTAGCAGCAGCACCAGCAGCACAATCAGGCAAATCACGACATAGGTGCGATCGCGCAACGTGGCGAATCCAACCATGGCGAAAACCACTCGCGCCACCGGTGTCGCCACCAGGCAAAGCAGCCCGAGTTGAATGATGCCGCGTCCGCTCCACTGGCTCACTGACCGGAGGACACCGGGAATGGTGCGGAACTCTTCCGGCTCGCTGTGAAATACGCGGAACCCGCGCGGCTCCATCCCGTGGCGCAGCAGGTAGAGCACCGCGCCCACAGTCACCACGCTGGCGGCCAGAAACACCCCAAGCCGCAATAGCGTGCCGAGTAATTCCTCAAGCCGTACCTCGGGGTGCGATTTATCGGGGAAGCCGGGTTGCACGCTAGATTTGCCCCCGCAGGCCGCCATAAATCATCTGCAACGCCATCGCGGCCACAACCACGGCAAAAAGGATACGCAAAGCCTTAGGATTCGCGTCCGCCAGGCGGCGCGAGCCCACCCAAGAGCCAGCCAGCACTCCGAGCATCACCGGCATCGCGAGCGCCGGCTCAACGTAGCCCCGGCTCAGATAGACGCCCGCACTGGCCGCCGCGGTGACCCCAATCATGAAGTTACTCGTAGTCGTGGAAACCTTGAAGGGAATCTTCATCGCCTGGTCCATGGCAATCACCTTAAATGCCCCCGACCCAATGCCGAGCAGTCCGCCGATTGTGCCCGCTCCGAACATCAGGACGAATCCGGCCTTCACGCGCCGCACAAGATAATGGCGAACGCCGCCGTCAGGCGTAGGAAACGATCCGTTCAATTGCAGACGCTCGGCCAGCGGATCGGACTCGTGGGCGATATCTTCCGGGCGGCGTGGACGGCTCGATGCGTACGCCGAATACATCAGGATGACTCCGAAGATGATCGCCAGCACCGAGGTCGGAATCTGCGTGGCCAGCGCCGCTCCAGCCACCGCCCCCAGCGTGGTCGCCACCTCCAGCAGCATCCCGATGCGGATATTCGAATAGCCCTCGCGCACGTAGGCGGCCGCCGCGCCGGAGGATGTTGCGATCACCGAGATCAGCGCCGCGCCGATGGCGTAGCGGATGTCCACGCCCAGCAGCAAAGTCAACGCCGGCGTAATCACGACGCCCCCGCCCAGCCCGGTGAGCGCGCCCAAAAATCCGGCCAGTGCGGAAACCACCCAGACTACAGCCGTGAATTCGAGAACATTCACGAGATCTTTATTCCGGCGGAATTTCGAAATTCAGGCTCTTCCGGAATCCATTGGTCTTCCAGTAGCCATAGATCAACCCGCAAAGCAGCCAAATGAAGCCGAGAATTTTCGCCGTCGTTCCCAGATACCACCACAGGCCCAGGCAAATCACGAAGCCCAGCAGCGGCGGAACCAGGTGCGTCACCCGCTTCTTTTCGGCGCGCACATAGTAGTGCAGGAACGCCGACAGGTTCACGCCCGCAAAGCCGATCAGCGCACCGAAATTCAAGAGCTCCGCGCCCTGTTCGTAGGTAATCAGGAAGCAGCCCGCCAGCGCGATGGCGCCAACCAGGATTACATTCTTGGCAGGCACGCCGGTCTTGCGGCTGACCGCGCCGAAAAAGCTTTCCGGCAGCGCGCCGCTCTTGCCCATCCCGTACAGCAAACGCGCGCCGGCGAGTTGCGCGCCCGATCCCGATCCGAAATTCGCGAGCAACAGCGTAATGGAAATCGCCTGCGCCAGCGCCACGCCTCCCACCACGTTCGCCACATCGGTGTACGCGGTCTCGACGCTCGTGAACGCCTTTCCGACGGGCCACACCAATTGCCCCGCATAGACCTCGATGGCCGAAAGGCCGCCGATGATCAGGCATGTGAATACCATCGCGTAAAGAATGTTTTTCCGCGGATTTCTCGCCTCTTCCGACAGTGTGGAGATCCCGTCGAACCCGATATACGTCAGCACCGCCAGCGATGCGCCGCCGCGAAGCTGCTCCCACGAGAAATGCTTCGGATCGTAGAAGGGATGTCCAAAAAATGCAGCATCGAGAGAAGGCTGTCCCAAAACCCAGCGGACCGTGGCCACCAGCATCCAGGCGATCACCACCCCCATCGCGCCCGCCATAATCGCGTTGATGCGCGCGGTCGTTCTCACCTTGCGCAGATTCGCCCAGGTGAACACCAAGGTGTAGAACACCGCCCACACCGCGTACGGAATCGCGGGAATCAGATAAATGGAGGATTGCCGGCTCCCCCAGATGATACAGATGAGCGGGTTGATCATGTAATCCATCAGCATGCTCCAACCGGTGGCGAAGCCAAGCCCCGGGTGGATTTCCTGCGCGACGTAGGAATAGGCCGAGCCCGCACTCGGATATACGCGCGCCATACGCCCATAGCTGATGGCGGTGAACAGCATCGCGACCATGGCGATCAGCACCGTGGTGATGACGTGCCCCTGCCCTTTTTCGAAGAATGCGCCGAAGGGAGGCATTGGCGCAGTCGGCTGCACCATGATGATGCCGATGAGGATGAGCTCTTTCAGGCCAAGCGAGCGGACGAGACGCCCGGAGCTTTCAGGTGTATCCGATGTTTTCTGCAAGTGGAGATTATAGCGGGATCGCGGGCTCATACGCCTCCGGAGAGCAGGACAACCATGTCCGAAAACGGCTAGTCGCCAGGCGATGGATTCCCTATACTCACAAAGGGTAGCGATTGGCATGGACCTGGATCCCACAGTTTGCGAGGCGGCGCGGCGCTCCCGCGATCCCCGGTTTGACGGCCGCTTCTTCATTGCCGTGGTTACCACGGGGATTTACTGCCGCCCGGTATGCCCCGCTCCGTCTCCGCGCGAACGCAACGTTCTTTATTTCCCCACGGCCGCGGCGGCTGCGGAATCGGGTTTCCGGCCGTGCCTGCGCTGCCGCCCCGAAACCTCGCCCGGAGCCCCGGCATGGCTGGGAACGTCAATTTCGGTGTCGCGTGCGCTGCGGTTAATTGGAGAGCTTGGACTGGCGGAGGAGTCGATTGAAGATCTGGCCGCCCATCTCGGCCTGGGTGCCCGCCAACTGCGCCGGTTGTTTCTACAACATCTGGGAGCGTCGCCGGTCGCGGTGGTCCAGACGCGGCGCATTCATTTTGCCAAGACCCTGATCGACGAAACAAACTTACCTTTCACGCAAGTGGCGATGGCGTCCGGCTTCGGCAGCGTCCGGCGTTTCAACGCCAGTTTCCGGAAGCTGTATCAACGCACGCCCTCGGAGATCCGCCGTCTGGCTCGGACCGTTCCCTTGCGCCCGACGGGGCGGTACGCGTTTCGCCTGCTATTCCGTCCGCCGTTCGACTGGCGCGGCTTGTTGAATTTCCTCGCGCCGAGAGCAATTCCCGGGGTGGAACAAGTGGACGGCGAATCCTACCGCCGTGTCATCTCTTTTGGAGAACATGCCGGGCAAATCGAAGCGAAACTCGCGCGGGCCAGGAACGCCATCGAGTTGATGGTGGATTTCCCCGACGTGCGGCACCTCATGCTGATCGTCGAGCGCACCCGCCGGATGTTCGACCTTCAAGCCGAGCCCGCGAGCATCGCTTCCGTGCTTCAGCGAGACGCCGCCATGGCCGGGCGTTTACACCATCGTCCGGGACTACGCGTTCCCGGGGCTTGGGATGGCTTCGAACTCTCCGTCCGCGCGATTCTCGGCCAGCAGGTTACCGTGAAGGGCGCAACCACACTCGCGGGGCGGATTGTGCGCGCCTTTGGAAGGCCGGTCGAATTCGGCGGCGGCCTCACACACATATTTCCAACGCCCCGCGTGCTTGCCGAAGCGGACCTCACGTCCGCCGGGCTTACGCGATCCCGCGCCAATACCATCCGGCAGCTTGCGCTGGCCGTCGCAAACGGCGAACTCGACTTTACCAAGGCTACCGGCTCCGAAGGTTTTTTGAGAAGGCTGCGGGCCGTTCCCGGAGTTGGGGATTGGACTGTGCAATACATCGCCATGCGCGCGCTCGGCGAACCCGACGCGTTCCCGGCATCGGACCTCGGATTGCTTCGCGCATCCGGAGTGAAAACCGCGAAAGAACTGGAAGAACTCTCAAGCCGCTGGCGTCCGTGGCGGGCCTACGCGGCCATGCAGCTTTGGCAAGGGGAAGCATGAAATATACCCATATCGATAGCCCGGCCGGGCCTCTGCTTCTGGCAGGCGATGAAGAAGGGCTGCGCCTGATCCACTTTGTCCAGGGGAGAACGCCGCGTGCGCCGGACGGGGATTGGATCGAAGACAACCGCCCTTTTCGAGACGCCGTCCGCCAATTGAAGGCATACTTCGCCGGCGAGCGATTCGATTTCGAACTGGAATTGCAACCGCGGGGCACGCCCTTCCAGCTCAAAGTCTGGAAAGCTCTGTGCGAAATCCCCTATGGGCGGACGATTTCTTACGGAGAACTGGCCCGCCGCATCGGGAATCCGGCGGCCTCGCGCGCGGTGGGTCTCGCCAATGGCTCGAATCCGATTTCGATCGTGATTCCCTGCCATCGGGTCATCGGCAGCAACGGGAAGCTGACCGGATATGGCGGAGGAATGGCCGCCAAGCAGTTGCTGTTGGATCTGGAACGGCGTCACTCCGGCGAGATGCTGCCGGGGCTGGAGTGATTGCGCTATGGGATTTTACCCGGCGAATTTTTCGTACTCGCCCGGGAGCGCGATCTCAAATCGTTCGCAAAGCAGCCGGACGTCGTGATAATCGTTGGCGTCCAGCTCGTACCCGGTGTGAAAGTTCACCAGCCAATCCGCCGGCATGCAGCGAACCGGCCGGCCGTTGATCATTCCCCGGCCGGTGAGATGCCGGCTGTTGTAGGGCACCCCATAAGTGGGATTCCCGGCGGCATCGAGCGTGTAGGAATGCACATCCAGCCGCGAACCACGCCCATCCGCCAGAACAAAGTTGCATTCCCAGGTATCGTCCCGGAACTGCTCGGCGAATCCGCGCGCGGCGAGCAAGGCCCGCAACGCGGGCACTTGTTCATGCGGCAAGGCGATATCCAGATCGTCGTGAGGCCGGGTTTGGCGCCCCAGGAGCGCGTCCACGGCCCAGCCTCCGTCCACATAAATCTCCAGGCCATGCCGCTCCAGCAATTCAACTAGCCCGGCGGCGGTTTCGGCGTCCATCGGATTCAGTGTAGCCAACGCCATGAGGAAGAGTTCGCTAACCGCAACGAGTTCGCATTCGTCTAAGCGCGTGGTGAAGTAGATCGGAGGATCGGAATGCTCCAGGACTTTCGCTTGGCGGCGCGTATGCTACGGAAGCAGCCCGGCTTTACTTTGGTGGCTGTACTGACACTCGCTCTCGGAATCGGCGCAACGGCCGCGGTGTTCAGCCTCATACAGGGCGTACTGCTCACCCCGCCTCCGTACCGGCAGCCCCAACAGATCGCGCTCATCCAGCCGGTCCGCGCGGATGGCCAACCGGTGGGCCAGTCGCGCGCGTGGCCTGCGCAGCAATGGCTCCAGTGGAAAGAAGAGGCGACATCGCTAGCTTCCGTTGCCGCATACTCCTGGACGTTCAACTATCTGATCCAAAACGACGGCAGTGAATCGATGGAAGGCCTGTGGGTCACAAGGGATTATTTCTCCCTCACCGGTCTCCACCCCATGATGGGGCGCGTTTTCACCGAATCGGACGCCACGCCGAAGGCGCCGCCGGTCATTCTGATCGGCTACGAGTTTTGGAAGCGCAAGTTCGACGGAGACCCCAATATCGTGGGGAAAACTCTGCGCATGAGCCGGCGCGACACGCCGCTCACCATCGTCGGCGTAATGCCCCCCAACGTACGCTTTCTGCCGTCGCCCGCCAACGCCCAGGAACCCAACTACAATGTCAACGCCGCAGTGGATTTCTGGCTGCCTTTCGCCCCCGATCCGCAGCACTTGAAACAGCCGGACTGGGATGTGGTAGCCCGCTTAAGGGATGGCGTGTCCTGGAAGCAGGCGCAGAGCGAGCTATCGGTGCTGGTGGCCAGCCAGGCTAAATCCGAGCGCGATTTTGAGGGAATCCGAGCCCGGATGGAGCCTCTCAGTGAAGAGCTGAACAGCGACGGACGGCGCATTCTTCTGCCTCTTCTCGGCGCGGCCGCCCTGGTGCTTCTGATCGCCTGCGGAAACGTTGCCGCCCTCCTGCTGGTTCGAGGTTTGCAGCGCCAGCAGGAGTATGCGATCCGTACCGCGCTTGGAGTCAGCCGCTCCGTGCTCTTTCGCCAAATCTCCACCGAAAGCCTGCTGCTGGCCCTTCTGGGCGCCTTCGGCGGAATTGCGCTCGCATTCGCGGCGGTCCGCGTGTTCAAGCTCATCGCAATCCATGCGGTGCCGCGCCTGGATAGCGTCACCACCGGATGGCCTGTCCTCGCCTGGGGTCCGTGCATTGCAGCCGCCGCCGCGCTCCTGGCCGGAGTCATTCCCGCTCTCCGCGCCTCCGGGCTCGACCCCATCGAGGTGCTCAAACGCGCCGGGCCGAAGAGCAGCTCCGGCCCCGCCGAACGGCGTCTGCTTCGCGGCGTAACGACGGTCCAAACCGCGTTGACTCTTGCTTTGCTGGTAGGGGCGGGCCTCTTGATTCGGACCATGAGCAACGTCTCGAAGGTACAAACCGGCTATCGCGTCGACCACATCCTTACCATGAGCGTCACGGCGGTCCAAGGAAAATGGGCCGACTTTCACGAACGCGCGCTGGACCGGGTAACCGCGCTGCCCGGCGTGACGAATGCCGCCTTCGCCTGGGGCGTTCCTCTGACGGGGAATAACTGGCCGGCGCACATCGTTCTGGAAGGACAGCCCGCAGCCGTTCGCGAGACCGACCGCCTGTCGTTCCCGCTCCGTTCTGTTACCCCTGGGTATTTTGCCCTTCTTGGGCTGCCCCTCCTCGACGGACGCGATTTCCGCTCCAGCGACAAGCGCGGCGCTCCCAGTGTCGCCGTCGTCAACCAGGCTTTAGCGGACCGCTATTTTCCCCACGCCGCAGTGGGGAAGAAGTTATGGCTCGGCGACACCAAGGGATCGCCCACGGTAATTATCGGCGTCGCCGCCGACGCCCGTAACGGCGATCTGACAAAGCCCGCCCAGCCGGAGATTTATCTTTCGATGTGGCAGGCATCGCCGTTTTCAAAACATCTGATCGTCCGGACCTCGTCGGACCCGGTCGCGCTGTCGGGCGTAATCCAGCGTACGCTGCGCTCGGTGGATCCCACGGTCGCCGTTGAAAATGTGAAGACCCTGGCGGCTATTCGCGACGACTCTCTCGCGTCGCGGGCGTTTGCGATGCAACTCTTGATTGGCTTCGCCCTGGTCGGAGGCGTCCTCACCCTGGTCGGGATTTATGGCGTGCTCTCTCTCTCGGTTGCGTCCCGGCGGCGGGAACTGGCGATTCGGGCCGCGGTTGGCGCGGGCCGGACGCAAATCCGCAATCTGGTTTTCGCTGAAGGCTTTCGCCTCATTGCCGTGGGAGTTCTCGCCGGATTGGGCGCTTCGCTCGTCTTGACGCGCGTTCTGAAGTCTCTCTTATTCGAGGTAAGTCCAGCCGATCCCGTTACTCTCGTCTCCGTGGGGCTGATCTTCGCCGCGGTTGCGCTTCTGGCCTGCTGGGCGCCGACCCGCCGGGCGGCGACGGTGGATCCGGTCGAGGCCCTGCGATATGAGTAGTTGAATTTCGCAGCCGCTTCGGTATTTACATTTCGTTTACAGGTTTCAAACCAGTCTTGGGAAGGGCCGCCCTATACTCGAGTCGGACCAAATTCTGGAAGGAGGTATATCCCATGCGGATTACCGCTCCTTGCGTGGCTTTCCTAATCGGGTCTGGTCTCCTTGCGACCTCCGTGGCCGCCAGCGACAAAGATCCCGGATTCATTGATCATTTCAGCAACCTGACGGCCGTGGGATCCACCGTTCCCGCAAACGGCGACGTGAATCCTTACGGCATCGCCGTTGTTCCGGTTACTAAAGGCGCTTTAGTTGCAAAAAACGTGCTGGTCAGTAATTTCAATAACGTATCCAATCTTCAAGGCACCGGAACGACCATTGTGGAAATCGATCCCACGGGTGGCTTGACGGTATTTGCGAGCCTCGACGCCGGCTCTCTGCCTGGCTCATGCCCCGGGGGCGTGGGACTCACCACCGCCCTGGTGGCTTTGCGCTCCGGCTTCGTAGTCGTGGGCAGCCTGCCCACGACGGATGGAACCGCCGCGACCGCGCAAGCCGGCTGTCTCATTGTTTTAAACAGCATGGGGCAACCCGTGATGACGCTCGCCGGCAACGGCATAAACGGCCCGTGGGACATGACCGCCCTCGACCTGGACTCAGTCGCCGTCCTCTTCGTGTCTAATGTGCTAAACGGCACGGTGGCCGGCAATGGCTCCGTAGTCCCCCAGGGAACGGTCTTGCGCATTGTCCTATTTACGCCAGCCAGCGGATCTCCTATCGAACTCGGCCGGACCATAGTTGGCACAGGGTTTCCGGAGCGTACGGACCCGGCGGCTCTGGTGATTGGACCCACCGGTCTTGGGCTTGGGTTGGGCGGTACTCTCTATGTCGCTGACACGCTGCAGAACCGGATAGCCGCCATCCCCAACGCGCTTCTCCGCCGGGGAGACGCCCAAACCGGGATCACCGTGTCGCAAGGCCACGCCCTCAACGGACCGCTAGGGCTTGCGATCGCTCCCGACGGGCATATTCTGACCGTGAACAGCGGAGACGGAAATATCGTCGAGACGGAGCGGGACGGCGAGCAGATTGTGGTTAAAGCGATTGACGTCTCACAACTCGGCGCGGGCACGCTGTTCGGTTTGGCGATCGCCCCGGGTGGGAAAGGCGTCTACTTCGTAGACGACGGCGACAATAGCCTGGATCTGCTGCATTAAGCGTCCGGCTTCGCCGGCGAATTGACGTCGCAGGTAGACCAATGGCGCCCGTCGCGCGCCAGCAGTTCGTCCGCTTCCTTCGGCCCCCAAGTCCCTTCGGCGTAATTGGGAAACGACCGGGGAGGCAGCGCTTCCCAGACGTCCTGAATCGGCGCGACTACGCCCCACGCGGTCTCAACCATGTCCGACCGCTGAAACAGCGTTGCGTCACCGAGCATGCAGTCATACAGCAAACGCTCGTACCCGGTGCTCGGCGTAGTTCCAAAATAGTCTTCGTAGTGGAACTCCATATTCACGTCGCCCATCCGGACCACCGTACCCGGAATCTTCGCGCCGAAGCTCAGTGAAATTCCTTCGTCCGGCTGCAAATGAAGCACCAGGCGATTCGGGTGCAGTCCTTCCACCGATGTCTTCCGGAACAGAACAAACGGCGCGCGCCGGAACTGGATGGCGATCTCGGTCACCCGCGCCGGCATTTTCTTGCCGGTGCGCACATAAAAAGGAACATCCGCCCAGCGCCAGTTGTCGATAAAAAACTTCATGGCAACGAACGTTTCGGTGCGCGACGCCGGCGAGACGTTCGGCTCCGCCCGGTAGCCTTCATACTGTCCGCGCACGGTGCGCGCCAGAACATCTTCCGGTGAGAGCGGCTGCAGCGCTTTGAGAATTTTCGCCTGCTCATCCCGAACCGCGTCGGCGTCGAAGGAGACCGGCGGCTCCATGGCGGTGAGACAGATGAGTTGAAAAATATGATTCGGAATCATGTCGCGCAGCGTGCCGGCGCTATCGTAATATCCACCGCGCTGTTCCACCCCAACCGTCTCGGCGACGGTGATCTGAACATGATCCACATAGCGCCGGTTCCAAATCGGCTCGAAGATTCCATTCGCAAAACGAAACACCATAATGTTCTGGACGGTCTCTTTGCCAAGATAGTGGTCGATCCGGTAAATCTGCTTTTCGTTCAATACCTCGCGGATCTCTTTGTTGAGCTGCCGCGCCGAATCGTGGTCCCGGCCGAACGGTTTTTCGATCACCACCCTGCGCCAGCCCGCGCTTTCCTCGGTCAGGCCGGCGGCGCCCAACTGCCGCACGATGGTGGAGAAGAACAACGGCGCTGTCGCGAGATAGTAAAACCGGTTCGGAGCGATGCCAAAATCCTTTTCGGCCTTCTCCAGCATTTCCTTTAGCCGCGCGTAAGAACCCGGGTCCGCGAAATCGCCGTTCATGAACTCCACCCGGCTCACGAGGCTTTCGAAAATCGCCGGATCGATGGTTTCGTCGGCGAACTGCGCGATTTCATCCCGGAGCTTTTGACGAAACTGATCGGTGCTGAAATCGTCCTTGGCGAAACCGATCACGGCGAAGTGATCGGAGAGAAGATGATCTTTCGCCAGATTATAGAGAGCCGGGATCAGCTTTCTTTTGGTCAGATCTCCCGACGCGCCAAAAATCACCATGACGCACGGGTCGCCTTGCCGTGGCGCCGGGGGCGGGGTTTGCTGCGGAACCTTCGGTTGATCCGCCATTTGTTCTATTTCCCGCCCGGGGCTTTCAATTCAATATGTCCGCCGAACTTCTGCCGCATCGCCGAGAGCATTTTCTCGGCGAAAGTATGCGTCTGCCGCGAGCGAAAGCGCGCGTACAGCGACGCGGAGAGCACCTCCACCGGCACCGCCTCTTCGATCGCCGCCTGAATCGTCCACCGCCCTTCGCCGGAATCTTCCACGAAGCCGGTGTATTCGTCGAGCGCCGGGCTCTCGGTGAGCGCCATCGACGTCAAGTCCAGCAGCCATGAGCCGACCACGCTGCCGCGCCGCCACACTTCGGCGATGTCCGGGAGATCGAACTCGAAACGGTGATCCTCGGCAACGCCCGGGGAGCCGGCGTTCTTGATGATGTCGAAGCCTTCCGCATAGGCCTGCATCAGCCCGTACTCAATGCCGTTATGCACCATCTTGATGAAGTGGCCCGCCCCGGAAGGGCCGGTGTGCAAGTAGCCCTGTTCGGCCGTGCTCTGCCGTTTCTCAAACCCGGGCGTCCGCGGGATGTCCCCCTCGCCCGGCGCGAGCGCCTTGAAAATCGGGTCCAGACGCTGCACCACGTCTTTCGGACCGCCAATCATCATGCAATATCCGCGATCCACTCCCCACACGCCGCCGCTGGTGCCGACGTCGAGATACTGAATACCCTTCCCCGCCAGCACCTTGGATCGCCGGATATCGTCCTTGAAATAGGAATTGCCGCCGTCGATGATGCCGTCGCCAGGCTCGAAATGTTCCGCCAGCGACATCACCGTCTGTTCGGTGGCGGCGCCCGCGGGCACCATCACCCACGCGGCGCGGGGTTTGGCCAGCTTCGCGGCGAAATCCGCCAGCGAGGAAGCCCCGGTCGCGCCCTCCGCGGCGAGCTTCTTCACGTTGTCCGCGTTCAGATCGAACACCACGCATTCGTGTCCGTTCCGCATCAGGCGGCGCACCATGTTGCCGCCCATTTTCCCCAGGCCGATCATTCCTAATTGCATTGTTAATCCTCTTTTTTTCCGGAATCTGCCGCCGACCTATTGCAGCGCCTGCCTGATGGCCGAAGCCAGCGTGTTCAGCCCGTTTTCAGCGGATTTCAGATGAATCCGCAGTGCGCGCCGGCTGCGCTCCGACAGAACTTGAAAGTCTCCCCGAGCCTGTGCCGCCTTCACGATGCCGAACGTATATTTCTGACCCGGAACCGGCAGGTCTATCGCGTCTTCCGTTGTAATTTGAAGGAAGACGCCGGTGTTCGGGCCTCCCTTGTACGCCTGTCCGGTGGAATGCAGAAAACGCGGTCCAAAGCCGAGGCAGGTGGCCGCTTTCTTCTTGTCACGCACCGCGCCGCGAACGCTCTGCAATTTCGCCTCGTGCTCTTCGGTCATGGGAATGTAGGCCAGCAGCGCAAAATAATCCCGCGCGCCGATGCGGTCCAGGTGCGCCTTCAGATAACCCGCCAGCGTCTTCTCCGCCGCCGCGCTCCGCAGCGCGGCGGTGTTCTTGTCGTCGGCAAAAAGCTGGACGCCATCCCCGTCAAAGAAGGGCGTCTCCGCCGGCAGAGAGCCGTTTTTCTCGTATTCGGAAGTCAGCTTGCGTGTGGCGATCTTGCTCGCCTCGACATCCGGTTGGTTGAACGCGTTGATGCCGAGAATCGAGCCGGCCACCGCGGTGGCAATCTCCCAGCGGAAAAACTCCTGGCCGATGTTGTAGACGTCGGTCACCGCGATGCGGACCACCGGGTGGCCGGCCTTTTCGATCGCCTCCACAGCCGAATCCTGCGCGGCGTCGGGCGCCGATTCCTGCCGCAAATAGGCAAATACACGGTCGCCGCCATAGACGTCCGGCGAACCCAGCGGCTCGCGGTCCACGGGAATCAAACCCTTGCCATCCTTGCCGGTCGATTCGGCCAGTAGCTGTTCCAGCCACGCGCCCAGGTCCCGGATTCCCGGCGAAGCGATGATCGTCACCTTGTCCCGACCGCCCTTCGCGGACACGCCCAGGATCACGCCCAGCGTGACTCCCGGATTCTTCGCCGCCGGAAGGCACGACGAGCACGAGATCGCCATCACGTCCGCCTGGTCCAGGAACTTCGGCGCGTCGATTCCCATCACCGCCGCCGGAACCATGCCGAAATTGGAGAGCGCCGAGTAACGGCCGCCGATACTGGGAACGCCGTGGAAAATATGCCGGAAACCTCCCGCCGCCGCCACTTGCTCCATCTTCGAACCCGGATCGGTGATCGCAATGAAATGACTGCCCGCCTCGGTTGCGCCCAGCACCTCTTTCGCGCGCTCATAGAAGTATTGCTTGAAAATATTGGGTTCGAGCGTCGACCCGGACTTGCTCGACACAATGAATAGCGTCTTCGCAAAATCGATCTTGTTCTCGAATTCCTTTACCTGCGCCGGGTCGGTGGAGTCGAGCACATACATCTCGGGAAATCCTTCCGTCCTGCCGAATGACAGTGCGAGCACTTCCGGGCACAAACTGGAGCCGCCCATGCCGAGCAGCAGCGCATACTCGAAACCCGCCTGCCTGACGTCTGCGGCGATGCTCTTCAAGTGCTCCGGCTGCGAAAGCTGATCTTCGGTAATTCCAAGCCAGCCGAGCCAGCTTCCCTCATCGGTACCAGACCACAGCCGCGGATCGCGCGACCACAACCGCCGCACCTTGCCCGTGAGCTGCCAATCCTCCAGCTCGGCGGCCACTTCTTTCGACAGCTCATCGGACAGCGTATATGTTTGCCGGTTCACATCGCTGCCAATAGCGACCTTGCACTTCTGATCCACCGAGTTGAGCAGCTTGTCGAAAGCCTCCGCGAACAGCTTGACTCCCTGCTTCACCAACCCGCCGGTAACTTCGTCGATCGAGATGCCGGCTTTCGCCAAAGCATCCATGGTATCGGCCGCGCCCACCACGTCTTCTTCCAGGCTGGGCCGCGCTTTTCCGTGGTCGCGGAAGGCGTCGAGCGTCGCCGGGGGAATCGTGTTCACCGTGTCGGGCCCAATCAACTCCTCGACGTAGAGGACATCGGAGAGGCTCGGGTCCTTCGTGCCCGTGCTGGCCCATAACAATCTCTGCGTCTGCGCGCCCTTCGCCGCCAGCGCCTTCCAGCGCGCGGACCCAAACAGCTCCTTGTAAAGCTGATAGGCGATCTTGGCGTTGGCGATCGCGACTTTCGACAGCAACCCCTTGAGCAGCGCCTGCTGGTCCGGATCGGTTGTTGTTTTGAGGCGCGACTTCACTTGCGCATCCACCACGGCATCAATGCGGCTGACGAAGAAACTCGCCACGCTGTGCACGCGGCTGACGTCGCCTCCCGCGGCGGCGTATTTCTCAAGGCCGGCGATAAAGGCCAGCGCCACTTTTTCGTATGCCTGCTGCGAAAACAGCAGAGTGACGTTAATGTTGATGCCTTCGCCGATCAACTTCTCGATCGCCGGCGCGCCGGCATCCGTCCCGGGCACCTTGATCATCAGGTTTTCACGGCCTACCGCCTTCCATAGCCGGCGCGCATCGTCGATGGTGCCCTCGGTGTCGTTGGCTAAGAAGGGAGAAACCTCCAGACTCACATACCCATCCCGCCGCTGGGTCCGCTCGTAGACCCCGTGCAGCACGGTGGCGGCGTCCTGGATGTCGCGAATGGCGATTCGTTCGTAGAACGCCATGGGATCGAGACCTTGTTTCCGCAGTTCCTCGATGAGATCGGTATAGTCGTTGCTGCCGGTAATCGCTTTTTCGAAGATTGCCGGGTTAGAGGTGACTCCCTTCAAGCCGTCGTGATCCACCAGCGCCTGAAGTTCGCCGCTGGTGATCAGATTGCGGCGGATGTAGTCAAGCCAGACCGACTGGCCCTGCTTGCTCAATTCCAGCAGGCGGCTCCCCGTCGCCGCGGCGTTTCCCGTCGAAGGGCTGCTCATTGTGCTCTCTCCTCTTTTCTAACCGCTGATTACTATTTCGAGTATTTGGCTTCAATCGCGGCCACTTTCTTCAAGCGGCGCACATGCCGCTCCTCGCCGCTGAACTTCGCCCTCACATATACGGCCGCCAGTTCACGGGCGACCTCTACACCCGTAATTCTGGACCCGAGAACCAGGACATTCATATCATCGTGCTCGACGCCCTGGTGCGCCGAATAATTGTCGTGGCAGATGCCCGCCCGGATTCCCTTGATCTTGTTCGCCGCAACGCACGCGCCGACGCCGCTGCCGCAGATCAGGATTCCCCGTTCCGCCCGCCCATCGTTCACCGCATTGCCCACGGCTTCCGCAAAGTCCGGATAGTCCACCGGCGCGGCGCTGTAAGTCCCGACATCCAGCACCTCATAGCCGGCCCTCCGGAGGTCTTCCGCCAATACATTTTTCAAGTCGAATCCGGCGTGGTCCGCGCCGACAGCAATTTTCATGGATGAGGGTTTTGTCCTTGTGTTGGTTTCGACCGCGTCTGTTTCCCTAAAAATTGTAGCGTCAACCGGCGGTTCTCTGCGACCGGAAGCCTCGGAGCTCCCTGTAAAAGAATTTGAACACGCGAAGCCGGCCTCCGCGTAATAAGGGTTATGAAAGTACATTACAGCCTTCTGGGGATGGCGTCTCTCGTAGTTTTGACGCCTTTGCTGGCGGCCCAAACGAACGGGCGCCTGCGGATCGATTGGGATAAGTTCGCCGCGCGGGCCTCCGACCGGACCGAGGTCACCCTCGACGGCGGGATGCTGCGCGCCGCCGCCAGTTTTCTGAGCGACGACGACAAGGATGCGAAAGACGTTCGCAAGCTCCTGGCCGGCTTGCGGGGCGTATATATCCATTCCTACACCTTCAGCCACGACAACGAGTATCCTTCGCAGGACGTCGATAGCCTGAGGCGGCAGCTCCAGGACGGCAATTGGGGCCGGATTGTTCAGTCGGTGAAGCGCGACACTCGCGAACACGACGAAATCTACCTGAGAAACATGAAGAACGACGCGGATTTCAGCGGCCTGGTCGTCCTGGTGGCGCAGCCGCGCGAATTCACGCTCGTTGAGATCTCCGGCCGGCTCGACCCCAAGGATCTGGGCAAGCTCGACGGCGTCCTGCATCTCCGCCGCGACTCCGCGAGCGAGGATGAAAATTAGGGCGGACGCGAGAGCCCTCCTATGCCGGAACCGATGGCGCCGCTTCGGCGGCCTTCACCTTTTTGAAAATCCGCTTCAGCTTGGCGATGGCATGGTCCACGTCGCGTTCCGTGAGAATGTACGGAGGCAGAAAACGCAGCACCGTGTCGTGCGTGCAGTTGATCAAGAGGCCCGCATCGAGCGCATCGAGCACAATCTGCTTGCCCGGCACCGTCAGTTCCATGCCGATCATCAGCCCCTGACCGCGAATTTCCTTCACGAAGGAATGATGCCTCGCCAGCTCGTCGAGCCGCATCCGGAAGTACCCGCCAATGCTGCGGATATGCGGCAGTAATTCATCCAGAATCTCCAGAAACTCCAACGCGACACGGCATGCCAGAGGACCACCTCCGTAAGTGGACCCATGCATACCCGGTCCAATCGCGGAGGCGGCTTTCTCATTGGCGACAATCACCCCGAGCGGAATTCCGCAGGCCAGCGGCTTCGCCGCCACCATGATGTCGGGCAGGATGGCCGGCTCCGCCATTTGGTAGGCAAAGTGGGTTCCGGGACGGCCGACGCCGCATTGAATCTCGTCGAACACGAGCAGCGCATTGTACCGGTCGGCCAGTTCTCGCGCCTTCCATGCAAACTCCGTGGTCATCGGATTGATCCCGCCTTCGCCCTGAATCCATTCGATGACGATGCCCGCGGTACGCTCGCTCACCGCCTGCAGCAGCGCTTCCATGTCGTTGCTTCGTACGAACCGGACCCCTGGAAGCAGCGGCTCGAAGTCCTTGCGGTACTTCGGCTGGCCGGTGATCGAAATAGCGCCGAGAGTCCTTCCGTGAAAAGAATTTTCGAGCGATACGATCTCGATTTTCTCCGGGCCGGTCCGGTTGCCGTGAGCGCGAATCATCTTCAACGCTCCTTCCATACTCTCGGCGCCGGAATTACAGAAAAAGGTCCGATTCAAGCCGCTGATCGCCGCCAGTTTTTGCGCCAGCCTTCCCTGATACTCGTGGTAATACAGGTTGGAAGTATGCAAAAGCTGCCCCGTCTGCTCGCGAATCACGCTCGTAATACGCGGATGGGCATAACCCAGCGCGTTGACTCCGATGCCGGCGATCAGATCGAGATAGCGCTTCCCGTTGATGTCATACACATAGCATCCCCGCCCGCGCTTCAAAAGGATTGGGAGGCGCGCATAATTTTGGAGAAGGAATTGCTTTTCCAGGTCTTGCACTTCGGCGAAGACGGCGGCAGCCGCTCCGGCGGATTCACTCGTCGGCATCTCTCCATAATAAACTGCGTGATATATTGCAAGTGAGCACTTGCATGAATCCGGCAGAAGCATCCCCGGCCGCAAGCGGCGTCCCGGAGCGTCGCACCACCACCGTCAAGCTGATTGCGGCAGCCATTGACGTCCTTTCACGGAAGGGTTGGTCGGCCACCACGCGGGAAATTGCCCACGTCGCGGGCGTGAATGAAGCCACTCTCTTCCGCCAGTTCGAATCCAAGGATCATCTGATCGAAGCCGTTACGCGCGAAATCGTTCGCGAGCAGTCCGAAGCGCTCGATCGCGTCGACCTGGACAACTTCGATCTGGCTCGCGACCTCACCCGTCTAGCCCACGCCTATGAACGCGCCATGACGCGCTACCAGGCGTTCGTCCGGACCATGCTGAGCCAGCCCGCCGACGCGCGTCTCACCGAGAAAATCGTCCGTGACGTGGGCGAACCGCTCCGCGCCAAGTTCATCGCCTACCTCGCCGAGGGGCAGCGCCGGAAGATCGTGCGCGAAATGAATCTCGCCGCGGCCGTCGACGCCTTCACCGCCATGCTCTTCACCCACGTGCTGCGGTCGGCCTTTTACCGACCGGGCTACTCGCGCGAGAAGTACCTGGAAACTTGCGTGGCAGTCTTCCTCCATGGCATTTGCGGTCCCGGCGCCGCCATGCCAGAATGCAAGTAGGCGCTTGCACGCATGAACGATTGGAAGCCGAGCCACAACCCCTGGGCAGTCGCCCTTACGGTTACCCTCGCCACATTCATGGAGGTGCTGGACAGCTCCATCGCCAATGTCGCGCTGCCTCACATTGCCGGTAATCTTTCCGCCAGCGAAAGCGAAGCGACCTGGGTTCTCACCAGTTATCTCGTATCGAACGCCATCATTCTTCCCATTAGCGCCTGGCTGGCTACGCGGTTCGGGCGCAAGCGGTTTTACATGTCCTGCGTGGCGGTTTTCGGAATCAGCAGCTTTCTCTGCGGCCTGGCCCCAACGCTCGGCGCGCTGGTGTTCTTCCGGATTCTGCAGGGCTGCGGCGGTGGCGGGCTGGCGCCCAGCGAGCAGGCCATCCTCGCCGATACTTTTCCCCCATCGAAACGCGGCATTGCTTTTGCCGTCTATGGCATGGCCGTCGTGGTCGCTCCGGCCATCGGTCCCGTTCTTGGCGGCTGGATCACCGATAACTATAACTGGCACTGGATCTTCTATATCAATGTGCCGGTCGCCCTTCTTTCCTTATTTCTCACCAACAGGCTGGTGGAAGATCCGCCGTATCTGAAGCGCGAACAGGAACGCAGCCGCAAATTTCGCGTGGACTTCGTCGGCCTTGGCCTGATCGCGTTGGCCATCGGCAGTCTGCAAATGGTTCTCGACAAGGGTCAGGAAGCCGA
This sequence comes from Bryobacteraceae bacterium, assembly GCA_035545735.1. Lineage (GTDB taxonomy): Bacteria > Acidobacteriota > Terriglobia > Bryobacterales > Bryobacteraceae > JAJYKC01. Next base: position 16,684 of record DASZXS010000071.1, on the reverse strand, counting down.
TTGGTTCGCTTCCCGCTGGATCACCGCCTGTCTCGCCGTGGCGATAACGGCTCTGGTGAGCTGGATTGTGTGGGAATTGCGGCACCCCGATCCCATCGTCGATTTGAAGCTCTTCAAGAAGCGGAACTTCGCCATGGCGATGTTCTTCACCTTTATTCTCGGTTTCGTGCTCTACGGCACCACGGTGATTATTCCGCAATTCCTGCAAACGCTGCTCGGCTATCCGGCGGTGAAAGCGGGCGAGGCGCTGGCTGGCGGCGGCGTGGCGATGCTCCTGATGATGCCGGTGGCGGGAATTCTGGTATCGCGCGTCGATCCGCGCGGGATGATGGCGTTCGGATTCGCGGTTACATCCGCCGCGCTGTATTACATGGTGACTCACGTCAGCCTGCAGATGGACTTTGTCACCGCTTCCCTGCTGCGTACGCTGCAGGCCTCTGGGCTGGCATTCATCTTCCTCCCGTCAAACACTCTGGCTTATGTCGGGATGGCGCGCGAGCAGAACAACCAGGTGTCCTCCATGAACGCCTTTATTCGGAACATCGGAGGGAGCATTGGCATCGCGCTCATCAGCACGTTTCTGACGCGTCAGTCTCAAGTGCATCAGAACTATCTGGTATCGAATGCCACGCCCGGCAACCCTCTCTTCGACCAAATGCTCGCCGGCATCACGGCCGGGTTGCGCCAGGCCGGCATCAGCGCCGGCGACGCCACGCTCCAGGCTTATGGCCGGATCAATGCGATGATTCAGGCGCAGGCGGTTACGCTCGCCTATATTGACGTCGTCTCCGTGATGGCGGTGGTGGTGATGTGCCTGGTTCCTCTGGTCACGCTTATGCGGCGCGGTAAGCCGGGAGAAGGCGCCGCCGAGCCCATGCACTGAGCGGCGCTTTCTGCCCCGGATTAGACCCACGCTCCTTTTTGTAACGTGCTCGTCTTTACGGGCGGAAGAGCCGAAGGACTCGGCGCATTCGCAGCATAGGAAATCGTAACCTGGGCCAGGATTTCGTCAGGGTCCTGCGCGCCGTTCTTCAGGAAGCCCGGATCTTCGTTCAACGTAGACTTCGATATCTGGTGATCCCGGGACCGCGAGACGCTGGTCGTGGTTGTATCCACCGCATATTGCGCGGGCACAGCGCCGTTCGCGAAGGTGAATATGGGTGTCTGGGTGCCGGAATCGTCGGCCATCACTACGATGTCCTCTTGAAACACCGTTCGTGCGAGTTTCTCAGTCTGATTCGGCGTCAAAGTGTAATTCACGGTCACTTTTACCGTGGTGTCGTCGACGTTTTCGATATCGAGCGTCGGCTTTGAAATGGTTGCCATGGTGGCTCTCCTTTAAAGTTCGTCAGGGCTCCATCGCCCTGCATTAGGTGAAACGAAAATGGAGCCGAAAACCGGACATGGAGCCAGCCGATATCTGTCATTGGCAAAGACAGGGAGACTCTAGTGCACCGCGGACGGGACAGGCAAATCGCGCGGCATGACCGCGGCGGCGATGGGTGCGAAATCCGGATTCTGGCGCAACACCGCGAATGCGGGATCGCTCAGTACGCTCGGATCGTGAAACCCTTTGGCGGCGGCCTCGCGGAGGATAGCGATCGAACCGGCAAAATCGCCGGCGCATAGGTGATACTTCGCGTCCGCGAACACACCGGGAAAGGCAACCCCTTCACCCAGTGCGGACTCCATCGCGAGCGCTTGTTTGCGCTCACCTTCGGCTTCCTGCAGCTTCGCCTGCATCGCCAGTGCGTATGCGTCCGCCCAGCGTGCGTCCGCTTCCACGCGCCGATCGCTGTGGACGGCAGGATCGGCCAGCACGCCTCGCGCGAGTTCCTCCGATTTCAGCGGGCGCCGCTCCAGGCGCTCGATGTCCGCGAGAATCACCCGCCCGTTGAGGACGCCCAGCTTTGCTTCTACGCTAACCCCCTCCGCAACCGCCAAACTCCCGAGCGTGTCCCGCGCCTCGGCGAGCCGACCTGACTCGATCAGAAATCCCGCCTTGAGGTTGGCGGCGCGAATGCGCAGTGGATGCCCCGGCGGGAAGTGCCGGGCAAAGATTGCGATCGCCCCGTCCGCCTTTTCGAGCGCCGGCCCCTGGTCCCCGGCCTTGTCGCTGATGTACGCCAGGTTCAGCAAGGAAATTCCGGCGTCCGGATGATCGGGGCCGGAAACGGAGGTGTCGACGTCGAGGGCGCGCCGCCCCATCTCGAGGGCCCTCGCGTAATCGCCCAGGCCGCAATATACCAGCCCGAGATTGCCGAGCGCGGCAGCGACGTGCGGGTCCCGCTCGCCGAAGCGCAGGATCAACAGAGGCAGTGCCCGCTCGTAAGCGTCCTTGGCCTGTTGATAACGGCGGGCGCGGGTGTGAATCGAGCCGATATTTTGCAGCAGAACCGCGGCAAAGCCGTCCGATTCTCCGTGTGCCGATACCAGCAGATCGTGGCTGCGACGGTACAGACGGAGCGCTTGCTCGGGATCGCGCATGCGCAACAGCAGTCCCAGTTCGGTGACGGCCGGCTCGACATTGACATGGTTCGGCCCGTAGATCCCCTCAAGGATCGCGAGGGCCTCGCGGTCATCCGACTCCGCCTTGACGGATTCATTGAGATACCGTTCGGTCTGCCCGCGCCGGACGAGTGCTCGCGCGAGGTCGAGTTTGCCGCGGTCGCCTTGACCGCGCGCCAGAGCGACCGCCTGATCGAGCGTTGGCCGCGCATCCGGATAAAGCCCCAGCCGGGTGTATACCCAGCCAATCGTCGCGAGCAGCCGCGTTTGGAGCAGCGGTTCGCCGGGGAGTTCCTTGCGAATGCGTGCCGCGCCGCTTTGGAGTATCTCCCGGGCGCCGATCTCGCGGCCCTTCGACTGCTCCGGCGCCGCGGCCTCGAACATATCGACCAGGAAATTCGAGTAGCGCTCGGCGGTAGCGGCCTCGATGCGCGCGGAGGCTTCCGCGCGGCGCGCGCGCACGATACCCGCGGTTGTACCCAGTATTCCGGCCATCAGCGCCAGGATGAGCAGCGCGGCCGCGGAAACCGCCACGCGATGCCGGCGCACGAACTTGCCCATGCGATACTTCGCGGATGGCGGCGACGCCTCGACGGGCTCATGGCGCAGGAATCGCCGGAGGTCCGCTCCGAGATCGGCGGCCGAGGCATACCGGCGGCTGCGTTCTTTCGCCATCGCTTTTAGAACGATCCAGTCCAGGTCCCCGCGCAATTCGGCTTTCATCGAGCGCTCTGCAACGGCATCGCTCGGCTTGGCCGGATCTGTCTGGAGAATTGCCTCTTCCAGGGCGCCCCGCGAATCGCGGCCCAGCCGGTAGGGCCGGACGCGCGTCAGAAGCTCATAGAGCACCACACCGAGCGAATACACATCCGACGCCGTGCCGATAGGCGCGCCGGCAATCTGTTCGGGAGAAGCGTAGTCGGGCGTCAGGGCCCGGCCGGATTGCTCCGTCAAGTCGGTCTCGCGGGCTTCGCCTTGCTCAAGCAGCTTGGCGATGCCGAAATCGAGCAGTCGCGCCTCCCCGCTGGCGGTCACCAGGATATTGGAAGGCTTCAGATCGCGATGGACCACGAGATGCGAATGCGCGTGCGCCACCGCATCCGTCACTTGAAGGAAGAGCGCAAGCAACCGGCGCAACTCAAGCCCGGTCTCCAAAACGAACTCGTCGATGCGGCGGCCTTCGGCATATTCGAGAGCGAGGTATGGCTGTCCGTCGCCGGTGACGCCCGCATCGTACAGCCGCGCGATGTTCGGATGGTTAAGTGTGGCCAGGATGTCGCGCTCTCGCGCCATGCGCTCGGCCAGGGCGGCGCTCCGCCAACCGCCCCGGGGAAGCTTCAAGGCCACCGGACGGGGAATCAGGCCGTCGCTGCGCTCGGCCAGCCAGACCGTGCCCATGCCGCCTTCGCCCAATTTGTGAATCACGCGGTACGGGCCGACGATGTCACCCGCGCCCGCCGGGGGCGATCCATCCTCGTCCTCCGGGTCTGCCAATCTCGGAGCCGTGCCCAGAATCTGCGACGTCCGCAGCCCGGCGCCGCGCGAGATCAGGTCCCGCAAGCGCGGCTTGAGAGCATCGTACTCCGGGCTCAGCCCGTCAATCCATGGAATTCGCTCGGTGGGCGCCAGGTCCAACGCACGGTCCAGAAGGCTGTTCAATGCGGTCCAGACATCCGCGTCGATATCGAACTTGGGCATGGGGCCCCTCTATTTCAAGGCCTCGGAGAGCCATAACCGCGCCTTCTCCCAGTCCCGCCGCACGGTGCGATCGGTCACTTCGAGCGCTTCTGCTATCTCCGTCTCCGTTAAGCCGCCGAAATAGCGCATTTCGACCACTTGGGCCATCCGAGGGTCAAACCTCGTGAGATCGTCGATGGCCTCATGCACACGCAGAACCTGTTGTTCTCCGTTGTTGATTCTGGCGCCCGCCCGGGTGGTTAACGTAATTGGATCGGCGCCATGCCGGCCTGACTGGCGCTGTCGCACCAAATCGACGATAACCGATCGCATGGCGCGGCCGGCGTACCGCAGGAAATGAGCGCGATCCTCGGTGCGAATCCGGCCGGCGGCGGTAAGCCGCAGGTAGGATTCGTGCACAAGGGAAGTCGTGTCGAGAACCGCATTGCGCCGTCCCGCGCGCAGGCGGTTCCGGGCCAGTTTGCGGAGTTCCTGATAGGCCTCCGCGAACAGCGCGTCCACGGACTTCCCGTCATCACGCTCGACGCCGTCGATTATCCCCGTCTGGTGCACCGGGTTGCAGCCTCAAAATCATATAAACGTACCGCCAATGCTTTGTCAATAGGACGTAATCCGGAGAAAGCGCCGCCGCAACAATGCACTCAGCGCTCGTTTCCGCCCGTCCTATTTACCCAGCATCGGAAACAGTTTATGAAGATCGGCTTCGCTCGGCTGACGTCCGTACTCGCAAACTTCGAATGCTTCGGCGGTCTTTATTTTCTCGCCGCGCTCGCGCCCGTACCATTTGATCAGCGCTTCCCGGATAGCGGGCGTCGGCGCTTCACTACGGCGCGTCTCGTTCTCCAGCCACTTGCGCCTCTCCGCGTGATCCTTCGGCACTTCCTCCAGCCGCCCGTCCACCCAGGGAAGCCATTCGTAATACTGCGATTCGTGGGCATCCAGTGCGTCCACCACTTTGTCGAAGACGTCGTCGGTGGAGATGGCCACGTCCGGCCGGAACGGATTGGGCCGTTGGAAACGGTCGCGATAGTACAGAAAGACCGGATTTTTGCGGAGCGCCGGAGTGCCGGTCACAATGTTCGGCACCACCACCATGTAGGCGGCATCCTGCACCAGCACTCCGGTGTAGCGATGGTCGGGATGATAGTCGTTCGGCCGCGGGGAAAGCACGATATCGGCGTTCCACTCGCGAATTTCGCGGATGATCTGCCGCCGCACCTCGAGCGTTGGCAGCAATTCTCCGTCGTGGTTGTCTAACACGTCATACGTAATCCCGAGCCGGCGCGCCACTTCCTGGGTTTCGGCGTAGCGGCGCTTCGCGAGCGCCGCACCTCCCAGAATCTGGTGGCCCGCGTCGCCGTTGGTCACCGAAACAAACTTCACTTTCGCTCCCAGGGCCACAAATTTCGCGGCAGTCCCGGCGGCGCGATTGTCACAGTCGTCCGGATGCGCCCCAAAGGCGATCACGCGCAGCGGAGCCTCTTGGGCTCCGGCGAGAACACTGGCGGAAAGCAGCATGGGAATTAGGAGATTCATAGGCGCCTACACTTTCACCCAGGCGCCTTTCTCGGCGCTCTCCTGCACTTTTTCGAGCAACTGCATTCCGAGAAGTCCGTCGGCAAACGTGGGATGCTCCACCGGCGCGGATGGATCCGCAACTCGCGCGTAGAAGCGGCGGAAGGTCTGCTTGTGCGCGTCGTCGTAACCCTCGCTGTGGCCGCCGGGCAGATCGGCAAACGCCGCCGCCTTGGGATAGAGCAGAGACGGGTCTTTCAAGATGAGCTGATTCGGATCGTTCCGGCGGCCCACCCACAGTTCGTCCGGGCGCTCCTGGTTCCACATCACTCCCGCTTTTGTTCCGAAAATCTCGACCGAGAACCGGTTCTTGCACCCCGCCGACATCTGGCTCACCGTAAAGCAGCCGCGCGTACGGTCGCCCATCCGCAACAGCACCGCGCCGAAATCATCGGTATCGATGCTGACTTCCGTGTATTGATCCGGCTGAAGGGTTTTCCCGGTGAATGTCTCGACGGACCCGGCCGGTTTCTTGCGCGTCTTGTGGAACGTCTGCAAGTCGGCGCACAGCGCGGTAATTTTCTGCCCGGTCAAATGCTGGATCATGTCCATCCAGTGGGATCCAATATCGCCCATCGCCCGGAGCGCTCCGTTTTCTTTCGAATCGAGCCGCCAGTTCCAATCCGTGTCATAGAGCAGCCAGTCCTGCGAGTACGTACCTTGCACGATCAGGATGTCCCCGAGATCGCCTGCCTCTCGCATCCGCCGGATCTGCTGCACCACCGGATAGTAGCGGAGATTGTGTTCGAGGCAATGCACTAATTTCTTGCTTTCGGCGAGATCGAGGAGTTCCTTGGCTTCCGCCGCCGTCACCGTGAAGGGCTTTTCGCACAACACGTTCTTGCCCGCCAGCAGCGCCGCCTTCACCATCGGATAGTGCAGAGCGTTCGGCGTGAGGATATGCACGGCATCAATGGACGGATCGTTCAAAATCGTGCGATAGTCGCCCGTCGATGCCGGGATGCCGACCGAGTCGGCAAATTGCTTCGCGCTCTGGTCATCGATCGACGCGACCGCTACGAGATCGACATTCCCGAGGCGGCGGATTCCCTCCGCGTGGACCTTCCCCATAAATCCGGTCCCGATAATTGCAGTCCGCAGTTTGCGCATGGATATTATTCCTGCCTTTCTTCGTCTGGTTGAAATGAGAATGCTGGTAAAATGAGATTCTACAGGAATGGTGGTGCGAATACGACTTGCGCGTTCCGTCGGGGTCGGGCCCAAGTCGCAAAACGGCCGGCATTTTATTCTTGCCTTTGCCGCCCTGCTGCAGCCGGCCGCGGTAATGGCGGGCGTGCTCGCGTTCTGGCGCTTCGGCGCAGACCTTCAGTGGACCCAGGAATTCGCCATCTCTAACGGCTTCCTCTCCCACTGGCAAGTCTGGCTGGCAATCTTCATCATTCTTCAGGGATCGGTCATTCTCCTCAATCGCTATGGAAAGCGTCTTCCGAAAAAAGAGCCATCCCAGGCAAAAACGGCGAACGCCGAATCTGCTTTTGTGAAATCCGAACTCTGAGCCGCACCCGGCCGCTCCACTTCCCTTTTTTTTCCGAAATCCGGAGCATACGAAAGCCGAAACGTTTGGCAAAGTGATTGCATCTCTATGGGTGAATAGAGGGGGAGACATGTCGGTTATACGAATCGCGGAAGCAATTCAACCTTCAGAGTGGCTGCGCTCGGCTGACACTGCTTACCTGCAACTTCGTGAGAAAACGCCCGGGTTCGGTAACTCGCTTCGGGTTCTCGTGGCGGCGCTTTTGATCACGCTAAACCCTATCGCTTTAGCGGCTTTTGCCATGGCGGCGTGGCGGCTCGGTCAGGATCTCGACTGGACCGGAAATTTCTTCATCCAGGGCGGACTATTTTCACACTGGCAAATATGGTTTGCCATAGCCTTGGCGTTGAAGGCAACGCACATAATGCTCGCGCGTTTCGACGCCGCGCGTTCCTTGGAAGTCAGTCCGGACGGGGCGGCGGCTTCGGAAGAGCGGCCCGTGCGCCGCGCCGCGTAAACGTCCCTCCGGCCCTATCTGATATTCTGAGTCGGTAGGGGCACAACGCTTCATGGGTTATCGGGGCAGAGCCCGGGCAATTCAATTTTTTTCGCCGGAATATTTCCCGCCCGGAACGAAATGGCTGTTGATCGCGAACGTTGCGGTTTTCATCGTGACGTTCTTCATTGGCCCCCCGCGCATACTCGCTCTAACGCCGCGCGCCGTGGTGGAACTGTTCATGGTGTGGCAATTAGCCACATATATGTTCCTCCACGGGGGCTTCGGGCACATCATCTGGAACATGCTCGCGCTCTGGATGTTCGGCGTGGAGATCGAGCAGGCGTGGGGCACCCGGCGATTCCTTAAATTCTATCTTTTGTGTGGAATTGGGGCCGGAATTACAGTAGTAGTTGCGAATTACGCTTTCGGAAACCCCAACATTCCCACCATCGGTTCCTCGGGAGCCATCTTCGGGATCCTGCTCGCCTATGCTCTGCTATTTCCAAAGCGAACCATTCTTTGGGGCTTCCTGATTCCCATTCAAGCGCGCTGGTTTGTCCTCATCATCGGCGTGATTTCCTTCATGATGTCGATGGGCGGCGGCAATACCGGCGTTAGCGAATTTGCCCACCTCGGCGGCCTTCTCACGGGTTACCTGTATCTACGCGGGGGCCGGATGCGTCTAACTCCGTGGATGACCATGCGGCAGAACTATGCCTCCTGGCGGCGGCAGCGCATGAAAAAGAAGTTCGAGGTTTACATGCGGAAGCGCGACTCGGACGGCGGCCCCTGGGTTCACTAGCGAAACACGCGCCGGCCGCGCTTGAAATCTTGCAATAGAATTGGTTGCGATGACCGCGATAGGATTAGCATCATGAGGAATTTTCCCGTTCGGCGTCATTGGCGCATGCTTTTGTTGCTCGGGTGCCTGGGGGCGGCGGCTGAGGGGTTCCTCTACGCGCAGGATGCTCCGGGCACACAGTCGACCGAACCCGTGGCGAAGCCGCGTAAGAAGGACGCTCCCGCGGCCGCCGGTTCTACCGAAGAACTTCCGAAAATCCCTTCCAAGTTTCACAAGGAAAAGGAACCCGAAGCGAGCGCGACATTCAAGAGCGAAGCCACCACGGTCACCGTCGATGTCGCGGTGATGGATAACAAGGGACATTTCATCCCCAATATCCCCGCCGGAAATTTTCGCATTTTGGAAGACGGGACGCCGCAGCAGATCAGCAGCGCCAGCCATTCCGAAGCTCCCATGACGGTCTGCCTGCTCATCGAGTTCAGCAATCTTTTCCAGCAGTACTGGAGTTCCGGCTGGTATCAGACCCTCACCGCGGCTTACGGCTTCACGGAGACACTGAAGCCCGAGGATTACGTAGCCGTCATTGCCTACGACCTCAAGCCTGAAATTCTCTCCGACTTCACCCAGGACCGGATGAAGACGCAGGAGGCGCTCAGCCGTCTGCGCATCGCCGGTTTTTCGGAATCGAATTTGTATGACGCCCTGGTAGACACCGAAACGCGCATGGAGAACATCGAAGGCCGCAAGGCGATTGTCCTCATTGCGTCCGGGATAGACACCTTCAGCAAGCTGACATTCGACAAGGCGCGCAAGGCGATTCAGGAATCCGCCGTGCCGGTTTACGCCATCGGTCTTCTGCAAGCGCTCCGGGAAATCCTGGACGCGCGCGGGTACATGGGCTCCATCCAGCGTCTGGACTTTCTCCAGGCCGACAACCAGATGAAGACCTTCGCGAAAGAGACGGGTGGCCAGGCGTACTTCCCCCGCTTTTACGGGGAGTTCCCCTCGATTTTCCACTCCATTCAAGAGGCGCTGCGCAATCAGTACACCTTCTCCTATCACCCGACGAATACAGCGCGCGATGGATCGTACCGCCGGATCAAGGTCGAATTGGTAAATCCGGCCACGGGCGATCCGCTCCGCGTCGTGGACGAGAAGGGCAAGCCCATCAAATATCAGATCATCGCCAAGGCCGGCTACAAAGCACCGCGCGAAGTGGAATAACGCACACGATTCCGGCTTAAGTCAAGAACTGAATCTTGCGAATTCACAGTCGCATAGAAGTGCATTGACACGCGGATTACAATCCTGTTACCGTCGGCGTTGACTTTGCTCATGAGAGAAGCTTCCCCCTCCAAATCCCACGCCCGAATATTGCTGGTGGACGACAACAAGGCAGGCCTGATAGCGCGCAAGTCCGTGCTTGAGGAACTCGGCCACGAAATTACGATTGCGTCCAGCCCTTCCGATGCCGTAGAGCATTTCGGGCAGCTCAAATTCGACATCGTTGTGACGGATTTCAAAATGCCGGCGATGAACGGGATCGAGTTGATCAGGCAGCTACGCGGCATTCATCCGGCGATCCCGGTGATTCTAATCTCCGGATTCAGCGAAGCGCTGGGACTCAATGAGGAGAGCACCGGCGCAAACATCGTGATACAGAAAAGCGCACAGGAAGTGGCGCAGTTAATCCGCGGCGTGAACCGCCTGATACGCGCACCAAGGAAACCGGCGCGCGCGCAAGGCCCCACCGCGGCCCGGAAAAAGCAGAAAGCCTGAGCGCGTCTACCGCGCCCCCGTAAGCTTCTCCCGTACCCGGTTCCGATACTCCACCGCAAGTTCCAGCACGCGGCGGTATTCCACCACATCGATTTCGCGTTCGCAGCAGGCGATCATCAGCGTCCCGTCATCCTTGAAATCTCCCGCCCACTCGACCAGTTCGTCATCCGTCCACTCGGGCCGGTACTGACGGAACTTCTCATCCGGCATACGGTCGAAGTACGCCCGTAGGTTATAGCTGGTTTCATCCGGGCGTTCATCGGCGAACGCCTCCTGCTCGAAGTTCCAGATCGGCTGTTTAGTAATTGTCAGCGCCATAGGCTCACCCCTCCTAACCCGGCATTTTGTCAGATCGCACGGATGCCTGGAGTTTCCTCATCCCGCGCAGCCAGCGGTCGTAGTCACCCGCTTTTCGGCGGAAATATTCGGCGACTTCCGGATGCGGAAGAATCAGGAAGGATTCTTCGCGCAGGCCCTCCACCACGGCGTGGGCGACTTGGTCCGGCTCGAGCGCTCCTTCCTTCAGAAATTCGCCGTTGCCGAAGTCGGCCTCCGCCAGCATACGCGTACGTACTCCTTGTGGACACAGTGCCGACACTTTCAGTCCCTGGTGCCCGTAGGTCACCGCCAGCCATTCCGCAAATGCCAGGGCGGCGTGCTTCGTCACGGCGTAAGGCGCCGAACCAATCTGAGTTAACAGACCCGCGGCTGACACTGTCTGGAGCAGATACCCTACCCCGCGCGAGAGCATCGACGGTAGAACGGCGCGTGCCGCATACACATGCGCCATGACGTTTACGTCCCAGATTCTTCGCCACTCGGCATCGCAGACCTCTTCTCCGCCGGCGATTCCGATGCCGGCGTTCGAACAGAACAAGTCGATACGTCCATAAATCTTCAGAAGGTCCTCGACCACGGCGGCGACATCGGATTCCTCATCTACACGGGAGATGTAGGCGCGGGCGCCCTTGATTTCCCGGGCCGTCGCGTTCGCTCCCCTGGCGTCGCAATCCACCACCGCCACGCATTTTGCGCCCTCGGCGCCGAATCTCCGGCAAAGGGCCTGGCCGATCCCGTTCGCCCCGCCGGTCACCACCACGATTTTGTCGACGAGTTCCATAGCCAGATGATACAGCGCCGGATGAGACAACACGGCGGCGCCGCCGGCCGCGCGCCGGATGCTACAATTCCAGACTTGCCGCCGCTTTCCATTGCTGAGATCAATGCCTCTGTCGCACAAATGCCGTTCAATACCATGCTCGGCATTCGCGTGGTCCGCTTGCATTCCGATGGATTGACCATTGAATGCCCGCTGCGCCGGGATTTACTGAACGGAAACGGCACGCTCCACGGCGGAGTGCTGGCTACCCTCGCCGATTCCGCCGTTGGCATCGCGGTCAACCGGCACTTTGGCGGCCTGCGCGCTATCGCAACCGTGGAGATGAAGATTAGCTATCTGAAGCCCGTCACCGGGAAGAAAATCCGGGCCCGCGCGCGCTTGCTGCGGCTCGGGAAGCATCTCTGCGTAGGGCAGGCGGACATCGGAGACCGGAAGAGCGGCCTGGCGGCCACGGCGCTGGTCACCTACATGTTGCAGTGAGCGAGCCTTTCCACTGGGGAAACCGGCACGCATGGCGGATCGCGCCTTGGGCCGCCGCGCGGCAATAGCGCCATAAACATCAGAAAACAAAAGACAACGCTCGACAATCGGACGTTGGAAAGCAAATGATGTTACCATGTAATCAATCCCTATCGGGATGATACAGATCCCCAGAAATGACGACGCCAATCAAAGAAACCGGGGCACAAAGGGCTGAACGGCTGAAGAAGGCCAAGAACCCCTGGGAATGCCTAGACGAGATCAGAACCTTCGCGCGCGGCGGATATGAAGCAGTTCCGCCGGAATGGGTGGGGACTTATTTCAGGTGGTGGGGTATCTATCCTCAGGGCGATGGCGCAGGCGTACTCGGAGGGAAGGGCGGCGTAGGAAAAACCGTTCCGAACTTCATGCTCCGGATCCGGATCCCGAACGGCCTCCTGTACTCGCACCAATTGCGCACCATCGCGCAAACCTCCCAGGAATTCGGCCGAGGCTTAGCCGACATCACGGTCCGCCACAACGTTCAATTGCATTGGATTCAGGCGGAGGCGCTGCCGACAATTTTTGAACGTCTCTTCCGCGCCCGCCTGACGACGATGTCGGCTTGCGGCGACGATGCTCGTAATATTACCGGGTGTCCGCTCGCGGGCGTCGACCGCGAAGAGATCTGCGACGCATCCCCGCTCGTGATGCGAGCCACCGATCTCCTGGTTGGCAACCCCGCCTTCTATAACCTTCCCCGCAAATATAAAATCTCGATTACCGGCTGCCGGTCCTGGTGCTGCTATCCGGAGATCAACGATGTGTGCCTTACGGCGACGCCCCGAAAACGCGGCGGCCGGGAGGAGATGGGTTTCTCGCTCCGCGTCGCCGGAGCGCTGTCGTCCGAACCGTTCCTGGCGCGCAAGCTCAATGCGTTCGTCGCCTGGAATCAGGTCACCGACATCGTGCTGGCGGTTACCAGCATTTTCCGCGATTCAACGGAGCTTCGAGAGCACCGCGAGCGCGCGCGCATGAAGTATCTTTTTAAGCGTCACGGCTGGACCGAGGAGCGATTTCAGCATGAGATCGAGCAGCGGATTGGATACGCCCTCGACCCCTCCGAGCCGGAAGAAGTTCCCGGCGATGTCTTTCGCGACCACGTGGGCATTTACCCGCAGAAGCAGCCCGGCTATTGTTATGTTGGAGCCTCCGTCCTGCGCGGCCGTCTGAACGCGGATCAACTGCGCGCCGTGGCCGACCTGTCGGATCGCTACGCGTCGGGCGAGCTCCGAACCACGGTGACTCAAAACCTGGTGATCGTCAATGTGCCCGAAGGCAAGGCGCACGAGCTGGCCCGTGAACTGGACGCCATCGGGCTGCCGGTACGCGCGTCTTCTTTCCAGCGCGGCGTGATGGCCTGCACCGGCACGGAATTCTGCCGCCTGGCGATCACCGAAGTGAAGAACTTTTCCCGCTGGCTGGTTGAGGAAATGGACGAGCGCATGCCGGGCTTCGACGAGCACCTGAAGCTGAATGTCACGGGTTGCCCGAACGGATGCGGCCAGCACTGGATCGCGGACATCGGTCTCGAAGGCAAGAAGATCAAGGTGGACGGCAAGTTCGAGGACGCCTACTACTTCACCGTCGGAGGCGCCGTCGGCAAGTTTGCGGCCATCGCCCGCCCGCTCGGCTATCGCTGCGTCGCCACGGAAGTCCCTGCCGCCATCGAGCGCCTGCTCCGCAAATATCTCGCATTGAAGGACCGCGAGGAATCGCTGCGCGCATTCTTCGCCCGCCACAACGACGCCCAACTGCGCGCCTGGCTGTCCGGCGAGGAATTGGCGGAGAATGCCAAAGCCGAGTCGCATGCCGAACCCGTGCCCACCGGGGTTGCGGGCTAAGCAAGCCGCTCCAGAATAAATTTTGCCCTGGTGGAAGGCGCCGCTTTCGGGAGTTCCACCAGGTCGTACCCATACTCGCGGTACACCTCCTCTACGACGCGAAAGGTCCGCTCTGCTTCGGTGAAGTCCTGCTTCCTCTCGGCGTCGGTCCGGTAGATCTCCTTCCAGGGGGGAGCAAGAAATACGGTCCGCGCATACCGGTAGCGCCGGCAGGCTTCTTCGATCTCGCGGACAGGCCCCGTTCCCGCGAGGCGGGAGTAGCAGAGCGTATCGGGTATTCCACGGTCGGATAACAGCGGAAGCGGCGCAGGGGTATGCTCCAGGAACGACACGATAGACCTCCGGAGCATCTCCAAGGTATAGGCTTCTTTGTCCAGCCAGGGCAGAGCCGTCCCTCCCGAGCTCATCTGCTCTTGAATGATCTTCCTGGCGGCTTCCGGGACGTGCGGAACGCCGAGCTTGCCCAAGGCAGCAAGCACCGTTGTTTTCCCCGATCCCGGACCGCCCGTAAGAACGAACAGCCTCGGGTTGGCGACTACACCTGCGCTACGTTCGGCCGGCAGATCCTGGCTTCTCCAGTTCGAGCTTGGCCACTGCTTCCCGGTGGACCTCGTCCGGCCCGTCCGCCAGCCGCAGCGTGCGCGCGTGCGCCCACGCCCGCGCGAGAAAGAAATCCTGTGAAACGCCCGCCGCTCCGTGCACTTGAATTGCCCGGTCCAGCACCCGCAGCGCCACATTCGGCGCCACCACTTTAATCATCGCGATTTCGGCGCGCGCCGCTTTGTTTCCGGCCGCGTCCATCGTGGACGCCGCTTTCAATACCAGCAAGCGCGCCTGTTCAATCTCGATTCGCGATTCCGCTATGGCCGCGCGAATGGTTCCCTGCTCCGCCAGAGGCCGTCCAAACGCCACCCTGCTTCGGGCGCGCCGGCTCATGGCTTCCAGCGCCCGCTCGGCCACGCCAATCAGCCTCATACAGTGGTGAATCCGCCCGGGCCCCAACCGGCCCTGCGCGATTTCAAATCCGCGCCCTTCTCCCAGCAGGAGATTCGACGCCGGAACCCGCACATTCTCGAAATCGATCTCGGCGTGTCCGTGCGGAGCGTCGTCGTAGCCAAAAACCGTGAGCAGCCGCCGGATGGTCAAACCGGGACTATTCATAGGAACCAGGATCATCGATTGCTGGCGGTGCCGCGGCGCGCCCGGGTCCGTCTTTCCCATGAAAATCGCCACGGCGCAGCGCGGATCGCCCGCCCCGGAAGACCACCATTTCCGGCCGTTCAGAACGTATTCGTCTCCCTCCCGGACGATGCTCGCCTGGATGTTCGTCGCATCCGACGATGCCACGAAAGGCTCGGTCATGGAGAAGCAGGAGCGAATTTCTCCGGCGAGCAGGGGCTTCAACCATCGTTCTTTCTGCTCGGCCGTTCCGTAGCGCTCCAGCACCTCCATGTTTCCGGTATCCGGGGCCGAGCAGTTGAACACCTCCGGCCCCAGCGGCGATCGCCCCATAATCTCGCACAGCGGCGCGTACTCCAGGTTCGTCAGACCGGCGCCTTCTTCGCTCGCGGGCAGAAACAGGTTCCATAGTCCCTCTGCCCGCGCCTTCGGTTTCAATTCCTCGATTATCGGAGCGGGACGCCAGCGCTCCTCCAGGATCTGCTGCTCAAACAGCGCTTCGCCCGGATAGATATGCTCCTCCATGAACGCCAGCAGCCGCTGTTGCAGTACCTTCACTTTGTTGGAATATTCGAAGTCCATGCCGTGCCCTCACTGCCCGGTAAATCGTGGTGCGCGCTTCTGGAGGAAATGCGCCACTCCTTCTTTGAAATCCTCGCATTGCAGGCTCAGCACCATTTCTGCTTCCGCGGTTTCAAACGCCTCCCCCAGGGTTTGGAAAAGAGCGTTGTACACCTGCCGCTTGATGACCTTCATCGACCGCGGAGAAACATTATCGACCAGAGCCGACGCGTAGGTCCGCACGGAATCGTAAAAGCTCTCCTGAGGAAACACCCCATTGACCAGACCGATCCGGTGCGCCTCCGCGCCATCGATCAGACGGGCCGAAAACAGCAGATCGAGTGCGTTCGCCACACCCACCAGTCTCGGTAGCAGCCATGAAACACCGTATTCGGCGATCAGTCCGCGCCGGGCGAACGCCGTCCCGAAGCGCGCGTCGCTGGCGGCGAACCGCAGATCGCAGTAGAGGCTCAACACGAAGCCCAAACCCACCGCCGCGCCGTTGATCGCGCCGATCACCGGCTTGGTCAGCGACGGAAAGTACGAGTATTTCTTCTGAAAGTCCGGGCGAATTCCGGTATCGGCGCCCTCCGCATCCGAATTGCGGAGGAAGCTCGCGCGCTCGTCGACGTGCAGCCCTTGCGCCGCAACGGTACTGAGCAGAGATATGTCCGCACCGGCACAGAACCCGCGCCCCGCGCCGGTGAGAATTATCACCCGCACGGCCGTGTCGGCATCCGCGGCCAGCATCGCCGCACGCACCTCTTGCTCCATCGTCGCGGTCCAGGCGTTCATCTTGTCCGGACGATTGAGCGTGACGGTGGCGATGCCGCCGCTGACGTCGTATAAAATTTCCCGATACGCCATGTTTTCCTCCTCAGCCGCGGGTCATCTCAAAGCCCGCCTGGGCGAGCGCTTTCACGCGTTCGTGAAAATTCCGGAAACGTTCGTCGTGCGTCTGCCCCACATGATAGCGATAGTAGATTTGCTGGATGATCACGGCCAGCTTAAACGCCGCAAAAATCCAGTAGTACCGAGCGTTCGAAACGTCAAAGCCGGTGCCGCGCGCATACCGCTCTATCAACTCGTCCGCGCTGTACCACCC
>DASZXS010000070.1:0-39599 GCA_035545735.1 Bryobacteraceae bacterium | reverse complement strand
GTGAGGCCGGTGTGATTCGGAAAGTTTTCGTTCGTGCGGGGAAAGCCAGGCGGCCGCGGCGGAATCAACGCGATCAACCTCGGAGGCAGGGTGAGAAAATCGGGATTCAGAGTCCGAAGCAGGATGGCCGCGGCACGCCGCTGCTCGGAAGCGGGAACAGGACGCGTCGCGATTTGCCCGTCACCGCGCAGCGCATAGGTATAGTTCACGCCGCCCAGAACTTTTGCCGCCGCTTCGGTCTGGTAGCGGTGCATCAGATACGCGGGGACCAGCGTGTCTTCGAGAGTGGCCAGCGGCTCGCCCTGCCGGATATTGTTTTCGCCGAAACGTTCGAGGACGCGCTTGCGGACTTCGATCACGCGTTGCAGTTCATCCACGGCATTCCGGCCGCTGTCCCAAAGGTGCGCGATGGGGCTGGCGCTTCCGATGGGCCGGGCGTCTTCGTCGGTCAAATAATGCAGCCCGCGCGCGATAGTGGCGTCCATCATTTTGCGAAGAGCGGCGCCCTCGTCGGTTCCCGGCGGGAAATCCTGGTAGCCATACGCGATGGCCGCCTTATCCCACTCCCCGATTCCGGTGGCGTAAGCGCTGGCGAGATCCGGCGCACCGGCGCCTCGCAGCACGGCGACGGGCGGCGGATAGTCCATGACGGAAGCGCGATGGTCGACGCTCGCCGCGAAGTTGTGCTGCAGCCCGAGCGTGTGCCCCACCTCGTGCGCCGCTAACTGCCGGAGGCGCGCGAGCGCCATGTTCTCCATGTCCGCCGGGACGGGTTTGCCATCCTCATACGGCGCCAGTAAACCTTCCGCGATGCGGTAGTCCTGCCGGGCCCGCAACGAACCCAGCGTGACCTGGCCCTTGATGATTTCGCCCGTGCGGGGGTCGATAATGCCTCCGCCATAGGACCAGCCGCGCGTGGACCGATGCACCCATTGAATGACGTTGTAGCGAATGTCCATGGGGTCCGCGCCTTCCGGCAGCAGTTCGACCCGAAAGGCATTGCGGTATCCGGCCGCGTCGAACGCCTGAGTCCACCAGCGGGCTCCTTCGAGAAGCGCGGAGCGAAGCGGCTCTGGCGCGCCGCGGTCCAGGTAATAGACAATCGGTTCCACCGGATCGCTCACCGGCGCATTCGGGTTCTTCTTCCTGAGCCGGTGGCGGGAGAGGAACTGCCGGAAGACGGGCGCTCCCAGTGGCGCCATCAGATCCATATATCGGACGCCGAAAAACCCCGCGCGAGGATCGAAGGCGCGCGGCTCATAGCCGGGCCCTGGAAGCTCGACGAAAGATTGGTGCACGCGCAAAGTGATCGCATCGGGGCGGGGCGTGACTTCGGAGACGAACTTTCCCGGTTCTCCGCGGGTGAGCGCGAGCGTGATGGTGGCCTCGAATTCGGTATTTTTCGGAAAGTTCCGGGTGCGGGGAAGATACAGGGTGGAGCGCGCCGCATCGAAACGATAGTCGCCTTGCTTGAGACGGCGCAGTGTTCCGGCAACATCCGTGGCGTCTCGCAGCAGGAATGGAGTGGCGTCCACAAGAACCCGCCCGTTTTCTTCGGCAGCCACCTCAAATCCCCATAGAGTAGATCGGGCAAAGGACTCCTCCACCGTGCGGCGCTGATCCGGATCCGCCGTCCCGGCGCGGTAGTTGTAGTTGGGCTGGATGAGGAGGATCTTCGGGCCGCTGCGCTCGAAACGAAGCACCACGCCGCCGCCGGACACCCCGCGATCTAACCCCGTGTCATTCGAGCCCAGCCCGGCGGGTAGGGACGTGATGTAGAGGAACTCCGAATCGAAACGAGAAATCTCGAGCCAGATTGCGCCGCCACGGTCGTCCCAGTAGAACGGAAAATAGCCGTCCAGCTTCCGCATGCCGGCGGTCTTCGCGGCAATGGTGGGAATGGAGGGCGCCTGGGCCGGCGCGAGCGAGGCCAGGAGGATCGCGCAAAGGCTGATTTTCCACATTTAGCTAGTATTCTAAACGCGCGTCCCGGTTTGACCCTCCGGCGCATGGTTTTCCTGCTTTTTCCAGGGTTTTTCCGGGTCCGGGCCGCGGAATCTGTGATACACTCCCAGACTTGACGCTCGCCCCGGTTGACTACATCATCCTTGCCCTTTACTTCGCGTTTGTACTTGGGATCGGCTGGCTGGTAAAACGCAAGGTCAGCACCAGCGCGGACTTCCTGACGTCCAACCGCTCGGTTCCCGTCTGGATTACCTCTCTCGCCTTTATTGCCGCCAATCTAGGGGCCCAGGAAGTGATCGGCATGTGCGCCTCGGGCGCAAAGTACGGGATCATGACCGCGCACTTTTATTGGCTTGGCGCGATACCGGCCATGCTGTTCGTCGGCGTGTTCATGATGCCGTTTTACTATGGCAGCCGGGCGCGCAGCGTGCCCGAGTATCTGAAGCTGCGGTTTGATGAAAAAACACGCGGGTTAAACGCCATCACGTTCGCGGTGATGACCGTGTTTTCCTCCGGTATCTCAATGTATGCGCTGGGGTTGTTGTTTCAGCTCGTCCTTGGGTGGAGTTTTACGAAATCCGTGCTGCTTTCGGCCGCGATTGTGCTGGTGTATACGTTTCTCGGGGGGCTTACCAGCGCCATCTACAACGAAGTGTTGCAGTTCTTCTTGATCGTCATCGGTTTTGCGCCGCTGGCGATTATGGCGACGTCGAAAGCCGGGGGCTGGGAGGGCATTAAGAGCCGCCTGGAGCCGGTGATGACGCATTCCTGGCGTTACGCCGGTTCCAGTTCGTCCAATCCGATGGGGGTTGAAGTTTTCGGGTTGGTGGCCGGGCTTGGCTTCGTGCTTTCCTTCGGCTACTGGTGCACCGATTTCCTGGTGGTGCAGAGGGCCATGGCGGCGGATTCGATGTCGGCGGCCCGGCGAACTCCTCTGATTGCCGCGTTTCCGAAGATGGTGATGCCGTTCATCGTCATTCTGCCCGGAATTGCCGCCCTGGCGCTCTCTCACATGGGGGTGGGGTACGCGCTGCCGTTAAAGGAAACCGGCGGTCCGGATTACGACCAGGCGCTCACGACGCTGATGGCGCAGTTTTATCCTTCCGGCCTGCTGGGCGTCGGGTTAACCGCTCTCATGGCTTCGTTTATGTCGGGAATGGCGGGCAACGTCACCGCGTTCAACACGGTGTTCACCTTCGACATTTACCAGGGCTACATCCGGCGGCAGGCTCCGGACAAGCACTATCTTTGGGTTGGCCGAATGACGACCGTGGCGGGGGTGCTCCTGTCGGTGGGCACCGCCTATTTGGCGCGTCATTTTAACAACATAATGGACTTCCTCCAGTTGATCTTTGGCTTCGTGAACGCGCCTCTTTTTGCCACGTTTCTCCTTGGAATGTTCTGGAAACGAACCACCGGCCATGGAGCGTTTACAGGACTTTTGGCCGGCACGGCGGCGGCCGCCGCGACCCACGGGCTGACGGTTGCCGAGGGGAAGGGCGGTTGGCTCGGGGCGAATCTGCATCAGTTCCCGTCCACGATGGCGCAGAATTTCTGGATCGCTATTTTTGCCTGGGCCACCTGCCTGGCCGTTACGGCGGCCATTAGCCTGGTGACAAGGGCGAAGCCCGTTTCCGAATTGCACAACCTGGTGTACGGTATGACCGATATTCCACACGAAGGACATCTGCCGTGGTTCAAACGACCCGTGCCCCTCGCCATGGCTGTGGTGGTAGTGCTCGTATCGTTGAACTTGATTTTCTGGTAACACGATGAACGACTTGCGCATACCCATCGGCTTCTTTTTTTCCCTGATTGGAGTTATCCTACTCGGGGTGGCGGTGCTTTCGCCGGGCGAGCGGGCCCCGCTCACCACGGCAAATGTGAACATGGACGTCGGACTTGCGATGGTGGCATTCGGCGGATTCATGCTCTTGCTGGCGAAAAAGTCCCGCTAATATCCTGCCGGAATTCGTCGAAAAAAGTTTCAGAAGAGTGTGACCGCTACGTTACTAATTGTTAAGCGTAAGGTAAAGTCCTCCTCCGAGGCACTGAGCGGGCGGCTCTAGCCACCGTCCGCTCCCCTAAATCTCCCCCGTACGATATACTCCAACCGACATCATGAAGTTTATCGGTCTATTTCTAGTCCTATCCCTGGGGATT
The DNA here is from genome assembly GCA_035545735.1 of Bryobacteraceae bacterium. Classification (GTDB taxonomy): domain Bacteria; phylum Acidobacteriota; class Terriglobia; order Bryobacterales; family Bryobacteraceae; genus JAJYKC01. The sequence goes on along the minus strand of DASZXS010000070.1, from coordinate 35,471 downwards.
TCGCTCGCCGGCTCAGCGCCAGATCCATGGACTCCCGCGAATCTGCTACCACCCGCCGAGCTCGTCTCCGAGATCCACCTGGGTCAAAAAACGCAAGGCAAAAAGATGGAAATTCTGTACGTGGGGTTCGGCGTACTCTTCCGGAGCAAGCATATCCCGGAGTCGGTCTACGCCGGCCCGGGGTCGAAGCCGGAGGGCATTCAGAAAATGCGCGATGCGGTAAAGGGGCTGGACCGTGGAACGCCAATCGTACTGTATTGCGGGTGCTGCCCGCTCGATAAATGTCCGAATGTGCGTCCCGCGTTCGCCGCCCTCAAAAAAGACGGGTTCCGGAACGTCCGTGTTCTCGAGCTTCCACAAAACTTCGCCGAGGATTGGATTGCGAAGGGATATCCGGTGGTGGCGGGAACGAAAGACTGATCTTTCGCTGTTTCGCCTGCTATCCTGGAAACGAGCTCGACCTCTTACGGGTCATAAAGTAGCGACGGAAATTATTGTTCGTAAGGAGGATGCACGTGCCAGATAACAAACTTCCCTTTTTTTTCCTGGGCCTCGGCGTCGGAGTGGCCGCGGGGCTTTTATTGGCCCCACAAAGTGGCGAGGAAACCCGCCAGTTGATCAAGAGCCGCGCCGACGAAGGTAAGGATTATCTGAAACGCCGAACCGACGACTTGAAGGATTCCGCGACGGAAGCCTTACAGCGTGGTAAGACAGTAGTATCGAAGCAGAAGGAGCAAGTATCGGCAGCGGTGGAGGCCGGCAAGCAGGCCTACCGTGAAGCGATGCGCTCCGCCGGCGCTGGCGCAGAAGAAGTGTAGGGCTTTTCTCCCATGGATCAGCAGACGATAGGCATCCTGTTAACGATCTTCGTAGGATTGGCAGCCATCGCAATGGTGGTGCAAGCTGGCATGCTTATCGGGATCTACCGCTCCAGCCGCGCGTTGCAGGAGAAAGTGGTGGACCTTGTCCCCAGAGTGGAACTGCTGGTGGCGTCCACTCATAAGGGCGTCGAGCAGAGCCGGAAACAGATTGCGGAAATCGCCACCTCCGCCACCGCGATTCTCGAATCCGCGAAGAACCAGATCGTTCGGGTGGAAGAGGTGGTGGTGGACGCGACGGGCCGCGCGAAGTCGCAAATGGATCGCGTAGAACTGGTCCTGGACGACACTATCAGCCGGGCCCACCAGACGGTTACGGCGGTTCAGGGAACGGTTCTTTGGCCGATTCGCGAACTGCGCGGCGTTGCCGCGGGAGTAAAGGGCGCGCTCGATTTCTGGACGCGCGCCAACCGTCCCAGCGTGGTTCAGGCGACGAGCGACGAAGAAATGTTCATCTAGCCCGGCGCCAATTTCATTCCCAAGAGGCCTGGATCGTGGCATTGCCGGAGACGCGATTCGGGCTTCGTTGGCGGCCGCTGTAACCCTCCCGTTACCGCACCTTCATCCCCGTATAACTGCCCACCGCTAAGCTGTCATCAGGTCCCACTGCTCCGCGCCTTGTATCTCTTGCCGCGAGCGGGATTACAAGGAGGGTCTTTGATGATTGCAAACAAACTGGCAGCCGCCGCGGCGCTGCTGGGTGTTCTGGGTGTGCTTGCGCCGATTGCCCGGGCGCAGCAAGCTGCCGGAACCATTTCGAGCCAGGATTACCAGGATTTGAAGGAGCAGCTCGCCGCTCAACAGAAACAGATCGAGCAACTGCGCCTTGCGCTGGAGGCCCAGAGAAAATTGCTGGAGCGAGTACAGCCGGCGGGGCAGCCAAGTGAGGCCGCCGCCGTGGCGGCTCCCGTTCCCGCTCCGCCCGCCAAGGGAGGAGAGGAAGTGGCGAGTCCTCTATACTTTCGGATCGGGACGGCGAAATTTACGCCGCTTGGATTCGTTGACGTAACCAGCGTTTTTCGGAGCACGAATACCGCGGCGGGAATTGGATCCAGCTTCGGCGGCGCTCCGTTCAGCAACACCGTGGCCGGGAACCAGACGGAAAACCGGCTTTCGCTCCAGAACAGCCGGGTTGGCCTAAGAATCGACAGCCATGTTTTGGGCGGCGACGCCACCGGCTATCTCGAAGCGGATTTCCTGGGGAACGCACCCAACGGACTTCTCACCACCAGCAACAGCAACACGATGCGCCTGCGCCTCTTCTGGTTCGACTGGCGGAGAGACAAGGTCGAGTTTCTGGGTGGCCAGACCTGGAGCTTGCTGACTCCCAACCGCAAAGGCCTTTCCGCCTTTCCTTCCGATCTCTTCTATTCGCAGAACATAGACACGAATTACCAGGCGGGCCTCTCGTGGACCCGCGCCGCCGAATTCCGGTTCATCTACCACCCGACCAACAACGTAACAGCGGGCCTGGCGATCGAGAATCCCGAGCAATACGTCGGCGGCGGAGTGAAGTTCCCGGATGCCCTGTCGTCCGCGCTGACCAGCCAGTTCGGAAACGGCGGCAGCGCGAACAATTCTCCTAATCTGCATCCTGACATCATCGCCAAAGTGGCTTTTGACGGCGCGCCGGGCGGGCACGCGGCGCATTTCGAAATCGGCGGCATTTACCGCACTTTCCAGGATTTCATTCCCGCGGCCGGGGCGAGCGCAGCGTCTTACTCCGGATCGAAAAACTATGCCTCGGGCGGCGGCGGAGAAGTGAACGGCAGCATCGAAGCGGCCAAGAATTTTCGCTTGATCGGGACCAGTTTCTTTGGCGCCGGAATCGGCCGTTATATTCAGGGACTTGCTCCGGATCTGGTGGTGAAGCCGGATGGAGAGATCAGCCCGGTAAGGACCGCCTCCGGAATCGGCGGCTTCGAATATTCGTTCAAGCCAAAAGAGAACCCCTTGAGCCGGGAAACGCTGTTGTACGGCTACTACGGCGGAGTCTACATCGACCGCTACTCCTATGCGGACTCCAAGGGCGCTCTTTCCGGGTACGGTTTTTCGGGATCGGCGGGAAGCAATAACCGCTCCATCCAGGAAATCACGTTCGGGCTGACGCAGACGCTGTGGAAGAACCCTCTTTACGGCGATTTGAAGCTTATGACCCAATACTCGTATCTGACTCGCAATCCGTGGTATGTCGCGGTGGGAACGCCCTCCAACGCGAACTTGCACATGGTGTTTGTGAACCTCCGCTACGATCTTCCCTAGGCTGGGCCGCGGGTAGAATACCGATTGAATCTCCAGCCGGTGCCCTTCGGGGCCCGGCTGTTTTTCGCTCCGGGCATCGGGAGGGGAGCATGGTATGATCGAGTGTGCGTACGAGAATTCTGGGCATAATTCCAGCCCGGTTTGCCTCCTCCCGCTTCCCCGGAAAACCCCTCGCTCTCATCGCCGGCAGGCCGATGCTGCAGCATGTCTACGAACGGGCGGGGCAATCGCGTTATCTCAGTAAACTGGTGGTGGCCACCGACGACGAGCGCATTGGCGCCGTGGCGAGGGAGTTCGGCGCTCCGGTGGTGATGACGCGCGCGGACCATCCTTCCGGCACTGACCGGGCGGCCGAAGCCGCATCCACCGACGACGCTGAAATCGTGGTGAATATTCAGGGCGACGAACCTCTCATTGATCCGGCGGCGATCGATGCCGCGATTCTCGCGCTGCTGGACGATCCCAATCTCCCCATGGCGAGTCTTAAGAAGCGGATCGACAATCTCTCCGAAATCGAAAACCCAAACGTAGTGAAAGTGGTGACGGATCATGCGGGCGACGCGATCTATTTTTCGCGCTGTCCGATCCCGTTTGACCGCGATGCCGGCGGCGTTCCCTACTTCAAGCACATCGGCCTCTACGTTTACCGCGCGAAGTTTTTGAGGGAATATCCATCGCTCCCGGTGGGACCGCTCGAAAAGGCGGAGCGGCTGGAGCAGTTGCGCGCAATCGAAAACGGCTACCGAATCCGGATGGCCGAGACCGACTACGACTCGCTCGGCGTCGATACTCCCGGCGACATGGAGCGCGTCACAGGACTGTTGCAAATGACTTTCATTGATAGATAACAAACATGGCTAAATACATCTTCGTGACTGGTGGGGTGGTATCGTCGCTGGGAAAAGGGATTGCGGCGGCTTCGATTGGTTGCCTGCTCGAAAGCCGGGGTTTGAAGGTGACGCTGCAGAAGTTCGATCCCTATCTGAACGTCGATCCCGGCACGATGAGCCCGTTCCAGCACGGAGAGGTATTCGTGACGGACGACGGCGCGGAAACGGATCTCGACCTGGGGCACTATGAGCGCTTCACGCACGCGCCGCTCACGCAGAGCAACAACCTGACGTCCGGCCGCATTTACGAGCAGATTATTTCGCGGGAACGCCGCGGCGACTATCTCGGTAAGACGGTGCAGGTGATTCCGCACGTGACGAACGAGATCAAATCGGCGGCGCGGAAGGTGTCCGCCGGTGTGGACGTGGTGATTGTGGAAATCGGAGGCACGGTGGGCGATATTGAATCGCTCCCCTTCCTCGAAGCCATTCGCCAGTTGCGGCACGAGATGGGACGGGATAACACGGCTTTCGTCCACGTGACGCTGGTTCCCTGGATTGCCGCCGCGCAGGAACTGAAAACCAAGCCCACGCAGCACAGCGTGAAGGAATTGCGCGCTATCGGTATTCAGCCCGACGTTCTGCTTTGCCGCAGCGAGCGTCCTATTCCACGAGAGATGAAGGAAAAGATCGCGTTGTTTTGCGACGTGGACGTGGAAGCTGTCATCACCGCGAACGACGTGAAGTCGGTGTACGAAGTGCCGCTCGATTTTGCCGGACAGGCAGTGGACGAAATTCTGCTGCGTCTGCTGCGCCTGGATGCCGCGCCGCGAAATCTCAGCCAGTGGACGGGCATGCTGGAGCGTATGCAGAACCCCACCGATGAGGTGACTATCGGCCTGGTGGGCAAGTATGTGGAATACGAAGATTCCTACAAGAGCCTCAAAGAGGCCCTGATGCACGGGGGACTCGCCCACAGCGCCAGGGTAAACATCGAGTGGATTGAAGCCGAGCAGATGAAATGGCCGGACTGCGGGGCCGAGCTAAAGAAATACGATGGAATCCTGGTGCCCGGCGGCTTCGGTAAGCGCGGCGTCGAAGGAATGATTCAATCCATTCGCTTCGCCCGCGAAAATAAAACGCCTTACTTTGGCATCTGCCTCGGCATGCAAACGATGGTGATCGAGTTCGCGCGCAACGTGTGCGGGCTGGCGCAGGCCAATTCCACTGAGTTCGACCCCGCCACACCGGACCGCGTGATTTACAAGCTGCGCGAATTGAAAGGCGTCGATGAACTCGGCGGAACGATGCGCCTGGGGGCGTACCCGTGCATGCTGGCGGAGGGAAGCTTTGCGCGGGAAGCCTACGGCAAAGCGGAAATCAGCGAACGCCACCGCCATCGCTATGAATTTAACCGGGAGTATGAAGGCGTGCTGACGGAGCACGGCTTGCGGCTGGCGGGCCAGACCCCCGACGGGGTGTATGTGGAGATCTGCGAAGTGCCGGACCATCCCTGGTACCTGGGCGTGCAGTTCCACCCCGAGTTCAAGAGCAAGCCGTTTGAACCGCACCCGCTTTTCGCGGCCTTTATCGGAGCGGCATTGAGACATCGCAAGGGCCGCCAGCGCTCCGCTCCCGCCGGGTACGGAAAGACGGAGACGTTTTCGCGCACCGAAGTCCGCGCATGACACCAGTGGAAATCGCCACTCCGTCCGGCGCGGCCATCGCGTTCGGCGAGGGTAAGCCGCTGGCGCTGATTGCGGGCCCGTGCGTGATTGAGAGTGAGGAGCACGTACTTTTCCTGGCGCGCGAGATTGAAAAAGTCGCCGGGCCGTTTGTTTTCAAGGCGTCTTTCGACAAAGCGAATCGCAGCAGCGGCGAATCCTACCGCGGCCCGGGATTGAAAGAGGGGCTGAGAATTCTCGCCGCGGTGAAGAAGGCCGGATACCCGGTCCTGACCGACATACACGAGCCGTCGCAGGCCGCGCCCGCCGCCGAAGTTGCGGATATTCTGCAAATCCCGGCCTTCCTCTGCCGGCAGACGGACCTTTTGCTCGAAGCGGGGCGCACCGGGAGAGCGGTCAACATCAAGAAGGGGCAATTCGTGGCGCCGCACGACATACGGCATGCCGCCGAAAAGGTTGCGTCCACGGGGAACGGGAAAGTCATTCTGACCGAGCGTGGATCGAGCTTCGGATACAACAATCTGGTGGTGGATATGCGCGGCCTCACCGTGATGCGCGAGTTCGGGTGGCCGGTGGTTTTCGATGCCACGCATAGCGTTCAGACGCCGGGCGGCATGGGGAGCACCTCCGGCGGACAGCCGCGGTTTATCGCTCCTTTGGCGCGCGCGGCGGTGGGCGCCGGCGTGGACGGGATCTTCGTCGAGGTGCACGAAGCCCCGGAACGCGCCCTCTCGGACGGGCCGAATGCTTTGCGGTTGGACTGGCTGGAGGCGTTCTGGAAAAAGCTCAACGCGATCCACGCCGCCGCCGGGGCGGTCTGAGGGAATCGCCGGATCCTTGCACGCTTGAGGCGAAACTCGCGTCATAATGTTTGTCATGAAGGTCGTGCGCCGCAGCTTGAGACAGTCTGGATTCTCCCTGGTGGAGTTGCTGATTGTAATTGCGATCATCCTGATCATCCTGGCATTTGCGGTCCCCAAGTTGACCAGCGCCCGGATGCAGGCGCAGGAGACGGCGGCGATCAAGGCGATCGACACCATTAACACCGCGCAGCAACAGTATTATTCGCAATTCGGGCGTTATGCGAGCAATCTGCAGGAGCTGGGGCCCCCGACAAGCGGAAATTCGGGTCCCGCCGCGGCCGATTTGATCGGTGGCGATCTTGCAACCGGAACAAAACAAGGCTACGTGTTCACGATGAGCGCAACACCCGGCGGGTACACGGTGAATGCCAACCCGGTAACGTTCAATAGCACCGGCCGCAGAACGTTTTATACGGATCAGAGCCTGGTGAAACGCGAAAACTGGGGGCAGGAACCGGCCAGTGCTACCAGCAAGGAAATCGGTTCGGTAGCGGCGAAGACCAATTAGCGATTCCGGCGGATAATCTGATTAATTCGTTCTCCCGTCAGGGGAGGAGCGGAACTCCGCCAGCACGGGGTCCTTTACTTCCGCGTCCGCGCGGCGCCAGTTCTGTTTGAGTTTTTCGAGCGCGTCTTTGTCACCCGTTCGCGCCAGGCCCAACAGGGAGTGGGCGCGGCCGGGAGCGCGTCGAAGCGCCAGGGCAAACTGCTTTGCCGCGTCTTTCGTCCGGCCCGCGCGCAGGAGCATCTCCCCGTAAAATTCATGCGCGGGGATCACCGGGAAAGGCGGCCCGAATTCGTAATTGAGCCGGTCCTCTTTTTCCGCCGCGGATGCCGCAGCGGCCAGAGCGTCCTCTACTTTGCCTTCCTTCATCCGCAGCGCGGATTCCAACTGGCCGCCCATCGCCTGTGCGCCGGGAGAGCCGGCGCGAAGCCGGCGTATGACGTCCTCCGGCCCGGCAATCGAACCGGTTTGCAGCTTCGCCAGCGCGTTGATGAACTGGTCCGTCGCGCGAGCGCCGGCGCTGAGTCCATCCGTTGAAACCGTTTGCACCGGCGAAGTCCATTGCCCCGTTTCGGCGAGGTATGCGGCGCGCATAAAGATCATGGAGCCTCGCACGCGCGTCGCATTGCTTCGCCGCGCGTTCTCCTCCATGATCCCGAGCACTCTGCGGGCATCCTGGTAACGCCCTTGCTGAAGATAGGCGTATTCGAGCCAGGAAAGCGCGTGATATCCCAATTCCTCCACGCCGAGTTTCTTGCGCGTCACGCGCGCTTCGGAGACAGACCATGAAGTCTCATTCGACGCCACGGCATCGTCCCACATGCCCAGGGCAAAAAAGATATGCGACGGCATGTGCTGCGCGTGCTCGGCCGCGGGTGCGATCGATGCGTAGACGCGCGCGGCCGCCAAACCGAGATGCGCGTGCTCGGGGTCGTCGTAAGAATGAATTAAATAGTGCGCCGCGCCAGGATGCCGGGGATGCTCCTTGAAAACATCCTCCAGAATCGCGGCGGCCCGCATGTAAACGGCGGTGTCGCGCTTGCCCTCCGTCGCCCCAAGCAGCGAGAGGGCGTAGAAGCACGCGGCGTCCGCATCGGCGGGATATTTTTCGTATATCCCGTGCATTGCCTCCGCGTAGGCCGCATCGCGCCGCGCCTGCGAGCCGTCGCCGTAGAGCGTGCGCACGGCGTTCACGTAGAGTCTCTCGCGGGGGTCCATCCGCGCGCCGGCTGGAATTTTCTTTAATGCCGCGCGCGCCGCGGTTGTATCCTGCTCGCCCCAGAGCGGATGATTATAGGTCATCGCCTCGCCCCAATAGGCCATCGCGAAGCCGGGCTCGGTAGCGCGCGCGGCTTGAAAATCCTCACGCGCGTCGTCGTATTCGAAGCTATGGAGTTCGAGGAGGCCTTTGAGAAATTGCTTTTGAGCGGCCGGTCCGGCCGAGGTGCGAAAATTGACCTCTCCTAAATCCTGCGGCCGGGCGCAGATACATGCGCACAGAAACGCCAGGGTAACGCGGGCCCTCACATGCGTGAGGATAGCAGGATTAGACCGTAGCCGAGTTCGTCGCGACGCTCTCTTCCACGACGCGGCCGTCGAAGAGTAGGATGCCGCGGTCGGCGCGGGCGGCGTAGCGGGGGTCGTGGGTCACCATGCAGATGGTGGCTCCGTCCTGGTGCAGTTCCGAAAGGAGATTCATCACCGCTTCGCCATTGGCGGAATCGAGGTTGCCGGTCGGCTCGTCGGCGAGCAGGATGGACGGATGCCCGGCGAGAGCGCGGGCAACGGCAACGCGCTGCTGCTGACCGCCGGAGAGCTGCGAAGGATAGTGCTTCACGCGGTGCGACATACCCACCCGCTCCAGGGCGTCGTGAACCTGCTTTTTGCGCTCGGACGACGGCATACCGCGGTACGTAAGCGGAAGTTCCACGTTTTCATATACCGAGAGATCGCCGATCAGGTTGAACGCCTGGAAAATGAAGCCGATCTCGCGGTTGCGAATGCGCGCCCGCTCGCTCATTTTGATATTCTCCACGCGCGTGCCGTTCAGAGTATAGTTGCCGCCCGAGGGAGTGTCCAAAAGCCCCAGAATCGCCAGTAGAGTTGATTTTCCGCAGCCGGAGGGCCCGGAAATGGAAACATATTCGCCCCGCTGGATTTCGATGTGGATTCCCGCGAGCGCGTGGGTCTCCATTTCGTCGGTGCTGAATACCTTGGTAACCCCTTCCAGGCTGATCAATGACTGCCCATAACTCATGTGGACTCCTTTCAAGGCCGCTTCTGGCGGGTTTTCACTGGTTTGACGCCGCCACGACACCGTGGTTAGCTCTTCAAACACCAAATACGCTCACGGACGGAAATCCGTTCCGCAAAATTTACTACCGTCCTAGAACCGGGAGGTTACAGGGGAATTGCGCGGCCGGCCGGGTGGGGCGTCAGATTGGAAGAGTGAGACGGGCTTCGCAGCCGGTGCGGTCTTCCCGGTTGGTCAAAGTAAGCGATCCGCCGTGCGCTTCCGCAATTTTCCGGCTCAGCACCAGGCCGATCCCCGATCCGCCGGGTTTCGTGGTGAAGAAAGGTACGAACAGATTATTGGTGTTCGATAGCCCGTGCCCCTCATCCTTCACCCAGACGGCGAGGTTTGTGCCATTCCGCGTCCAGCCGGCCTCAACGCCTCCCTGGGTTTCCAGGGACGCGTCCACGGCGTTGCGAATCAGGTTGATGAGAAGCTGTTCGATCTGGTCCGAATCGGCCAGGATGGTCATGTCGGGGCCGGGGATCACCGTCAGGCGGAGGCGTGTCTCCAGCCCGGCTACACGATGAACAACTTCCGCGACGCGCACGGGCGCAAGCGTGGGCGCAGGAAGGCGCGCCAGGCGCGCATAGGAGGACATGAAGCGGCTGAGCGCCTCGCTGCGGGAGGCGATCACGGCCAGCCCGCTGCGCATATCGTCTTCCCAGTCCTCCGCGCGCGGGTTACGATCCAGCAGAGATTCGAGGCTTCCGGCGATCGATTTGATGGGGGCGAGGGAATTATTGAGTTCGTGTCCCAGTACTCGCACCAAACGCTGCCAGGCGAGAAGCTCTTCCTCGCGCAGCGGGCGGGTGATGTCGGCGATGACCAGCAGTTGATGCGGGAGGCCGCCCTCGCGGAACGTGGTGCGGTTGACGCCCCAGCGGCGCGTTGGGTCCGAGAAGACGCGCTGCAGAGTCTGCTGCTCTTCTCCGACCAGAAATTCGCCCAGGCCGAGGGAACTGGCATCGCGTCCGATCAGCCGCTCGGCCGGTTCGTTCAGTAACTTCTCTCCTGCGGCATTTACGAGGCGGAGACTCTGCTGCCCGTCGAAGGCGAAGATCGCCACTTCGATTTCTTCCATGACCTTCCGCAGCAACGTGGTGGCTTCGAGAGCGCCAAGCCGCTGCACGCGGAGCGTGGCCGCCATCGCGTTTACCTGCCGCATCACTTCGTTCATGGCGTCACGGCCGCTGTCGCCGCGAGCCCGGATCGAATAATCGCCCTCGCGCATGGCCTCGAGAAGATTCGCGATGGTACGTAGGGGAGACGAAATCCGCTCCCGCAGGCTAAAGCAGAAACCGAGCCAGAAACCCACCACCAGCAGCGTGACGGTCCACTGGACCTTGGCCGAAGGGGCGTGGCTGCCGGTCCAAACCATGATGAGCGCGGCGGCGACCGCGGGCGCGCCGGCGAGGAGTGCCAGCAGGAAAATACGCTGATCGTGAGCCAGGCGCGGCATCGCCTTTAGATCATAAGCCGTAACGCTGCAAGCGGCGGTAGAGCGCGCTGCGGCTCAAGCCGAGCGCATTGGCGGCATGGCTCACGTTTCCGTTGTATCTGGCCAGCGCCTTCTTGATGAGGAACGCCTCCACTTCCTCGATGCTCATGTCCTCCAGGCGCGGCGCACCTTCCCGCGCGGCGCGCAACGCCAGGTCCGCGGAGCGGATCAGCGATTCCTGGGCCATCAGCACGGCTCGCTCCACGACATGGTTGAGTTCCCGCACATTCCCCTGCCACGGGTTATCGAGGAGAGATTGCATCGCCGCGGGATCAAAGCCGGTAATCGGTTTGCGATAGCGCTGCGCGTGCATGCCGAGGAAATGCGCGGCCAGAAGGGGGATATCTTCCCGGCGTTCGCGCAGCGCGGGCAGATGGATTTCGATCGTGTTCAGGCGAAAGAGAAGGTCCTGGCGGAATCGTCCGGCGGCCACCTCTTCGTCGAGATGCGCATTGGTGGCGGAAATCACCCGCACGTCCACCCGGCGCGTCTTGGACGAGCCCACGCGTTCCATCTCGCCGGTCTCGAGCACCCGCAGCATTTTTGCCTGGAGGTTCATCGGGACGTTGGCGATTTCGTCCAAAAACAACGTGCCGCCGTCGGCCAGCTCGAAGCGTCCCACGCGGTCCATCTTGGCGTCCGTGAATGCGCCCTTGACGTGACCGAACAGCTCGCTTTCAAAGATGCCTTCGGCGAGGCCGCCCGCGTTGACCGTCACCATGGGTTTTACACTGCGTCCGGAGATGGCATAGAGCGTGCGGGCCACCACTTCCTTTCCGGTGCCCGGTTCACCGGTGATGAGAACGTTCGCATCGGACGGACCAACGCGGGCGATGAGCTGCAGTACCGGCTCCATCGATGGCGCTTCAGCGATCAAAGCGGGACGCCCTTCGGCGCGCAGGAGGCGATTCTCGGCTTCGAGCCGCAGGCCGCGGCGGAGCGCCTGGCTCAATTCGATCTGGGTGCGCACCACGCTGAGCAGCCGCTCGTTTTCCCACGGCTTTTGGATGAAGTCGCGCGCGCCGCGGCGCATGGCTTCCACCGCGAGATTCACCGTGCCCCAGGCGGTCATCACGACGACCGGGAGTATACTGTCGATGGCCTGAATCCGCGAGAGAAGATCGAGTCCTTCCTGTCCCGACGTGGTGTCGCGGCTGTAGTTCAGATCCATCAGAACGACGTCGAAATCGCGCGCCTCAATGGCGGCGAGAATAGCCGCCGGGGAGGTCGCCTGTTCGATATGGAAGCCTTCGGCTTTCAATAGAAGGCGCAGCGCTTCCAGAACGTCGGTTTGGTCGTCAGCGATGAGAATACGGAGGTTGGAGTTACCCAGGGGCTTCATTGGCAGAGAACGAAGGAGTGGCGTCGAGCTTTGGGATAGAAGAGCAATTTCTTGTCAGACGAGGCGATCGTCCACTTCAATCATACGGTGTTCCCGGGGCGGCGCCGCAGACGGATGCTTCCATTCACCGTGGAAAGCTGTAGCTCTTCTTTCCCATGCTGTAAACTGCCTTTCACACTTGTGCCCGCCGATTCCGTCTGAACGCTCAGGGGGAAGTCGGAGGACACCTTACCGTAGAGCGTTTTGCCCAGAACACTGGCGCTCGCGCACGGCGGCACACTGAGCGTGATGTTGCCATTCACGGTGTGAAACGCTCCGGCGAACGGGCACACGGACGCATGCTTCGCCTGCTTACAGGGAGTTTCCGGTCCCGCAAGGGACGCCACAATCGACCCATTCACCGTGTCGACCGCGGCCGCGCCGGTGGTGCTCAAATCCACGTCGCCGTTGACGGTATGGACTTCGGTGTCGCCGCGGAGAGCGTGCGCTTCGATTTTCCCATTGAGAGTCCGGCCAACAAACCGAACGCCAGCGGGGACGCGAACCAGGAAATCTACCTGGGTGTCTGAGTTTGCCGCGCCGGCGCTTGTCCCGGGGCCGCAACCGCGCTGGGACGCCTGTTCCCGATTGGGGTCCACGCTCACGGCGCAAACGATGAAGCCGCGGCCGCTCGGCACGACCTCAATGCGCGGGTTCGGCATGGCGGCGTAGGCGTTCGCTCGCCGCGCCACTACCTCCACCTGCGAGCCGGAACTTCCCTCGGCGCGGATCGATCCCTGGACGGTTTTAATTTCGATGGTCTGCCCGGGCGCCAGCTTGGCGCTCCAGAAAAAACCTTCCCTTCTTTCGCGAGCGGACGTCACGCTCGTCAGAAAGATCACAACGGCGATCGCTCCGAGCAGTTTCCTATGCATCGCTACCCCGCTATCCGGACCTTTTGGTCCTGTTTGGATTGCGTCACATTGTGCAAGTAGTCTGCCATACGCTCTTTGACCCCCGCGCGGAATCAGGAAAGAACGCGCCAAGCTGTGAGGAAAGCCATTACCTTCAGTTCGTTAGAGCAATAGCGAACGGAGTTCCGGAGGAGCCGGTCAGAGAAGCTACCGGCCGCCTGGGGTGTCCGTTCCTGGGATACACCCGTCCCGAAAGAGCAACTAATCCACCGGCTTCCCGTCCCCATCGATATGCCGGATTTCTCCAATGTTTAATTCACGCACGCCGGCTTCGATCTTGGCCTTGTCGCCGACGATCACCCAGACCAGGTTGTCCGGACGCACCAGCGTCTGAGCCGCGTCCTCGACGTCCGCGGTGGTTAGCGAGCTAACCTTGGCGGCGAACGTCTCGAGATAATCGTCCGGTAGCCCCAGTTGTAACTGGCGGGCCAGTTGTCCACCCCAACCGGCCTTGGTTTCGAGTGTTCCGGGGAGCTTGAGCGTGGCATTCGCCTTCGCTTTGGAGAGTTCATCGGCGCTGATGGGTTTGTCGCCGACGATGCCGAGGAACTCCTTGTGGATCTCGGCCAACGATTCCTTGGTCTTGTCCGTCTGCACGGGGCCGATGAACAGGAACGGCTGCTGGCCCCGCGTGCTTTGCAGCAGGCTGAATACTCCGTACGACCAGTGCTTGTCCTCGCGAAGATTCATATTCAGGCGGGAGCTGAAGGTCCCGCCCAGCACATCGTTCATCACGTCGATCGCCGCTTCCTGCGGATTGTTCCCATGCGGACCGGCGATGCCGGCGAAGATCACCGACTGCTGCGAACCGGGGCGATCCATGAGGTAGATCACCGGCTTTGCCGGGCGGGTCACATCGGCAATGTTCTTCTTCGGCACTTCGCCGGGTTGCCATGAGCCGAATACCTTCTCCAGCTCCGGCACAATTTCGGCCAGCGTCGTGTCTCCCACGACAATCAGAGTCGCGTTGTTCGGGCGGAACCAGGTCTCATGGAAGCGGGCCAGATCTTCGCGGGTGAGACGGGTGACACCTTCGGTATCGCCGGAGCCGGTGAGCGGATTCCCGTAGGCATGTCCTTTGCCGTAGATCAGCGCGGGGAGCACGCGAAGTCCCATTTGGAAGGGTGTTACACGTTCTCGCTCGATGGAGGCGAGCTGAAGTTTCTTTTCCCGATTGAAGTCGCTTTCGGGAAAGGACGGGTTAAGGATTACGTCCGAATAGAGATCGAGGGACGGACGCAATTTGTCCTTTATGGCGCTCAGAAAAACGGTGGTCTGGTCCACGTTGGACCCGGCGGTAAGCTGTGCCCCCAGCAACTGAAGCTGGTCGCTGATTTCGAGGGCGGTACGCTTCCTGGTGCCGTTGGCCAGCATGGTGGTGGTCAGCTTAGCCGTGCCGGCCGTTATTCCCTGGTCGGCGGCATAGCCGGCGTCCAACACGAGGGCGAAATTGACGTCGGGCAATTCATGCCGCTCGGTGAGCTCGATTTTCAAACCGTTGGAGAGTTTGGCGCGCTGCACCGCGGGCACCTTCAGCGGCGCGGCCGCGCCGGGCGTGGGCGGCTTCGAGCGGTCCGCTCCGGTTGTTGCGGCAGCGTAGTCGGGGTAGGGCGTCACGTCCAATTCGTAAACACCGTCGGAGAGCCATCGCTGCGCCGCTCCTTTCAGATCCTCCGCGGTCGCGTGGGCGACGCGCTGCAAAGAAATCTGATAGGCGTCGGGGTTGCCGAGGAAAACCTGGCCTTGCGCGAGCCGGTCGGATTTGCCGCCGAAGCCGCCGATTCGCTCGATGCCGCGAACGAAATTCGCGCGATACCGGGTTTTGACCCGCTCCACTTCCTCCGCGGTAGGACCCTCCTTCAGGAACCGGTCTAGTTCTTCGTGAATCGTTTTCGAGATAACCCCGAGATCGCCCCCGGCTTTGGCGGTGGCCACAATCTGGAACTGGCCGCCGATTTCGCGCAGATCGACGCCCGCATTGACCGCGGTGGCGATCTGGTCGTCGTAGACGAGCCGCTTGTAGAGGCGCGAACTCTTGCCGATGGAGAGCACGTCACTGATCAGGTCCAGGTAATCGCCATCGGCCGAGCCGAATTGCGGAATATTCCAAACCATGTAAACGCGCCCTTGGGGAACGCGATCCTGGACTCTTTGGAGCTGCGATCCGGTACGCTTCGCGATCCAGACCTGCTGATGCGCCACCGGGGGGCCGGGCGGGATGTCGCCGAAATACTTCTCCACCTTCTCGCGCGCCGTTTTTACGTCGATGTCGCCCGCGAGCGTGAGGGTGACGTTCGAAGGCCCGTAATACGTGCGGAACCATTCCTTGACGTCGTCCAGCGCGGCGGCGTTCAAATCTTCCATCGAGCCGATGACGGTCCAGGAATAGGGGTGGCCTTTCGGGTAGGTGTTGTCTACGATCAACTGTTCGGTGACGCCGTAGGGCTGGTTTTCCCCTTGACGTTTCTCGTTTTGCACCACGCCGCGCTGGAGGTCGAGCGTTTTCTGGTCGATCGCGCCTAGGAGATGCCCCATGCGGTCCGATTCCATCCAAAGAGCGAAGTCGAGAGTTTGAGTGGGCACGTTCTCGAAATAGTTCGTGCGGTCCTCATTGGTGGTGCCGTTCAGATCGGTGGCGCCAACCTCCTCCATCGCATTGATATAGCGGCCTTTGAAGTGTTCGCTGCCGCCAAACATCAGGTGTTCGAAGAGATGCGCGAACCCGGTGCGCCCGGGTTTCTCGTTCTTGGAACCGACGTGATACCACACGTTAACCGCGACAATGGGCGCTTTGTGGTCCTCGTGCACCAGCACCGTGAGGCCGTTTTTGAGGACAAACTTCTCGTACGGAATCTTAATGTCCATGTCTCCATCCTGAGAGAAGCCCGTCTGCCCGAATAGCAGCGGACATACTACCAGTGTCGCAAGCCAGGCGCGGTTTTTCATAATGTCTTCCTAGAATAGACCGCCGCCCGCGGCATTGGTTAGGAGGTGGAGAATGAGATTGTGATGACCCGGCGCGATTTAGTCAAGACACTGGGGACGGCGCCGGCGATCCTGCGTGCGCGGAGCCGGAGTAAGCCCAATCTGCTGCTCCTGATGTCGGACCAGCACCGGGCGGATTGGTGCGGCTTTGCGGGAAACCGCTTCATTCATACGCCGAATCTGGACCGTCTCGCGGCGCGGGGAACGGTCTTCGATCGGGCTTATTCATCGACCCCGAGCTGTACGCCGGCGCGTTCCGCGCTTTTGACCGGCAAATCGCCCTGGGGCCACGGGATGCTGGGATACGGACGGGTTGCGGAAAGATACGACGTGCAACTTCCCGAGTTAGTCCGGGCGGCGGGCTACTCCACGTTCGGAATCGGGAAGATGCACTGGTCCCCCCAACGGTCGCTGCGCGGATTTGAAGGGACCCTCCTCGATGAGTCCGGCCGGGTCGAGTCGGCGGAGTTCCGCAGCGACTACCGCGCCTGGTTTGCGTCGGAGGCGCCTGGCCTCGATCCGGACGCGACCGGCATTGGTTGGAACGACTACCGCTCGGGCGTATACAAGCTCCCGGAGAGACTGCACCCCACCCGCTGGACGGGCGACTGCGCCGTCCGGTTTATCGAGGAATATCAGCGGCCGGAGCCGTTCTTTCTGAAGGTCAGCTTCGCGCGCCCGCATTCTCCTTACGATCCGCCCCAGCGATTTTGGGAGCGCTATGCCGCGGCGGAAATGCCAGCAAGAAAGATCGGGGCGTGGGCGGAGAAGTACAGACCTCGAAGCAGCGACCGCGCCGATATCTGGCACGGCGACGTGGGAGAGGAGGAGGTGCGCCACTCCCGCATCGGTTACGCCGGTTCGATTTCGTTCATGGACGAGCAGGCCGGCAGGGTAATCGAGAGCCTGGAGAAGCGGCACCTGCTCGACGAGACCCTGATTTTGTATCTTTCCGATCACGGGGACATGACGGGCGATCATCATATGTGGCGTAAGTCCTATCCCTATGAAGCTTCCGCACATATTCCGATGCTGCTGTGCGGACCCGGCGTGAGGACCACTCGTTCTCAGACGCCGGTGGAGGTCCGCGACGTGCTCCCGACGCTAGTCCGGGCGGCGGGAGCCGCCATTCCTTCCGGCGTTGACGGACAGAGCCTCTTCCAGGCCGGGCGCGAGTGGATCGATTTGGAACATGACGTCTGTTATTCGCCCTCGAATCATTGGAACGCCCTCACCGACGGCAAAACCAAGTACATATATCACGCGGAAAACGGCGCTGAACAACTCTTCGACCTCGCGCGCGACGCACAGGAGACGAACGATCTGGCCGGCGACGCTTCTCGGGAAGCGGACTTAAGGCTGTGGCGGGCGAGGCTGATCGAGCATCTGGCGCCGCGCGGTGCGGCATGGGTGCGGCAGGGACGCCTGGTTCCGCGTCCCCAAGGGCAGCTTTATTCGCCGAACTACCCGGGCGGCGCTCTGGCGACGAAGTTAGGGTCAAGCGTGTTCTGAAAACCGAACAGATTGGAACGGGCGCGCGCCAAGCCGCGGTGCGGCGAAGGAAGGTTCCTCACGATACGATTTTCGTTCGAAAAGCCGATGAGATAATACGCCAATATGCGAGTTATCCTACTCTTCTGCTGCCTGGGGCAACTGATTGCAACGGGACAACAACTTCGGGTCCAGTCCGCGAGCGCCCGCTCGGTTCGGCTGGAATGGGAGGGCGCGCCGGCCGGGCCAGTTACCGTGGAACGGGCAGCCGGGCCGGTTTTTCAAAAGATCGCGGCTGCCAATCAGGCGAGTTATCAAGACGCCACCGTGGATCCGTTTACCACCTACCGCTACCGGGTGTCCCTGGCCGGTAAGTCTTCGAATGAAGTAATTGTCGGCCCTCCGCCCCCGGGCGTTCTCAATGCCGCACCCGCGCCAAAGGGGGGCGAGCCTGTCAAGTTCGGAAGCGCTTCGGCGATTGCTCTCGACGAGAATGGCGATCCGGCGATCGTCTTTGAGTGGGTGGATCCGAACGGAGACGGCGACAATTCGGACACCGATGTGCGGTTCGTGCGGTGGAGCCGCGCCGGGCACCGGTGGCTGCCCGCTGTGGCGGTGCAGGTGGTTGGGGATATTCAGGCGCAAGGCCTGAATCCGATCTCCGTTGCCTGTGACCGGAAAACCGGGACATTCATTCTCGTCACGCCGGTGGTGGACAAGGGCGCTTCGGTTGCGATCTCCACGGATGGCGGGGCGACCTGGAGCTCTGTTCCGCTTTCCGGTATCGGCTCGACAGTGACGTCGACGGCAGCCGCGGTCGCCGACGGAAAGGCGTACGTCGCCCTGGCATCGCCAGACTCCGGCGCGTACTACTTTACGGGACCCGTGGGCGACGTTTCTTCCTGGAGCCGCGAAGCGTTCCCAACCACGCCTGGGTGGAAACAGGCGCTCAGCTCCAATGTCGGACTGGCGATCGACTCCGCGGGCAAGCCCGTAGTGGCCTGGTTCGAAGCCCAGGCGGAAGGAGAGGGGCGGAGGTTTCAGGTATGGCGGCCGGGCGGCGCAGTCCGTACCGCGGTCGAGACGAAGATAAATACCGATTCGCCGGATCTTTCTCTCACGGCTGGCGGAGGGAAGCTCGGCCTGCTTTTCGAAACCCCGCTGGATCAGAAGGACGAGGATCACGGGGTCTGGTATGTACAATCCGAAGATGGCTCGTCATGGTCGAAGCCGTCGAAGCTACCGGTGGATGGCCCGCGCAGTACGAACCCTCCGCTGAGCGTCGCGATCAATTCGCATGGCGGCATTGTGGCCGTGTTCGGCTCGAATTCCGGCACCGATACCACCGCCTGTAACTTCCCGGCGCTATCGCGTTCCGACAGCGGAACCGCATGGAAGACTTGCGGACCGGGCAAGGCCGAGGGCGGCGACTTCATGCCCCAACCCGTCAACCTGCATGTGATTGATGCCGACAACGGCAAGGCCTACGTGCTCTGGCAGGAAACCGGCGATACGAAGTTTCACGAAGGGATGTTGCTCTGGCACGAGCGCTAAACTAAGCCGGCGCCTGCAGCCGGTGAAAGCATTCGGCGGCGATGTCCTTCAAAAAGAGAGACTGTTGCCAGCGGTCGCTTTCTTCCACTCCATGGAAAGTCCGCGCATAGTAGATGGCGGGCGCCAGTAATTCAGGAACGAAATACATCGGGCAATCCTCGCCACTATTCTGGTGCCCTTGAAACGACGCCGTCCACAATTGACGAAAATGAGTAACATACGAGGGCTCCGGCGCGGCGGCTGGATCAATCGCGACCTGGATACAGCCAGGGCTCGCAATGCGTCCATGCACGAAGCGCACCCGGTCGAGGACGGGGGCAATGAAGAGGAGCTTGTTCTCGAAACCTCCATAGACCATTTCCTGTCCGGCGTACCAATGGGAGAAATCGCCGTTGAAGCGCAGCTCGGGAAAACGGTGGACGAACTGCACGGTGCGCCAGATGTCCTGGAAGATCGTGGCCCGGTGTGTCTCGACGTAGAGGGGGATGCGAAAGCGGGAGGACGCAGTGAGAATCGCTTCAATCAAACGATGCGCTTCCCGGTCGTCCTCCATGCCCCAGCCTGCGTGAACAGTGACGCATTCATACCCTTCTCCGGAAGACTGCTCGGCGAGCGCAGCGGCCTCTTCCGGCGTGTTTACGCGGCCGCTTCCGGTGATGCCCAGATTGCGATCGAGGCACGCCTTCCGCTCGTGCGGATTCGCCGGCCCCGCGAACTGAACCCCGGTGAAGCCCGCACCGGCAAGCTCGTCGAGGGAGCGGCTGGGTTCGAACGAATCGAACGCCATCCGGTTCATGTAGTGCCGGAGTTCGCGCGTCCGGCTCATGAAGCCGTGGATTCCGTCTCGGGTTTGGCGAGGCTGCGCGCGCTTTCATCCTTGCTCGAATCGAGCCAGGCAACATCGGACTGGGAATCGGAAAAACGGCGCAGCCCGGACTCTCGAATCGCCGAATCGGGCACTTTGAGCAGCGGCGTGTAGCGCGGATGATGCGATTCCTTGTAGGGATTGTTGCTCGCCGCGTTGTAGCAGCAAATCATCGCCCATCGCGGGTTGTCGGAGCGGTTCTGATCGGAGCGGTGCAGCAGGTTGGAATGGAAGAACAGGACGTCGCCCGGGTCCATTTCGACATAGACGAGTTCCAAAATCTTTTCGGCTTCCCGAACACGCTCCAGATCCGCTCCGGCCTGATCTCCGGTGAGGACGTGATCGACGCGTCCCATGAGATGAGACCCCTTCAGCACCTGCATGCAGCCATTTTCCCGGGTAGCCGGATCTACGGCAATGAAAGCGCTCGTCAGGTTGGGAAACAACACTCCGTTCTGATACCAGTAGCCGTAGTCCTGGTGCCACGCCCACGCGCCGCCGACCTTGGCGTCTTTCATAATCATCTTCGAGTGATAGTGGTACACCTCGCCTCCGAGGAGGATCTCGGCCGAGTTCACCACCGTCTCGCAGCGCGCGAACATCCCGTAAATCGTGTCGCCGGGGTGATTCCAAAGCGACAGGCGAACCGTGCCGCCTTCTCCATCACCGCGGCCGAAGGAGTGCTGGTCCAGCGCGCGGTCCTCTCTGGCGGAGCGGCGCAGGAGGCCGATCTCTTCGTCGTCAAACATTTTCCGGGCGATCACGTAACCGTCGCGCTCGTAGGCGTCGAGGACGGATTTGGAAAGAGGACCAGTGGCCATGGCAAAATTCCTTTCTTTAGTTGCGAATCCCCAGATCGCTCATGAGGGCGTTCGAGGAAGCGTAAGCTTCGCGAACCCATTCGACAATCTTTTCCGGCTCCGGCGAATATTCGAGTTCGATGCTGATGACCCCATCGAATCCCGTGTCCTTCAGGGCGCGGAGGAAAGGCGGGAAATCAACCACCCCGCGGCCGGGAGGCAGATCGCCATGCTTTTTTCCATCGCAATCGGAGAGGTGAACGTGAGCGATCCGGCCGGCAAGCAGAGCGATGTCCGCCGGCTTGTCATGGACCAGCGCCAGGTGGGAAACGTCGATGTTGGCTTTCACGGCCGGAACCCCGACCTCTCGTAGGAAACGGTCCATCTTGGCGATGCTGTTCACCACGGACAACTCAAAGGGCTCGATTTCAACCGCCACTTCCAGGCCCAGGGTTGTGGCGTACTCACCGATTTCGCGCGTCCCCTCCACGGCCCAATTCCATTGGTCCGCCGGCGCAATCACTTCGCGATTCCACACGTATTCGCCTACTACGAGAAGCAGGTTTTTGGCATTCAGGTCGATGCCGAGATCGAGAAACCGTTTCGCGCGATCAATGTGAAAACGGCGAACGGGCGCGCTGAAATCGGCAATCCCCAGAGCGCAGCAGAGCGTCGAAATCACCGGAAGCCCGGCGCTTGTACAGGCTTTCGAGATATCCATGCGTTCTTTGCGGCTGATCTCCAGGGGATCGCCGAAGATATCTATCGTGTCGAAGCCGATTTCGCGGGTCAGTTCAATGCCGCGCTCCACGCTAATGGACGTGCCCAGCCAGGCGGAGCTGATGAGGCCCAATTTCATTGGTTACCGTTTCTCCCTTTCGATCGCTAGCGATCCTATCATAAACTTTTCGTTGACATCATGAACGTTTAATGTAAATTTCATAAGCGGAGCAAACGTGGACCTGGATCTCAACCTCAATCACAGCGCGCCCAGGCCGGTGCGCGCCGATTTCGGCATCGGAGCGGTAGGCGCCGGCTTCATCATGCGCGATGTACAGCTCGAATCGTATCGAAGAGCCGGATTTAAGGTAGTCGGCATCACTTCCAGGACGCCGGAGATCGCTCGCGGGGTGGCGGACCGGTACGGACTTCCCAAGTTCTACGACACGCTTTCGGAGATGCTTCGCGATCCGGAGGTGGAAATCCTGGACATCGCCGTGCCGCCCGAGACGCAGGTCGAGATTGTGCGTCAGGCGGTGGAGCATGGCCCGCATCTGAAAGGAATCCTGGCGCAGAAGCCTCTCGCTCCCGATTACCGGCAGGCGAAACAGATTGTGGACATGTGCAAGCAGCGAGGGTTGGCGCTGACGGTCAACCAGAATATGCGCTACGACCAATCCATCCGCGCGTTGAAGACGATTCTGGAGCGCGGCTATTTGGGCGAAGCGGTGCTGGCCACAATTGAAATGCGCGCTGTGCCGCATTGGCAGAGCTGGCTGCGGGATTACAAACGGCTAACGCTGCTGAACATGAGCGTGCATCACATCGATACGTTTCGTTATCTTTTTGGCGAGCCGGAGTCGATTTTTCTGAGCGCGCGAAAGGATCCCCGCACGCAATTCCCCCACGAGGACGGTGTTTGTCTCTATATTCTCGAGTATGAAAACGGCGTGCGGGCGAGCGCGTGGGACGATACCTGGGTGGGACCCCGGACGGACCAGGACAGTCTGAACCCGTATATCAAATGGAGAGTCGGCGGAACCGACGGGGTCGCCGAAGGGACCATCGGATGGCCCCATTACCCGAACCACACTCCGAGCACGCTCACATTCATGACAATGCGGGCGCCCAATGTCTGGATGAAGCCGCACTGGAGCGAAGTCTGGTTTCCGGACGCGTTTCAGGGAACGATGGGCGAGTTGATGGACTCGATTGTTTCGGGAAAAGAATCCCCCACCAGCGGACGGGACAATCTGAATACGATGGCGATTATCGACGCGGGTTATCTATCGCTGAAGGAAAAGCGTTCCGTGCGTATCGCGGAGGTTATCGCCGCGGCATCGGTCCGGATCGCCGCCGAATAATCATGCCACGCCGTTCGACCTCCCCGACCATGCGGGACATCGCGCGGGACGCGCACGTGTCCATCGGGACCGTGTCGCGGGTGTTGAACCGGCACGCCGATGTGGACCGGGAACTTCGGGTCCGGGTGGAGTCGGTGGCGCGCAAGGCCGGTTATGAGTTGAGCGCGAGAACGCGCGGAGTAGTCCATTCGAAATCGCGAATCGTCGGTCTCATTCTGCTGAATGACCCGGGACTGAGCTCGCCGCATTCTCTGCTGCTGGTCGGGGTGGAGGAGCATTGCTCGTCCGCGGGATACTGCCTGCTATTTGCGCGCCACCAACACGCTCCGCACTCGAAAGCGAGCCTGCTGGAGACTCCGGGCGTGGTGCAGACGCCCGGCCTTGCGGACTGTTTCATCATGGCGGGTGCGATTCATTCCAACATCGTCGAGGCCTTTGAAGATAACGGGCTGCGATGCGTGCTGCTTCGGAATCACCTGGTGGAGCCTCCGGGCAATCAAGTGCGGGCCAGCCTGGTGGGATACGACGATGCCAGGGGCTGTTACCAGGCGACCCAATATCTCGCCGAATTAGGCCACCGGCATATCTGGTATATCGGCGACGCGTCACGCCCCTGGCACCGCCGGCGGCTGCAGGGCTATGTGAACGCCATGCGGGAGCGGAAGCTTGAAGCGCACGTGCACAGCATTGCGCTGTCCGATGACGAGTTTGAGCACGGACAGGCGGCGGTTTCCTACATTTTGGATCAAAGCTGGCCGATGACGGCGATACTTGCCGAATCGGACCAGTTGGCCGCCGGGGCGCGGAGCGGACTGCGGCAGCACCGGCGGGAAGTGCCGAAGGATGTCAGCCTGATTGGTTTTGAATACGATGCCGGACGCGGGCGCGCGTCTCATCTGACCAGCGTATCGGTGGATATGGTCGAGGTGGGGCGGCAGCTTGCGCGGGCAGCTATCGCCCAAATCGAAAACCGGCGGAGCGACGCCTCCGATATTCTGGCGCCCACCACGCTGATCAAGCGGAGCAGTTGCCTGCCTCTGCGTCCGGAGGAGCACATGATACTTTGAGACACGCGAAAACGGAAGGGAGGATGGCTCGAATATCCGCCGTTTGTGGTTACGGTGTTTCTGACGACGGTTCTGGCGGGCTGCTGCGCGAACGCCGCGGGGGCCTGCGCCAGGGCTTGAAAAGAATGCGAAATGACCGGAGCGAAAAGGCGGCAGATCAGCGTTCGCGGCCCAGGCAAGCGGAGGAAAGCACTACACTATTAAAAGAAAAGAAGGTGCCACCTTTGCCGTTCCAACCCGATCGACGATCGCGTGCCGCATGCTAGAAGCGTTGACTTCCAGTCCGGCAATCGAGCAGGAGTTTCGCAAGCGGTTTGGAAAAACGGCATCCGTATTTCGCGCTCCCGGGCGGGTGAATCTTATCGGCGAGCACACCGACTATAACGGTGGATTTGTCATGCCCGCAGCCATCGGTTTTTTCACCTGGGCGGCGGCATCGGTTCGGAATGACCGTCTGGTGCGCGTCCGCTCGAACAATTTTTCGTGCGAGGAAAGAAGCATCGACCTGGACAATGCGCCGGAGTCCGGCGGCGGGCACTGGAGCGACTATCCGCTGGGTGTCGCCGCAACTCTGGAGCGCTCCGGACTTCGCCTCCGGGGTGCGGATATTCTGCTCAGCGGCAACGTGCCCATTGGCGCGGGTCTCAGCTCTTCGGCCTCACTGGAGGTGGCCACCGCGGTCGCCTTGCTGGGCGTCTCCTCACTCACTCTCGACAGGACCGAAATCGCCCGCATTTGCCAGCACGCGGAGAACGAATACGCCGGAATGCGCTGCGGGATCATGGACCAGTTTATTGCCTGCCATGGAATCGCGGGGCACGCCCTGCTGATTGATTGCCGCTCGCTGGAATCGCGCCCGGCACCGCTCCCGGACGATGCAAAACTGGTGGTTTGCAACACGATGGTGAGGCACGAGCTCGCCGGCAGCGAATACAACAAGCGCCGGGAGGAGTGCGAACAAGGCGTCCGATACTTCCAACGGTTTCTTCCCTCCGTGCAGGCTCTGCGCGACGTTAGCCTGGAGGCATTGGAGCGTTGGGGCGCGGGTCTGCCGGATGCGGTGTTTCGCCGCTGCCGCCACGTAATTACGGAGAATTGGCGAGTAGAACGTGCCGCGGCGGACCTGCAGTCGGGAAACCTGACCGAATTTGGGAATTTGATGGCGGCATCTCATCTGAGCTTGCGCGACGATTATGAAGTGAGCTGCGCGGAGCTGGATCTGATGGTGGAACTAGCCGGTCAGACCAAGGGCGTGTATGGAGCGCGCATGACCGGCGGTGGATTCGGCGGATGCACGGTCAACCTGGTGCATGCCCATGCCGTAGAGCGATTTCAGGAAACGATCGCGCGCGGCTATAAGCACGTTACCGGAACAACGCCGGAGATCTACGTGACATCGGCAGTGGACGGAGCGGCGCCTGCCGCGGCCGATCCGGTCTAGCAATGCTGACGCAGCAGCCGCACCGCCGCTACAATCCTCTGCGCGGGGAGTGGGTGCTTGTCTCTCCGCATCGTACCCAGCGGCCCTGGCAGGGACAAGTGGAGAAGCGCACCACGCCGGCGGAGATCCGCTACGATCCCGGCTGCTATCTCTGTCCTGGGAATTCGCGCGCCGGGGACGCCACCAACCCGGATTACACCGGAACGTTCGTCTTCGAAAACGATTACGCCGCGCTGCGCCCGGATGCGACCGAGGAGCATTTCAATCAGGATGGCCTGCTCGTTGCCGAAAGCGAGCGCGGACTCTGCCGCGTGATCTGCTTTTCGCCGCGGCATGATCTGACCGTTGCGCGTATGGAGCGCGCGGAGTTACGTGGCGTTGTCGATACCTGGGCGAGCCAGACCGAGGAACTGGGCCGGCTTCCATTCATTCGCACGGTGCAGATTTTTGAGAACCGGGGAGAGATGATGGGCGCGAGCAACCCTCACCCGCACTGCCAGATCTGGTCGGAAGAGAGTCTCTCGAATGAAATGGAGCGGGAGCAGATATCGCTTGGCGGCTATCGAGCGGCAAAAGGCCGGTGCCTGCTCTGCGACTACCTGAAGCTGGAGCTGAACGCGGGGGAGCGCGTGGTTTGTGAGAACGCTTCGTTTGCGGCGGTGGTTCCGTTCTGGGCGGTCTGGCCGTTTGAAACGCTATTGCTCGCGAAGCGCCACGTGAGCGAAATCAGCCAGTTGGATGCGGCGGAGCGCGACGACCTGGCTGGCATCATGAAGCGCCTGACAACCCGGTATGACAACCTGTTCGAGGTTTCATTCCCTTACACCATGGGTTTTCATCAGCGGCCCACCGATGGCGAAGAACATCTGGAGTGTCACTTGCATGCGCATTACTATCCGCCCTTGCTGCGATCGGCCACGGTGCGGAAGTTCATGGTTGGATACGAGATGCTGGGGTCACCGCAACGCGATATCAGCGCGGAAGGGGCGGCGGAAAGACTGCGCGGGTTGAGCGAAGCGCATTACTCGGAATGGCCGGCTAAGTAAAGGTTTGTGGAATCTGAACCTTCTCCGTAACCCGGCTTTCGGCGCTCGCGCCTGAACAGATAGATGGGTGATGCGTCTATTGGATGGGGGTGGTTTCCGTTGTCTATTTCCCGCACCGCGCTGCTGACGCTGGCCGCGTGTTCCGGCATGACTCTTTTCGCGCAGAGCGGCGTAGTCCGTTCGAGCGGCCAACCCATTCCCGGCGCGACGGTTACCGCGATTCAAGGGAATTCCAAGGTCACCACGATTACGAACCAGGACGGGCGTTTTTCGTTCTCTCCCTTGGGCGAGGGGGCCTGGGTGCTGGAGGTTTCGATGTTCGGGTTTGCGCCGGCCAAAAAGGAAATCACGCCGGGCGCCGCAAACGCCAACCTGGACATTAACCTGCAATTGGAAGAGCCGGCCTCGGCAAAGCGCATGCAGCAATTGGCGCAAAACGGAAGACCGCAGGCTACGGCGAATGCCTTGGAAACACAGATCCAAAGCGCGGCGGCCGCGGCGCCCGCACCCTCCACTCCGGCCATTCCATCCACCAGTAATGAGTCGTTTCTGGTCGCCGGGAGCTTGAGCCCGGGGCTTGCCGCCAACGCGGCGCCGGATTCCGGATTCGGGCCCGGCTTCGGCCGCGGAGAACTGTCCGTCGGCGGGGGTGCAACGTCATCCCAAGAGGGCGGTTTCGGAGGGCCGGCAGGCGGCGCCTTTGGCGGGGCACCAGGAGGAGGCGGTTTTGGAGGGCGCTTCGGAGGAGGAGCCGGGGGGCCGCGCGGTGGACGGCGTGGAGGCGGGCCCGGTGGTCCGCGGCAGTTTGGAAACCGCAGGGCTCCCAGCCAGATTCACGGCATGGCTTCATTCACCCTGCAGAATTCGGCGCTAAACGCCAAGCCGTTTTCTATTACCGGGCAGGATGTCTCACAGCCCTCCTATGCGCAATCGCGCATCAGCCTCATCGTTGGCGGCCCGCTCGTGATACCGAAGGTGGTCCACGATCCGAGCACGTTTTTCTTCGTCACCTATTTCGCGACGCGGGCGCGCAATCCCATGTCCTTTACGGAAACGGTTCCCACCGCGGCGGAGCGCGGCGGCGACTTCTCGCAGACGCTCGAATCCAACGGCACGACGCTGGTTCCGGTGCGCCTTTTCGCGCCGGGTACGAACCAGCCGCTGGCCGGGAACATCGTTCCGGCGAGTCTTATCAATCCGGCGTCGGCCGGTTTGCTTCATTTTATTCCCCTGCCGAATCAGCCGGGGACCATCAACAATTACCAATTTCAGACGGCAGCACCGCAGGATACCGATAACGTGAGCGCGCGGGTGCAGCGCAACATAACGGCGAAGGACCGATTGGCCTTTCATTTTTCATTCCAGCGGCGGGACGGCGGTGTTCCGAACGCGTTCGGGTTTCTCGATTCGATGAGCGGAACCGGTCTCGAATCGGACCTTTCGTGGACTCGCACCCTTTCGGCGCGCGTGATCAGCACCGCGCAGATTCGGTTCAATCGAAACACGAATGAAACTACTCCGTATTTCGCAAACGGCGCGGATGTAGCCGCCGGACTGGGTATCACCGGCACCTCCAACAATCCGGTCAATTTTGGTCCCCCGACTGTCAATTTCACTAACTTCGGAGCGCTCTCCGACGGTTCCCCCGTGTTGACGCGCAATCAAGGCCAGAGCGGCAGCGACAGCGTCATCTGGTCTCGCGGCAACCACACGTTCACCTTCGGCGCGCAGTTCACGCGGAATGACTTGAATAACCTGACGGACCAAAACGGCCGCGGCACTCTGAATTTCACAGGCTTCGCGACCAGCCAGTTCACGGCGAACGGGAATCCGGCGCCCAATACCGGCTTTGATTTCGCCGATTTTCTGCTGGGATACGCGCAATCGAGCTCCATCCGCTACGGAGACACCAGCACCTATTTCCGCCAGAATCAGTGGGCGGGGTTCGGCCAGGACGAGTGGAAGGTGAACGCGAACCTGACCCTGTTGATGGGCCTGCGCTACGAGTATTTCGCGCCGTTCACCGAGAAGTACGGACGGCTCGCGAACCTGGATATCGCACCCGACTATTCGTCGGTTTCCGTGGTGACGCCGGGCGAGACAGGCCAGTATTCCGGATATTTTCCGAACGGCCTCATCAATCCGGACCGCCTCAACTTCGCCCCGCGTTTCGGCCTGGCGTGGAAGGTTCCCCATAACGGACCCTCAACCATCGTCCGCGCCGGGTATGGGATCTATTACAACGGCCAGGCTTACATTCAGTTTCCGTCGCGGCTTTCGCAGCAGCCTCCGTTCACCACCGCGAGCATTAATAGCAGCAGTACATTAGACAACTTGCTCGAAATCCAAACCGCGTTTAATCCCTCGGGCGTGGCGGGGTTGGTGACCAATACCTACGCGGTGGACAAGGACTACCGCACACCTTATGCGCAAACCTGGAATGTCAGCATCCAACAGGAATTGCCGAAAGGCTTCTTCGTCGAAGCCGGCTACCTGGGGACGAAGGGGACTCATCTGGATGTGTTGACCACTCCCAATGAAGGACCTCTGGTGAGCCAGACGGAGCGTTTGTTGCTGGGGAACGCACTGGGATACACGTACGATTCCCCAGTGGGAAACTCCATCATGAACGCCGTACATCTCCGTGCCACCCAGCGATTCCGCCGCGGATTCTCGATGAGCGCGTACTATCAGTTCGCCAAGTCGATTGACGACTCATCCACTTTCGGCGGCGCGGGGAACACGGTGGCCCAGAACTGGCTGGATATCGCCGCCGAGCGCGGTCTCTCCAGCTTCGACCGCCGCCACTCCTTCGACGTGAACTGGGTTTGGACTTCGCCTTTCGGTGAGGCCGGCTCGAACTTTGCGCCGGATAGCTGGACGACCCGCCTGCTGAAGGACTGGCAAGTAAGCGGCTCATTCACAGCGCAGACCGGCACACCGCTCACGGCGCGGGTGCTGGGGAACGCCGCCCAGTTGGCGCAGACCTCGGGCGTGGGCAGCGGACGCGCCGACGCCACCGGCGCCGACATTTCCGGCGGCGCTTTCTTTAATACGGCGGCGTTCACGGTCCCCGCTCCCGGGGAGTTCGGAAACGCCGGGCGCAATACCATTCCAGGCCCGGGAAACGTAGCGTTGAACGTGGCGTTTGGGCGGTCGTTCCAAATGGGTGAGTCCCGGCGCAGGCTGGAATTTCGCATTGAGGCCAACAACGTGGTCAATCATGTGAACTACAGCAACATCTACACCGTGGTGAACGCGACCAACTATGGTCTCCCCGAATCCGCGTCGGGAATGCGAACTTTGAACGCGGTCGTGAGGTTCCGGTTTTGAAGGCGATTTCCTGTTTTCTGGCGGCGGCGATGGCATTGGAGCCGGCTTGGCCGCAGACTAGCCCGGCGACGTTCTCGGTGACGACGAACGTGGTGAACGTCAACGTCTCAATCACGGACAGCGCCGGCAAGCCGGTGCTGAATTTGACGAAGGACGATTTTCTGCTTTACGAGGACGGCAAGCTCCAGAAGCTGATCGGGTGCGATCCGCAGAAGATCGGTGGGGAAGTGCTGCCCCCGGCTGTCACGCCGGCGTTGAAAGAGAGACCGCAAGAAAAGGCCGCGGCGACGCCCGCCAAACCTGCTGAGCCTCCGCCCCCGGTGACCGAACGGACGCTTCAGGACCACCGGCTTATTGTGATGCTGTTCGATCTTTCGTCCATGCAGCCTTCCGAGCAGTTTCGGGCTCTGGATGCGGCCAAGAAGTTCCTGAACACGCAGATGACTTCGAGCGACCTGGTTTCGATCATGGTGTTCGGCAGCAGCCTGAAGACGCTCCAGGACTTTACAGCGGACCGCGACTTGCTGATTTCGACGATCGATAAGCTGCATATCGGCGATTCGAGCGAGCTCGCTTCGCTTTCGACCACCGGGGCGGACCCCGAGGATCAGAGCGGCCTTTTTGTGGCCGATGAGACCGAATTCAATATCTTTAACACGGACCGTAAACTGGTTGCCCTGCAAGACGCCGCACGGCAGTTGGGAAGGTACCCGCAAAAGAAAGCGCTGGTCTATATTTCGAGTGGGGTGGAAAAGACCGGCGTTGATAATCAATCGCAGATGCGCGCCACCATCAACACGGCGGTTCGTTCGAATGTCGCGTTCTATCCCATTGATGCGCGCGGACTGGTGGCGTTCGCTCCGGGAGGAGATGCAACGCAGGCGGGGGCGGTCGGCTCGAACCTGTATAGCGGCAAGGGACAGCGCTCTCTCCAGGATAGTTTTCAAAATCAGCAGGAAACGCTGTTTACGCTTGCCGATGGGACGGGCGGGAAGGCGCTTCTCGATTCAAACGATCTGACGCTCGGTATGCGGCAGGTGCAGAAGGACATCAATAGCTACTACACGCTGAGCTATATCAGCACCAACAAAGCGGAGGACGGCAAATATCGCCGCATTCAAGTGAAGCTTGCGCCGCACGCCGGCGCTTTGAAGGCAAAGCTCGATTACCGTCCCGGTTATTTTGCGCCAACCACCTTCGCAAGATTGAGCGGGGCGGACAAGGAAGCCCAGCTTCAGACGGCGATGGAGAGTGAAAATCCGATTACGGATCTCCCGATCGCCATCGAAGTGGACTATTTCCGCATAGAGAAGGGTAAGTATTTCGTCCCGGTTTCCGTGAAGATTCCGGGTTCGGCGCTCGCCTTCCAGAGCAAAGGGAAGAAATCGGCGACCGAGCTCGATTTCATCGCGGAGGTTCAGGACGCGCGCGGAAAAGTCGCTTCCACGGTTCGCGATGCCATTCCTCTGAAGCTGGATGAAGCGAAAGCCGGGGAGGTAGTACGCAAACAGCTCCAATACGACACCGGCTTCACGCTTGCGCCGGGCAAGTACACGCTGCGATTCGTGGCGCGCGAAAACGGTGAGGGCAAGGTGGGGACCTTCCAGGCGCCGTTTACCATACCGGATCTGGGCTCGGGCAGCATGCTGCGCCTCAGCTCGGTGATTCTCAGCAACCAGCGCGAGCCGCTGACAAACCAGCTTGCCGGGGTGAAGAACGGGAAGAAAATTCTCTCGGAGAACCCTCTCATCGACAGCTCGAATCAGAAACTGGTGCCGAACGTGACGCGGGTGTTCCGCCCCGGGCAGAATCTGATGGTCTATCTGGAGCTATATGACCCGGCCAGCCCGTCCTCCGCGACGCCCAACCTAGCGAGCGTTGCGGCGAGCCTGGCGCTCTACGCCGACGGCAAGAAGGTTCTTGAAACGCCGGCGGTGCGCGCCAACCGGACCGATGCGAAACGCTACGGCACGCTGCCTCTGCATCTGCAAGCACAGTTGAAGGACCTAAAGCCGGGAGATTACATTTGCCAGGTGAATGTTATCGACGAGCTCGGGCGGAAGTTCGCTTTCCCGCGATCTTCTTTGGCCGTGGTCGCGCCGCCGCCGGCCCAGCCTGAACAGGCGGCGGGAACTCCATAGTCTGCGCCAATTCCAGAGAAAAGAGCAACAGCGCGATCCAAAGCAAATCCGCCAGCAGCAGGTGCACCAATTGCATCCACACCGGCGCGAGCATAGCCAGATTGGCGGCGCCCGCCCAAAGCTGCAGCGCGACCAGCAGGAGCAAAGCGACTCCGAAGTTGCGGGCGTTTCGAGTGATCCTCTGCCGCTTGAGGATGCGAAATGCCGCGACCCCGGCAAAGATACCCACTGCGATTGCCAGCACCGGATGAAATACGCGCAGCCGCAAGAGAAGATGCGCGGCGGCGGAAAAATCCTGCTTCAGGCCGGATTTCAACGATTGAGCCGGGAAGAGAGTGTCGCCCAGCGCGGCAATGGCCCCCGTTACGCTCACCAGCACAATGCCGAGAATGGCGATGCGCAGCAGCAGCGGCGTGCGCTTCCAACTTACCGGCAGGCCGGGCTTGCGGGCAAGCCACGCGGTGGTGCTGAGCGCCCCTAGCAGGAGGAGCGTATTCGTAAGATGCGCGGACAGATAGATGGCGCGCCCGGCCGACGCGTTTTCGCCGACGTACTTCAAAAGAACCAACCCGGCGCCGAGCAGCGCTTCGGCGAAGAGGAACGCCACGGACCAGGTAGCGGCAAGCCGCACCTGGCTCTTCCGCGGAAAGATCCGGTAACACCACACGCACAAGGCGACGGCGGCGATCAATGCGAGACCACTGGTGATGCGGTGGGTGAATTCGATGATGGTCTGGATGGCCGGAGCTTGCGGGATCACTACGCCGTTGCAAAGAGGCCAATGGTCTCCACACCCCGCGCCGGAACCGCTGGCGCGCACCAAGGCGCCCCACACGACCACGAACACGTTAATTCCGAGGACGGCAAAGGCCGCCGTGCTAAATCCGCGGGACGCCGGTTGATTGAAAGCCACTCTCTTCAATCTAACGCGTGCCGTCCCGGCATACCGTTCTAGTGGTGGCTGCGGGAGAGCTTCCGGGAGATATCGGGCCAGAACTCGACGAAAACCGAGCCGATTGCGCCTTCGGCGACCTCCGTCATGGCGCGCTCCAGGGTGAGCCCCAAACCTCTGTCCGTGGCCGGGTAATAGAGGTTCGAGATGCCTCCGCTTGCCACACTACCGAGGAGATTGGAATAGTTTGGCACCCATTTCCCATGGTCGTCCCTACATCGGACGCTCGACACCAGCGCATAGACGAAGCGTTCGGAGAATTTGCCTGAGCCTTTCCGGAAATAGCGGGGGTCCTGGTGCAGCAGCACCGGAAGCAACCCATTGCCAATCATGGTTTCGTCAAAGTTATCCAGGTAGGAAGCCCCGAATCTTTTTGCGTATCCCTGCCCTCCCTGACCGTAGCCTTTGAACCCATTCTGCGCCTGGCTAAGGCCGGCGTCCGCCGCCGCGG
This sequence comes from Bryobacteraceae bacterium, assembly GCA_035545735.1. Taxonomy (GTDB): domain Bacteria; phylum Acidobacteriota; class Terriglobia; order Bryobacterales; family Bryobacteraceae; genus JAJYKC01. The sequence continues at coordinate 2,149 of DASZXS010000070.1, read as the reverse complement.
CGACAAACTGGAACGGATCCACGGCGCTATGAAACGCGAGGTGGAACTTCTGGACCCGGGTCAGGGGCGGCGCATTCGGATCAAAAGAGGTGTTGAAGTTTGGAATCACACCCAGCACCCGCTGCGATTCCTGCCGTTTCAGTTGCTCCTGCTGCCTGCGCGCGAGATCGGATTGATCCTGTGCGGAAGCGCCGGGCGCCGGCTGTGTTTGCGCCAGGCAGGGCCCTAGCATGGCGGAGAGGATAAAACCGGCGGCGGGAAGCAGAGGGAAAGAGGGCAAAGGGTGGGCCAAACCATAAAACGCCGCTCACACCGGGTTGGTTTCCCCGGCGTCGCGATTCACAAACTTATTTACAGAGCTATTCCGGCAAAGGGCCGAGAATATCGATTTGATATTTTGCGGCCAGCGCCACGAGCCGGGCCATGTCGGGCGGCGCCGGTTCGGGGAGGATAGGAGACGCGGCAGGCTCACCCACTTCCATGACGAACCGTTCGAAGCCGGCCGGAGTCGTCGAAAGCAGCATTCTCGCCGGCGATTGGCCCTCCACCCGGAAACCATGAGGAATTTCGCGAGGGCCAAAGAGGAAATCCCCCGGGCCGGCGTGGATTTTTTTCCCCGCGCAGATGAACGTGGCTTCGCCCTCCAGCAGATAGAAAGATTCGTCTTCGAGGTGATGGAGATGATAGGGTGTGGCGAAGCCGGGCGGAATAATCTGGTCCAGGAGGGAGAAGGCGCCGGCGGTCATTTCCGAGGACGCTTTCACATAGGTTAAGCCACCCAGAAACCAGATGGCTTCTCCGCGATCTTTTTCGATGTGGAATGGTTGGATGCGACCCATGGCGGCAAGGATAACATCTTCGGGACGCCGGATCAGTATTTAGGGAGCGATGGCGAGAGTTACGGTGACACTGGCATGTACGTCGATGGTTCCGGCTTCGATCGGAGCCGGCGCCGCCGATGCCCTGGCCATCATCATGGGCTGTCGCAACGGGACGACGCCGCCGGATTCCGACGATTCCGCCGAAAGAACGCCGGTGACGCGCAAGCCGAGAGACTGTGCGATGGCTTCGGCGTTGGCCCTGGCCTTTTGAGCCGCCCGCCGCAGAGCTTCGACACGGATGCTTTGATCGTCTTTTAACGTAAAGCGAATCCCCCCGATTGTATTGGAACCCGCGCCTGTCGAGGCATCGATCAATTTGCCGAGCAGGCCGAGATCGTCTACGGTGACCTGCACGGTGTTGTTGGCTGTATAACCTTCGAGCACCGGCGCCACATTCTGCGGGTAGATGTACCTGGGATTGAGCGAGTAGTTGACGGTACGCACTTCACCCGATGCCTTCAGGAGTCCTTTGACCTTTTCGAGTACCGCGGCCGTGCCGCGGGCGTTTTGAGCGGCGGCATCTTCGGCGGAACGGGCCTCCGTGACTACGCCGATATCGATTTCCGCGCGGTCCGGTTTGGCGGTGACAGTGGCTTCGCCAGTCGCTCTGACGACCGGCGTCCGGGAGCCTGTCTGCGCCAGCAAGATCGTGGGGAGTGCAAGGAACAAAAATTTGCAAATCCTCATGAGACTAAGATAGCAGCGCCGTCTGACATACTAGGATCGAATGCAGCTTGCGGGCGGGACCCGTGTTCCCGCGTCACTCTTAGCTCTCATTTTTACCGCCGCCATTCTCAGGGCACAGCCGCCGTGCGCGAACACGCCGGCGTATTCGACGTGCGAGTTCGCTTTCGAGCTTACGCCGGCCGAAGCCGCCGCGCATCCCGATCCGTACCGCGACGTCGATATTCAGGCCGAATTCCGGTCGCCGCGCTTCAAGACATTTCTCCTGCCGGCGGTCTGGGATGGAGGCAATCGCTTTTTCCTGCGCTTCTCTCCCACCGAAGACGGCCAGTGGGTTTACAAGGTAACGAGCAATTTGAAGCGGCTGGATGGCCAGCAGGGCGCGTTCACGGCCGCGGCGTCCGAGGCCCCGGGTTTTGTGCGGGCGGCGAACGTGCACCACTGGCAATGGGAGAACAAACAACCACATCTGTGGCTGGCGGACGTGGCGGACCGGTTGGGCTTCCTTTCTTCCGCCGAGTTCGACGCCAAACTTGCCCAAACGGTGCAAAACAAATTTACGCATCTGCGCGTTTCGGTCCTGG
>DASZXS010000069.1:0-49431 GCA_035545735.1 Bryobacteraceae bacterium | reverse complement strand
CGGTATCTCTCCGAGCCACCGATGACCTATTTGACTCGCTGGCGGCTTCACCTAGCTGCGCGATCGCTTGAGAACACTCCGCGGGGCGTATCGGAAATCGCCGGCGAAGTGGGATACGAATCGGAAGCAGCCTTTAATCGCGCTTTCAAACGTGAGTTTGGCGCGCCGCCCGGCCGCTACCGTCTCCAGCACAAACGGACTGTTGACGGAAACCCTCAGGCGATATCGGCCACGCCGGGGGAGAAGTGGGTTCGAGCAGGGCTGGATCGGCCGTAGGGACGGACACTTCAGCATAGCTGCTTTCCTCGCCTCTCCCGGTGTCCCCTTGGCGAATTCCGTGTACCGATTTTGTACAAACACCCTGACTTACGCGGTGCGATTCCGGCTGGCGCCCGGCAGACGTACGATCTCATTGCCCCGGCGAAGCTCAAAATCCCAAGTTCGCATCGAGCGGTTCTTCGAAAGGTGTGGGAACACGTTCAGCAGGGCTGCACAGCCTCGAAGTTTGTTCCGGCTTTATATGCGGCCCTATTTAGGCGTGTGCGGTAGCGTCGCGATGCGGCGCCGCACGGTTTCAATATCCTTGGGCGTAGAAAGGGGCTCCCGTGTGGTAACTGGTTTACGCCGGACGGAAACAGGCCTCGTGCCGCGCTCTTCAAGGTTCAGGCGGTTAAGCTCTTCCACGTACCCTGCAACCCAGTGCGCTACTGACTCATCCGCGGATTAAAATAGCAGCCGTGCAAAAAGAAATGCCATCCGAAAATGGATAACTCTTCTTAAGGGAATTTCCGTCTTTTTTTGCAGTATCAAACATCTGCAACCGATGAATTTTGCAGTGCGATACATCATGAAAGACGCGGCATCTGCGTAAGCGGCGCTTCCACAGTATCTTAGAGCCACGCGACTAAGGTTACGCCCAAGAGGGGAAACTTTTCGTGAGCAGGCTATGGATCCAGGGACGCCCGGAAGTAAGTCGCAGTACCGACTAGACGGAGCTATTCCGATTTGCCCGCCGCGCCGGCCTTTTTGCGGTATGCCGCCCAGCGTTTGCGCTGAGCCGCGGCGATACGTTTTCTTGCCGCCGCGCTCAGTTCACGCCGTTGCCGGGGGGCGCCACTGGTCGCAGTGGTGGCCGAAGACGCCGCCGAAACGGGCTTGCGCTGGCCAAGGAGAGAGCGCACCTGCGCGATCTGTTCATCAAGGCGCTGCTTTTGAAGCTGTAGGCCTTCCAATGCTGCCTGGAGAAAGTTTTCAGAATTCACTGGGCTACTTATGCGTGCCATAGATTTATTATTACTTCCGCTGTTACTTATATCATAAACGGCGGCGGAAGGCCAATCGGCGCGTACAGTAGTACTCAAGAGTGGCAAATCAATGTTACGGGGCCATCGTTAACAAGCGAAATTTCCATGTGTGCCTGAAAAATACCACTCTCGACATTCAAACCTGTTTTACAGAGCAATACAAAAAAATAGTCGTACAAAAGCTTGGCGAGCGTGGGATCCGCCGCTTGATCGAAGGCCGGTCTCCTGCCCTTACGGCAATCCCCGTAGAGCGTGAACTGCGAAGCTACCAATAGTCCTCCCTTTACATCCAGCACGCTGCGATTCATCTTGCCCGCTTCGTCTGGAAAGATCCTGAGGTTCACTATTTTCGACGCCAGGTACTCGGCATCCGCCTTTTGGTCGCCTTTACCGACCCCGAGTAAGATCAGCAGCCCCGGACCGGTTCTACCCGTCACATTGCCAGCCACGGTTATGCTGGCCTCCTTCACCCGCTGCAGTACTGCCATCATAATCTGCCTATTATCGGCCGGGGACCGCTCGTTTTGTCGGACCGGGCTTAGCCAAGTGTCTAAAGGTTATATTGGATCTTGGCTTTGAATTTGCATGGCTCAAAAGAAAACCATTAGTTACCGGGATGCCGGCGTAAATATCGACGAAGCCGATCGGGCTGTTTCCTTTATCCGGAAGCACGCCCGCTCAACTTTCACCCCCGGCGTCTTAACCGACATCGGCAGTTTTGGGGGCGGGTTTCAGCTTCGTGGATGGCACGAACCCGTGCTGGTAAGCTCGGCCGACGGCGTGGGCACGAAACTAAAGATCGCCTTCCTGACTGGACGGCACGATACGATCGGCGAGGACCTCGTAAACCATTGCGTGAATGACATAGCCGTGCAGGGCGCTACGCCCCTTTTCTTCCTGGATTACTTCGCGGTAGGCAAGTTGGATGCTGAGGTAGCCGGGCAAGTGATCGACGGCGTGGCCCGCGGATGCCGCAACAACGGATGCGCCTTGATTGGCGGCGAGACGGCGGAAATGCCGGGCCTCTATGTGTCCGGCGAATATGATTTGGCGGGATTCATTGTCGGCGCGGCCGAGCGGAAACGCATGTTAACCGGAGCTGCCATCCGGCCCGGAGATGTGCTGCTCGGCCTTCCCTCGAACGGCTTACATACCAACGGTTATTCGCTGGCCCGAAAACTGCTTTTCGATGTCGCCGGCTTTGACGTGGAGCAGCGAATTCCCGAGCTCGAAGCCCGCTTAAGCGACACGCTCCTCCAGGTGCACCGCAGCTATTTGAAGCCCATCCGCGCGCTTTGCGATGACCGTCTTTTAAAAGGCGCCGCTCACATTACCGGCGGCGGTATTACCGACAACACACCGCGAATTCTCCCCAAAGGGCTCGCCGCGAGCGTCGATACATCCGCCTGGAAGATACCGGCCATTTTTGAACTTTTGCGGTCCATCGGCAACATTCCTTTGAGCGACTACCGCCGCACGTTCAACCTGGGGATTGGAATGATTTTGGTGGTCTCGAAACGCAATCTCAAGCGCGCTGGGGCCGCTCTCGAAAGCCTTGGCGAGCGTTACTACGAGATCGGATCGATCGTGGAGTCCGCGCGGGCGCGCGTGGTCTACCGGTAAGCGGGCGCGATGAAGAAGAAGCTCGGCATTCTGCTTTCCGGCCGCGGGTCCAACTTCGAAGCCATCGCCGCCAGCGTGCGAAACGGCGCGCTGGACGCCGAGATCGCCGTCGTGCTGTCAAACCGGCCTGGAGCTCGAGGGATCGAGATCGCCAGGGAACTGGGCCTGCCCGCGATCGTGATTCCATCGGCCGGCGTGCCGCGCGAGGAATTCGATCAGCGCGTGGTGGAGGAACTCGAGCGGCGTGAAGTTGACCTCGTCTGTCTTGCGGGCTTCATGCGGCTGCTGACTCCGCGCTTCATTCGAGCCTTCGAGGGACGCATCGTAAACATCCATCCTTCCCTGCTTCCGGCCTTCCCAGGGCTCGACGCGCAGGCCCAGGCGCTGTCCCACGGCGTGCGCATCAGCGGCTGCACGGTCCACTTCGTCGATGAGCATCTCGATGCCGGTCCGATTATCATGCAGGCCGCCGTATTAGTGGAGGACGGCGATACAGCCGGCACCCTGTCGGAACGGATCTTAAAGGCCGAGCACCATGTCTACTCCCAGGCAATTGCCCTGGTATTGTCGGGCAATTACCGGATCGAGGGACGGCGGGTTATCCGCACGGCTCCGCATCCGGTAAAATAGCCTCGTGCCAAATGACAACCTAAGCCGCCGGGCTCTGCTCGGATCCGTAACTATGGCCGCCGGTATGGCGGCGGTTTCGACGCCTCAGGCGCGTCCCAAGGAGTGGAAGCCACGCCTTGGCATCCTCGCCCCCTATACGGAGGCAAACGTCGATTTCGCGGTGAAAGAAGGATTCAACAACATGATCCTTGGCGCGGGCGCCGGCGATCGTGGGCTGAATACCAACACGATCAACGACGAAGAGATCGCGCGGATTAAAGCTCATCTTGCATCCAAAGGCATGCACGTGTCGGCGCTGCAGGTAGGCGGAAATCACATCGCCGCCGACCCGGCGAAACGCGAGAGGGAAAATCGCAATTTCGTGAAAGCGATCGAACTCGCGGGCAAGCTGGGCGTGCGCTACATCGGAACGCAGTCCGGCAAGGACACGTCGAAGTCCTTTCAAGAACAGATTGACGAAATCGTCCGCGTCTACAACGAGAAATATTTCGCCGCGTGTGAGCAGTATAAAGTGCGTATCTTATGGGAGCCTTGGCAGGGCGGCCCGAATATCGCCACCAGCCCGGTCGGCTTCGACGCCCTGTTCAAGGGTTTCAAGGACTCGCCCTACGTCGGCCTGCAGTACGATCCGTCTCACCTCGTCTGGCAGATGATGGACCCCATTCAAACCGCCCGCGATTTCGTGGACAAGATCTACGACGTCCATCTCAAGGACACCCAGATTCACTGGGACATCGTGCGGCGCGGAGGAATTGTCCCCAACAACCATGCCCAATGGTGGCAGTTCCGCATTCCGGGCATGGGCAGCATCAAATGGCCTGAATTCTTCGCGGTGCTTCAGGGCGTGGGCTACGAAGGAGCCATGAGCATCGAGCATGAGGACGACTTGTACGGTGGGGCGGAAAATCCGGGTCCGGATTTTAGCGAGCCTTACAAAGTCGGCTTCCGTATGGCAAAGCGCTATCTGAACCAGTACGTCCCCGTGTAAGACAGAACGCGTCCTTACCCTTGCCGGGCCAAGGCGTGTTCCAAGCGTTCCAGGTCGCTTTCGTTGTTATAGAGGTGCGGCGAGACGCGAAGAAAGCCGTGTCTCGCCGCCACCAGAATGCCCTGCTCCTTCAGCGACGCCGCCATCCGCGACACGTCCCGCCCGGGAAAATGAGCCGCCACAATCGGCGATCCCTCCCCCTCCACCGTGGCGCCGCACCGGCGCAGCAACTGCGCGGTCCCTCCCGCCAGGTCGAGCACGCGGTCCTCGATCGCTTGCACCCCCAGCGATAGCATCAAATCCACCGACGCCTCCATCGCATAGAGCATTGCGAAGGGAATCATGCCGCCCTCGTAACGTTCCGCGCTATCCGGCAATACCGGTGCTCCATGGTTGAGGTAATCCACGTTCCGCCAGCCCCGATCGCTGCGCCATCCGATGACGTTGGGGCGGAGCCACGCGCGGACATGGCCCGGCACGGAAATAAAGGCAGCCCCGTTCGGGCAGATCATCCACTTATATCCATCCACGGCCAGAAAATCCGGCCGGATCGCCGCCGTATCGAAGCGCAGAGCCCCAACGCTCTGCGTACCATCCAGGTACAGCAGAATCCCGCGTTCATGTAATATGCGCGATGCGTCGGCCACGGGAGGACGAAAGCCGGTGGAATAGTTCACGGTGCTTAAGAGCGCCAAACGCGTTCGCGGAGTAAGGGACGAATAGAAAGCGTCCCAGCCTTCGGCCTCCACCAACCGCACGCCCAATCGCTCCAGAGCCGAGGCCGCATAGGGCAGATTCGGAAATTCGCCGCGCAGCGTGATTACTTCATCCCCGGAGCTCCACTCCATGCCATTCAGCAAAATCGCGAGCCCGCTGGCGGCATTGGGAACAAACCCAATATCGTCCGCCGCGCACGCGACCAGCCGCGCGAGCTTGGCGCGAATCCGGTCCATATCGTCGAACCAGTTGAGAAAGTCGAAGCAGGCCTGGCGATCGCGATGCGCCAGATGCCGTGAAATCGCGTCCACCGCGGCGCGCGGAAGCTGCCCGAATGTCGCGGTGTTCAGGAATGTCCAATTCTGAAGAGCGGGAAACTGCGCGCGAACAGCCGCCCAATCGGTCGCCATTTTAAGCCCTCCCGGATAGGCGCGTCCGGAGATACTCGACCGCTCCCGCAATCTCGACGTCCGCCGGCTTCCGGCCCGCGCGCTCGACGATCTCCACCATCCCCTGCGCCAGTTTCTTCCCGGCCACAATACGGTACGGAATGCCAATCAGGTCGGCATCCTTAAATTTGACGCCCGGCCGCTCTTCGCGGTCGTCCAGCAGCGCGTCAATACCAGCCCGCTTCAGGTTCGCGTATAACTCGCGAGCCACGCGGTTCTGAGTTTCGTCGGCGATGTTCACCGGAGTGACCACCACCTGAAACGGCGCAATGGCGGTGGGGAGCGCCATCCCGTCGCGGTCGTTGTAAAGCTCAATGGCCGCCGTCAGGATGCGCTCAATCCCGATGCCGTAAGAACCCATGATGGGAGTAATTTCTTCTCCGCTCTCGTTGAGCACTTTAAGGCCCATCGAAGAAGAGTATTTATATCCAAGCTTGAAAATGTGGCCGATTTCGACGGTCTTGATCACCTCCAACGGTCCACCGCAAGAGATGCAGCCATCCCCCGCGGAAACTTGCCGCAGATTCAGAAACTCGGCCTGAAAATCGATCCCGGGAGAGACATTCTTCAAATGATAGTCCGTTTTGTTGGCGCCGGAGATCATGTTTGTGCGGCCCTGCAGCGCGTCATCGGCCAGAATCCGCAAATTCCGGACGCCCACGGGTCCAAGAGAGCCGGGCTCGGCGCCGAACCAGGAAACGATCTCCTCCGGATGCGCCGGGCGAAACTCGGAAACTCCCAACGCTCCCGCGAATTTGCTTTCACTGAGCTGATGATCGCCGCGCAACAGCGCAAGCACGGGCTTTTCGCCCGCGACCACCACCACGCTCTTGATCAACTCCGATTCCGGAACACCAAGGAAGGCGGCCACCTCCGATATCGTCTTCTGCCCGGGCGTATGAATCTGCTCCGGGCTCAATGGCTCCGCGTTCGTCGCGGCGGGCGGGCGGGCGGAAACCGCCTTTTCCAGATTCGCCGCATAACCGCAGGCCGGGCAGCGCGCCACAAGATCCTCGCCCGCATCGGACGCCACCATGAACTCGTGGGATTGGCTTCCGCCCATTGCCCCGGAGTCCGCTTCCACCACCATGTACGTCAACCCACATCGGTCGAAAATCCGGCAATAAGCCTGGCGATGCTTCTCGTACGCTACGTCCAACCCCGCGGCATCCACATCGAACGAGTAGGAGTCCTTCATGGTGAACTGCCGCACGCGCAGCAGGCCCGATTTCGGGCGTGGCTCATCCCGGAATTTCGTCTGAATCTGGTACCAAAGCTGGGGAAGCTGTTTGTAGCTGCGCAGTTCACCCCGGGCGATGGTGGTCATGACCTCTTCGTGCGTCATGCCCAGGCAAAGGTCGCGCCCGAAACGGTCCTTCAGGCGGAACATATTGTCCCCCATCCCCGTCCAGCGTCCCGACTCCTGCCACACCTCCGCCGGATTCAGCGCGGGCAGCAGAAACTCCTGCGCGCCGATTGCGTCCATCTCTTCCCGAACAATCTGAACGATCTTTAACAGCGAGCGCTGCGCAAGATACAAATAGCTGTAAATACCCGCGCCCAACTGCCGGACATAGCCCGCTCGCAGCAGAAGTTGATGACTGACCACTTCCGCCTCCGCCGGGTTTTCGCGCAGGGTAGGAATGAAAAGCTGGCTCCAATGCATGAAGCTCTCAGTTTAACAATGCGCTCCTCCCGGCTCCGGTCAAACCGCGCCCTGCGAGACGTAAAATAGAAACAATGAATGATCAACAGCGCATGGCCCGGCCGCTTTTCACCGCCGATCCCGACATTTACCAGGCCGTCCAGCATGAGCTGGATCGCCAGCACACGCGATTGGAACTGATCGCCAGTGAGAATTTCACTTCCGAAGCGGCTCTCGAAGCCGCCGGGAGCATATTCACAAATAAATATGCGGAGGGGTACCCCGGCAAGCGCTATTACGGCGGATGCGAATTCGCCGATGTCGTGGAGAATCTTGCCCGGGACCGCGCCAAGAAACTATTCGGCGCGGAGCACGCCAACGTGCAGCCTCACTCGGGTTCTCAGGCCAACCAGGCAGCCTACGCCGCGCTGCTCCAGACCGGCGACACCATCCTGGGTATGAACCTGGCGCACGGCGGCCACCTGACGCACGGCCACCCGCTGAACTTCTCCGGCAAAAACTACAAGGTCGTCGCCTACGGTGTCCGCAAAGAGGACGAGCAGATCGATTATGACGAGGTGGCGCGCCTCGCCGAAGAGCACAAGCCGAAAATGATCGTCGCCGGCGCGAGCGCCTATTCGCGCGTGATCGATTTCGCCCGCTTCCGCCAGATCGCCGATTCGGTGGGGGCCCTGCTGATGGTGGATATGGCGCATTATTCCGGCCTGATCGCCGCCGGCGTTTACCCCAATCCGTGCGAGCATGCCGACATCGTCACGTCAACCACGCACAAGACGCTGCGCGGCCCGCGCTCCGGGATGATTCTGTGCCGCTCCCAATATGCCGCCGCCGTCGATAAAACAGTCTTTCCCGGCGTCCAGGGAGGGCCGCTTGTCCATATCATGGCGGCCAAGGCCGTCTGCTTCCTCGAAGCGTCGCAGCCCGAGTTCGTGCAGTATCAGAAACAGGTGATTGCCAATGCGCGGGTCCTGTCTCAGGCCCTCCAGGACGAAGGCTTCCGGATTGTCTCCGGGGGCACCGATTCCCATCTGGTGCTGGTGGACGTTTTTGCCAAAGGCGTGCGCGGCCGGGACGCCGAAAATGCCCTCGATCACGCCTGGATCACCGCCAACAAGAACGCCATTCCGTTCGACACCAACCCGCCGCTGAATCCGAGCGGCATCCGCCTCGGCAGTCCCGCCGTTACCACTCGCGGCTTCCAGGAGCCGGAGATGAGAAAAGTAGCCGGGCTCATCGCGGAAACACTGTCGAACATCGGCGATGCAGAGACCGTCGAGCGCGTCCGCAAAGGCGTCCGCGACCTCACCGACACTTTCCCGTTATACGCCTGGAAGCGCGCCGGCGTCGCCGTGGGCTAACCGGCCCGACGTTTACAACAAATCGTCGCGCTTCCGCTTTTCTAAAAGCTTGACGAGATTGCCAACTTCCTGCGCCCGGGCGCGGTCGGCGATGAGCAACGCGTCCGGGGTATCGACGATCACCAGGTCCCGCACTCCCAGCAGCGCCACCAGTTTCCCGGAAGCATCCACATAGTTGCCGCTGCTCGATTCGATCAGCGCCTCCGCCCGCGAATAATTTCCCGCGCCGTCGCGGTCCATCAACTCATAGACGGCGTTCCAGCTTCCGACGTCATTCCAGCCGATGTCCCCGGCGGGAACTCCGACGACGTTGCGCGCATGCTCCAGCACCGCGTAGTCCACCGAAACGTTTTCGCACCGTGGAAAAGCCTCCGCCACCGCGGCGGCGAACTTGCGGCTGGAGAACGGCGGCAGACCGTCAATCAGCCCGGCTGTGGCAGGCTTGAACTCGCGCAGTGCGTCCAGGAACACCGAGGTTTTCCAGAAAAACATCCCGGCGTTCCAATAAAAGTTCCCGCTCTTTACGTACCGCCTGGCCGCCGGCAGATCGGGTTTCTCGCGAAACTTCCTGACCTTTACCGTCTCCCGCTTGCCGGCCTCTACGCCTTTCGGAAATTCGATGTAGCCATATCCCGTTTCCGCCCAGCGCGGCTCGATCCCGATCACCGCGATTTCGCCGCGCTCGGCGGCCGCAAAGGCCGGAACCAACAACTTCAGATATTCCTTCGGCCGTGAGATGAAATGGTCGGCAGGAAAGACGCCGAAGACGGCGCGCGGGTCGAGCGATTCCAGAATATGCGCCGCCAGGCCGATACAAGGCGCGGTGTTTCTCTGCGCCGGCTCCGCCAGGATCTGCTTCGCCGGCACCTCCGGCAACTGCCGGACAATCTCCGCGCGCAGATGATCGTTGGTGATCACCCAGAGCCGCTCCGGCGGGATGGCCGGCCGCAGGCGGTCTACCGTCTGTTGGATAAGCGAGCGTTCCCCGAGAAAACGCATGACCTGCTTGGCGTGAGCGCGGCGGCTGCGCGGCCAAAAACGTGTGCCTCGCCCGCCGGCAAGAATCAGACCGTACCGGTTTTTTTTCGACATGTTTTGAGAAACGGAAACAGCTACTGCAACGGATAACGGTGGATCAGTTGGAGTGTCCGGCTCCAGCGCGTCTTCGTGAAGAAATGCTGCGCCAGATCGACGAAATGATGCAGCGTATAATCCTTCAGATCTTCGGTGGGAGCGTCATAGGACCACAAAATGATCGTCGGCTTTCCGATGATGTTCTCGCGCGGAACCAGGCCCCAATAGCGGCTGTCGAGCGAATTGTCGCGATTGTCGCCCATCGCAAAATAGAACCCGGGCGGCACGATCAGTTCACCGTTTTTCACGTTGTTGTGCAGCATCTCCATCGCGCGTTCGCTCATGGGAGACTCAGGCAGTTCCTCTGCCGGGCCATTCGGGAAATTGTCACGGTAGGGATCGATGTAGGGAAAAATATGAATGGCATACGGCTCATTCATCTTCTTTCCGTTCAGGTAAAGAACCTTGTTCTCGAGCCGGATGTGATCGCCGGGAACGCCGATCGCCCGCTTCACATAGTTTTCCTGCAGCAGAATGGGATGCCGGAAAACAATGATGTCGCCGCGCTGCGGCTCCTGGTAAGGCAGCAGGTACCGTGAAATTCCGCCCGAGGGCGAATAGGCAAGCTTGTCGACAATCAGGTGATCGCCGGTCAACAGCGTGTTGTGCATCGAGGATGTCGGAATAGCCATCACCTGAGCGACCAGGGACGTGCCGAACACCAGAATCAGGATCGTCACAGCCCATTCGGAAATGAACGATCGGACGCCTCCGTCCGCACGCTCTTCCTTCTTGACCGGCTTGGCGGCCTGGGTCTCAGTTTTTGTCCGGGTAGCCATGAATCAGCTTAAACTCTCGATTCCATCGTGTCTTGGTAAAAAAGTGGGTCGCGACATCCACGAAGTGCTTCACACCGAGCGACGAGTCCGCGTAGGCAGAGGTCGGCGCGTCGTAGGACCAGTAGATAATCAACGGCTTGCCGATGATGTTATCTCGCGGAACGAACCCCCAGTAGCGGCTGTCCAGGGACGAATCGCGATTATCGCCCATGGCGAAATACTTCCCGGGAGGGACCACGATCTCACCATTTACCTGGTGCTCCTGCAGCATCTCGAGCGCGGGAGGATAAATCTGGAAACCGGGATCGCCGGGGAAATTGTCCCGGTAGGATTCAATGTAATCGGAGTTGTGAATCACGTACGGCTCATTTAGTTTAACGCCGTTTCGATAAACTTCCTTGTTCACCAGCTTAATCCGGTCGCCCGGCACGCCGATCACTCGTTTAACGAACGTCTGCTTGATATCGATGGGATAGCGGAAGACGATGATATCGCCGTGTTGCGGCTCCCGCAAAGGAAGAATGTTTTTGCTCAGAAAGCCCGGAGGGCTGTACGTCATTTTGTCTACCAGCAGGTGATCTCCGATCAGGAGACTGTTCTCCATGGAGCCCGTGGGGATGACGAATGCCTGAACCAGGGTGGTGGTGCCAAAAAGGAGCAGGAGAATGGTAATCGTCCATTCCGCAATTGTTCCGCGGGGAGCGTCCGCACGAGACGGCGGCGTGGCCTCACTCGCGGAAGCCGGTTCGCCCGCCCCGCTCGGAACCTGGTCCGAAAGTGAATTCATAGGCGTGACACCACCCAGTGTATCAACTCACCGCGCGGGGCTGACGCGGGGCAACTCCGGAGTGCAGCCTACAATATGCGGGGCTGGAGTGCGAGCAGTTGCTGGAATTCGGCCAACTTTTGCATCTTCGCGAATGCCGGGTCGTCGCGAAACCGCGCCCGATCCTTGAACCCCTCTTCGAGGGCCTTTCGCATGTACAGCAAAGCCCGGTCCTGGACGCCGCTCGACGCATAAACCTTGGCCATATAGTAGTGATACACGGCCAGATCGTCGACTGCGCGTTCCTGCAGCATCACGCCGAAAGAATTGCGGTGTTCGAAAACCTCCGGATCCAGGCTCATCGCCTGCTGGTACGCCTTCACCGCCTCCTTAAACTTGTGGCGGGCAAAGTATGCCGTCCCGAGGTTGCTATAGATAGACGCGGAGTCGGGCTCGATCTTCAACGCCTTCTTGTACTGCCGGATGGCGGGCCGGAATTTCTTCTGGCCGTAGTAAACCGTCCCGAGGTTATTCATCGCCTCGGCGTAGTGCGAATCCAGCTTGAGAGACCGCTCATAAAACTTACGGGCGGTTTTCAGATCGAGCATCTGATGATAGGCGATGCCGATCTTGTTCGCAATTACGGCGGTTTGCGGCTTAATCTCCTGATACTTGTCCACCGCCTCGCGGTACATCTTGCGAGCCATGTAGATGTCTCCGCGGTTCTCCGGGGTCAGAATTTGGTGTGGACGTGGCTGCTGCGGCACAGCCAGTTGATCCTGTCGCGCGTCAGCCCGCAGCGTACCGGAAGCCGTAACCGGCGCCGGGGGCAACTGCGCGGCGCCCGCAACAACGAGAAACAAAATTCCGGAAACCATACAACCAGGCCTCCCTTTGTCAAGAGAATACAGCAACTTGGTGTGCGAAACCAGGGGGATGGGACAAAGTCGGATGCTGGAGCGGCTATCCTGAGTTTAGTGCCCCATTTAACCGCGAATGCGAAAGCTGGGGGCTGCGCCGCCAAACTCAGCCCCAAAATCCTGGACCAGGTACTTCCCCTGGTGCCGCGCTGGCCGGACAAGAATGTCCTGGTTGGATTCGATAAGGCGGACGACGCCGGGGTTTATCGCCTTTCCGCCGAGCTTGCGCTGGTGCAGACCGTGGATTTCTTCACGCCGGTGGTCGATGACCCTTACACGTTCGGCGCCATCGCCGCCGCCAACGCCCTGAGCGACGTCTATGCCATGGGCGGGCGTCCGGTCACCGCCCTCACCATGCTTTGCTACCCGGCCAAGGGCGACCTGACGGACCTGGAGCAGATGCTTCGCGGAGGAGCCGAGAAGATTCACGAGGCGGGCTGCCCGGTGATTGGCGGCCACTCCATTAACGAAGAAGACATCAAGATCGGCTATTCGATCACCGGGACCGTTCATCCCGACCGGATCAAAACCAATGCCGGAGCATTGGCCGGAGACGTTTTACTCTTCACTAAGCGCATCGGCACCGGCGTTGTCTCGACGGCTCTCAAACGCGGCATGGCCTCGGCGGATCACGTCCGCGCGGCGGAGGAATCCATGCTCACCTTAAACAAAGCGGCCTGCGAAGCCATGCTGGAGTTCACCGTGCACGCCTGCACGGACGTCACCGGCTTCAGCCTGTTGGGCCACTCCCGGGAAATGGCGCTGGCCAGCGGGGTCACGTTGGAAATCGATCCCCACGCCGTGCAATTCCTGCCCGGCGCACTGGAATACGCCCGCGCCGGCGCGACGCCAACCGGCACGCGAAACAACCGTGATTTCGTGAGCTCTTGCGTCGAGGGAGCATCGGAGTTCGATGATCTCCTCTACGATCCGCAAACCTCCGGAGGACTGTTGATCGCCTTGCCGGAGGAGGATGCGTCCGCCCTCATCTCGAAATTCCCGGCGGCGTATCGTATCGGCCGCGTCGTGGCGCGATCCGGCAAGCCGCTGCGGATTCTGTGAGCGATTTTCTCATGAGCCAACAACCTGTAAATCCGGTCATTATCGCCCTCGACGTGGAATCCGCCGCGCAGGCGCGTTCCCTCGTGGATCGTTTGGGCGAATCGGTGGACTTCTATAAAGTAGGCATGGAATTGTACGCGGCCGAGGGCATGCCGTTTGTGCGCGAGCTACTCGACCGGGGCAAGCAGGTCTTCCTCGATCTGAAATTCTACGACATCAGCGAAACCGTGAAGCGCGCCACCACGAGGGTAGCCCGGACGGGCGTGCGATTCCTCACGGTCCACGCCAGTCCTGCGATCATGCGAGCCGCGCGCGAAGGCGCGGCCGGGAGCAATTTACAACTGCTTGCGGTGACCGTGCTCACCAGCTTCAGCCAGCAGGATGTCGAGGATCTTGGGCACACCCGCCGGGTCTCCGATCTGGTGAGTTTACGCGTGCGCAACGCGGTGGCTTGCGGCATGGACGGAATCGTCTGCTCCCCGCTGGAAGCGTCCACGGTGCGAGCGCTGGCGGGGCCGGATACGCTGATCGTCACGCCCGGGGTTCGCTCCGCCAGTGCGGCAGCTGGGGACCAGAAACGCGTCGCCACACCGGCGAGCGCCATCGCCTCCGGGGCTAATTATCTCGTGATCGGGCGCCAGGTCACACGCGCCGCCGACCCCGCCGCCGAGGTGGCGAACATCCGGAACGAACTCGCGCCGGTGCTAAAATAGCCGGAAAATTCAGCATTGCTCGCATTGCGCTAAGATGCGGTGATTGCTTCGGACATTTCTTATCTTTTTGGCCGCCGCCGTAATGCTCGGCTCAGGCCTGGATCGCGCGGGAATTGCGTCCCCATACTCAGACCCGGTGAGCCATCTTCGTGCGCAGGATGAATCCATCTATGCGAATAGCGCCATCGGACTGGCCGCCCGCGGCGGGTGGCTTACCCCGAAGGCCATGGGCCGTTTCATGCTCTTCAAGCCCCCGTTGCTGGTCTGGTTCGCCGGCGCGTTCCTGAAGGTTTTTGGGACCAGCGTTTGGGCGCTGCGGCTCCCGGTTTTGCTGGTTGCGTCGGCCGCCACCACCCTGCTGTTTTATTGGTTCGGAGGCGGCGCGGACGGGTCGTCCTGGGCAGTTTTTCTGCTGCTGGTTTCAAACCCCCTCTGGCACACTTTTTCCAGGCTTTGCTACACCGACATGCTCCTGGCGGCCGCCTTCACCGGCGCGATGTTTTGCGTTTATCGTGACCCGGATCTCGGTTCCCGCCGCGCCTTCTTCGGGTTCGCCCTGTGTACCGCCGCGGGAATCATGGCGAAAAACATTGCGGGATTGCTGCCCCTCTTCGTCTTGGTGCTGTACGTGTTGGCAATTGGCAAACAAGGCGTGCGGCCCTCGTTCCCGCGCCTGGCGCAACTCGGCGGGGTGATTCTGGCAGCGGCCGCGCCCTGGCATGTGTACCAATGGATCGTCCATCGGAACTGGTTTCTCGCGGACTATGCGGGCGTGCAGATTATCGAGTTTGGCCTTCACCCCCCGGCACAAAACGCCCACGAAGGGCCCGTCCGTTTTTATGCGGAACGGCTCGCGCTCATGGATCCGGTGTTAATCCTGGCCGTTCTGATCGCCTCGCCCGTTCTGGCGCGGCGTCTCTGGAAGGACCGTCCCCCGGAGCTGATCCTGCTTTTTTCCTGGCTCGCGGTGGCGGTTTCCGCCCTTCTCGCTTTCCAGTTCCGCAACCTCCCCTACGCTGTGAGCCTGGTCCCGGTCCTCTGTCTGATGGCCGCGCGAATGATGCGAAAGCGCGCCTGGATTTACCTGCTCGGCCTGATTTTCCTAGTGAAAGCCATGTTTCCGGACCAGATCTGGGGGCTGCCGTTCACCGCGCCCGCTCCCATCCCCATGGCCAGGCCATTACGCGACTACTGGCAGCTTGGAAGGCCGAACGAACTCGTCCTGATTTCTCCCGAAGACGAGTTCTATGCGTTCAATCTGCCGGGCCTGAAGGTCCGATACTGTTTCCTTGACCCATCCGGGACCACGGTACGATACGCGCCTCATTATGCCTATCTCGGCATCACCCTGACGGGCGCCCAGTTCCTGGATGTCTCGCGTATTGGGCCGGAATATGGGCAGCGGCTCCGATCCTGGGGGCTCGATTCCAGCAGTGCGATCGGCAGCGCTCTCGCGGTGGATTCGTTGCCGGACCTCCAGCGGCTGGTCTCCGGCTTGCCTCATACCGACTTTGAGCTGCCGGAAGCCTGGCGGATCTCCGGGGGCCCCGAGCACGAAATCCGCCGCTCGGCGCCCGGCCGCGTATTTCTACTCGCGCGAAATCCTCCCGGCACGCCTGCCCTGCCCCGGCCGAACCTCCCGGCAAAATGGTAGGCGCCGCCGGGACGCCCCGCGCCGGGGGCATTTGTTTCGCATACGCAAACGTTTCATTCGAAAACCGGTGTTATTCGGCTGGTCTTTCAGGAAAATAGCAGAAACTCCTTGACACCTTCGTAACGGGCGATATAAACTTGCCTGAAATTGTTCCGTGTACGGTCACGGGGATCTCTTACCGGGTTCTCCGCGGGATCGGTCCTGTGGCTTATAGCGTCCCCAGTTACCAAGTAGGAGAAAGATTTAGAGACCATGTTGATCACAAACGCTGTCCGTAGGCTGGCCCTGCTGCTGGCCGTTTTCTTCATATCCACCGCCATGGCACAGACTACCGGCACGCTGACGGGCACGGTAACGGACGCCAGCGGGGCCGTTATTCCGAACGCCAAAGTCACGGTGCGGAACGTCGCCACTGGAGAGCTGCGGAACTTATCGACGAATAACAGTGGTTTATATGCCGCATATTCCCTGCCAATCGGAAGATACGACGTGGCTGTTTCGGCGTCAGGTTTTAAAAAGACGACCAGGACCGCTATCCAACTAAATGTCGCTGACCAACTCGCGATTAATTTCTCGCTGGAGGTCGGCAATGTGGCGGACACGGTGGAAGTCGTCGGTTCGACGCCAACCGTGGACACCGAAAAGGCGGACGTCAGCTACGTTGTGGGGACAAGACAGATGACCGACCTGGCCGTGAACGGGCGTACGTTTACTCTCCTTCAGCAGCTATTGCCCGGAGCGTCGCGAGACACCGGCGACGAGGGCGGAACGGGGTTCGGCAGCTCGAAAGGCTTCGCGATCAACGGGCAGCGGCAACAAGCCACCGGCTTCATGATCGATGGAGTTGAGAATACGGATATGGGCAACCAGGCTGGCCTGCTCACCTCGCCCGGCATGGAGACGATCGGTGAGTTCAAGATGCAAACCGCAAATTATTCGGCCGAGTACGGCACGGCGGGCGGGGCGAACATGCTCGTGGTCACCCGCTCCGGCACCAAGGATTTTCACGGCGCGGCATACGAGTTCTTCCGCAACGACCAGCTCGATGCCCGCTATTTCTTCGCCAATAGCCAGCCAACCCTCCGCTACAATAACTTCGGCTACCGCATCGGAGGACCTGTTTTCATTCCCAGGCTTTATAACACCGACCGGAGCCGCACTTTCTTTTTCTTCGCGGAGGAATGGCGCAAGAAGAGCACCCAAAGCACCTTCCGGACGTCAACTCCGACCGCGGCCATGCGCGCCGGCGACTTCTCCGCCGAAGCGGCGCGCATTGGCAAGCCAATCATCGATCCGGATACCGGAATTCCCTTCCCGAATAATCAGATCCCGGCAAACCGCCTGAACCCGAACGCCCTCCTTCTCCTCCAGAACAATTTTCCGCTGCCGAATTATGGCGGAGGCGATTTCGTCAACTACCTCGCGAACGGAGCGAACGGCGACGATTGGCGTCAGGAAACCCTGAACGTCACGCATCAGCTCACCAACAACACCCAGGTTTCGGTTCGCTACATCCAGGACACGGAGGTTCAGCCTCAAGCCGGGGTGCTCTGGGCCGGACAGGCATTCCCCAATATCGGCTCAACGGTCTATCTGCCGGGACATAGCTTTCTGGCCAAGGCGACGACGGTCATCAGCTCGACGCTCTTGAATGAAGTCTCCTATAACTATGCGAGCAATTATGGTTCGCAGGACCGCGGCTCAGTCACTCTGAACGGCGCTTACCTCGCCCCGGCCGGCCTTTCCATTCAGCGCCTGTTTCCGCTCGGAGACGGGCGTCCGGACAAAGTGCCGAACCTGAGTTTCTCCGGCGGCTGGGGCGGCGTTGACTCCAGCTATTACCCGTGGTGGGCGCATCACAACATTCAGTCGGTCACCGACAATTTCTCCTGGAGCCATGGGAAGCATTCTTTCAAGTTCGGCGGCACCTATCAGTATTCGGTGACTCCGGTCGAGGCGCAGGTTTCCGATCAAGGCTCCTATTCCTTCAGCGGCGTTTTTTCGAACGATCCAATCGCCGACTTTTTGCTCGGAAAAGGCTCGTCCTATTCGCAGCTAAACAACCGGGTAACGCCGTATTACGATTATCACCAGCTCGAACTGTATGCGCAGGACACCTGGAAGGTGCTGCCCCGGTTGACTCTGAACCTGGGCGTTCGCTATTTCTATGTGCCGCATACCTACGAAGCGAAGGACCTTCTCTACAATTTCCTGCCGGCGAAATACGACCCTTCGCAAGCGGTCCTGGTGCTCCCCGATGGAACCATCCAACCCGGCTCCGGCAATCTTCTGAACGGGATGGTCGGCGTCAAGGACGGCCTGCCGCGCAATCTCGTGAACAACTATCCCTGGACATTTGGACCGCGCTTCGGCTTCGCCTACGATCCCACGGGAAGCGGCCGCTGGGCCATCCGCGGCGGATACGGTATCGGATATTACCGCCCGGAGGGCAACGATAGCTACGGTATGGTGGGCAATCCGCCGGGCGCCACCAATGTCACTGTCTTTAACCCCTCGCTGGACAACCCGGCCACCGGCGCCGCGGGAGCGCTGCAGCCCGCCTCGGTGAGTTCGCTCGATATGAACTACCCCATCCCGACCGTCCAAACCTACAGCATCGACGTGCAGCGGGAATTGACACACGGTACGCTGCTAACCGCCGGTTATGTCGGCACTCGCGGCACCCACCTCAACCGCGCCATTAACCGGAATCAGCCGCTACCGGTGGACGGCTATGATTTCGATCCGAGGTTGAACACAAACTCGATTCCAGCGGCCCTCATTTCCCCCTATCAGGGATACGCCGGAATTAACGAATTGCAGGACACGGCGTCCTCTTCCTACAATTCGCTCCAGGTTTCTTTCAAGCGTGAGATGTCCAAAGGGCTGCTGTTCGAAGTGGCCTATACCTTCTCGCGCACCATCACCGATGCAAGCGGCTTTGCGCAGGGCCCCCAGAATAGCTACGATCTGCGCGCCGAGCGCGGGCTGGCCTCGTTCGACCGCGCACACATGCTGATTCTGAACTACGTCTACGATCTGCCCTTCTTCCGCAATCGAGGTGGTTTCATCGGCCAGACCCTGGGAGGATGGGAGCTGTCGGGAGTAACGCAATTCCAAACCGGCACGCCCCTGACCATTGGACTAACCGGCGGCAATCTCGGATTGGCCACGCGCCCGGATGTCGTTGCCGGCCAGAAAGGCGACGGACCGCAAACCATCAGCCAATGGTTTAACACCGCCGCGTTTGCCTACCCCGCATACGGCTACTTTGGAAACGCCGGCAATAACATTGTGCGCGGACCCGGCGTCCAGCAATGGGACCTGTCGCTCTTTAAGACCTTCCGCATCGGAGAGCACGTTAACTTCAATCTGCGCGGAGAAGCCTTCAACGCCTTTAACCATACGAATTTTCTGGGCGTGAGCACTGCGCTGGGGAACGGGGACTTCGGGCAGGTCGTGAGCGCCCACGAAGCGCGCGTAATGCAAGTGAGTGCGAAGATTGAATTCTAGATCCCCGGCGAAGCAAGTTTTGAACAGGGAGTGCCGATCGTCCTGACGCGCCATTGCCGTTTGGCGGAACTCCCCGGCCCGGGGTCCGATCCCGATGGCGCTACTACACAGATGCGGCCATGCCAAACGGCGCCCGACGCTGGTTGTCGCAGCGCTCGCCATGGCCGCGCTGGCCGCCGATAGCCCTTTCGATACGGGGCGCGCCCTGCAAGCGCAGGGCGACTATGTGGGCGCCGAGCGCGCCTACCGCGACTTTCTCAAGCAGCATCCCCGCTCCGTACCGGCGCTCACCAACCTCGGTGTAGTCATTGCCCGGCAGGATCGACTGGCCGAAGCAGTGGCTGCCTACCAAAGCGCGCTCGCCGTCGACGGGGAGTCCCTTCCGGCGAGAACCAACCTGGCGCTCGCGTATTACCGCATGGGAGCGTGGCTCGACGCGGCGCGCTGGTTGAAGTCCGTGCTCAAAACAACCCCGGGCGACCGCCGCGCCCTGCAGCTTCTGGCCATCGCCAGCATCCAGTCGCGGCAATACGCGGCGGCCGCGGCAGCCTACGAGCAATTGATGCCCTCAGACGACCCATCCGTCGCCATCGGGCTATCGGTCGCTTACCGCGAAACCGGAAGACGCGAAGAGTCCGATCGCTTGCTCGATGCGGTTCTGTCCCGTCATGGGCAGACGCCGGAGGTGCAGTCGCTGCTTGGGTTGGCCGCCTATGCTCGCAAGGATTACCCCCGCGCCGCCTCTGCATTTGAGGAGATGATCCGGCTGGCGCCCCAAAATCCCGACGGACATTTCTACCTTGGCGTTATCTATTTTGAACAGCACGAGTTCGCCGAAGCGGCCGAATCCTGGAAGCGGGCGATTCAAGCGGACTCGCGCCACTTTCCGGCCATTTTCTCCCTCGGAGCCCTGCTCGCCGGGCGCGGCGAATACGCCGATGCCAAGCCTCTGCTTTTGCGCGCCATCAGCCTCCGGCCTCACCAGCCCGCGGTGCAGCTCGAATTGGGCCGTCTCTGTCTGCATGAAGGGAACGTCCGGGAGTCACTCCATTATCTGAAAGACGCCGCGGGCCTCGACCCCAATTCGAAACAGGCGAGTTATCTGCTCGCCGGCGCATACAGGAAACTCGGCCTGGCCGGCGATGCCGCCGCTGAATTCCGCCGCTATCAAAAGTTGCGTGAAACCGGCATCGAGAACGAATGGCTCACTCAGGCCGTGGTGGCCTCACGCGAGGACAATCAGTAGGACGTGGCGCCTGCGCTTAGAACTCCATCATCCTCCGGCTCGTTCTCCAACTCCCGGAAGAGCTCCAGGTTGGATCGGAGAACCACCGCCGGATTGAGATACCGGGTGTGCGGAAACGGGGCTCCGTGCAGAATACTGTCCACAATGAGGCGGACGGCCGTCTGTCCCTGGCGATAGGGGTTCTGGTAGAGCGACGCCGCCAGTGTGCCATTCAGGAAAAATGGAACAGCTTCCGCGAACAGGTCGGTGGCGACTACCTTAATCTGTTTCGATCTCTTCTGCGCCTCAATCGCGCGGCATACCGGAATGCAGTTGACCGTACTCACATAGATGCCCGCAAGGTCCGGGTGACCGCGCAGCAGGCGGCTGCATTTCTGGAAAGTCTCCAACTCGTCCTCATGCCCTTCAATCACCTGGACGATAGAGCCCTTCGATTCGGGCGGGAACACCTCGGAAAATCCAGCCACCTTCTTGCCGTTATCTTCCGTCGCGAGCATCCCGGTAACAATCGCCACCTGGGCGCCGGGTTGCACAAACTTGGCCATCAATTCAGCGGCCATCATCCCGTTCAGGCGAGGGTCCACCGAAATCGAAGTGGAGCGGCAGCTCTGCGAATCGTCGGTGGCGACACAGACGACGCGGATGTTTTTCTTTTTCTCGGCAACTTCGATGAGTGGCGCGGCCTCGTCGGGATTGCCCGGCGTCAGAATAAGCGCCTGAATACCGCTATCGAGCAGCCCGGAAATAGTCTTCGAAGCCTTGGAGCCAAGCGTCCGGACGGGACGGTACACGACGTCCAGGCCGAGATGTTCAAAACGCCGCGCCTCATCGAAGATCCCGCTGCGCAACTGGTCGTAGAAATAGCGGATCTCGCGGGGGATGCAGACCCCGATCTTGATATTCTTGCGGCCGAACGATAACGCCCGCGCGGTCAGATTTGGCGTGTAGCCATGCTGTTCGGCGATCTGCAGGATGCGCTGCCGCGTCTTCTCATTTACTTCTTTCCGCCCGTTTAAGGCGCGATCGACAGTCCCCAAAGAGACGCCTGCGAGCTTGGCCAGTTCGCGGACTCCGATTCTTTTCATGTATGAGCGGGAATTCCGAGCCCTGAAGCCTTTATAGCGCCGCACCGGAGGCTTGTCAAAGGCAAAGAGCGCCGGCCGGTTTGCTTGACTTCGAATCCGCTGCCTGGATATAGTATTTCTCACCGTGCACGGTACCGGAGAGGCACAGCCGGCCGGGGAAGGAGCAATCAAATGGCGGAAATCGATCGGCGGCAGTTCCTTCGTGACTGCGTGCTTGCCGGGAGTTTGGTCTCCGTTCTGGGCGCGGCGGAGCCGGGACGCTTTCGGATCGAAACCACTCCTCGCTCCAGTTTTCGCCGGCGCCTGGCGGAAAGAGAACTGCTTCGCGGTCTCACCGCTCTTTTCCCCGGCCGTGAGGCAAGCTTGGTAGAGGCTGGCGCCAGCCTTTCCGGCGGCGATCTGCTTCTGCGATTGCGGCAGGACTCCGCCCGGTTCAAGGATCAGGAGTCGTATATTATTTCGCGTTCCGGCGCGACGGTTGAACTTATCGCATCGGGCGAAGCCGGTCTGCTCTATGCCGTATTCGAACTCTTCGAACGGCAGGGAACGTATTTCGGCATCGACGGCGAAAGCTACCCGCTTGCCAAGCTGGACCAACTGGTTCTGCCTGCGGAAAGCCAACCCTGGACGGCCGCGCCTCGATTCGCCCGCCGCGGTCTTCTGCCCTGGCCGGATTTCCTGAACTGCATTTCGGTTTACAACGACGAGGACTTTCGGGCCTATTTCGAATCGATGATTCGAATGCGGCTCAACACCTTCGGCATGCATGTCTACACGTCGCCGGAGGGGCCGACTATGGGAGCCGAATCCTACCTCTCGTTCGAATTTGCCGGCGCCGGACACAGGGCGTTTCTTGATAATTCCGCAAGCCACCGGTGGGGCTATCTCCCTCTCCGGACATCCCGCTACGGAATGGGGGGGTCGCAGTTCTACGACAGCGAAGTATTCGGCGCCGATGCCACGAGGCTTTCGCGCGACCCCTGGGAAATCGCGGACCGGACCCGCGACGTACTCGCCCGCGCTCTCTCCTATGCCAACAAACTCGGCATCGCGACCGGCGTCGGGTTCGAACCCTACCAGATTCCGACAGAGATTCTGCGGGCCTTACCCCCGGAGGTTAAGCCGAAACCGAACCTGCCCTTCCCAGGCCGTGCCGATTTCGATATCGAGTCGGTCACCGCGCGCAAAATGCTGGAAGCGAGGCTCGCGCAATTGCTCGAAGCGTATCCCGAAATCGAGTATGTCTGGCTTTGGGAAGACGAGGGCATGAATTGGGAAAGCCGCGCCACCGGCGTGCCCTTGTCGGTGACTCCCTTCCGCCAGGCCTATGATTTTCTCCGCCGGCACGCACCCCGGAAGAGGCTCGTACTCTCAGGCTGGGGGGGAGTGGTTCGTCATTTCGAGTATTTTCACAAGAACCTGCCAGGCGACGTAATTTTCTCCTGCCTGAACGATTCGCTGGGATGGGACCCGGTCGCCGAAGTCTTCGGGAAACTGGAGGGCCGGGAACGCTGGCCCATTCCTTGGCTCGAAGACGACCCCGCCATGTGGCTGCCCCAATTTCACGTCAATCGCACGGAGCGCGACGTGGGACTTGCGGCCAGCATGGGATGCCAGGGCATCCTTGGAATCCATTGGCGCCATCGCATTATGGATGCGACCGCCGGGTATCTTGCCAAAGCCGCCTGGGATAAGAGCATCACTCCCACGGCTCACTTCGAAGCATACGCCCGCACGCAGGCCGCCGGTCCCCGGTCCGGCAAACTTGCCGCGCTGCTCAACGACACCGACCTCAACCAGAAAGTGCTGAACACCGGCACCGCCGAAGTGGCGAAAGGCCACGTAACCACGCATCAATACGCGGCCGACTATGCGGAGGGTTTCCTCTACTGGGAGTCCTATTCCCCTGACCCAACACTGGTTCAGGCTCAGGAGCAGATCGCCGCCGAACTGCGGACGCTGGCCGGGCAGGCCGCCTCTCCGGCCGAAAAGGAGCGCCTTGGATATCTCGCCGGATTCGTCGGATTCGCCGTTCCCTACACTACGGCATGGAGCGAGGCCCATCAACTGAACCTTCTGCTCGATGCCGCCGCGGCGCTGAAGGCCGCGGGAGATCAGGGCGAAGCGCGCAGCCTCATCCAAAGAGAAGGCGTGCCGCAATGGATGAAGATTGCGCCCCTGGTCCGTGACACGATGCTGCGATATCAGTCCATCGTGGCCAATCGCAACGACCTCGGGCAACTCTCCTCGATGCATAACAAGTTTGTCCGTCTCGCACTCGTTCGTTTGCGGCTCTCGATGCTGGAATATCTGGGAGAATTGCCGGCGGAAACCGAGCGCGCCTTTCAGGACGCTATGGCCGCCGACCCGCAAGCGCCGCCTCGCCTGTTTCTCCCGACGCGGCCCGGAGTTCTGGAAGAAAATGCCCGCTT
Organism: Bryobacteraceae bacterium; assembly: GCA_035545735.1. Taxonomy (GTDB): domain Bacteria; phylum Acidobacteriota; class Terriglobia; order Bryobacterales; family Bryobacteraceae; genus JAJYKC01. The sequence goes on along the minus strand of DASZXS010000069.1, from coordinate 25,392 downwards.
CCGGGTGATGATCATTGCGGGCGGTTCGGCGCCCGTGGAGAGGGTGACGCTCCACACGCGCCTGCACGGCTCGTGGTCCTGGAAAGAGATTCCCGCCAGCCTGATGGGCCGGCGTACCTACGAAGCCACCGTTGGCCCCTTCGAAAAGGGGCAGGATCTCGCGGCTTACTATGCATCGGCATCCATCGGCGGCATGGAGTATTTTGCCCCGGACGGCGCACCGCAAGACTCGTTTCTGGTGACCTTGGTCTGACATCCCATGGGTTTGACTGCCAATGCCTGAGACTCAGGCCATCCATCCAGCGGGCGCTGCCAACCGGTACACCTATCGCATCGCGTCGGTGGCCGCCCTGGGCGGGCTCCTGTTCGGCTTCGATACGGCGATCATCAACGGGGCGATTGTCTTTCTCCGCCGGCAGTTCGTCTGGAGCGACTTCGAAACCGAAATTGCGGCCAGCAGCCTTTTGGTGGGCTGCGTCGCGGGCGCGGGTTTCGCCGGGGCCTTGAGCGACCGGTATGGACGGCGGCGGATGCTCCTGGCCGCCGCTGGCATCTTTGCGCTGTCGTCGGTTGCGGCTGCGCTGCCCAATTCACTCGCGGAGTTCGCCGCCGCCCGAACCATTGCAGGCGCCGCAATCGGCGTCGCATCCATGCTGGCGCCCCTCTATATCGCCGAAGTTTCGCCGGAAAGCATTCGCGGGCGGCTGGTCAGCTTGAACCAGCTCGCGATCATGCTCGGCATTCTACTGTCTTATGTCGCTGGCTGGCTGCTGGCGGGGCTCGGAGACGCAAGCTGGCGCTGGATGTTCGCGTCGGCCGCCGCGCCTTCCCTGCTCTTTTTCGCGGCCCTTTTCACGGTCCCGGAGAGTCCCCGCTGGCTGGTGGCGGTGAATCGCGAGGCCGATGCCCGCGGCATTTTGTCGAGACTCAATCAACCGGCGTCGCGCGTCGACACAATCCGAGAGGCAATCGCCGAAGAAAAGGATGTGAACCTGCGCGATCGCTCGCTCCGCAAGCCCCTTCTGATTGGAGTCGCGCTCGCAATCCTGCAACAGGTGACCGGGATCAACACGATTCTCTATTACGGATCCATCATTTTTACCGAGCAGGCCGGCGCCCTGAGCGCATCCTCCGCCTTGTGGGCCAACGTGATTATCGGGGTGGTCAATCTGCTCTGCACGGTTATCGCGCTGGCTGTCATCGACCGGATCGGAAGAAAAGCGCTCCTCATGTTTGCCTCGGCGGGAATGGGCGTTTCTCTTACCCTGCTGGGTGTGCTGCTCTCCATGCCGGGAATGGCGAGCGGGCTCATCCTCACCCTGGTGCTTTGCTACGTCGGTTGTTTCTCCGTTGGGCTGGGACCCGGCGTCTGGGTAGTGATCTCCGAACTGTTTCCCACGCGCGTTCGCGGACGGGCCATGTCGGTGGCGACCATCAGCTTGTGGATGGCCTGCCTCGCGATCACCTCGTCGTTCCTTTCCGTGGTTCGGGCGATCTCCATCGTGGGGGCGTTCGGGACATATGCGGCTTTGTGCTTGCTCACATTTCTCTTTGTCTGGCGGTGCGTGCCGGAAACGAAAGGTCGGAGTCTTGAGGAAATTGAACGGCAGTGGACAAAGTGAGGTAGTGGGGAAGATATTGCAATGGGCTTGTTAGAGGGAAAAGTCGCGTTGGTCACCGGCGCGGCAAACGGAATCGGACGCGGTATTGCCCTGCAATTCGCGGCGCAGGGAGCCGCGGTCGGAATTCTGGATCGGGATGAGGATGGAGCCCGCTGCGTTGCCGCTTCGCTCTCCGCCCGTGGCCGGCGAAGCCTCGCTCTACCGGCCGACGTGAGCCGCGCGGACGCCGTTCGCAACTCGGTGCGCAGGCTCGTGACGGAACTCGGCCCGCCGGCGATCCTGGTGCACGCGGCGGGAATCATGCCCACCGGGACCTTGGAGGAAACCTCCGAAGAAGACTGGGATCGCGTCTACGCCGTAAACGCAAAAGGAGCGTTCCTGACTTGCCGGGAAGTTCTGCCGCTCATGCGCGAGGCCGGCGGAGGCTCCATCGTGCTGATGGCCTCGATCACCGGCGTGTCCGGCCTGCCTGGACTGGCGGCCTATTCCGGCACGAAGGGAGCCCTGATCGCCCTGGCGCGCGCCCTGGCAATCGATCACGCCGCCGAAGGAATCCGCGTGAATTCCGTCTCCCCGGGGACTATCGATTCTCCTATGCTGCACGCGTTCGCCGCCGGCCAGTCCGACCCGGAGGCTACGCGCGCGGCTTTCGATCGGGTCCAGCCGCGCGGCACTGTCGGTACCATTGAGGAAGTCGCGAACGTCGTCGCCTTCCTGGTCTCCGATGGGGCCAGCCTCATCAATGGCGCAAACATCCGAATCGACGGCGCGATGAGCGTCAAAGGACAGCAACCTCGAATCTGAAAGTAACCCGGAATGAAAATTACTTCGGTCAAAACCGTGGCGGTTCACGCTGAGATGCGAAACTGGGTTTTCGTCAAAGTCGAAACCAGCGAGCCCGGTCTTTACGGATGGGGAGAATGCTCGCTCGAATGGAAGACCCGCAGCGTCATCGGAGCCGTGGAGGACTTTGCGCCGGTGATCGCCGGCGAAGATCCCACGCGCATCGAGCATCTATATCAAAAGATGTACCGGCAGTCCTTCTGGCGGCTCGGGGTGATCGGAATGTCAGCCATTTCCGGCATCGAGCAGGCCTGCTGGGATATTTTCGGAAAGCTCCTGGGGCAGCCTGTATACAAACTGCTCGGCGGCGCGGTGCGGGAGCGCGTGCGCATGTACACGCACCTGGGCGGCGGCGATATGCGCGCGGTCTACGAATCACAGCAGAGCGCCGACCCTCGCCCGTTCGTCGATCGAGCGATTGAAGTCGTCGAAAAAGGCTACACCGCGCTCAAGGTGCTCATCACGCCCCCGACCGAAGTATTGAACAGCATTGCGGCTTATAAATCCGCCGAACGCGTGATGGAAGCGCTCCGCCTCGCGGTCGGCGACGGCGTGGACATCATGATCGATTGCCACGGCCGGCACTCGCTCGCAAATGCCGTCGAGTTCTGCCGCATCCTGGCGCCCTATCGCCCCTACTTCATTGAGGAACCCGTGCCCCCCGAGGACGTGGAGGTGATGGCCGAAGTTCGGAAGGCCGCCGCCGTGCCCATCGCCACCGGCGAGCGCCTGGTCACCCGGCATCAGTTCCGGCCGCTCATCGAAAAACTCGCCTGCCATGTCATTCAGCCCGACCTTTGCCACTGCGGCGGACTGTGGGAGGCCAAGAAGATCGCCGCGATGGCGGAGATCCGTACCATCGGCGTGGCGCCGCACAATCCCCTCGGCCCCGTCGCCAACGCCGCCGCGCTGCACTTCGACCTGAGCACGCCGAATTTTCTGATTCAAGAGGATATGTTGACCGATGTCCCCTGGCGCTGGGAAGTGGTGAAGCATTCACTTCGCCGCGAAAACGGCTACTGGCTGCCGCCCGAAGCCCCCGGGCTGGGAATTGAAGTCGATGAAGCAGGAGCGGCCCGGCATCCGTTCCAGCCGGAGGTGATCCATTCCACTACGATCCGCGCGCACGATAACGCGATCCTGGACTGGTGACCCCCTCCTTCCGGTACCCGCTAGCCAATTAGGCTGTTTTCCGCTATAACCAAAAAGGTGTGAGGCGCATCACACTAGAGGTAGCTGGCACGGAGGGTATGTGTTTCCCATGCGTTATATCGCTGTCGTTTTACTTTCGTTCGGTTTAGCGACTGGAGCTTATGCTCAGCGGGGCGGCCACGGCGGCGGCGGTGGATCCCACGGCGGCGGCGGTGGTTTCCATGGTGGCGGGGGCGGTGGATCTCACGGAGGGGGCGGAGGTTTCCGTGGCGGCGGCTCCGGCGGCGGGGGGCACTATAGCAGCAGCTACCGCGGAGGTTCCAGCTATCGCGGAGGTTCCGCCTATCGCGGAGGCGGCGGTTATAGCGGTGGCTACGGCTACCGCGGAGGTTCCGGCCACTACGGCGGCAGAGGCTACTACGGCGGAAACCGGTACGGACGCGGGTATGGCTATTACGGCAGAGGCTGGGGCGGATATGGATACGGCTACGGATGGTGGCCGAGCTTTGGTTTTGGCTTCGGCTACGACCCCTACTACTACGATCCGTATTATTACGGCGGCTACTACGACCCATACTACTATTCGTACCCCGACAACTCTTCGGGATACTACACTCCCGACTCCTACTACAGCGATCCGCCGGCCGCAGATCCGCCGGCGCAAGCTCCTCAGCCCGATCCGCCGGCCCCTTATCGTTACCGGCAATACCATGGGACGACTGGACTCGATCAATTTGGTCAGCCCATTCGATCCAACATCAATTAACGCGACCAATCCGGTCCGATTCGCATCCAACGGGCAAGAAGCGATGCTAGCCCCTATTGTTGACAGGGATTGCTGGCTATTCGCTAAAATATAGCTGGAAAAGGATTTTGATGCCCGTTGCCATTTCTCGCGAAACTCTGAACCGCCCTGGCGCCGACAATCTGCTGGGGCAGATTGGCAACACTCCTCTTTTACGTCTTTCGAAAATCGACGCGGACCTTCCCGGCGTGGAGCTTTATGGAAAGGCCGAGTATTTCAACCCGGGCGGATCGGTGAAGGATCGTGCGGGATTGAACATGATCCTCGATGGCGAGCGCTCCGGCAAGCTTACCCGGGACAAGATTATCCTCGATTCGACGAGCGGAAACACCGGGCTTGCCTATGCCATGATTGGAGCGGCGAGGGGCTATCGCGTGCGCTTGTGCCTTCCGGGAAATGCCTCCGAAGAGCGCAAACGAATGCTGCACGCCTACGGCGCCGAATTGATCCTGACCGACCCGGCGGAAGGCTCGGACGGAGCGATTCGCGAATGCCGAAAAGTGTATGGCGCCAACCCGGATATCTATTTTTATCCGGACCAGTACAACAACCCGGCGAATTGGATGGCGCACTACGAAACCACGGCGCCCGAGATCATCGCGCAAACGCAGGGCCGCATCACCCATTTCGTTGCCAGCATGGGCACGAGCGGAACTTTCGTCGGGAATTCCCGCCGGCTGAAGCATGACATTCCCGGTGTGCAATGCATCTCGGCTCAGCCGTCGAGCGGTTTTCACGGCCTGGAGGGATTGAAACACATGCCTTCGGCGATCATCCCCGGCATCTACGACCCGAGCCTCGCGGACGAAAATATCTGGATTGAGACCGAGGACGCCTACCGCATGACCCGCCGCCTCGGCCGCGAAGAAGGCATCCTGGTGGGGATTTCTTCCGGAGCGAATCTGGTGGCCGCGCGGCAGATTGGCCGTAAACTCGCTGAGGAAGGCAAGGACGCGGTGGTGGTTACCGTCCTGTGCGATGGCGCGGACAAATATCTAAGTGAGCCCTTTTGGAATGATCCGGATTGAGCGTGAAGTGTGGGACCGGATGGTCTCGCACGCCGAGAAGTGTTTCCCCAAGGAAGGCTGTGGCGTAATGGTGGGCAAGGACGGCGTGGTGAGCCGCTCGGTTGCGCTGCCGAACGTTTACGACGGGCCGCAGGAAGATTTTTTTGTGATGGATCCCAAGGATCTCAACCGCGTGGATGAAGAAGCGCGCCGCGACGGCCTTGAAGTCCTCGGCATCTATCACTCGCATCCCGATTGCGACGCGTATTTTTCCAAGCGCGATCTGGAACATTCGTGCCCCTGGTTTTCCTACGTGGTCCTGTCCATTAAGAACGGCCGGCTCGATCACGCCAACAGTTACCGGCCTGACTTCGACCAAACGGTCGCAAATAAGGAAGAATTGGTTTATGGCTAAGATTTTGATTCCCACCGCGCTGCGCCAGTTCGCGGGCAAGGTGGATAGTGTAGAGGTGCCGGGCGACACGGTCCGCGAGTTGCTTGCCGGGCTTACCTCCCGGCATCCGGAACTGAAGCGTCACCTGTTCACCGATGAGGGCAAGCTGCGTAGCTTCGTCAACGTTTACATCAACGACGAGGACATTCGCTATCTGAACAAGGACGCGACTCCCGTTGGCGCAAACGACACGATTTCCATCGTGCCGAGCATCGCGGGCGGATCGACCGCCGTGGCTGAGCCCGCTCAGGCGGCCAGCCTCAACAAGGACGAGATCCTTCGTTACAGCCGCCACCTGATCATCCCCGAAGTGGGGATGGAGGGGCAGCAGAAGCTGAAGAATGCAAAAGTAGCATTGATCGGGGCCGGGGCGCTGGGTGCGCCACTCGGCCTCTACCTTTCCGCCGCGGGCGTCGGCCGGATCGGCCTGGTCGATTTTGACGTCGTCGACTTCACCAACCTGCAGCGGCAGGTGATTCACGGCACCAAGGACGTCGGGAAGAAGAAACTCGACTCGGCCGCCGAGACGATGCTCGACATCAACCCTTATCTTAGGCTCGACAAGTTTGAAACTCCGCTCTCAAGCGAAAACGCGCTCGACATTCTGAAGGATTACGACATCGTAATCGACGGCACGGATAATTTTCCCACACGCTATCTGGTCAACGATGCCTGCGTGCTGCTTGGAAAACCCAACGTCTATGGATCGATCTTCCGATTCGAAGGACAGGCAACGGTCTTCGCGTATGAAGGCGGTCCGTGCTACCGGTGCCTTTATCCCGAGCCGCCACCTCCCGGCCTGATTCCGAGTTGCGCCGAAGGCGGTGTCCTGGGGATTCTACCCGGAACGATCGGTTTGATCCAGGCCACCGAGGCGGTGAAGATCATTCTGGGAATCGGCGAGTCTCTGCGCGGGCGGTTGGTGCTCTATGACGCTCTGTCCATGCGCTTCCGCGAATTGAAGCTGCGGCGGAATCCCGAATGCCCGGTATGCGGCGATCATCCCACGATCACCAAGCTCATCGACTATCAGGAATTTTGCGGCATTCCAAAGCATCAACCCCAGGCGCCGGCGGATAGCGCCGACATCGATCCCGTCGAGGTCAAGGCTCTCATCGACAACAAGACGCCGTTCACTCTGCTCGACGTCCGGGAGCCGCATGAATATCAGATCGGCAATATCCCCACGGCGAAGCTGATCCCGCTGGGTGACCTGCCGAAGCGTCTCAACGAACTGAACCGGGATGAGCTGATTGTCGCCCATTGCAAGAGCGGCGTGCGCAGCGCCAAGGCCATCGAGCTGCTAAAGCAGTCCGGATTCACGAAGCTTCGCAACATGAAGGGCGGCATTCTCGCCTGGAGTGACAAAGTAGATCCGAGCGTTCCGAAGTACTAACCGGGAGGTTTCTCCTATGCGGCTGGCGGCGTGCGTTTTTGCCCTGTGCCTGAGCACAGTGGCGTTTGCCAAGTCAAAAGCTCCGTTCCCCGATCCGGCGGTCGATATCCCCGCGGTGCCCGGAGTGCATAAAGCGTCGGCGGTGCTGGCCGGCGGGTGCTTCTGGGGCGTCGAAGGCGTGTTTGAACGCGTGAAGGGAGTAACAAAGGTCGTCTCCGGGTATTCCGGGGGCGCCGCTTCCACCGCGCACTATGAAATGGTGAGCACCGGACGAACGGGTCACGCCGAGTCGGTGGAAATTACTTACGATCCGGGGCAAATCAGCTATGGCCAGCTTCTGAAGGTCTACTTCGAAGTTGCGCACGACCCCACCGAACTAAATCGCCAGGGGCCGGATGAGGGCACACAGTACCGGTCGGCGATCTTCTACTCGAGCGAAGATCAAAAACGCACCGCCGACGCGTACATCGAGCAGTTGAATGAAGCCAAAGTCTTCCGGCACAAGATCGTGACCAAAGTGGTTCCGCTGCAAGCCTTCTATCCGGCCGAGGCTCATCACCAGGGCTTCCTGGATCGAAATCCAAACTTCCCTTACATCGTGTACAACGACCTGCCCAAACTCCGGGCGCTCCAGAAAAAGCTTCCGGAACTCTGTAAGCGCTAACCGCGCACAGCGTGCAAGAAACGCGGCGTCGTATCCTCAGAAAATCAGCCGAACGTTCTTCCGGAATCACCGGGGATGTCCGGGGAACTGGCGGATTTCCGATAGCGTTCGCAAAGCGCAATCAGCGCAGCCCCAAAGAAGGTGGCGAGGAACATCCAGCCGATTGTCTCTAACCGGGAAAAGGGTGATCGCATAAAAATTCCCGCTGGAATTCACTTTATTGATCCCGGAACGCGCGATTCGCTTCACCTGAAATCGCCGTACGGCGGAGGATCAGAAAACGTAGATCCGCAGCATCATCCAGACGAGGAACAGCGCGATGGCGGCCACAACGATATATCGAATCCACTGGCCGGGGGTTTTCGGTTCGGTTTGCATCGGAAGTTCAGGCTTTCGTCCGCGCCAGCGGAAACCGCAAACTCACTAGGAAACTCCGGCCACCCAGATTGAGGATGCCAGGCGCTGGCTCAGGCGCTCTGTTTTTTCGCGGCTGCCGATACGAACGTGCGTCGACGCGCCGCGGGTCCCCGGCTCGACGGTGATCCGGACACCCGGACGCAGTCCCATCCGCTCCATTTCGCGCAGAACGGACGCGTCGCGATCCGATACGCTGCTCACCGTGGCCGGCACGCCGCAGGCCCACTTCGCGAGCGGTACTTCCTCGCGCTGAGGAACGGCGCCGCTTCGCTCGGGGATGACGTGCCCGTGCGGGTCGATCTCCGGGTCGCCCAGTTTCGCGGCGATCCGGTCTTCGAGCCGCTCGGAAATGAAGTGCTCCAGCCGCTCGGCTTCGTCGTGAACCTCGTCCCAGGAATAGTCGAGGATATCGTGAAGAAAACGCTCCAGCAGACGATGATGGCGGATCACCTCAAGCGCGCGCATCTTTCCCGCGTTCGTCAGTCGCGCACCGTGATGCTTCTCATATTTCACGAATGGCGGATGCTGGGCGGCCAACCGTTGTAACATGCCCGTGACGGACGCGGCCTTCACGCTCAAGTGGCGCGCCAGAGCGTTGCTGGATACGCGTTCCTCTTCCGGACCGCTCAGCTCCAGAATCGCCTTCAGATAGTCATCGACCGACTCGGTGGTGATGGACCCGTTTGTCGCAGGCGGCACTAAATCCAATGTAGGCCGGCTCGCCCGGCGGCGCAACCCGAGCGCGCGTTTTGCCTTGACACCGGGCTCGCAGCCCGGGCATACTTTGTTTTTAGGAATGCCTAAATTATTTCCCGGCGCCCTGATGGTGCTCTCTATCCTCTCCGCGCCTCTGCTTCTCCGCGCCCAGGGCGAGACCACCAGCGCCATTGACGGAGCGGTCTTCGATTCGTCGGGCGGTGTGATTTCCGGCGCTTCCGTAACCATTCGCAGCAACGACAACGGCTGGACGCGAACAGTCGTCACTGGCCGGGAAGGGCTATTCAGCTTTCCGCAGTTGAAGCCGGGCTCCTATTCAGTCCGGGCGGAGGCTGAGCATTTTGAGCCTCGCCAAAATCCAGTGGTGCAGGCTGGTCTCGGCCAGAAGCAGTCGGTCAATTTCACTCTCCAGGTGGCGGCGGCCGCCGAAAATATTCTGGTTACCGAAGCTGCCCCGCTTCTCACCCCGGACAACCCGAATACCGCCACCACTCTGAACGCGTGGTCTCTCGAAAACCTGCCCAACCCCGGCGGCGACTTGACTTATCCGCTGCAATTCGCCCCGGGCGCCGTGATCAACACCGCCGGCAGCGGGAACGACTTCGTTGGAGGCACAAACGGCTACGGCAACGTGCAGTTTAACGGCCTTCCCTCTCTCTCGAACGGCTATATCGTCGATGGCCTCGAAACCAATGATCCTCTCACCAACCTGAATAGCGGGCTCTCCACCAACCTCGTGCTCGGAATGAACTCCATCGCCGAGGTCACGGTCAACACGCTCTCCTATGCAGTGGACCAGGGACGGTATGGCGCGTCGCAGGTCAACTATGTCACGAAATCGGGGACGAACCGGTTTCACGGCAATCTGTATGAACTCTGGAACGGCGCTCGCTTCAACGCCGCGAATTTTTTCACCAATTCAACACCGGGAAATCAAAAGCCGCGATCCGTCGTGAATCATTTCGGTGGAAGTCTCGGCGGCCCCGTGGTGCGGGACAAGCTGTTTTTCTTCGCGGATTCCGAATGGGTCCGGATCGCCCTGCCAATTGTCACCACTGTCACCGCGCCGACGCCGGCCTTTCAGAGCTATGTTTTGAAGCAACTGCCGGCCGGCGGCATCGATTCCATTACCGGCTCCTCCTATCCGGCTCAGCCGCAACTGGTTCCCTTCTATCAAAAACTCTTTGGCCTTTACGGCAATACCTCTGGGACGCCGCTGTCGATTCTGGGATGCCCCTTCGAGAGCGGCGGAGCGCCGGCAGCGGGTTCGCCGCCCAACGGCAGCGGCTGCGCCAACCGCAGAACCTCTTCCCGATCGAGCGTCGATAGCGAACAGGTGCAAACCGCGCGCATCGACGCCAACATCAGCGAGAAGAACGTCGCATGGTTTCGCTTTCAATTCGATTCCGGCCTCCAGGCCGCTTACACGGACCCGATTAATCCGCTCTTCGACGCCATTTCGCCGCAGCCCCTTTACTCCTTCGCCGCCGGGTACACCCACGTCTTTTCGAGCCGCCTGGTGAACTATTTCAATCCCGCCTTTTCCTGGTATCAGAGCCTCTTTGGGCCGAAGAATCTCGAAGTGACGCTGGATGCGTTTCCCATCGTGCTGCAGGGCAACGGCGCAAATGCTCCGTTCACTGCGCTGGGCGGCCTCGATAACACATGGGTGCAGGGGCGGCGGGCGGCACGCTTTTTCCTCAACGACAATCTCGCGTGGACGGTCGGAAGCCATGAGCTGCGGTTTGGCCTCAACAGCCGCATTTTTCGATTGAATGACTATGATTTCGGAGCGGGTACGGTCCCGCTGGTTAGCTACAGCAGCCTGCCGCAGTTCGTCCACGGCGTGGCCTCAACCGCCTCGCAGACATTCCCGATCGCCGATTCACAGCCGTTCCGGTTTTTGAATCTCGACCTTTACGCTCAGGACACGTGGAAGATCACCCGGACGTTCACCTGGACGTTAGGCATTCGCGGAACTCACAATTCGAATCCGCTCAATCCGCACAATGCCGTGGCGCGTCTAAGCGGATCGTTTGATTCCATCCCGCACGACGTCAACCAGCCTCTGAATACCGTAATTCAGCCGGGGCTCAGTACATTGTTTGATTCGACGCCGCTCGCCATTCTACAGCCGAGAACCGCCATCGCGTGGCAGGCCGCCCCCAACACCGTCCTGCGGGCAGGCTTCGGCCTGTTCAGCGATATTCTTCCGGGCAGCATCGCCGATCTTCTGGGCGCGAATCCGCCTTATTCGACAACCTTCACCTCCGGGCTGTTGGGAACAGTGGGAGGGCTGGCCATCGCGCCGGGCGTTCCGAACAGCGCCATCGATGCCGCCGCGGCCGCCGACCGCCGCTTCCATGAAGGCTTCTCCCAGGGTGCGCTCTCCTGCGCGTCCGCCCTCTCCAATCCGCTCACCTGTCTGCCCCCGGTAGCGGTCACAGCGGCGCCGGACGGCCAACTGCGCGCGCCCTACTTCATGCAATGGAGCTTCGCGCTCGAGCGGCAGGCCGGCCATACCATCCATCTGCGAGCCCAATATGCGGGGACGCGGGCGGTGAATCAGCCCTACCAGACTCAGGCCAACGGATATCAAACGGTATGTCCGGGTTGCTTCGCGCCACTGCCGTACGGCGCGCCGGCCGATCCCCGATTCGGCGCAGTCACGCAACTAAACACCGGAGCCAACAGCCACTACAACGGGCTTCAGCTCACGGCGAGCCGGGAGTTCAGCCGCGGATTTCAGGCCCAGGTGAACTATGCCTGGAGCCGCTGCATGGACACCGTTTCGAACGGCGGCTTCCTGCCTTTCTCGGCGGGCGCCGTGCTTTCGCCGCTGCCGGGACAACTGGGCAGGCAATACGGCCCGTGCGATTACGATGTCCGGCACAACCTCACGGCTCAATACACCTACGAAGTGCCGTGGAAAGCGCGCAACCGCATACTGGGCTACGCGCTTAACGGATGGCAAATCTCCGGAACTGTCTTCTGGCACAGCGGGCTTCCGTTCTCGATACTCAGCGCCCCCTACACCGCGAACGGAAACGGGATCGTCGACGGCGGAGGGGCGCGCTATGCGAGCGTGGTTGCGGGCGTTCCTCTATACGAGCACGCGCCAATACCAGGCGTAACTCAGCCCGGCACCATCCAGTGGCTCAATCCCAATGCATTCGTTTCCACAGTGGACCCGAGCACCGGCGCCTGCGCCGGCGGCGACGACCCCGCGCATTGCCAGTTCGGAAACCTGGGGCGCAACGCGCTCCGCGGCCCGGACTTCTTTTGGAGCGACCTCTACCTGACAAAATGGTTCCGCGTCGGCGAGCGTGTGAAGCTGCGTATCGACGCGCAGTTTTTCAATCTGTTCAATCATCCGAACTTCGGTTTGCCCGTGCTGGGCTATGCCGGCATTCCGGGACAGCCATCCACCCAAACCGGCTTCGGCGCGCTCAGCTTTCCGACCGCTCCCCCCACGGGATTGCTCGGTGTCGGGCTGGGCGGCGACAGTTCGCCTCGCATGATCGCACTGCAGGCCAGGCTGCAGTTTTAGCGATTCACGTTTTAGCTACTCACGATAGAACCTCCGTTGCGCCCGGTGCATTCGAGCGATCTCGCGCTTGCGTTGGCGGGCGGCAAGCGGGTCGGCCTCACGCTCAAAGCGCTGCGCCTCCCGCTCCAGCTTGTGGAAACTGGTGAGCCGGGATTCTTCGAGCTGCCCTTGTTCGATCGCGGCGGCGACGGCACAGCCGGCTTCGCCCGCATGACGGCAATCGCGGAAGCGGCAGCCGCGCGCCAGCATTTCGATCTCGGGGAACGCGCCGCCGACGCTTTCGGGTAGCGCCCAGAGTTGGATCTCTCGCAGCCCCGGCGTATCGATCAACATTCCGCCTCCGGGCAGGCGGAAGAGCTGGCGATGCGTCGTTGTGTGCCGCCCGCGGCTGTCGCTCTCCCGCACTGCGTTCACCGGCTGCGCGTGCGCCCCCAGCAGGCAGTTCACCAGCGTGGATTTCCCCGCCCCGGACGACCCGATCAGCACGCCGGTAACACCCTCCGTAAGGCGAGCCCGAATCTGCTCCGTTCCCTCTTCCGCGATGGCGCTTGCCAGCAGGACCTCGCTTCCCGCCGCGATCCCGCCCACCGCGTCGAGCGCGTCGCCGGGCGCTGGGCACAGGTCGGCTTTGTTCAAGACAAAAACCGGCGTTGCACCGCTCTCCAGCGCGACCACGAGATAACGCTCCAACCTGCGCAGGTTGAAGTCGTGGTCGAGGCCGCTCACGATAAAAACGAGATCGACATTCGCGGCAAGAATCTGTTCTTCCCGCCTCGATCCCGCCCCTTTCCGGCTGATCGCCGTGCGCCTCGGCAAAACGGAATCGATGACGCCGTGCCGGGTCACCACCCAATCGCCGACGGCGGGCAGATCCGCCGGCGAGGCGGCGAAATATTGCAAACGCCCGCTCAGCACAGCGGACGACTCGCCTTCCTCTGCTACGATGACGCACGATTCACCGTGCGTCGCAACCACCCGCGCCGGCGCCCGATCGCCGCCGCCCACGGGCATACCTTTCCATCCCCAGGAAAATAGAGACACTTCCGTACCTCATTGAAACTTACGGATTTGGAAACACAAAGGCGCAAGAGATTCGCGCGAGGCGATCTCAGCGGCTAGCGGAGGATGGAAACAATGGGCTTCAGAGGCGCTTCCAATCGACCAGTATAACGCGTCACTCCGTGCCGCGCTGGGCTACGTTGTAATGGCTTAGCGTGCCGGAGTATTTCGAGACGCCCTTGTAGAGCGCCTCGGCGATGCGCTGCCTTCCCTCGCCGCGCTTCAGGGCTTTTGCATCGCGCGGGTTGCTAATGAAGCTGATCTCGGCGAGTATCGAGGGCATCGATGCGCCGATGAGGACGACGAACGGGGCTTTGCGGACGCCCCGGTCCTTGGACTTCGGATCGAGGCGTTTGGATGCGAGGTACAGCGAATTCTGTACTGCCGACGCAAACTCTCTCGATTCGTCGATCTTGTCCTGCAGCGCGATCTTCTGCAACAGACCCTTCAGCTCAAATACCGTGCTATCGGAGCCCGCATTTTCGCGCGACGCCACGTCGAGCGCGGCTTTCGAGGAAGTGAAGTTCAGGTAATAGGTCTCGACTCCGGAGGCCGAGCGGTCCGGCGAGGAATTGGCGTGGATGGAGAGAAACAAATCCGCGCGGCTGTCGTTGGCGATGCGCGTCCGGTCGTGCAGGGGGATGAAGGTGTCGTCCGAGCGCGTGTAAACCACCTCGGCTCCCATGCGTTGCTGGATCAATTTTCCAAGCCGGAGGGCGACATCGAGGACAAGGTCCTTTTCGAGCAGTCCGCCCGCGCCGATGGTGCCTGTGTCATGACCTCCATGCCCGGCATCTATCACAACGCGGCGAACCTTCAGGCCGAGGACACGCGTCATCGATTGCGCTTCGCCGGTACGGAGCGCGGGAGCGGGCACGCCCCGCTCTTCAATTGGCGCCGCCGCGGATGGTGCAATCCGAACGGCGGTCGATTTCGCCGGGAACGAGTAGGGACGCGGGCGCGTTTCCAAGGCGGCCAGCACGCCGTTTGCGGCGATGCCCGAAACATCGGGAGCGGGCGCCGCGCGAATCGCCGGCGGCTCATCCAGGGCACGCGGAGCCTGTGGCGAGCGCGCGAACGGCGCGGGCGGAACAAAACCGCGCGCGCCCTCCCTCCGCACATCCGGCTCCGGAGCCTTAAAAGCCAGGTTCTCGGCCGTGGTGCGAACGTCGATCATGAGGCGGCTGGGATTTTCAAGCCGTGAGGTGCTGAAATGTGCGAAATGGTTCAGATCGAGGACAACGCGGGTGACCCCATGCTGTGTCTCCGCAACCCGGATACGGCGAATGATGTTGTCCTGCACGGCATAGGTGCGGGAGCCCCTGGGCCCAACCTCGGAATCGGCGCCGACCAGATCGAAAAACAGGCGGTCGGGATTATCCAGACGGTCGTACTTCAGGTCGAAATCGCCGGTGGTCTCGATGGAAATGCGGGTCACATCGCCAAACGACCAGAACCGCACCGACCGGACTTTCGCGCGCTGGCCGGATGGAACGTTGCGGTCTTTAGCGATCCCCGGAGTCACAGCGACCGCCAGCGCGCAAAGTAAAGTTGCGGCTCGCCAGGATCGCTCGTGTGGCCGGGGGAGGTGGGACATAGCGAGACTACTGTGTTGTCATGTGCCAGCGTCCCTGACTGTCGGTGTAAGCAATCACCGGACGCGTTTCCGGAACCGCTTCGGAAGAGTTCAACGCTTCCGAGACGACGGCGGGGCCGGTCTTCTCCTTTGCCTTTCCATACTTCCTGGACACCTTCTCGACGTAGGCCACGGTTTCCTTATAGGGCGGCACGCCGTTGTATTTGGCGACCGCGCCCTCGCCCGCGTTATAGGCGGCGATGGCAAGACGGTCATCCTGAAACAGGTTCTGCAGGTACTTCAAATATTTCACGCCGCCTTCGATATTCTCTTTGGGATCGAAAGAATCGTTCACGCCGAAGCGGCGCGCCGTGGCGGGCATCAACTGCATCAATCCCTGCGCGCCCTTCGGAGAAACCGCGCCGGGCTGATAGGCGCTCTCCGTCTGTATCACGGACTCCACCAGCAGCGGGTCCACGTCATAACTGCGCGCGGTGGTCTCCACCAGAGAATGAACGTTCGGAGGCGCGGCCGCGGCGCTCCGCTTGTTCGGGGCGCGGGGGGAGCGGACGACATCGATTACGCGCACCAGCCGCCCGGTGGATGGATCCACGCGCACGACGGACCTGGTTTGAACTTTCCCGGATTCTCTAGCCGTGCCATCCGGCGCCGATGCGGCAAACATGGAAACTCCCGCCACGCAAACAAAAAACGTGCGAAAACAAAAATCCGCGTTTTGTTTTAACCGATTATACCCGGATTTGTCTTTTTTGCCCAATGATATGATTCTCTCATGCGGCACGCTGGTTTTGTGCTGGCCGGCGGCCGGAGCGTCCGGATGGGAGAAGACAAGGCCGGGCTTATCCTGCGGGGTGAGCCGCTGATTCGGCGCGTTGCAGCCGAAGTATCCGCCGCGGCCGGAGAAACCACCATTATTGGAGACCCGCATCGCTACCAGAGCGCGGGTTACCCGGTGGTAGCCGACCTGGAGCCATCCCGCGGGCCCGCCAGCGGCCTGTTCACAGCCCTGACGATCACCGATGCCGACTGGAACCTGGTGGTGGCCTGCGATATGCCCGAAATCCGCCGCGGCGACCTTTCCGGACTGATCCGGCAGGCTCTCGACTGCAGCGGAGGATGCCTGGCGCCCCGGGAAGCGAACGGTCGGGTGCATCCGCTCTGCGCGGTCTACCATCGCAACTGCCTTCCCGCCGTCGCGGCGGCCCTTAAACATAAGATATTGAAAATGCAAGAGATCATCCTTACTTTGAACCCGGTATTTGCGGCTGTGACCGATCCCCTGCCATTCCAAAACATGAACACGCCGGAAGATTGGACGCGCTACACGCATGGAAAGTGAACACAATTCTCACTACCTGGAGTTCGAACACGTTCATAAGACGTTCGACCGGCCCGTTTTAGTCGATGTCAGCTTCCATCTCGACGCCGGAAAGACGCTGGCGATCATTGGGCGAAGCGGCGTCGGAAAATCGGTCACGCTGGCCCATATCATGGGGTTCCAAAAGCCCGATCGGGGGCGCATTACGGTTGCGTACCGCGATATCACCGGCTTTGACGAGGCGGAAATGCGCCAAATTCGAAAAAAAGTCACGATGGTTTTTCAGAATGGCGCGCTCTTCGACTCGCTCACCGTCGGGGAGAACATCTTATTCTCACTGGAACTTCGCGACGACTACGACGCCCAAAACAAGGAAGACGTCGTGGACGGACTGCTCTCGATCGTGGATCTGCTCGATTTTAGAGACGCCTATCCGGGTGACCTCTCCACCGGATACAAACGCGCCGTCGCCATCGCCCGCGCACTCGCCGCACAACCGGAGTGTGTTCTCTATGATGAGCCCACGACCATGGTGGATCCGATCATGTCCGAATTGCTGGCCAACCTGATGCTCCGCCTGAAGCAGCAGTTGAAGCTGACCTCGGTGGTGGTGACGCACGACCTGGATCTGATGCGGAAGGTGGCGGATTCGGTGGTCTTTCTTTTCGAAGGCCAGGTGATCTATTTCGGTCCGGTGGATGAACTCGACCAGTGCCGCCATCCTCACATCGTGGAGTTTCTTGCGATGGACCGGGTGGAGATGGATTTCGTAAAAGCCGATTGACCCCGTTCGCGCCCGGTCTTTTCAGGGCTTTTTTTTGAAGATGAGGATATGCTGGCGCGGGAGCGTCTCGATGACCTGATCGAGATGAAAGCCCTCGGCTTCCACCTCCAGTTTGGCAACGGCGACGCTCATCTTATGGTCCGGGTGGATGGGGATGGACGGGTCTTCCTTGCGGTACTCCAGCAGCACCAATCTTCCATCGCTCTTGAGGCTCTTTCGCATGGCTTCCAGCATCGCCTGAGGCTGCGAAAATTCGTGATATACATCCACGAGAAGAATGAGATCCATGCTGTCCGGCGGAAGGCGCGGATCGGCTTCGGAGCCGGTGACGGTCTCAATGTTTCCGAGGCCCGCCTTGCGCGCATTCGCGCGGAGGCGATCCAGCATCAGGGGCTGAACGTCTTCGGCATAGACTTTGCCCTGGGGGCCAACGCGCCGGGCCAATTTCAAGGTCATATAGCCGGTGCCCGCGCCGATATCGGCGGCTACCATCCCGGGTTCCAGATGGAGAGCATCGAGAGCCTTCTCGGGCTGCTCCTCGGCCTCGCGCTCGGGACGGCTGAGCCAGTCGGCTCCGGCCGTGCCCATCACGTGGGCGATACGCCGGCCCGACAAGGGGTGCGTAGCCTGCCAGGCGAACACCGGCGCGCACGATAAGAATACCGCTAAGCCAAGCAAGGCCCGGAAGCGATGCCCCATGGGTAACATCATAGCCGACGTGGAATGCTGTTCCCCTCCCCGTCCTTCATTTTCCCGGGCGATTTTCCGATTCATGGAAACCGAGCCAGCATGGCCAGGGACAGGCGGAGGGATTGGTCCAGGGGCAAGAGAACTGCGAAAATCGTGAGCTAAAGTGAAGAAAAAGGCGCTATGCCGGTAAGATTATTCTTGATCGCACTGCTGGCCGGAAGCGCGTGGGCCGCTCCGGGGAAGCTTCGAATCGAACATGCATCGGTGCATAACTCCGAAGACGGGCCGGACCTTCCGGTGAGTTATCGCTTCCGGCCCGGCGATCTGGTGTACTTCAGTTTTCGCGTCTCCGGCTACGAAAAAAAGGATGAGGACGACAGTACCCGCGTCCGGCTTTCCTGGCGCGTGATGGTGGAGGACAACAACGGCGTGCCGCTGGTGGAAGGTTCTTCCGGAAAAGTGGATACCCTGGTTTCCAGCGAGGACAAGGACTGGACTCCGGTGGGCCGCCGTACCTTCGCCCTGGGAGCTTACACTCCCGAAGGAACCTACCGCGTGCTGCTGCGTGTCAAAGACGAACTGAGCGGAAACGAGGCTAGTTCGGAGACTCCTCTGCGCGTCAACGGACATGAGTTCGCGCCAAGCTCCACGCTGACTCTTCGTAATTTCTGTTTTTACCGTTCCGAGGAAGATACAACGCCGCTGAAGATAGCCGCTTACCGTCCGGGCGATACTCTTTGGGCGCGCTTCGATATCATCGGTTACAAACTGGGCGAAAAGAATCAATTTGACGTCGAGTACGGCATCCGCGTGCTGCGCGCGGACGAGACGCAAGCCTACGCCGAGCCGAACGCGGCGAGCGAATCCGGAGCGCCATTCTACCCGCAGCTCTACGTCCCCGGCAGATTCAGCCTGAATATCCCAAAGGACCTGAAAACGGGAGAGTACACGCTTGCAGTGGATGTGAACGATCGCACGGGAAACCAGACTTATGAAGCAACCGCAAAATTCTCGGTCGAATAGCGGTCCCACGCCAAGGCCGGATCCCCAATTCACTACAACCTGGAAGAGACGGCCCGGGCGGGAACAAAGACGGTTCGATAAGCGAATCACGGGAGGCCGTCAGCGCCCGGAGAACAGATTTGAAAGATATTGCCCTCGGGATCGACCGCGTCGCAAGCCTCACCCGGCTGTTGCCAGGGACGCCGTAACGTCCTGATCCCGAGTGATTCTAACCGCGACCGCTCGGATTCGACGTCTTTGACTTCAAAGATGAGTTTCACCGGATCCTCTTCTCGCGGAGTCGGCGGGGACGTGATTTCGATGTGCTTCGCGATTTCGCCTGGAATAGCATGCAAGGCGAATCGAACAGCACCGGTATCGAAAGTCGCCCACACGTCCGTCCATTCTTGATTGGTTGATTTGACGCCGAGCATATCGCCATAAAACTGCTTCATCTGTTCCAGATCTTTGACGTAAAGCATTGCGCCACGTAGCAGCATATGCGCGATCATATAACGCCGGCGTACGGGTGCTATTCCTCGCCGGCGTCGCGCTGCGCATCGAGCGAGTTGAAGTCCTGCTTCAACCCTTCGTCCGTCGATTTCCTCGTGTAGATAGCGCACCGGACGATCGCCGGAGCGCCGTTCCCATTCCCGTTACTCGCGCTCATTGTGTTTCGGGTCCGGTCGATGTCCCAATCCGAAAAACGCAAATCCGTTCCAGCGCGTCCCCGTCGCCTCAGTGACCGCCCGACTCAAGGATGTGTAGATCCTGCCGTTACACTCGAAGCCACCGTCGGCGCGGACATGGACGATGATGTCTTTCCCCTGGAAACGGCGAATCAGCGGCGTACCAGGCAATGGCAGCCTGGGATCGAGCGCCGGTCTGAGCCGCGCCTCAACCGTGCGCGCTTCGTTCAGGGGTTCGCGCAGGAAGTTCTTGGGCGCGCGAATCCGCAGGTCGGAGTCATCAGCGATCTCCAGCGCTCGTTGACGAGCGCGTTCGGACAGGCCGCCCCACGCGTTCGCCTGGATGCGCCAGGCGATGCGGCGGAATAGAAACTGCTTGTGATTGGATCTTTGATTGCTCTCCGAAAACCTCGCGGTACTTTCCCTTCAGTTGCAGCGTGGTCAGGCTTCGCAATGCCTCGATCTCTTCCCGAATTTCGGTCTCGTTCTTCATGGTGTTAACCAGCAGTCCCATCAGGGCTCTCTGTCTCCGGGAAGTCAACTTGTTCACCGGCCGGATCGGGGAAGAGAAGACGGACGAGTGCATCGCCGAGGAAGGCGGCGACTTCGGGAACAGCTTTGTCGAGCGCGGCATCACGATCGCGCATGAGCGGTCTCCTTCGGAAACCACCCACGACGATCTCCGCTTGGCGGTCGAGCCGGCGTCTGGTGGATGTAGTTGGCGCGGCGTATTGCCGCGTTCGTCAACTATATACGCGGCCCAAGTTCGGATTGTCCGGGACGAGTCTAGGGCGTTAACCACGACCGGGTTGTGACGTGGAGACGAGGAGAAACGGCCGCCGGCAAACGTTGCAGGGGCGCACGGCTGGCGTTTCAGGTGCGAATCTGCTGGAAACGGAGAGACGCGGAAGTGCCGAAATTACGGCCAGTTGCGCAGTTGCAGACGGAGATCTCGGTTAACGAATGGGCTGGGGAAGGTGCTGAAAATGAAATTGGCTCGCCAAGCCAAACAAAGGGTGTGAGGCATAAGGGCCGGAGACTGGAAGCATCTGATTCGAAGGCACTTTGATAAAATCAGCCGATATATGACCTCAGGGACGGCTAGCCGACGTAACATGAAGAACGGCTTTGCAAATTAGAACTAGCGCAGAGCAATACACTAACTAATTGATTTTACTTACCATTTCTCAAATCATGTGCCCGTGCAGCCTCCGGCTCAATGCAGCGGCACCAACTCGGCCACCCACCAAGTCAAGGGAATTTTTTTCGAGATTGTCTTTCGGCAGCTGATTACAAGCCTTGGTTTCAAGTTGTCTGCTCCACCGGACATTCCGGTCATCTAGACAGTTGCGACTGGTGGACTGCCCACCATGCCTTCCAGAAGCCCACATATTTCATCTCATCCTGACGGAACTCGGGTTCTGTAGGTGAGTGCAACAGCGTGTCTTCAGTTGTAAATGGACCCTTGCTTGTCGCCTGTGTGAATTCCATGCTAGCGAGGTTAGTACGGGTCTGCATCGGAAGCGCATTTGCAAACGAGGCAAGGCCGAGGACTCCTTCATAGCGGAGATCAACAGCATCCGCATCCAGCAGCGCCGCCAAGATGGGTAACGTGTTTGGGGTGTGCATCGCCCTCAGAGAATAGGCTGCACAACGTCTCACCTGTGCCGGCAACCCGGCCTTCGTTAGATCACCAAGCGCAAGTACTGCAGCGTCTTGTGGATTCCGAACATCGCAGAGCGAAGCGGCAACAAGCGGTTGTTTCGCGATTTCATTCAATACATTCGCATCAGATCTGAGACCGACAATTGCCGAAGTATCACCAGCCCTGATCAGTGCCTGGAGGCCTAGCAAGCGCAGGGGGGATCTGCCGAAGCCGCGACAGCCGCCCATGCTTTCCGTGCTACTGCTGACGTAACGTCATCAAAGGCACCGCCAGTAGCCACAAACATCGCGATTTGCGACTTGCTGCCCGTGGACTGAAGGGTTGACGCAATCTCGCAAATGAGTTTTTCGAGCGGATCCATATCGGATTGAATCGACAACACACCACTTGGGGGGCTCGCCGCAACAGCTAGATATGTCATCGAAAACGGCACATCTCCTACGACGGGGGAAATGATCTGCCACTGGCCGTTATTTCCCGACTTAAGGAACCACGCGCCCACGACCTCGGTGGGACTTGGCGCTGAAACTAAACTGCCACTCGAGGTCCAGCGGGCTTGGAGGTGCGCGCCCTCGGTAGGCACCCCTTTCAGTACTCTCAGAATCTCAATGGTTCCGAAAAGTCCACCCGGCGTTGGCGTCACATTCGTTGCTCTTCCGACGACAATCGCGTCTGCCTCCTTTACCAGCGCCGCCAGAGGCCGGTAGCCTGCGGGACCACCCGAGGCACCGATCGTGAGGATACCAAGCGCTAGAATAGCTACGCTTTCCTTTCCCTTTCGTTGCATTGTGAGGCCTCTTGCTCAGTTCACCGGACTGACAATATTTGTGTGTCGCCCGTGATCAGTATACCGCTGGTGGGTATTGTTTTGAACAAGGACGCCACGGTCCACAAAGCGCAGGGCAGCGATTTCGAAACCGTGATTCTCATCGTGCCGCGCAAGGCGCAAACGCTTTCGCGCGAGCTCCTGTACACAGGCCTCACGCGCTTCAAGCGCAAGCTGGTACCGCTAGTCGAAAAGGACAGCCAGCCTTTGTTAGATCTGCGCCGACCGGAAGCATCGGACACGATGCGCCGGACAACGCGGATGTTCAAGTTGCTGATCGGGCAGGACGCGGGAGACATCGGCATCAAGGGTCCGTATCGGCCCGAGGGGCTTACCCATCGCACATCAGATGGCACGCCGGTACGGTCGAAAAGCGAGGTCATCGTACATGACGTTCTCGCTTCATTGGGCCTGTCGATTGAGTACGAAAAGGAACTGCCCGCGAAGGACGGCGACCCGAAGAATTTCCGGCTACCCGATTTCACGGTCCATTATCAAGGCCGCACCTGGTATTGGGAGCACCTGGGGATGCTTGAGAAGGCGTCCTACAGGGAAGACTGGGAGAAGAAGCAGCAGTGGTATCAGTACAATGGCTACTGGGATCGTGTGGTCACGTCCGAGGACCATCCGGGTGGCATCGGCGGCATCGTGAACGCCGACGAGATCCGACAAAAGGCGCAGGAGCGAATATTTGGGAAGAGTTAAGCCACTCGGTTCAATTCTCGCGGTTCGAGTCGTCCGGCCTGAGTCTGGCATGCGTGTCAAGATCTGGTCCGAATCGAGCCACGTCGTGGTAGGACCAAGCGGGGGAAGTCATTGACCAACTACTGTCACCAACACAAGCCCCAGCGTACGCGCGGCGGTGCATCCCCGCTACAATGACGATGGATGTGATGGATGAACGGTGTTTCGCTTGTCACGCACGGTGATAGTGAGGAGCGGGCCAGGTGGCCCGCCCTGCAGCCACACTTCCCGCTCTACGAATCGTTCTGGATGCAGCATGTATACACGCTTCGCGGCGCCGATGGCCGCATTCGCGCCGACATCGATGAGCGTCTGGAGTTGATGGCTCAAGAACACTACAAGTGTTTCTTGTCGTTGAGCATCGCGCAGAGTGGCCTGGATGACGACGCGCATCCCGAGCGCACTTTTGGTTCCTTACAGAACGCCGGAAATCGCGCGCAACAGGTCATCCGGCTGTTCGATGAGATCCGTGCCGCTTGCCTTCCAGCCGATTCTGATCCCGTCGATCCGCCACCCCTAGTTGATTACTGCCGTGGCGTGGCGGAGTACCGCAACTACGTCCATGAGGATGTCATGGGGATGGTCGTTATCGGAGGACGTCGCTACCTGCCCAGGCCCGCATGCCTCGGAACGTACCGGCGCTGGTCGCGTCTACGAGGCGCGTCCGTTGCGGATTTTGAGCCCCTGCACGAAGTTCTGGCCACACGCTTTACCGCACTCAACGTCCTACTCGACAGCCGCTGGCGAATGTTGATCGACCGCACCCCGGCGGTGCTGGCATCGCCCGGCTACCGGCAACTTCTGCCACCGCAGGCCGGCGCGGCGAATGTTGTCGTGCAGCGCATCATGCTCTCCTCCAACGTTCAGTTGGGCTGACCCCAAGAATGCTGCGCAATGTGTGAGCGAGTGCCGTCGTGGCGCCGGCGGCCGCAGGACCGCCGAAGCACTTCTGTTCGAGACGTCCGGCCTGAGGTCGGACAATCATCGCCCAGCCGTTAACCAATCCCTGGTTTCCGTCCGGAGACGGGGAGAAACGGCCTCCGGCAAACGCCACCAGGACGCACGGCTGGCCCGGCAGGCGGGAATCGGCTCGAAACGGAGAGACGCGGAAGTGCCAAAAAGACGGCCAGTTGCGTGGTTACGGACGGAGAGAGGACGTTAACTGGCTCTTGATCAGAAACGGGGGCAGGCCGGGAACCCGAGTTGATAAAACCAACTTGGGAGAAAGCTTTGACCGACTCGGAGATTCTGATTGGACTGCCCGGCTACCAGATTACCGGCATTGAACAAGAAAAGGGGGAAGTGCGGATCTCAGCGCGGCGCACCGAGCCGGAGCCGTGTCCGCATTGCGGCGGGACACGGCTCCGCAGCAAGGGGCGCTACCAGCGCCGTGTGAGGCACGAAGACTGGGGACTGCGGCGCTGCGTGCTGCTGCTGGAAGGACACAAGTTCCAGTGCCGGGACTGCGCGCGCTCCTTCCGCGAACGCTTTCCCGGCATCCTGCCCTGCCAGCGCGCCAGCGAAGCCTTCCGCCAATGGATTTTCCAGCAACACCTCGACGGGATCAACCGCAGCCGCTTGGGCCGCAGGGAAGGCATCGGGGCGGCCACTGTCGAGCGCCACTTCCGGCACGGCCTCGACCGCCAGTTTCGCCAGTGGCATTCTCGCTGTTGCCCGCGCGTGCTGGGCATCGACGAACACTTCTTCACTCGCAAGAAGGGTTACGCGACTACACTCTGCGATCTCGGCAATCACAAGGTTTACGACGTCGTGCCCGGCCGCAGCGAGGCATCGCTGGAGCGCTACCTTCTTTCCTTAGAAGGCAAGGACCTGGTGCGCGTGGTGTGCATGGATCTGGCCTCGGTGTATCGCGCGCTGGTGAGAAAGCACTTCCCGCAAGCTCGCATTGTGGCCGACCGCTTCCACGTGATCCGCCTCGTCAATCATCACTTCCTAAACTGCTGGCGCGAGATCGATCCGGTGGGTTCGAAGAATCGCGGTCTGCTCTCGCTGATGCGGCGGCACCGGCACAACCTGCGGCCGGAGCAGCAAGCTCGGCTCATGGCTTACCTGGAGAAGTATCCGGCGCTCGATGCGATTTATCGCTTCAAGCAGCGTCTGTGTTACCTGCTGTTGAAGAAGCATCGGACGCAGCGGCAGTGTCAGGCTCTGATCCCGCGCTTTCTGCGTTCGGTCGCGCAGCTTCGTCAGGCGGGCTTGCCGCAACTGGTGCAGCTCGGCGAGACCCTGGCGGCTTGGTCCGAAGAGATCGTCGCGATGTGGCGCTTCACGAAAAACAACGGCATCACCGAGGGGTTCCACAACAAAATGGAACTCATCAACCGGCAAGCGTATGGGTTTCGCAACTTTGAAAACTACAGGCTCAGGGT